>NZ_CP149571.1:1580000-3065586 GCF_037890695.1 Aeromonas jandaei | reverse complement strand
CTTCCACCCGCGGTGAGTAAACAAAGATCTCGAATTTCGGCAGCGGCAGCGGCATGTCGGTGATGCTGGACGGCGCCAGCTTGAAGGAGATGTAGGGCTTGATGTTGCCCGCCTTGTCCAGCTGGTAGTAGTTGGTGCGCAGGGTAGCGTCGATCATCTCCACGTAGCGGCGAATGATACGATCGTCATCGAGGTTGGCCACCTGATCCAGCTTGGCGGCGAGCTCTTCGTGCAGTCTGGCCCCGGTTTCCGCATTGCGGGGCATGGCCGGATTGAGACGCTGCTCGAACAGCCCAAACAGCAGGCCGGCGATATCGGGATAGCGGGTCAGGGTCTCTTCGATATAGGACTGGCTGAAGGAGACGCCGGTCTGGCGCATGTATTTGGCATAGGCGCGCAGCACCGAGACCTGACGGCCAGTGAGACCCGCCCCCAGTACCAACCGGTTGAAGCCATCATCTTCCAGCTGCTTGTTCCAGATGGCCGCGAAGGCTTCCTGGAAGCGCTGCTGGCTCTGCTCCAGATCGAACGGCTGATCGCTGTGCAACAGCATGGAGAAGTCGAGGATCCAGAATAGCTCGCCCGCCGGAGTGCGCACCTGATAGGGGGTCTCGCCGATGACGCGCAGCCCCATGTTCTCCAGCATCGGCAACACATCGGAGAGGTGGATAGGTTCGGTGCGGTGGAACAGCTTGAGGCGTACCCGGCGATCGTTCTCCTCTTCCTGAGCGCGGTAGAACAACATGCCAAGTGGCTCGGCTTCGCTCAGGTTGTCCAGCGCCATGATGTCGGCCACGGCAGAGCCCGGCAGCACATCTTCCTTGTAAGCGCGGGGGAAGGCGGTGCTGAAACGACGACGCAGTTCGTTGCCGCGCGCTTCGCCATAGTGGGAGAGCAGCACGGAGTCGAGTCTGTCGTCCCAGCTGCGGGCCGCTTCAATCAGGTTGTTCTGTACTTCGTTCACATCCACATCCACGTTGTTGTTGTTAACCCGCACTATGTAGTGAGTCCGTGCCAGCACGCCCTCGGTGAAGTAGACGTTGAACTCCACCTCTTCGCTGCTGCCGAAATATTGTTGCAGGATCTGCTGGGTCTTGATCCGCAGCGCGGTGTTGTAGCGCTCCTTGGTGACATAAACCATGCAGGAGAAGAAGCGACCATAGACATCGCGGCGCACAAACAGGCGCAGCATGTCCCGCTCCTGCATCTCCAGCACACCCAGACCGGTAGCCAGCAGCTCCTCTTCGCGGGCCTGGATCAGCTCGTCACGGGGATAGGTTTCCAGCACGTTCAGCAGCGCCTTGTAGGCGTGGGAGCCCTTCTCATGGCCGGAGGAGGCCATGATGCGCTCGAGACGGTGGCTGATGAGCGGGATCTGGGTTGCACTGGTGTTGTAGATGGAGGAGGCATACAGACCGATAAAGCGATCTTCCCCCACCACCTTGCCATGCTCGTCGAAGCGCTTGATGCCGATGTAATCCACATAAGCCGGGCGATGAACCCGGGATTTGCTGTTGGATTTGGTGAGGATCAGCAGATCCTGACTCAGCGCTGCGTGACGGGCGCTGGCCGGCATATTGCCAAGACGCTGCCCCTCATCCTTGATGGAGTTCTTCATCAGTCCGAGGCTGGAACTGGCCTGCGGCAGGATCTCGTGATCCCCCTCCACCGCCTTGACGTCGTAGCGGCGATAGCCCATCAGGGTGAAGTTATGGGCAGCTACCCATTTGAGAAACGCGATGCAGGAGTGGACCTCCTCCTGGCTCACCGGATGGTTGCGCTTGGGCAGCTCGTCGATGATTTCATTGAGCTTGGCCAGCATCGGCTGCCAATCGCCGACCGCCAGCGCAACTTCGCCAGCCACGGATTTGAGCTCGGCAGCCAGCGCTTCCATCTGCACTTCGCTGGTAAGGTGATCGATTTCGATGAGGAAGGCGGTCTCGACCGATGTCTGCCCGTCGGTATTGTCGAGATCCAGAATGGCGCTGATCTTACCTTCTTCGCCGCGGATCAGGTGCAGCGGCTGGTGCAGCATCATGTGGGCGGTGATATTGAGACGCTTGAGCGCCATCCGGATGGAGTCCACCAGGAAGGGTGAATCCTGCAGGATCACCTCGACGATAGTGTGGGGGGACTGCCAGCCATGGCGGGTCAGCTCGGGGTTGTAGACCCGGATATAGGGTTCGGTGCCTCTACGCTGATTGAGGGCATTCCAGAGGCTAAGCGCCGCGCCGTAGAGATCGCTGTCGTTGCGATCATGCATGTCGGAGCTCGCCATGTTGCCGTAAAACTTGGCCACGAAGCATTCGACCAGAGAGGCACTCTTCTTGGGCAGTTTTTGATGGATCAGGCCGAGAACGTTTTCGAGCAGAACTGAGGTAGGGGCGTCTTTCAATGCCATTTTTATATTCCTTATCGGACGACATTAACCACCGACGCAGAGGCAACCACCCTGGTTACCCGCTGGTGCAGAGTTGTTGCGAAGTGTAATGGCTTGGATCAAGGAAGGCGAGAGAAGATGCTAACGGACTGTTAAAAACAAGGTGCGGATCACGGCTTAAACTGTGAGATATTTTGCCAACAGGCAAAAAAACAGAAATTCCCACTGCCTTTGTGCCACTTTTCCGGATAGATAGTGAGCATAATCAGATAATCAGTCGGTAAACTGTTCGTTTTTTGTTAACTTATGCGTTCGAGGCTGATAAAGCGATAATCGTCCTGCGTTTTGAGGCGAAAATAGCCATGTACCCCGCTGATAGCGACAAAAGGCCGGATTTTCTCGATGCCAAGCTCGATGGTCAGCCCCTGTTCACTGCGCACTACCAGCCGTCTGGCGTGCCCCTGATACATCAACATCACCTCGTCACTGCTCAGCGACAGCCGAAAGGTAAATTGCTTCACGTTTACTCCCGATAAATGCCCTGTTTACCCCGCTGGCAAGCAGAGAGGATCAAATAACGGGGCAAAGGATGACACTCCCCTGCCCCGCCGATGTTACTGCTGCAGCGCCTTGCTCACTTTTTCGAACAGATCCCGCGCCAACCCCTCGAGGTTGGCCAGGCGGGTCAGCTCAGCACGGATCAGTACCTTGCGCCCCTCATCGAGTCGCTTGAACTGGATAAGCGGGGTGATGAGGCGGGAAGCGACCTGCGGGTTGACCTCGTTGAGCTCGATCAGCAGATCGGTCAGGAAGCGATAGCCGCGACCATCGATGGCGTGGAACTGCACCTGGTTGTTCATGGCAAAGCTGCCGACCAGCGCACGCAGACGGTTCGGGTTGCGAATACTGAAGGTAGGGTGAGCCATCGCCTGCTGCACCTCGCTCAGCACATCTTCCGCCGGCTTGCTACCCACCAGACGCAGCCAGTTATCCAGCACCAGACCATCCCTGGCCCACTTGCCTTCGAAATCGGCAAGCAGCTCGGAGCGGCACGGCAACAGATAGCTGTTTGCTACCTGCAACGCAGCCAGAGTGTCGGTCATGTTGTCGGCGGCGGCATATTGCTGGCGCACCAGCAGGTCGGCACTGCCAGCATCGAGGGCCGCCAGATAGCCGAGCACCACGCTCTTGAGCGCGCGTTTGGCCATGTCGGCATGCACCACCTGATAACCCGGCAGATGAAGGCTCTCGTAGGTCACCAGCAACTGGGCGCCAAAGGCTTGCGCCAGCGAGGTGGTTATCTCGTTGCGCACCTGATGGATGGCATCAATATCCGCCACCTCGAACAGTTCGGCCAGGGTCGCTTCACCCGGCAGGGTCAGGATCTCCGCCTTGAGCGCCGGATCGAGTTCGGCATCTTCCAGAATGGCGATAAAGGCTGCCAGCAGGGTTTGGGAGAGCTCAACCCCCTGTCCGTGTTGCACCCTAGCCACCCCGTCGATAACCGCCTTGTTGATCAGCATCTGCGCCGCATCCCAGCGGGCAAATTCGTTGCGGGCATGGCGCATCAGGAAGGCCAGCGCCTCATCGCTGTAATCAAAGTGCAGCTTGACCGGTGCGGAGAAGTCCCGCAGCAGGGAGGGAACCGGCTTGACCGGCACCTGATCGAACACGAAGGTCTGCTCTGCTTCCAGCACGTCGAGCACGTTGCCGATGGCCTTGCCCTGATACTGCAGCGCAATAACGGCACCCTGCTCGTCATAGAGTTCGATATCGAGTGGAATGTGCAGCGGCAGCTTTTGCGGTTGATCCTGAGTCGGCGGGGTGTGCTGGCTCACATGCAGACGGTAAACACCGCTCGCGGCATCGTACTCGTCGGTCACGGTGAGTTCCGGGGTGCCGGACTGGCTGTACCAGCGGCGGAAACGGCCGAGATCGACCCCGGAGGCATCCTCCATCGCCTGCACGAAATCATCGCAGGTGGCCGCCGAGCCATCATGACGCTCGAAGTAGAGGCGCATACCCGCCTGGAAGGCGGTCTCACCCAGCAGGGTATGCATCATGCGGATCACTTCCGACCCTTTCTCATAGACGGTCAGGGTGTAGAAGTTGTTCATCTCGATCACCACATCCGGACGGATGGGGTGCGCCATGGGGCCCGCGTCTTCGGCAAACTGCGGCCCGCGCATGGTGCGCACGTTGTCGATGCGGTTGACACCACGAGAGCCCAGATCGGAGGAGAACTCCTGATCCCGGAACACCGTCAGCCCCTCTTTCAGGCTGAGCTGGAACCAGTCACGGCAGGTAACGCGATTGCCGGTCCAGTTATGGAAATATTCGTGACCGATCACCCGTTCGATATCGTTGTAGTCGTTGTCGGTGGCGGTCGCCGGGTTGGCCAGTACGAAACGGGAGTTGAAGATATTCAGCCCCTTGTTCTCCATGGCGCCCATGTTGAAGAAGTCGACCGCCACGATCATGTAGATGTCGAGATCATACTCGAGACCAAAGCGCTGCTCGTCCCAGCGCATGGAGTTGATGAGGCTCTCCATGGCGAAACCGGCGCGATCCAGATTGCCTTTGTCGACGAAGATCTCGAGAGCCACCTTGCGACCGCTTTTGGTGACGTAATGGTTACGCTCCACGTCGAAATCACCGGCCACCAGGGCAAACAGGTAGCTGGGCTTGGGGAACGGATCCTGCCACTGCACGAAATGGCGGCCGTCGCCCAGATCGCCGCTATCTACCTTGTTGCCGTTGGAGAGCAGGAAGGGATATTTGGCTTTGTCAGCGGTGATGCGGGTGCTGTAGCGGGCCAGAATGTCGGGGCGATCCAGATAGTAGGTAATGCGGCGAAAGCCCTCCGCTTCACACTGGGTACAGTAGGCATCACCCGATTTGTAGAGCCCTTCCAGCGCGGTGTTGGCGGCCGGATCCAGCAGGGTCACGATGGTCAGCACGCACTCGGCGGGCAGATTGAAGATGGTCAGGGAGCTTTCGCCCTGCTCGTAGTGTTCGCAGGGGATGCCATCGATGGCGATGCTCTCTAGCGTCAGCTGCTCACCATCCAGTACCAGCGGCGCATTGTGCTCGCCGTTGCGGCGGATGCGGGTAATGGCAGTGACCCGGGTCTGTGGCTCCTGCAGCTGGAAATCGAGGTCGATGGTGTCGATCCAGTAGAGCGGTGCCTGATAGTCCTGACGATATTTGGCCGTCATGGCCTGGGAGTGATCGTTCATTATTGTCTGCTTCCACGCTTGTTAAAGGCGAGAAAGAGGCTGTCACAACCAACTGGCAGGGTCAAACAATTTGCAGCAGACAAAAAGAAAGGGCGACTTGCGTCGCCCTTGCTCGTTATCTCAGTCAGATCAGCTGCGTTTGCCGGTCTTGGCCAGATCTGCCGTAATATTGGCCGCTTCGACCAGATATTCGTCAGGGGCCTCAAAATCGGCAGGCAGTTCATCCAGGCTCTTCACCGGTGGTTTGCCAAGGCGAGCCAGTCGCTCATTGGTACGCTTGAGCGCTTTCTCATCCTGCTTGGCCTGCTCTGCCAGACGTACCGCTTCATTGAGGGAGACTGACTTCTTGTCCTTCTCCTCCTTGTAGTCGGCAATGTCCTGCATCACGTAGGCAAACTCGGGATCCTTGGCGATGCGTGCATCGTGGGCCGACTTCAGCTTGGGCAGCAGGCTGGCAAAGTTGCCGAGCTTGTCATACTTGGCCGATGCGATCTTGTCCCAAGGCAGAGCATTGAACTCGCGGCTCTCACCCGTCTCTTCCGGTGCAACCGGTGTCGGGAAGCTGATATCCGGTGCAACCCCCTTGTTCTGGGTACTGCCACCGTTGATCCGGTAGAACTTGGCGATGGTGTACTGCACGTGACCCAGTGGCTGCTCGTAGAAGTCGTAGACCTTGGCGAGGCTGCGATGCTGCTGCACCGTCCCCTTGCCGAACGAGTTTTCACCGAGAATCAGGGCACGGCCGTAATCCTGCATGGCTGCAGCGAAGATCTCGGACGCCGACGCGCTGTAGCGATCGATCAGCACAGTCATGGGGCCACCGTAATAGACGTTGCCATCATCGTCGCCGTTGACCGTGATACGACCCATGTGATCACGGATCTGAACCACCGGGCCACTGCCGAAGAAGAGGCCGCTCAGGGCTGACGCTTCGGTCAGGGCACCCCCACCATTACCGCGCAGATCGATGATGAGGCCGTCGATCTTCTGCTTGTTGAGGGTGGAGAGCTCCTTGATCACATCATCATGCAGATTGACGTAGAAACTCGGGATCTCGATGACACCGATCTTCTTGCCTTCAGCCGTAATCACCTTGGACTTGGCCGCGCGATCTTCGAGGCGCACCTTGTCGCGGGTCAGGTCGATCAGCTCGGTCTTGGCGGTTGCCCCCTTGCCACGCTGGATCTCCAGCTTGACCTTGCTCCCCTTGGGCCCCTTGATGAGCTCGACCACGTCATCAAGACGCCAGCCGATCACATCGACAATCTTGCCATCGTCCTGCCCTACCCCGGTGATCTTGTCATCAGGCTTGAGGCGGTTGGACTTGGCAGCCGGGCCGCCGGGAACCAGTGAGCGAATGACGGTGAAATCATCCTCTGCCTGCAACACGGCACCAATCCCCTCGAGCGAGAGGTTCATCTCGGTATTGAAACGATCGGCACTGCGCGGAGAGAGATAACTGGTGTGCGGTTCGATGGCACGAGCGAAGGAGTTCATGAAGAGCTGGAACACATCCTCGCTCTCGGTCTGGGACATCCGCTTGATGGCGTTGTTGTAACGCTTGCCAAGCAGCTCCTTGATCTCGGGCCACTCCTTGCCGCTGAGCTTGAGGCTCAGGGCATCGAACTTGACCCGCTGACGCCACAACTCATTGAGTTCAGCCTCATCTTTTGGCCAAGCCGCCCCTTCCCGATCAAACACATAGTTGTCGTTCTGGGTGAAATCAAAAGGAGTATCGAGCAGTTTGAGGGCGTATTCGTACCGCTCATAACGTCGCTGCTGACTCAGGTTGAACATCTCGTAGGCGGGCGCCAGACGGCCTCTTTCAAGGTCGGTGTCAAAACCGTTACGGTACTTTTCAAAACGGCTGATATCAGAGGCCAAAAACAGATTGCGGCTGTAATCCAGGTTCTCCAGATACTTGTCGAAGATCACGGAGGAGAAGGCATCATCCAGCTTGAACTGTTTGTAGTGCGAGCGGGTAAACAGATTGGTAATTCGCTTGCTGGCCGTAGCATGTTGGCTCTCTTGAGCCAACACAGGCAAATCACTCTCCTTGAGCACCGGCTCGATGGCCTGTGCAAGCCCGACAAACGCCAGGCTACAGGCAACGAGGGAAAAACGAATTACGCCATGCTTCAACATTTGTCTCCTTAGAGAACCAAGTGCTCTGATTTGACCCGCAGCATCATGCCGGTCTGCAGTTGGACCTGTACATCATCTTTGGTCACTTCCTTGATGGTGGCCGCAACCGGGGATTTACCCATAACAACGCGCACACCCTGACCCACTTTCAGCGTAGCGGCATCCACTTTTACCAGCGGAGCTTCAGCGACCGGTGCTTTCTCCTGCGCTTTCGGCTTGGTAGCTACATCAGCTTTTTCGGTTTTGCGGGGAGCAGGACGACGCGGCTTCTTGGCCTTTTCATCCTTCTCTTTGGTATTGGTGCGACGGCTGGCAAAGACGCGCTCTTTGCTCTCTTTCAGAGCCTGCTTGGCGTGCTCGATGTGCTCTTCGGTCAGCAGTTCGCCCGGGTTACCATCCAGATCAACGCGAGCCTGACCGGCTTTGAGCCCATGCAGGTAGCGCCAGCTGGAGGTGTATTGACGCAGTGCGGAACGCAGCATGGTCTTGGAGACTCTGGCATCGTCAGCAAGACGCTCGGCCAAATCCTGGAAGATGCCAATCTTGAGCGGCTTGGCCTCTCCTTCAGCAACGAAGCAGGCCGGGAATTTCTCGACCAGGTAGGCAACGATCTCTTTACTGTTCTTCAGCTTCTCAGTGTTTTCCATGTATAACCTTGGCTTTCAATAAACGCACGGGCACTTCCCGAGCACAACAAAGGCCCCATTATAGAGAGCTTGGGGCCTTTTGCGAACCATCTAGCAATGACTTAAAGCATGCTTTCCAAAATTTGCACCGTTTCTTCAAGACCAATCCGGTCTTCCTGGTCGAAACGGTTAAAAATCGGACTGTCGATATCCAGCACCCCGATGATCTCGTGACCCCGACGCAGCGGAATCACAATTTCAGCGTTGCTGGCACCATCGCAGGCAATATGTCCCTCGAACTGGTGCACATCATCCACCAACTGGGTCATGCCTTGGGCAACAGCCGTACCGCAGACACCACGGCCAACCGGGATCCGGACACAGGCAGGCTTGCCCTGGAAGGGGCCAAGCACCAGGGTATCCCTTTGCAACAGATAAAAACCGACCCAGTTGATACCAGTTAACTCCTGATTGAGCAAGGCGGAGAGGTTGGCGAGTTTGGCGATCAGATCTGGCTCCCCTTCCAGCAGCGCCTGCGCTTGCCGGTTGAGAGTACGATAAAAGGCGTTCTTGTCACTCATGATTAAATGCACTTCACTCCCTGTAGACTGAAGGGAAGGTAACCTCTGAGACAAAAATTTCAAATATTTTTTCCAGAGTCCCCCTTCCCTGCCACGACATCACTATTCCCGAGCGACTGAAAGTGCCAGCTGTTGGCGCTGGCCATTGCTCCACTCAATATTGAGCAACCAGACCATCATGGGGGATGTGCAGCTTCCTACCAGCGCATTTGCCTGCCAGCCATTGCCACTTGATTCAAAATTGACAGGGATGGTCCCCATAAACATATCTCGCCCCTCGAGCCAGGCTTTGATCGGTTTAATCCCGGGCTCCCCGCCCTCCAATCGAATAATAAAATCGCGTTCGGCGCGAACAGGTAATTGTGAAATAGCAATTGCCATCGACTTTTCACCAATTAACAGGTCACAACTGCTGTGGGAAAGATCACAAATTTGATCTTTTTTTGGTTCGGAATTTTGTGAGTTATCGGCTGCAAACCAGGTGCGATAGCTCACCAACGCCACCAGAACGGCCAGCACTAGCACAAGATGCATTACTTTCTGTGCAGTCAGTCTCTCTTTCATCAAAAACACCCTGTAAAGATGTAATAAAAATGGTCTTTTTTTGATCTCGCACAAGGTAAAACAAGCGTGTCAACGAGACCGGGCGGAGCCAAATATATCACTGTTTATACTGTTATTTTACCTGTCAGTTCAGTATCATTCCCATGGAGTTTTCATTTAGCCATCTTTTACTTTTCCTTTCGTTAACAGATGTTAACGAGTGGTTGAAGATAGCGCGATGAAGTCCGTCCGGTTTGCCGGACAAAAAACCAAACAACAGCAGCATCGGAAGCGGAATATAACGATGAGCCATACAACTAACCATCCTGAGTACAACTACACCGTTGTTCGCCAGTTTACCGTCATGACGATTGTCTGGGGAATTGTCGGCATGTCGGTTGGCGTACTGATCGCAGCCCAGCTTATCTGGCCTGCTCTTAACTTCGACACTCCGTGGCTGACCTACAGTCGTCTGCGGCCCCTCCATACCAACGCGGTGATTTTTGCCTTTGGCGTCAGCGCTCTGATGGCAACGTCGTTCTACGTTGTTCAGCGCACCTGCCAAACCCGGCTGTTTGGTGGCCCGCTGGCAACCTTCGTCTTCTGGGGCTGGCAAGCCATCATCCTGTCGGCTGCCATCTCCCTGCCGCTGGGTTACACCTCCGCCAAGGAGTATGCCGAGCTGGAGTGGCCGATTGACCTGGCCATCACTGTGGTGTGGGTCGCCTACGCCATTGTCTTCTTCGGCACGCTGATGAAGCGCACCACTTCCCACATCTATGTGGCGAACTGGTTCTTCGGCGCCTTCATCATCACGGTCGCCGTGCTGCACATCGTCAACAACATGGAAGTGCCGCTCAGCGCCATGAAGTCCTACTCCATGTACTCCGGCGCCATGGACGCCATGGTGCAGTGGTGGTACGGCCACAACGCGGTAGGCTTCCTGCTGACTGCTGGCTTCCTCGGGATGATGTACTACTTCGTGCCCAAGCAAGCGGGACGTCCGGTTTACTCCTACCGTCTCTCCATTGTCCACTTCTGGGCGCTGATCTCCCTCTATATCTGGGCCGGTTCGCACCACCTGCACTACACTGCGCTGCCTGACTGGGCCCAGTCGCTGGGCATGGTCATGTCCCTGATCCTGTTCGTGCCCTCCTGGGGTGGCATGATCAACGGCATCATGACCCTCTCCGGTGCCTGGCACAAGCTGCGTTATGACCCCATCCTGCGCTTCCTGATCGTCTCCCTGTCGTTCTACGGCATGTCGACTTTCGAAGGCCCGATGATGGCGATCAAGACTGTCAACGCCCTCTCCCACTACACCGACTGGACCGTAGGTCACGTTCACTCCGGCGCGCTGGGCTGGGTAGCCATGGTCTCCATCGGTGCGGTTTACCACCTGATCCCGAACCTGTTCGGTCAGGGCCGCATGTATAGCATCAAGCTCATCAACGTCCACTTCTGGCTGGCGACTGTGGGCACCGTGCTCTACATCGTTGCCATGTGGATTTCCGGCGTGATGCAAGGCCTGATGTGGCGTGCAGTCAACGAAGACGGCACTCTGACCTACAGCTTCGTAGAAGCGCTGCAGGCCTCCTATCCCTTCTACTTCGTGCGCTTCCTGGGTGGCTGCTTCTTCGTCACCGGTATGCTGCTGTTGGCCTACAACGCCTATCGCACCATCACTGCGCCCAAAGGTTCCCTGGAACCTGTCGCCCAGCCAGCATGATTGAAGAGGTCCAAGAATGAGCAACAATAACCGTCACGAGATCCTTGAAAAGAACGTTCCTCTGCTGGTGGTGGCCATTATCTTCGCCATCAGCCTGGGGGGCCTGGTTGAAATTACCCCGCTCTTCTTCCAGAAGCAGACCACCGAGCCGGTTGAGGGCCTCAAGCCCTATACCGCACTGCAGATGGAAGGACGCGATATCTTCATTCGCGAAGGCTGCACCAACTGCCATAGCCAGATGATCCGTCCGTTCCGTGCCGAAACCGAGCGTTACGGTCACTACTCGGTTGCCGGCGAGAGCGTGTGGGAGCACCCCTTCCTGTGGGGCTCCAAGCGCACCGGCCCGGATCTGGCCCGCGTAGGTGGTCGCTACTCCGATGCATGGCACCATGCTCACCTCATCAACCCGCGTGATGTGGTTCCCGAGTCCAACATGCCTGCCTATCCCTGGCTCGATACCAACGTGCTGACCGGTGAGATGACTGGCAAAAAACTGGCGCTGTTCCGCGATCACTTCGGTGTGCCATATACCGATGCGGATATTCAGGGTGCAGGGGAAGCAGTTAAAGGCAAGACCGAGCTGGAAGCCCTCATCGCCTATCTCCAATCACTGGGTCATGCCCTGAAATAAGGAGCCTGAGATGGATTACGGCACATTTCGCGGTCTGTATACCCTGCTGTTGATGGCCATCATGATTGGCATCATCGTCTGGGCCTACAGCAAACGCCGCAAGACCTCTTTTGATGAGGCCGCCAATCTGGTGTTTGCCGATGATGAGCAAGCCGGTGCTGATAAAAAGAACGCAGGAGCGAAACAAGAATGAGCACTCTGTTTAGTATTTTCGTAACCGTCATCACCCTGGGGACCATCTTTGGCTGCTTCTTGCTGCTGATGTGGTGCCTCAAGGACAAGATGGGCGTGGAAGAAGGTAAGCCGATGGGCCACTCCTTCGATGGTATCGAGGAGATCAACAACCCGTTGCCGAAGTGGTGGACCTACATGTTCCTCTTCTTCATCGTCACCGGTCTGGTCTATCTGGTCGCCTTCCCGGGTCTGGGTAACTTCAAAGGCCTGCTGGGCTGGCAAAGTTCCAACCAGGACGTGCGCTCGCTGGCCGAATCCAAGGCGGCAACCGAATCAGCCAAGGCTGAAGGTCGCGCCGTGGAGTACGACCGTGAGGTCGCCAAGGCTGACGAGATCTATGGCGCCAAGTTCCGTGAACTGACCTATGAGGCTGATGGCAAGACCTACCGCGCCATCACCGAAATCGCCAAGGATCCGGAAGCCCTGAAAGTGGGTCAGCGTCTGTTCCTGCAGAACTGCTCCCAGTGCCACGGCTCTGATGCCCGCGGCGGTCGCGGTTTCCCGAACCTGACCGACAGCGAATGGCAATGGGGCGGCCAGCCAGATCAAATCAAGACCACCATCATGGGCGGTCGTCAGGGGATCATGGCTGCCTGGGGTGAAATCCTCGGCAAAGACGGTGTGCAAGAGGTGGCTTCCTATGTGCTGAGCCTCTCCGGTCGCAAGGTCGATCTGGTCGAAGCCAAGAAGGGCGAAGCGCGCTTCACCATCTGTGCTGCGTGCCACGGCCCCGACGCCAAGGGCGGTATCGCCGTTGGTGCACCGGACCTGACCAACAACACCTGGCTCTACGGCGGTTCCCGCGAAGTGGTGGTGCAGACCATCACCCACGGTCGCCACGGTGTGATGCCGGCCTGGAAAGACATCTTGGGTGAAGACAAGGTACACCTGCTGGCTTCCTACGTTTACAGCCTGTCCCATCAGCCTGCTAAATAAAGGTCGCTCACATAAGTCGTAACATGTGATAAACACGTGATTACACAGCAAAAAGCCTCGACTCATCGAGGCTTTTTGTTATCTTGTGTTGCAGAAAAGCTTTCTTACTCGTTAATCATTCGTTTCACGGCAGTAGCATCATGACCCAACCTGTATTCAAACCCTGGTATCGCCAATTCTGGCCCTGGTTTATCATCGCCCTCCCCACTGCCGCCGTTGTCGGCAGCATTTCTACCGCCATCATTGCCAGCAAGGATGGGGTCAATCTGGTGGCCGAGGACTATTACAAACAAGGGAAAGAGATCAATCAGGATCTGAGCAAGTTCGATCGCTCCGAGGCCCTCAATATCCGTTTCGCCCTTGAGGTCAACAGCCACGAGCTGACCCTCAAGCCCGTCAGCGGTGACATCCCGCCGGGTCAGGCCCTCTATCTGTCGCTCTTCCACCCCACTCTGGCGGGACTGGACAGCGAACACATGATCACCGCCGATGCGAGCGGCACCTATCGCCTCCACTTCGACAAACCGCTCACCGGTAAATGGCACATCCGGGTGGATGCGTTCAACCACGAATGGCGCCTGCAAGAGACGGTACAACTGCCCACCCAGGCACCTGTCGAACTTGATCCGAAAGGACGCTAAGTCATGACCGGCTGTTCTCACTGTGGTGAGCTGGTCCTCGCCAGCAACCGTGCTGCTTGCATTCTGCATTTAGGGGAACATAAATCATGACCCCTTGCTTTCACTGTGGCGAGCCGGTTCCCGCCAATAGCGGCTATTCCCTCGAGATAAAGGGGATCGTCAGGCCCATGTGCTGCCCCGGCTGTCAGGCCGTGGCAGAGACCATCATGGAGTGCGGTCTTGCCAGCTATTACGACCACCGCACCGCCCCCGGCATCAAGGGGGAACTGGTGCCCGAGGAGCTCGCCGCCCTCACCCACTACGATCTGGCGGAGGTGCAGCAGGAGTTTGTCACTGACAGCGGCACGGGTCGCGAAACAACGCGCGAAATCCAGCTGACGGTAGAGGGATTGACCTGCGCCGCCTGCGCCTGGCTTATCGAGCGGCATCTGATGACGTTAAGCGGTCTGCGCTACATCAACGTCAACACCACGACTCATCGCGCCCGTATCAAATGGGATCCGGCCCAGCTCTCCCTGAGCGACATCCTCAAGGGCTTCGCCAAGATTGGCTATCGCGCCTACCCCTTCCAGACCCATCAACAGGAAGCGCTCTACGCCAAAGAGGTGCGCAGCTACATGTTCCGGCTGGCATTGGCAGGGCTGGGGTCGATGCAGGTGATGATGTGCGCCGTCGCGCTCTACATGGATCTCTTTATCAGCGTCGAAGATGAGTTCATGGTCTACTTCAAGTGGATAAGCCTGCTGCTCTCCACCCCCATCATGATCTACTCGGCCCAGCCTTTTTACATCAACGCCTGGCGCAGCCTGAAGCAGGGACACCTGTCGATGGATGTCTCGGTATCGCTGGCACTGATCGGGGCGTTTATCGCCTCCATGTGGGCCACAGTGTTCAATACCGGTGAGGTCTACTACGACTCCATCACCATGTTCGTCTTCTTCCTGCTGCTTGGCCGTTTTCTTGAGCTGAGGGCCCGGCGCAAAGCCTCCGAATCAAGCTCCAACCTGGCACGGCTGGTGCCCATCATGGCGACCCTGATCGACCAGGATGGCGAGCGTGAAGTGGCAGCCAAGACCCTGCAAGTCGGCGATCGGGTGCGGGTACTGGCAGGGGCGACGCTGCCCGCGGATGGCGTCATCGTGGCGGGAGAGGCAAGTCTCAACGAGGCGATGCTGACTGGCGAGCAACTGCCGCTGTTCAAGCAGTGCGGCGATCTGGTCTATGCCGGCACCATCAACACCGATGCGCCGCTACAGATCCGGGTGACCCACCGCATCGAAGAGTCGCGCATCTCCCAGATCATGCGCCTGCAGGATCATGCCCTCGATGACAAACCGGCCATCGCCCAGATGGCGGATCAGCTGTCCCGCCACTTTATTCTGGTGCTGCTTATCATCGCCGCGGCGGTCTGGACCTTCTGGCACTTCCACCAACCGGAACAGGCATTCTGGATCGCGCTGGCCGTGCTGGTGGCCACCTGCCCCTGCGCGCTCTCGCTGGCAACGCCGACCGCGCTGACCTCGGCGACCGCTAATCTGACCCGCAACGGCATCCTGCTGCGCCGCGGCCATGTGCTGGATATATTGACCAAGGCCAACCGGATCGTGATGGACAAGACTGGCACGCTCACCACCGGTGAGATCCGCCTGTCCACAACCACATCGCTCGGCACGCTCGATGCAGACCGCTGCTTGAGTATCGCCCGGGCGCTGGAGGCCCAGTCCGAGCACCCCATCGCCCGTGCTTTCAGGCTACCCGCCGATGAAGTGGGGCAGTTGCCGCAAGCAAGCGAGATCACACCAGTCATCGGTCACGGCATCACCGGGCTGGTAGACGGCGTTCGCTATCGTATCGGCAGCGCCCGCTGGCTTGGCATGGAGAGTAACGACAATCCCGAGCATGGTCTTGCCATCTACCTTGCCGACGAACAGCAACTGCTCGCCCGTTTCGAGCTGGATGACACCTTGCGCCCGGATGCCAAAGCGTTGATCGATGCGTTCAAGGCTGCCGGTCTGCAGACGACTATTCTGACCGGTGACAGCTCTTCCCAGGCTGACGAGATTGCCCGAACCCTTGGGGTCGACGAGCTGGTCAAGGGGGTTACGCCGGATGGCAAGCTGGCGTATCTCAAAGCCCGTGAAGCAGAGGGTGAGATCAGCATCATGGTGGGTGATGGCATCAACGATGCCCCCGTGCTGGCCGGAGCGCACGCCTCCTTTGCCATGGCGGGCGGCACTGACCTGGCCAAAAACAGCGCCGATGCCATTCTGCTGGCCGATGATCTCAGTCGTCTGCTCGATGCCAGAAGGCTCGCGCTGCGCACCCGCAAGATCATCATCGAGAACTTTACCTGGTCCATCGGTTACAACCTGCTGGTACTGCCACTGGCAGCCTGTGGCTGGCTGCCTCCCTATCTGGCGGCTGCGGGCATGTCGCTCAGTTCACTCATCGTGGTGACCAACTCGATGCGGCTCAACAGATAAGCAAACTGTAAGAAAATAGCTGAAATAGTGGCCTGCCTCCGATGCAGGCCACATTTTTGACCGATAGCGGCTGGCCCTCCTCCCGAACGGGGTTACCATGGAGGAAGCTTGCCACGGATGAATGCCAAGGTACTTCTCATGAACATAATTTTTGTCCTGATCCCCATCGCCATTCTCTTCGTCGTCATCGCCGGCGTGGTCTTTTTCTGGGCCATTCGCTCCGAACAATTTGAAGATCTCGATCGCCAGGGTTCCAACATTCTGTTCGATGAAGATGAACCCCAACAAAAAGTAGTCAAGCCCTCCTCCCATGACTCACAATCTTGATCTGCTGGGTGCCCTGCTGGTAGGACTGGCAGGCTCGGCTCACTGCATCGGCATGTGCGGTGGTGTCTCCGCCGCCCTCTCCATGGCCATCCCGGCCGACAAGCAGCACTTCAGCGGACGCCTTGGCTACCTGCTCAACTACAACCTGGGGCGGATCCTCAGCTATGTGCTGGCAGGCGCGCTGGTGGGCGGCCTGCTCGCTACCACCAGTGAACTGGGCGCAGGCAAACATGCCATCGAAGGGCTGCGGCTGGTAGCCGCATTGCTGATGATCGCCCTTGGTCTCTATCTGGCCGGCTGGTGGCAGGGGATCCTGCTGCTGGAGCGCCTCGGCGCCAAACTCTGGCCCCATATCAAACCCCTTGCCGGCAAGTTTATCCCCTTCACCTCGCCGCTGCAGGCACTCCCTTTTGGCATGGTCTGGGGTTGGCTCCCCTGCGGGCTGGTCTACTCTATGCTGACCTGGAGCGCGGCTGCCGGTTCTGCCGCTGGCGGGGCGCTGATCATGCTCTTTTTTGGTCTCGGCACCCTGCCAACCTTGTTCGCGCTGGGTGGGCTTGCCGATCGCCTCAGATACTGGTTAACCCTGCGCAGTTTGCGCCTTGGCGGCGCGCTGTTACTCATTTTGTTCGGGGTTCATACCCTGTGGGTTGGCATAGCCGCCTTTTGAAACCCTATCCAAAACGGATGAGTTGGTGGTAAACTTGTTTGATATAAATCAATTATTCGTATGAGCCTATGATCCCGGAAAAGAAACCTGGCAGACGTATCCAGAGCGGTGGCTGTGCAATTCATTGCCAGGATTGCAGCATCAGTCAGCTCTGTATCCCCTTCACCCTGAACGACAACGAGCTTGATCAGCTCGATAGCATCATCGAGCGTAAAAAGCCGATCCAGAAGGGTGAGGAGCTGTTCAAGGCCGGTGATGAGTTCAAGTCGCTCTACGCCATTCGTTCCGGGACTATCAAGTCCTACACCATCACCGAACAGGGCGATGAGCAGATCACAGCCTTCCACCTTGCTGGTGATTTGGTCGGGTTTGACGCCATCAACAAGCAGGCTCACCCCTCCTTTGCTCAGGCGCTGGAAACGGCCATGGTGTGCGAGATCCCCTTTGAAGTACTGGATGATCTCTCCGGCAAGATGCCCAAACTGCGCCAGCAGATCATGCGTCTGATGAGCAGTGAAATCATGGGCGATCAGGAGATGATCCTGCTGCTCTCCAAGAAGAATGCTGAAGAGCGCCTCGCCGCCTTCCTGCACAACCTCTCGGTGCGCTTCTCCGAACGCGGTTTCTCTGCCAAAGAGTTCCGTCTGGCTATGACCCGTGGCGATATCGGCAACTATCTGGGTCTGACCGTCGAGACCATCAGCCGTCTGCTCGGCCGCTTCCAGAAGTCCGGTCTCATCAGCGTCAAAGGCAAGTACATCACCGTGCTGGATCAGGTCGCGCTGGGTATGATGGCCGGAGCTACCCGTCCGCCCTGCGGCTGATTTTTCCCCTTACAACCCCGCTTTTATTCCGCTTTCCCGGCCGGATCCTTTCCTCTGGAATGTGATCCGGTACGTTCCAGCTCCCCTCCTCCTGCGCTAAGCTGTAATGACTAAGATTCTGCCGTCATTGGACTTTTCCAAGGAGGAGAAGATGGTCAAATATCAGAATATTCTGGTAGTTATCAATCCAGAAGAGGAGCGTCAAATCGCCCTCGAACGGGCCGTCAAGATCGCCGAGCTGGACGACAATGCCCGCCTGACCCTGCTGCTCACCATCTATGACTTCTCGTATGAAATGACCGCCATGCTCTCCGTCGAGGAGCGCGAAGAGATGCGTAACGGCGTCATCTCCCAACGGCGAGAGTGGCTGGACGAAATACTCACCCCCTACCGCTCGCAAGGGATTGCTTGCGAAGTCAAAGTGATCTGGCACAACCGCCCCTTCGAATCCGTCATTCAAGAGGTGCTGGAACAACGTCACGATCTGGTGGTCAAGGCCACCCACCATCACAGCTTCTTGCAAACCTTCATCTTTACGCCGACCGACTGGCATCTGCTGCGCAAATGTCCCTGTCCGGTGCTGCTGGTAAAAGAGGGGCACTGGAAACGGGGCGGCAATATCATCGCCGCCATCAACTGCTCCAGCGACGATCCGGATCAGAAGCTGCTCAACGAGCGGATCACCCAGGAAGGTGGCGATATCGCCGAGCTGCTCGGCTCCAGTCTCTATCTGGTCAACACCTATCCGGGTACCCCGGTCAATGTGGCCATCGAGCTGCCGGAGTTTGATCCCAACGCTTACAACGAGGCTATCCGCAAACACCACGAGACCCTGCTGCTGAGCCATGCCGACAAGTTCGGTATCGGCCATCTCTGGACCCGGGTAGCAGAAGGATTGCCAGAAGAGGTGCTGCCGGACATGGCCGAAGAGCTCGACGCTAATCTGATGATCATGGGCTGCGTCGGCCGCACCGGTCTCTCGGCCGCCTTGCTCGGCAATACCGCTGAACATGTGATCGACCGTCTCTCCTGCGACCTGCTGATCCTCAAACCGGCCGACTACAGCTGCCCGGTCGACAGCCGTCGCAATCAATCATAAGGTGCCTGGCACCTTGCCCTCCCCCGGGACATGGCTATAATAACGCGCTTATTTGTGTCCCGGGTTTTACGAGCATGCTAGAAGAGCTGAACGCCAAAGAAAAATACAGTTTCAACAAACTGCAAAAGCGCCTGCGGCGCAACGTAGGTCAGGCCATTGCCGACTTCAACATGATTGAAGAGGGCGACAAGGTCATGGTCTGCCTCTCCGGCGGCAAGGACAGCTTCGGTATGCTCGACATACTGATGAGCCTCAAAGCCAGTGCCCCCATCCATTTCGATCTGGTTGCCGTCAACCTGGATCAGAAGCAGCCCGGCTTCCCCGAGCACGTGCTGCCCGAGTATCTGGACTCCCTCGGCATCGAGTACAAGATTGTCGAAGAGGATACCTACTCCATCGTCAAGGAGAAGGTACCGGAAGGCAAAACCACCTGCTCCCTCTGCTCACGGCTGCGCCGCGGTATTCTCTACCGCACCGCTCAGGAGCTGGGTTGCACCAAGATTGCCCTTGGCCATCACCGCGACGACATCCTCGAGACCCTGTTCCTCAACATGTTCTACGGTGGCAAGCTCAAGTCCATGCCGCCCAAGCTGGTGAGCGACGATGGCAAGAACGTGGTTATCCGCCCGCTGGCCTACTGCAAAGAGAAGGACCTGATCCGCTACGCCGATGTCAAAGCCTTCCCCATCATTCCGTGCAACCTGTGCGGCTCGCAGGAGAACCTGCAGCGTCAGGCCATCAAGCAGATGATGCAGGATTGGGATCGCCGCTTCCCGGGTCGTATCGAGACCATGTTCACCGCCATTCAGGACGTGATCCCGAGCCACCTGCTCGACCACAAGCTGTTTGACTTCAAGAGCATCAACCGCGACTCCGGCATCATCGATGGCGGCGACAAGGCGTTTGATCCGCCCGAGATGCCAAAAGCCCCGCTGCTGGACATCGACGAAATGGACATGCTGGATGTGATTGAAGTGCGCTAAGCCGCGCTCACAGGGCCAACGCCACACAATAAAAAAGGAGCGATAATCGCTCCTTTTTTGCTTTCTTGATCTGCCTGCTACGAATGTAACAGCAGCGTTGGCATCAGCCCTTGTGCAGCCAGGGGGTCAGTCGCAGCACCTCGCCCTGCAGACGCAAGGTACCGCCCGCAAATGCACTCAGCTGCGCATTGCTCAAGAGCAACTGGCCATGCTGCCACGCAACGGGCTCCTGTCGGGCCCCATCGACAAGGTAGGCAGTCCCTTGCGGCTCGACCAGTGCGATCCGGATCCCCTCCATCTTCGGCAAGAAGTACTTGCCGACCATGCCGGCCATCTTGTCCAGCAGCTGCTGCAGCTGCTGCTGACGCTTGGCAAGCTCAGCCAGTGGCATGTCGGGAACGGCCGGTGCATCGGCCATCACCTGCACCGTCATATCGCAGGTCGCGTGCGGCTCTTTCAGGGTGACCGCAACCACCGCCTTGTCGAGATTGAGATCGTCATCGAACGGCAGACGCAGCTCGCTGTCGATCGTCACCTCCCCCTTCACATCCTTGTCTTGCGTCGAGACCCGGGCAGAGTCGAGCGCACAGCGCTTGCCATTTTGCGGATCGGTCAGATAAAACCCCAGTCTGGCATGGCCAAACTCGCCCTTGGCGAAGGTCTTCATCTGGCTGTAGAAGGCGCCATATTGCAGCTCCAGCACAGGTTGCTCTGCCATCGCCAGTGTCGGCAGCAGCAGGCTGGCCAGCAGGGTACGACGTACGGTAGAGATCACTCCATATCGACAGGTCATTCAGCGTCCTTTTGCATCATGCATTGAAATGGTTGGGTCACTTCAGCCACCTCGTTAACCTCTACCGCCACCCCGCAGAGATCCCGATAGAGGATCCCCTTGCAGTTGAAGTAGAGCGGTGCCACCCAGATAAGACCCAACCCCATCGGGATCAGGGCCACAAAGAAGAGTGCAGCCATCACGCCGTGAAACAGCACCAGGCTCGGCCAGCCGCGCAAGAAGATCTTGAGCGAGACCACAATGGCCTGCGGCGGCGTCATGCCGCGCTCCAGCACCAGCGGCACGGTAAAGAGCAGCCCCATGCCGATCAGTGCGGAAGGAATAAACGAGAACATCACCGGCAACCCAATCAGCTCGAACAACGGGCCAAACAGGCTGGTGAGCAGACTGCCGAGCAGACTCAGCATGCCAAGGCGCACAAAGTGGCGGAAGAAGTCGAACACCTGGCTCGCCCGGGCGTGCACTCCGACCGACTGCTGCAAACCGAGCATGTCGAGGGCACTGGTCATGGGGGCCATGATGACGGTGATCAGCAGGCTCAGGACCATCGCCACATTCATCTGGCTGTCATCGCCGATATAGGGCACCAGCACCATGTTGCTGAGCAGGATCCAGATCGCCGTGACGCCGACAATCGCCAGCAGCAGGCCAAATCCGGTACGGCGGGTCTGTTGCCACCCCTCTTGAATGACCCCTTTCAGGTCCAGGCGATAACCCTTGTTCAAAGATTGCTCGAGCGAGCCGCCAATACGCATTCTGTTACTCAATTGACTATCCAACATCGAAAACGACCAAATCAGGTGGCACATTATAGCGACTTGGCCTGCTATTCGTAGTCGTTTTTCCTGACCACTTGCGGCCAAAAAGCCTTTAATTTCATGGATTGGCTGCATAGAATGCGGCCCTCTTTCAACATGATGGCCACTGGCTGGGGTGAGACTGGCGGATGATGAACAATCCACAGGTAATTGTCGCGCTGAACAAGATCAGCAAACTTTATGACGGCAAGGCGATATTGAGCGACCTTGACCTTGAGATCTATGACGGTGAGTTTCTCACCCTGCTGGGCCCCTCCGGCTGTGGCAAGACCACCTTGCTGCGCCTCTTGGCCGGGCTAGAATCGGTCGACGGTGGCACCATCCATCTGGCCGGTGACGAGATCACCCATATCCCCGCCGAACACAGGCACATCAACACCGTGTTCCAGAGCTATGCGCTCTTCCCCCATATGACGGTGTTTGAAAACGTCGCCTTTGGCCTCGAGATGCAGAAGGTGCCTGCCAGCGAGATCCGCCAGCGGGTCGAGGAGACCCTCGCCATGGTACAGCTCACCGAGCTGGCCAACCGCCGCCCGGATCAGCTCTCCGGCGGCCAGCAGCAACGGGTCGCCATCGCCCGCGCCGTGGTCAACAAGCCCCGCCTGCTGCTGCTCGATGAATCCCTCTCGGCGCTCGACTACAAGCTGCGCAAGCAGATGCAGAGCGAGCTCAAGGCGCTGCAGCGCCGCCTCGGCATCACCTTTGTCTTCGTCACCCATGATCAGGAAGAGGCGCTCACCATGTCTGATCGCATCCTGGTGATGGAGGGAGGCAAGATCATCCAGCGCGGCACCCCGCGCGATATCTACGAATCGCCAGCCAACCTGTTCGTGGCCCGCTTTATCGGCGAGATCAATGTGATGGATGGCAAGCTGATCAATCAGCGCGAGCCCGGTATCTGGCAGGCTGAGGTGGAGGGGCGCGAATGCCTGCTCCATACTACCTTGCCGTTCCAGCCAGACGACAAGGTACTGGTGCTGCTGCGCCCGGAAGATCTGCGCATTCTCGATCAGGATGACGATCAACGCGGCGCACTGCGCGGCAATATCCGCGAGCGCAACTACAAGGGGGCGACGCTGGATTCGGTGATCGAGCTCGAAAGTGGCAAACAGCTGCTTATCTCCGAGTTCTTCGACGAGGATGACCCCGATTTTGACTACCGTCTGGGTCAGGAGGTGGCGATCCACTGGGTCGACAGCTGGGAGGTGGTGCTGCCCTATGAGCCTCACTAATCTGCGGGTAGCGCACAGCTTTGCCCACAACGGCTTTCGCAACGGGGCCATCGCGCTGATCCTCGGCTGGCTGACGCTGTTTGTCTTTTTGCCCAACCTGATGATCATCGGCGTCAGCTTCCTGACCCGTGACGAGTCCGATCTTATCGCGCCGCTCTTTACCCTGAGCAACTATGGCCGCCTGCTGGACCCCCTCTATTTCGAGGTGCTGCTCCACTCCCTCTGGCTGGCGCTGCTCGCCACCGCCATCTGCTTGCTGGTGGGTTACCCCTTTGCCTGGCTGCTGGCCCATCTGCCGGCACGCATCCGCCCGCTGCTGCTGTTTCTGGTGGTGGTGCCGTTCTGGACCAACTCCCTGATCCGCACCTATGCGCTGAAAGTGCTGCTCGGCACCCGGGGGCTGATCAATGGCTGGCTGCTGGATCTGGGGCTTATCGAGCGGCCGCTGCAGATGATGTATACCGAGGTGGCCGTCATCATCGGGCTGGTCTATGTGCTGCTCCCCTTTATGGTGCTGCCGCTCTACTCCAGTATCGAGAAGCTGGATGGCCGTTTGCTGGAGGCGGCGCGAGATCTTGGCGCCAACGGCTGGCAGCGGCTGGTGCGGATCATCTTGCCCCTCACCCTGCCCGGCATCATCGCCGGTTGTCTGCTGGTGTTCCTGCCCGCCATGGGGATGTTCTATGTCTCCGACTTGCTGGGCGGCGCCAAGCACCTGCTGATCGGCAACCTGATCAAGACCCAGTTCCTCAACAGCCGTGACTGGCCCTTCGGCGCCGCCATCAGCGTTATGCTGACGGTGCTGATGGCACTGTTGGTCTACTTCTACTGGCGGGCAGGCAAGCTACTCAGCAAGAAGGGGGAGCTGGCATGATGCGCGCATTAAAAGCTCTGTTTCTGCTGCTGGTGTTTGGCTATCTCTATGTGCCCATCGGGGTGCTGATCGCCAACTCCTTCAACCTGTCGAAATATGGTATCGACTGGCGCGGCTTTACCCTTGGCTGGTATGAGAAGCTGTTTGCCAGCGCCAGCCTGATGCAGGCGGCCCAGCACTCCCTGACCATCGCCGCCCTCACCGCCACCGCAGCGACCCTGATCGGCACCCTTACCGCCGTGGCGCTGTTTCGCTACCGTTTTCGCGGCAAGCAGTACGTGAGCGGTATGCTGTTCGTGGTGATGATGTCCCCCGATATCGTGATGGCCATCTCCCTGCTGACCCTGTTTGTGGTGACCGGCATTGCGCTGGGCTTCTGGTCGCTGCTGATCGCCCACATCACCTTCTGCCTACCGTTCGTGGTGATCACCGTCTACTCGCGGCTGTGCGGTTTTGATGTGCGGATGCTGGAAGCCGCGCGGGATCTGGGGGCTGGCGAGTGGATCATCCTGCGCCGCATCATACTGCCGCTGGCGCTGCCGGCGGTGATGGCGGGCTGGCTGCTCTCCTTTACCCTGTCGCTGGACGACGTGGTGGTGAGCTCCTTTGTTACCGGCCCGGCCTACGAGATCCTGCCGCTCAAGATCTACTCCATGGTCAAGGTAGGGGTCTCTCCCGAGGTCAACGCCCTAGCCACCCTGATGCTGGTCGCCTCCCTCGGGATGGTGCTGCTGGCGCAACTGTTACTGCGCAAACGGCAGGGGTGACCCTGCCCGTTTCGTCCCCGCCACCTTTGGCGAACTCTGTCACGGTGGGCCGCAAGGCCCCATAACCCCAAGGAGTTGTTGATGACAATCCAACACAAGGCCGGCGCCCTGCTGGCAGCCGCCCTCACCCTCACCACCCCGCTGCTGAGCCAGAGCGCTCACGCGGCCGATGACAAGGTGGTCTACTTCTACAACTGGTCGGAATATGTGCCGGACGGCCTGCTGGAGCAGTTCCAGCAAGAGACCGGCATCAAGGTGATCTACTCCACCTACGAATCCAACGAGACCCTCTACGCCAAGCTGAAAACCCATGGCGACGGCTATGACGTGGTGGTGCCCAGTACCTACTTCATCTCGAAAATGGCCAAAGAGGGAATGTTGCAGCCGCTGGATCGCGCCCAACTGCCCAACTTCAAGCACCTCGACCCCACCCTGCTCAACCACGAGTACGACCCGGACAACCGCTACTCCATCCCCTATATCTGGGGTGCAACCGGGATCGGCACCAACACCGACATCATCGAGCAGCCGGTGACCAGCTGGAAGCAGCTCTGGGCGCCGGAGTGGAAAGAGAGCCTGCTGCTGATGGACGATGCCCGCGAGGTGTTCCATATCGCGCTGGTGCAACTCGGCTACAGCCCCAACACCCAGGACAAGGCACAGATCGCCGAAGCGTTCGAATACCTGAAAAAGCTGATGCCCAACGTCAAGGCGTTCAACTCCGACAACCCGGCCGACCCCTTTATCGCCGGTGAGGTCAATATCGGCATGTTGTGGAACGGCTCGGCCTACGGCGCCCAGCGCGAATACCCCTCCATCCAGATGACCTACCCCGAAGAAGGGGCGGTACTGTGGATGGATAACCTCGCCATCCCGGCCAAGGCCAAGCATGTGAAAGAGGCCCACGCCCTGATCAACTTCCTGATGCGCCCCGATGTGGCCGCCAAGGTGGCCGAGGCAATTGGCTACCCCACTCCGGTCAAGGATGCCATTCCCCTGCTCACCCCGGCGTTTCGCAACAACCCCATGGTCTTCCCGAGCGACGAGATCAAGCGCAAAGGAGAGTTCCAGTCCGATGTGGGAGATGCCTCCCGCCTCTACGAGCAGTACTTCCTGCAGTTGAAAGCCATGGTGGCCAAGGCCGGTTAAGTAGGCGGTTAATCGGCCCTGACGAGCTTAATGGATAAAGGGGGCAATATTTGCCCCCTTCTCTTTTTAACCACCAGCCTCGTTGCTCTGCACAGCAATCTTTGACACCGAAAGGCACGGGGAGCCTCTGTTAACGGAAAAAATATATGGACACCCACCTATTTAATCCAGAGCAACAAGATTCAGAACGCCCCCCAAAATATATAAAACAAACAGGTCTATTTATGTGATAGCTTCATAGTAAATTTGAAATAATAAATATCTGGCGATGTTTTTTTCAAATATAACCCCTATCCTTTTAGGTAAAACTATGGCCACCGTTTCTTCCTCATGACATATTGACGTTCATCCCATAGCCATTCAAGAAACTCGTGCATTTGTGGAAATACAGGTTCTGGAGTATTTAATTTGTACGCGAGGTGGCTCAACTCTGATGTAAGTTTTTTCAACGGAGTCAGGATTTGAACAACATGCAATACAGCATATTTAACCGCCTGATCATGCAACCCTGGCAATGCCAATGCATCTTTCGTAGAAATAGGTTTCTTATCTAAACCATGCATGATTGTGATAGTAATGTCATCAATAGCTGATGCGATCAAATTTGAACTACCGAGTATCTTATTTTTTTGAGCTTTAGGGACATTTTTTTCCAAGATTGCAGTTACTATTTGTCCCCAGTGTTCGAGCGGATCGATACCAACGTTGGAGGAGGTAAGCGCGTCCAGATTATGGTATCTAGTAGTCTGAGCAAAGTCACTTAACAAGCAAATTATTTCTTTTTTGATCGGGTCAAGAGCATTTCTCTCAGGAAATTCCATACCTCTCGTGCCCGCAATTTTTACGCACTGATCATATAACTCTTCAATATTATGACCATAATTTTTTAATTGCTTCTTTGATGGCATGGAAAGGTTGTTCGCCGTTATGTGCTCAATTATAACAATGGCTTTCAGTAGCCTTTCCAACCCTATAGATAGATTGAATAATGACGAATAAAATCCACCCTTGTTGTGGACATGGGCAGAACGCAGAGCGGTTAATCCACTCCCTAAACATGAACTTATAAGATATCCTTCTTGCTCAAGGAGCAAATATGATGGAGGGAATTTCGCTCGATACGTCATTTATTACCACCTAATAGCTATTATGTGACAACAAGGGTCAAGATGGGCAGTCTATCAAAAGAATGTCAGTCTTGGTGAGTAAAAACTACATCAAGCAAAACTAGGGCCTTACCTACCCGTTTTTTATATCTCATAAGAGAAAAAACTGGGAGCACCATGTTCCCTCAAGTTATTTTAATACTAACAACCCTCTCTCTGGTGGTATCGACTCAACCAAGCTTCAGACCAGTTGGTTCGTACTATTGTCCAGAACCGATTAATTCTGTGCTTTTTCATCACTCCTTAGGGGTGTAGATTGGTTAAGGGGGCAAGCGTTGCCCCCTCTCTTTTTTCATGACTGCCCGTGGTGCTCCGCGAAGCAATCTTTCGCCAATATCGCGGGTGGCCTGAGCCAATCAGGAGTATTCATGTCCGATCTGACCCTCTATTTCGCTCCCGGCACTTGTGCCATGGCCGTGCAGATTGCCCTGCTGGAAGCGAATGCCCCGTTCCAACCCCGTCTCGTCAACCTCGCCGCAGGGGAGCAGCGTGACCCTGCGTATCTTGCCATCAACCCCAAAGGGCGGGTGCCTGCCCTTGTCACCGAGCAGGGCACCCTGACCGAGACCCCGGCACTGCTGCTCTATGTGGCGCAGCGCTTCCCCGATGCCAGGCTGGCGCCGCTGGACAATCCGTTCCTGCTGGCCCGCATGCAGGAGGTCAACAGTTTCCTCGCCTCCACCGTGCATGTCTCCCACGCCCACGGTCGCCGTGGCAGCCGCTGGGCCGATGACGAGCAGGCCATTGCCGCCATGCAGCAGAAAGTCGCCAGCAATATGCGCGATGGCTTTGCCCAGATTGAGCAGCACTATCTGGCAGGCCCCTGGGTGCTGGGCGACCAGTTCAGCGTGGCGGACATCTATCTGTTCGTGGTCGCGGGCTGGCTGAAAAGCGATGGAGTAGAGATCAGTGAATTCCCCAAAGTGGCCGATCATTATCGCCGAATGCTGACCCGTCCGGCGGTCAACAAAGCCCTCTCCAACTAAGTAAAAAATCAATAGAAAGGGTGCCGAGGCTCTGCTGGCACCCTTCTTTCTCTTTCCTCCCCCGCCTTTGAGATCGTTTTCACATTTCCGTGGTTTTGCCGTGGCCCTTCCATCCTAAAAAGCCTATCTTTGCGCCATAACGCAACCGGTTGCGTAACCGGTTGCCTGATAAGAAACTGCGATGGCGAAAGCCTGATGAGGTGCTGTATGAAACGAGGCGTACTGCTCAATGCTCCCCTGAGTGCTCTGGTGGCACAGATGGGTCACACCGACGAGATCACTGTCTGCGATGCAGGCTTGCCCATTCCGGCAGGGCCGGAGCGGATCGATCTGGCGTTGATGGCGGGCACCCCCAGCCTCGAAACCGTGCTGAGCGCCCTGCTCACCGATCTGGTGGTGGAGAAGGTGATCATGGCGACCGAGATCAAGCAGATCAGCCCCGCCGCCCATCAGGCGCTGGTCGATCAGCTTGAGGCCCACGCAGCCGCCCAGGGCAACCCCATCGCCATCGAATACTGCCTGCACGAGGAGTTCAAAACCCGCTCCCGCCAGAGCAAGGCGATCGTGCGCAGCGGCGAGGTGACCCCCTACGCCAACCTGATCCTCTGCGCCGGTGTGGCGTTCTGACATTTTTCAAAGAAGGCCTCTTCAAGGAAGCTGCAAATGAGCACAACCTCTCCCCTCTCCCCCATTCTGGAGCTGACCGGGATCGTCAAAACCTTCCCCGGTGTGCGCGCCCTCGATGAAGCGGGTCTGCGGGTCTACCCGGGCCAGGTGATGGCCCTGCTCGGTGAAAATGGCGCCGGCAAATCCACCCTGATGAAGGTGCTGACCGGCATCTATCAGGCCGATGCGGGCAGCGTCAGCTATCGCGGTCAACCGGTTCACTTCAAGGGGCCGCGCGACTCTCAGGATCAGGGGATCAGCATCATCCATCAGGAGCTGAACCTGCTGCCGGAGCTGTCGATTGCCGCCAACATCTTCCTCGGTCGCGAACCCCGTACCCGTTTTGGCAGCATCGACCACAAACAGCTGCGCGAGCGGGCAAGCGGCCTGCTGGCGCGACTTGGCGTCAAGCATGGGCCGGATACCCGGCTCGGGGATCTCTCCATCGGCGAACAGCAGATGGTGGAAATCGCCAAGGCGCTGTCGTTCGATGCCAGCGTCATCATCATGGACGAACCCACCGATGCGTTGACCGATACCGAGACCGAGCAGCTGTTCAAGGTTATCCGCGAGCTGCGTGAGCAGGGTTGCGGCATCGTCTATATCTCCCACCGCCTCAAGGAGATCTTCGAGATCTGCGATCGGGTCACTGTGCTGCGCGATGGCAAGTGGATCGGCGAGAAGGCGGTGAGCGATCTGGATGAGGACAAGATCATCGAGATGATGGTGGGTCGCCGGCTGGAAGAGCAGTACCCGCGTCTTGAGCGCGAGCTCGGCCCCGTCAGCCTGCAGGTGAAGGATCTGGCCGGTCCCGGCGTGCGCGGGGTGAGCTTCTCCCTGCGTCAGGGGGAAATTCTGGGCTTCAGCGGCCTGATGGGTTCCGGCCGTACCGAGCTGATGAAGCTTATCTACGGCGCCAGCCCCATCAGCGCCGGTGAAGTGGCAGTGGACGGTCATGCTCTGGTGCCCAAAAGCCCGGCCGATGGTCTGGCCGCCGGCATCGCCTATATCTCAGAAGATCGCAAAGGTGATGGCCTGGTGTTGGAGCTGTCGGTGCGCGAAAACATGAGTCTGTGCGCCCTCGACGAGTTCATCAGCAACGGCAAGATTGACGGCAAGGCCGAACGGCAGGCGGTGAGCGACTATGTGCGCCTCTTTAACATCAAGACCCCGAGTCAGAATCAGCTGATAAAGCTGCTCTCCGGCGGCAACCAGCAGAAGGTGGCCATCGCCAAGGGGCTGCTGACCCGGCCCAAGGTGCTGATCCTCGACGAGCCGACCCGCGGCGTCGACGTGGGGGCGAAAAAGGAAATTTATCAGCTGATCAACCAGTTCAAGAAGGAGGGGATGAGCATCATTCTGGTCTCCTCCGAGATGCCGGAAGTGCTCGGCATGAGCGATCGCATCATGGTGATGCACGAAGGGCGCATCAGCGCAGAGTTCAACACCCGCGATGCCAATCAGGAGAAGCTGATGGCGGCGGCAGTCGGTAAACAGTGGCAAGCAGAGCAAGAGGCAGCACAATGACAACCCAAACCCTTCCCCGCCGCGGCATCATGAACAAGGCCTGGTGGATCGAGAACAAATCCCTGGTCGCCCTGCTGGTGCTGATTGGTGTCGTCTCCGCGCTCAATCCCAACTTCTTCAGCGTCGACAACCTGCTCAACATCCTGCGCCAGACCTCGGTCAACGCCATCATGGCGGTCGGCATGACGCTGGTTATCCTCACCGCCGGTATCGATCTGTCGGTCGGCTCGGTGCTGGCCCTGTGCGGTGCGCTGGCGGCGACTATGGTAGCGATGGAGCTGCCGATCTGGCTGGTGGTGCCCCTCACCCTGGGTGCCGGCGCCCTGCTTGGCGGCGTCAGCGGCCTCATCATTGCCAAGGGCAAGGTGCAAGCCTTTATCGCCACCCTGGTCACCATGACCGCCCTGCGCGGCATCACCATGGTCTATACCGAGGGTCGCCCCATCTCCACCGGTTTCAGTGATGGCGCCGACCACTTCGCCTGGCTCGGTACCGGCTATCTGCTCGGTCTGCCGGTGCCCATCTGGCTGATGGCCATCGTCTTCCTGCTCGCCTGGTTCATGCTCAACCATACCCGTCTCGGTCGCTACATCTACGCCCTGGGCGGTAACGAGTCTGCCACCCGTCTCTCCGGTATCAATGTGGATCGGGTGAAGCTGGCGGTGTATGGTCTGTGCGGCGCGCTCTCGGCACTGGCAGGGCTTATCGTCACCTCCCGTCTCTCCTCTGCCCAGCCGACCGCCGGCATGGGTTACGAGCTGGACGCCATCGCCGCCGTAGTACTGGGTGGTACCAGCCTGATGGGCGGCAAGGGCCGCATCATGGGCACCCTGATTGGTGCGCTGATCATCGGCTTCCTGAACAACGCCCTCAACCTGCTCGATGTCAGCTCCTATTACCAGATGATCGCCAAGGCCAGCGTGATCTTGCTTGCCGTGATGGTCGACAACAAAAGTACCCGATAACAACGTAAAACACGCCACACACAAGGAATGAAATGATGAAAAAGCTCAATACCCTGCTCGCTGCCGCCATCATGTCCGTGCTGGGCACCGCCCAGGCTGCTGACCATACCCTGGCGATGGTGGTCTCCACCCTCAACAACCCCTTCTTCGTCACTATGAAGGAGGGTGCCGAAGCCAAGGCCAAGGAGCTTGGCTACGAGCTGGTGGTGCTGGACTCCCAGAATGACCCGGCCAAAGAGCTCTCCAACATGGAAGATCTCACCGTGCGCAAGGTCAACGCCATCCTGATCAACCCGACCGACTCCGAAGCGGTGGGCAACGCCATCCGTCTGGCCAACCGCGCCAACATCCCGGTACTGACTCTGGACCGCGGCGCCGCGCAGGGTGAGGTCAAGGCTCACATCGCCTCTGACAACGTGGCGGGCGGCAAGCTGGCCGGTGACTTCATCACCGAAAAACTGGGTACCGGTGCCAAGGTCATTCAGCTGGAAGGGATTGCCGGTACCTCCGCCGCCCGCGACCGTGGCGAAGGTTTTGCCCTGGCCGTGGCGGCCAACAAGCTGCAGGTGCTGGCTTCCCAGCCGGCCGACTTTGACCGCACCAAGGGTCTGAACGTCATGGAAAACCTGCTGGCGGCCCATCCGACCGTTCAAGCAGTGTTCGCCCAGAACGACGAGATGGCATTGGGTGCCATCCGCGCGGTGCAGGCTGCCGGTAAAGAGGTGATGATCGTCGGTTTCGACGGCACTGATGATGGCAAAGCCGCCGTTGCCAAGGGTAAACTGGCCGCCACCGTGGCCCAGCAGCCCGCGCTGATCGGTGCCATCGGCGTCGAGACTGCCGACAAGGTGCTCAAGGGGCAGCCGGTCGAGAAATCCATTCCGGTACCGCTGCAAGTAGTCAGCAAGTAAGTGCTCGAGGGGAGGTTCGCCTCCCCTTTTCCCTCTCGTTCAGGTGTCTCCCGGCTTGAGCTCACTCAATCACTGTGTTCAAGCCAAGATGCATCAGGAGTAGTCAACATGAATCGTCTCGTCGTTCTGGGCAGTGTCAATGCAGACCACGTGCTGCGCGTTCCCCACTTTCCTCGCCCGGGTGAAACCCTGACCGGTCACAGCTATCAGGTGGTGCCCGGTGGCAAGGGGGCTAATCAGGCGGTTGCTGCCGCCCGCCTCGGCGCCACCGTCTCCTTTATCGCCCGCATCGGTGATGACGCCATCGGCCACCAGATGAAGAGCGGTTTTGCCAAAGACGGTATTGACGTGAGCGCCGTCGAGCTCGATCCCAAGCTCCCGACCGGTATCGCCATCATCTATGTGAGCGATGAGGGGGAAAACAGTATCGGTATCTCCGCCGAAGCGAACGGGGCCATCACCCCTGCCGTGGTGAAAAACCACGAAGCGATGATCGCCGACGCCCACACCCTGCTGTTGCAGCTGGAAGTGCCGCTCGAGAGCGTCCATGAAGCTGCACGGCTGGCTCGCGCCCACGGCACCCGGGTAGTGCTCAACCCCGCCCCCGCTCGCCCGCTCTCTAGCGAGCTGTTGGCGCTGGTCGACCTTATCACCCCCAACCAGACCGAGGCCGAGCTGCTGACCGGCGTAAAAGTCACCGACGAAACGAGCGCCCGCGAGGCGGCCGCCCGCTTCCACCAGATGGGCATTGCGGACGTGATGATCACCCTGGGCGCACAAGGGGTCTATTGCAGCAACGCACAGCAGCAACAACTCATCCCGGGCTTTCGGGTCAAGGCGGTGGATACCACAGCCGCGGGCGATACCTTCAACGGCGCCCTGTTGGCGGCGGAACTGGCCGGTGCCGATTTCCACAGCGCGGTGCGCTTTGCCCACGGGGCGGCGGCGCTCTCCGTCACCCGATTCGGTGCCCAGAGCTCCATCCCGAGCAAGCAGGAGGTCGACGCCTTCCTGCTTGAGCAGACTGCGCAGGGGCACTGATGGCCAATATCAAGGAGGTGGCGGCGCTGGCCCAGGTCTCCACCACCACCGTTTCCCATGTCATCAACGAGACCCGCTTCGTCGCCGAGGAGACCCGCGAACGGGTCTTTGCGGCCATGCGCGAGCTCAACTATGCCCCGAGTCTGGTGGCTCGCAGCCTCAAGGTGAAGGAGACCAACAGTATCGGCATGCTGGTCACCACCTCCAGCAACCCCTTCTTTGCCGAGGTGGTGCGCGGGGTGGAGCGCTACTGCTTCGAGCAGGGCTACAACCTGATGCTGGGCAACACCGAGGGGCAAGCCGAAACCGCCCTCTCCTACCTCAAGATGATGCTGCGCAAGCGGGTCGATGGCCTGCTGATCATGTGCAGCGAAGGACAGCAAGAGGTGTTCAACCAGCTCGACTGGCTCAAGAGCCTGCCGGTGGTGGTGATGGATTGGGGGCTGGTCAGTGAGGATGTGGATCTCATCGCCGACAACTCCTTCCACGGCGGTTATCTCGCGACCCGCCACCTGATTGAGCTGGGCCACACCTCCATCGGTTGCATCACAGGCCCACACAGCCGCGCCCCCGCCAACCAGCGGCAGGCAGGCTTCGAGCAGGCGCTGCAGGAGGCAGGTCTCACGATCAATCAAGAGTGGATTCAGGAGGGAGACTTTGACTGCGCCAGCGGCCATCAGGCGATGACCCGTCTGTTGGCATTGCCCGAGCGGCCCACCGCGCTGTTCGTGTGCAACGACATGATGGCAATGGGGGCCATCAGTGCCGCTCATCAGGCGGGTCTGGTCATCCCGCGGGATATCTCCATCGTCGGCTATGACAATGTGGCGCTGGCTGAATTTATGTCGCCGCCGCTCACCACCGTCAACCAGCCCAAAGAGGAGCTGGGACGCCTCGCCGTCACCCGCCTGCTGGCTCGCATCAACGGCGAAGCGGTGGCTGACCACCTGATCACAGTTGACCCGGATTTAGTGATCAGGCAATCCTGCGCCCCCCGGCCGTCGGCGCAAAAGTAGATAGCAATAAAAAAGGCGACTCACAGTCGCCTTTCTCTTTGCCGCCGCCTCTAGCGATCGCGCATCTCCATCCAGTTATGCCCCTCGATCTGTCTTGGCTGATGGATGCCACACACTTCAAGCAACTCATCCACGTAGGCCGGCACCAGCAGAGAGGCAGGCCCGTAGCGTTTTTCATCAAACTGGCTGCCCACCTCGCTAGGCTCGAGATTGAGCTCTATGGTGTGAGCACCATTCAACCCCGCCTCGTGCACAAAACCGGCAGCCGGATAGACAGCGCCCGAAGTGCCGATGGAGATAAAGAGATCACACTGGGCCAGCGCACTGTAGATGCGATCAAGCCCGATCGGCATCTCGCCAAACCAGACCACGTGGGGGCGCAGCGGCTGGGGGAACTGGCAGCAGGAGCAGAACTCCTCTTGATGAAGATCGCCACGCCACTCGATCACCTGACCGGACTCGGGACAGCGGGCCTTGAGCAGTTCGCCATGCATGTGGATAAGGTTCTTGCTCCCTGCACTCTCGTGCAGGTTGTCGATATTCTGGGTCACCAGGGTCACGGTGCCGGGAAAAAGACGCTCGAGGCGAGCCAGCGCATAGTGGGCGGGATTGGGGTGTACCTGAGGTTGCTGGAGCTGTTTGCGGCGGGAGTTGTAAAAGCGCTGCACCAGTTCCGGATCTCTGGCATACCCTTCCGGCGTTGCCACATCCTCGACGCGGTGCTCCTCCCACAAACCATCGCAGGCGCGGAAGGTCTTGATCCCCGACTCGGCAGAGATCCCCGCTCCGGTGAGGATCACGATATTTTTGATTGTCTGCCCCATAACATGCTCCGTCTCTCCCTGCGCATTAGGTGTGACCTTAGCACAGGGTAAAAAGTGGCTCTATTCGCCCTTGGTCTTAGTAATGGCGTGGACAACCTCTGCTGGCAGCCACTCGTCCAGCACGCTCAAATCGAGGCGCGCAAAGACCATCTCGCGACCGGTCACCAGAGTCAGCGGCAGCCCCAACCGCTTTAGCATCAGCAACATGGGGCGATTCTGGGCCAGCACTTCGGCCGTCCACTCGGCAATGCCCCCGGCTCTGGCCAGCAGCGCCAATGCCAGCAAGATCCGCCGCCCCGCCCCGCGATGCTGAAAGTGATCCGCCACGATGCAGGAAAACTCAGCCCGATCAGGATGAAGGCGGCGACGAATGGATTGGGCCTGTGCCAGCGGACGTCCCGCCATATCCGTCAGCAACAGGGCAATCTGCTGCTCCGGGTTGTAGTCGAGAAAGTGTGATACCAGCTCTGGCGAGGGGGTTCTCTTGGCCCGCATGAAACGCAGATAGATGCTCTGGGCGCTGAGATCCTCATAGGCGGCCAGCATCTGCGCCGGCTCTATCCCGAGCTGCTCGCGCAGCAGACAGGCTTCCCCGGAGAGGTTCATCTCAATCGGCAGGGCCGAGCGGGCCACCGGATAAGGCCACCCCTCCAGCCCTTTGGCCAGACGCTCCCGCTGCATGGGCCAGCAGAGATAGCGGGGCATAGGTTACCAGCGCCCCGCGATACCGCGCTCTTGCCACATCTCGACATCAAGCAGGTTGTAGGGGTCATCCAGATAGATGTCGACTCCGAGTTCCCGCACCCGCGCCATAAAGCGGCCAAGCAGCGAATCGGCGCTCAACGACTCGATATCGGAGAGCATCCCCTGCCCCAGCAGCAAGGATTGCAGCGGCAGCCGCTCCAGCAGATCGAACGGCAGATGCTGGTTGTTGTCGAGCAGGAGCGCCAGCTTGCTCCCCGCCAGACTGGCCTGCAACACCAGCGCAAAACGATCAGGATTGCTGAGCAGGTGATCACGGCGATGGATAAGCAGCGTCAGCTCGGACGGGGTTCGCGACTGCTCCGCCAGCCACTCCTTGAGCCGCTCCCAACGAGGGGGCAAGCCGCTTACGGCCAGCCAGACCGGTGCTGAAGTGGTGGGGCTTGAGAGCAGGCCCAGTTGTCCCAGTACCTGACCCTGCCAGGTCGTGATGGTGCGGCGCTGACCGCTCAGTCGGCGCTGGCGCAGCGGGCCAAGATAGAGACCGCGCAGCAACCTGAGCAGTTCGTCGCAATCGAGCGGTTTGGCCAGCGCCGCCAGAATATTGAAGCCGGCATCGTGCAGCAGGCGGCGAGCACCGTCGATCAGGGTCTGCTCATGGGCGGAGAGCAAAATGATCGGCAACCCGTCTGACTGCAACTGTGGCTGGCCCATCAGCAGGCTGATGGCATCCTGATCCACCAGACTGAGATCGCAGATGAGCAGACGAGTGCTTCCCTCACCCAGCGCAGCAAGGCAGGCTTGCTCATCCTGCACCCAGTGACAGGTCAGCCCCAGTCCGGCGATGGTTTGCTGCAACTGCATCCCCTGAAACGGGTGATCTTCCAGCAGCAGGATCCGGCTGGCAGCAAGCCAGTTGCTCCACGCCTGGTAGCTGGACAGCAGGCCCCCTTGCCAATCCTCTTCGATGGCGTAGATACCGTTATGCAGCTGGAGCTGGGGAAAGTAATCCGCCGTACGATGCGAGTCGGGATCATAGAGTGCGATGGCGCCTGCCGAGAAGAGCCCCTCCCACTGCCAGCAGGCATCAGGCTGGGTACGGTGCAGCGCCACGTAATTTGGCAGCGTCGCCTGCTTGGCCATCTCGTATGAGGCGCAATCGAGAGCATAGAGCGCAATAGGACGAAAACCGGCCAACCCGGGATCTTCCGAGTTAAGCAGCGCCAGCAGTTCTTCATCAGTGATGATCATCTTCAGCCCTCTTGGTCAAATGCTGGCTGACCCCATCCAGCGCCCGGGTTAACCTGACAGCCAATTCGCTGTGCTTCGATTGCTGCCACTCGTCAATGACAGTGACGATGGCGGTTGCTCCTACCATTCTGGCGGCCCCTTTCAATTTGTGTAAAGCGGCATTCACCCCTTGCTCATCCTTATTTGCCTGACACTGCTCCAGAGCCGCCAGATCGGCTCTGGTTGTATCCATATAGAGCTGTGCCAGCTCTTTTGAGAGCAGCGATGAAGCAGCTGCAGGCTCGGCAATCATCCCCTCTTTCTTGCCAAGCTGGTGCAGCATGGCGGCCAGCTCCCTTAACGCGACAGGCTTGTCGAGATGCCCGTTGCAACCGCACGATTGCAGTTCGATAGCCGCCTGTTCACTGAGATCTGCAGTAATCACATAGGCAGGCAGATTGCGCCAACGAGGCGAGCCACGCAGCTTGCGGCAGAGATCGGCGCCATTCATAACCGGCATCTGCAGATCGGTCAACACCAGATCCACCTCGTGATCGGCCAGCACATCGAGTGCCAGCTGGCCATTGGCAGCGGTCAACACCTCGGCCCCCAGCTGTCCCAGCTGCAGCTTGATCAGCTCCCGATTGACATCGTGATCTTCTACCAGCAGCACCCGCATACCAAGACCGGGGCGGGTTGCCGAAGAGGGCTCTGCGACATTCAGCCTGGGTTGCAACAGATTGATGACGGTACCGGGCACCCAGGGCTCCCCCTGCCACTCCCAGTAATAGAATCCCTTCTCGTCGACCTGAGCCTGCAACCTGTGGTTTGCCGTGCCAGATACCTCAACCCCGAATCTTGCCAACCAGGGGGCGAATTGCTTCACCTCATCGGGAGGCAGTGAGAGCGCCAGCTCTCGCACCTTGGGCTGCCAATGGTGCGCCTGTTTGAGCAGTTTGAGCGGCAACTCGCAGAAGAAGCGGCTGCCGCATCCCGCTCTGGGTTCGACATCGATGAGCCCCCCCATCTGCTCGATAAGCTGCTTGCAGATGGCAAGCCCGAGGCCGGTCCCCGGCGCCCTCAGCTGCCCCGCCACCGCGAACTGTTCAAACGGCATGAAGAGGGTTGGTCGCATCTCGTCGGTAATACCCGGCCCCTGATCATCCACGCCAAAACGCAGGGTCGAGCCCACGCTCTCGGCCCAGAGCACCACCTCGCCACGATGGCTGAACTTGATCGCATTGGAGAGCAGGTTGTGCAGTACCTGCTGGATGCGATGGGGATCGAGGGTCTGCAAGGCGGGCATCGCCGGATCAAGCTGCAAACGCAATTGCAGCTGCTTGGCTCTGGCTTTGGTCCAGTGCACCGCCGCCACGTGTTCGCACAGCTCGGTGAAATCGGTCGGCTGGGGCGAGAGCGACAATTTGCTGTTCTCATTGCGGCTGAAATCGAGCACATCGTTGAGCAGGCCGAGCAACTCGTCCCCGGCCTGACGGATCCGGGCCAACGCAGAGCCCTGCTCCTGGGAGAGCGGGGTGCTGGCGAGCCACTCCAGCAGACCGAGAATGGCGTTCATCGGAGTGCGGATCTCGTGGCTGATGGCCGCCAGAAAACGTCCCTTGGCCTGCACAGCCTGCTGTGCCTCTTCATGAGAGAGTTGCAAAGCCTGCTCCTGTTCAACCCGCGCCGTCACATCCTGCATGACCGCATAGATGCGCCACCCCTGTGGCTGGCTGCGACCACGCCCAGAGAGCTGCAACCAGCGCAGACCCTGCTCGGGATGGTGATAGCGCAGGGTACAGACGAAGGGCTTGCCCTCATGCAGCATGGCGAACATGGTACTGCGCGCCAGTTGCAAATCTTCGCGCTCCAGCAGGTCAAGCACCCGAGCCGGTTCACGGCGGATCTGCTGGCTGGCCAGCCCCAACAACTCGTAGCAGCCACGGCTGATAAACTCGATGGTGCCCACGTTCTCTTGAAGCAGGAGGAATTGCAGCACCACCCCGGGCACGGTATTGGTCAAAGCACGCAGCCGTCGCTCAGCCTGACGCAGGATGCGGGCCTGCTGGCGCAGGGCGCTGATATCGGACAAGGCGATAAGATCGGTCGCTGGCGCCTGCTTCTCCAGTCGCAGCGGATGCTGCACATAGGCAAACACCTGCTCGCCAAGACTCAGCTCCCCTTCACTCTTTTGTGATTGCACCTCGGGCAGCAGCAGTTCCGTGCCGTAACGCAGTGAAAGCCGGTGCCCCTGCTTGTTGGATTTGATCACCCTTCCCTGCTCGTTGCGCAGATAGACGGGAACAGGAAGGGCCTGAAACATGGTTTCGCGCAGCTCACTTTCGATTGCCAGCGCTTTTTCAGCCGCCTGCCGCTGGGCGACCTCGCGAGCCAGCTGCTGGCGCGAACGCCAGATCACCCCGATCACGATGCCACTGATCAGCAGGGCCAGCGCGATGGAGCCAAACCAGGCGCTATAACTGACCCCTGATTGCTGCATCACCACCAGACGGCGCCACCGCTGGTTAAGTTCGTCGATCTGGGTATTGGTCAGGGCCATCAGGTTTCTGTCTATCACGCCGGCCAGCTCGGTCTGATCCTTGCGAATGGCAAAGCCGAGTCCGAATCTGTCATCCAGCTCCTTGATCTGAAGCCCTTCCAGCAGATGGGTGCGCTGCGGATATTGCAACTGGTACAGCTCGCTCAGCATGGCGTCAGCCTTGCCTTGCTGCAGCAACGTGATCCCCTGGCTCAGGTCATCGGTGCGGACCCATTCCTGATCACCCAGCTGCGCCAGCAGAGAGGGATCGTAGAGCGATTCCGGCACCAGGATCCGCTGTTTACCCAGCTGGGAGAATTTGTCTGCGCTGATGGCGTGCTTGCTGATCAGAGCAAAACGGTTGATGGAGATCATCCGGCTAAAAGTAAAGTCATCGGCAAGCTCGGGAGACTCCGGCAAACCGGCCATCATGTCGGCCTCACCGTTGCGCAGCTTCTCTATCGCCTCGGCCTTGGTAGCTGCCGGTACCAGCATATATTTGAGGCCACTCTCCTGAGTTACCCAGTTCAGGATATCTGCGCTCCAACCTTTTGCTTCTCCCTGATCGTTGATGCCACTGTAGGGCATCAGCTGCGGGTTCATCACCAGACGCACAACCCGCCTTCTGCCAGAAAGCCAGGCTTGTTCGGCGTCATTGAAATGGAGCCGGTTGATATAGAGCGCCCCCTGATCCATATAGCGGCTCAGGTCGGTATAGAGAGTACCGGCGGGCATATAACGAATGAGGGTATCGACAAACTTGGCCAGCTCGGGATCGTTGCGCATCATCAGGCGATAGCTGACCACCCGCTCATCACCAAGCAGACGGCGCAGACGCAGACCATCGGCAGGATATTCGCGCATCAGGTAGCGCAGCTGGAGATAGTCCCCCAGATAGGCGGAGTTCTTCTCTCCCTCAAGAGCTGAATAGATACTCTCCCCTCTCCTCAGGGTTCTGAGCTCAGCCCCCGGATGCAATTCACGCAAAATTGCGCTGGTATCCGTAGCGGAAGAGACCAGAAACGTTGCCTGACGAAGATCACCCCGATAGAGAATGGCCGCATCCGTCTCCATCATGGGACGGCTTACCAACAGGCCGGTCTCCTCTCTACCCAGGGTGCCGATATGGGGGATAATGTCGCATGCGCCACGCTGCAAGGCGGCGCGGGCAGCCTGCCAGTCGGCCATCTCGGAGAGCTTCAATGGCACAGGCAACATATCGGCAAGACGGAGCAGGCGATCTTTTAGCAAGCCACCATCAGGGGTGACATAAGGCGGGGGAAGTGCAGCGGGGTAGCACACCTTGAGCTCTTTGATGGAGCGAAGATAGGCCTGAGTCGCCGGATCGAGGGGAAGCATCATGGCCTGCAGTGGCATGGCCAGCATGGCTCCCAGCAATAATAGAGATTTTTTTATCATCGATAAGTAAAAGCCAGGCATCTGCCTGGCTTTTTATCACTCGTTGGGTTCAACATTTTCTACCCTGGCCTTGAGTTTCTGGCCAGGCCGGAAGGTCACCACGCGACGGGCACTGATAGGAATATCTTCGCCTGTCTTGGGGTTACGTCCGGGACGCTGATTCTTCTCACGAAGGTCAAAGTTACCGAAGCCTGAGATTTTGACTTGTTCACCACGCTCAAGCGCTTGTCTGATCTCTTCAAAGAAGGCTTCCACCATATCTTTGGCTTCACGCTTGCTCATCCCGAGCTGGGTGAACAGGTGCTCTGCAATGTCGGCTTTGGTAAGCGCCATAGATCAATCCCTCAAGGATGCATTCAACTCTTCACCAAGGGCCCGCACGACATTGTCTACGGTCTCGGCAATCTCTTTCTCCTCCAGGGTGCGCTGGGTATCTTGCAATACAAGACTGATGGCCAGGCTCTTCTTGTCCTCAGCCATACCAGCACCCTGGTATACGTCAAACAAGTTTATTCCAACTACCTGATTTCCGCCAACTTTTTTAATTACTGCCAGAACATCCCCTGCCAGAACCTGACGATCAACCACCACGGCGATGTCACGACGGTTAGCAGGGAACTTGGATACTTCGGCAGCAACCGGTACTTTGGCCGGGGTCAGCTTGTCCAGCTCCAGTTCGAACATGACGGCGCGGCTCTTCAGACCCAACTTCTTCTCGAGGCTCGGGTGGATCACGCCAATGTGACCAATCACCACCCCATTGCGCAGAATGGCGGCGCTCTGACCCGGGTGCAGGGCACTGTGTTCGGCACGCTCGAAGGTAAAGGTGGCCCCTTCGGTGGTCAGATCCAGCACCGCTTCAAGATCCCCTTTTAAATCAAAGAAGTCGGCTGCGCGGGTTTTGATGTCCCAGTGCTCGTCGCTCTGGTTGCCAGTGATGATACCGGCCAGCATCGGCTCCTGACGGATGCCGTTCTCGGCGCTTTCATCCTTGATGAAGCGCAGACCCTGCTCGAACAGGCGCACCCGCGGCTGCTGACGGTTCTGGTTGTAAACGACAGCCTGCACCAGACCCGGGAACAGAGAGACGCGCATGGCGGACATCTCGACCGAAATCGGGTTGGGCAGCACGATGGCATCGCTCTGCGGGAACAGGGTTTGCTGGGTCTTGGGATCAACGAAGCTGTAGGTGATCGCTTCCTGGAAACCGCGATCAACCAACAGGTCACGCACGCGCTTCAAGGTCACCTGCCCTTCTGCCTGCTCTACCATCGCCAGAGATGCGGCGGGTTTCAGATTCGGGATGTTGTTGTAGCCGTAGATGCGGGCCACTTCCTCGATGAGGTCTTCCTCGATGGCGATGTCAAAACGCCAGGAGGGGGCCAGCGCAGTCCAGCCGTCAGCGTCAACGGTTACCTGCATGCCCAGACGGGTCAGGATCTCGACCACCTGAGCATCTGCCACGCTGATACCGATCACCTTGTCGAGCTTGGTGCGACGCAGTTTGATGGGTGCCGCTTTCGGCAGATGAGCATCGGATTTGACCTCGATGACCGGACCCGCTTCACCGCCGCAGATGTCCAGCAGCAGGCGGGTAGCACGATCCATCACCTTGGCCTGCAGCTCGGGATCCACCCCGCGCTCGAAGCGGTGGGAAGAATCGGTGTGCAGACCGTAGGCACGGGCACGGCCGGTGATGGAGAGCGGTGCGAAGAAGGCGCACTCCAGCAGGATGTCGGTAGTGGTCTCGGAGACACCGGTGCGATCGCCACCGAAGATACCGGCCATGCAGGCAGGGACCTTTGGCATCGGCAATCACCAGAGTAGTCTCTTTGAGCTTCACCTCGTTGCCATCGAGCAGGGTCATCGGCTCATCAGCGTGGGCACGGCGCACCACCAGTTCCCCTTCCAACGTTGCCAGATCGAAGGCGTGCATCGGCTGGCCGTATTCCAGCAGCAGGTAGTTGGTGATGTCGACGATGGCATCGATGGAACGAATGCCGCCACGACGCAGCTTCTCCTGCATCCAGAGCGGGCTCTGGGTCTGCAGGTTCAGCCCCTTGATGACTCGGCCCAGATAACGGGGGCAATCGGCAGACGCTTCAACCCGGATCGGGAAGGTAGCGTCGATGGTGGCAACCGCAGGCGCCCAGGTCGGCTCGACCACGTCAACGCTGTTGAGCACGCCGATTTCACGGGCAAGACCTGCGATACCGAGGCAATCGGCACGGTTCGGGGTCAGATCCACATCGATGCTGACATCGTTGAGCGCGAGGTATTCGCGGATATCGGTCCCGATGGGCGCATCCAGCGGCAGCTCGATGATGCCATCGGCTTCGACGTCGATACCCAGTTCACTGAAAGAGCAGAGCATGCCGTGAGACGGCTGGCCACGCAGCTTGGCTTTCTTGATGGTGAAATCACCCGGCAGGGTCGCCCCTACTTTGGCCACACACACTTTCAGGCCCTGACGGCAGTTTGGCGCGCCGCAGACGATGTCCAGCAGCTCGGCTTCGCCCACGTTAACCTTGGTCACCCGCAGTTTGTCGGCATCCGGATGCTGGGCGCACTCGACCACTTCACCCACAACCACATTGTTGAACTGGCCAGCAACCGCTTCCACGGCGTCCACTTCCAGACCGGCCATGGTGATCTGCTCGGCCAGTGCATTGTCACTCAACTCGGTGCGGACCCACTCCATCACCCAGGATTTACTGAATTTCATGTTCTCTCGCCCTTACTTGAACTGCTTGAGGAAGCGCAGGTCGTTTTCGAAGAAGGCACGCAGGTCGTTGACCCCGTAACGCAGCATGGTCAGGCGCTCAACGCCCATGCCGAAGGCAAAGCCGGAGTATTTTTCCGGATCGATACCGACCGAACGCAGTACGTTCGGGTGCACCATGCCGCAACCCAGCACTTCCAGCCACTTGCCATTCTTGCCCATCACGTCTACTTCGGCGCTCGGTTCGGTGAACGGGAAGTAGGAAGGACGGAAGCGAATGGTCAGGTCTTCCTCGAAGTAGTTGCGCAGGAAATCGTGCAGAATGCCCTTCAGCTCGGTAAAGCTGGCATGCTCGTCAACCAGCAGACCTTCAACCTGATGGAACATCGGGGTGTGGGTCATGTCGTAGTCGTTACGATAAACGCGGCCCGGCGCGATGATGCGGATCGGCGGCTGCTGGTGTTCCATGGTGCGGATCTGCACACCAGAGGTGTGGGTACGCAGCATCAGATCAGGATTGAAGTAGAAGGTATCGTGATCGGTACGCGCCGGATGGTGAGCCGGAATATTCAGCGCATCGAAGTTGTGGAAGCCATCTTCAATCTCGGGACCACGGGCAACCTTGAAGCCCATCTCGCCAAACAGGCGCTCGATACGCTCGATGGTGCGGGTCACCGGGTGCAGACCGCCATTCTCAATGCGGCGGCCCGGCAGGCTGACGTCGATGGTCTCGGCAGCCAGCTTCTGATTCAGCACAGCGATTTCGAGGGCTTCACGACGCTCGTTCAGGGCATCCTGAACCTGCTGTTTGGCCTGGTTGATCACGGCGCCCGCAGCGGGACGCTCTTCGGCAGACAAGGCACCCAGGCCCTTCATCTGCTCGGTAAAAAAGCCCTTTTTACCCAGATATTTGACCCGGATTTCGTCGAGGGCGGCGATGTCGCTTACGCCCTCAATTTCGGCTCTGGCTTGGCCGACTACTTCTTCAAGCTGTTGCATGTCTTCCTCGTCACCACTCCCGGTACAGGAGCCTTTAGGCTAAATAAGGTCAAGAGGGGAATAATACAAAAAAAGCCCCTTCGCTGACCATAGTTAAGGCACCCTTTTCTCCCTAGAAATCATTTTGTTATATCAAGTGAGTCTCGAGTTACCCCTACCCTTGTTCAAATAGTGTTATCAATAACAAGCTTGTTGGCATACATTGACCCTATGAAGTTGTGTTGTATAGGCCCATCCGACCTTATGAGCATGAGCGTGGAAGCCAACGGATCGCCGTCAAACACAAAGAAATACAAAGGTTCCACATATCAGGTTGAGTTCCTCCTACCCTCCACGTTAACGACATATGGTATGCGGTCTTGTATCACGACGCTGGCGCGAGGCACTGCTGATGTCTCCATAGGACGAACCAGGGTGATAGATACTATACAACCCGACAGTTAACACAATAATCGCTTATAAAGCGCATCAATCCCCCCTCCCCTGTTTGGCTACGGCAATACAATCACGGGAAAGACCTGCTATAAACCACAAAATATCAACGTTGATTATCTGTCGGAGACGCTATGAGATCTACCTCCAATAAAAAGAGATGATGCCGATAACTCAACATCATCTCTTGTATTACTTTATTTAAAATAACAAAGTGAATTAATAACTCTCGTTATATCCGAGGGAATTAAATTATGCATCCTTTGCCAAAAGATATTTTATCAATTGGGTGAACTGCTCTTGTGAGTTGATAGACTCAATCTTTATCATATACTTGCCGTTGACAATAAATGTCGGGGTACTACGAATATTATATTTTTCTGTGTTATGATCGAACTGGCTTACCATGGACGAAACTGCAAAGCTATCAACCGTGGTATCAAATGCCTCTACCTGTACGCCATTCTCTACAAAGAGCTTTTTAATATCATCACGATTTTGTGGAGCTTGGCGCTGTACCTGGATTTTATGAAAGAGTGATGGAGTTAACTTGCTTTCAACATTAAGTAGTGTTGAGGTTGCATAAGCCCGTTGCATCTCCTGGGCCATATCGCGCCCAAAAAAAGCGACCGGATTCTTCTTGATAGCTACCTCTTTGGGGAGATCATGTTGTAACTGCTCAACGATGGGTTCAAATTTCGCACATGGCGGGCAGTAGTAAGAGAAAAACTCCAATACCTCTGGTTGAGCAGTAGCTGTTTGCTTGAGGACATCATAGTTGACCCCCTCTTTGAACTCTGGAGCCGCATTAGCGCAGGGAAGCATAAAGATAGCAGCAAGGATCAAAAGAATTTTTTTCATAACACTTCCAGTTGATAGTCAGACAAAAACTCCATTATAGGGATTCCGACCTTGCTAAAAGCTGAACAAACATCATCTCTTGTACAAGAATACTATTGCATACGAGGATAATAAATTTTCAATTTAAAAATAAATATATCCCTGTTGCAATCTATATATAAAATATATTCTTACCTCAATGTTATTTTATTAAAAATTTATAGTCGCAATATAACACCGAGCTCCCGCAGAATATGGAACTTGCACACCTAGCAGTTATTAAATAATGAAAGGAATAGTTTAGATATAAACTATATATAACTAGAATCGGCACCAAAATAAACATTGGTGGACAATCGCAAAGACAGCGTAACTATAGGTTTCGGAAAACTATTGCGTTAGAAAAAACAGATGAAACTTGATTTGTAACTCTGAATTAAGAATATCAATCTTGATTTAATTTGTTAGGAAGTATATAAGTACTGAAATTAAATATTACACCAACAAAAAAGGAGGCCTGAGCCTCCTTTATTTTTATAACAGAGCTGGATTAGACCAGAGCTGCTTTAGCTTTTTCAACCAGGGCGGTGAAAGCCAGCTTGTCGTGAACGGCGATATCGGACAGGATCTTGCGATCAATCTCGATAGAAGCCTTCTTCAGACCGTTGATCAGACGGCTGTAGGACAGACCGTTCTGACGGGCAGCAGCGTTGATACGCGCAATCCACAGTTGACGGAACTGACGCTTTTTCTGGCGACGGTCACGGTAGGCATACTGACCAGCTTTGGTTACCGCTTGTACCGCTACGCGGTAAACACGGGAACGGGCGCCGTAGTAACCCTTGGCGGCTTTCATTACTTTCTTGTGACGAGCACGAGCAGTCACACCACGTTTAACTCTTGGCATTTTTCACATCCCCCCTTATGCGTACGGCAGACAAGCGACAACACGTTTGTGGTCGGCAGCGGAAACAAAGAACTTCGGTCCCAGCTGACGCTTACGCTTACTGCTCTTCTTGGTCAGGATGTGACGCAGGTGGTTGTGCTTGCACTTGAAGCGACCTGAGCCAGTCTTCTTGAAGCGCTTTGCGGCGCCCCGGTTGGTTTTCATCTTCGGCATTTCATACTCCGCATTGTGAGTGACAACAAAATCGCAAGGCGAACCGACTCATGGAGCGAGCCCCATGAGTCAATTTCTTGTGGGCCTTAAGATTTCTTCTTAGGTGCGAGAACCATCACAGCTTGACGGCCTTCGACTTTCGGGAACGATTCGACTACGGCCAACTCTTCCAGATCGTTCTTGACGCGCTCCAGAACCTTGATACCAAGTTCCTGGTGTGCCATTTCACGACCACGGAAGCGCAGGGTGACCTTAGCCTTGTCCCCGTCTTCCAGAAAGCGAACCAGGTTGCGTAGTTTTACCTGATAGTCGCCTTCGTCAGTGCCAGGACGGAATTTGATTTCCTTAACCTGGACGACTTTCTGCTTTTTCTTCTGTTCTTTGGTGGTTTTGCTCTTTTCGTAGAGGAATTTGCCGTAATCCATGATCCGGCAAACGGGCGGCTCAGCGTTCGGACTGATCTCGACCAGGTCCACTTCGGCCTCAGCGGCCAAGTTCAGTGCTTCCTGGATAGAGACGATGCCAAGTGCTTCGCCATCCAGACCAGCCAAACGAACTTCTTTCAGACGGATCTCTTCATTGATCCGGTGAGCGCGGGCTTGCGGTTGCTTGCCCAGTTTTTTTCCGCCTTTTATAGCTTATTCCTCCACTTTCTTTTGTCCGCGGGTCTGAACTTCCTGGGTCAACAGAGCAATGAACTCTTCAACAGGATAAGTGCCCAAGTCAGCCCCTTTACGAGTACGTACTGCAATCTGGCCGGCTTCAACTTCTTTATCGCCACAGACCAGCATGAAAGGTACTCGCTTCAAAGTATGCTCGCGGATTTTAAAGCCAATCTTCTCATTTCTCAAGTCCGCTTTTGCACGAAGGCCCGCATCATTCAATGCTTTGGCTACTTTCACTGCATATTCGGCCTGATTGTCGGTGATATTCATGACCACTGCCTGGGTCGGAGCCAGCCAGGCCGGGAACAGGCCTGCGTACTCTTCAGTCAGGATACCGATAAAGCGCTCGATGGAGCCCAGAATCGCACGGTGGATCATGACTGGCACGTGGCGCTCGTTGTTTTCACCTACATAGGTGGCGCCCAGACGGCCCGGCAGGGCAAAGTCGAGCTGCACGGTACCACACTGCCACGCACGATCAAGACAATCGTGCAGGGTAAATTCGATCTTCGGACCGTAGAAGGCACCTTCACCCGGTTGCAGATCGTATTTAAGACCGTTGAGCTCCAGCGCTTCCGCCAGTGCCTGCTCGGCACGATCCCACATTTCGTCGGAGCCGATACGCTGTTCCGGACGAGTGGAGAGCTTGACCACGATGTTCTCGAAGCCAAAGGTGCCGTAGACGTCATAGACCATACGAATACAGCCGGAGACCTCTTCCATGATCTGCTCTTCAGTACAGAAGATGTGCGCGTCATCCTGAGTGAAGCCGCGCACCCGCATCAGACCGTGCAGGGAACCTGACGGTTCGTTGCGGTGGCAAGAGCCAAACTCGGCCATACGCAGCGGCAGATCACGGTAGGATTTCAGACCCTGGTTGAAGATCTGGACGTGACCCGGGCAGTTCATCGGCTTGATGGCGTACTCGCGGTTCTCGGACTGGGTGGTGAACATGGCCTGGGCATATTTCTCCCAGTGACCTGAACGCTCCCACAGAACGCGGTCCATCATGAACGGACCTTTCACCTCCTGATAGTCGTACTCTTTGAGCTTGCCGCGGATGAAGGTTTCCAGCTCGCGGAAGATGGTCCAGCCATCGTTGTGCCAGAACACCATGCCCGGCGCTTCTTCCTGCATATGATACAGGTCGAGCTGCTTGCCGATCTTGCGGTGGTCGCGCTTGGCGGCCTCTTCCAGACGCTGCAGATAGGCCTTGAGCTGCTTCTTGTCAGCCCAGGCAGTACCGTAGATACGCTGCAGCATCTTGTTGTTGGAGTCGCCACGCCAGTAGGCGCCGGACATCTTCAGCAACTTGAAGTGGTGGCAGTGACGCATGTTGGGCACGTGCGGGCCACGACACATGTCGATGTACTCTTCGTGATGATAAAGACCGGGCTTGTCATCACGGGCAATGTTCTGATCCAGGATTTCGACCTTGTAGGTCTCGCCACGGGCAGCGAACACGTCTCGCGCTTCCTGCCAGGAGACCTTCTTCTTGATAACGTCGTAATCCTTGGCTACCAGCGCCAGCATGCGCTCTTCCAGGGCAGCCAGATCTTCATCGGTCAGGGTACGGTCAAGATCAACGTCATAGTAGAAGCCGTTGTCGATGACGGAGCCGATGGCCATCTTGGTCTGGGGCCAGAGTTGCTTGATAGCGTGACCCAGCAAGTGGGCGCAGGAGTGGCGCAGAATGTCCAGACCTTCTTCGTCTTTGGCAGTGATGATGGCCAGCGAGGCATCGGCTTCGATCAGCTCGCACGCATCCACCAGTTCACCGTTTACCCGACCGGCAATGCACGCCTTGGCGAGACCGGGACCGATGTCCGCAGCCACATCCATGACGGAAACAGAGTGGGCAAATTGACGTTGGCTGCCGTCAGGCAGAGTAATGATTGGCATTATATGTTTCCTTATACAGTGGTGACCCCTACCAAAGGTCACATGCGGGATGGAAAAGAGATTCAAAAAGGTGATGTTCTGGTTCTCCACAGCACTTTGCGAAGACGGCCCGCCACCCGAACGAAAGATTCAAGGTGACAAACCAAGCCAAAACGGCCCCATGCTACCAGAAGTAACCGTGGCTGTATCGGGTTTGATGAGATTTTCTACAGTTAAATGAGACGCTTGCCGACTATTCACCAAGCAGCGGCTGCCAGTTGAAGTCAAAATCGCTGGCGCCTTCCTCGGCCAGGGCCAGTTGCTGCAGCACGTGCAGCGCCAGTTTGTTGCCCTTTTGCGCCGCCTGATAGAGCCACTGCTTCCCCTGCGAGAGATCGACACGCCCGCTCGCCCCCATCAGATGGAGCACCCCGACTTTCAGCATCGCCGGCACATCGCCATTGCGGGCGGCAAGATCCATCCAGTGAAAGGCTTCGCGCAGATCACGCTTCACCCCGGCGCCACGCAAATAGGCATCCGCCAACCGGTACTGGCCAAAGGGATCGCCCGCCTGCGCCGACTGACGATAGAGCGTGATGGCCCGATTGATATCCTGCTCACTCCCCTGCCCCACTTCATGGCTCCAGCCCATCAGCGCCTGCGCCCTTGGTTGCCCTTGTTCGGCCAGCGGTGACCAGATCCGGGTTGCCTCATCAAAATGGCCGGTTCGCCAGGCACGGTTGGCCGATGCCAGCTCCTGCTCCGTGGTGAGCGGAACAAGCCGCCAGATAACCAGGGCGATCAGCGCAATGAACAGCCAGCGAGTCGTGGTTGGGCTCATATCGATTTCCGTGATCCAGTTCGCACTTTGTTTATGTAAACGAAATGTAGCCGCCGGATCAAGCCAGAGATGCCCTGTCGATGCAATTTAAAGTCGGGTAGTAAGAAAGAGACTTGTCTTTGGTGAGCGATGATCACAGAATAACTGTATACGCATACAGTAAAGATGAAATTCATGGCCGGACGAGGCAGCAACCACAATATCGACCACCGTTTCAGCGGCCCGCGGATCGAGACGGTCGACGATGGCTGGCACTCTTCCGATTGGGATGCCGCCTTCACAGCCTCTGCCCCCGGCACAGAAGTACGCGAAATAGAGGCCCGCAGCATTATCAGTTACAACAGCTCGCCGGATGTGCCCTTTGGCCGCTCCATCAACCCCTATCAGGGGTGCGAACACGGCTGCATCTACTGCTATGCAAGGCCCAGCCACGCCTATCTGGAGCTCTCCCCCGGCCTCGATTTCGAAACCAAACTGTTTGCCAAGCTCAATGCAGCCGAGTTGCTGCGCCGGGAGTTTGCCAAACCGGCGTATCAGCCACAGAGCATCGTCATCGGCGCCAATACCGACCCCTACCAGCCTGTTGAGCAGCGCTATCGTCTCACCCGTCAACTGCTGGAAGTGATGCTGGCCCATCGCCATCCAGTGGGGCTTATAACCAAAAGCGCCATGATATTGCGCGATCTCGACCTGCTGAGCGAACTCGCCAGAGAAGGGCTCTGTCAGGTGATGGTGTCGGTGACGACCTTGAACGAGACCCTGCGGCGACAACTGGAGCCCCGAGCAAGCACGGGCGCCGGGCGCTTGAAAGTGGTCGAGAAGCTGGCCAGCGCCGGGGTACGGGTTGGTGTGCTGGCAGCCCCGATGATCCCGCGGCTCAATGAACCCGAGCTGGAGCAGATCATCAAATCGGCGGCCAACGCTGGCGCCTGTTGCGCCGATTATATCCTGCTGCGCTTGCCTCACGAGCTGGCCCCGCTGTTCAGTGACTGGCTGGATGAGCACTATCCCGGCCAGAAGGAGGCAATTCTGAACCAGCTGCGGGCCAGCCGCGGTGGCGGGCTCAACAGTGCAGCCTTTGGCACGCGGATGCGTGGTGAGGGACACTTTGCCGACCTGTTGTCCCAGCGCTTTCGCCTGATCAGCAAGCGGCTGGGTCTTGGCAAGCGCCATGTTCAATTAAGAGAGGATCTCTTTATCCGCCCGGGCGAGCAGCTGACACTCTTCTAAAAAGCCAAGGGCTGCGATGTAACATGCAAGCCTTCAGGATGCGCGCTCATCCCTGCCCTGCTCCAACAGTTCTGCCGGGAGTCGTGACGGCTCATGGGCCACTTCCAGCGACTCTTCACCACGGGTTGGCAACTCTGCTTCACCCCATACCCGACTCCACCAGATCTCCCAGGTTATCCAACTGGTCATATGCAGCTCCTGTGCGGTCAATGTGAACCACGCTGAGTGTGATGTCAGGATGCATCACTCGCCGGACAAGATAACGCGCTGTGATGACAAGCCAGTGACAAACAAATTACTAAAAAACGTCACCTCGGCAGCATAGCAACCAGAACCATTGAAATCTGAAACTGCTCACAACTTCAGCGAACTCACCTTGAAATCCATCACAAATCCACCGGAATGCGATTGCGATTGACCCTGGTTGTGCCAAAGCTGCTCTGCCCATTTCAGGCATAGTGACAACAACAAGAAAGGGAAATAACAATGAAACACACAGCGGGAATGCTGGCGATCGCAGGTACGCTGATCGCCCCCTTGGCGCACGCCGATGTCATACTGCACGCCTTCAACTGGAAGTACAGTGAAGTGACTGCCAAAGCTGATCTCATCAAGAGTGCCGGCTATAAACAGGTGCTCATCTCACCGCCACTGAAGTCTTCGGGCAACGAGTGGTGGGCCCGTTACCAACCCCAGGATCTGCGCCTTGTCGACTCCCCCCTTGGCAACAAGCAGGATCTCGAGCAGCTGATCGCCGCCATGAAGGCGCGGGGCATCGCCGTCTACGCCGATGTGGTGCTCAACCACATGGCCAACGAAAGCTGGAAGCGCAGCGATCTCAACTATCCCGGCAACGAGCTGCTGCAGAGCTACGCCAGCAACCCCGGCTACTTCGAGCGGCAGAAACTGTTTGGCGATCTGGGGCAAAACTTCCTCTCCGGTCAGGATTTTCATCCGGAAGGGTGCATCACCGACTGGAACAATCCGGGCCATGTCCAGTACTGGCGGCTGTGCGGCGGACCCGGTGACAAGGGCTTGCCGGATCTTGACCCCAACAACTGGGTGGTGAGCCAACAGCAGGCCTACCTGCAGGCACTCAAGGGGATGGGGATCAAAGGCTTTCGGGTCGATGCGGTCAAGCACATGAGTGATTACCAGATCAACGCCATCTTCACTCCCGAAATCAAACAGGGGATGCACGTCTTTGGCGAGGTGATCACCACGGGGGGCGCCGGCAACAGCGACTATGAAAACTTCCTCAAGCCCTACCTCGACAGTAGCGGTCAGGGCGCCTACGACTTCCCGCTCTTTGCTTCCCTGCGCGGCGCCTTCAGTTACGGTGGCAGCATGAACCTGCTGGCCGATCCGAGTGCTTATGGTCAGGCACTGCCTGGCAGCCGTGCGGTCACCTTCGCGGTCACCCACGACATCCCCACCAATGACGGCTTCCGCTACCAGATCCTGAACCAGACAGACGAGTCGCTGGCCTATGCCTACCTGCTCGGGCGCGATGGTGGCTCGCCACTGGTCTACTCCGATCATGGCGAAACCCGAGACAAGGATGGCTTGCGCTGGCAGGACTACTACCTGCGCGCCGATCTCAAGGGGATGATCCGCTTCCACAATGCGGTTCAGGGCCAACCGATGCAGCTGATCGGCAGCGACAACTGTTTCGTACTGTTCAAACGCGGCAAACAGGGGCTGGTTGGTATCAACAAATGCGGGCAGGAGCAGGAGTACTGGCTCGATACCGCCAAGTACGAGATGAACTGGTATCGCAACTACCGGGATGTGCTCGATCAGAATGCGGTGGTCAAGGTGCAGAGCCAGTGGGTACGGCTGGCGATCCCTGCTCGCAGCGCCAGAATGTGGCTGCAGGAGTAATGATGATGCCCCGGCATCTCGGGCCAAAGTGAAGAAAACATCCAAACGAAGAAAATAAAAGAGCGACCGCAAGGTCGCTCTTTTTATCTGCTGCAGCAAGGGGGGAACGATTACTCGTCGCCCGCCTCGCCATCAACGGAACCGGCGGCGTCTGCTGCGGAATCAGTGCCTTCGGACACCTCACCCTCAGCAACCACTGCATCGTTCTCGTCTTCATCGCTTTCGGCGATGCGCTGCAAACCGACGACGGTTTCGTCTTCACCGGTACGGATCAGACGCACACCACCGGTGTTGCGACCGATAATGCTCACCTCGGCCACACGGGTACGCACCAGAGTGCCGCCGTTGGTGATCAGCATGATCTGATCGGTCTCTTCAACCTGGATGGCATCGATGACCTTGCCGTTGCGATCGTCCACCTTGATGGAGATAACGCCCTGGGTACCACGGCTCTTGGTCGGGTACTCATCGAGTGCGGTACGCTTGCCGTAACCGTTCTCGGTAGCGGTGAGGATGGCACCTTCGCCGCGCGGAACGATAAGGGAAACCACCTTGTCGCCAGCAGCCAGCTTGATACCACGGACACCGGCGGCGGTACGGCCCATCGGACGCACGCCCTTGAAGGTACCCTTGCTTTCAGTGCCTTCGCCGTTATCGCTGCCATCATCGTCGTTGCCGGCATCGTCGTCGGTTTCGACCTCATCGCTGGCATCCGCATCGGCGCGACCGCTGCCCTCATTGAAGCGAACAACCTTGCCCGCATCGGAGAAGAGCATGATCTCGTTGCTGCCGTCGGTGATATCCACCCCGATCAGCTCATCACCCTCTTTGAGGTTGATGGCACGGATACCGGAGGAGAGCGGACGGCTGAAGTCGGAGAGGCTGGTCTTCTTCACGGTACCGTTGGCGGTCGCGAAGAAGACGTACTTCTCGGCATCATACTCCTTGACCGGCAGAATGGCGGTGATGCGCTCACCCTCTTCCAGCGGCAGCAGGTTGATGATGGGACGACCACGGGCGCCACGGGACGCTTCCGGCAGCTGATAAACCTTGAGCCAGTAGACCTTGCCGCGGGTAGAGAAGCACAGAATGGTGTCGTGGGTGTTGGCCACCAGCAGACGCTCAACGAAGTCCTCTTCCTTGATCCGGGTCGCGGACTTGCCTTTGCCGCCACGGCGCTGAGCTTCGTAATCGGAGAGCGGCTGATACTTCACGTAACCCTGGTGGGACAGAGTCACCACCACGTCTTCCGGAGTGATCAGGTCTTCGATGTTGATCTCGGCACTGGACATGCTGATTTCGGTACGACGCTCGTCGCCATACTGGTCGCGCACGGCCAGCAGCTCATCGCGGATCACTTCCATCAGACGAACCGGGCTCGCCAGGATGTGCAGCAGCTCGGCGATGAGATCCAGCAGCTCCTGATACTCTTCCAGGATCTTTTCGTGCTCAAGGCCGGTCAGCTTGTGCAGACGCAGGTCAAGGATGGCCTGTGCCTGCTGCTCGGTCAGGTAGTAGTAACCGTCGCGAATGCCAAACTCGGGCTCCAGCCACTCGGGGCGCGCCGCATCGTCACCGGCTTTTTCCAGCATGGCAGCGACGTTGCCGAGCTCCCAGCCCTTGGCAACCAGGCCCGCTTTCGCGTCAGCCGGGGTGGCACTGTGACGGATCAGTTCGATAACCGGGTCGATGTTGGCCAGCGCAACCGCCAGACCTTCAAGGATGTGCGCCCGATCCCGCGCCTTGCGCAGTTCGAACACGGTCCGGCGGGTCACCACTTCGCGGCGGTGCAGCAGGAACGCATCCAGGATCTCTTTAAGGTTCATCACCTTGGGTTGGTTGTTATCGAGCGCCACCATGTTGATGCCGAACGTGGTCTGCATCTGGGTGTGCTTGTAGAGATTGTTCAGCACAATCTCGCCGGACTCGCCACGCTTGATCTCGATAACGATGCGCATACCGTCCTTGTCGGACTCGTCGCGCAGGGCACTGATGCCCTCGATCTTTTTGTCTTTGACCAGCTCGGCGATCTTCTCGATCAGACGCGCCTTGTTCACCTGATAGGGAATTTCGTGAACGATGATGGTCTCGCGACTGGTCTTCTCGTCCACTTCCACTTCAGCCTTGGCCCGCACATAGATGGAGCCACGACCGGTACGGTACGCCTGCACGATACCGGAACGACCGTTGATAATGCCACCAGTGGGGAAATCCGGGCCGGTGATGTAGGTCATCAGCTCGTCAATGGTGAGGTCGCCGTTTTCGATCAGCGCCAGGCAGCCGTTGACAATCTCGGTGAGGTTGTGAGGCGGAATGTTGGTCGCCATGCCCACCGCAATACCGGAGGAGCCGTTGACCAGCAGATTGGGAACCTTGGTGGGCATGACAGCCGGGATCATCTCGGTGCCGTCATAGTTCGGCACCCAGTCCACGGTCTCTTTGTCCAGATCGGCCAGCAGCTCGTGGGAGATGCGTGCCATCCGCACTTCGGTGTAACGCATGGCCGCGGCGCTGTCGCCATCGACCGAACCGAAGTTGCCCTGACCATCGACCAGCATGTAGCGCATGGAGAAATCCTGCGCCATCCGGACGATGGTGTCATACACAGCGCTATCGCCGTGCGGGTGATATTTACCGATTACGTCACCGACCACACGGGCCGATTTTTTATAGGGCTTGTTCCAGTCGTTCCCCAGCTCGTTCATTGCATACAGAACGCGGCGGTGAACCGGTTTCAAGCCATCACGCACATCCGGCAGAGCTCGTCCTACGATCACGCTCATGGCGTAATCAAGATAGGAACTCTTGAGCTCTTCTTCGATGTTGACCGGCGTGATCTCTCTGGCCAGATCGCTCATAGAAAGCCTTAATCCCTAATTAGTTGTTCTTTGGCTTAAACAGCGCGACATGGTAACACACCAAGGCGGATTCCTTAAGCCACAAATCGGGCTGGTTTGACAAAGTCCGTCCGTTATAATGCCCGCCAGGACAATAGATTGCGCGCGAGTCACCCGCTCTGCGCGCCCTGCCACAGGATCTTCGATAAATGAACAGTGACGCCAATGTCGACCTGACCGAAATCGCCAAATTTGAAGCCATCGCCTCTCGCTGGTGGGACATGGAGGGCGAGTTCAAGCCCCTGCACCAGATCAATCCGGTGCGCCTTGACTGGATAACCAACAAGAGCGGCGGCCTGTTTGGCAAGCGCGTGCTCGACATCGGCTGCGGCGGCGGCATCCTCGCCGAGAGCATGGCGCGCCGCGGGGCACAGGTGACCGGTATCGACATGGGTAAGGAGCCCCTTGGCGTCGCCCGCCTGCACGCCCTGGAGCAGGGGGTCGAGCTCGAGTACCGCCAGATCACTGCCGAAGCACACGCTGAAGAAGCACCTGGCCAGTATGACGTGGTCACCTGCATGGAGATGCTCGAGCACGTACCTGATCCTGCCTCGGTACTGCGCGCCATCGCGACCCTGGTACGCCCGGGTGGCCGGGTGTTCGTCTCCACCATCAATCGCAATCCCAAATCCTATCTGATGATGATACTCGGCGCCGAGTACCTGATGAAGATGGTGCCCAAGGGGACTCACGACCATAAAAAGTTCATCATGCCCGCCGAACTGTGTCGCATGGGTGAAGCCGCAGGCCTGTTGGTGCGCGACATGAGCGGCGTCCACTATGCGCCACTCTCCAACAGCTTCCGGCTCGGTCGCAACGTCGACGTCAACTATATGGTGGAGTTCATCCGCCCGGAGCACGGCTGATGAGTACCTCACACCCGCAGCCCCTTGGCTGCGTGCTGTTCGATCTGGACGGCACCCTGCTCGACACGGCGCCGGATCTGGGCGCCGCCGTCAATCACGTGCTGATAAGCGAAGGCTTTGCGCCGCTTTCTGACGAGATCATCCGCCAGACCACCTCCCACGGCGCCCTCGGGCTGCTCAGGGCGGGGCTCGGCGATGATCTGCTGGAAGAGCTGGGTGCCACCCGCCTGCGCAATGCCCTGCTCGACTACTACGCAGCCAATCTCTGCGTTGGCACCCGCCCCTATGAGGGGATGGTGGATCTAATCGAGTGGCTCGACGAGAAGCAGCTGCCCTGGGGCATCGTCACCAACAAGCCGGCCTTTCTCACCGAGCCGCTGCTGGCGGCGCTGCCAGCGCTCGCCAGCTGCGGCGTCACCGTCAGCGCCGATACCCTGCCGGTTCGCAAGCCCGACCCTGCCCCCATGTATTTTGCCTGCGAGAAGCTGGGGGTCGAAGCGAGCCACTGCCTCTATGTGGGGGATCATGTGCGCGACATCGAAGCGGGCCGCAACGCCGGCATGCGCACTGCGGTTGCTGGCTGGGGCTATCTCAACGATAACGAGAATCCCGCAGAGTGGGGCGCCGACCTGCACTTTGATACCGTGCAGGCGCTGCATCACTGGCTGCGCTACGAGCTGGGCTGAAGCTGCCAGTCGTAACGTCGCAAGATTGGGGCATCAGGGGTTGATGCCCTTTTTTACGACCCTCTCCTGTCCCCGACAGCTAACGAGAAGAGAGCGTAGGTGGATCACCAAGGCAACTTTAACCGTCGTAAAGAGTCCATATGACAACCTTGCTCCCGTTTCACTGAGGCAACTGTCAGCAAGCAGACCGAGAAAGTGCGCTTCACATTTTGCAGTGACAACCGAGCGCTGGACAGCTTTTGTCCCTTGTTGGGCAAGGGATAATCAGCAGGCGTTTGCTAGTAAAAAGGCCCCCTTTTCGCAAGCAAAAAAAGTTATTTAAATTTTCCATCTTCGATCGTGAGGCTTGCATTTGACGAAGCGGACGAATGAAAACCCGCTCACTGTGAGCAACCACTAACAGAGACAACAACACCCACAATTTATCCACAGCAAGCCAGTTATCCACACATTGCAATGCGCAGTCGACCTCACTATCTTGTAGCTCGATATCAAAATAACACTATATCTTGTGATTCATCGCACAATAGTTACCCAACAACTGCACCGGCCCGTCCTCCTGTGACCGCCAGCAGCCGGGTGGCGTGCGATGGTTTTTCGGGAATCAACTAAAGGTCATCAGCCAATGAACTTGTTTGTGACGAAGCGTAACGGACACAAAGAACCCATCGATCTGGATAAAATTCACCGCGTGCTGGACTGGGCCGCCGAGGGTCTCGACAACGTGTCGGTCTCCCAGGTAGAGCTCAAGTCCCACATCCAGTTCTATGACGGTATCCGTACCGCCGACATTCACGAAACCATCATCAAGGCAACGGCTGACCTCATCTCCGAGCAGACCCCGGACTACCAGTACATGGCTGCCCGTCTGGCCATCTTCCACCTGCGCAAGAAGGCCTACGGCCAGTTCGAACCGCCCCACCTCTACCAGCACGTGGCTCGTCTGGTCGACATGGGCAAGTACGACAAACACCTGCTGGAAGATTACACCCAGGCCGAATTCGAAGAGCTGAACGCGCACATGGATCACTGGCGCGACATGAACTTCTCCTACGCGGCGGTCAAGCAGCTGGAAGGCAAGTATCTGGTACAAAACCGCGTCACCGGCGAGATCTACGAGAGCCCGCAGTTCCTCTACATCCTGGTAGCGGCCTGCCTCTTCTCCAAGTATCCGAAAGATACCCGTCTGGACTACATCAAGCGCTTCTATGATGCGATCTCGACCTTCAAGATCTCCCTGCCGACCCCGATCATGAGCGGCGTGCGCACCCCAACCCGTCAGTTCAGCTCCTGCGTACTGATCGAGTGCGACGACAGCCTGGACTCCATCAACGCCACCGCCAGCTCCATCGTGCGTTACGTCTCCCAGCGCGCCGGTATCGGCATCAACGCTGGTCGCATCCGCGGTCTGGGCAGCCCGATCCGTGGCGGCGAAGCGTTCCACACCGGTTGCATCCCCTTCTACAAATACTTCCAGACTGCCGTGAAGTGCTGCTCTCAGGGCGGCGTGCGCGGCGGTGCGGCCACCCTGTTCTATCCGCTGTGGCACACCGAAGTGGAAAGCCTGCTGGTACTGAAGAACAACCGCGGCGTCGAAGAGAACCGTGTCCGTCACATGGACTACGGCGTGCAGATCAACAAGCTGATGTATCAGCGCCTCATCAAGGGCGGTGACATCACCCTGTTCTCCCCGTCCGATGCGCCGGGCCTGTACGATGCCTTCTTTGCCGATCAGGACAAGTTTGAAGAGCTCTACGTCAAGTACGAGCAGGATCCGGCCATTCGCAAGAAGACCCTCAAGGCAGTCGATCTCTTCTCCCTGATGATGCAGGAGCGTGCCGGTACCGGTCGCATCTACATCCAGAACGTCGATCACTGCAACACCCACAGCCCGTTTGATCCGAGCGTGGCGCCGGTACGCCAGTCCAACCTCTGCCTCGAGATTGCGCTGCCGACCAAGCCGCTCAACAACATCGACGACGAGAACGGCGAGATCGCCCTGTGCACCCTCTCCGCCTTCAACCTGGGTGCCATCGACAAGCTGGAAGATCTGGAAGAGATGGCCGATCTGGCCGTGCGTGCCCTCGATGCCCTGCTCGACTATCAGGACTACCCGATTGCCGCCGCCAAGCGTGGCAGCATGGGTCGTCGCACTCTGGGGATCGGCGTCATCAACTACGCCTACTACCTGGCCAAGAACGGTGCCCGTTACTCTGATGGCTCCGGTCTGGCGCTGACTCACCGCACCTTCGAGGCGATCCAGTACTATCTGCTGAAAGCCTCCGTGCAGCTGGCCCGCGAATTCGGCCCCTGCCCGCTGTTTGGCGAGACCACCTATGCCCAGGGCATTCTGCCGATCGACACCTACAAGAAGGATCTGGATGCGCTGTGCAACGAGCAGCTGCATCTGGATTGGGAAAGCCTGCGCGAAGAGATCAAATCCGTGGGTTTGCGCAACTCCACCCTGACCGCCCTGATGCCGAGCGAGACCTCCAGCCAGATCTCCAACGCCACCAACGGTATCGAGCCGCCGCGTGGTCTGGTGTCGGTCAAGGCCTCCAAGGACGGCATTCTCAAACAGGTGGTGCCCGAGTATGATCGCCTGAAAGATCAATACGAACTGCTCTGGAAGCAACCGAGCGTCGACGGCTACCTGCAGCTGGTCGGTATCATGCAGAAGTTTGTGGATCAGGCGATCTCCGCCAACACCAACTACGACCCGGCCCGTTTCGAAGGCAACAAGGTGCCGATGAAGCAGCTGCTGAAGGACTTGCTGACCGCCTACAAATACGGCCTCAAGACCCTCTACTATCACAACACCCGTGATGGTGCGGACGATGCCCAGACCGATCTGCAAGATGACGGTTGCGCTGGCGGGGCTTGCAAAATCTAAGTCACGGCAAGATCTGATAACCGGGCGGGAGCGACAAGCTCCCGCTCTCCTGTTTTCTCCATACAGACATTCTGGTAACCATGGCCTATTCAACTTTCTGCCAAACCCAAAACGACCAGCTCAAAGAGCCGATGTTTTTTGGCCAATCGGTCAACGTAGCCCGTTATGACCAGCAAAAGCACGAAGTGTTCGAGCGGCTGATCGAAAAACAACTCTCCTTCTTCTGGCGCCCGGAAGAGGTGGATGTCTCCCGTGATCGCATCGACTATCAGGCCCTGCCGCCCCACGAGCAGCACATCTTCATCTCCAACCTGAAGTACCAGACTCTGCTGGACTCCATTCAGGGTCGCAGCCCCAACGTGGCGCTGCTGCCGCTGGTCTCCATTCCGGAGCTGGAAACCTGGATCGAGACCTGGGCGTTCTCCGAGACCATCCACTCTCGCTCCTACACCCATATCATCCGCAACATCGTCAACACCCCCGCCCAGGTGTTCGACGACATCGTGACCAACGAGCAGATCCTCAAGCGCGCCGGCTCCATCAGCCACTTCTACGACGACCTGATCGAAGCGACCGCCCTCTACAACCTGCACGGTGAAGGAACCCACACCGTTGCTGGCCGCGAGGTAACCATCACCTTGCGTGAGCTGAAGAAGAAGCTCTATCTCTGCCTGATGAGCGTCAACGCGCTGGAAGCGATCCGCTTCTACGTCAGCTTCGCCTGCTCCTTTGCCTTCGCCGAGCGCGAGCTGATGGAGGGCAACGCCAAGATCATCAAGATGATCGCCCGCGATGAGGCACTCCACCTGACCGGTACCCAGCACATGCTGAACCTGATGCGCAGCGGTCAGGACGACCCCGAGATGGCCGAGATCGCCGCCGAGTGCGAACAGGCCTGCTTCGAGCTGTTCAAAGAAGCCGCCATTCAGGAGAAAGAGTGGGCCGAGTACCTGTTCCAGGGCGGCTCCATGATCGGCCTGAACAAGGACATCCTCTGCCAGTACGTGGAGTACATCACCAACCTGCGGATGGCCGCCGTCGGTCTGCAACCAGCCTTTGCCGGCACCAAGCAGAACCCGATCCCCTGGATCAACACCTGGCTCTCCTCCGACAACGTGCAGGTCGCCCCGCAAGAGGTAGAGGTAAGCTCCTATCTGGTGGGTCAGATCGACAGCGAAGTGAATGCTGAAGACCTGGGTGATTTCGAGCTGTGAGTGACGCCTTCCGCACGCTGACCCCTGCCCCGCACTCGCCTGCCGAACAGCAGGCGGTTCAGGCACCACGGGTACATACCCGGGATGGCGTGCTGCACGCTCATCCCGGCGAAAGCGTGCTGGAAACCCTGGAACGCCACGGCCATCGGGTCGAGTTCCAGTGCCGCAGCGGCTATTGCGGTGCCTGCCGCACCCCGCTCATCGCGGGCAAGGTGCACTATCCCAATGTGCCGCTCGCCTTTGTCTCCCAAGGGGAGTGTCTCCCCTGCTGCTGCAAGCCGGTCGGCGCCATCAAGCTGGATATTCAGAAACGCTGATCCCGTTTGCCGCACCTCGTGCACGCAGCCAAAGAGACCAAAACAAAAAGCCGCCGGATTGCTCCGGCGGCTTTTTTAGATCCATCTCGATGCCTAATCGATACCTAAGTGGGCTGCTGGCTGCTCAACCTGCCAGCACTGACATTACAACCAGGGCGCGGCAGTCGGCCCGTGGTGCAGACCCAGCTTCCAGACCCGGCCGAAGTGCTTGTAGTGACCCGCTGCGACACCGGCCTTCTCGCCCATGCCGTGATAAAGGTCGAGGTGGCCCTTCTTCACCGCGCCGCCCACATCCAGCGCAATCAACAGCCGCAGCTGGTGTTTGCCGGTTCAGTTGCCCTCTTTGTCGAGCAACGGCACTTCGGCGAGGATCGGGGTGCCCATCGGCAGCAGGGTCTTGTCGGCAGCAACGGCCGCCATCGGCAGTAACGGAATACCGGCCGCACCGATCACATCGTTGGTCGGGCGGCGCTCGAAGAAGACATAAGAGGGATTCTGCTCCACCAGCTCCTTGACGCTCTCCTCCGGCTGGCGGCTCGCCCAATCCTTAATGGCCTTCATCGACATCTGCTCCTTGGGCACTTCGCCGCGGTCGATCAGCACCCGGCCGATACTCACGTAACCGTGACCATTCTTGCCGCTGTAACCCAGATATTGCAGCCGATCCTCATCGCCATAGTGCACAAAGCCGGACCCCTGCACATCCATCAGGAAGTTGTCGATAAGGGATTTGCTGTAACCCAGCTCCAGCCCGCGGTTGGCCAGCGCCCCCTGATGGATCTGGGCCCGGGTCGGACAACGGCTGCCACAGTTGGGCATGGCATAGATAGGATATTTGTACTTGGCATCGGGGCGACGACGCACCTCCAGCACCGGCGAGTAGTAGCCGGTGAAGAGCACGTTACCCATCCGATCCGCCCCGCCCAGTTGGGCCAGGCTGATGCCGTACCGGGTGATGTCGGCAGGGTTGCCGCCGTTGGCCACCCAGCGGGAGAGCTTGTGATAGAGCTCGCCATAACGGCGGTTCATCTTGCCGGAGCGCTCCAGCACCAACCGGCTCTGCGGGCCAAACTTGCTGTAATCGGCTCGCGCACGGCTATTGACCCGCTCAACCCTGACCAGCTCCCCCGGCAAGGTGCCGTCCAGATACTGCTTGCCCAGATTTACCGGCACCTCGCAGTTCAGGAAACATCTGTTGTCGGTCTGTTTTTTGGGCACCTGAGCTTGTTCAGAGTTGCCTGCACAACCGGCCAGACCCAGCACCACGGCGGTCAGCCAGTACGCGTGTTTATTCATATGTCCTCATATAACGCCAATAGCCATGCTCGGCGGGGAAGATGCCAAATTTGCAGGGGGAAAGCAAACGACATCAATCACTTGAAGAGGGATTTCGCCAAAGGTGACAGCTGGGTTATAACAAGGTGACAGGATGTGCGAGGTGATGGATGGAACAGCTCGAGATCTTCCCGCTGCAGAGTCCCTGCATCGGGGTCTGCGAAGTGAACAACAAGGGCTACTGCAAAGGGTGTTTGCGCAGCCGCGAAGAGCGTTTCAACTGGCTCGCCATGACCCCCGCCCAGCAGCAGGATGTAATGCGTCTGTGCCGTGCCCGCAAGGCGCGGGTTGAAGCCGCCCGCCGCAAAGCACAGGAAGGAGCTCAACCCGAGCAGCCAGAACAATCTGGCTGGGATTTTTAACCTCTGCCTACCAGTAATCCTCCTCATAGCTCATCAATTCCCCAGCAAAACAAAAAGCGGCCCGCAGGCCGCTCTTGGTTATGACGTGTTGCCGGGTGGCAAGGCTTATGCCGTGGCCAGTTTGGCCTGCTCTTCGCCGCGCTTGAGCATGGCGTAGGAGACACCGGTCAGCAGCGAGCCTGCCGCAATCGCCACGATATACATCATGACATTGCTGATGGCGTGCGGGATGAACAGCACGAACAGACCGCCGTGGGGGGCCATCAGTTCGCAGCCGAACAGCATGGAGAGCGCACCGGTCAGGGCGCCGCCGACCATGCAGGCCGGGATGACCCGCATCGGATCCTTGGCGGCAAACGGAATGGCCCCCTCGGAGATAAAGCACAGACCCAGCACGAAGGAGGCTTTGCCCGCTTCCTGCTCCGCCTTGATGAACTTGGTGCGGGCCAGGAAGGTGGCGATCCCCATCCCCAGCGCCGGCACCATACCGGCGGCCATTACCGCAGCCATCGGGGCGTAGGTTTTGGAGGCCAGCAGGCCAACACCGAAGGCATAGGCCGCCTTGTTGACCGGGCCGCCCATGTCGAAGCACATCATGGCGCCGATGATGACACCAAGCAGCACGGCGTTGGCAGAGCCCATGTTGTTGAGGAAGGTGGTCATGGCATTCATGATGCCGGCGACCGGGCCACCGACGACGTAGATCATCACCAGACCGGTAAAGAGGCTGGCAAACAGCGGAATGATAAGGATCGGCTTGAGTGCTTCCAGGGTCACCGGCAGGCGCACCTTGTCACTCAGGTACTTGGCGCTGTAACCGGCCAGGAAACCGGCCACGATGCCGCCAAGGAAACCGGCGCCCAGCGAGCTTGCCAGCATACCGCCGATCATGCCGGGGGCGAGACCCGGGCGGTCAGCGATGGAGTAGGCAATGTAACCGGCCAGCACCGGGATCATCAGGGCAAAGGCGGAGCCACCACCGATCTTCATCAGAGCGGCGGCCAGAGTGCCTTCCACCTTGAACGCTTCGATACCGAACACAAACGAGAGCGCGATGATAAGACCGCCCGCCACCACCATCGGCAGCATGAAGGAGACGCCGGTCAGCAGGTGCTTGTAGGGGCCTGCTTTTTCCTCTTTCTTGGGTTGGCTGACGCCGCTGTGGCGATAGGTTTTCGCCTCGTTCCACGCCTTGTCGAGCTCGGCACGGGTTTTCTTGAGCGCCGCGCCTGTACTGGTGCGATAGACCGGCTTGCCGTCGAAACGGGCCATGTCCACCTCGATATCGGTGGCGAGGAACACCAGATCGGCGGATGCAATCTCCTCGGCGGTCAGGGCGTTCTGGGCACCGACCGAGCCTTGAGTCTCGACTCGGATCTGATAACCCAGCTGTTTGGCCATGGTCTCCAGCGCTTCTGCCGACATAAAGGTGTGGGCCACCCCGGTCGGGCAGGCAGTCACCGCCACGATGCGCTTGCCAGCGGCGGCCGGTTTGGCGGCAGCATTGGCAACGGCGGAGGCGGCTTGATGGCGATAGACACTGGCGCCGCTGGTGGCTGCCTCCAGCAAGGCGGCCGGATCCTGCAGGGCGAGATCCATACTCCCCTGATAGACCCGCTTGCCATCATAGGCAGCGAGATCCACCGGAGCGCTGGCGACGACCAGCACCAGGTCGGCCACAGCAATCTGCTCTTTTGAGGGGATCTGGCGCGGTTGCACGCTGGAGCCGACGTCGAGGGTGAGTTCCCAGCCAGCCAGTTTGGCCTGCTGTTCTATCCGTTTTGCAGCGAGAAAGCTGGTGGCAATGCCCGCCGGGCAAGCCGTAACCAAGATTGCTTTCATTGGGCATCTCCTGAGTTTTCCATTGAGGGGGTATGGCATTGAACCGGTGCCAGCGCATCCAGACGCTCTACGCGCACCTGTTCAAGCAAGGGGTTGAGCACATTGATATCGTCAAAGCCGACTGCGACCTGACTGACCGCCAAGGCCGAGACGGCGGTGGCCAGCCGCAGGGTCTGCTCCGGCGTCCAACCAAGGCTGAGACCATGGGCGAGACCAGCCACCAGCGAATCGCCAGCACCCACGGTGCTGACCACCTGCATCCGCGGCGGAATAGCCTGCCAGACGGCATCCGGGGCAAACCAGATGAGGCCATCGGCACCGTTGGAGATCACCACATGGGCGATACCCTGAGCCTGTAACTCGCGGGCGCAAGCGGCCTGCTCGCTCAGGGTCTTGATGGGACGACCGGCCCACTGGCTCAGCTCCTCCAGATTGGGTTTGACCAGGGTCGGCGCCGCCTTGATCCCTTCGCTTAACGCCGCGCCGCTGCAATCGAAGATCACCTGCTTGCCCTTGGCCTTGAGCAGACGGATCAGATGGGCGCAGTAATCGGGGGCCACCCCTTTGGGCAGGCTGCCCGCCAGCACGAACCACTCAGCATGCGCAGCCAATTGGTCGATGGCCAGTTCCAGCGCGCTCACCTCCCCGTGCTGGATGGTGAGCCCCGGCAGGTTGAGATCGGTGACCCGACCGGATTGCTCGGAGATCTTGACGTTGATGCGGGTGCTGCCCGCGACACGGACAAAGTGATCATCCAGCGCCCGCTCTGCAAACAGGGAGACAAAGCTCTGTTCATTGTCAGCGCCCAGCCAGCCGGTCACGCCTACCTCGCGGCCCAAATCCTTGAGCACCATGGCGACGTTGATCCCCTTGCCCGCCGCACGCAGGTTGGCCTCGCTCACCAGATTGACCTCGCCAAGGCTCATCGCCTCGAGACGGGTGGTGAGATCCAGGGCGGGGTTGAGGGTAATGGTGACAATCTTCATCAATGCGCCCCCTCGCCCAGACCAGCGGCGATCGCCTCACCGATCCCCTTGAGAGCCGCTTCGGCATCTGCCCCTTCGGCGCGAAATACCAGCCGGTGCCCGCACTTGACCCCAAGGCCGATCACCTTCATCAGGCTCTTGGCGGAGACTGCCTCGCCGCTGCCATCCAGATTGGCAACCCGGATGTCGGATGCAAACTCTTTGGCCACCTTGACCAGCATGGCACCGGGACGAGCGTGCAGGCCGTGGGGGTTGATGATGGTGAAGGTTTCGGAAAGACCGCTCGCAGGCCCCGCCTGCAACATAGCCAGCCCCTCGCTGCCCGCCAGCGTCGCCAGCTGACCGGCGGCCGCCAGTTTGGCCAGATTCTCCAGTTGCGGCAGATGGCCGCTATCTGCGGCGCACAGCAGTAGCATGGCGCTGACCGGCAGCTCCCCTGCGCGAAGTTCGCTGCTCGGGGTGGCCAACACCCAGCCAGTCTGGGCCGATGCTGTTTGCTGAACATGGGCACGGGCCAGCCAGATGCCCTCGCCCAGATAGGCAGGGTCGCTAGCCAGCAGTGCGCTTACCATGGCGGCATCGCCCCAACCGGCGGATTTGGCGCGGGCAGCGGCGCCCAGCAGCAGCTGGTCGCGATCATCGGCCGGGAAGTCAGCCAGGGTCAGGTATTGCACCTCTTTGGCGGCAGTGGCGCCGGTCAGGATATTGATGATGGTGTCGGCATCGGTGGCCTCTTTGAGCTGGGCAGCCGCCTGCTCGTCACCCAGCACATGGGTGAGCTGGCGCAAAATGCCCAGATGCTCGTCTGACTTGGCGGCGATACCGATGGCGACATAGGCAATCTGCCCCTCGTCCCACTCGATGCCGTTGGGGAACTGGGCCACCATGACGCCGGTGCTCTTCACCAGATGACGGGTGTCGGTGGTACCGTGAGGAATGGCGATGCCGCTGCCAAGGTAGGTGGCATGCTGCGCTTCACGGGCCAGCATGCCATCGACATAGCCCGCCTCCACCAGACCGGCCTCGGTCAGTTTTCCTGCCAACAGGGTAATCGCCTCGGCCTTGGTCGCCACCGACTGCCCCAGCAAGATCTGCTCTCGCACCAACTTCAACATAGCCACTCTCCATCAGGTCCCGGCATCGCCGGGTCAACACAATTGAACATTCGGTTTGCCTGCCAGCTGACGATAGTCGGGATACCTCGAAATGTGATCCTGACCGGGTTTTACCACCCTGCTCTGCATCTCTGCGAAGCGGCGCTGCTGACAAGCTGAATCGTTTCACTTACACTCAGACTGAATCGTTTCAGCGAATTGATCAAGTACCCACAAAGAGCGGTTTTCAATGATATGATCCCGCGCACACTTTTCGGTGCCCTTACCAGGCAGTGCCCGTGGGCCTAGCAACTCAAACAGAGCCAATATGATGAAACTGGATGAAATCGCCGCCCTCGCCGGTGTCTCGCGCACCACGGCCAGCTATGTGATCAACGGCAAGGCCGACCAATACCGCATCAGTCAGGCCACCCGCGACAAGGTGATGGCCGTCGTCACCGCCCACAACTACCAGCCGGACAGCCGCGCCGCCTCCCTGCGCGGCGGCCAGACCAAAACCCTCGGCTTTATCCTGCCCGACCTTGAGAACGCCAGTTACGCCAAGCTGGCCAAACGGCTGGAACAGGGGGCGCGGGCGCATGGCTATCAGCTGCTGATCGTCTGCTCGGAGGATGAGCCCGCCACCGAAAAAGAGCTGGCCCAGATGCTGGTGAGCCGCCATGTGGATGCCCTGCTGGTGGCCAGCTGCCTGCCGCCGGATGATCCCTTCTATGGCAACCAGCAGGCGCAAGGGGTGCAGATCCTCGCCATCGACCGGAGCATGGCGGCCGATCGTTTCGTCACCGTCGCCAGTGAAAATGAGAAGGCGAGCCATGACCTCACCGCCTCCCTGCTCACCCCAGCCATTCGCCATATCGCCTTGATCACTGCACTGCCGGCACTCACGATCAGTAAGGAGCGAAAAGCAGGCTTCGAGCAGGCCATCGCCAGCCACAGTGCGACCTGCCACCTCTGTGAAGGGGCCCACTTCTCGCGCACCGAGGGGTATAGCCTGATCAAACATCTGCACCAGCAGCTGGGCCAGCTGCCCGAGGCGCTGATCACCACCTCCTACATCCTGATGGAGGGGGTACTGGACTACCTGCTGGAACAAGAGACCGATATGAGCCAGCTTGCCATGGCCACCTTCGGCGACGATCGGCTGCTCGACTTCCTCCCCTTTGGCATCAACTCCCTGCCCCAGCAGCACGACGCGCTGGCGAGCCAAGCGCTGGAGCTGGCACTCAAGGCGGTCAATGGCGACTACCAGAGCGGGCTGCACTATGTAAGCCGCACCCTCAAGCGCCGTCGCTAAGCCGCCTGCGGCAACCGCTCACAACCGCACTGGCTGCCGGTACAAACTGCCTGCATGAGCAGCCAGAATTGACAGCCTGTGCGGCTTTTCTTCTCAACGCCCACCTTTGCACTCGCCATTTTGACCAGCGGAAGATCGGCCAACCGGCCGACAGGGCTTCCCCCCTGCTCAGGGCCCGTTTATCGCCCCATCGGCTCGCTATAAATTGAATTTATGGCTTTTGGCCATATGACCCTATTTTTACTTATGCCGAACCATCCGGGCCGCTAGCGCCCCCTTTGTGCCCTCTGCCGCCCCTTCCAAGCGCCTGTAGCAACCCCCTCCGATCCCGAGGGCCGGTTCAACCGGATTGGCATCGCGCCCTCAAGGCGCACATTTTTTCGGCGCATAGCGCTGGGTGTCACTTTTTATTTCCACTTAAAAGCCTTCCACAGCACAAGATCCGCTTTTTAGGGGTTGTCTCCGCTATTTCGATCCGTTAACGTGGCAACCATCTTTTACAACCGACAGGTTTCAGGTACAGATGTTTCCACGCCGATATTGCTAGCCTCCGGCTTTTCCCCCGGAGGCGCCTCCCGACACAGCCAACTGGCTCTCTCTTGTTTGCAACATCTCCGCTCACTTTCGGATGGATAACATGAACACCAAGACTCTGGGTTGTACCCTGTTGATTGCCGGCACCACCATAGGCGCCGGTATGCTGGCCCTGCCGCTGGCCTCCTCGTCCCTCGGCGGCCCCGCCACCCTGCTGCTGATGATTGGCCTGTGGGCCCTGATGGCCTTTACCGCCATGCTGCAGGTGGAGGCCAGCCTCAATACTGGCAAGTGGTACCTGCACCAACTGGCGGATCACCTGCTCGGCCCCTGGGGCAAGCGCATCGCCTCCTTCTGCATCCTGATGTTGTTCTACGCCCTCGCCTCCGCCTACATCAGCGGTGGCAGCAGCCTGCTGGCACAGGCGCTGGCCGATGCCGGCATCACCCTGAGCCAGGAGCAGGCCGCCTGGGCCTTTACCCTGTTGTTTGGCGGCATGGTCTGTGTCGGCACCCGCTCGGTGGATTACCTCAACCGGCTGATGTTCACCGTCAAGCTGGTGATCATGGTGGGCGTGCTGGCGCTGCTGCTGCCGCGCGCCCAGGGCGAACACCTGCTCGCCATGCCGCTCGGGGAAGGGCTGCTGCTGGCAGGCCTGCCGGTCATCTTCACCTCGTTCGGCTTTCACGGTTCGATCCCGAGCGTGATGCTCTACCTCGGCGATTGCCCCAAGCAACTGCGCCGGGTCTTTGTCTGGGGCTCCGCCCTGCCGCTGATCCTCTACGTACTGTGGCAGGTGGCCATTCTGGGACTGCTCGGTCAATCCTCCCTGCTGGCCAATGGCGGCGCGCTCGACAGCCTGCTCGCCAGCGTCGGCAAGCTGGTGAGCTGGCCCGCCTTCAATCAGGCCATGCACCTGTTCGCCGATCTGGCGCTCGCCACCTCCTTCCTCGGGGTGACGCTGGGGCTGTTCGACTTTATGGCCAAGGTGACCCGCCGCAAGGACAACTGGCAGGGCCGCAGCCAGACCGGCCTTATCACCTTTGTACCGCCGCTGCTGTTTGCCCTCTACTTCCCGCAGGGCTTTATCATGGCCCTCGGCTACGCCGCCATTGCGCTGGCCATCCTCGCGGTACTGCTGCCGGTGGCGCTGGTGTGGCAGAGCCGCAAACAGGCCCCCGCCCACCACTACCGCGCCCCGGGTGGCGTGGTGGCGCTGGGAGTGGCCGGCGCCATGGGTGTGCTGATTGTCGGCGTCCAGATCAGCGTCAGCATGGGACTGCTGCCCGCGCTGTAATCCCCGATATTGAGTACCCCAAATAGCAAAACCCCGCCAATCTGATTGGCGGGGTTTTATTTAGTTCAAAGTTTTAGATTAGGCAGTGCTACACAAACTTAATTTATAATAAATCATCAATAAGCAGGACTATTCGAAAATAAATCCATACAGCTCCATACATGTAAACTAAACCTATATATGAATTATCTCAGCCCCATTAAAAATCAAGTCATTGGGAAAATGCTATTTTCCATCTTGATATTTGAAAGCGATGAAATAAACTCATCATATAACCTCCCTATGTTTATAACATGACTTTCAAGCTCATGAATTTCAATATAATGTTCATCATTAACACTTGAGGTTATCGCTTCTACAGAATCTCCCCCTTGAAAAATCAAAAGCATTAGAGGACTATGTGCTATTGTATTCCTCACTTCAAGCAACTTCCTGATAGCCTTTAAATTTTCAATTAATACTATTTTATTTGAGTCAGAGCAATCTTGCGCGTTAACAAGATTAATCAACAAATCAATTCGCTTTGACAAATTGTCCTTTTTTACATGGTTATAAATGACATCTGTCGTCCATTGCTTTATACATTTTTGAACTGCCATTTCTATAGAACCAAAGGTTAAAAATAGCTCTCCGATTAAAGGGGCCCATTTTTCATTGTTTACCAAGCTAACCATATTTACTCCTCCCAACTAATTTCAGCACATTGATTGCACATGAACAAATTAAATTAAAAAAATATAATTAAGCGCTACATGCACATTATTAGTCAATATGTCTTATATTTACCAATAACCTAAACAAGTCACTCATGTAAACTCTTCTTATCTTGAAGATTGATGCGATTCGAACGTATGTTATGACTGAATATCAAAAGTTCATTATCAACTAAAATAACTTCCTCTGATTTCGAATAAAAATACCTATCCGTAGAGTAAATTACTTTGAAATTTGTTAATCCAATTAACTCTTTAGATGCTTTAAACGTCCCCTCATTAATCCTCTCGTTTTTTGCTATCAAAATTGCTTTACTTGAAATAGGCACACAAATTTCTATCCGTGGTGTATTTAAACCAAAATAAAATCCAGGTCTACCCTCTGGATGACTCAGAATAAAAGGATTATCTGAGGTCAAGACATTAGCGTTCTCATCATCTACGATGTAGAGCTGATAATACTTATTTGATAAACACTTCTGAACGGTGTCGATCATTTTTAGCTCTATTCCTATGAGGTCTGTTTTAGAATAGTCAAAATCGTCTATATTTGATATATGAACATCATTGCTAATGCTTTCTACGATCCTTTTAACACTCAACATAGGCACTTCTAATGATTTTCTAAATGAAGGTACACGCAAGTAAAGAGTTGCTAAGAGTAAAATCAGATGTTTCATATCTTCTTTAGGCGGCAAACATGAATACTCAGCAATATAATTTAGCACCTTACCAATCTTAGGCTCTATTTGTTCAGCGTAAAAATCCTCTACAATTAATGAGTTATTATGTTCAACTGTGTAGTAATCCCGTTGCGCACATGCATCATTAGGTGTTGTGGAAAATGAATTTCCTTTATTTTTTGGTACAGCCCAGAATAATGATGAATTATCCCCGCCATTTGTAAATCCCTTCAAATAGCATTTCGGGATATAGTGATGTTTTGCCTTTCTACCCATACAGCCCCCAATCAGTACAAAAAAACCTGAAATCAAATTTAATGAATTATATTGACCCTATAGGAAATTATAAACCCACTAATATTTACAAATACTTCATTAGACACTGAGTAAACCTCACTCGGTCTTGAAACAGTAATAAACTTGATTTCTATGGTATCAAAAACACGCCCAACTAGTGAGTTAAATGTTATTAATTCATTTTTAATTTGATGCTACATAAAAATCTGCTTTAGGAAGGAATGTATTGTGGATATGCAGTCACTCTAGTAAAGCAAAGATAAGAGATGGCACTTCAGCTACGCTTTCCCATAAATTGACCAAGGAGCAAGGTATGAAGTGGGCTGGCTGGTGGTTGCTGTGTTGTCTGAACCCGATTGCCCAGGGCGCGCCTCTGTCGCTGGCGGCGCCCGTGGAATATATCCCCCTGCTGCGCCCCTTCTATGAGGAGTGGTTTGGCAAGGCCGGGGTCGATTTCACCTTTATCCCCTGCACCAGCGCCCGCTGCAAAAAGCTGCTTGATTCCGATAGCACCATCGATGGGGATATCGCCCGGATCAAGGGCTTTGAGCAGACCCACCCGCATATGATCCCGGTTGGCACGGCGATTGGCGAAGTGACCATCTATGCCCAGAGCAAGCAGGACGCCAGCTGGCCCCCCGCCAGTCAGGAGCTGATTGGCTGCCTGCGCGGTATTCAGTGGTGCAGCCGCTATCTCGACAGTCGGCGCATCGTCTGGTTCAACGATGAGAAGCAGGGTCTCGCCCTGCTCCAGCGCGGCAGAACCGACTGGGTGATCCGGCTGCTGCCCACCAATCAATCCCCCCTTGCCGCACCATGGAAACGGGTCTCCGATATCGAGGTCTATCTCTACCTCAACAAGAGCCGCCAGGCCGATATCGCCGCCCTTGTCCAATCCCAGCAGCAGCTGATAGCGAGCGGCCGCTGGCAGCAGATGCAGGAGCGCTACTTCTCGGCTCTGCTGACCCCCGTCCGCTGATCAGGGCACCACCGAACAAACCGCCAAGAACCGTGTTTTATACAATCTTTTTTGCCAGCAAAACCTGAACGGACAGTTCAAAACCCGTTCATGCCCGCTCGCTACACTGCCCCCTCGTTTATCGCTTTCAGGAGTTTGAAAACAATGATGTTGCATCTCACGAAGAGTTCCCTTGCCCTTGTTTTGCTGGCAGCCAGCGGCGCCCTCAGCGCGGCCGAAATCACCAACAACAATATCACCGAGGCCGACATCAAGGCGGCGCAGGATGCCTGGGGCGCGGCGCTCATCAAGATCAGCGATGACTATCGGGCCGGCGGCATTGAGCGCGCCAAAGCCACCGCCGAGGCGGTACTCGACAGCGCGTATGGCTACCAGCAGGGGCCGGTGCTGTTCAAACCCACCCTCGCCGGTGGCGAGCAGACCTTTCGCACCACCCGCGAGGGGGCGCTGGCCTATTTTGTCGGCAACAACAGCGCCTATCCGGCAGACAGCGGCTTTGCCCTGAAAAACTGGCAGAGCTACCGCTATGACAATGCCGCCGTCTATATCAACGGCAACATGGCGCTGACCATGGGCAAGGTGCATCTGGTGGATCGCGACAACAAGGAGACCACGGTAGACAAGAGCTGGGGATTCAAAAAGGGGGATGATGGCAAGGTGCGCATCGTGCTGCACCACTCCTCTCTCCCCTACGGCGCCTGACTGGCGAAGTGCAGCTGACAGAGCACGCCACCTAAAACCCGACAACAAGCCCTGCCAGACCGGCGGGGCTTTTTTATCCGGCAAGGGTGCTCAGGACGCCATGGCCGAGCCCTCTTTACTGCTACCCTCAAGGGCAAGCCATTGAGCACACAACAGATCCATGCTCATTCATCACTTCGGGAGCTCTACACCATGACCATACTGCCCATCTATGCGGCCCTGCTTGCCCTGCTCTTTGTCCTGCTCAGCGTGCGCACCATTCGCACTCGTCACCGCCAGAAAGTGGCGCTCGGCCATGGCGATGATCCCGCCATGCTGCGGGCCATGCGGGTGCACGCCAACTTTGCCGAATATGTCCCCCTCGCCCTGCTGCTCATCTATTTCGTCGAAACCGGCAGCCATGCCCCCTGGCTGGTTCATCTGCTGGGGAGTGCCCTGCTGATTGGTCGCCTCTGTCACGCCTTCGGCATGAGCCGCACGCCGGAGAATTTCCGCTATCGGGTAGTGGGGATGGGGCTGACCTTCACCGTCATTTTGCTGAGTGCGGCCTGTCTCCTGATCACCGCCCTGCTCTCCTGACCAGAGCGGGTCAACCAAACGCGGAGCCGCAGAAGCAGAAATAGAAAAGCCCTGCCGATATGGCAGGGCTTTTCGTTTAACCGTTCAGAGCGGGAGAGTGGCTCTCCTTGCCCTTACTGGTTGTGGCTGGCGCGACGGGGACGACGGGCCTGAGCCGGCTTGGCGGCGCCATCAGCCGGACGCTGACCACCCTGGGGCTTGGGCTTGCCGCCGTTGCCGGAGCGGTTAGCGCCTGCATTGCCACCGTTGTTGCCGGAGCGAGCGGCCCCCTGACGTTGGCCTTGACCTTGCGGACGCGGCGCACGGCGCTGCTCGCTCGGATCACGGGGCTCTTTGCGCAGCGGCGCGCCGATACCACGGGCGATGTTGTCGAGGGTCTCGCGGGACGCTTCGAAGCCGGGCACCTGCTCGCAGGGGATGTTCTGCTTGGTCAGACGCTCGATGGCTTTGATCAGTTTCCCTTCATCGGCCGCAACCAGGGAGATGGCGTGACCGGCAGCACCGGCACGACCGGTACGACCGATACGGTGCACGTAATCTTCCGCCACGTTCGGCAGCTCGAAGTTCACTACCTGCGGCAGCTTGTCGATATCGAGGCCACGGGCCGCGATGTCGGTCGCCACCATCACGCGCACGCTGCCATCCTTGAAACCGGCCAGCGCGCGGGTACGGGCACCCTGGCTCTTGTTGCCGTGAATGGCGGCGGCACTGATGCCGTCTTTTTCAAGCTTCTCGGCAACGCGGTTGGCGATGTGCTTGGTGCGGGTAAAGACCAGCACCTGCTGCCAGTTGTTGCTGGAGATGAGGTGGCTCAGCAGGGCAATCTTGTTGGCCTTGTCGCACGGGTGCACCAGCTGCTCGATACGCTCGGCGGTGCTGTTGCGCGGGGCGACTTCGATCACTGCCGGGTTGTCCAGCAGGCCAGTGGCCAGCTCGCGAATTTCATCGGCGAAGGTGGCGGAGAAGAGCAGGTTCTGGCGCTTCTTCGGCAGCAGGGTCAGGATGCGGCGGATGTCGCGGATAAAGCCCATGTCGAGCATGCGATCCGCTTCGTCCAGTACCAGGATCTCCACCTCGTCAAACTTGACGGCATTCTGGTTGTAGAGATCGATCAGACGGCCCGGACAGGCCACCAGCACGTCCAGACCACGGCGGGTCGCCATCATCTGCGGGTTGATGCTCACGCCACCAAATACCACATGGCTGCGCAGGGGCAGATGCTTGCCGTAGTTGCGCACGCTCTCGCCCACCTGGGCGGCCAGCTCGCGCGTCGGGGTCACTACCAGCGCACGGACGCGGTTCGGAGAGACCTTGCGCTTGCTCTCCATCAGACGTTGCAGCATCGGCAGGGTAAAGCCTGCGGTCTTGCCGGTCCCTGTTTGGGCCGCCGCCATCAGATCGCGGCCAGCCAGAACGGCGGGGATCGCTTGCTGCTGAATGGGAGACGGGGTGTCGTAGCCTTGTTCGGCAACGGCACGCAACAAGGGTTCGGCCAGACCGAGGGAAGTAAAACTCATAGTTACCTGCTAGGGATAGGGGCGCCGACAATCCGGGATGGGGCTCCTCTGCTGAGCCGATGCCATCTCGCCAGACTCGGGCCTGTTGAGAACACAACGATTTCCCCGGGGAGCAGAGCAAAGGGGAAAGAATAGGGGCGCAGTCTAGCGGAGTTATTGAGGAGAAACGAGAAAAATGTGATGTTCCTCCCAGCACGAGGAGAAAATCCCGCCTTCCCTGCCCCAATTGCTCCCGTTTATCCGATCTTTTACTACTGCCCTATTAACATCAGACACAATAAAAACACTCTGTTGTCAGCAAGGCACTGAGATCAAAAAGATCAGGGATGATGAGGTTTATATGAAGAGGCAATCAGGCTTTCCCATGAGATGGCCACTCTGGCTTGCCCTGCTGCTGTTGTGGGCGATGCCGGCACAAGCCGACAAGCAGGTTCTCACCGTGGCCTGGAGCCACTGGCCCCCCTTCAGTCAGCTCAACAATAAAGGGGAACTGGCCGGGCTCGATATCAGCCTGACCCGCCAAATCCTCACCAAGGCGGGTTTCACCCCCAAATTTCGTGAAATTCCCTGGGCCCGGGCACTCCATCTGGTGGAGCATGGCCAACTTGATATAGCGATGGGTGCGCTGGCGCTGCCGGAGCGCGAGCAATACGCCCGCTTCTCCGCCCCCTATCGCCACAGCGCCTACGTGCTGCTCAGCAACGATCCCATTCCCGGCCAGCAGGATCGCTGGGCCGGTTACCCGACCCTCTCTGCGCTGTGCAACGCCAAGGGGCTCAAGATCGGCAAGCTGCGCGGCACCCGACCGATGCAGCAGTTGGAAAACTGCCCGGCACTCAAGGAGGTAACCGAGTACAACGCCGACGACCGGCTGATCGATCTGCTGCTTGCCCGCCGCCTCGACGGTGTCATCATGGAGTGGCAATACGCCCGTTATCGCCTCGACCAGCTCGGCGCCAGCGGCTTTATCAGCTGCCAGTTGCTGCTCCACCACCAGCCGGTCAGCCTGATGTTTGCCAAAGAGAGCATCAGCGATGAGCAGCTCGTCAGCATCGACAAGGCGATCGCCACCCTGCCCAAAACCGATCGCAACTTTCCGCCCCCCACATGCCGCCTGAGCGCCGCCCCCGATGGCGATGAGCCCCCGCTGCATTAACCCGAACAGACAAAACAAAAAGGCGACCCAAAGGTCGCCTTTTTCACGCTGGCCAATCAAGCGTTGATCAGCCAGTTGGTCGTTATGCCGATCAGCGCAGTTGCGGCGTCTGGGTCAATACGCCCTGATTCTGGGCGCGGTGACGCAACAGATGATCCATCAGTACCAGCGCCAGCATCGCCTCGGCGATGGGCACGGCACGGATGCCGACGCACGGATCGTGGCGCCCCTTGGTGATCATCTCGGTAGCCTCACCCTCTGTGGTGATGGTCTTGCCCGGCACAGTGATGCTGGAGGTAGGCTTTAAGCCTAAGCTCACCACGATATCCTGCCCGGATGAGATGCCGCCCAGAATGCCGCCCGCATGGTTGCTGGCAAAGCCGGCCGGAGTCATCTCGTCACGGTGCTCGGAGCCTTTTTGCTCCACCACCGCAAAGCCGTCACCGATCTCCACCCCTTTAACCGCATTGATGCCCATCATGGCGTGGGCGATGTCGGCATCGAGGCGGTCAAACACCGGCTCACCGAGGCCCACCGGCACATTGCGCGCGATGACCTGCACCTTGGCACCAATGCTGTTGCCCTCTTTCTTCAGGTCACGCATGTATTGATCGAGCGCTTCCAGCTTGCCCGCATCGGGGAAGAAGAAGGGATTCTGCTCGATCTGCGCGGCATCAAACGCCTCGGCCTTGATGGGGCCAAGCTGGGAGAGAAAACCGGTGATCTCGATACCGTGCACCTGTTTGAGGTACTTCTTGGCAATGGCACCCGCTGCCACCCGCATCGCGGTTTCGCGGGCGGAGGAGCGACCGCCGCCACGATAGTCGCGCTGACCATACTTCTGGTGGTAGGTGTAGTCAGCATGGCCCGGGCGGAACAGATCCTTGATGTCGGAGTAGTCCTTGGAGCGCTGATCGGTATTCTCGATCAAGAGCCCAATGGAAGTACCGGTGGTCCTGCCCTCAAACACCCCGGATAGGATCTTTACCTCATCCGGCTCGCGGCGCGGCGTGGTGTAACGGGAGGTGCCGGGCTTGCGCCGATCGAGATCCCCCTGCAGATCCGCTTCGCTGATTTCCAGCCCCGGCGGGCAGCCATCGACCACGGCGCCCAGCGCCAGACCGTGGCTCTCGCCAAAGGTGGTTACCCGAAAGAGTTGGCCAAAACTGTTCCCTGCCATAGGCGCTCCTGCTTAGTTCTTGTAGATGGCAAAATGATCCTGATACTGCACCAGCTCGTTGCGCGTCATCACGAACACACCGTGGCCGCCGTTCTCGAACTCTACCCAGGTAAAGGGGATCTCGGGGAACTGGGATTCCAGATGGATCATGCTGTTGCCCACCTCGACCACCAGCACGCCGTCATCCTTGAGGAAGTCGGCCGCATTGGCCAGCAGGCGCTTGGTGAGCTTGAGGCCATCGCTGCCGGAGGCGAGCGCCAGCTCCGGCTCGTGACGGAACTCGTCCGGCAGATCCGACATATCTTCGGAATCCACGTAGGGCGGGTTGGAGACGATGAGATCGTACTTGTCGCCCTCCGGCAGATCGCGGAACAGATCGGAGCGGATCGGGATAACCTGCTGCTCCAGCCCGTGATCGTTGATGTTGCGCTCGGCCACATTCAGGGCATCGACGCTGATGTCGATGGCGTCAACCTCGGCGTCCGGGAACTCATGAGCCATGATGATGGCGATGCAACCGGAGCCAGTGCAGAGATCCATGATCCGGGTCGGCTCCTGTTTGAGGAACGGCGCGAAGCGGTTGGCCACCATCTCGGCGATGGGAGAACGGGGAATGAGTACCCGCTCGTCAACGTAGAACTCCCAACCGGCATACCAGGCCTTGTTGGTGAGATAGGGCGCGGGAACACGCTCCTGCACCCGGCGCACGATCAGTTCGGCAATCCGGTGACGCTCGCTGCTGGTGAGACGGGAGTGGCGCATCGCCGGATCCACGTCCGGCGGCAGATGCAACGCGGGCAGTACCAGCTGCACAGCCTCATCCCAGGCGTTGTCGGTACCATGTCCGTAGAAGATACCGGCGTCGTTGAAACGACTCATGGCCCAGCGCAACATGTCCTGGATGGTGTGCATCTCGGCAACCACCTCATCGATAAATATCTTGTCCAAATCCACCTCCAAGTCGAGTAATATCCGGCCCGAGAATTTTATACAGCGAGCAAGACGAGTACCTGATGAAAAAAACGCCCTCACCGACAGACGAGGAAACCCAGCTGTTCCGCGATGCGATAAAAGGTACCCGGAAAATCAAGCAAGATACCATAAGGGCCGAGTTACGCCCGGTCAAGCAGAAACGCGAAATGCGCGAAAGCCGCGAATCCCTTGGGGTTGACCACTATTTCAGCGATGAGTATCAGCCCCATCTCGAGGACGATGGCCCGACCCGTTACGTGCGCGAAGATGTGTCGAAATTCGAGCTGAAAAAGCTCAAGCGGGGCAGTTATCCGCCGGAGATCTACCTCGATCTGCACGGCATGAACCAGCATCAGGCCAAACAGGAGCTGGCGGCCCTGCTCACCCTCTGCCAAAAAGAGAACATTCACGTCGCCTCGGTGATGCACGGCATCGGCAAACATATCCTCAAACAGCGCATTCCGAGCTGGCTGGCCCAGCACCCCAACGTACGTGCCTTCCATCAGGCTCCGCGCGAATGGGGCGGCGACAGCGCCATTCTGGTCTTGCTGGATATCGAGGAGTAGCTCGTAAAATAGGCAACCTATACTGAATATCAATACGTTATTGACAGTGGAGGTTGCATGTTTACACGAGGCTCCCATGCCGACATCAAGTCATCCCTCGACGCCATCGGTGCCGCCGTGGCGGTATTCAGCCTCGACAAGGATGACCACTTTGTTCTGGTATCAGCCAACGACACCTTCGCCAAAGCCTTCGAGATCGAGGTGCTTGGCTGCATTGGCAAACGGCTCAACGAAATGTTTCCCCGTTACATCACCAGCAGCATCGAGCAGCCGATGCACGAGTGCGTGAGCCAGCAGACCGGGGTGGAGAGCGAACTGCCCATCGATACCCTGTCGCGCACCAGCTGGTGGCGCTTTGTCCTCTCCCCCATTATTCCCGAGCAGGCACGGATCAACCGGATCATCGTCACCGCCATCGACATCACCGCCAAGAAGCAGCTGGAAGATGCGCTCACCACCAGCCGCCGCCGTTTTGAAGCTGTGGTCAACTCCGCCTATGACGGCATCATCAGCGTCAGCAGCGAATCGCGGATCGAACTTATCAATACCGCCGCCTGCGAGATGTTCGGCATCGACGAGAGCTATCTTGGCAAACGGCTGGAGACCCTGCTGCCGCAACGGTTTCGCGCCAACCATGACAGCTACTTCAAGGCGTTCAGTAACTCCCCCATCAATTCACGCCCCATGCATGCCCGCGCCTCCGTGGTAGGGCTGCGCCGCGATGGCAGCGAATTTCCGCTGGAGGTGACCATCGCCAAGATCAATATGGGTCAGACCACCGAGATGACCGCCATCCTGCGCGACATCTCCGAACGGGCGCGACTGGTGGAAGAGCTGAAAGTCGCCGCCACGACGGATCCCCTGACCGGTATTGCCAACCGGCGCCGTTTCGATGAGCTGGTCAACGCCGAGATGCAACGCTGCCAGCGCTTTGGTCACACCATGAGCCTGCTGCTGATCGACATCGATCACTTCAAGGAGGTCAACGACAACTTTGGCCACCAGCAGGGGGATCAGGCGATCCTGAGTCTAGTCAACCGGATCGGCAAACAGCTGCGCGAGGTGGACATGCTGGGACGCTGGGGCGGCGAGGAGTTTATCGTGCTGCTGCCGGAGACCTCGCTGGAATTGGCCTGGGCCAGCGCCGAGCGGATCAGACTGGCGGTGGAGTCGGTACGCCATGCGCTATCCGGGGCGCTTGAGGTCTCACTCACCATCAGCATCGGGATAAGCGCCAGCAAAGGCCCCCTCGACAGCGTGGAGAAGATGGTCAGACGAGCCGACACCGCCCTCTATATAGCCAAGAAACAGGGGCGCAATTGCTGTCGCAAGGAGGAGCCGGAGCCGACCTGATGGCTCGGCCCCTCCTTCAGTCACGACGGCTTGCCCCTCGACCAACCGCAAAGAACCATTCATTAGTTATTTCAACCAGTTCGGAGCCACGCCACCTTGAGTGGCGTGGTGCTTTTTACCCGCCCCCATACATAGATTGTTTCACTGGCGTGACAGAGTTAACCATCGCTTTTGCACAGGTGAAATAATGGAGCACTGCTACCGCGGCAGGTCTCTTTTTGCGATAGCGCTTTGCCGCGACAATGCCCCCCTCCGATCACCCTCAGATAGCGGTCAAGCAGACTCCGAATGACCAGCAAACACGATGCAAAGTGAGCACAACAGGATTAATGATGATCGGGAGTCACAACGGTCGGTTCACTCATAGTCCACCGGTTGAGGGAGGTCTGCAAAATGGCAGAGGTTTATCCGGCGCCAAAGGTACCGGAAAATGCACCGTCAGCATGCCGCCGTTGGCCAACTGCCAATCGAAAAAATCATCAAATCCGGCACTTGTCACGGCACGGATCACCTTGGCGACGACCCCGTGTGCGACCAGCAGCACCCGCTCCCCTTGCGCGTTCGAGGTCAGTTCTAGCAGCCCTTGCGACACCCGGGCAACTACCTCATTCAGCGTTTCACCGCCGGGAGGAGCCTCTGCCCAACGCCGGGTAATATTGCGCGCCCACAGCTCGGGATAACGCGATTTCGCCTCTGCTTGGGTCACCCCCTCAAACAGGCCGACATGCCGCTCACGAAAGGCTGGCGCAAGCTCCACTGGCAAATCCAACTGGCGAGCGAAGATCGCAGCGCTCTCTCTGGTTCGCTGCAGCGGCGAAGCCAGCAGCCGATCGAACGGGGCCTGAGTAGTCGCTATCTCGCCTGCCAATCGGGCAATGTGCCTCTGGCCACTCTCATTAAGCCCGATATCCAGCGCGCCCTGATACCGTCCTTCCGCATTGGCTTGCGTCTCGCCATGGCGGATAACGACCAGCTCCATGCCAACCTCCTTTGTTGGGGCTACCCTGGTTTTACTTCCCTTTGCGATAACGGGGATGCTCGTCCTGGATCGGCAACCAGGGCAGCTGGCTGTCGGTATGGATGTGGTAGGTTGGCGCAACAGCATCCGGATTATCGAGGGAGGCGATGGCCAACGTGAGATACTCAGGGTACTGGGTGCTGCGATACGTGAGGGTGGAGCCACACTCGACGCAAAATCCCCGGCGGATAAAGTCTGAAGACGCATACTCGGTCGGTCTGCCGCAAAGCCATTCTACCTGTGCGGCGCGAAAGTCCATCCAGGCCCCGACCGGTGCCCCCGTGGTGCGCTGGCAATCCCGACAGTGACAAAAATCGGCCGCAAAAGGTGCAGTCAACACCTCATAACGGATCACCCCGCAATGACAACCGCCCTTCATCTTGCCCCCTTTGTTGCAATTTTGCATAAGCCAAAGAGCTTACCAATATAAACCGATCGTTCACATCAATTTTCTCAATGGAATAAGCGACAAAGTGTCGAGATAAAGCTGAGTGATATAGCAAGACCTCACCATTTCGGTGATAAATGACAATTTACTAATAGAGAAGATGGCCCCTTATTCGCAACGAGATGATTCATTTAATGATGGAAAAGGAATTAGGCCGTAACGCACACGCTTGTCAGAATGTTTCTGCTTATGGGACTGACAAACCCGCATATAAAATTGTTGTTTTTAAACTTTAACCAAACACTACTTAATATAAATTTCAAAATAAAATTTAACCTTATCAGTTAGAACAAAAGAACCATTAAGAATACAAGATAATATTCAGTGATGCACTGTTGGTAATTAACGAGGAGAAGGAGTTACCCTCCCTCTCCTCTTTGGGAGTTAAATTACACCATCTTATTTGGCAGGCACCACAACCCAGGGGCCACCCTTGGTTGGATCATCACCCTGCGTCCACCATTTGGCCTGATAGACGGCGCCCTTGTAGCTCACCTTGCTGCCAGCGGTATAGACCTTGGTCGCTTCCCAGGCCGGGTTGCCACCGATGGGCGGTTCGCTCGGATCGACCGGCGGCGGGGTCAGTTTGTCTACGACCCGCACTTTCGGCCAGTTGGCGTGGGAGCCGTAGAAGTTGGTCACGCACTTCTGGTAATCGCCCGGCACCAGCGCCGAGTAGGCGGTCTGGAAGCCTACCAGCTCACACTCGAAGGAGTAACCGCCCGGGCGATCCGGATAGTATTTCCAGTTGCCATCCCAGTTGGTGTAGAGCACGTCGGTGGCGCCGTTGAGGTTGAGGCTGCCATAAGGCGTCTGCTGCCAGCAGGTATTCTTCTCATCGGCCTTGACCGGGATCTGGTAGTGATTGGCCAGCCCTTCCCAATAGCGAATGCGGTTGACCGGCTGCCCCTTGTCCTTGTTCTGTTCGCCACACTCGATGCCGCCATTGATGACGTTGATGGTGGTGCCAAAGCCGTAGCCGATGCCGGCATCCACTTCCCGTTTGGAGGGTACCCAGGTGCGGTCAATCACGTGCAGCATGGCCGGCTTGGGCGCCTGTGGCGTCAGGAAGAACCAGATGGCCGAGGCGAGGTTGAGCCAGGAGTCCGCCACCAGCCCCGGGTTGTTGAGCAGCACGGAGGCATCGCCATCGAACATCGCCTCGGAGAAGGCGCCGTAGTTGAAGTGGTAGGAGAGCTGCTTGGCACCACGCCCGAAGTAGCCTTGTCCGGTACTGCAGGGCCACTTCTTGTTTTGCCAGTCGTTCTGACCGCAGCCAGTGGTGTAGCCGGTCTGTCCCTCTGACCAGCCCATCTCGCGCACATGCACCAGCGCCTGCTGCCACTCTTCCAGCCCCAACGGGTTGTCGGAGACATTGTCCTTGGAGATATGGCCCCCCGTCTCCTGAGAGAAGTGGGCAAAGGCGGTCACGATGGATTTTTTACAGATCGCATCTGAATCACGCCCGTCAGTATATTCCCCGCAAAATGCTGGAAATTTACCGATAGCACGCAAGAACCGGACATAGGTGTATTCCGGCGCTGCCATCTGGGTTAAATAATCCCATTCCGACTGGGGAAATACCCGTTCAACCCGTTTTACGTTGTCAGGGTTGCTTGCCAGCCCGGGTTCAATTGCATCGACTATTTTATTGGATCGGGTCGCCAACGCCTTGGCCCAAATTGCATACATGGGATTGGCTGTCTTGGCTTTTTCCACGGCAGCCACATCAGAGGCAGCAATAACATATCCACCGGGGTTCTGCGGATCGGGTTGAATATTCATGGCTGCGCTCATTGCACTATAACTTGGCAATGCGCAGGCAGCCGCAATCAACCAGGCACAACGCTTGGGTTTGAACATAAATCACAGTCCTTGTTTGAATATAGGGCACTACAAGAGTAGGTGTTTTATTAACTAAATTCACGATGAGAATTAAGAAATAAAACAGATTTGTGAGCCATTTCACTTTGTGATATCCCGCTCAGCTGAAACAAAGAAAAAGAATCCAAACGAACACAAAAAAGCGTGATCTATCGCCCATTTTAGGAACAACAGAGACAGTCAGGTAATCTCTTATCAATTCATTATTCGGGATGGAAAAAATGACTCACACGCTCAGCTTATCAGCCATCATCAATGCTCAAGAGTAAAGCGTTGTTGCCCGAATCAGCCAGCAAGTCATGACTGACTAGCCCCAGATGCCCCCTATAGCACCTCGACATCATGAGCATTTTCCTGCGAGATTTCCGCCGCCACGATATCGTGAGTCACCGGGTCTACAGGCAGATGCAACTTGCGCCAGACACGCTACTTTTCGGCGCCATGTTTTCTGACTTTCCACTCGTATTCACCAAACGCTTTCAGGCCGGCCGAGTAGATAACCAGGTCGGCGATGCGTCCCTTTGAGTGCTGCCGATCAGCCACTGTCATAGTGCGGGCCCGCTTGCTGACGCAACTGTAATCGGGGACACAAGCGGTACGTTCATCAACTCGAGCAGAGAGAGTCGAGTAGCCCCTGATTTGCCCGCAAAGTGAGACTGAACATCCCCTTGAGCATCAGAAGGTAGAAATGGTCTGGTCAATGTAAAGCTGACCGCGCCCATGTTGTCCGTGATGGTCATGGTGTAACCAGTTATCCATGACCTCGGCATCAATCCAGAAGGTGATAGAGCCACGGTTAACCAAGGGCCTGTTGTATTGGCCAGTCGGTGATGGGTTGAAGCGGTATGTCGATCGTCATATAGGGAATATGCACAAAGTTACCAGCAGAAGAATTCCGCGAAGATATTTTCGCAAAGGTCATTGTAACAAAGTTGTTTCATCAGCCCAGTTGGCTCAGATTGAAGGGGAACTTACGTGGGTGTTACCGACAAGAAATGACGCACACAATATGACCTATTTGAGCAAACCAACCCCATCAGGCCTTATGGTTCTAATGCTCCTTACATCTCGTAGGACAGTGAGATAAGTGATTTATTTTTGGATGCTGTGGTAATGTTATATTACTAACGTAAGTTTAGATGAGTTAATTGTTAATATTATACCTACAGCAGAGGCATTGGTTATAAATGATGAATAAGTTTTCATTGCCAATTGTATCAATGTTCGCGTCTTGCGCCATCGCAGCACCAGATCCCAGTACGACTGCGAAAATATTTTATAGTGCAGATATGGAAGTACCGACCGTCTCAGCGCTAATCAATGCCATTGACGACATAAACAATAAAGATGAGATAACCAAAATCTACTTATATATTAATAGCTATGGTGGTGATATGGATTCTGGGTTGATGGCCGCAGCCGCGATCAGAAGCTCCAAGAAGCCGGTGACCACTATCGCTATGTCGACGATTGGTTCTTCTGCCACGCTCATGCTCTGTGCAGCTAAAGACCGCCGAGCCTTGCCTGAAGGTAGCATTTATCTTCATCCTTCTTACACCCATTATGAAGGGGATGTGCGCCCCAACAATATCAGAGAGTTGAGTCAGGAAGTGACCCGGTTCAATGACATGTTTAGGAAAACATATCAACGCTGTACAAACCTAAGCCATGAACGGATTGAAAACATTTTATATAGTGAATCCAATAGAGTCACTTTTACCCCTGATGAAGCAATAGATATAGGGCTGATATCCAAAATCGACCAAACTATTATTGATACACCCCATGCCTTCTATATAACGGCATCGCATTGATGCTCTGGTTATTAGGGGCTCATGACTGAAGTGCTGTGCTGATCGAGATATAAAAATCACTAATCAGTAGTTCACGTTTGTTGCTGACTAACCTGTGCAGATCTAGTTATCCCTATATTCAGACACAAAAAATGACTGGCAAGGAGATCTTGCCAGTCTGTACAGATCTAGTTATCACCTGACACCGGCCTCAAACCGGTGTCTTGTTTACGCTACTTTAGTGCGCACTTCCTTCGGTATCAATTTCAGACCCTTCCTGAACATGCTGTAGGGGGTTTGCCCCTCCATCATCCTGCCTTGATGTGGCCGCTGGGTGTTGTCGTGCTCTAGGTAGCTATCCAGGTCTGTCTGCATCTGCTCTACCGACTCATACCAGGTCGTTCTCCCCTTGATACGGAAGTGTTCATCCAACAAGGTTCGATGTAGCCGCTCGATAAAGCCGTTGCTCTGTGGCCTGCGTACCTTGGTTGTCCGGTGCTCAATCCCCTCCAGTTGCAGGAACAGCTCGTAGGGATGGTGGTCAGGTCGTCCACAGAACTCGCGCCCGTTGTCCGACAGGATGGTATAGACCCGTGCCTCGTGGGCCTCGAAAAACGGCAGCACCGTTTCATTGAGTACATGAACCGAGGTCACCGGCAGCTTGCTGGTGTAGAGCCGCCCCCAAGCGTGGCGACTGTAGCAGTCCAGCACGGTTTGCAGATACACCTTGCCAACCCCCTTGAGCGCGCCGACGAAGAAGGTGTCGACCGCCACCAGTTCTCCGGTGTAGTGAACCTCAATCTGGCGTTCGCGAAACTCGGGGCTAAAGCGCTCTAACAGGCGAATCTGCTCGTCATTGAGCTCAATGGTCTGCTCCCGGTGCGTTTTCTCGAGGCGCAATAAGCGGTCGTGTTTGGAGAGCAAGTCGTGACGTTGCCACACGCCACGCACACGACCCGCACTGACATTGATGCCCTGCAGAGCCAGCTCTTGTGCAACCCGCAGCGGGCCATGAGTTGGTCTGGTGAGGGAGTAATCGAGGATGGCCTGTTCAATCTCGGGAGCGACCAGATTGGGATGAGCCCCTTTACAGCCGGGCAGTTTATCGAGCAAGCCCTCGGCGCCATAGGTCTGGTAATTACGGCGAATTTCGTAGAACTGCTGACGACTATAGCCGATGAGCTTGCAGGCTTTGCTGACGTTATTGGGCTCTTTGGCAAGCTCTAGCAGGCTGAGTTTGCGACGTGCTACTTTCTCGTTGGTGGTCATACGGTGACTCCAGATAACACGGTAGGGGTACCGTTTTGTTATCCGGTTTGAAGCCGTATGACCACTCCCTTTTGTGGGCAACTGTCAGGTGAATACCATCTCCATACAGCCAGTCATTTGCAATATCGGTAACCAGAGGGTGGCTTATCGGTTCAGGCTTGTGCTTTCACCGCGCGGATCAGGATGTTGCGCGGCGTCATCGGTTTGGCGCAGAACTCTCCCACCTCGACCCAATAACCCTGCTCTTGCAGGAACAAGGCTCTATCAAGGGCAAGCCAGATCTCGAGGGGACGGCGAAACAGGTGACGCACCAGCTCCATCCTAGCGACAGCGCCAAAACGCGCCTCCCCTTTGGCCACAAAGGCGTCGTAGTCCAGTCCGCTCGGCAACGGGATCCCCTTGCGCTCGGCAGCCCAGTCGCAAAATGCCGCGAAACTGCCGGTCAGCAGGCTCTTTTGCATATTGGGCACCGGCAGATACTCATCGACCCCGCGCACTTCCCGTTGCAGGCAATCAAAGGCGAGCCGCCACACCACCTCCTGCTCACGCAAGCGGGTGATCCGCGCGCCGCCGGTCACCGTCTCCTGCAACGGCAGTTTGAGATCGGCCTTGGCCAGACGTAGTGCACTACCCTGAGCGGCTTGAGAGAGCGGACGGTAATCCGGAGTGCGGATCAAATGGTAACAGCAGGGGGAGATGGTCACCCCACGGGCACTGCGCTCGGCCACTTGCGCCAACAGATGAGTATGCAACTCGCCACAGGCATGCAGCGCCATGGCGTGGTGCTCGGGCGCAATAAGCTCGGCAGACTCGGGAGCAAAGGCATCGGCGCAGCAGAAGGTCATGGTGGCGCCATCCCGCTCGGCCAGCTGACGACCCTCTTCACAGAGCTGCTCTTGCAATTCGAGGCTCAATACCGACGCGTGACGATGACGTGACACCAGTCGCCCAAGATGCCCTTTGCCGGCACACCACTCCAGATAAGGTCCCTGATGTGCGGGCAGGCAGGCAGTGAACGCCTCGATTTGCGCCTGCTTGCGCCCCGGCATGTGCAGCGCCATCTCCTTGCTGCAACTGATAGGCTCGGGGGTAAAAGGCTCAAGCTGACTGAGTTGCAGCAACACCTCGCCATCGGCAATCCAGGGGGAGAGCAACGAACCAAGGGCCGCCATGTCGCCATCAAGTTCAGCCAGTTGCTCCAGCGTGAGAGCATCGAGCTGTGCCACCAGCGCCGGTGCCTCGTTGGCAAAGGGCATGGTCAGGTGGTGATAGGGCTGATATTGCCACCAGCGCCGATGGCGGATCAGCAGCTGATCCAGTTGTTGAAAGCGTTGCGCCAGCACAGGAGCCTCTATCCGGTAGTCCAAAGGAGGCTCATTCTAGCGATCCCGCTTCAAATTGCACTCCTGCTGCGCAGTAAAGTGCCGCTCAAGGGAGTAGCCTGACCCGGCTTGCTACCCGACCTGACAAAATGCGGGGTTTTATGCTATATTCCGCCCCCTCTTTGATGCGCCCCGCCCGATGCGGGTCGTTTTACTACCAACCAGGGGATCAATAACATGACCATCAACGCCATCCTGCAAGCGCGCGCAGGCGCCAAGTGTGAACTGTGCGGCGCCGAGCAGGCCCTGACCGCTTTCGTGGTACCCCACTCCCCCGCCAGCGATGATGATCACAGCGTGGCCATCTGCGATACCTGCCGTGGCCAGCTGGAGCAGCCGGAGACCATGGTTGTCAACCACTGGCGCTGCCTGGGCGACAGCATGTGGAGCCAGGTACCGGCCGTTCAGGTCATGGCATGGCGCCAGCTGAAAGGCCTCTCCGCCCAAGGCGAAGTGTGGGCTCAGGACATGCTGGACATGATGTACATGGAAGAAGAGACCAAGGCCTGGGCCGAAGCGGGCATGGCTTCCGAAGATGACGACAGCGTGCCGACCGTTGACTCCAACGGTGCCGTGCTGCAAGAGGGCGACTCCGTCACCCTGATCAAGGATCTGGACGTCAAGGGCGCCGGCTTTACCGCCAAGCGCGGCACCCTGGTCAAGGGCATCCGCCTGACCAACAACCCGCTGCATATCGAAGGCAAGGTCAACGGTGTGCAGATCGTGCTGGTCGCCGCCTACCTGAAAAAGGCGTAATACTGCTCGGCCACTTGTGCCGACGACAATAAAAGGATGGCCTGGCGCCATCCTTTTTTATTTGCCGCAGCTTTATGAGCCGCGCTGTTATCAGCAGCACAGAAGTAATTTTTTAGCCATCGCCAAACCGCCTATTTTCGCCAATACCACATGTTGCAAGCCAGCCATACACCTGACCCATATTTGTACTTTGTGGTGTGCAGTTATGTGACTCTCTCCCCTTTATCCTGCACCACACATCCCCAGAACCCTCAGCTGCGCCGGTTTGATTACACCAACCTATTCACTCTTATTGTCACGCTGGCCTTGACCACTATTGGCTACTAACAGCAAGGCTTTGCTCGCCTGTCCGTATAGGTTCCCAAGCTGGATGCTCTCGTCCAACAGGCCTCTTATCAGATGGCGGCAATATATTGGTGGCCAAGCTCTTTTTCCTCGATGGCTGGCAAGCGCGTCTCGCAAGGCTGCTCGAGCAGGAAATTGGCTAGAAACAGCTGGGCTATTTTGTGAGCAAGGACAAAAATTGACTAAATGCAGGCCGTAGAGGCTTGACTTTATATTTTAAAAAAGAAGGGGAAACGAGGTAAGGCGATAAGAAAATAATGGTGTAAATAACCCTCCCCCAATCGATGGAACAGCTCGGAAAAAATTGGCACAAGTGTTGTGCTCGCTGTTGTGCTCGCCAAAAGTAACTCCGTGGACAAGCAGGCAATATATCGGGCAGATGACCAATATTGTCCGGTTAAGCCCCCCATTAATTTGTCATCCGTTGTTCAGGCACTGAACATAAGCGATGAATCGCAAGGTAGAAAATGGCGATAACCGGATAAAAAAACAGCCCCGTCACACGCTCTGTTGCGACGGGGCCATCTTGATGGTTTCAGGCGGGAGAGGTCACGCCCCCCTTTTCTGGCGGGCCTTGTGCTCTTCCAGCAGGTTCTCCGGCGGGGGCGGCACCTGCAGGTAGAATCCCTGCATGGTCAACGCCTCCATCACCTTGCCTACATCGGCCAGCCCGAGGGGTTTGGCCGGGTCCAGTTTGGTCATCAGCACCAGTTCGGGACGACCAAAAACAGCCATCAAGGGGGCCGGTACGCGGGAAAAGTCCTCTCTTCTTTCAACAAAAAGGTAGGTCTCGGCTTTTTTGCGACTTTTATAGACTGCACACAACATGGAAATTGATATAATCCGACGAGTTTATTGCCTCTGATGGGGGCAAACTATAACATCAGGAATTGAATAACAATAACGGATTAGCATCTCTGCCTCGGGGAAGATTCATGGTTGAGCGCGATAACGAATTGAAAGGGACCACCTTCACTATTTCTGTGTTGCATATCAGCGATGGCGAGCCAGAGCGGATCCGTCAGTTGTTGGCGGAAAAAGTGGCTCAGGCGCCCTACTTCTTTAATTGCGCACCGCTGGTGATCAATGTTTCCCGACTGGAACAGATCCCCGACTTCGAACAGCTCAAGGAGCTGGTGGAGTCGGAAGAGTTCGTGCTGGTCGGCATCACGGGCGCGCGAAGTGAAGAGATGAAGACGGCGGCCAAGGCGGTGGGCCTTGCCGTAATGGCCTCGGGCAAGAGTCGCAAGAGCGATCCCCAACCTGAGCCAGAGCCGGTGGTGGCACCTGCCGCCCCCGTTACGCCCCCTGAGCCGGAGCCGGCCCCCCTCATCCCGACCCGGGTGCATGTGGGCCCGGTGCGCTCCGGCCAGCAGATTTATGCTGCCGGCACCTCGCTTGTGGTGCTGGGTTCCGTCAGTCCGGGGGCCGAAGTGCTCGCCGATGACAGCATTCATATATATGGCACCCTGCGTGGCAGAGCCATAGCCGGCGCCCGCGGCAATACCCGGGCCCGGATCTATTGCCAGCAATTACAGGCCGAGCTGCTCTCCATCGCTGGCACATTCCAGCTCAGCGATGCATTGCCGGCAGGCCTCATCCAGCAACCGGTTCATATCCGGCTGGATAATGAACAACTCCGTATAGACCGTATCAAATAGAGTTACAAGGAAGCGAGAATGGCGCGAATCATAGTCGTTACATCGGGTAAAGGTGGCGTTGGCAAGACCACAACCAGCGCGGCCCTGAGTACCGGTTTAGCCCAGCGTGGCCACAAAACTGTGGTCATCGATTTTGACATCGGTCTGCGAAACCTGAACCTCATCATGGGCTGCGAGCGTCGCGTGGTGTATGACTTTGTCAACGTCATCAACGGTGAGGCCAACCTCAATCAGGCCCTCATCAAGGACAAGCGCAGCGAGAACCTCTATATCCTGCCGGCGTCCCAGACCCGTGACAAAGATGCCCTGACCAAAGAGGGTGTCGAAAAGGTGCTGGAGCAACTGGCCGAGATGAAGTTTGACTACATCGTCTGCGACTCTCCGGCGGGGATCGAAGCGGGCGCCCTGATGGCCCTCTACTTTGCCGACGAGGCGATCGTCACCACCAACCCGGAAGTCTCTTCCGTGCGTGACTCCGACCGGATCCTCGGCATCCTCTCCTCCAAATCCCGTCGTGCCGAGCGTGGTGAAGACCCCATCAAGGAGCACCTGCTGCTGACTCGCTACTGCCCGACCCGCGTCAATCGCGGCGACATGCTGAGCGTGCAGGGCGTGCAGGAGATCCTGGCCATCCCGCTGCTCGGGGTGATCCCGGAGTCACAGGCCGTGCTGCGTGCCTCCAACTCGGGCGAGCCGGTCATTCTGGACAAGGAGTCCGATGCCGGTCAGGCCTATGATGATGCGGTCTCCCGTCTGCTCGGTGATACCAAGGAATTTCGTTTTCTGGAAGAAGAAAAGAAGGGCTTCTTTAGCCGACTGTTCGGGAGTTAAACATGTCATTATTGGATTATTTTCGTTCCAACAAGAAACAGAACACCGCACAACTGGCCAAGGAGCGGTTGCAGATCATCGTTGCTCACGAGCGTTCATCCAGAGGGGGGCCGGATTACCTGCCCCAGCTCAAGCAGGATATCCTCGACGTGATCCGTAAATACGTCAACATCGATCCGGACAAGATCACCGTCCAGATGGATCAGAAGAGTGACGAGCTCTCCGTTCTCGAGCTCAACATCACCTTCGCCGATGACAACAAGAAGGGATGAGCTGACGCCATATGCGTGACCCCTTCCCTCAATGAAGACCGGATCCCCTGGCTGGATCCGGTTTTTTATTGCCTCAACCTGGCGAAGCGCCTGCAACCGGCTCGCCAAGGGGTCTGGCGACAGCTAGAATAGCGCCGCCTTCGCTTGCATCGGCCAGCGAGGCTTCTTCTCTTTTTTCTGGAACAGAACTTATGTCCTTGAATGACGAAATGCACAGCGTCGAAGAGCTGCTCGACACCGCCCTTGAACTCTTTATGGAGCTGGCCTCCGACAACCTGCCGGAGCAGGAGATCATCCGCTTCAATCAGGAGTTCAACGATCGCGGCCTGCTGGCAGAGACCGATCCGGCCGACGACTGGGAAGCGGATGTGGGTTTTGCCGTGAGCGATGCCGAGTACGCCGAGATCTGGGTTGGCCTTGGCAACGAGCAAGAAGAGTACGAGCACCTGTTTGCCCGCATGCTGCTCTCCCGCCGTGTTGACGAGAAGTTCTGCCACATCGAATGGCTGCCCCAATAATTCCGGATCCCGATGATCCGAGCCAGTATGTCTGGGAGTCTGACTCTGACGCCCGGCAGATGGCGCCTGAACCCCCGGCCCCCTCATTGGGGCGCCGGGTGTTGAAGTGGGTTGGCAAGGCCTTGCTGGCCGGGCTTGTCTGCTCGGTCGTCTCCGTCTTGCTGCTGCGCTTTATCGATCCCCCCATGTGGAGCTGGCGCATCGAGCGCGCCCTCTTTCCGCCTGCCAAAGTGGCACAAGTGCGCCATGAGTGGGTGGATCTGGAGTCCATCTCCAAAGAGCTGCAACTGGCGGTGATTGCCGCCGAAGATCAGCGCTTTGCCGACCACAACGGCTTTGACATGGATGCCATCAATGCGGCGCTCAAGCATAACCAGCACAGCGAACGGGTACGGGGTGCCAGTACGCTGAGCCAGCAGACCGCCAAGAATCTCTTTATGTGGAGTGATCGCAGTTTCCTGCGCAAAGGGCTGGAAGCCTGGTTTACCCTGCTGATGGAGCTGGGCTGGGACAAATCCCGCATCCTCGAGATGTATCTGAACATCGTGGAGTTTGGCCCGGGTATCTATGGCGCTGAAGCCGCAGCCAACTACTACTTCGGCAAACCGGCCAGCCGGCTGACCCGCTACGAGGCCTCCCTGCTGGCAGCTGCCCTGCCCAATCCCTGGCGCTATCGGGTCAAGCCCCCTTCGCCCTATGTGCAAAAGCGGGCGGTCTGGATCCGCCGCCAGATGGGGCAACTGGGTCAGGTGACCCTTAACCGAGTCTATCAGGCCAATTGATCATCAGGCGCCACCGGATTTTACCGGTGGCTCCTGCCCCGCCTCTGCCGGCTCCTGATTGAGAGGCAGAGAGTGCCACCACCAGCTCTCCCGTCGTCGCTTGATCTGCTGTCGTCTTGTCCGTAACCGCATCGCGTCGCCCCCACGCCTATTCACATGCTACTTAACCATACCCCCGATATGACCGGTTGGACAGGTCGTACCCCGCGGCGCACTGGTCTGGCCGCCACCGCCAATAATTGTTACAGTAGCGGCCTCGATGTATCTGGAGTGATTTCATGGAACAGCGTACCCCGGATCAGCTGGTCGAATGGGCCTATGATCAGTTTCTTGAGCAGGCCGCAGACATGCTTGCCCCCGAACAAATCGTCGATATCACCCTGGAGTTTGAACAGCGTGGCGCCGTGGAGGCGACCCTGCCCAATGCCGACTGGTCGGCAGAGCTGGGTGAGCCGGTCGATATGGAGCGCTGGGTCGAAGTGTGGGTGGGTCTGCTGGATCATCAGGAGGAGTTCGAGGTGATCTTCGCCACCTTCCTCCTGCCCCGCCTGATCACGGAAAATCAGGTTTATGTGCGCTGGCACCGCCAGCAACAGGCATAAAAAAGGCGCCATCGGCGCCTTTCTTTTTTCTGGCTTCCCATGCTCAGGGCTGCGCCGCGATAGCCTTGGCCAGACAGCGACGGCACCAGCAGGCACTAGCCTCCGTCATCGGCAAAGCCGGCAACTGACTGCACCAGCACTGCTCGATGGTCATCCCGGCAGAGACGGCGCAATATGCCGGTTCACCACAGCCCGGGCAACGGTGGGTGCTCTTGGTGCCATCCAGCTCGGCCATCACTGCCAGCTGGGCATCGCTCTCCATCGCCGACCAGTGACCGATCTCGGTCAGGGTGCGACCACAGCCAAGGCAGAGGCCATCCTTTGCCTTGCACAGCCCGATGCAGGGACTCGGCACTTACTCCTGCTCCCCGCTCTGGGCAGCCGCTCCCGTCTCGGTCAGGGTGATGGCATTGTCTTCAATGACGATCTTGCCCTGCTTGTAGAGGCCGCCGATCGCCTTCTTGAAGGTGCCCTTGCTCATGGCAAAAAGCTTGTAGATAAGCTCGGGTTCGCTCTTGTCACCCACTGCCAGACTGCCACCCTGCTTTTTCATCCGGGCCAGAATGCGCTCGCCGGCATCGTCCACCTTGGCCATGCCCGGCTTTTGCAGGGTCAGATCCAGCTTGCCATCGTCGCGCACCTGCTTGACCCAGGCGGTCTGCGGACGGCCCGTCATCACCCGGCCAAACACTTCGTTGCGAAACAGCATGCCGGGGTACTGGCCGTTGACGATCACCTTGATACCGAGGGGAGAGTGTTCACCGGGCAGAGCGGTCACCTCGTCTCCCGCCTTGAAGGGGGGCTTGGCGGTGCTCAGGAAGCGCTCGAGGCGGCTGGTACCCACCATGCGCCCCTCGTTGTCCAGCATCAAACGCACCAGATAGACGTGACCCACCTGCATCGGCTTGTTCTGCTCACGGCTTGGCACGAACAGATCCTTTTTCATGCCCCAGTCGAGGAAGGCACCGATCTTGTTGGCGTTGACCACCTTCAGACCGGCAAACTCGTCCACCATGGCGAAGGGCTTGTCGGTGGTGATGACCGGCTCGCTGTCGGCATCCAGATAGAGGAATACCTGTACGCTCTCCCCCTCCTTGATCCCCTCGGGAAGCTGGCGCTTGGGCAGCAGCAGCTCGCCGTATTCGTCGGCTGCCAGCCAGGCGCCGCGATCTTCGAGTTCAACGACGGTGAGGATGTTCATCTTGCCAATCTGTATCATGGTGCTCTCTTTTTTCATTACCCGGACGGGCCGGCTGGATCACGGCCCCTATGGCCGCGCATGTTACCCCAAGAGGGGTGATCCGGCCTAGTCCCCTCGCCTCACTCTGACCGGCCGATGGCGATATAATCGCCATTCAACCGTCCCTTTGCTGCAAATACCCCCACATTTAGGTAGACTTCGCGGCTGCTCAAATCCAGAGGAACTGTCGATGAACCCATCCACTCGTACCCGTCATCTCAATCAATGGATCCAGACCCACAGCCAGCAGGCGATGACTTATCCCGCTCTGCACGGTTTTTTGTGTGCCCGTCTGGTCGGGCCGGATGCCCCTGACTGGCAGGCCCCGCTGGCCGGTCTGTTGCCCCATGACGCCGAGCTGGATGAAAAGAGTGGCGAGGCCCTCACCCATCTGATCGCCGAACTGGAAGCGCAGGCAGATGAAGCCCAGCTGGCCCTGCCGAGCCAATGCCGCCTCCCTACCGACAACCCGCAGCAGGTCTTTGAACAGAGCCACCCCCTCGGGCAGTGGTGCTACGGCTTTAGTCAGGGCTTTGCCACCTGGCCCAAGCCAAAGGATTTGAACGACCCGACTACCCAGTATCGTTTCAGTCTGGCCGCCGAGCTGAGCCTGTTTCGCGACAAACAGATGGCGCAGATGCTCTATAGCGCCGCCGCCAGCGAACTCCCCTTTGTCGAGTTCTGCAAACGCCAGCGCCAGAACATGAAGACCGCCCTCAATCAACTGCTCCAGCTCGATCAGTATCAGGCCGCGCCGAGCGCCGATGTAGCCCTCGACAGCGAGCAGGCCCAGCAGTGGCAACGCTGGTTCGAGCTGGCGGATGACTGCCGGGATCATCAGGCCCGCCTCGGCTGGTTCGAGAAGATTATCGCCGATGCCAACCCGCTGTTTGATGCCAGCTTCTGGCAGCAGCTGGGTGGCCACGGCTGGAGCGTGCCGGAAGTGCGTCCCTTGCTGGCGGCCCGCGCCGGTCGCGCCGACTGCCTGTTGCGCCTTGGCAAGCTGGACGAAGCCAGGGAGGAGTATCTGGCACTGCTGGCCATCTGTATTCCCGATGAGCTGGGTTGCCGCTACAACCTCTCCTCCCTCTATGCCCTGCAGGGCGACTGGCAGGCGCTGGCCGAGCTGCTGGTGCGTTTCGACGAGGCCTCCAGCTGGTTGCTCTACAACCGCGCCCTGATGATGTTTGCCCGCGAAGGGGCGGATGCCGCCCGACCCCATCTGCTGGCCGCCATCAATGCCAACCCGCACGTTCCGGCCTGTCTGCTCGGTCAGCGCAAGCTGCCAAAGCAGGAGCCGATGAGCTGGCAGGCGGGCAGCCGCGATGAAGCTGCCCTCTACACCATGCACACCCGCGAGGCCTGGCTCAAGCAGAGCGCCCTGCTCTGGCTGCGCAAGGGCTGACCACTTCCGGATTAAAATCCCGGCGAACTGACCCGGTTTTTGTCTGATGGCGTGCGTCACCGCACATTTCATCGCAACCGGGTCAGACAAACTCGCTTGAGTTTCGTATCATCAATGTCAAAGTATCAAAAGAAACTGCATCTGATGCAGCCGTCACAGCAGGGTGTAATATGTCAAAAATCATAGCGTTACTCGCTCACTACCCGCCCTATCAGTTGGTACATGCCGCCGAAATGCTACGGGATACCTTCGAGCAGTTTTACGAACAGCGTTACCAGCTGACCGTCCCCCAGTGGCGTCTGATGATGGTGCTCGGCCCCAACTACCCCATCAGCCAGAAAGAGCTGGTCGAGGCGAGTGGCATGGACAAGGTGCGCATCTCCCGCGAGATCCGCCGTCTGGCCGAAAAAGGCATCATCTTCACCGAAAACAGCGAGCAGGATAAGCGCATCAGCCTGGTCTCCCTGACCGATAGCGGCCTCGCCCTGTTCCAGCAGCTCAAGAGCGAAGCGGGCAGCTGGCAGCATACCCTGACCGACTACCTGCCCAGTGAATCCCGCGAGGCGATCCGCCAGCATCTGCACAGCGTCAGCGCGGCCATCGAACAGCTGCACTCCCTCGACAAGGAGAAATAGGATGGATCTGAAGAAATTTGCCACCATGGACGTCAACATGCTGCTGAGCCTGATCAACATGCAGCTGCGTGATCGTTACGATGATCTGGAAGACCTCTGCAAGGCGCAGGATCTCGATCAGGCGGCACTGGAAGCACGGCTGGCCAGCGGTGATTTTCACTACCAGCCAGAGCAAAAACAGTTCAGATAGGGATCGGGATCACAACGTCAGCAGCCACAGTGGCACCGGGGCCAAAACCTGATATGGTCACTCAAGCCTCGGCAGTGCGATGAACGGATACATCACACTGTCATACGAGAGCGCTACTCTTGCGCCAGTGAGCAAACCCAAGGATGATCCCATGACGTTGAACCGCGAACATTTCCTGATCACGCTCTGCATGCTGCTGATGATCAGCCTCTTCACCCCGCAGATCCCGCAAAGCGTCGAACAGTGGCTCACTGCGCTGATGGTTGGCTCGCTCGCGGCTGTGGTGTTGATGCTGATACGGGGTTGCCGCCGCTTTATGCTGGAGTAGCCTCTGCACCTGCCAGCGGTTCCCGCACGCAACAAGCGTGAAAAAACAAACGCAGCCTGATGGCTGCGTTGTTGTTTATGGCGGAGCGGATAGCCCTTGCTGGCAGGCGGCTTAGATAGCCAGCGTCTCGAGCTGCGCCTTGGCGGCTTCAATCCCCTTGCTCTGGGCATCCGGGCCCATGCCCATCCCCTCGGCGTAGATGAAATCCACCTCCTTGATACCGATGAAGCCCAGCACGGTGCGCATGTAGGGGGTCACCAGATCGGTGGCGCTGCCGACGTGCATGCCGCCGCGGGGGCTGATCACCAGCGCGCGGGTGTTCTCCACCAGACCGACCGGGCCGGTTTCGGTGTAACGGAAGGTGACGCCGGCACGAGCAACCAGATCGATCCAGTTCTTCAGCTGGGTCGGGATGTTGAAGTTGTACATGGGAGCGGCAATCACCACCAGATCGCTCGCCTTGAGCTCTGCGATCAGCTCGTCGGACTGGGCGATCACCGCCAGTTGACGCTCATTGAGGTTGTCACCACCGCGCAGGCCGGAGGCCAGCTCGCCATCCAGCACCGGCAGGTTGAGGGCCGCCAGATCACGCACGGTAACGGCATCATCCTGATGGTCAGCCAGGAAGCCGTCGATCAGGGCGTTGGATTGGGAATATTGACCCAGGATGCTGGATTTGAGAACGAGGATATTGGCCATGGTGAAACTCCATTTGGTTGTCGGTTGAACAGCTGCACTGTCGATGGAGGTCACTCTAAACATTGCGCTTCTTTGCTGATAGCGAAAATAGATGCTCAACTTGTTCAAAAATTTTGATATTGGTTGATTGCGCGGCAACGGGCGCATCAACCCTTGGCAGAACAAACGATTGCCGCTATGATCCGCCGCACTTTTTTCAGTGACCCGGATCCCATGGCCCACTCGCGCAGCCACTCCCCTTTCGCCGGTGCAGTCTGGATGATGGTGGCAGGCCTCTGTTTCGCCGCCGTCAACAGCCTGAGCCAGTATGTCAGCTTCAAGCTTGGCCTCCCCTCGACCCAGGTTGCCTTTCACCAATACCTGATCGCCCTGATCTGCCTGCTGCCCTGGCTGATCCGCCATGGTTTGCGCCAATCCCTGATGACCAACCAGCTGCGCCTGCATCTGCTGCGGGTCGCGCTGGCGGTGATCGGCATCCAGTTCTGGCTCTGGGCGCTGGCCGAACCCGTTCCCATCTGGCAGGGTATCGCCCTGCTGATGACGTCACCGCTGTTTGCCACGCTGGGATCCGCCCTCTTTCTCAAAGAGCAGGTGAGCCGCGCCCGCATCGTGGCCACTCTCTCCGGCTTTGTCGGCGCCATGCTGATCCTCGCCCCCTGGAATGATGATTTCAGCTGGGCCTCTCTGCTGCCGGTGGCGGCGGCGCTGTTCTGGGCTGGCTACTCCCTGCTGGTGCGCTATCAGGCGGCGAGCGAATCGTCCCACACCATCGTCGTCTACCTGCTTATTTTCAGTACCCCGTTCAACGCCATGCTGGCGCTGCCGGAGTGGCAGTGGCCAACGGAAAGCCAGTGGCTGCTGGTGGCCGCCTCCGGCGTGTTGTCGGCTCTGGCCCAGATGTCCATCGCCCGCGCCTACAGCGTGGCGGAGGCCTCCTTCATCCAGCCCTTTGATTTTGCCAAGCTGCCGATGAACGTACTGGCAGGCTGGCTGGTGTTTGGCTGGGCGCCGCCCGGCCGACTGTGGCTTGGCGCCGCCATCATCATTGGCGCCATCACGTTGCTGACCCATCTGGAGCAGCGCGCCCGACCATCCGTTTCCTGAGGTACGCCATGCGTGCCTCTTTTTTTGCCCGCTATTCGTGCGATAGCGATCATCAACAATGACCAACGACATCAGGAGAGATCGTATGTTTGGAACCGCAACCCGCCCCGGCGCCACCCGCGCCCTGCTGCTGGGCTCCGGCGAACTCGGCAAGGAAGTGGCCATCGAGTTGCAGCGCTTCGGCATCGAAGTGATCGCCGCCGACCGCTATGCCAATGCCCCCGCCATGCAGGTGGCCCATGCCGCCCGGGTGCTGGATATGCTCGATGGCGCCGCCCTGCGCGAGCTGGTCGCCGAGATCAAACCCGACCTCATCATCCCCGAGATCGAGGCCATCGCCACCGATACGCTGGCAGCCCTTGAGCAGGAGGGGGTCAAGGTTGTGCCCAATGCCCGCGCCACCCAGCTCACCATGAACCGGGAAGGGATCCGCCGTCTCGCCGCAGAGACCCTGGGCCTGCCCACCTCCCCCTACCGCTTTGCCCAGAGCAAGGAGGAGTTTGTCGCCGCCGTCGAGGCTATCGGCCTGCCCTGCGTGGTGAAGCCGGTGATGAGCTCGTCCGGCAAGGGACAGAGCGTGCTGCGCGATCTCGCCAAGCTCGATGAGAGCTGGGCCTACGCCCAGGAGGGTGGCCGCGCCGGTCGTGGCAAGGTGATCGTCGAGGGCTTCGTTCCCTTCGAGTACGAGATCACCCTGCTCACAGTTCGCGCCGTCGATGGCATTCACTTCTGCGAGCCTATCGGCCACCGTCAGGAAGATGGCGACTACCGCGAATCCTGGCAGCCACAGGTGATGAGCGAACTGGCGCTGGCCCGCTCCAAAGAGGTAGCGGCCAAGGTGGTTGAGGCCCTCGGTGGTTACGGCCTGTTCGGGGTCGAGCTCTTCATCAAGGGCGACGAGGTGTGGTTCAGCGAAGTCTCGCCCCGCCCCCACGACACCGGCATGGTGACCCTGATCTCGCAAGATGTCTCCGAGTTCGCCCTGCATGTGCGCGCCATTCTGGGGCTGCCGGTCGGCACCATCACCCAGTACGGGCCGAGCGCCTCTGCCGTGGTGCTGCGCGAAGGGCACAGTCAGGATATCCGCTATCAGGGGATTGGCGAGGCGCTTGCCAAGGTGCCGGGTGCCCAGCTGCGACTGTTTGGCAAACCGGAGATCGCCGGTCGCCGCCGTCTCGGCGTGGCACTGGCCCGGGGTGAAGATTGCCGCGAGGCGGTCGAGCAGGCCAAAGCCGTTGCCGCAAGCGTCGAGGTCATTTTCTAGACGCTGCTTTTTCGCCGCACCGAAACAAACGTTTGCCGGTGTGATCGGGCGCAAGGGGCATGGCAATGCCCCTTTTGCATTTGCCCGTCAGGCTTATAATCCCCTCTTCAAATTTGTCAGGAGTACAAGATGTTAGCTGCCGTGATCTTCGATATGGATGGTGTTCTGATCGACTCGGAACCCTTTTGGCAACGGGCCCAGATCGCCGTGTTCTCCGAACTGGGTCACCCCCACACCGTCGAGGATTGTGAGTCGACCATCGGTGTGCGCATCGATCAGCTGGTCGCCCACTGGTATCGCCTGCGCCCGTGGAGCGGCCCGAGCCAGGACGAGGTGGTGCAGCGCATTCTGGATCGGGTCAACGCCCTGATCCTCTCCGAAGGTCAGGCCAAGGCCGGCGTGCTGGAGGCACTCGACCTTATCGAAGCGCGCGGCCTGAAAGTGGGTCTGGCCACCTCCTCCCCCTTTGCCATGGTGGAAGCGGTGCTCGGCAAGCTCGGCATTCGCGATCGCTTTATGGCGGTTCACTCCGCCGAGGTGGAGCGTTTCGGCAAACCGCACCCGGATGTCTATATCCACGCCGCCGAAAAGCTGGGGGTTGAGCCGGTGCACTGCCTTGCCATCGAAGACAGCTTCACCGGCCTGCTGGCGGCCAAGGCAGCCTCGATGAAGGCGCTGATCGTGCCGGATCCGGCTTTAGTGGGAGACCCGCGTCTGGCTATCGCCAACTACCAGCTAAGCTCGCTCGCAGAGCTGAATGCTGACACCCTGGCCAGCTGGGTCAAGTAAAGGACAAGCTGGCACTGATCGTTCCCATGTACCCGGCATTGGTGGGTGACCCACGCTTGGTCATCGCCAACTATCAGCTGAGCTCGCTGGCCGAACTCAATAGCGAGATGCTGGCCAACTGGGCCAAGTAATCTGCCAGCGACAAACCGTTCGTATCCTTCACGGGGCCGCAGGCATATCTGCCTGCAGCCCCGTTTTTATGGATGAATAGAAGCCAAAGGATAGATATCCGCCCAGCACTGAAATGGGGAAAACCGGCCGGATGCACAGCGCCCCTCCCGGATGGCCAAATGGCCTTTTTGGCCAGTAAAAACCGCCGTTCAGGCCCTTCTATTACCAACCAGTAGTTGGCAATAACAGCTACAAATCGCCGATTAGAAACCAACTTTCGGGCCATTTTTGCCCCGGCAGCGCCTGCTGATCCCCTTTTCCGAGCCGGGTTTGATCCCTGTCATACCGCCTTCATAAACGTGCGCTTGCTCGCGGTTAGCCCGCGCCTGCGCAGCTAGAATCAAGGGAGACAGGCGGCCCGCGGGCCCGAGGAGGTTATCATGATCGAGTACACCAGCAAGCGCATCGTCTGCCCCCACTGCGGCCACCATACCCGGGTCGAGCTGGATGCCAGTCAGGGGGATCAGGAGTTCTACGAAGATTGCATGGCCTGCTGCAATCCGATCCACCTGCGGTTGCATCGGGATGAGGAGCGCGACCGTCTGCAACTCTTCGTGGATGCTGACGACGAGCAGATGTTTTAAGAGCGGCCGGATAGCAAAAGGGGCGTGACTCGCGAGAGTGACGCCCCTTTTCGTTTCGTTGTCACCGGTAGATGCTGCCCTGCCGCGATTTCGCTCTGGCCCAGAGCGTCTCGTCATCGAGATCGGTCTGGATCAGCTCGATGGGCACCCCGGCATCATTGATCACCGCCACCCGATAATCGTCGATCGGCTCGTAGGGCTCCAGGATCACCTCTTCCCCCTCGATGGCTGCCGCAAGATCATCCACCTTGAAGGCGACGTGAGGCACGGTTCTCAGCAGCTCGTGCAGCGGCGAATCGTCGTTAAAGTAGTGCCACTGAACCCGAAACCGCCCCGGGTTATCCTCGGTATACATCCCCACCTTTTCGCTGTGGATGCCATGGGGCAAGGGCTCGGCGCTGGGGATGCCGAAGTGGTGAAAGGTATAGTTCAGGCCCGGTTTCATCTGCGCTTTTTCCTGACATCAGGCCATTCGGCTGGCCAACACCCGTTCCACCGTATCGACGATGGCCTGGGTCTGGGGATCGATCTCGATATTGGTCGGCCAGCCGGCGCGCACCCAGCCGAGGTTGGTGCGAGCCAGCGTCTCGGGGATCAGATGGACGCAGAACTCCCGCTCGCGCACCTCGCCGATGGTCAGGCTGATGCCGTCGATGCCGATATACCCCTTGGTCAGCACATATTTCATCAGCTCGGGGGCGAGGCGATACCACACCTGACGGTTGTTGGGGGTGTCGATCACCGAGGTCACTTCCGCCATCCCGATAATGTGGCCGGACATGGCGTGACCGCCGATCTCGTCCCCAAAACGGGCGGCCCGCTCCACGTTGACCTTGTCCCCCACCTGCAGCTTGCCGAGGTTGGTGAGGCGCAGGGTCTCCTGCATCAGATCGAAGCTGACCAGATCCCCTGCAATCCGGGTCACGGTGAGACAGCAGCCGTTGTGGGCGACCGAGGCACCAAGAGCCAGCCCTTCCCCCCACTCCCGGCTGGGCATGCGGATCACGTGGGTACGAAATGAAGCACTCTCTTCGATGGCGACCAGCTCGGCCACACCTTGCACAATTCCGGTAAACATCATCACCTCTTTGTTTCTGGTAACACGCTCTGTTTTTTATCGCGGCCTGTGGCCGCTTCTTTTACATAATCCGTTTTTTACACAATTCGTTTCATACAAGCCGTCACACCTGCTCCGGCGCCTCTGACAGGGCCTGCAGGCTAGCCCGGCGCTGGGAATAGATGACCACTATGCCAGCCAGCACGATGAGCAGACACCCCGCCATACTACTGAGGGTCGGCATTTCACCAAACATCAGATAGCCGCAGAGGGTAGAAAAAAAGATCTGGAAATAGAAGAAGGGTGCCAGAGTAGAGGCCTGCGCATACTGCATCGCCTTGATGAGACAGTATTGGGAGAGCAGGGTCACCACCGGCAGCGCCAGCAGATAGGGCCAGTCGGCAAGCGCCGGAAAGCGCCACAGCGCGGGCTGCCAGCAGAGCGTCACCATTGCCACCATCCCCAGCATGAAGCAGGTGACGATCAGGATATCGAGGGTGGTCAGGCGTGGATCCACCAGCTTGGTGATGAGGTTGTAGCCGGTGTTGGCCAGCACAATGACCAGTGGCAGCAGGTAGTAGAGGTTCGCGTCCCCCCCGTCGGGATGGGTCACCACCAGCACGCCAAACAGCCCCAGCAACACGGCCGCTACCTTGGCCCGGGTCAGACGCTCCCTGAAAAAGATGACACCGGCCACCACAAAGGCCAGCGAACCGAGCTGGCAGATGATGGTGTAGACGTTGAGCGGCACATGGGCCAGCGCAATCACCGAGACCAGCGCACAGACCAGAAACAGCAGCGAGCGCAGCAATAGCCAGCGATCCACCGCCAGCAGCGCCGACACGGTGCGCCTTGGCAACAACAGCAGCAGACCGAGGAAAGGAACAAAGAAGCGAAACCAGACCATCTCCATCACGGAGTAGCCATGGAGTACCAGATATTTGTCCGCGCCATCCTTGAGCGTCAGGGCGAGAAGAGCAAACAGCGTCAGGAAGATCGCCAGTGAATTGCGCGAAGAGAGCAGCATCAAAGAGGCCGAAACAGGAAAAGGGGGTAACCAAACTAACGGGCTTGCCGCAAATTACAACCGCGAGACTGACAAAATGGGAGCAAAACCGCTATATTTGCTCGCCTTTTTACTTTCAAGGAAGCAAATCATGATGGTTTATGAGTGCTGTGAAGCGATCCGTATCGCCTATAACCAGATTGGCTCCGGCGAGCAGGGCTATGTGCCCAAGGCCATCGCCGCCACTATCCGCGCCCTCAACGCGGTCGCCGCCGATGAGCGGGTGCCCGCCGAACTGCGTGAACAGGCCGCCTATGCGGCAGCCAACCTGCTGATCAGCGATCACGAAGACGCCTGATCCCGCTGCCGGGGCGGCAACTATTTCGTCCTGGATGAATTTCAGGCTAAAATGCCTCCCCCACCCTTTGCATGCCTACCCGGGTGTGCAAAGGCTCTTCCCGATTTCCGCTCTTTCTCTATCTATCTGATCCACTCGGAGGTGTCAGTGCAACGTTATTGGTCCGAGGCGAAGCAGCTCGTCCGTCTAGCCAGCCCCATACTGGTCGCCCAAGTGGCCCAGGTCGCCATGAACTTCGTCGATACCGTGATGGCGGGTCAGGTGAGTGCGGTCGATCTGGCCGCCGTGTCGGTGGCCTCCAGCTTCTGGCTACCGGTGATCCTGCTGGTGCAGGGGATCATCATGGCGCTCACCCCCATCGTCTCCCAGCTAAACGGCGCCCGTAAGCGAGACGAGGTACGTCCCGCAGTGCATCAGGGCTTCTGGCTGGCGCTCATCGTCACCCCGCTGGCAATGATTGCGCTCTATTACAGCCCGCTGGCGCTGCAGCTCATGGATGTGGAGCCGGTGATGGCCGCCAAGACCACAGGCTACCTGCACGCCATCCTGTGGGGCCTGCCCGCCTTCGTGATGTTCCAGGTGCTGCGCAACTTCAGTGAAGGGCTCTCCCACACCATGCCCACCATGGTGATCGGCTTTGTCGGGCTGGCGGTCAATATCCCCGCCAACTACATCTTCATCCACGGTCACTTCGGCATGCCCAAGCTCGGCGGGGTCGGCTGTGGCGTCGCTACCGCCATCGTGCTGTGGGCCATGCTGCTGGCGATGATCCTCTACGTGAAGCTCTCCCGTCACTTCACCGAGATCCGTCTCTTCTCCCAACTGGCTCGCCCCAACGGCAGCCGGATCTGGCGGCTGTTTCGCTTGGGCTTCCCCATCGCCATGGCCATCTTCTGCGAGGTGACCCTGTTTGCCGTAGTGGCCCTGATGCTGGCCCCCTTCGGTGCCGAGACGGTGGCGAGCCACCAGATTGCGCTGAACTTCTCCAGCCTGGTCTTTATGCTGCCCCTCTCCATCGGGGTGGGTGTCACCATCCGGGTCGGTCACAGCATCGGCGAAGGTCAGCCGCATCACGCCCGGGTGGCAGCCCGCACAGGCCTGCTGCTGGGGGTCAGTGTCGCGGCACTTACCGCTGCATTTACTGTGCTGCTACGGGAGCAGATCTCCTCCATCTATACCGATGATCTGCAGGTGATCGCCCTTGCGTCCACCTTGCTGTTCTTCGCTGCCATCTATCAACTCTCCGACTCGGTGCAGGTGGTCGCGGCGGCTGCGCTGCGCGGTTACAAGGATACCCAGGCGATCTTCTACGTCACCATCGTTGCTTACTGGGGCCTGGGGCTGCCGACCGGCATGATCCTGGGTCTCACCGACTGGATAGTACCGCGGATGGGGCCACAGGGCTTCTGGATTGGCTTTATCGTCGGTCTCACCAGTGCCGCGCTGATGCTGGGGGCTCGCCTGCGCCATATCTATGGCCGCTTCGCGACGCCGGAGGCGTGCACCACCCTGTCGCGGGCCCAGTAAAAGCGGCAACTCGCCTGCAAAATCAACAGGCTGCGCAAGAACTGGGCAAACAGTCTCCTTTGTGCATTCGGCCTGTTGACAGCCTTGGGGGGCATGGGTAGTATGCCGACCACGCCAGCAGTGCTGGCGTAGTGAAACGGGTTTGTTGCTCGGTTGGTCAGAGCATCACCTTGGCATGGTGAAGATTGTGTCGTTGGTTCGAATTCATTTCATCTAGTGGGTTTATAGCTCAGTTGGTTAGAGCACTACCTTGACATGGTAGGGGTCGTTGGTTCGAATCCAATTAAACCCACCACTTTTCTGTGATGCGTCCTTAGCTCAGCTGGTTAGAGCACCACCTTGACATGGTGGGGGTCGGTGGTTCGAATCCACTAGGACGCACCATCACAGATTGCTGTTATGCGTCCTTAGCTCAGCTGGTTAGAGCATCACCTTGACATGGTGGGGGTCGGTGGTTCGAATCCACTAGGACGCACCATAACAGTTTGAAAGAAATGTAGATGTGGGTTTATAGCTCAGTTGGTTAGAGCACTACCTTGACATGGTAGGGGTCGTTGGTTCGAATCCAATTAAACCCACCACTCACCTGCAGAACAGAAAGTCGCATTGCGCACCCTGCGTCCTTAGCTCAGCTGGTTAGAGCATCACCTTGACATGGTGGGGGTCGGTGGTTCGAATCCACTAGGACGCACCAAATTTTAAAAGCCCGCTCATCGAGCGGGCTTTTTGCATTCTCTCCCCCAGCCTTCTTGCGCTTTTTTTGCTGCGCCAACAAAAAGCCCGCATCACCAATTGCATGACACGGGCTGAATCGACACCGCCAGACCATCAGGCCTGCACGGCAATATCGTACTTCTTTATCTTGCGATAGAGGGTGGCGATCCCGATACCCAATGCCTGCGCCGCCAGCTTCTTGTTGCCAAGTCGCAGCAAGGTCTCCTCGATCATCTGCTTCTCCATGCTCTCCAGCCCGCTCTCTCCCGGAGCGGGATCCTGCAACTTCTCCGGCATCACCGCCATTGGGCCTTGTGCGGCCACCGGTTCGCCCGGGATGGCGCTCAGGGGCACGATGGGGATGGTCTGGGTGACCACCGGATGGGGCTCCTGATTGCGGATGATGTTGGGCGGCAGCAGGCTGCTGTCGATCACCTCACCCGCCTGACTGACGTTGACCAGATATTCGATGAGGTTGCTCAGTTCGCGCACGTTGCCCGGCCAGCGATACCCCTTGAGCAGCGCCATCACCTCCGGCGTCAGGCCAGGGTAGACGGTGCCGATCCGGCTGGTGTGCTGGTTGAGGAAGTAGTGGGTCAGCAGCTCCACATCCCCTTCCCGCTCGCGCAACGGCGGCAGGTTGAGGGGGATGACGTTGATGCGATAGAAGAGATCCTCGCGAAACTTCCCCTCGGCAATGTACTGATCGAGATGCTGGTGAGTGGCAGCGATGATGCGAATATCCACCGGCACCGGCCGGCTGGCGCCGATGGGTGTCACCTCCCGCAGCTCCAGCACCCGCAGCAACTTGGCCTGCATAGTGAGCGGCATGTCGCCGATCTCGTCGAGGAACAGGGTGCCCTGATGGGCTGCCTGAATAAGCCCCTGCTTGCCACCGCTGGAGGCACCGGTGAAGGATCCCTTCACATAGCCAAACAGCTCGCTCTCCAGCAGCTGCTCGGGGATGGCGGCACAGTTGATGGCGATAAAGGGTTTGTCATGGCGCGGGCTCAGGCGATGAACCGCGCGGGCCACCACCTCCTTGCCGGTACCACTCTCCCCACAAATGAGCACGCTCGACGGGCTCTGGGCAATGCGCTGCAGCAACCGTTTGAGGTTGCGCATCGGCTTGCTCTCGCCGATCAGCAGGTCGATGCGCACATCGGGGTCAGGCTCGCGCACCTGCCCGGAGTGGGACTGGTGAAAAGCCATCAGGAAGAGCTGCTGCCCCTGCACATGGTGCAGCTGACCGATGATCAACTCCTGGCGATCGCCCAGGGTGAAAATGTGCTGGATATGACCGCTGATCTCCTGCCTGGCAAAGGTGAGCGGGCGGATCCCCACCTCACGCCCCTGCAATTGCTCCGGCTGGCAGCCCAGATGATGCAGCGCCGCTTCGTTGGCAAAGCGCACCTGATTTTTCTCGTCGAGCAGCAGGCAGCCCTGATCCATGTGGGTCATCAGATCGAGGAACACCTTGTTGACCCCGTCCGACAGGCCGCGCGAGTCGAGCAGCTTGGCCACAAAGATGGTGGAGATGTGGCGCACATAGTCACACACATCCTGCAGATTGTTGTTGAGACGGGCCTGCTGCTCGGCGCTGAAGGCGACCAGGCTGATCACCCCGATGCACCCCTCATCCACCATGATGGGCACCCCGAGGAATGCGCGCTCACGACAGCTCTCCTTGCAGCTGCACCCCTCGCAGACCGGATCATCGCTGGTGTGGGTAACGATCTTTTCCCGCTGATTGTCGATGACATAGCGCAGCAGGCGGGAGTCACCCTCCAACTGGCGGCCGAAAAACTTGCCATAGGGGCCAGTGCCCGCCACCCGCACCATATCGGCATCGACGATCTCGACCTCAAGTTGCAGCACACTCGCCAGCATCTTGGCAAAACGCAAGATGGTGGGCTGGATCTGCATCAACAGACACTGGTTGCTCACGGATCTCATCCATCATTCCTTTTTGTTCTTGTTGTTCTCCCTCTAAAGGGAGCCATGCTGGCCAGATACTAAGGGATATCCGTCAGCACAACTTCGGGGGGGATCACGAAAAGGGAAAATGAATGACGGGGAAAATGAGCACAAAGATGAAGATAAAAACCAACAAAAACAAAAATATAGAAGATGTGAGCAAGATCAGGTCGGCAGGTGCAGCGCCAGCCACACTGACAGCGGGATCACCACCACCGAGAGAGCATTGCCGCCGAGCACGATACTGGCCACCTTCTCCGGCTGGCAGTGGTACTGCTCGCAAAGCATGTAATTAAGCACCGCAGGTGGCAGAGAGACCGACAACATCAGGAGCGGGATCCACTCCCCCTTGAGAGGCAACAACCATATCGCGAGCAGCAGAGACAGACCGCCCGCCAGCAAATAGAGCAGGTTGCATTTGAGCGCCAGCCCCAGATGATCCAGCTCCCCTTCCGTCAATCTTATGCCCAGCGCAAAAAGCATCAGCGGCACCGAGATCTGCCCGACCAGCGAGGCGGTGGTCACCACATATTCCGGCAGCGCAATATGCAGATTGGCCACCAGCAATCCGGCCAGCGCGGCCCAGAGCACAGGGCTGCGCAGCCAGAGCCAGCGGGAGGTGTTGGCCGAGAGGATAAACATGCCGACCGAGAAGTGCAGCAGGTTGGAGAGCACAAAGAGGATAACGATGGCCCCCAGTTGCTGCTCGCCAAAGGCCAGCACCATCAGGGGAATGCCGAGGTTGCCGGTATTGCGGAACATAGCGGGCAAAATGAGCGCCGCCCGTTCAATCCCCTTGAGCCTGAGTAGCGTGAGCAGCAGACCGGGCAGCAGGATCACCAGCGCGCCGGCCGCGATGAGCGGCAGATGCTCCCCCAGCGCCAGCGGATACTTGACCAGGGCGGAGAAAACCAGCGCCGGGGTAAACAGCTCGATATTGGCACGATTGACATAACCGAGCGCCGCCTCTGGCCGCAATCGGCCATAAAGAGCGCCAAGCCCGACCACAGCAAACACGGGGATGACGATATTGAGCAGGGCGCCGAGCACAGGGAGATCCCGTTACAGTTCTCGGGCAGGCTTGCCCATCAACAGCTGCGGATCGAGGGTTACCTCTTTGCTGCCGTTACTGATCCAGAGCTGTCCTTCCGAGATGGTGCAGGTGAGCTGCATGGTGCGCTCCACCATCTCGGTGAGCGGCAAGGTCTGGCTCTCGGAGAGCTCGATGATGCTGAGGTTGTCGTGCAGGCCAAGTTTGCCCTGATTCTGCTTCCACCAGACGCTGGTGCCGCGGCCGCCATAGAGATAGAGCACCACTTCGCGGGCGCGGTTGCAGGCCTTTTTCAGCCGCTTCTCGTCGGGCTGACCCAGCTCAATCCAGAGCTCGATCTCGTCCGAGTAGTTCTTGCGCCAGAGCTCGGGCTCGTCATCGGCGCTGAGTCCCTTGGTGAACTCCAGCCGCTCGGCGGCGTGCCAGGCAAAGGCCGCCAACCGGATCATCATTCGTTCGTCGGTTTCAGAGGGGTGGCGCGCCAGCGTGAGGGAGAAATCCTGATAGAGGTTGCGATCCATATCAGACAAGCTGATCTGGGCCTTGAATACGGTTGCCTTGAGAGCCATAGAAAACCTTGAATACCCTGTGACAAGTGGGGGTAGAAAATATGGCCGTCAGTGTAATCAAAATCAGTGGCAGGTTCGAACCTTTCTGCCCTCAGGCCTGGATTTAAGTGCCTTAAAAGACAGAAAAAACAAATGCCAGTCCGAAGACTGGCATTTGGCGGTATCAAGAAGCGACTCACTTCTCGGCGGACTGGACTCCGAACGCATTGAGCAGCGCACAGCAGGTGACTGCCACGGCTACGAATCCGCTCAGAAAGATAAAGGGCATGGCCCCGTATCCCAGCACAGTCCAGATGGTGTGTTCAAGAAGACTCATTGTGTGTCCTTCATCCAGTGAAAGGTGTGTTCCTTTTGGCGGATGTAGGCTCCGCTCTCGTGAGGCCATTTGACCTCAATGTGAGTATGAGTCCAATGCCACCAAAGTAATAAATGCAGGGTGCATTTGAGCTGGATCAACTTTTTCGGCCAAATATCCATCCAGATCAAGCGATTAGATGGCCATTATCGGGCCAGACCAGCCCTCACCCTGTGTGCCTTGTGACATAAAACGGCTGGCGGCGTGACTCAATGGCATAAAAAAACGCGCCCGGTGGCGCGTTTTTGAGTGTCCGGCTGACGATCAGTTGTCACACAGATCGTTGGGCATGTCCTGACGCAAGCGGGTCCAGAGTTTGCCTGACTCGATACCGTACTGACGCACTGTCATAAAGACGGCTTCATGGTTTTTGGTCTCGGCCAGACCAAGCAGCGTCTTGTAGTAGGCATCTGCGGTCTCGCGGGCCTGCTTGTCGGAGAAGTAGTAGCTACCGACCCGGCTATACAACCCTTTAAAACCGTTCAGGATCAGCGCGTAGATCGGGTTGCCGGAAGCAAATGCCAGCTGGTGATGCAACCGGTAGTCGAACTCGGCATAGGCTTGCGGGTTGTTCTCGACCCCATCGGCACCACGCAGGATCTCGGCGGCCTGCTCCGGATTGTGACGTATCGCCCCGCGAATAAAGATGGTGCAGATGTGGGTACGGGCAGAAAGCAACTGGGCTATCAGATCCGGCACCTTGTCCTGATCGAGACGAGCCAGCGTCTCCAGAATATTGAGACCCGAGGTTTCCCAGAAGTTGTTCACCTTGGTCGGTTTGCCATGCTGGATGGTCAGCCAGCCATCACGGGCCAGTCGCTGCAGCACTTCACGCAAGGTCGTCCGCGTCACCCCGATCAACTCGGACAACTCACGCTCGGCGGGCAGAATGGATCCGGGAGGAAAGCGATTGTTCCAGATGGACTCGATGATGTATTCCTCGGCAAACCCTGCTGGGCTCTGCGCTTTTATAACCATGAATTGACTCTGTTGTAATGCGTAAAAAGGCTGACGAATGATATCAAAGCGATGATGGCTGGCAAGCAGAAGGTCAGTCCTCTGCTCACATCGGGACAAATATTGTTGATAACTTGTATTCAATCACATCCCTTGTAGTGGGAAGCCGCTCAATGTGTGGTTATTAAACCACCATCAAGACCGCTTCCGGCCTGCTCTTATTTATAATCGGCCCGCTTTTTGATTAAAATCACGTGACATTAACTCGTGAAAGGTCAACATCCGGACGTACTGGTCGCTCCATCATTGACTGCATGGATGCAAGATCCCAACAACAACCCAGAGACCCAACATCATGCCAATAAGCCTCGGGCAGGCATTTGCCAAGAACTTCCTCGGCAATGCCCCACACTGGTATAAAAGCGCCATTCTGCTGTTTCTGGTGATCAATCCGATCGCCTTCTATCTCGACCCCTTCAGCGCGGGCTGGTTACTGGTGGTGGAATTTATCTTCACTCTCGCCATGGCCCTCAAGTGCTACCCCCTGCAACCCGGCGGTCTGCTGGCCATCGAGGCGGTGCTCATCGGCATGACCTCTGCCGAACAGGTCAAACACGAGCTGGTCGCCAATATCGAAGTGCTGCTGTTGTTGGTCTTTATGGTTGCCGGCATCTACTTCATGAAGCAGTTGTTGCTTTTCGTCTTTACCAAGCTGCTGATCGGGGTGCGCTCCAAGATCCTGCTCTCCCTCTCCTTCTGTCTGGTCTCCGCCTTCCTGTCGGCGTTTCTCGACGCCCTGACCGTGATTGCGGTGGTGATCAGCGTGGCGACCGGCTTCTACGCCATCTACCACAAGGTCTCCTCCGGCAAGGAGTTCGGCAATCCCCACGACCATACCCAGGATCAGGAGGTACCCGAGCTCAACCGTCAGGATCTCGACAACTTCCGCGCCTTTTTACGCAGCCTGATGATGCATGCCGCCATCGGTACCGCTCTTGGCGGCGTCTGTACCCTGGTGGGCGAACCGCAGAACCTCATCATTGGCGAGCAGGCTGGCTGGCACTTTGGCGAGTTTGCGGTGCGCATGGCCCCCGTCACCCTCCCCGTCTTTATCTGCGGTCTGCTGACCTGCGTGGTGGTCGAGCGGTTCCGCTGGTTTGGTTACGGCACCCTGCTGCCGGACAACGTGCGCGCCATCATGGAGGAGTACAACCGTTATGAAGAGGCGAAGCGCAGCCCGCAGGACAAGGCCAAGCTGATTGTCCAGGCGCTGATCGCCGTCTGGCTCATCATCGGTCTCGCCCTTCATCTGGCGGCGGTAGGCCTCATCGGCCTTTCGGTCATCGTGCTGGCCACCTCGCTCACCGGCATCACCGAAGAGCATGCACTGGGCAAGGCGTTTGAAGAGGCACTGCCCTTCACCGCGCTGCTGGCGGTCTTCTTCAGCGTGGTGGCGGTGATCATCGATCAGCAGCTGTTCAAGCCGGTGATCCAGTGGGTGCTCTCGGCCGAACCCGAGCAGCAGCTGGCCCTCTTCTATATGGCAAACGGTCTGCTCTCCATGGTCAGTGACAACGTCTTTGTCGGCACCGTCTATATCAACGAGGTGAAAACCGCCCTGCTCAACGGCGCCATCAGTCGCGAGCAGTTCGATCTGCTGGCCGTGGCCATCAACACCGGCACCAACCTGCCGTCAGTCGCCACCCCCAACGGTCAGGCAGCCTTCCTTTTCATGCTGACCTCGGCGCTGGCACCGCTGCTTCGTCTCTCCTACGGCCGCATGGTGTGGATGGCGCTGCCCTACACCCTGGTGCTGGGACTGGTCGGCTTCTTTGCGGTCGAGTTGCTGCTCGGCCCCGCCACCCAGTGGTTCTATCAGCAGGGATGGCTGGTGCTGTCAGAGGGTGCCGCCGCCGTGGCGCCCGCACTCCACTGAACTCGTTGTATCTAATCGAGAAGGGTCCCTGCGGACCCTTTTCTTTTACTGTCCGCTCTGCTCTAATTCAGCCACTATTTTTTTCCGAGAGATCAATCAGATGATCGAGTTTCTGCGCCGTTTGGCAGCCAATCGACTGGCGTGGGGGCTACTCGCTGCCTCCGCTCTGTTCCTTGAGCTGTGTGCCCTCTTCTTCCAGCATGTGCTCGGGCTTCACCCCTGCGTCATGTGCGTCTACGAACGGCTCGCCACCCTGGGTGTGCTCACGGCCGGTCTTGTTGGTCTCATCGCTCCTCAGAAGTGGTATCTGCGCTGGAGCGCCATGCTGCTGTGGGGATACAGCGCCTTCCGTGGCTTCCAGCTGGCCCTCAAGCACGTCGACTATCAGATGAACCCCTCCCCGTTCAACGTCTGCAGCCCGTTTGCCGACTTCCCGAGCTGGGCCCCCCTCGATCAGTGGATCCCCTGGCTCTTCTTCCCGGATGGCGATTGCGCCGAGATCAGCTGGCGTTTCTTTGACTTCTCCATGCCCCAGTGGCTGGTCGCCATCTTCGCCGCCTACCTGCTGGTCTTCGTGGTGGTAGCCATCGGCAATCTGGTGAAAGGACGCTGCTGCAACTGACGTTTGCATGGGCGTAGAGATCGTTAACAACAAAAAGGGGGAGCCATAATGGCTCCCCCTTTCTCATGCTTTCTGACCGCTGGTTACGCCTTGGCGGCGCCCATCTTGGCCTTGATCGCCCCGATGACCATTGGCAGCAGCGAGATGCCGATGATACCGAAGATAAGCAGGGTAAAGTTCTGGCGCACCACCGGCAGATTGCCGAAGAAGTGGCCCGCATAGACGAACGACAGCACCCACAGCAGACCACCAACCAGATTGAAGGCGAGGAAGCGCGGATAGGTCATGGCCCCCATGCCGGCCACGAAGGGGGCGAAGGTACGTACGATGGGCAGGAAGCGGGTAATGATGATGGTCTTGCCACCATGTTTGGCATAGAAGGCGTGGGTCTTCTCCAGATAGTCGCGGCGGAAGATTTTTGAATCCGGGTTGCGGAACAGCTGCTCGCCAAAGAAGTGACCTATGGTGTAGTTGACCACGTTGCCCAGCACAGCCGCGATGATCAGCACGGCCGCCAGGGTATGGACATCCAGCACGCTGCCCACGGTGAGCGCACCGGCGGCAAACAGCAGAGAGTCACCAGGCAGGAAGGGGGTCACCACCAGTCCGGTCTCGCAGAAGATGATGAGAAACAGGATGGCGTAAACCCAGATGCCGTAGTTTTCAAACAGCTCTTTCAAGTGCACGTCAACGTGCAGAATAAAGTCGATTGCAAAGAGGATCAGATCCATTTTTCCATACTCGTAAAGTGAACGGCGTGGAGTCTACGCCAATGCCAGTCGGCCCACAATCGCTGGGCCAGCCTCTTTTTAAGCCCGTTAACCCCTCAGCCAAATGAAACCGTTTTTCCTGCTGTACCGCTCGTCCTGACTTATCCAGCAAGCGGGAAAATGGTGGCGGAGAGTGTGACTTACTGCTTTACCTCCAGCTCGTGGCGCACCTGTGGCGGCAGGCAACGCTCCCAACCCCACAGCAGAATAAGCAGCAGGGTCGCATCGTCGAGCCAGCCAAAAAGCGGGATCATGTCCGGCACCAGATCTACCGGACTGATGCCGTAAAGCAGGATAAGAATCACCAGCCCCTTGGCCCACCAGGGGGTACCGGGATGGCGAAAGCCCTGATAGAGGCGGCGAACTCGCTGCCAGAGCAACCCGCGTCTGGTACTCATGACTCGATCAGCTCGCTGCGCAGCCGCTGGATCTGATCCCGCAGTGCGGCCGCCTGTTCGAACTCCAGATCCCGCGCATGCTGAAACATCTGCTCCTCCATTCGCTTAATCTCTTTGGCAATCTCGCTGGCAGAGCGGGCATGGTACTCCCCTTGCGGCTCGGCGGCCTTGCGGCTCCCCTTGCCCGGTTTGCCGGTGGGACGACTGCCCCCCATGTCCATCACATCACCCACCGATTTGTTGAGCCCCTTGGGCACGATGCCGTGCTTGAGGTTGTGGGCATGCTGCAAGGCACGGCGCCGCTCGGTCTCCTCGATCGCCACCTGCATGGAGTTGGTGATGGTATCGCCGTAGAGGATGACCTTGCCATTGAGGTTGCGCGCCGCCCGGCCTATGGTCTGGATAAGCGAGCGGGTGGAGCGCAGGAAGCCCTCCTTGTCCGCATCGAGAATCGCCACCAGCGACACTTCCGGCATGTCAAGACCTTCCCGCAACAGGTTGATCCCCACCAGTACGTCAAACTTGCCGAGGCGCAGATCGCGGATGATCTCCACCCGCTCCACGGTATCGATGTCGGAGTGCAGGTAGCGCACCTTGACCCCGTGCTCCGCCAGATATTCGGTCAGATCCTCAGCCATTCGCTTGGTCAGGGTAGTGACCAGCACCCGCTCCTCCACCGCGACCCGCTTGCGGATCTCGGAGAGCAGATCGTCCACCTGGGTGCTGACTGGCCGTACTTCCACCTCGGGATCGAGCAGGCCGGTAGGACGCACCACCTGCTGCACCACATCGCCGCCGGACTTCTCCAGCTCGTAGGGGCCGGGGGTCGCCGAGACAAACACCGTCTGCGGCATCAGCGCCTCAAATTCGTCGAACTTGAGCGGCCGGTTGTCGAGCGCCGAGGGAAGCCGGAAACCGTACTCCACCAGAGTCTCCTTGCGGGAGCGGTCCCCTTTGAACATGGCACCGATCTGCGGCACCGTGACGTGGGACTCGTCGATGATGAGCAGGCCATCCCCCGGCAGGTAGTCAAACAGGGTGGGCGGCGGCTCGCCCGGCGCGCGACCGGAGAGGTAGCGACTGTAGTTCTCGATGCCGGAGCAGTAGCCCAGCTCCTGCATCATCTCCATATCGAACTGGGTGCGCTGGCTGATGCGCTGCTCCTCCACCAACTTGTTGAGTGACATCAGCTGCTCGCGACGCCCTCTTAGCTCCTCCTTGATGTGCTCGATGGCGCCGAGGATGGTCTCGCGCGGGGTGGCATAGTGGGTCTTGGGATAGATGGTGTAGCGCACCACCGTCTGCTCAATGGCGCCGGTCAGCGGGTCGAACAGGGAGAGCCGCTCCACCTCTTCATCAAACAGCTCTACCCGCAGGGCAAGCTTGTCCGATTCGGCGGGGTAGATGTCGATCACCTCGCCGCGTACCCGGAAGGTGCCACGCTGGAAAGCCATGTCGTTGCGGGTGTACTGCAGCTCGGCGAGCCGGCGCAGGATATCCCGCTGGTTGATCACATCCCCCACTTTCAGATGCAGCATCATGCTGAGGTAGGCCTGCGGATCCCCCAGGCCATAGATGGCCGACACCGAGGCGACGATCACCACGTCGCGCCGCTCCAGCAGCGCCTTGGTGGCCGACAATCGCATCTGCTCGATGTGATCGTTGATGGAGGCATCCTTCTCGATGAAGGTATCGGTGGTCGGCACATAGGCTTCGGGCTGGTAGTAGTCGTAATAGGAGACGAAATACTCCACCGCATTGTCGGGGAAGAACTCCTTCATCTCGCCGTAGAGCTGGGCGGCCAGGGTCTTGTTGGGGGCCAGGATCATGGTCGGGCGATTGAGGGTGGCGATGACGTTGGCCATGGTGAAGGTCTTGCCTGAACCGGTCACCCCGAGCAGGGTCTGGTGGGCCAGCCCTGACTCGATGCCATCGAGCAGCCTGGCTATTGCAGCGGGCTGATCCCCGGCGGGTTGAAACTGGCTGGCTAGTTTGAACAGTTTGCTCATGAAGACTCCCGACACAAAACAGCAAGTAGCGCAGTGTAACCGAGTGCTCCCCGGCGGTACACTCGCTTGCGGTGGTGCGAACGGCTTGACCCTCTCCGGCGCCTTCTGTATGATGCCCCTCCTTGCCTGATGTTCCCCCGTAGTTCAGTCGGTAGAACGGCGGACTGTTAATCCGTATGTCACTGGTTCAAGTCCAGTCGGGGGAGCCAATTCCTCACCATATCGGTGCAAGTTATCCACTTTAGTGCCCTCCCCAGCTTTTTTTAATGCACAAGATCCCGTTTGCGGATCCGTTTCCCGTTTCCTCCCGCGCTCCCCCTTGCAGAGTTTTCTTCTGCCATATCTAACTATTTGATTTTTATAGCAAGTTTTTTTCTGCGGTATTTTTTGAACAGCACTTGCAGCCCAGTCGTGACGCGGCTTTCCGGCCGATGAACAAGATTCATAAACAGGGTTATCCACAGATTCTGTGGGTAACTGCCGCAATCCCTGTCGGGACGCGGGATAGCTGGCAACCCCGGCTTTTCAGGAGCGGTTTTGCCGCGAAACCTGATTTTATGCTGTTTTTACGCATCTCTGGTCAGTGGCGCAAAAGGGGTCTTTTGAACCTTTCTCGAGATATCTTTTTGCCAGGCCAGTCAGGCTGGGCGAACGGGCAAATCATCCCCTGTTTCACCTCGAGCCCCCCTCTGATCCCGCTGGTTGAATCTTCTGAAACTGATCTCGATCAAGCGTAGTGGCAGCAGAATCTAAAGTTTTTACCTCTGCCATCCCCCAAGCCAGGCCACCAGCATTTTTCACTAATTGACACTGGGGGACACAGCAATAAGCTCCCTCTTTTTCCCCCTTGCCCCCCTATCGCCTCGAAATAGTGCGAGATCCCTTTCGATTAATCGGCCCCTTGCGCTTCTTTATTGGGGATAGATCCGGCACAATATCGGCCCCACTTTTTTCCTCGGTTTTTCCGGGCATGACCATAGACTTTGTGACACTGCTACATCAAAGCGACTCCCTGCTGCTCTTCGTGGTGCTGGCTTTTGGCCTGCTGCTTGGCAAGGTACGGATTGGCAACTTTCAGATTGGCAACACCATAGGTGTGCTGTTTACCGCCCTGCTGTTTGGCCAGATGGGCTTCGAGTTCACCGCCACGACCGAGAACGTCGGCTTCATGCTCTTCATCTTCTGCGTGGGGATCGAAGCGGGGCCCCACTTCTTCAGCGTCTTCCTGCGCGATGGCATCCACTACATCACCCTGACTCTGGTGATCCTGCTGACCGCCCTCTTCCTGACGGTAGGGCTGGCCAAGTTCTTCAATCTGGGGCCCGGGATGGCGGCCGGCATTCTGGCGGGGTCGCTCACCTCGACCCCTGCGCTGGTCGGTGCCCAGGATGCCCTGCGTAGCGGTCTGCTCAACCTGCCCCATCAGACCGATATGCAGGCGGTGCTCGACAACATGGGTATCGGCTACGCCCTGACCTATCTGGTGGGCCTGGTTGGCCTGATGCTGGTCGTGCGCTACCTGCCGTCGCTGGCACGGCTCGATCTCAACACCGAGGCGCAAAAAATTGCCCGTGAGCGGGGTCTCTCCGACAGCGACAGTCGCAAGACCTACCTGCCCATCATCCGCGCCTATCGGGTTGGCCCCGAACTGGCAGCCTGGATTGGCGGCCGCACCTTGCGCGAGACCGGCATCTACCCCCACACCGGCTGCTATGTGGAGCGGATCCGCCGCAACGGCATTCTCGCCAGTCCCGATGGCGATGCCGTCATTCAGGAAGGGGACGAGATCGCGCTGGTGGGCTATCCCGAGAGCCACGAGAAGCTGGACGTCAACTACCGCAACGGTAAAGAGGTGTTTGATCGCAACCTGCTCGACCTGCAGATCGTCACCGAAGAGATCGTGGTAAAGAACGACTCCGTGGTGGGTCGTCATCTGGTGGAACTCAACCTGACCGAGAAGGGATGCTTCCTCAACCGGGTGGTGCGCTCGCAAATCGAGATGCCGTTCGATCGCAACATCATGCTGCAAAAAGGCGACGTGCTGCAGATCAGCGGCGAAAAACAGCGGGTCAAACTGCTGGCCAACAAGATCGGCTTTATCAGTATCCACAGCCAGACCACGGATCTGGTGGCCTTCACCACCTTCTTCGTGCTGGGGCTGCTGATCGGTTCCGTCTCACTGGTGTTCGGCCAGATTGAATTTGGCCTCGGCAACGCGGTCGGTCTGCTGCTGGCAGGCATTCTGATGGGGTATCTGCGGGCCAACCACCCGACGGTCGGCTACGTGCCCCCGGGCGCCCTGCGACTGGCCAAGGATCTTGGTCTGGCGGTCTTTATGGTGAGCACCGGTCTCAAGGCGGGTGGCGGCATTCTGGACCACCTGAGCGAAGTGGGTGCCGTGGTGCTCTTCTCCGGTATGCTGGTCACCACCCTGCCGGTACTGGTCGGCTACCTGTTCGGGGTCTGGGTATTGAAGATGAACCCGGCACTGCTGCTCGGCGCCATCACAGGTGCCCGTACCTGCGCCCCCGCCATGGATGTGGTCAACGAGGCCGCCAACAGCTCCATTCCGGCGCTTGGCTACGCAGGGACCTATGCGGTGGCCAACGTGATGCTGACGCTGGCAGGCTCCTTTATCATCGGCTTCTGGTTCTAGCACCCATCAAGTTACCGCTAACAAAGAAGGGAGCCTCCGGCTCCCTTCTTGCTATCTGCCTTTCTCCCAAGATGCGGAGCAGGCTCATTGGTGTGATCTCACCTGACACCAACCACCTGCGCTGAACTCTGCCCCCTACCCTACAATGGTTGACGCTCTGCTCTGCTCTGCTCTGCTCTGCTCTGCTCTGCTCTGCTCTGCTCTGCTCTGCTCTGCTCTGCTCTGCTCTGCTCTGCTCTGCTCTGCTCTGCAATGAGTGATGGCAGATCACGAAAACAAAAAAAGCGCCCTGAGGCGCTTTTTTCATATCAACCGGATGATCAGGCTTTGAACTTGCTGAACACCAGGGAGGCGTTGGTACCGCCAAAGCCGAAGCTGTTGGACATGACGGTGTTGAGCTCGGCCTCTTCGTACTCGCGCACGATGGGCAGACCTTCCGCTTTCTCGTCCAGAGTCTCGATGTTGATGCTGGGAGCGATAAAGCCGTGCTCCATCATCAGCAGGGAGTAGACAGCCTCGTGCACGCCGGCAGCGCCCAGCGCATGACCGGTCATTGCCTTGGTGGCAGAGATCTTGGGACCGTTGGCGCCAAACAGCGTCTGGATGGCTTCCAGCTCCTTGGTATCGCCAACCGGGGTGGAGGTACCATGGGTGTTGATGTAATCAACCTTGCCGACACCCTGCATTGCCATCTTCATGCAACGCACAGCGCCTTCACCACTCGGGGCAACCATGTCGTAGCCATCAGAAGTAGCACCGTAGCCAGTCAGCTCGGCATAGATGTGAGCACCACGGGCCAGAGCGTGTTCCAGCTCCTCAACCACCAGGATGCCGCCGCCACCGGAGATAACGAAACCATCGCGGTTCGCATCATAGGTACGGGACGCTTTTTCCGGCGTGTCGTTGTACTTGGTAGAGAGCGCGCCCATGGCGTCAAACTGGATGGTAGAGGACCAGTCCAGCTCTTCACCGCCACCAGCGAAGACCACATCCTGTTTGCCAAGCTGGATCAGCTCCAGCGCGTGACCGATGCAGTGGGCAGAGGTTGCGCAGGCGGAGCTGATGGAGTAGTTGACCCCCTTGATCTGGTACGGGGTCGCCAGACAGGCAGAGGTGGTTGAAGACATGGTACGCGGCACCATGTAAGGGCCCACACGCTTGACCCCTTTCTCACGGGCGATGTCCACAGACTCCGAGGTGTTCTTGCCGGAAGCACCACCTGAACCGACCACCAGGCCGGTACGCTCGTTGGAGACCTGCTCTTGCGCCAGACCGGCATCTTCAATGGCCTGCTGCATGGAGAGGTAGGCGTAGGCCGCAGCGTCACCCATGAAACGCATGACTTTACGGTCGATCAGTTCAGACGGCTCGAGTTTGATATTACCCCAGACACGGCTGCGCAGGTTGTGCTGCTCGAACTGCTCGGAATAGGTGATGCCGGATTTACCTGCTTTCAGGGAGGCCAGCACTTCTTCCTTGTTGTTGCCGATACTGGAGATGACGCCGATACCGGTGATCACTGCTCTTCTCATTAATTCATCTCGTCTGGAAAAACTGGCGCCAAGTCTACCCGCTTTCGGCTGCCAAACTGGTCTGCTTTCACGTAGAATGCCCGCGTTTTTGTGACGCGAGCCGAGGAAAACGTGAGTCAAACATCCTTACATCATGCCCGATTGGACTGGAACGAGGCGGGAACTCCAGTCTCCAGTGAGTTCGGGGATGTGTACTTTTCCAATGATAACGGTCTAGCTGAAACGCGCTATGTCTTTTTGCAGCAAAACCGGCTGCCAGCGCGATTTTTGCACCACGATCGTGACACTTTCGTGATAGGTGAGACAGGTTTCGGCACAGGTCTTAACTTTCTGGCGACAATGGCAGCCTTTCTGGAACAGGCGCCCCAAACCGGCAACGGCTCCCGCCTTCACTTCATTAGTTTTGAAAAATACCCCCTGACCCAGGGCGATCTGCGCAAGGCGTTGGCCGCCTGGCCCGAACTCTCTTCCTTGAGCCAGGATCTCATCGCGCAGTGGCCCATCCCGGTGTCCGGCTGCCATCGCCTTATCTTTGCCGATGGCCGGATCCGGCTCGATCTCTGGTTGGGCGATATCAAGGACATGACGCCGCAACTGCCCCACCACGCAGATGGATTGGTGGATGCCTGGTATCTGGATGGCTTTTCCCCCGCCAAGAACCCCGAGATGTGGACGCAAGCGTTGTTCGACGGTCTGGCTCGCCTTGCCCGTCCTGCCGCCACTATCGCCACCTTCACCTGTGCCGGCTTCGTACGCCGCGGCCTGATTGCTGCAGGCTTTGCCATGAAGAAGGTGAAAGGGCACGGTAGCAAGCGGGAGATGCTGGCGGGGGATCGCACCGACAAGCAGCCGCAACATACCATTGCCCCCTGGTATGCCCGCCCGGCAGGCAGGGATGGCGAGGTGCTGATCATTGGCGGCGGCATCGCCTCGGCCATGACGGCGCTCTCGCTGGTAGAGCGTGGCCGCAAGGTGACCCTGCTCTGTGAAGATGACGAGCCAGCCAACGGCGCCTCAGGCAACCGGCAGGGAGCCCTCTATCCACTGCTTAACGGCGAGCACGATGCGCTGTCACGCTTCTATTCGCTCGCCTTTGGCTATGCCCGTCACCGCCTGCTGGCACTGGCCGAGCGCCATCCCGTCGCCTTTGCCCTGTGCGGGGTAACCCAGCTCGGTTATGACGACAAATCGGCAGCCAAGCTGGCGAAAATGAGTCAGGGCCCCTTCCCGTCCGAGCTGATGCAACCGCTCTCGACCGCGGAAGTAGAACAGGTCGTCGGCCTGCCCTGCGGCCACAGCGGCGTCAGCTACCCGCAGGGAGGCTGGCTCTGCCCGGCGGATCTCACCCGCGCAGCGATCAAAGAAGCACAAGCCAGCGGGCTGCTTGAGGTGGTGTTCAACACCGAGGTGGTTGCCATTGCCGAACAGGTGGATGGCTGGCTGGTCGAGAGCCGTGACGGACGCCGCTGGCAAGCCCCCAATCTGGTGGTTGCCGCCGGACACAAGCTGCCTGCGCTCATCCCCTTTGCCGAGCTGCCGCTCTATCCGGTGCGTGGTCAGGTGAGCCATGTGCCGACCTCGGCCAGCCTGAGCCAGCTCAATACCGTGCTCTGCTACGATGGCTATCTCACTCCGGCCCATAAGGATCACCACTGCATCGGTGCCAGCTATGGCCGCAACCAGACCGATCTTGCGTTTCGCGCTGAAGAGCAGCGCCAGAACCAGGCGCGGCTGCAAGCCTGCCTGCCACAGCAGAGCTGGCCCGGCGAGGTGGATGTCAGCGGCAATGAGGCTCGGGTAGGCGTGCGCTGCGCCAGTCGGGATCACCTGCCGGTGGTGGGGCCAGTCGCCAGATTGGCAAGCCTAGCGGATCACTACGCCGGGCTGCACACCAATCAGCAAGGTGCCGCCCCCCTACCGTGCCACCCCGGCCTCTATGTGCTGGGGGCGCTGGGCTCACGGGGTCTCTGCTCGGCGCCACTTTGTGGCGAGCTGCTTGCCAGCGAGATCTGCGGTGATCCGCTGCCGCTGGCAGCCGATCTGCTGGAAGCGCTCCACCCGGCCCGCTACTGGGTACGCAAGCTGCTCAAGGGCAAAGCGCTGGCATAATGCCAACGACCCGAAACGACAAGGCCGCCCACAGGGGCGGCCTTTCTCGTATGCCTATCTTGATTAGCTCGACTACTTGGGCCAGTGGACTCCAAGTTGCTCGCCATAACGGGTTTGTCGCTGAAAATCGGCAATCCGGCTGCGGATCTTCACCAACTCTCCCTGCCCCGCCGCCCAGGCTGCATAACGCAGTGCCTGACAGTCGCTGTGGGCAGGCAAGTCAGCAATGGCGCCGCCAACCTGATTGGCACCTTGTTGAACCATCTCCTTGAAGCGGGACTCATAGTCGAACATGCTGGCCAGCAAGCGAGCCCAGCGCTGGCGCGCCGGATCGGCCGCGTTGTTCTTCCCTTCACCACTACTTTCACTCTGGCGCCAGCGAGGTAACTCAACCGTCGCACGGGTGGTGACGGTGACTCTGCTCAGCTGACAGAGCCCCTGCAGCTGATCGGTCTCCAGTTGCCAATCGAGCTGGTAACTCGCCTTGCCAAGCACGGGGTTGCCGTTCACCTTGGGGGCACTCTGGGCGATGGCCCGGGCCAGTTGATCTGGCTGGGTTGCACTGACCTCATAAAAACGAACATTGATACGGGACTCGGGGACCACTTGCGGCCTGATTGGCTGCGCCTGACTCGCCAGGGGCAACAGCAGCGCCGCAACCCCCACTACCACTCCATAGAACTTGCTGACCATGCCAGACTACCTTCCTTGATTGCACGGGCGAAGTACCGACCTTGGGGAAACGCGCCGCCACACAGATAACGTCTATAGCCTATGTGTGCCAAAGATATGGCGCAACACAATGATGGGTCAGAAATCAGAGCCCGCTCACAGGTTCCGTGAGCAGAGTATGGCACAAGGCCAAATCTGTATTTTTATTGGGCAGAACGACTGATGCGCAGCCAGTTGAGGTGGTAGTTTTTCACATTGATGTCGTGACCATCTATCTGAATGAACTGATCATTTTTAAGACGGTTGGCAAAAAAGTCCTGATCTGCCCCCTCTTTCAGCCACAGCTCGCAAAGCCCCCGTTTTCCCTCCCCGGGATAGAACCGGGGGATCACCAGCACCGCCACACCGTCCACCCGGATGCCATTGCGATTCATACACTCCCCCTCACTCATGCGCGATGCCAGCGCGGCATAACGGGGAACCTGCCCTCTGGCCACCACCACCACACCGTAGGAGTGGGCAGCCATCAATCGCCGCATGGCGACCGCCTGATGGGGGCCGGTCTGATGAAATCCATCGTTCTTCATGGCAACGGCCGGCAGCGGCAGCAACATCCAGCAAAGGAGACATATCCAGCGTTTAACACCTGACAAACGACGAAAAACCATACAAAAGCCTCAAAAGAAAACCTGAGGGCGGCAAGGCTATTACGTCAAAAATTCAGGGTAAAGCACCTTTACCCTTCTTTAATTCTGCAAAACTGGCCAAACGTTGATTAGGTTCACACTGCATCGAGTTTCATATCGCCAAATTACCTCTATAGGAATAGACTCCGAACCCCTCTTGTTTAATGGAATGGAATAGATGCTGGAACTCATCATCGGCACCCTGGTCACTCTGGTGGTCGGGCGCGCCATCTTCAAAGGATACTCAGCGACAGGCGTGTTGCTGAGCGGCGGCTTGCTGCTGCTGGTCGTCACGGCCCTGATGGGCAAGCCGGTGCTGCCGAGCAAGGTGACAAGCACCGGTTATATCGCCACCGATATCTTCGAATATGTCCGCTTCCTGCTCAACGATCGTGGCGGCGGACTGGGGATGCTGATCATGGTGCTGTGCGGCTTCGCCGGCTACATGAGCCACATCGGTGCCAACACCATTCTGGTCAAGCTGGCCAGCAAACCGCTCGGCATCATCAAATCCCCCTATATCCTGCTGGTTGCCGCCTATCTGGTGGCCTGTGCCATGTCGCTGGCGGTCAGCTCCGCCACCGGTCTGGGCGTGCTGCTGATGGCAACCCTGTTCCCGCTGATGGTCAACATGGGGATCTCCCGTGGCGCCGCGGCCGCCGTGTGCGCCTCGCCGGCCGCCATCATTCTGGCTCCGACCTCCGGTGACGTGGTGATGGCCGCCCAGGCTGCCAACATGCCGCTGCTGGACTTTGCCTTCAAGCTGACCCTGCCCATCTCGCTGGTCGCCATCGCCTGTATGGCGGTGACCCACTTCTTCTGGCAGCGCTACCTCGATCAGAAATCCGGCGAGCACAACGAGCCGGTGGCACCGAGCGACCTCATCACTACGGCGCCCGGCTTCTACGCCATTCTCCCCTTCACCCCCATCATCGGGGTGCTGGTGTTTGACGGCAAATGGGGCCCGCAGCTCGATATCGTCACCATCATCGTCATGTGCATGGTACTGGCCAGCCTGCTGGAGCTGGTACGCCTGCGCAACGGCAAAGAGCTGCTGGATGGTCTGCAGGTCTGTTGGCGCAACATGGCCGACGCCTTTGCCGGCGTGGTGATGCTGCTGGTCGGTGCAGGTGTCTTCGCTCAGGGTCTGATGACCATCGGCTTTATCGACACCCTGCTGGCCCACGCCCAGGATCTGGGCTCGGGCGGCATGATCATGATGCTGTCACTGGTGGTGATCACCACCCTGGCCGCCTTCACGACCGGCTCGGGCAACGCCCCCTTCTACGCCTTCGTGGAGCTGATCCCCAATCTGGCCACCAGCCTTGGCATCAACCCGGCCTATCTGGTGATCCCCATGCTGCAAGCCTCCAACCTGGGCCGCACCATTTCACCGGTCTCCGGTGTCGTGGTCGCCTGTGCGGGGATGGGCAAACTCTCGCCGTTCGAAGTGGTCAAACGCACTTCGCTGCCAGTGGCCGTCGGCCTGCTGGTGGTGATCGTCGCTACCCAGATCATGGTTCCGGCCTGATCGCTGACCAGCCCGGTCTGCGCCGGGCTGGTATCTCTCCCCCCCTTTGCAGTAGACTCTGTGCTCTTTTTCCCCAAAGGAGGACCGAGATGAGTATTACGGTTCAACTTGCCCACTTCAGTGACTGCCACTCCCATTTCGATGGTGCGCCGATAAGCTTCACCCCCGCCGGAGAGTCCCAGTGGCGCACCCAGTGTGGCGGTTATGCCCGGATCCTGACCCGCCTGACCCAACTGCGCGCGCAAGCGGTTGCAGCAGGTCGCGGCTGCCTTATTCTGCACGGCGGCGACTCCTTTCAGGGCTCCCTCTATTTCAACCGGTTCAAGGGGCGGGCCAACGCCGACCTGCTCGCCATGCTGGCCCCCGATGCCATGGTGATCGGCAACCATGAATTCGATCTGGGTAATGGCCAGTTGGTGGAGTTTCTGCGCCAGCTCGATTTTCCGGTGCTCGCAGCCAATCTGGACAACAGTCAGGAGCCGGCCGATACGCCTCTTCGCCTGTGGGATATTCCCCACCTCTACGACGCCCATCAGCCCTGGCATCGCCGGGTCATCGATGGCGTCCCCTTTGCCCTGCTCGGGATCACGCTGGCCCAGATGGCGGCCATCGCCAATCCGGATCCGCACACCCGCTTCCACGGGGTGAACGAGACCCTGACCCGGGTAATTCGCGAGATAAAGGGCGAAGGGATCCACCATATCGTGCTGCTGAGCCACCTCGGGCTGGATCAGGACAAGCTGCTGGCCGAACGCTTCCCCGAGCTCAGTCTCATTGTTGGCGGTCATACCCACAGCCTGCTGGGGGATCTCGCGCCGCTGGGCCTGCCAAGCGAAGGGGATTATCCCCTGATGCACAATGGCGTAGCCATCATGCATGCGGGCCACAGTGCCCTCTGCCTTGGCGTCTGCGAGCTCACCTTCGATGAAGCTGGCCGCGTGGCAGATAGCCACGGCCAGCTGGAGTGGCTCCCCTGGCAACCCTGGCCGTTCGGCTCCCCCCCGCCAGCCGGACTCACTTTCTGCGAGCCGGATGCCAGGCTGGAGCAGCATCTGGCCAAACGCTACCGGCCGGAGATCGAGACCATGACCCAGCGCATCGTCACCAGACTCGATACCCCGCTCCCCCATCAGCGCCTGCCGGATGCCAACCTGCCTCACGGCAGCCATGTCGCACCGCTGGTAGCCCATGCCATGCTGATGGCGGCCCGGGAACAGGTGGGCGAGGTCGATTTTGCCCTGCACAACGCCGGTGGCGTGCGCTGCTCGCTGGAGCCGGGCCCCTTGAGCGAGGCCGATATCGCCGGTCGCCTGCTCCCCTTTGCCATTCCCCTCACCCTCTATCGGGTACACGGCCACGAGTTGGCGGAAGCGCTGGAGAATGCCATCGACAACGCCACCAATAATGGCGTGGTCGGCAATGGCAACGGCAGCTTCCCCTACACCGCCGGGGTGCGCTTCACCTACCAGGCCGATCGGCCCAAAGGTCAGCGTATTACCCATCTGGAGTGGGAGCCTGAACCAGACTGCTGGCAACCGGTGGCGTCCGACCAGGTCTATCGCGGGGTATCGAGCGCCTACACCGCCTCCGGCAAGGAGGGCTACACTGCGCTGACTCGTACCCTGACCCAGCACAATCAGGAGCTTGGCATCACGCTAGCCGATGCCTTTATCCGCTGGGCCCGCCATCAGCCGGAGCTGCGGGCCATGCCACCGCGAGTCGAGTACCTGCCGTAAAGGCCCCTCGATGTGCCTGTCTGCATCCATATCGGGCAGATAGGCACTTTTCGTCTCTGAAACCGCTCTTTTTCGACAATATTTGCCCCGGATGGGCCTGTACCATTGCATCATCCGCGCGGGCTCGGCAAGATAGGCCCGCTTTCAAGACCAGCTGCAGGAACAGGCTACTTCATGAATCACTCCATCCGTTTCACTCCCCCCCGCGTCAATCCGGCCATCAAACCCACAGCCATCTTGCTGACCGCGTTGCTGGCGCTGCTCTTCTGCCTGCGCAACCCGCTCGTTCATGCCATGGCGCCGGGGTTTGACGCCTCGCTCTTTGCCGTTATGGGCAAAATGTGGAGTGAAGGGGGGGTGCTCTATCGCGACATGATCGATATCAAGGGGCCGATGATCTTCGCCCTCGATGCGCTGGGGTATGGTCTGGGGGGATTTGTCGGGATCTGGGCACTGGAGTGGGTGCTCTGCTGGCTCGGGCTGATGGCCAGCTGGCAGGCGTTCTCCCAGCTTGGCCTCTCGGTCAGGGCGCGCCTTGGCGCCATGTTGGCACTGCTGGCCCTCTACGGTACCCGTTACTACTACGGCAACATGACCGAGGACTGGCACCTTCCACCTCGCCCTCATCGCCCAGTGGGCCTTCATTACCCTGTTGCTGGACAAGGGATTTCGCTGGTGGCCGGCGCTGGTGGCGGCCCTCACCTTTGCCATCGTCGCCTGGATGCGCACCAACAACGGCGCCTTCTGGGGTGCCTGGTATCTGGTGCTGTTCTGCCACTGGTGCCTGCACGAGAAGTGGCGTGACGCCATCCTGCTGCTTGTCTCCAGCCTGCTCGGTCTGGCGCTGATTGGCGGCCCCCTCTACGGCTACTTCCAGCAGCACGATCTGCTGGCGGCCTTCAAATACTACGCCTTCGACATCTTCTTCGAGGGGAGCTACGGCAACGGCTTCTCCCCCATGGTGGGTGCCGTCGGCTTGCTGCGCACCGGTCTGGTGATGCTGCTGCCCCCCTTCATCCTGCTGATGCTGAGCCGCCGTCAGGAGTGGTATCTGCCCGCCCTGCTGGCAACCCTCTTTGGCGTGCTGTTTACCCTGATCGCCAACTCGGTCTCCGGCCATGTGTTTGATCACTACGATGTGCTCTATCTGCAGCTGGCTCTGCTGCCGCTGGCGGTACTGCTTGATCGCAGCGAGCAGAAGGCCGATGCCCTCGGCCTGCTCTGCATCTCGCTGGTGGTGCTGACTGCCAGCTGGCTGCTGGCCCAGCAGCTGGTCTTCGGCTGGAGCACCAAGGAGTGGTCCCTCGAGCGGGTTAACGAGGTGCTCGGCACCAGTCTGCTGTGGGCCCTGCCGGTACTCATTCTGGTGCCCCTGTGGCGCGCCTGGGATGTGCGCAGCGCCACCCCCTGGCTCGCCACCCTGGCCATGCTGCTGCTGATGATCAACAACGCTTGGGAAGGAACGATCAAGGGTCGCCCCTTCAACCCGGCGGCGCAGGTACGGGTCGATCGCATCAAGGCCGAGACCAGCCCAAGCGACAAGATCTGGGTCGATGGTATCCAGCCGCAATATTATCTCTGGGCCGATCGTCAGCCGGCCTCTGCCTATCTCTTCTTTGCCAACGTCAACCCGCCCTATGACGTGCGGGCTCGCGTGCTGGCGGACATCCAGCGCCAGAACCCCAAGTTCATCATCGCCAAGCCGGAGCGGGTCAGCGAGGAGCTGAAAAAGCCGAGTTCGCCCTCCCATCTCGCCTTCTATCAATACCTGACCAGCCACTATGAAGAGGTGGATCCGGGTCTCTATCGTCGCCGCTAACCAGCGCAGAGACGCAAAGGGCGGCCATTTGGCCGCCCTTTTTCCATCCCCTCACTCCTCACCGGTAGGCAAGCAGGCCCGCGATGACTACAATGGCCCACTTTTGGATGTAACGGGTGACAGACATGGCGGAACTGACCTATCTCGGGGGCTATCCCGAAGCGCTCAAGGCACAGGTGCAACAGCTGATCGCGGCAGGCAAACTTGGCGACATGCTGGCCAAGCGCTATCCAGATAGCCATCAGATCCAGAGTGACAAGGCGCTGCTCGCCTACACCATGGAGCTGAAAAACCGCTACCTCAAAAGCTCGGCCCCCCTGTCAAAGGTGGTGTTTGACGGCAAGATCAACGTCATCAAGGACGCCCTCGGCCTGCACACCTACATCAGCCGGGTACAGGGCAACAAGCTCAAGGCCAAGAACGAGATCCGCATCGCCGCCCTGTTCAAGGAGGCACCCGCCCCCTTTCTCAAGATGATCGTCGCGCATGAGCTGGCCCATATCAAAGAGAAGGATCACAACAAGAGCTTCTACCAGCTCTGCCAGTATATGGAGCCCGACTATCATCAACTGGAGTTTGATCTGAGGCTATGGCTCACCTGGCGCGATATCGACAAGGCCAATCGCTAGGTTGACGGTGGTTTCAAGGAGGAAACATGTCATTTGCCGCTATCCCCTTTAGCGCCCCGCACGTTATTGCCAATGTGGTCATTGCCAATGTGTGCCGCGCAGCCCGTCCCCGAGGCATGTCACACGGGCTGCTGGCCCTGCTCACACTCTGCTCTTTCTTCTCACAAGGAGCAGAGCGCTGGCAGAGCGACAGCTATCTCACCGAGAGTTTTATGGCCATCGCCATGGAGCGGGAGTATCACGAAACCGCTCACCCGCGCTTCACCCGCTGGCAGCAACCGGTGCGCTTGCAGCTCATCAACGAGTCGGGGGACAAGCCGCTGCAGGCGGAGGTGGTCAAGGTACAAGCCGCCCACCTCGCCCGCATCACCGGCCACCCTATCAGCATGGTGACCAGCAAACCCAACCTCACCCTCATCATGACCGACTACCAGCGGATGAAGGGTTGGGCCAAGCGCACCATGGGCAACGCACCTTCGGTCAATGCCGCGCTAAAGGAGGGGCTCTGCATTGGCCACTTCGCGACCAACAAGCAGCACGAGATCAGCAGTGCCACCATCATCATTCCGGTGGACTACAGCCGTGCCAAGGGGCGCTTTCTCGACTGCGTAGTGGAGGAGTTTACCCAGGTGATGGGGCTGCCCAACGACTCGGACAAGGTGTTTCCCTCCATCTTCAATGACAACAGCATCGACAGCTTTCTGACCGGTCTCGACTATGTGCTGCTCAAGCTCGCCTACCACCCTGCCCTCAAGGCGGGGATGAGCAGCGACGAGGTTCGGGCGGCCCTGCCGCTTGCCATCAAGGATCTGCGCGCCAAAGGCGAGATCAGCGAGGCAGACCGCCGCGTTCAGCAACAGAGCCTCAAAAGCTGGGCCGGGCTCTGAGTTTCAGCCCGCGTCAAGCATCAACTCGGGAAGCATCCGCTTCGGCTCGCCCTTCGTCCGGCACCAAAACAAAAACGCAGCCTATGGGCTGCGTTTTTGCTGTCAAATCCACCAGTGGCAAGCCTCTTTAGGAAGCCAGACTCTCTTCCGGCATCCAGCTGTCTGCGTTTTCCCACACCTCCTGCACCATAGCCTCAGCAAGCTCCTTGTCCTCCTTGCTGGCGCGGCTGACAGTCAGGGACATGCTGCTGCCCGGGGCGACGCGGACATGGAGATCGGGGAACTTCTCGCCCAGCTGCTTGAGCAGCTCCTGGCGCAGCGCTTCCATGGTGGAGGTCGGGATCTGATGTTTTTTGTCGATGATGATTTCCAGACGCATAGGATACTTCTCCATGATGAATAACTGTATTTTTATACAGTATTTTTGAAAAGTAAAGTACCCAACAGAGAAAGAGGCAAATGACCCCTAAAAAAGATCGAGCTGCTGGCCGCAGATCCGCTCGAACGACTCGCCGACAAAGGGGAGGATCGCATCGGCAATGGGTTTGAGCTGCTTGTCGATATAGTGTTCGTAATCGATGGGGGTGCGCCGGTACTCCAGCGGTTCTGGGCCATTAAGGGTCATCAGATAGGCGATGGAGCCCCGATGCTGGTAGCGCTGGGGCAGGCCGCGGCGCAGGTTCTCCTCGTCCGCCAGGCGCGCCGCCCGCACATGGGGTGGCACATTCTTCTGATACTCCTCGAGTTTTTGGCGCAGCCGCTTGCGATAAACCAACAGCTCGTCGTGCTGGCCGGCCCGGGTCTCGTCCACCATGGTGCGCACATAGCTGCCGGGATCCTGGTCGTGAAACACCATTTCGTAGAGGCGGGTCTGAAACGCCTTGGCAAGGGGCGTCCAGTCGGTGCGCACCGATTCGAGCCCCTTGAACACCAGTTGCTCCTCTGCCCCCGCCTCCTTGCCAGCCACCAGCCCCGCGTAGCGCTTCTTGCTCCCCTTCTCCAGCCCGCGGATGGTGGGCATCAGGAAGCGGCGATAGTGGGTCTCGTACTGGATCTCCAGATAGCTCGGCAGGTTGAACTCGCGCTTGATCAGCGCAGCCCAGTTGTCGTTGATCATCTTTGCCAGCCGCCGGCCAATCTCGTCCGCCTGTGCGGGACTGGTCTCCTTGCCAAGGTGCACGAAGGTGGAGTCGGTGTCGCCATAGATCACCTCGAAGCCCTCCCCTTCGATCCACTCCCGGGTCTGCTGCATGATGCCGTGACCGCGCAAGGTAATGGAGGAAGCAAGCCTCGGGTCGTAGAAGCGGCAGCCCCCCGAGCCCAATACCCCGTAGAAGGAGTTCATGATGATCTTGATGGCCTGGGAGAGCGCCTTGTTGCTGGCGGCCTTGGCCCGATCCCGCGCCGCCCACAGGGTGGCGATGAGATCCGGCAGGAAGTGCCGCTCGCGGGAGAACAGGGCGCCGCGAAAGCCCGGAATGGCTTGGTCTGGATGCTGCAGCCCCTCGATGAGCCCCATGGGGTCGATGCAGAAGGTGCGGATGATGCTGGGATAGAGGCTCTTGAAATCGAGCACCAGCACGTGGCGATAGAGGCCGGGTTTGGAGTCCATCACATAGCCGCCGGGGCTCGCCAGCCCGCCGTCGGCCGGCAGATTGGGGGCCACGTAGCCGCCACGATGCAGCCGCGGCAGGTAGAGGTTGGTAAACGCCGCCACCGAGCCCCCTACCCGGTCCAGCTCAAGGCCGGTGAGGGAGGCACGCTCGATGGCAAAGGGGATGAGGTGGCAATAGTCGAAGATCTCCCACACCAGCTTGCAATCTTCCAGGTTGTAGCGGGCCAGCGCTTCCTTGTCGGAGTGAAACAGCTCGGTGATCTTCTCGCCCCGGTTGGCCACATCCTCGATATCCTTGCCACGGCCAAGCAGTTCGCTCGCCACCGCATCCAGGCTGTAGCTCGGAAACTGCCAGGTGGCGCTTTTCAGGGTGTCGATGCCGTCCAGCACCATGCGCCCGGGGATAATAACGCTGCCAGTCTGGGGGTCGTTGCGCGATGATCGCCAGAAACAGAGCTCGTGGCCGCGCCCCAGCCGCAACCGCCGCTTGTTGAGCTCGGCGCGGCGCAGCAGCAGGCGAAAGTCGAAGTTGACCACGTTCCAGCCGATGACCAGATCGGGGTCTTGCCGCACAAACCAGCGCTCCAGCGCACTCAGCAGGGCGCTCTCGTCCGCCACCCATTCGACCTGGGTACCCCAGCTGTCGGCGTCGGCCTCCGGCGTACCGATCATGATGACCCGCGCATCCTCTTCGCTGTAGAGCCCCACCGAGAAGAGCGCCCCATCCATGGCACACTCCACGTCCAGCGACACCCAGGAGAGGGTCGGCGTCACCGCCTGCGGTGCGCAGCGCGCCTCGTTCACCTCCCAGTAGCCGTGCTTGCCCCCTTTCTTGAGGGTACGCCCCTCGAAGCGCACGCCGGCGGTAATGAAACGCTCCATCAGGTAGCGCTCCGGCAGCCGGATATCCGCCTCGAAGTGCTCCAGCCCGCGGATGAGCAGCAGCTCGATGGCGCGGTGAAAGGCGCTCAAGGTGGCAAAGTAGCAGCCCACCACGGCGCGGCCGTCGAAGGTGTGCATCGGCAGGCGGCGAAACCGCCCGCTCACCCCGGCCCCCTTGAACAGCTCGGCGGCTTCTTCCATATGGCTCTGTGGCAGGAAGAAGACCGGCTCCTGCCCCGGCACTACCACCCGCACCGGTCCCTGCTCGCTCCAGAGCCACATCACGATCTCGGTGCGTTCCGGCTGCTCGCCACGACCGCGCACATCCCGCCCGTGACGGGTCAGAATAAAGCCGTCGCGTGGCGGAGTAACGGGTGGGATGGACGGTTGGTCAGTCATGCAAGTCATCGGAATCAACATGGAGATGGGAGTATTGTACGTTCATACAGTGCTTTGCTGCAATTGCCACGCCAGCCGCCATGGCCTAACCAAGCTGCGAGAGGAGCCGCAAACTGGTAAGCTCGCCAGAGTGGCCGCTAATGCCGGTGGCGGCTTTATTCGCCACGCGATTCATCCAACACTCCACTTTTCACCCGATATCAGGAGGCCATGGTGGCGCTTTACTCTCTGCTGGATCAGCTGACCATTCCCTATCAGCGCATCGATCACGCCCCCGTCTTCACCTGCGAGGAGGCCAGCCGGCTGCTGCCCGACCTGCCTGCCGCCAAGAGCAAGAATCTCTTTTTGCGTGACCCGAAAAGCGAGCGGCTGTTTCTGGTGGTAGCACCGGAGGAGAGCCGGGTCGATCTCAAGGCGCTGGCTGCCGCCCTTGGCGTCAAGCGGCTGAGTTTTGGCTCGCCAGAGCGGCTCGAGGCCGTGCTTGGCCTCACCCCGGGTTCGGTCACCCTGCTCGCCATAGTGCGCGACAGGGAAAAAGCGGTTGAGCTGGTGGTGGATGAGGCCATCTGGCAGGCCGAACAGGTGCAGTGCCATCCGCTGGTCAACACCGCTACCCTGATCATCCGCCTCGACGACGTGCGCCGTCTGCTGGCCCACCTCAGCCGGGAGGCCACCGTCATGCGGCTGCCGGTCGTGGCCGCAGATTGAATGGCAGGTGCAACTCCCACTGCACGTGAGCAGCCAGTGCCGACCCGCTATGAATGCCGCCCGGCTCGGCTGACTGATGCTGCCGCCTATCGCAACTATGTGGCCGAGTGTGCCGAAGCCGGATTGCCCCTCTATCAGGTCGCGCAATTTGATCCTGACAGCTGGCTAGAAGCGCTGCTGGATCATGCCAGAGGGCATAACCTGCCCAGCGGCTATCCGACCACCACCACCTATTTTGCCCTCGATGCCGGAGAGATCCTCGCCACCTTGCGCCTGCGCCACGGTGACAATGAGGCCAGCCAACAGTGGCTGGGCCACATCGGTTACGAAACCCGTCCCTCCCGTCGTGGCGAAGGGGCTGCGAGCTTGCTGCTTGGCTGGGTACAGCAACACATTTTGAGCAAGCCGGTATTGGTCAGCTGTGACGAACAGAACCAGGCCTCCTGCAGGGTGATTGCGAAAGCAGGCGGAGTATGGCTGGCGCGACGCTTCCATCCGGGAGATCGCTGCTGGTTGGCGGTGTACCGGATATTCCCTCTGCCCCATCCGATAGAACACGCCCCAACATAACCAGCCGATAGCAATAAAAAGAGCGCCCGAGGGCGCTCTGGTGGCGAGAGTGACAAACCCTCAGTAGCTGTCTTCCTGCTCTGCCTTAATCCGTGCCTGACGGGCATAAGCCTCCTCTTCGGCACTGGCGATCTCGTCAAGCACGGCATCGAGATCAATGGCCTCCCGGCTCTCCTCGAACTGACCGGTCAGCTCGCTCTGGGGCGTGAGCTTGCCGTCCTCGTAAAGCGCCCACATCTCTCTGGCGTAGTTCGTTTTGAGCAGCTCGGGGGCATACATGCCGTAGTAGTTGCGCATGTTGTTGACGTCACGCTCCAGCATGGCTCTGGCCTGATTATTGGCGGCCGCATCCACCACCTGCGGCAGATCGATGATCACGGGGCCCTGCTCATCCACCAGCACGTTGAACTCGGAAAGATCGCCGTGAATAAGACCGGCGCAGAGCATGCGTACCACATACCCAATCACCTTGGCGTGATCCGCCAGCGCCTGCTCATGGCTGAGAGCCACGTCGTTGAGGCGGGGTGCCACATTGCCATCGGCATCGGTGACCAGCTCCATCAACAACACGCCGTCGAGACAGACATAGGGCTTGGGCACTCGCACGCCAGCTGCCGCCAGCTTGAACAGGGCATCCACCTCGGTGCTCTGCCACACCTCTTCGTGCTGCTTGCGACCGTACTTGGATCCCTTCTCCATGGCGCGGGCACTGCGGCTGTTGCGCACCCGGCGCCCCTCCTGATAGACCACCGCCTGCTTGAAGCTGCGCTTGGACGCCTCCTTGTATACCTTGGCGCAGCGAGTTTCGTCACCGCAGCGTACCACGTAGACATCGGCCTCTTTGCCGCTCATCAACCGGCTGATGACCTCGTCGACCAGGCCGTCATCAACCAAGGGTTGGATTCGATTTGGAACTTTCATGACCGCCCTTTCACTCTCTCTGCCCGTTGCAAAATTGTCTGTTGCACGTCCACCTGCCCATTTTTCTGTCCGGACACTCAGTTATCCACTGCCTGCCCGCTGTTTGTCCATCTCCCGGCACTGAAAATTCCCCTCCGGGCGTGCCACGGCAACAAAAATGGCCCGCAAGCGGGCCAGTTCAACTCAGGGCTCGGGGGGCAATCCCTGGCGGATCCGCTGGATCCCCGCCTCATAGAGGCCATCCGGCCCCTCCTGATGCTCCTGAGTTTCGAAAATCTTGAGAAACCACATGTACTGCTCGGGGTGGCGAGTCACCTGCTGTTCCACCATGCGGTTCATGGCGACCACATCCGCCATCGCATCCGCAGTGGGGTAAGGATCGAACGGCGGTTCAATCTCCAGCAGATAGCAGCCGGCATCCTCGTCATAGCTGGCGAAGATGGGCACCGCCTTGGCGCCGGTCAGCTTCACCAGCTTGGGTAGCGCCGGCAGGGTCGCTTTGGGATGGCCAAAGAAGGGGGCGAAGACGCTCGCCTCCCGACCATGATCCTGATCCGGCAGGTAGAAGAAGCTGGCCCCGCCGCGCACGGACTTGATCGCCGGCTTGATGCCGACACTGCGCTCATACACCTTGCCCCCCTTGGCCCGCTCGCGGTTGATATACCAGTCGAACACCTCATCCTTGGCGCTCTTCATCATGGTGCACATGCTCATCCCCTGTAGCGGGAAGTAGCGCCCCAGCATGTCCACTGCCCAGGTGTGGGGAACGACCAGAATAACCGGTCGGCCAGCGGCCTGCTCCGCCTCGATATGCTCCCAGCCGCTCACCTTGATGTTGCGCAGCAGGTGCGCCGGACTGCGCCAGGTCAGCTCGCCAAAGCCCATAAAGGTCTTGAGGCCGACCCGGATTGATTTGAGCAGCAGGGCTGCGCGGGCCGCCTCATCCAGCTCTGGAAAACAGATCTTGAGGTTGGTATCGGCGATATAGGCCTGCTTTTTCGAAAAACGCAGCAGAGTGGGCGCCACCAGATTGGCAAAGCCGTCCCGCACGCGTGCCGGGATGAATGCAAGCAGTGAGAGAAACCCCAGCGCACACCAGCTACCCCACCATTTGGGGTGGAGCAGACGGGGATGAAATGTGGTGTCAAATACCGGATCTAATGGGGACATGTCAGCCATCAAGTCATGAAAAACAAAAGGTTATTGTAGTTATCCTGACATTTTTTTCTACCCTGTGCCCCTTGGCTCCCATTCGCAGAGGTGATGGCCATCCCACTCGGGATCAAAAAATGGCCCTCTCGGGGCCATTTTTATCGAGCTGGCGCAACGGCTGCCGGCAGACTGTGCGCACTCAGGCGTAAGGAGAGAGACCCTGACGAATGCGCTGGATGCCAGCCTCATAGAGGCCATCGAGCCCCTCCTGATCCTCGCGGGTATCGAAGATCTTGAGGAACCACATGTATTGGCCGGGATGACGGGTCAGCTGCCGCTGCACCATGTCGTTCATCCGGCAGGTATCGGCCATCACATCGGCGGTTGGATAGTTGTCGAACGGTGCCTCAATCTCCAGCCGATAGCAGTGATTCTCTTCGTCATAGCAGGCCAGCAGCGGCACCGCCTTGGCACCGCTCACCTCCACCAGCCGTGACAGCGCCGGCAAGGTGGCTTTCGAGTGGCCAAAGAAGGGGGCGAAGATACTCTTCTCGCGACCATGATCCTGATCCGGCAGATAGAAGAAGCTGCGACCACTCTTGATGGTACGGATCACCGCCTTGATGCCGGCGCTGCGCTCATAGACGCGGCAACCATTCTTGGCCCGCGCCCGGTTGAGGTGCCAGTCAAAGACCGGGTTGCGCGCCCGCTTCATCATGGTGCACATGGGCACCCCACGGCGGGTAAAGCAGTAACCGGCGGCATCCACCGGCCAGGTATGGGGGACCACCAGGATCACCGGCCGACCGGCCGCCTGCTCCGCTTCGATATGCTCCCAGCCACTCACCTGCATCCGGCTCATCAGATAACGCTCGCTGCGCATGGTGAACTCGCCGAAGCCAAGCAGGCTCTTGAGCCCCACCCGGATCGAGGTCAATGCGATTGCGTCGCGCTCGGCCGGACTCTTGTGCGGAAAGCAGATCTCCAGATTGGTTCTGGCGATATAGAGCTGTTTTTTCGAGATGCGAAACACCAGCGGGGCCAGCCCCTCGGCCAGCCGGTCACGCAGACGCACCGGAACAAACGCAAGCACCATCAACACACCGAGTGCCAGCCAGCTGAACCAGTAACGGGGGTGAAGGAAACGAACTTCAAAAGCGGGGTTGAACAGGGGATCTTGGGGGGACATGATTCACGGTTTACGTCAAAAAGGTGGTGTATTGTAGTCGCCCTGACAGGTAATACCAGTTAAATCCGCTATATCGCGCACGATAGGAAGATTCGTACGACAGAAGTGGCGAAAAGGTAAAAAAATGCCCCGCATGGCGGGGCATTTTGTTTGCTCATTAACCAGTTGAGCAACGCGCTACTGGCTGGTGCTTTGCTTAGCGATGACCACCCTGATGGGCTACACCGCTGGTTACCGCGACATCACGCTGCGGCAGAAAAAACATCAGGTAACGCAGTGCCACATAACCGACGATGACGGTGGCGACTCCCAGCTCGAAGTGGGCCAGCAGGCGGACCTGCTCGACATAGTGAGCGCTCTGCTCAAACCCTTCCACCAGATGAGCCACTTTGAACAGGGCGGTGGCACCGATCACCAGCGGGAAGGTGAAGGCGGCATAACCCGGTGAGAAGGGCAGACGCAGCAGTTTGATGAAGGCCAGATAGATGATGCCGGTCATCAGGATCGCGATACCGAACAGCACGGCCACCAGCAGCAGGGAGGGATCCTGGCTGACTGTCAGGTAGCCGGCCAGTGACAGGCTGGCCGGAGCCGCCAGAATGGCGATGGTCGGCTTGGCCGCATCCGGTACTTCGTGGCTGAAGATGAGGCGATAGAGCATCAGCGGCAGCATCAGACCGTAGCAGATGACCCCGAACCAGAGCAGCACATTGGCAAGCGGCGCAAACTGACCGCCCGGGAAGGCGACGTCAGCCACGATAATCCCGACCGGCGGCACGAACCAGCTCGGCACCATGTGGTGGATCTCGAACTCTTTGGCGCGATGCCAAATGAAGGTGGCGAGGAACAACAGGTGAACCGCGACAGCAAACAGCCAGAGAGCCTCACCCGCTTGCGGAGCAAGCATCCCCAGCGCCTTGGAGACCACCATGGTGCCCATGGCATAGGTCGGCACCACGCTACCGACTACCGGGTGTGCCAGATCCTGCATCAGCAGGTTCGGGTGGAACAAAAACTTGAAGGTAAGGATCACCAGCAGCACGGCGGCAATAGCGGCGCCCAGCAGTTGCATCCGTCCATCGAAGTGACCTGCATTCTCCCAACACCAACCGAGACTGGCGATGCCCAGCGCCAGACCCGCCATGGGGGTTGGAGCGGCAGCCAGGGATTTACGGGTTCTTGCGATCATGATGACACCTTTATATTGATGACGATGGCAATAGGATAATCGCAACGTATCGTTTACGATATCTAAATGAATTGAATTACTCATTCAGGAATGCCAAACAAAATGAAAGTGACCCTGCAACAGCTGAAAGTGTTCGCCACCATAGCCCGCTACGGCAATCTCGGGCTTGCCGCCAACGAGCTCTGCCTGAGCAAGGGGGCTGTCTCCCAGTCGCTGCAGGAGCTGGAGCGCCAGCTGGCAACGCCCCTGTTTGACCGCATCCATCCCAGATTGCAGCTCAACAACGAGGGGCGCCTGCTGCAACCGGCCGCCGAAGAGCTGTTGACCCGGCTGCAGGATATCGAAAACCTGTTTCGTGCCGATGCCGAGCCGAGCGGCCAGCTGCGTCTTGGCGCCAGCCAGACCATCGGCAACTACCTGCTCCCCACTCTGCTCGCCACCAGCAAGCAGGAGCTGGGGCTCCCCCCCAAGGTGACCATCAACAATACCCATCTGCTCTGCCACGCACTCGCCAACTTCGAGCTGGATATGGCGCTGATCGAGGGGGAAAACCACCATCCCGATCTCGTCACCGAACCCTGGCTGCAGGACGAAATGCTGGTGATCGCTCACCCTGCTCACCCGCTGGCCAACCAGGTGGATCTCTCCCTCTCCCGACTGGGTGGTGAGACCTGGGTACTGCGTGAACCCCAATCCGGCAGCCGCGAGCAGTTTATCCGCCAGATCCAGCCCGGCCTGCCCAACTGGCAAGCTGGCCTTGAGCTCAACACCCTGGAATCCGTGATGCTGGCGGTGGAGAAGGGGCTCGGCATCTCTTTCATCTCCCGCCTTGCCGCCTCGGATCGTCTGGCTGATGGCCGGCTGGTCGCCCTGCCCCTCACCCGCCGCTTCCCGCGCCAGCTCTCCCTTATCTGGCACAAGCAGAAGTACCACTCCGCTTCCCTGCGCCACTTTATCCACTTCTGCCGGGCTCAGCTGAACGATACCGAGGTGATTAGCGCGGAGTAACGCACGGTCAGAGCTCCGATGGCAGACCAATATGCCAAGGGTGGAAAGCAAAAAGCAGAGAGGGAGCCACGGCTCCCTCTCTTTTATTTGCTCGCTGAGCCTCACTTCGCCAGGCTGCGCAACCAGCTGATCTCCTCGCCCCAGATGGACTCGTCGATGGTTTCCAGGATCAGCGGAATGCGATCGAAGCGATCATCGTTCATGATGTGGTGGAATACCGCCTCCCCCAGATTCCCCTCGCGCAGGCTGTGGTGGCGATCGACCCGGCTGCCGAAGGTACACTTGGCGCCGTTGATATGCATCCCCTTGAGGTAGCGGAAACCGACGATCCGATCGAACTCGGCAAAAACGGCGGCGCAAGAGTCCGCCGTGCGCAGATCGTAACCCGCCGCAAAGGCGTGGCAGGTATCGAAGCAGATCCCGACCCGGCTCTTGTCCTCCACCCCCTCGATGATGGTGGCGAGGTGCTCGAACGACCAGCCGAGGTTGTGCCCCTGCCCGGCGGTATTTTCGATGACCGCCGTTACCCCTTCACTGCGCTCCAGCGCCCAGTTGATGGATTCACTCACCAGCTTGAGGCTGGCCGCCTCGGGGATCTGCTTGAGATGGCTGCCGGGGTGAAAATTGAGGTAACAGAGCCCCAGCTGCTCGCAGCGCTTCATCTCGTCGAGAAACGCATCACGGGATTTGGCGAGGCCATCGGGATCGGGGTGACCCAGATTGATGAGGTAGCTGTCGTGGGGCAGGATCTGCTCCGGCAGAAAACCGGCCTTGTCGCAGGCCGCCTTGAAGGCACGGATGGTGGCATCCGACAAGGGGGCTGCCTGCCACTGACGCTGATTCTTGGTAAAAAGCGCAAATGCGTTGGCCCCGATGGCCTGGGCGCGGGCGATGCAGTTTTCCACCCCGCCAGATGCGCTGACGTGGGCTCCAATATATTTCATAACGTCTCCTCAGTGAGGCGACATTATGCCGTCTCTCCCGATAGATGCCAAAATGCTGTGACACTTTGCAACGCCCTTCCCGACCCTCTCCCTCGGAAAATGAACACAATAGCGAGGCGATAATCCGCTCTGTTATTCAGTGATGCTGGCAAACCGCTGGCGATAGTCGCTGGGCGTGGCGCTGAACCGGCGGACAAATGCCCGGCGGAAGCTGTCCAGACTGTCGTAACCCACCTTCCCCGCCAGCCGCTTCAGGGGCAGCTCGGTCTCCTCCAGCAGACGGCGAGCCAGATCCAGCCGTGCCAGCTCCACGAACTCCCCCGGTGTCTGCCCCACTTCGCTTTTGAATACCCTGGCAAAGTTGCGCTCGCTCATGCCAACCAGCCCGGCCAGCGCAGCCACGGAGAGCGGCTTATCAAGGTTGCTTTGGATATGTTCGATGGTGCTGTTGATGATCGACCGCTCCGACGACTGAGCGGCCAGATAGTGGCTGAACTGGGCCTGCCCTCCCGGTCGCTTGAAGAACATCACCAGCTCGCGCGCCACTTTCAGGGCAAGCTCTTTGCCGTGATCCTCCTCCACCATTGCCAGCGCGAGATCCATCCCGGCTGTCACACCGGCAGAGGTGTAGATGTTGCCATCCTTGATGTAGATGCTGTCCGATTCCAGCCGGATACCCGGATAGCAACGTGCCAACCGGGCGCTGGATCGCCAATGGGTCGTCACCCTGCGTCCTTCAAGCAGGCCGGCTGCCGCCAGCAAGAAAGCGCCACTGCAGACAGAACCGATGCGTCTGACCCGGGTGGATTGCTCCCGCAGCCACGCAAGCAACTCGCTGTCGGGGTTCAGCTCCTCGATGTAGGGGCTGCCAGCAATCAACAAGGTGTCGATCCGCCCCTTGTGCTCCCGATAAGAGGCCGATGAGTGCAATGGCAAGCCATTGCTTGCCTTGAGCAAACCGGCCTGCGTGCTGATCACCTCGATCCGGTAGGCCCGCGGTTGCCCCAGCTGACGCGCAGCCTCGGCAAATACATCGGCGGGGCCTATCACATCCAGAAACTGGACTCGGGAAAACGCCATTATGGTGATGCGCATGGACTCTCTTGCTCCTGGTTGCTGTTTCTGTCGAACACCTGTCTGTAATTGTCTCACCTATACGATTTCGGACATTCCAATTTTGTCTGACAATGCTTCTCACAGCAACAACACCAGACAGCAACAACAGGAACAATCAACGATGAACACCACCAACACGCTCACCTTATCAACCACCGAGCTCGAGGTTTTACCCAAATCTTCCCTGCGCAATCTGCCGGTTAATCTGTTCGCCTCGGTCATGGGTCTCTCCGGCCTCAGTCTGGCCTGGCGGCAGGCATACCATTATGTGGGCGGCACTCTACTGCCGGCAGAGGCGATCGGGGCGTTTGCCGTACTGATCTTCGCCATGCTGACCCTGGCCTACGGGATCAAATGTGTACGCTATCCCGCGCTTTGCCGCACCGAATTCAACCATCCGGTAACCGGCAACTTTTTTGGCACCATTACCATCAGCATGATGCTGGTCTCGGCGGTGGTCGGCAGCCACTTTCCTCTGGCAGGCGAGATCCTCTGGAGCGCCGGCAGCCTGCTGACCCTGCTGCTCAGCGCCCTGCTGGTCTCCCGCCTGTTCAAGGGAGAGCAGGATCCGCAGCATGCTCTGCCGGTCTGGTTGATCCCGGGCGTCGCATCGCTCGATATCGCGGTCACTGGCTCCCATATGCCCATGGCGTGGGCAAGCGAGCTCAACCTGGCGGGTCTGGCCATCGGCGGCTTGCTGGCACTGGTCTTTATCATCATGATCTTCCAGCGTCTTATCCAGCAGGCACCGCTGGCAACCGGCATGACACCGAGCATGATGATTCTGGTCGCACCGTTTGCCGTGGGTTTCCTGGCCTATACCAACTACCTTGGCACCATTGATCGCTTCGCCGGCGTGCTCTACTACTTCGCTCTGTTTCTGTTCGCGGTGGTTTCGTTCAAGGTGTTCCACACAAAGATGCGTTTTGCCATCTCCTGGTGGGCCATCAGCTTCCCGATGGCAGCCCTGAGCAATGCCGCGCTGAAATATGGTTACGCTCAGGAGGGGTTGCCGCTGCAGTTGATCGCCATCGCTATCCTGCTCTTCTTGAGCCTGGCACTGGCCGTGCTGACCGTGAAAACCCTGTCATCCCTGCTCAAAGGACAACTGCTGGCAGGTTGAGGAGGAGTGTAATAACGCGGCGACTTATCCACTCGCTATTAGACCCAAACAGACAAAACAAAAGAGCCCCACGCTGGTGGGGCTCTTTTGTTGAAGGCTGGGAGACCCTGCTATGACAGGCTCCCGGATCATACACAACACAAAGGCTGTATTCTGACCATCAGAAGGGCATTTTAAAACCTGGCGGCAATTGCATGCCACCGGTCAGTTCGCCCATCTTGGTCTTGTTCTGCTCTTCCACACGACGCACGGCATCGTTGCAAGCGGCGGCAACCAGATCTTCCAGCAGCTCCTTGTCATCTTCCATCAGGGAGGGATCGATCTCGATGCGACGTACGCTGTGGCTGCCCGTCATGGTGACCTTGACCATGCCGGCACCGGCTTCACCGGTCACTTCCATCTGGGCAAGCTGCTCTTGCATCTTCTGCATACGCTCTTGCATCTGCTGGGCCTGTTTCATCAGGTTACCCATTCCACCTTTACCAAACATATGTCGTCTCTCGTCTTGAAATCCGGCATCCAGCGCCGGGCTGTGGGTTTGTCTGTCCTAGATGGGGACAGCCAAACTGCTTTTCAACCGGGAGCCAGCTCCCGGCCACGGAATTTAGCGGTTGAGGGGCTCGATGCTCTCGTGATGGAGCACGGCACCAAACCGCTGAACTAAAAACTGTACGTTGGGATCCTGCTCCAGATCCCGGGTCACCTGTTCGCGCACCCCCAGATAGAGGCGATGCTCGATCTCAAGAGGGGTCTCCTTGTCAGGCACCACACCGAGCGTTACCTCGACCTGTACCGGTTGCCCCAGCGCAGGCCCGATGATCTCGGCCAGATCGGCGCGCGCCTTGTCGCTCACCAGGTGGCGCTGCTCGGGTTTGAGGGTCAGCAACACCTTGCCCCCCTCCCGCGTCATCACCGAGTTGATGGCGAGCTGGCGCAGCCGACCGCCCACCTGAGTGTGAGCAATCAGCTCGGCCCAGGAGTCACCGCAACCATTGAGCAGTGAGGAAGGGATAAGGCGGGTCGCCTCCCCCTCTTGCGGCACCTCATCGCTCTCGAGCTCGTCCCAATCGATGGTCTCCATCACTGGCTGGGCAGGCTCGCTCTGCGCCACAGGGGCAGCCGCCACCGTCGTGGTCATCGGCTGGGTCGCAGGAGCAGGCGTCACTGCAGGCGCTGTGGCACTGTGCTCGCCAGGTCGATAGCTAGGCTGCCCAGCCAAATCCCAGGGGGGCAGATCGGTTGGCTGCGCGGGCTGGGTAGCGGGGGCCGCTGTACGATTTGGCGCACTGCGGGCAGGCTCAGGCACGGGCGAGGCCATAAAGCTCTGGCTGAGATACTCCTCGTAGTCCCCGTTATCACCCGCCTCGTCATAATTTTCAGCGTAGAGATCCACCGGCGGCTGCTCGCCAAACTGGCCCATGGCGGGGCCACCCGGGGTGGCTGTTTGGCTGATAGCAGGCGACGGCGCACTCTGTGGCAGAGGTGCTGGCGCAGAGGCAGCAGCCTGACGCGGCGGCGCAACCGGCACCGCTCGAGGAGCAGGAGCAGCGGCGCTGCTCTCCCCACGCTGGCGGCTACGCAGCATATTACGTTTGCCAAGCAGGCTTTGCATGCTCGATACCGCCGACACAGGTTCGGCCGCTTCGGAAGCAGATGCAGCCGGAACGCTATCCATCTGTACAGACGTCATCTGTGCAGGCGCCATCTCTGCAGCGGCCATCTGCGTAGTGTCGGTTGGTACCGATGGGTTCGGGTTTGCAACAGCCCCCTCTCCCCAGCTCGCAGTATCAACCGCCATGCCGCTATTGGCGCCAGAGAGCGGGGCCGACTCGGCCTGATAACCCATACCGGCCGCCTCGCGCAACAACTCATCCTGCTGGCTGAAGAGTTGGGCGGCTTGCGCCTCCTCTTCACCGCTCTCCTCATCCTGACCGGTTACCGTGGCCGTCGTGGCATCGGCAGAAGCCATCTGCGCAGGGGGTGGAATATGAGTTGCAGGCTCAGCGGCCGGGCGCTTTCCCGGCAGCGTCGGGGCTGCCCCCATTCCAGCGCTGGCCGAGCCAGTCATGGATGGGGGAAGCGCCGTCAGCGTAGCGGGGTGCAATACCTCGCGACGTGGCGAGAAGGCGAGCATCCGCAGGCAGGTCATCTCCAGCGCGGTACGGCCATCAGGTGCCCAGGGCAGATCTTTGCGGCCACCCAGCACAATCTGGTAGCAGAGCTGCACCTCTTCCGGACTCATCGCCTTGGCCAGTTGCAGCAGGGAGTCGGCATCCGCCCCCTGCTCCTGCACGCTGGCAGGCAGCAGCTGCGCCATGGCGATGCGATGGAGCAAGCCTTCCAGCTCAGCGTGGAGCTGGTCAAAATCGGGGCCAAGGGTGGCGATCTCGCTGATCTTGGCCATGGTCGCCGGCGCATCCTGCCTCAGGATGGCTTCCAGCAGCTGGTGCAGATGACGGTGATCGAGCGTGCCCAACATTGTCAGCACGCTGTCGAGGCGGACGCTGCCGTTACCGTGCGCCAGCGCCTGATCGGTCAGGCTCAGGGCATCGCGCATACTGCCGTCAGCCGCTTTGGCCAAGGCCAGCAGAGCGCGCGGTTCGAAGGGCTGCCCCTCCTGATCCAGCACCCATTCGAGCTGCTTGGCGATCTGAGTCTGATCCAGACTCTTCAGATGAAACTGCAGGCAGCGCGAGAGAATGGTGATCGGTAGCTTCTGCGGATCCGTGGTGGCCAGCAGAAACTTCACATAGGGGGGCGGCTCTTCCAGGGTTTTCAGCAGCGCGTTGAAGCTGTGACGCGACAACATGTGCACTTCATCGATGAGATAGACCTTGAAGCGACCACGGGCCGGACGGTATTGCACGTTGTCGAGCAGCTCGCGGGTATCTTCCACCTTGGTGCGGGACGCCGCATCGATCTCCAGCAGGTCGACAAAGTTGCCCTGATCGATCTCGCGGCAGGTATCGCAGACGCCACACGGATGGCTGCTGATCCCCTGCTCGCAGTTGAGGCTCTTGGCCAGAATACGGGCGATGGTGGTTTTGCCGACGCCGCGGGTGCCGCTCAGCAGATAGGCGTGATGCAGCCGTCCCTGATCCAGGGCGTTGGTCAGGGCAGTCAGCACATGTTGCTGACCAACCACTTGTTCAAACGTATGGGGGCGCCATTTACGCGCCAGAACCTGATAGCTCATAAATCCATCATGCAGGGAAGACAGGGCATTGAGGCGGGATGCTAACACAAATGGACGGGAGGCTGTATCGGCTATCGGTCAGAGCGGGAGGGATCGCTTGAATTTCAAACCGATGCCCGCACGGGCACCGGTTTGGAGGCTGGCAACAGGCTGACGATAGCAGCCTGTTGGGCTTATTCGCCCGGCAGTTCAACCAGAGAGACCACCTTGACGCCAGCGGCGGTCAGGCGGGCATCACCACCGAGAGACGGCAGGGAGATGATGAATGCGGCATCAGCCACAGTACCGCCAGCGCGACGGATCAGCTTGACGGTGGCATCAACGGTGCCGCCAGTGGCGAGCAGATCGTCCACTACCAGTACCTTGTCACCGGGCACGATGGCGTCGGTGTGCAGTTGCAGGGTGTCGGTGCCGTATTCGAGAGCATAGGACTCCTCGATGACAGCGCGGGGCAATTTGCCCGGCTTGCGGACCGGCACGAAGCCCAGACCCATGGCGTAAGCAACCGGCGCGCCAAAGATGAAGCCGCGAGCCTCGGTACCAACAATCTTGGTGATCCCTTGATCACGATAGTGATTGGCCAGCAGATCGATGGTGGCTTTGAACGCCTCGGCATTTTCGATCAGGCTGGTAATGTCGCGAAACAGGATACCCGGCTTCGGATAGTCGGGAATGGTCTTGATGCTCGCTTCGATAAATTTCAGGGTTTCCGGATTCATGGTTTGACCGTTTGTTTTTCGACCCAGATGGCCGTTTTATCTTAGTCTTCCCGCCAGCGGGAAATAAAAAAGCCTGTCACGCAAGAATGACAGGCCGACTCCATAGCATTATTGCCGCAATAGCTTAGGGACTTCACTTCTCCATTGCAACTGGCTCCAGCACCGGCAGGCGCATTAACCAGGTGAGCAGGATCACCATTATGAGAAGCAACAACCCCCTGACCCATAGCAGCGGTACCACCGCCAGCGACACCGAGAAGGTAAGCAGAATGAAGATAATGGCGCGCCGCCGTGCATGGCGGCGAATACCGCGATACTGCTGCCAGTCTGCAATGGGTGGGCCAAACCAGGGATGGCTTAGCAGCCAGTGGTGAAAACGGGGGGACGAGCGAGCAAACAGGGCGGCCGCCAGCAGCATGAAGGGGGTAGTCGGCAGCAGTGGCAACACGATGCCGACAATGCCGGTCACAAAGGCCAGCCACCCCAAGATCATCAGACACCAGCGCTGCATTGCCACCTCTCATCTCTGTTTTTACCTGTCTAGCCTAACAGAGTTTGGCTGATAGCTGACAGCGGGGCACAACCCCACTACAATCTGCCCTCTTTTTTCTCCTTATCTCTTCGGAAAGCAGTTATGCGCGTTATTTTGGCCCCCATGCAGGGGGTACTGGATCACCTGATGCGGGAGGTACTGACCTCCGTCAACGATTACGATCTCTGCGTAAGCGAATTTATCCGGGTCGTTGATCAGCTGCTGCCCGCCAAGGTGTTCTATCGCCTCTGCCCCGAACTGCTGCAAGATGGCAAAACCCGTGCAGGAACCCCGGTGCGGGTCCAGCTGCTGGGCCAACATCCCGAGTGGCTGGCCGAGAACGCCGTGCGCGCTATCGAGCTTGGCTCCCCCGGGGTCGATCTCAACTTCGGCTGCCCCGCCCCCACGGTCAACAAGAGCAAGGGCGGCGCGGTGCTGCTCAAAGAGCCCGAGACCATCCATCGCATCGTCAAGGCGGTGCGCGAAGCGGTGCCCGCCCATCTGCCGGTGAGCGCCAAAATTCGCCTTGGTTACGATGACAAGGATCTCTATCTGGAAAACGCTCATGCCGTTCATCAAGGCGGCGCCAACGAGCTGGCCGTTCATGCCCGCACCAAGCGAGAAGGGTACAAGGCGCCCGCCCACTGGGAGTACGTGGATGCCATTCGCCGCGCCTTGCCGATCCCCGTTACGGCCAACGGCGAGATCTGGGATCATCAGGATGCCCTGACCTGTGCCAAAGTCTCCGGCTGCGACTCCCTGATGGTGGGGCGCGGCGCCATCTCCCTGCCCAATCTGGCCAACGTGATGAAAACCGGCTGCCCCCACATGAGCTGGGCCGAGGTACTGCAATTGATGGTGAGCTACACCGAGCAGGATCTGGCCAGCGAAAAGGCCGACTACTACCCCAGCCGGATCAAACAGTGGTTCAGCTATCTCAAGCGGGAATACCCGGAAGCAGATCTGCTGTTTCAGGATATCCGGGTACTCAAAGAGACGGATCCCATCCGCGATGCCTTGCTGCAAGCGGCCAAAAGCCACGGCTAACCGTCGTTAACTTGACTCATATCATCTTGATAAAGTTATCGGATCCCTATACTGCCCCGAATCTGTCGTCTGTCCTGTGGGGGATAATGTGTGTGAAATGACGCAAGCACAGTTGACTGTCTGGCGTAATCGCCTGCTGTCCGACTGGGCCCAGGTACGAGAAACGCTGATCGGTCAGCTGAAAGCCTGTCGCCGTGACGAGTGGGCCGAAAAGCTGGATCACTGTGAACAGGATCAACTGGTCGAGCTGACCAGTCGGCTGGATCTGCCCAAAGTGGAGCAGAGCGTGGCGCATCTCAAACGGATCGATGCTGCACTCTGCCAGATGGATCTCGGCCTCTACGGCCTCTGCTCCGACTGCGAAGAGCCACTGGCCATCGAATCGCTGGAGCAGGATCCGACCCTGCAACGCTGCCCGCGCTGCGAAGCCCGCTATCGCAAGGGATTCCACGCCCACGAGCTCTGAAAGATGCACCAACCGGTGCATCCTCTCTTTACTGCCTCACTGGTGACACTGCCATTCCTGTCCAATACTCGACTATATGAGCCGGTTCGAGGGGATGAGTCGTGTACAGACTCTTGTTGTTATGGTGTTTATGCTGTCAGGCCGCCGCACAGGAGTCTTTGATCGTTGGCTGGGGCGACTGGCAGCCGTTCAGCTATCGCAATGAACAGCATCAGCTGCAAGGGCTGGATATCGAACTGCTCAATGCCATCCTGCAGCGGGCTGACTATCAGGCTCGCTTCATCGAAATGCCCTGGACAAGGGTGCTGCACGAATTGGAATTTGGCACGGTACAACTGGCCATGTCCGCCAACATCACCACCGAGCGTCAGCAATATGCCCGCTTCAGCCATGCCTATCGGGAAGAGGAGACGGTCATCATCATCCGCAAGGAGGATGAAGAGCGCTGGCGCAACATCACCACTCTGGAACAGCTGATCAATACTCCCGATTTTCATATCGGTCTGCTCAAGGGGTTTGACTACGGCGAGGCGTTTCGCCGCCTTGTCGCCAATCCCAAGGTGAAACCTCGGCTACAGGAGCGATTCACCCTGGAGCAACTGCTCAAGATGCTTAACGGTGGGAGGATCCAGGGGTTTATCCTCGATCCGAACAGCCTGCAGGAGTGGGAGCATCAGGGCATCACCCTGAAGAAGCTCCATATCCTGCTGCATATCGAGCGCACTCCGGTTCACCTGATGCTCAGCAAGAAGAGCACATCGCAAGCCCAGCTGGATCGGCTCAATCAGGCGATCGACCAACTCAAGCAAAGCCCCGAATATCAGCAGATCCTGACCCGCTATACCTCTGGGCTGCTCGCAGAATAACAACGGGAGAGCCGATGGCTCTCCCGTTCTCTACACAGATTCCGTCAAATAACCTATCAGGAACCACTTCAACTGCACTACTGACCAAGCACAATTCCAGCCAGATGGGAGAAGTGATGGATCTCGTGAGTAGCATTACACTCACCACTCTGCTTGCCCGGGTTATACCAGCAGGTGGCCAACCCCTGCGCAGCCGCACCGGCAATATCGGTTTTGGGATTGTCGCCCACCATCAGCACTCTGGCCGGATCCGGAGCCCCCATCAGCGAGAGGGTATGCTGAAAAATGGCGGGATCTGGCTTGGTAACCCGGATTTCATCTGAAATCACCAGGGGGGCGAACCACTCGCTCCAGCCCAGCTTGCCAAGCCGGCCTCGCTGGGGAACGCTGAAACCGTTGGTGATGATGCCCATCTTCACCTTATCCTTCAGCAGCTGTAGCGTCTCCACTACCCCATCAAGGGGCATGCTCAAGGCAACGATCTGCGCCAGAAAGGTGTTGTTCATCACCATGGGGTCAACATTGACCTGCTCGGCAAAAAGGGAGAAGCGGGTCTCTTGCAGCGCTGTAGCATCGATTTCGCCATTGTTGTACTGCTGCCACAAACCGTGGTTAAGGGTGTGATAGGCCGCCATGCCAGCCTCATCCACCTGTACGCCATAGTGGCGAAGGGTTTGCTCCAGCGCCTGTGTCACCGGGAAATCGAGCAGGGTCTCATCCAGATCGAACAGCACCCAGTCATAGCTTGTCTTGTTCACAAAAATCCTTGTCATCAGTCAGGTTGTTCCATGCTGTGGCGCCCCGTTCTGCCTAGCGGACTGGCCAGCAGATCCAATGTCAGACGCACGCCAAAGCCTGTTACTTCACTTGAAACCACCCCGTTGCCTCCCTTGTTGCGAAAACCGCTAAGGTCAAAATGCAGCCAGGGAGTCTGCTCGGGGACGAAATGGGAGAGAAAACGGGCCGCATCGATATGATCCGGGGAGCTGCCCGGCGCGCACTGCAGCAGATCGGCCCATTCACTCTCGATGTTGTCGTCATAATCCTCATCGAGTGGAAACGGCCAAACCCGCTCGCCGCTACGCTGCCCCATATTGACCAGCGATACCAGCCATTCGCTGCGGTTGGTAAAGACGCCGCTGTAACGGCTGCCCAGCGCCCGTTTGCAAGCACCGGTCAGGGTGGCGTAGTCGATCAGCAGATCCGGGGTATCCTGCGCCGCCATCGCCAGCGTATCAGCCAGCACCATCCGCCCCTCCGCATCGGTATCAACCACTTCGATGGTGGTACCGTTGATAGCCGTGACGACCTCCCCGGGCCGATAGGCATGAGGGCCGATATGGTTCTCGGCAATAGCCAGCCAGCAGTGAACTTCATAGGGTAGCTGGGCTCTGCTGATGGCATAGAGGGTGCCGAGGGCCACCGCGCTGCCTCCCATGTCGAGATGCATGCCATACATGCTGCCGGAGATCTTGAGGTTGTAGCCGCCGGAGTCGTGGCAAATGCCCTTGCCTACCAGCGCAATGCGGCGCACCGGCTTGGGGGGGTAGTAGCTGAGCTTGACCATAGCGCCCTGATTGTCTTCCGAGCCGCGGGCCACGGCCAAGAAGGCACCAGCCCCCAGCTCGGCCAACTGGCCCTGATCATAATGGAGGCAGTGCCACCCCTCCTCCTGCGCCAACTGACTGAGAAACTCGCGATAGTTGGCTGCGGTCAGCTCGGAAGCGGGCAGCACCGCCAGATGACGGGCCAGCCCGTTGCCGCCCGCTTCGCTGTAGATCCGGGCCAGATCCAGCACCACCGCCGGGGACACAACTATCTGCTGATAGCTCCAGCTGCTTTCACTGCGGCTCTTGCTGGTGGGCAGCGGCATATTGGCTGCGAGCAGGGAGGAGAGCACCAGCTCGGCCAGCACTCCCCGCTCGGAGACAGAAAAGCCCTCTAGGTGAAGACCAACCCGCTCGGCTTTTAAGCCAGACAGCGGCGCAATCCAGCTTCGTACCTGCTTGTAGAGGCGGTGATCCCGCTCCACGCTGCCCGCCACACAGACGACCAGCAGCAGGCTGTTGCCCTGCATCAGGGTAAAGGGGGCTTTTTTGCCCAGCGCCAGCAGGGTGTTGACACCCGATAGCTGGGGATGAGCCAGGATCGCCTCCTTCTGCTCTTCGGCGATCAGCAATATCTGTACAGGAAGCGCCTGCTCGAGGGCCTGGACGAGAGTGGCATCCTGGCAATCGATAGCGGGAGGAAGATAGGTAAAGGGAGTGATCACAGGCATGTACCTCATCCGTGAAGAGATACCTGATCATACCTAACAAACAGGCGGGACGACCAGTTTTGCCCTGAAAAACCAGCACAAACAACATCTTCACCACACAAGAGTGATATTGCGCAATGTCTGTAGAATATTGCGAAAGAGAAAAATGGGTATGATGAAAAGCAGCTGAACAAGGAAAAACAGAGAGGAAGTTGGTTGCGGGGGCCGGATTTGAACCGACGACCTTCGGGTTATGAGCCCGACGAGCTACCGAGCTGCTCCACCCCGCGTCCGAATTGTCACCCCAGACCGAGCAGAAGTCTGTGGCGTTTGTCTGCCTTCGATGGTTCATACCATCGCAGGCTGACGAAAAAGTTGGTTGCGGGGGCCGGATTTGAACCGACGACCTTCGGGTTATGAGCCCGACGAGCTACCGAGCTGCTCCACCCCGCGTCCGAATTGTCACCCCAGACCGAGCAGAAGTCTGTGGCGCTTGTCAGCCTTCGATGGTTCACACCATCGCAGGCTGACGAAAAAGTTGGTTGCGGGGGCCGGATTTGAACCGACGACCTTCGGGTTATGAGCCCGACGAGCTACCGAGCTGCTCCACCCCGCGTCCGAATTGTTACCCCAGACCGAGCAGAAGTCTGTGGCGTTTGTCTGCCCTCGATTGTGTATCGCAATCGCAAGCTGACGAAAAAGTTGGTTGCGGGGGCCGGATTTGAACCGACGACCTTCGGGTTATGAGCCCGACGAGCTACCGAGCTGCTCCACCCCGCGTCCGAATTGTCACCCCAGACCGAGCAGAAGTCTGTGGCGTTTGTCTGCCTTCGATGGTTCACACCATCGCAGGCTGACGAAAGAGTTGGTTGCGGGGGCCGGATTTGAACCGACGACCTTCGGGTTATGAGCCCGACGAGCTACCGAGCTGCTCCACCCCGCGTCCGAATTGTCACCCCAGACCGAGCAGAAGTCTGTGGCGTTTGTCTGCCTTCGATTCTTTGCACAATCGCAGGCTGACGAAAAGTTGGTTGCGGGGGCCGGATTTGAACCGACGACCTTCGGGTTATGAGCCCGACGAGCTACCGAGCTGCTCCACCCCGCGTCCGAATTGCCACCCCAGACCGAGCAGAAGTCTGTGGCGTTTGTCTGCCTTCGATTCTTTGCACAATCGCAGGCTGACGAAAAAATTGGTTGCGGGGGCCGGATTTGAACCGACGACCTTCGGGTTATGAGCCCGACGAGCTACCGAGCTGCTCCACCCCGCGTCCGAGGTGGCCAATAATAGGCGCCAGCGCACAGATTGCAAGTAAATATATCAAAAAAAGTTTATTCGTAGATTTATACGACAAAGAGTGCGGTCTTTATCAGCATCATGCTGTTTTTTCAGGCAAACGGATCAGGGAAAGGCATCCGGCACTACACTCAATAAGCTGAACACTCCTCATTTTGGGTAGGTATGATATGCGCATCTCCGCCGGACATTGCCGTCAGTTGGGGGCTACACCCGACAGTCACGGCGTCAACTTCGCGATCTGGGCACGCCTGGCCAGCCGGGTAGAACTCCTGCTCTTCTCCAGTGCAGAAGACTGCACCCCGGAGGTGATCCCGCTCTCGCCCCGCTTCAACCGTACCGCCTATTACTGGCATATCCATATTGAAGGCCTGCCCATCGGGCAGCGTTACGCCTATCGCATTCAGGGCCCATGGCGCCCCTATTGCGGTACCCGCTTCGATGGGGAAAAGGTGCTGCTCGATCCCTATGGCCGCAGCATCGAGCTCGGCCCCAACTACGATCGCTGGGCTGCTGCACTCCCGGGCAGCAACATTGCCAGCTGTGCCAAGAACCGGGTGGTTGATACCCGCCACTATAACTGGGAGGGTGACAAGCTACCGGCCCACTCCCTCTCGCGCTCGGTGATCTACGAACTCCATTTGGGAGGCTTTACCAACTCACCAAGCTCCGGGGTTGCGCCTGAACTGCGCGGCACCTATCTGGGTCTCATCGAGAAGATCCCCTATCTGCAATCCCTCGGCGTCACCGCCGTCGAGTTGCTGCCGGTGTTCCAGTTTGATCCGCAGGATTCGCCCAAAGGGCTCTCCAACTACTGGGGTTACAGCCCCATGTCCTTTTTTGCCCCCCACGCCCAGTACGCCTGCGGCGACGATCCGCTGACCGAGTTTCGCGACATGGTCAAGGCACTGCACAAGGCCAACATCGAGGTGATCCTCGATGTGGTCTACAACCACACGGCGGAAGGGGGCAACGATGGCCCCACCTTCTCGTTTCGCGGCATCGACAATGAGGCATACTACATCCTCGACAACAACCAGCAGGACACCAACTACTCGGGCTGCGGCAACACCTTCAACGGCGCCCACCCGGTAGTGCTGCGGATGATCATGGACAGCCTGCACTTCTGGCGGCAGGAGATGCACGTCGATGGCTTCCGGTTTGATCTGGCCGCCATTCTGTCGCGGGATGAATCGGGCCAGCCGCAGGCCAACGCCCCCACCCTGCGTACCATAGATACAGATCCCAACATCGCCGACATCAAACTCATTGCCGAAGCCTGGGATGCGGGGGGACTCTATCAGGTGGGGTCACTCGCCGGCGCGCGCTGGCGTGAATGGAACGGTCAGTTCCGCGACGATGTACGCCGTTTTCTGAGGGGGGACGATAACAGCGTGACCGCCTTTGTCGAGCGGCTCTGCGGCAGCCCCGATATCTACCACTATCACCATGCCGACCCCGAGAAGAGCATCAACTTCGTCACCTGCCATGACGGCTTTACCCTGTGGGACTGGGCCAGCTACAACCACAAGCACAACGAAGCCAACGGCGAGCAGAACCGCGATGGCTGCGATCACAACTTCAGCTGGAACCACGGCCACGAAGGGGTAACGGAAGATCCCCAGATCAACGCCCTGCGCATGCGGCAGGCCAAGAACATGATGGTGGCTACCCTGCTCTCGGTGGGCTCCCCCATGCTGCTGATGGGCGATGAACTGCTGCGCACCCAGCATGGCAACAACAATGGCTACTGTCAGGACAACCCGACCTGCTGGATGGATTGGCAACCTAACGCCCGCAGTCAGGAGATGTTCCGCTTCATGAAGGAGCTGATCCAGTATCGCAAACATTTGTTCCAGCGCCCCGAGCAGGAGAGCATGCCGTTGTCGCTCACCGAGATCCTGCGCCACAGCGAGATCTGCTGGCACGGCGTCAACGCCATGCAGCCGGACTTCAGCCCCCACTCCCACGCCATCGCCATGTCGGCCCTCTCGAGCGAAACCCGGCTGGCACTCTACGTGCTGTTCAACGCCTACTGGGAGCCCCTCACCTTCAACCTGCCAAGCCCCCCCAAGGGCGTCGGCGGCTACTGGCGACGGATCCTCGATACCGCCCTCCCCTCGCCGCAGGATATCTGCACCTTCGGTATGCCGCTGGAGGGGCTGACCCGCGAATATCTGGCCCAGCCGCGCAGCAGTTGCCTCTTTATCTGCGGGGCTGACGACTTCTACTGATGCCGTCTCTTGCAAACAAAAGCCCCCGGACAAATCCGGGGGCTTTCTATTTCAGAGCTCACAGTAAACCCGTTTGCGTCACACCAGCTGATGAAGCACGCTGGTGGCGGCGATCTGGGCGATGAGCAGACCACACAACGAAGTTGAAACCACAACCGGCGCAGTGTCACGCTGCAGATAGAGCGGGCTGAACCAGAGCAGCAGGGAGGCCACCAGCAATGCAGCCTGGGTCACCACCGCCGGGATCAGGGCATCGAGATTGGCCTCACCCCCTTGCCAGCCCACCAGCACGCCCAACCAGATAAGGCTGGCCATCGCCCCCACCAGACCAGCCAGTGGCAGCAGGGTATTGAATGCCTGCAGGCGGTGACGTGCTCGCAGCAGCATCAGGTGGGCAAAGGCCGCACCCAGCATCGCCATCTGCAGCAGACCGCTCACCCAGCCCTGCAGTTGCAGCAGGCCCGCGCCATAAACTGCGAGCGGCAACGCCGGCAGCCAGAGCAGGGAAGATGGGATGGAACGTTTCCCCTCCAGCCTAGATTGGGCAAGCGAAAGGCCCACGCCCAGCACCAGCGCAGCACCGCCGCTCCAGATCAGCCAGCTGGCCGCCTTGGCCTCTACCGCCAGCATCAGCGAGAGGGCGGTAATGACCCAGATGGAGAAGAGTTGCTGGCTGATGCGCGAGCGCTGGCCCGGACAGAGATCACCGCGCCAGAGCACGATGCCAAGGGCAACAAGCGCTCCCAGCGCCATCAGGCCGGTCAGGGGAAAAAGCCAGAAAGGGAGTTGGACGAACATGGCGCCTCCAGCAAAGGGTGTCGAAATGCGCCGTGGTGGCGCCAGAGAGGGGCCGAGTATACCCAAACCCGGCGCCATCCCCAACGCCTGACATCACAAGTGGCGGCCTTAACGCTGACCGCGGGCCAGCGCCACCACCCGGGCAAACATCTGGCGGATCACCGGCGGTATATGCTCAGCGCCGAGCCGCTCCGCCTCTTCGACCACCGCCAGCGCCATGCCCGGCTTGCTGCGATGATGGATCGCCTTGTTGATGATATGGCTGGCACTCCACATGGCGCGGCCACCCACGCCGGCTTCACGCCGGAACACCCCCTCAAAGCCGTTGTTGTAGAGGTAGTGCTCGATATCGACCGCAGGCAGCTGGGTCAGCCGATCCCGCTCTCTGTCGCCTTTGAGCTGACCGCGGGCCGAAGCGGCATACTTGACTCCCGCCTCGTCGCCATCGGCCAGCAGATGCCACTCGATGCCAAAGTCGCGCGCCACCTTGATCAGCGGTGACTGGCCACACTGGGCAAACTCGATGATCCGCACCCCCTCGGCCCGCAGGCTGTAGCCACAGATCTGGGCCAGCTCCGAGAGCAGCCAGATTTCGGTCTCCCCCTCCACCAACAGCCAGCAACGGGCAAACAGCGACATGGGACGGTTGATCCGCACATGGAAGGCAATCTTGCGCAGATCGTCGCTGCTGTAGCGCTCGCCACCCAGCTGGTGGCAGAGGATATCCTGCTGGCGCCGCACCAGCCGGCGCACCTGATTGAGCGGCAGGGAGGAGAGCAAGTCCCCCGAGTTTGTGGTGAGCAGCTTCTGGCCCGGCAACTGCTCCAGCAGCCCCCACGCCAACGCCAGCATGGTCGGATGAAGCCGGCTTTCGGGATCTTCGAGGATCATGATGGGGCGAGCCCCCTCCTCCAGCTCGCGGTTGCCACGTGCCTGCAGCAGGGTCGCCGCCATCCCCGCCATCGCCAGCTGCAGGGCGCGGTTGTCCGCCTGACGCAGCAGGGTGTGCAGGTTGCCCGGATTGCGCAGTGTCATGGGGCGATTGATGATGTCGCGCTGGCTGCGCGGCTTGTTCTTGATGGGCGCCAGCGCGTTGAAGTAGTGATCCATCAGCTGGCGCACCGCCTGCAACGCCTCCTTGAGCTCGGGCTCGCCAATGCGCTGGGGCTCGTCAATGAGCTTGTCGGCCAACTCGTTCAGACGATGCTCTGAGAGATCGCCCCACTGCAACGTCTCCACCCCGTTGCGGGCGGTGCGGGCATCGCGCAGGCGAAAGACCGGGTTCATGGTGATGAGCATGCAGACCAGCTCGTGAGCATTGGCGATGGGCAGGCTCTTGCCCACCCCGTCGAGAAAGTCGTGCAGGGTCGCGACCGTGCCATCCTCCAGCAACTCGGCGCTGGCGCGGTAGTGAATGCGGTTGAACTTGTCCTTGTGCAGTACCCAGGCGGGGCAAAGCCGGGCCAGACGGCGGGAGTGCTGGCACATCTGGGGTCGGTGCTCACAGAAGGTGAGCACCAGTTGCAGATGGCGCGCCGGGGCAAGCTCGGGATCTTCCGGCCGGTGGAAATCCTCGGCGCCAAACTGATAGGGCTCGGCATTTTGCCCCAGCAGACACCAGAGGGCGCGCAGCAGGCTCGATTTCCCCCAGGTGTTTTCACCGATCAGCACTGTGGTATGGTCAAGCCCGAGCGACAACCGATTGATACCGCGAAATCCTTTAACTTCAATACGTTCCAGATACATCCAGCCATGTCCACGTCACTCTGATGGAGCAATAGTGGCAAAGTTGCCGGAAAAATCCTATCTGGCAGCGCCCTTTTTCAGCGGGAACTGTGAGGAATGGCAGGTTCGGGCGGGGTTGGCTCGGTCAGGCGCCCCTGCGGGGCATTCCAGTGGTTGAACCAGAGGTGGCGGGTACGGATCTGGCGCTTGCGATGATTCAATGGCGGCTCCTGTTTGTGGCACTGCGAAATGACGGGGTGAGCGAACTCACCGGAACGCATTGAGTCTCGCGGTTAACTGTGACAGGAGGATGACAAGCGGGCACGCCACTGCCCCGGCGTCAGACCAAACGCCTCGCGAAAGCGGTTGCCAAAGTGGGCCTGGGAGGAGAAACCGCACTGGCTGGCGATCGTCGCCAGCGGTTCAACACCTGCCAGCAGCTGTTTGGCCCGCTTGAGGCGCAGCTCCAGCAGGTAGCGATGTGGCGGGCAGCCGAGGCTCTGACTGAACATGCGGGCGAAGTGATACTCGCTCAAACCCGCCTGCTGCGCCAGCTGGGCCAGCGTTACCGGCTCGGCCAGATGAGCATGAAGGTACTCCTGCACCCGCCGGATCGCCACCGGAGCCAGCCCGCCACGCACCGTCGGCAGCGCCGGCGCCGCCTCGGTATGGTGGCGATAGGCGTGGAGGATCAGCATCCAGGCACCGTGAGAGAGCGCCAGGCGGTCGATGCCGTGCTGCCACTCAAGCTGCATCAGCTGACTCTGCACCAGCAATGCCGCCTTCGGATCGTCGATAAAGGTCTTGTCCAGCAGTTGCAGGTGGCGCCCCTCACGGTCGCACACCTCCTCGGCGATGCGGGTCAGGTGGGCCGGGGTGAAGTAGAGGTGGAAGAAGCGAAACTCCTCGCGCACCAGCCATTCGGATCGGTGGTGATCCGGCATGATGCACACCTTGCCGGTGCCGCCACAACCGCCCGGCCCGTCGAGCCGCTCGGTCTGCTCGCCCCCCTGCAGATAGACGCTCAGGGTGTGGTGGCCCGGCTTGTGGTAGCGGGTCTGATCGTAGCAGTTGCGCCAGCTGGCCACGCCAAGCCCGGGCTCCAGCCAGCAGGAGTCCTCCAGCCGGGCGCCGGTGCTGACCAGTGCGTCGAATACCCCTGCCGTTTTCATCTGACCCTGCCTCTCCCTGACGATCCCGGCAAGCCTATCCTGCCGTCCGCTCATCTTACCGGCTGATGCCCGGGATGACAGCGGCGCAGGAACAAAAACCGCAAGATGGTGCAAGCCAGCAACCCCTGCTCGCCCCATGCTGGAATACAAACCTACCAAGTTATGGAACAACCGATGAACCTTCTGCTCTATCTCGCCACCGTCCTTATCTGGGGCAGCACCTGGATCGCCATCGCCTGGCAGCTTGGCCCCATACCCATCGAGGTGTCGGTGCTCTACCGCTTCTTGCTGGCGGCGGTGGCACTGTTTGCCCTGCTCACCGCCAGCGGCCGCTTTCCGCGCCTGCCGTGGCATGGCCAGCGCTACGCGGCACTGCTCGGCGCCCTGCTTTTTTCCACCAACTTTCTCTGTTTCTACCACGCGACCCGCTATATCCCGAGCGGCATGTCGGCGGTGATCTTCGCCAGTGCCAGCATCTTCAACGGCCTCAACCTCTGGCTGTTCGAGGGCAAACGCCCGGGCCTGCGCTGGCTGCAAGGGTCGCTACTGGGGCTCTTTGGCACCCTGCTGCTGTTCTGGCCGGTGCTGGCGGATGCGCAACTGGGTGCAAACGGCTGGAAGGGACTGCTGTTCGCCTGTGGCGGCACCCTCTGCTTTTCGCTGGGCAATCTGGTCTCGGCCCGCGGCCAGCGCCACGGCTACCACGTGTTGCAGATGGTGCCCTGGGGCATGGTTTACGGCGTTGTGCTGTTGCTGGGCTGGGTTACATTGCTCGGTCAGCAGCTGGTGGTGCCGACCGACAGCCACTATCTGGCGGCCATGGTCTATCTCGCCCTGTTTGGCTCGGTCATCGCCTTTACCGCCTACCTGACCCTGGTGGGGCGCATCGGGGCCAGCAAGGCCTCCTACGCGACCGTGCTCTTTCCGCTGGTGGCACTCACCCTTTCGACCTTCTATGAGGGATTTGTCTGGCAGCCGGTGTCGGTGGTCGGGGTGGTGGTGAGCCTCATCGGCAATCTGGTGATCTTCGCACCGCCCTTGAAGAGCTGGCGCATTGGCCCGTTCAAGGCGGCAAACGACACTTGCTCCTGAAGCGACCAGCCCCTAAGGTAACGCAGATCCAATCTGTCGATGGCAAGGGGGCGAGATGTTACTGGAAGGGCTGGAGACGCTGAGCCTGCTGGCAAGTGAAGGAACCATGGCCAAGGTGGCCAGCCGCCTCTATATCAGCCAGTCGGCGGTGAGCAAGCGCATTGCCCAGCTGGAGCAGCGCCTTGGCAAGAAGCTGATCGAGCCGGAGGGGCGCCAGATCCGGCTCACCCCGCAGGCGCTGGAGCTGCTGGAGCGGGTAGCGCCGAGCCTGGCCGAGATGAAAGGAGTGCTGGCCGACAGCCAGGATCTGGCGGATCACAGCCCCCTCCCCATCGCCTGCTCCGAGACCCTGCTGGCCGGTTATCTCGCCCACTTCATGCGCGGCTATCTGGGCCGCGACCCGCATCTCGCCCTCTCCACCCACCACACCCCGGTCATTCTGGCGCGGGTGCGCAGCGGCGATGCCCTGCTCGGCATCTGCGCCGGTCGCCTCCCGCCCGGCCATGGCCTTGGCGCCGAGCAGCTGCTGGAGGAGCCCTTCTATCTGGTGGGAGAGGCGCAGCAGAGCCTGCCCCCTGCCGCTCAGGGCGGCGGGCGCAAGATCCTCACCATGGATCTGGAGAACCCTGCCAATCGCTATCTGCGCGAGCCCCTCGCCACCCTCGGCCTGGAGCCCGCCATGGAGCTCGACTCCTATCTGGCGCTGATCGAGCTGGCCAAGGCCGGTATCGGCCCGGTGCTGCTGCCTGCCGGTCTGCTGGAGCTGGTGGGGGAGCAGGGAGAAACGGCCCGCCTGCTGCCGGCACTCGCCCGCCCGCTCCATCTGGTCTACCGGCCAAACAGTCTCAAGCGCGAGCGCATTGCCAAACTGGTCAATGCCTTGCGCAAACACTTCAGCCATTACAGCGACACACCGCGCTAACGCTGTAAACCAGCAGATATGACAACGGGGCCCGAGGGCCCCGTTAACAATTGCGATGCGGCAAGCAAGGCGCACATCAGATCCAGGCAAACAGCTCGGGATACTGGCTCCACACCAGCTTGGCGGACATCAGCAGGGAGACGGTCACCAGCAGCGGCTTGATCAACTTCACCCCTTTTTTCAGCACCATCTTGGAGCCAAAGCGGGCGCCGATGAACTGCCCCAACGCCATGCAGAAGCCGACACTCCACACCACCTTGCCACCGAGAGCAAAGAACAGCAGGGAGGCGATATTCGAGGTGAAGTTGAGCAGCTTGGTGTGGGCGGTGGCCCGCGCCATGCCAAAGCCTGCCAGCGCCACGAAACCGATGGCAAAGAATGAACCGATCCCCGGCCCGAAGAAGCCGTCATAGAAGCCGACCCCGCCCCCCACCAGCAGCGCAAACAGCATGGGGGTCAGGCGGCGGGAGCTCTCGGCATCGCTCACCCGCGGCGAGAAGAAGAAGTAGCAGGCAAAGGCCATCAACAGGAAGGGGAGCAAGCGCTCCAGCACGGCGGCGTCGATGGTCTGCACCGCCAACGTGCCCACAGCGGCACCGATAAAGGTGCAGATCACCGCGGGCCAGATCATGGCCCACTCCAGCAATCCTCTGCGGGCGTAGAACCAGGTGGCGGAGAAGGAGCCGAAACTGCTCTGCAGCTTGTTGGTGCCAAGCACCAGCGCGGGGGGCATGCCGGTAGCCAGCAGGGCCGGCACCGTCAACAGGCCGCCGCCACCGGCAATGGCATCGATAAAGCCGGCGATGAGCGCCACGCCAAACAGGGCAAACAGGGTAACCAGTTCCAATTCCATCCATAGACCTCACGGGATTGGGTTGCCCGACACAGGGGCAACCGGGGGGAGAATAAACACGCCGGGCAGAGGGGCTGCACTGACTGCCGGTTATCCTAACGGGCCAAAGTCCATGAATCTAACGAAACAGTGGCAGCCAATTGATTCCTGATTTTCACTAATTTGGGCTCTCGCACCCCTGCCCCTCGGCTCAGGCGGCGCTTTGTGGCGCCGGTGACTCCGCTTCCGATCCCTTGATGGCGCTCAGGGCCGCCAGCAGCGGCGCCTCGTCATCCCCGGGGAAACGGCTGACCCGACCGGCCATGTAGCGACGGCTGAACAGATTGAACCAGTGCTGCAGCGCCTGCCCGGCCCTGAGCTCCCCCGCCACTTCCAGCACACAGGCGGCCACCTCGGCGGTGCAGAGGTGCTCCTCGCTGTTGGCGACCCGCATGCCGTAAGTGGAGAGCGCATCGGGCTTGATCGCCAGCACCGGAAAACCGTCGAGATAGGGGCTCTTGTTGAACATCTTGCGCGCCTCCGGCCAGGTGCCGTCAAGCAGGATAAAGAGCGGTTTTTTACCCGGCGCCAGCGTCACCTCGCCGGTCAGGCGGGCCGGCTCCTTTTCGCAGGCGGGAAAGACCACATAGGGTTGCCAAACGGGATCGGCCAGCAGGGCCAGCAACTCGGGATGGGGTTTGGTGCGCGACCAGAGAAAGGCCCAGGTGCTATCCGGCAACACATCGGCGATGAGACGGCCGGTGTTGGAGGGCTTCATCGGCTCGCTATCGTACATCAGCAGGCAAAAGCCCGCCTCCGCTTTGAGCTCGGGGCGCCACTCACAGGCACACCAGTCCTCACGCAGCTGACAGGCTGGACAACGGGCCAACGTGCCGCCACGGGCGAGAAACGGTCGAGTAGAGATACTCTTGCGCCAGGCCCGCAGGCGGTTGACGGCGTGATCAGGAACAGGCTTCATCTTGCGTCACAAACAGAGGGAGATCATCAACGGCGGCGCCAACGGCCCGCCACAAAGGGGCTGGATTGTACCCAGTTGCGCGGCGATGGAACAGCATTCACTGCCCCTTTCGCCAAACGCCTTGCCCACTGCCCTGCAAAAAGGGTTCAGGATTCCTGACAGGTGCGCAGCAGCTCCAGCAGCAGGCTGCCGTCGCGCAGCGCCTTGTGCACCTGCACCGAGGTAGGCTTGGTGGGATCTTCGTAGAAGTGGGTGGATTCGATCTGCAGCCGCACCAGATATTCGGCCGGCAACTGACTCGCCAGAGACTGATGCAACATGGGGAACAGTAGCCGATCGGCACGGGTGATCTCGCCCCCCAGCAGCAGCTTGCCCGGATTGAGCAAACAGATGAGATTGGAGAGCACCCGCGACAGGCGCCCCGCCGCCTGATGGAGAATGTCCTGACAGAGGCTGTTGCCCGCCAGCGCCAGCTCGCACAGCTCGCGAATGGTGACACTCTCGGGCAGATCGTGCTCCTGCATCCGCTCGCGCAGATCCCGGTATTGCGCCTCCAGCGCCTGATTGGTCACCAGAGTGCAGGCGCAGCCAAAGCCGCCGCAGTAGCAGCGCTGGCCATAGGGTTCGAGCTGCAAATGGCTGAGATCGCCAAGTAGCGCATTTTCGCTCTCGATAAGCTGGCCATTGACCACCATGCCGACCCCGATGTCGTTGTGAACGAACACCAGCACCGCATCGGCACAATTCTTGGCGGCTCCCCACTCGCGCTCGGCCTGGATCCAGGTGCGCACGTCGCCACTCACCAGCACCGGCACCGCAAAGGCCTCCTGCAAAGTCGGCCCCAGCGGCCAGTTGCGCAGATCGTAGAAGGGGAAGTGTTTGACCATGCCGGAGTGGCGCTCTACCTGACCTGGCAGACAAAGGGCAATGCAGGCAAGGTTGAGGGCCTTTTTCGGCAAGAAGCTGCGAATGGCGTGAACCAGGCTATCCAGCAGTTCGCCGCGCTCGGTCTCGGTAAAAATATGGCGATGGCGCGCCAGCGAACGACCGGTGAAGTCGAACAGCGCCATGTCTACATAACCACGCCCCAGACGCATGGAGAGAAACTGGAAGCGGCGCTCGTTGATGCGCAGCAAGGTCTGGCGACGGCCACGCCCCACCGAACTTTCACCACAGGTGACCACCAGCCCGCTGTCAAGCAGCTCGCGGGTGATCTTGGTAATGCTGGCGGGAGAGAGACCTGTCAAACGGGAGAGATCGGTGCGCGACAACTCCTTGTGCTCTTCCAGGCTGGCATAAACCAGGCCGTAGTTGAGCTGGCGGATCAAGTCGATACTACCTTTCACGATCTCATTCATAGGCTATGGGGCAAACGCAGACACAGAGGGCGGCAATTTTCACACATTATTGGTCAATCCCCAAATAAAGTGCGGCCTGAACCGGGGTTCAGACCGCATCTTGTGGCACTCGTCACCTGACAAGGCAGGATCAATAGCGGAACTGGGAGACCAGCTTGCGCAATTTGTCGCCGGTATTGGCCAGATCACGGGTGGTGCTGTTGGACTCGACCGCAGCGCTGGTCAGCTCGCTGACAATCTGCTGGATGGCCACCAGATTCTTGTTGATCTCCTCGGAGACCGCGTGCTGCTCCTCGGCGGCCGTGGCGATCTGGATGTTCATGTCGTTGATAGTGCTGACCGCCATCACCATGCTGTCGAGGGAGCTGGCGATATGGCTCGCCTCCTGCACCGTCTCCTGGCTGCGCTCCTCGCTCGCCTGCATTACATCCACCGCCTGCTTCACTCCGCCCTGCAGACGCTGGAGCATCTCGTTGATCTCCTTGGTGCTCTGCTGGGTACGACCGGCAAGGGATCGCACCTCGTCTGCCACCACCGCAAAGCCGCGGCCCTGCTCGCCAGCCCTTGCCGCTTCGATGGCCGCGTTCAGCGCCAGCAGGTTGGTCTGCTCGGCGATGCCGCGAATGACCTCCACCACAGAGCCGATCTTGCCGGTCTCCTGCGCCAGCTGCTCGATAACGCCGGAGGCGGTATGTACCTCGCCCACCAGCCGGTTGATGCTATTGATGGCGGTGCTGACTACGCCGCGTGCCGCGTCGGATTCGCGGGCCGCATCGCTGGTAGCACTGGCGGCATTGGAGGCGCTGGCCGCCACCTCCTGCGCGGTCGAGCTCATCTCGGTCACTGCGGTGACCACCTGATCGGTCTCCCGGCTATGGCCGTGCATCTGCTGGTCGTAGTGCTCGCTCAGGTGATGCAGCTTGTCGACGGCGCTGAAGAGGTGGTTGCTGGTCTCCCCAACCTGACTCACCACCGACTGGATCCGCTCAACGAAGCGGTTGAAGGCGCTGGCCAGCTGACCAATCTCATCCTTGCTCTGCACCTTGAGGCGCTGGGTCAGATCCCCCTCGCCGTTGGCGATATCGTTCAATGCCAGCACCGCATCTGCCAGCGGTTTGCTGACCCGGTTGCCAACGATAACGGTTGCCACCAGAGTGACACCCAAAATCACCAGGATCACCAGCACCCCGACCTGCAGCGAGCTGTTCATCTTGCTCTCCCGCTCGGCACGCAGGGTGGCCAGTTCGTTGTCGATATCATCGATATAAAAACCGGTCCCTATGATCCACTGGTATTTGTCCAGCACCAGGGTAAAGGCCAGCTTGGGCGCATCACGGCCGATGGAGGGCTTGGCGGTCCAGTATTCGGTAAAGCCATCCCCCTGACGGGCCGACTTGAGGATCTCCTGAATAAGGAACTTGCCCTTGGCATCCTTGTCATTCCAGCGGTTTTTCCCCTCCAGTTCAGTGCGAACCGGTAGCAATATGGTGTTGCCCTCAAAGTCATAGACAAAGAAATAACCGTCGCTGCTGTAGCGCAGCGGTCTGAGCAACTCTTTGACCTTTTGCCGATTCTCCGGTGAATCAGGCAAGGAGTAGACAGCGTTGATGGCAGTCTGAGCCATCATGATGTAACTGCTGAGCAGCGCCTTGCGATCCTTGATCGCCTTCTCCCGCGCCACCACCAGATCAGACTCCAGATCGCTTCTGGAGAGCATGTAGTTGCTGAGATTGACCGCCAGTGCCATCAGCAGCACGGGGAGCGCTCCGAGTAACAGGATTTTCTGCTTTAACGTCATTTTTCACATCCTTGCAGCTGTTTTTATTGGAATTCCTTGCCCAATCATCAGTATAGGTGCTGGCAGTTCGCGGCTCGCTTTCGTTACAATTCCCTTAAAATAAATCGGCCAATTAGCGAAAAACATGACTCTTTGCCCTTGCGGTTCCAACCTTTATCTCGAACTGTGCTGCGGATCACTCCACGGTGGAGCCCCCGCTCTCACCCCAGAACAGCTGATGCGCTCGCGCTACAGCGCCTTCGTGCTGGGTCTGGGGGATTATCTGGTGCATAGCTGGCACCCCGACTATCTGGGAGAGCTGACCGCAGAACTGCTCTCACAGACCGATACCCAATGGGATGGCCTCGAGATCATCGCCAGCCAGGGCGGCCCCGACGACATACTCGGCATGGTGGAGTTCAAAGCCTGGTTCGTGGAAGGCGAAACTCGTCACTGCCTGCATGAACGTTCCCGCTTCGTACGTCATGAGGGGCGCTGGGTCTACACCGACGGCGAGATAGATCCCGTCCCGCTCCGCATTGGGCGCAATGATCCCTGCCCCTGTGGCAGCGGCAAGAAGTTCAAGAAGTGTTGCGGCAATTGAGGCTGACTACTTAAATGAATCTGTAACGCGGGAGCATCGGGACCATGATCCATGACACAACAGACTCAGCAGTCACCCTTCAAGTCGATCAAGGATCGCATCAAGGCCAATAAGGAGAAGGGCATCTCCATCCAGGGGCCCGATGTCATGGATTATCTCTATCCTGCCAGCAAGGTGGGGATCGAGGTGATCACTCCGACCGGTCAGCTGCGCTCCCTGCCTGCCGTGCTGATCGGCGCCGACAAGGCGCGTATCATCTATTTCAGCCTGCCCGCCACCACCCCGGCGGATGCCGCCCTCTACTGCCAGCCGGGTTACCGCCTCACGGCGGCCATCATCTGCGAGCGGGGGGTGGGAGCCATGCTCTGCTTCGAGGGCTTTATCGAGCAGTTCAACAAGCAGCCCCAACTCTTCACCATGCGCCAGCCAGAGAGCATGACCCTGTTCAAGATCCGCAAGGAGATCCGCTACCCAATCAGTTGCACAGGAGTCGCTCTTTTTGCCCAGCACCCGCTCAACATCCATCTGGTGGACTTTTCACTGGCAGGTTGTGCCTTCAGCACCCACCATCAGGCGCCGACCATTCCCCTCAACCACTCGCTTGAGCTGCGTCTCGATGCCTCTAGCGCCAACGGGATGCCCTACCAGCTGACCGGCACAGTGCGCAACCAGCGCCAGATCAACAACTACCCAGTCTACGGCATGCAGTTCGACGCAGCAGGCTTGCAGCAAAGCGAAACCTTTTTGAAGCACCTCGAATTCAATGGCCATCAGATGGTCGTTCGCACTCAAGCTGGCACCGTTGCGAACATCGCCATGGGCCACTCTGCCCCCTGAAAGGGGCTATTGTCAGGCCGATCCCGATCACACTTCTGAGCATTAACGGTCGAAAATGTTCGATCACGCTCATTTATTTGGTCTGAATCAAACATTTTACTCACGGTTAACGTCAAACTTCTCATCAATGTGAGTAGCGAGACCGGCACCAATGCAAAGAATAACTACACAAGTCGTCATCATAGGCGGCGGGGCCACCGGGGCAGGCATCATGCGCGATTGCGCACTGCGCGGCATTGACTGCATTCTGCTCGAACGGGACGATATCGCCGCCGGCACCACGGGGCGCAACCATGGCCTGCTCCACTCGGGAGCACGCTACGCGGTGACGGATCAGGAGTCCGCCCGCGAGTGCATTCAGGAAAACCGCATCCTCAAGCGGATTGCCAGCCACTGTGTCGAGGACACTGGCGGCCTCTTCCTCACCCTGCCGGAAGATGACATCAATTTCCAAACCACCTTCATGGATGCCTGCGCCCGCGCCGGGATCGAAACCCGTCAGCTCGATCCCCGCGAAGCCTTGCGTATGGAGCCCAACGCCAACCCGGCGATGATCGGCGCCATCCACGTGCCGGATGGTACGGTCGACCCGTTCCGCCTCGCCGCCGCCAATGTGCTGGACGCCAAAGAGCACGGCGCGCGCATCTTTACCCACTGCAAGGTGCTGGGACTCCTGCGCACTCAGGATCGGGTACACGGGGTCAAAGCGCTCAACACCCGCACCGGCGAAGCGTTCGAGGTGGAGTGTCAGGAGGTGATCAACGCCGCCGGCATCTGGGGTCAGCAAATTTGCGAATACGCCGATCTCGGCATCCGCATGTTCCCGGCCAAGGGATCCCTGCTCATCATGGATTACCGCATCAACCAGCTGGTGCTCAACCGCGCCCGCAAACCGGCGGATGCGGACATTCTGGTGCCGGGCGATACCATCTCCCTTATCGGCACCACCTCCAGTCGCATCGATTACAACAAGATTGACCAGCTCACCGTCGAACCCGAGGAGGTGGAGGTGCTGCTGCGCGAGGGGATCAAGCTTGCCCCCATCATGGCGCGCACCCGTCTGCTGCGCGCCTACGCCGGCGTTCGCCCGCTGGTAGCGGTGGATGGCGACGAGAGCGGCCGCAATATCAGCCGCGGCATCGTGCTGCTCGATCACGCCGAGCGCGACGGTCTCAAGGGTTTCAACACCATCACCGGCGGCAAGCTGATGACCTACCGCCTGATGGCCGAGTGGGCCACCGATCTGCTGGCCAAAAAACTCGGCAACAGCAAGCCCTGCCGCACAGCCGAGCTCAATCTGCCCGGCTCGCGGGATCCGGAGAAGGTCTCCGCCCCGGGGCTCTCGGTGCCTGCCGAAGGGTCGGCCCAGTACCGCCACGGCGAGCGGGTTATCGCCTTCTTCCGTGACAATCCGAAAGCCAACGCCCTCATCTGCGAGTGCGAGATGGTCACCGCCGGTGAAATCGAATACGCCCTGCGCGAGCTCGATGTGGACAACCTCATCGACCTGCGCCGCCGCACCCGTCTGGGGATGGGGCCCTGTCAGGGCGAGCTCTGCGCCTACCGCGCCGCCGGCCTGATGCAGGAGTATGGCAAGGCAGACGGCCGTCAGGCCTGCGTCATGCTGCGTCAGTTCCTGGAAGAGCGCTACAAGGGCACCCGCCCGGTGCTGTGGGGCGATGCCCTGCGCGAGGCCGAGTTTACCTACTGGATCTACGAGGGGCTGTTTGGCCTGGGCGAGTGGACGCACGCCGCAGCTGGTTGCCGATGCGCCACGCGCCCCCGGGCAGCACAATGCCACTCACGCCACTGAGAAGGAGAGCCGTCATGAAGTTTGACAATATCGTTATCGGCGGCGGCATGGCGGGCCTCTCGGCCGCCCTGCGTCTGGTGGAAGCGGGCCAGAAGACCCTGCTGATGGCCTCCGGCCAGAGTGCCCTGCACTTCTCCTCCGGCTCGGTCGATCTGCTGGAGAGCGAGGGGGATCCTCGCGCTGCCCTGCCCGCCTTTATGGCGGCCCATCCGGATCACCCCTACAGCAAAGTAGGAATGCAGAATATCGAGGCGAGTCTGGCCGATCTGCAGCGCCACTGCGCCGAGCAGGGGCTGCCGCTGGTGCGCCACGAGACCAATCACCAGCGCCTGACCCCCATCGGTACCCTCAAACGTACCTGGCTCTCCCCCGATACTTGCGCCTGCGTCACCGATGCACCGATCCCGGACGTGCTACTGCTGGCCACCCTCGAGGGCTTTCGCGACTTTCATCCGGCACTGGCGGCGGCCAATCTGGCGACCCATCCGCGTTTTGCCCACTGCCGCATTCTGACTGGCGAAATCCGCCTGCCCCAGCTGGCCGAATTCAGCCGCAATCCCCATGAGTTTCGCTCTGCCGACATCGCGCGCCTGTGTGACAAGCACCATCTGGTGGCCGATCTGACCAGCGAGATCAGTCGAATGGTGCAGGAGAGCGGCGTGCCCGACTGCCGCCATATCGTGCTACCCGCCTGCCTGTCGCTGGGGCTGGTTGGCCCGCGTCTGGCGGAGCTGGAGCAACGTACCGGCTGCACCATCAAGGAGGTGGCGACCATGCCGCCATCGCTGATCGGGATGCGGATGCAGGAGGCGCTCAAGCGCCGCTTCATGGCCCTTGGCGGCACCTTCCTCACCAGCGAGCGGGTGCTGGGCGCCCGTTACGAGGGCGATCGGGTGGTCGGCGTACACACCCAGAATGGCGATGACCAGCTGTTTGAAGCCGACAACTTCGTGCTCGCCTCCGGCAGCTTCTTCAGCCGCGGGCTGGAGTCCCGTCTGCGCGGCATTCGCGAACCCATCTTCGATGCCGATGTGCTGAGTCTGGAGGAGCGCGACGCCTGGGCCGGTCGCCGCCTGTTCGACCACCACCCCTTTATGGGCTTCGGGGTCAAGACCGACGACAAGCTCAGAGTGCTGCGCGGTGGCAAGCCGCTCGCCAACCTCTACGGCGCAGGCAGCGTGCTGGCGCACTATGACCCCATCAAGGAGGGATCTGGTTCTGGTGTCGCGGTTGCTACCGGCTGGCAGGCCGCCGGCCATATTCTGGGCGCCGCCCAATGATTTATTTGTCCCATATCCCGTGCCTTCACACCCTACGGGAGGAGAACTGACATGCTACTGGATCATGCCAATCAAACTTTCGATCAGTGCATCAAATGCACCGTCTGTACCGCCTACTGTCCGGTGGCCAAAGCCAATCCCGCCTACCCCGGCCCCAAACAGGCGGGCCCGGATGGGGAGCGGCTGCGGATCAAGAGCCCGGAGCTGTTTGACAGCGCCCTCAAGCACTGCACCAACTGCAAACGCTGCGAAGTGGCCTGCCCGAGCGGAGTACGCATCGGCGACATCATCGCCAAGGCCAAAGACAAGTACAGCGGCTTCAAACCGGGGATCCGCGAGTTCGTGCTCTCCCACACCGATCTGATGGGCAGCATGTCTACCCTGATGGCGCCGGTGGTCAACTTCACCACCGGCCTCAAGCCGATGAAGCTGGTGCTGGACAAGGCGCTGGGAGTTTCCTCCCACCGCGACCTGCCCAAATACTCCCAGGGCACCTTCCGCGGCTGGTACAAGAAGCAAAAAGAAGCTCAGGCCAGTTATGAGCGCCAAATCGCCTACTTCCACGGCTGCTACGTCAACTACAACCACCCGCAGCTTGGCAAGGAGCTGGTGCAGGTGCTCAACGCCATGAATATCGGCGTGCAGCTGCTGGAGCGGGAGAAGTGCTGCGGCGTGCCACTGATTGCCAACGGCTTCATGGACAAGGCCAAGCAGCAGGCGGCCTTCAACATCAAGCAGATGGAGAACTCCCTGCTGGGCAACGAGATGCCGCTGCTGGCCACCTCCTCCACCTGCGGCTTTACCCTGCGCGATGAATATCCCCACCTGCTGGAGCAGGACAACCACAAGGTGCGGGATCGCATCTCGCTGGTGACCCGCTTCCTGTGGAACGAGTTCTACAAGGGCAACAAACCGGCGATGAAACCGCTCAATCTGCACATCGCCTACCACACCCCCTGCCACATGGAGAAGATGGGGGGCGTCATCTATACCCTCGAACTGCTGCGCGCCATTCCCGGGGTCAAGGTGACCGTGCTGGAGTCCCAGTGCTGCGGTATCGCCGGCACCTACGGCTTCAAGTCGGAGAACTACCAGACCAGCCAGACCATCGGCGAGGGGCTATTCGATCAGATCAACCGCCTGGCCCCCGACCTGGTGATCACCGATTGCGAAACCTGCAAATGGCAGATCGAGATGAGCACGGCGTTTCGCTGCGAACATCCCATCCACCTGCTGGCTCAGGCACTGGCCTGATCGGCTGATAACAAAAAACAATCCACGCAGAGATAAACAAAGAGCCGGCAATTGCCGGCTCTTCCTTTTACGTTTCTCGCCCGCTATCAGGGATGCTGGATGATCAGGCTGTGGTTATCCAGCATGCTCTGCAGGATGTCGTGGGACGAAGTGCTGGTGAGATTCCAGCTGTTCAGATCCACATCCTTCAGGGTGATCTGCTGGGTCACCTGACCACCACTGGCCGAGGTCACCGAGAGATTCACATCGCTCAGACCATTGCTGCCGCTCGTCACCGACGCCGAGAGGTTGCTTAGCAAACTTTCGACGCTGGCTCCCGGGCCACCCCGCAGCAGGTCAGCCAGATCGATACGGTCCCCCTGTTCCGGATGGAAGTCGGTGATGGTATCGATAGCGGGTTGCCCCTGACTCCCCTCATCCCCCTTCTGCCAGACAAAGAGATCGCTGCCGGCACCGCCGGTGAGGATATCGTTGCCTTTGCCGCCATTGAGAACATCGTTCCCAAGCCCTCCCACCAGACGATCATCGCCTGAAGAGCCAAAGAGGATGTCGTCATGCTCGGACCCCAACAGCTCATGACCGCTCTGGCTGTGGATAGTCAGGGTATCGAGTGGCGTGCTGATGGTGGAACCGCCGACACTCGACTCGGCGGAAATCCCCAGTACATGATCCCCATCGCTCAGGCCGTTGAAGTAGAGCGGTACCGAGTGATCCGCCGGGATCAGCCAGTCACCGTTGCTCTCCTGATGCCCCACGGTCAGGCCATGTTCATCCTGTACCTTAGCATTACCCAATCCGCTGATGCGAATGGATAGCTCACCGGTCGCCGGATTGACCACGCTGGCCTGCAGACTCAGGGGCACCAGCGCCCCCTGCAGGGCATGGATCTCGTGCTGGGTCAGCGTCAGGCTCGGCATGTCCGGCTCGGGCGTGACATTGATGGTCACCTGATCGGTGTCGCTCAGCGGGCCACCTGCACCGCTGTTGCCCTGATCCGAGGTAGTGACGGTCAGGGTATCCTCTCCCCAGAAATCTTTGGCCGGTTCATAGTGCAGGCTGCTTGCCAGCAACTGGTTGAGATCGGCCAGCGACCCCACCAGGGTGATCTCGCTAGTATTCGCCCCCTGCACCATCACGGCGCCGGTTGCGCCCAGCAGGGTCAGCACACCATGCTCGACCCGCAGCACCATGGAGACAGGTGCGCTGCCGGCATCCACATCCTTCACGCTGATGCCGGATAGCGACAGAGAGCCATCCTCTTTGACCGTCATGCTGCCCGGCAGCTGATTGACCGGCGCATCATTGACCGGCAGTACCTCGATGGGTACCACATCGGTGTCGCTGAGAGCCCCGCCGCTACCGGTATTGCCAAGATCATTGGTCACCATGGTGAGCTGATCCTGGCCATTGAAGTCCTGTGTCCCCTGATAGGTCACCCCGCCCGCCAGCAGCGCATTGATGGCGGCAAGCGAGCCGCTCAGCACCAGCGAGCCCGTGCCACTGCCGGTCACAGTCACGCCGCTGCCGGCCGCCAGGGTCAATGTGCCGTGACCAACCGAGAGGCGCACCTCGATGGGACTGTTGCCCGCATCCACATCTTTGACCTGCAAGCCATCAATGCGGTAAGGCATATCCTCTTCGGCAACCAGCGGCGCTGTGGGCAGCTGATTGATCGGCGCATCGTTGACCGGTTGCACCTCGATGGGCAGCACATCGGTATCGCTGAGAGCCCCGCCACTACCGGTGTTCCCCTGATCGTTGGTGACCATGGTCAGGGCGTCATTGCCGTAGAAATCACTGTTCCCCTGATAGGTGACCCCGCCCGAGAGCAAGGCATTGAGATCGGCCAGCGTGCCGGTCAACACCAGAGAGCCGGTGCCGTTGCCGACCACCGTCACGCCGCTGCCAGTTGGCAGCGTCAGGGTGCCATGTTCCACCGACAGGGTGATCTTGATGGGGCTGCTGCCCGCGTCCACATCTTTCACCTGCAAGCCGTGGATAACGAAGGGCTGATCTTCCTGCGCGACTTGTGGGGTCGTTGGCAATACGTTGATTGGCGCATCGTTGACCGGGCTCACATCCACATGAATGGTGCCATTGACTTCAGGGCCAAGGGCACCGTTGTCGAGGCTCTGAGCAATGATCTTGAGATCCAGCGCGCCGTTGGCATCATTGGTTACCAGCTCGACAGCACCCAGCTTGCCACCCTCGGTGGTGACCTGCCAGCGACCGCCCCCCAGATCAACAACCGTCCCCGCCACGCCATTTGGCAAGCGGATCTCGGCACCATCAGGAACACCTTCTATGGTGACCCGCACCTGCTCCGGCTTGTTCTCATGCACATTACCCGCATTGCCGCCGGTTGGTTGGTTATCCCTGGTCTCCAGCCCCAGATCCAGCTTGATCACATCCCCTTCGGTGCCACTCGCCTGCCCTTGAATATCGGCAATGAGGGCATCCCCCACCGGATTGACTGTCACGGTGAAGCTGCCGCTGGTTTCAAGGGGAATGGTGAGCCCCTTGTCGAGGGTAAAGGCGCTGAGTGACAGATCCACGCTGCCGCTGAAATCGGCCGGCGGGATCAGGGTCAGCTTGGCAAAATCGGTACCTACCGGGATCTGCCAGACACCGCCGCCATTGTTGACGGCAGGGGCCGAAAGAGTAAAACCATCCGGTACCCCCTTGATCTGCAACGCCACTATCTTCTCGGAATCATCGTTATCGATAAGGGCTGCACCAAAGCCAGCCAGGCTGATGGCACCATCTTCGTTGCCCGATACATCGTGCAGCGTGAGCGCTGCGGGATCGTTGGCCGGTCTTACCTCAAAGCCGACCTGCCCGCTCCAGCTACCGCTGTCGGTCACCTGCTGACCACCGACCAGCGCGGTATCGACGATATCGACCTTGATGTCGAGCGGTACCTGACCGCTGAAGTGCTCTTTGGGCACAAACACCAAGTCCTTGAGGTCAGCCACATCGTTGACCACCAGGGTGTTGACCGGCTTGCCGCTGCCATCGATGAAGTAACCATATTTCGCATCCACCGTGATGGTGACCCGCTCCACGGTTTCGAGGCCGCCGCCCGCGATGGAGGGGCTGATGTCGGCAAGTTTCACCGACAAGTCGAGGTGGATCTCGCTATCTTCCAGATTGTCCGGCTGTCCGTCATGGTTGGTATCCAGCACGGTCAGTGTCAGTTCCGGGTGCTCGCCACGGCCACCATTCACATCGACCACGGGGGCCACATCGACCCGTACCGTGCTGCTGTCGACCTTGATATCGCCACTGGCGGTATCCGTGTTGACCACCTTCACCTCGATATTGAGCGAGCCGGCAAAGTCTTGCGGCAAGCCGAGGGTCAGCCCTTCCAGACCAGCCAATGACGGCGGCACCTTGATGACATACTCACCGGTCGAGATGTTGTACTCGGCCCCGCTGATGGTGACGCCCGCCGGCAATCCCTTAAGGACTATGGTCACCTCGTCGCTGCCCTGATCGGCGGCGCCGATATGGATCACCCCCTTGAGCTGCTGACCAAAATCGACCCGGATATCCTCCTTACCCACCAACACCGCGTTGTCGTCGATATCGACGGTCGCCGCAGCTTCCTTGTTAGTCGTCGGCGTCGCCTCGAAGGTCGCTTCCGTGTCAAGGCTCACCTTGACATGGGCACTGGCATCGCCATCGTCTCCCCGGTCAATCACCATGGCATCGATACGGATCGGTTGAACCTTGCCGACAAACCCGTCCGGCGCATGCAGCTTGAAGCTACCGAGGTTGCCCGCCGGTACGATCCAGCTACCGTTACCGTTGTTGATGCCGCCGATCACCACAAACTGATCGCCTGCGCCGCCGTTCAGCACCGGCAAGTTAATCACCAGATAGTCGATCTCCTCCACGCTGGAGGGATCGAGATCAGTAAAGAGGAAACGCCCTGCCAGATCGATATCGGTACCGCCCTGCCCCACGAGTGCGCCGCCGGTCTGGGTCAGCTCGCCATCGGGCTCCACCACCGCCTGAATATCGACGTTCAGATTGCCATCGATCACCTTCTCGGCCACCGCGCCCGAATCCACATCGTGCTGGGTCACGGTGACGTGGCTCTGGATAGTGGTATTCCGATCGCTATCCTCCGGCGCCTTCACCAACAATTGGCCCCCGTTGAGCAGGCTGTCGAGCTGGGAGGCAGTCAGGGTGACCTTGCCACCCACCACGGTCAGCTGGCTCTCCACACCGCCGGCACGCAGCCAGATCTGGTAGCCATCTTCCACCCCGGAGAGACTCAGCGCCGTTACCTTTTCAGCGCCATCTGTAAGGGTCGGATGCCAGTCCAGTACGGTAAACTCATCTTCCAGACCGTGGCTGGCCTTGCTGTAGTCGGTCGCATCGATCTCCGGCTCCACCTTGATATGCAGCGGCACCTCGAAGCTCTTGCTGTCACCGTCGTTTTCGGTCACCACCACCCTGGCAACGAGATGCAGATCCGCCGTGCTGTTGTGGGGTGGCTGGATAAGCAGATTGCCAAAATCGGAGACATTGACCTGATAGGTCGGTCTGCCGCTGGCATCGAGTCCGGCAAAAGTGAGGGTCAGCTCCTTGCCGCTGGCATCAAATACCCGAGCCCCTTCCGGCAGCCCTTGCAGCACCACGTTGAGGCTCTCGGAGGTATCGTGCGGGGTATCGACCCACTCGCCCGAGGTGAGGGTAAAGTTGAGCGGCGCCCGCCCATCTTCACCCACTGTGATGGCATAGCCTGTCCCTTCGGCCTCCCAGCCGGTATTGCCAAGCTCGAAGTGAGGCTGATCCACCACCCCCACCAGATCCACATGAATGGTCTGGGAGCCGGTCTCCTTCTCGTTCACCACGATGTGGGTCTGGCCATTGGCATCGGTCAGGGTGGCGCTGTCTTTGACCACGCCCTTGATGGTCAGATCGAAATCGACGTTGCTGTTTTTGGGCGGCAGTAGCTTGAGCTCATTGATGCGATCAAAGGGCACCTCGTAATACCCGGCTGCATTCTGGCTGACGGCAACGTCCCCCAGCAGCAGCGTCGCCCCGGCGGGCAGGCCGCTGATGCGCACAAAGAGCTGCTCGGAGCCATCGGTGGTGTCACCCAGATGGGCCAGGCCAATCTTGCTGCCCAGATCGAGCAAGGTATCCTCTTTGCCCTGAATATCGCGCACGGTGAGTTTGGCGTCATCCGCCTGCGGATTGACGTTGATCACCAGCTCAATCTTGTCTCCCTGCGCCGTACCCTGACCCGGAGCCACCAGACCCTGCTCCGTGCTGATCGGGGTCACCGACAGCTTGATGTCACCACTGAAATCCTTGGCCGGAACCACGGTCACCTTGTTGATATTGGCTGCAGATACGGTATAGAGCCCGCTGGCGTTTGGCTTGAGTTCAACCCCGTTGAGCATGAGCGTGCCCTTGCCCTCCTCCCATTTGATCTGGTAGTTCAGGGTTTCGGAGCCATCCCCATCGGTGAGGTTAGCTTGCACATTGAGCTTGATACCGCTGCTGTCCTCGTTGGTGTCGTAGTGCTGGTTGGTGTGACCTGCATCCCACACCGGCTTGTCGGCCACGCCGCGTACCGTGATGACAAGATTGCCGGTGACTGCAGCAGGGGCATCCCCCTCGGTCACCCCCACCTGCAACTGCACCTGGAAGTGCAGCGGCTGGCCCTTGTTGCTCCAGGTAGACCAGTTGGCATCCGGCACAAAAGTCACCCCCTGGGTGCTGTAGTGCACGTTATCGCTGGTCACCATGGCCGCTGGCGGGACGATAAACCACTTGCCATCCGCTGTGGTGGCAAGGGCAACCCCGTTGTAATAGAAGGTGCCATGCGTATTGGCTGGCGCCTGAATAAGGAGCTGATCTATATGCTCGCCCCGGTCGAAATCGCCGATATCAAGCTGCATGTTGATGGGAATACCGGCGCGTGGATCCTGAGCCCCCTGATCTTCGTTGCCGGTTGCCGCAGTGACGGTGAAGCTCACCGGCTCATCCCGCAGATTAAGGGTCAGGGTGCTGTCGGCGCGGTCACCGTCGCCATCCACCAGATGGGCGATGATGACCTGACTCAGCTGGGCATTATCGTGATCAAAGCCGCTGGCCGGCGTGAAATGGTAGCTGCCATCCGCCGAGATGGTGAGAGAGCCCATCACCTGCTTGCCATCCGGACTCATCACATCCCGGGTGAGGGAGCCATTGACGGCATAGGTCTGGCCATTGATGGTGATCGACTCCACCCGGGCGCCATCAGCCCCTTCGTTGGCGGCTGGCAGCAGATCACCGCTGACGGTGGCACTCCCCTCGTTCAGGGAATGAGCCAGCACAGTGCCGATAGGCATATCGTCCTGTACCGTCACGGTCACGCTGACATTGGGGCTACGATCGCCATCGTGATCGGTGACAAAGAGCGGCACCTCAATGGCAAGATCATCTTTACCCTGAATACCGTGATCGAGCTGCCCCACCAGATAGACGCTGTAACTGCCGTTCACATCGAGGTGGATCCAGAAAACCGACTTGCCACCCTCTGCTGTAGCCAGATACCAACCAGGGCTGTGAGCGGCCAGCGTCACCGACTGACCGTTGGAGGTCAGGTGGTTAGCCTGGTTGAAGGCGGCCACGTCGAGTTCAAGGGAAGCGACCCGATCCGAACCGGCGCTGATGGTCACCTTGCCGCTGGCCGTTTCCCCCCGATCTGAGGGCATAGTGCCCGGATGCTGGCTGGCGGAGCCATCGAGAGCAGACTCCTTCACTGTGACCGAGTCAATGGCGGAGATAATAGGATTCACACCATCCGTCACCGTGATGGTGGTTGAGCCCTGGCTCTGGCTGCCATCGCTGTCGGTGACCTGTACCGGCAGTGTCAGATCAAGCTTGTTATCAACGCCGTGATCCAGGTTGGTATGCACCGTTACCTGATAGTCGATGGTCGCGGTGGTATGAGCGCCTATTGTCGCCGGCACCAGCCCCAGAGTCACCGTCATCACCACCACGCCGCCAGCCGTGACCGCCTGGAAGGTATGACCATCCGTGCCAACTGCTTTCCAGGTCAAGGCCTCGCCATTGTGGGTGATGGCCTTGCCGCTGGCATCCATCACCTGACCTGCAAAAGCCAGACGCACATCGACCACTGGGTCGGAATCGGCGGTGATGGTGATCTTGCCGGTGGCATTCTGATCGTCCGCAGTCTGGTTGTTAGCGGCGCCATCGAAACGCCCTTCGCTGAGGGTTACACCAGTCAGGGTAAGGATCGGTTTCTCTCCTTCCCCAATCTGGATATTGAGGGTGCCGCTGGTGCTATCGTTGTTGCCGCCCGCCTTGTCGTAGTCGTTGACGATCACCTTGATGGGCAGCTCGGTCACGGCGTTGGCGCCCTGATGGATCCCCTGATAGAGGGTCACCTGATAGTCAAAACCGTTCTTGCCCGCCTGATCCAGCGAGCCAACCAGCCGCACCTCAAACACCTCGACGCGCTGGCCATCGACCATCACATAGCCCTTGAGCAGTTGGCTACCCGGGATGGTGGGATCCCCATCAACCAGCTGGTACTGCACCGGCTGGCCGAGTGCGGTGAGTGCCGGCTGCTGGCCGGCATCGGCAAAGGCCACTTCGACCACCCGATCCGACCCGGCTTGCACGTCAAAGTGACCGGTTTGGCTCAGGCTGTTGCTGCCGGTGAGGTCCCCCTCATCCAGGGACACGCCTTTGCCCGGGATAAAGCTCGGTGCCTTGCCATCCGCGATGGTTAGCGGCAGCGTGGTACCGATGCGATCGCCATCCTTGTCGGCCAGGGTGACCGCCAACGGCAGGTTGAGAGATTCGCTCCCCTTGTGATCCAGCTCGCCCATGAGGGTGACCTTGGCGGTGACGCTCCAGTTGCCGTTCTGCTCGATAAGGCTCAGCTCGGCGCGCAGGATCTCGCGACCATCTGCCGTGGTACCGACCAGCTGGCCATTGGCATCTAGGGAGAAGGTGACTGGATTGCCGTGACTGGTCAGCCCGGTCAGGGAGCCCTGAATGGCGGCGATATCAAAGCCAAGGGAGTTGGGGTCGAGGGCATCGCTGCCGTGGGTCACCGTGAAGCTCATGGTGCTGACCGCAGCGGCCTCTCCTTGCGCCATCTCGGTGATGGCGGTGCCGCTGACGGCAGAGATGGTCGGGTTGACCCCATCACCTATCGCCACGGTAATGGTGGAGGAGACCTTGCCGCCATCGCTGTCGAGCAAGGTAAAGCCCGCCTTGAGCAGGCTGTCGGCACTGCCCTGATCCAGTGGTTGATGGAGGGTGAAACTGTATTTGCCATCGTTGCCGAGGGTCAGCTCAAACACCAGTTTGCCATCGGGGGTACGCCCCTCGATAAGATGATCGGCTACCGTGATGGTCACGGCCTGCTTGCCCGAGGTGAACCCTTGCAGCCCCGGCTGATTGGCATCGAAGGTGATGCTGGCCAGCGGATCGCTGCCCGCGGTGATAGTCAGATCACCATTAAGAGTCTGGCCCTGCTGCCAGTCGCTATCTTCGGTGAGCGTCAGGGATACAGGAGCGACCTGCGGCAAGGCGCCATCGGTAATGGTGATCTTGAGGGTGCCGAGGTTGCTCTTGTCCCCGTCAAAATCAGAGCCCTGTACTTTCAGGCCAAGGTTGAGGCTGTTGGTCGCTTCCGGCTCGTCAAACACGCCGGTCAGGGAGACGCTGTATTTGCCATCCAGCCCGATGGTGACGGTGAGGATCGCCTTGCCCTGCCAATCCTTGACGATCAGCTGGTTGCCCTGCACCTCATAACTGGTGGGATGCCCCTGACTGGTGAGCCCCGCCAACGCCGGCTGGCTCGCCTCAAAGTTGAGGGAGACCAGTCGATCGCTACCCACCGTCACCGGCAGTTGGCCATCGATGCTCTGGGTGCCGCCTTCTTGCAGCGAAACGCCCTTGTCCAAACCGAGTTCAGGGTCAAGGCTGTCCGTCACCATGATGGTGGTGGAACCTTGGCTCTGGCTGCCATCGCTGTCAGTGACCTGTACCGGCAAGGTCAGGTTGCGCTTGTCATCACCCCAGTGATCCAGGTTGGTATGCACCGTTACCTGATAGTCGATGGTCGCGGTGTTATGGGCACCAATGGTCGCAGGCACCTGCACCAAAGTAATCGTCATCACCACCACGCCGCCAGCAGTGACAGCCTGGAAGATGTGACCATCCGTGCCAACCGCTTTCCAGGTCAAGGCTTCGCCATTATGGGTAATGGGTTTGCCGCTGGCATCCATAACCTGACCGGAGAGGGTCAGTCGCACATCTGTCACCGGATCCGAGTCAGCTTTGATGATGATCTTGCCGCTCGCCTGCTGGTCATCCACCGCCGAGTTGGCGCCATCAAAGCGCCCTTCGCTGAGGGTTACACCCGTCAGAGTGAGGGTCGGTTTATCTCCTTCCCCAATCTGGATATTAAGGGTGCCGCTGGAGCTGTCGTTGTTGCCGCCCGCCTTGTCGTAGTCGTTGACGATCACCTTGATGGGCAGCTCGGTCACGGCGTTGGCGCCCTGATGGATCCCCTGATAGAGGGTCACCTGATAGTCAAAACCGTTCTTGCCCGCCTGGTCCAGCGTGCCAACCAGCCGCACCTCAAACACCTCGACGCGCTGGCCATCGACCATCACATAGCCCTTGAGCAGTTGGCTACCCGGGATGGTGGGATCCCCATCAACCAGCTGGTACTGCACCGGCTGGCCGAGTGCGGTGAGTGCCGGCTGCTGGCCGGCATCGGCAAAGGCCACTTCGACCACCCGATCCGACCCGGCTTGCACGTCAAAGTGACCGGTTTGGCTCAGGCTGTTGCTGCCGGTGAGATCCCCCTCATCCAGGGACACGCCTTTGCCCGGGATAAAGCTCGGTGCCTTGCCATCCGCGATGGTGAGCGGCAGCGTGGTACCGATGCGATCGCCATCCTTGTCGGCCAGGGTGACCGCCAACGGCAGGTTGAGAGATTCGCTCCCCTTGTGATCCAGTTCCCCCGTGAGGCTCACCTTGGCGTTCACACTCCAGTTGCCGTTGTTGTCGACCAGATTCAGTTCGGCGCGCAGGATCTCGCGACCATCTGCCGTGGAGCCAACCAGCTGGCCGTTGGCATCGAGGGAGAAACTAATCGGGCTGCCATGGCTGGTGAGCCCAGTTAGGGTGCTCTGGATGGTGGCGATATCAAAACCGAGAGATGCGGGATCAAGGGCATCGCTGCCGTGGGTCACCGTGAAACTCATGTTGCTGACCGCGGCCGCCTCCCCTTGCGCCATCTCGGTGATGGCGGTGCCGCTGACGGCGGAGATGGTCGGGTTGGCGCCATCACCTATCGCCACGGTAATGGTGGAGGAGACCTTGTCACCATCGCTGTCGAGCAGGGTAAAACCCGCCTTAAGGAGGCTGTCGGCACTGCCCTGATCCAGCGGTTGATGGAGGGTAAAGCTGTATTTGCCATCGTTGCCAAGGGTCAGCTCAAACACCAGCGTGCCATCGGGGGTACGCCCCTCGATAAGATGATCAGCCACCGTGATGGTCACGGCCTGCTTGCCCGAGGTGAACCCTTGCAGCCCCGGCTGGTTGGCATCGAAGGTGATGCTGGCCAGCGGATCGCTGCCCGCGGTGATGGTCAAATCACCGTTAAGGGTCTGCTCCTGCTGCCAGTTGCTATCTTCCGTGAGCGTCAGGGAGACAGGATCGACCTGCGGCAAGGCACCATCGGTAATGGTGATATTGAGGGTGCCTAGGTTGCTCTTGTCGCCGTCAAAATCGGTGCCCTGTACCTTCAGGCCTAGGTTGAGGCTGTTGGTCGCTTCCGGTTCGTCAAACACGCCAGTCAGGGAGACGCGGTATTTGCCATCCAGCCCGATGGCGACGGTAAGGATCGTATTGCCCTGCCAATCCTTGACGGTCAGCTGGTTGCCCTGCACCTCATAACTGGTGGGATGCCCCTGGCTGGTGAGCCCAGCGAGCGCTGGTTGGCTCGCCTCAAAGTTGAGGGAGACCAGACGATCGCTGCCCACCGTGACCGGCAGTTGACCATCGATGCGCTGGTTGCCCCCTTCTTGCAGCGAAACGCCCTTGTCGAGACCAAGCGAAGGATCACTGCCGTCGTTGATGGTCAGAGCCAGGTCGGCACTGGTGACATCGCCATCGATCTCTTTGGCACTCACCTGCAACCCCAGCGAGAGGCTGTCACTACTCTGATGATCGAGCGGGCCGGTAAGGGTGATCACCACCCGACCGCCCACATCGCTCCCCTGCTGTTCAGCCAGCAGCTGGGCGCGCAATACCTCTACCCGCTGACCATTGCCATCGAGGTAGTAGCCCAGCAGGGTGCGATCATCGGTAAATTCAAACGTCAGCGGATGGCCATCGCTGGCAAGACCCGAGCCGTTGAGGGTAGCCAGGGTGCCACTCTGATTGCTGAACACCAGCGAATCCACCAGCAGGGGATCGGCGGTGTGCTTGACCAGAAAGCTGCTCTCCCCGACTACGGCGGCGCCATTGGTAAAGGCATCCTCGGTCAGGGTGATGGCCGGGATCTCGAAGCTCGGTGGATTGCTGTCCACCAGATTGATCACCAGCGGCGCTTTCACCAGATCACCGTCGCTGTCGCGGTACTCGAGGTTGAACGGCAGACTCAAGGTTTCCTGAGTGTTAAGCAGAGTCTGCCCCTTGCTCTCGGGGTGATCCAGGCTCTGGTTCCAGACGATGCGATAGCTGCCGTTATTGTTGAGGGTCAGGGTAAAGACAGTGACACCACCGGCAGTGGCGGTCAGGGTCTGGCCGCCCCAGACGTAATCGAGTGCCACACCCTGACTGGTAAGATTCAGCCCTTCAAGGCCACTCTGGTCAGCGGCGAAGGTGACCTGCAGGTTGCCATCAACCCCGGCGCCGGTATTGAGGCTGCCGGTCGCAGTGACTGGGCCATTGGCCAGTCCGGCTTCGGAGAGGGTCAAGGTCTCGCTCTTGCCGATCAGCGGCGCACCGTCCAAAGCAGAATTACCCGCCAGATCGGTGACGCTGGCACGCACTTCGAAAGATTGCGTGATGCCGGAGAGATCAAGACCTGATACCTGCCAGCGGCCATCCGCCCCCACCACTGCAGAGGTGGTAAGCAGGATCTGCCCATCGCTGCCTAGCAGGGTGATGGTCACCTTCTGTCCCGCCTCGACATTGGCGGTGGTACCACTCAGGGTGGCATTGTCGCTGCCAAAGAGTTCCACAGCATAGAGATCATCGATATCGATGGCGGCCTGGGTATCAACCTCAATAGTGAGGGTATCGCTGGCTCGGTTGCCGGCGATATCCACCGAGTCGACCCGAAAATCATAAGCTCCGTCTGCCAGCGTATCGGGCAGCTGATATTGCCAGTTGCCATTGCCATCGACGGTCAGCACAGCGAGCACGCTGCCACCAAGGGAGAGGGTGACTGTGGCTCCGGGCTCCCCCTTGCCCTGCAGCAGCGGGGTATTGTCGCGGGTCAGATCATCGCTCTGGCTGGCACCGGTGTCGCTCTCATCGGCAAGATCCAGGGTAATGGTGGTGATGGTATCGAGCAGGGTCTGGCCCAGATCACTGGCACGGTTGCCGGCAGCATCCTGGGTATCGGCCTGAATGGTGAGGGGGCCATCCACCAGCTTGCCGGTGACGTCGCCAAAATTGGCCTCCCAGACCAGACCGGGCAGCACCACTGTGGTGACGGTGAGCCGGTTGCCTGCCTGGTCAATCAGGGTCACGGTGACCGGCTGACCGACCTCTACATCTAGCACGGTACCGCGGATGATAACGCCAGCCGCCTCGTCAGCGTTGATGATGTTGTCGCTGGTCTGCGGCTCCGTGATGGTGATGGCGGCAAAGAAGTCGCGTACTTCGGCAAAACGCAGCTCGTCGTTGGCGACAGGTGCATTGTGATCCGTATCGAAACCGGCCTCGGCCAGAGTGGCGTCATTGGTGCGATCGACCACCACAAAGCCGCCGGAGCTGGAACCCGCAACGCCACCAATATTGCCGGCAGCTGGCGCGGCGTTGCCTGCGGCGGTCTCGGCAAAGAGTTTGGTCGGGTCAACCCCCTGGCGAATGGCCTCCTGCAGGGAAGCGAGCTCCTGATCAGGCTGCGCCTCGCTGCCATCGGCCGGAACAGAATTGGCCGGTTCAGGTTGTTGTCCGGTTGGCTGCGAATCGGCATCAGCCAGTGCAAACTGCCCCCCCTGCGCGGCTTGCAGCCGATAACCGGGATGGAGCGCCATCCCCACGGTTGCTCGTACGACAGCTCCATCTGCACTGATGACAAACACGGAGCCCTCTATGCGGGTCACCACCGTGGACTTTTCAATTTGCAACTCAGCCATACAACCTCCGGCACAACCTGATTAAAAATATTTTTATCAGCACATCGACCTGGTCAATGATTATACAGAAACCAAGATAATCAGTCTTTTCTCTATTTTCGACAAAAGGCAGCGCAAAACAGCCATTTCATACAATAAAAACCATATTAGCCTGCTTTTTTACACGACAATTTTCGACGCAATATTGCTGAAACCCTTTGCTGACGGGCCCATTCAAGAAAAACTGTATTTTTGGCGACCTAGCTTTGCAATCCTCGACGAACATGGAATTCAAGCGAGCCCCAGTGGCAAACGGGCAGTGAAAATGAGCTCAGCCAAACAGCAGCGCTTATCGATAATAAAGTGAATAAAAATTTAAGGTCGCGCATAGCCATTTCTCTTGCCGAGCGACGAAGAAGAGATGGCCATAGTGCCAAGGAGTGAGCTGACCTCCACAACGCTCTTTACTCGGCTTCGTAAAATCCGCTGATTTTTCTTGGCAAGACCGTCACAACAGCCTGACTTTTCGTAAAATTCTACCCAGATCTCATTTCCGTATTTTGCTCGTGCCGTCAATTGATCTGGCGCAACTCCCCTCTCGATAATTCATCATTTTGTTTACCGGTTTGATAACGTTGCTCTCTGAAAATGCATAAATCCGGTTTATTCACCGGTAATAACAACAGGCCTGCCACCCCGCTCGGGGTGTCGATCTCCGCATCACAAAAGGGAGCCGGTCAGGCCAGACAAGGACAATGATGGGGAGTGATGATGGTGAGTTCACACAACAGACAGAGCAGACTGGGCCTTGCCGCCCTGCTGCTGACCACCTGCCTTGGCACCAGCGGCTTGGCACAGGCCGCTGACGAGGCACAAAGCAAGGGCAAGATAGAGGCGCGCAGCGAACTGTTCGCCAAGGATCACGCCGACCAGTTCAGCAGCTGGAAAGCCACCAGCGAGAGCCGCGAGCGCACCGATGCGCTGGCCGAGGATCCCAACATGGTGGTGCTCTGGGCCGGCTACCCCTTCTCCAAGGATTACAACAAACCGCGGGGCCACTTCTATGCGCTGACCGACGTGCGGGAAACCCTGCGCACCGGCGCCCCCAAAACTGCCGAAGATCGTTCGCTGCCCATGGCCTGCTGGAGCTGTAAAGGCCCGGACGTGGCCCGCGTCATCGACGAGAAGGGTGAGGATGGCTACTTCAAGGGGATGTGGGCCAAGGGTGGCCCCGAGATCGTCAACACCATCGGCTGCGCCGACTGCCACGACACCGCCTCGCAAGAGTTCAAAGAGGGCAAACCCGCCCTGCACCTCTCCCGTCCCTATGCCGACCGGGCCATGACCGCCATCGGCAAGCCGTTCAAGGAGCAGGGGCGCTTTGATCAGCAGTCCCAGGTGTGCGGCCAGTGCCACGTGGAGTACTACTTCAGCGGCCCGACCAAGGCGGTGAAATTCCCCTGGGACAAGGGTACCAGCGTCGAGCAGATGGAAGCCTACTATGACGAGCTGGGCTTCGCCGACTGGACTCACGCCCTCTCCAAAGCCCCGATGCTGAAAGCCCAGCACCCCGAATACGAGACCTGGCGCGCCGGCATTCACGGTCAGAACAACGTCGCCTGCGTCGACTGCCACATGCCCAAGGTGCAAAACGATCAGGGCAAGGTCTACACCGATCACAAGGTGGGCAACCCCTTCGATCGCTTCGATCAAACCTGCCGCAACTGCCACACCCAGAGCAAGGAGATGCTGCAAGGGATCGTCAAACAGCGTAAAGATGCGGTGCACGAGCTCAAGCTGAAAGTCGAGCAGCAACTGGTTCACACCCACTTTGAAGCCAAGGCAGCCTGGGATGCCGGTGCCACCGAGGCCGAGATGAAGGATATCCTGCAAGACATCCGTCACGCCCAGTGGCGCTGGGACTATGCCATCGCCTCCCACGGGGTGCAGATGCACGCCCCGGAAGTGGCGCTCAAGGTGCTCGGCACCGCGCTGGACAAGGCGGCCGACGCCCGCACCAAGCTGGCACGCCTGCTGGCTGCCAAGGGAATAACCCACGAGATCGCCATTCCCGACATTTCCAGCAAGGAGAAGGCCCAAGCTGCTCTTGGCATGGATATGAAGCAGTTCAACAGCGACAAGGCGCAGTTCCTCAAGACCACAGTCCCCGCCTGGGATGCCGAGGCCAAAGCGGCCGGACGGCTGGCACAGTAACGGCGCCTGCGGGCCCGGCCAGCTCGGGCCCGCAGTGGATGGAGGCTTCCTATGGGTGATTTAACGATGGATTTCTTACGACTGATGCTGATGGCAGCCATGCTGCTCACCAGCCTGCAGGGCCAAGCCGCCGATACGGCAAGCGCGCCAGCGGCCCTCCCTGCTACCCACGACGTGACGTTTTTGCGCAATCCCGACAAGGCCTGTACCGACTGCCACAAGGAGCAGAGCGATGGGATGCACGGCAAGCATGGTCAGGCGACCAACCCCAACAATCTGGCGCCGATCACCTGCACCAACTGCCATGGTCAGCCCTCTCCCAAACACCGGGAAGGGGTCAAGGACGTGATGCGCTTTAGCGACAGCTTCAATAACAAGCAGAGCACCGAGAGCTACCCCATCGCCGAGCAGAACGGGGTCTGCATGAGCTGTCACGAGCCCAAAGAGCTTCGCGAGGCACTCTGGGCCCACGACGTGCACGCCACCAAGCTCACCTGTACCAGCTGCCACCAACTGCACCCGGCCAAGGAGCCCATGGTGGAGATCCCGGAAAAGTCCCGCATCAAGCTATGCGTCGACTGCCACAGCAAGCAGCATGAGGCCGTCAAGGCCAAGGCGAACACCACCTCGGGCAAGGAGGCACAATGAGCTGCTCTCGCCGTCACTTCATGGCGGGGATGAGCGCGGGGGCCCTCATCATGATGACGGGGGCTGCTCGTGCCAACACCCGCTCCCTTGCCGCCACCCTCGCCCACAGCCAGACCATCGACGGGATCCGCTACGGCATGATCCACGACGAGACGGCCTGCATCGGCTGTACCGCCTGCATGGATGCCTGCCGGGAGGTGAATCAGGTGCCAGAAGGGGTCTCGCGCCTCGAGATCATCCGCTCCGGCCCTATCGGTGAATTCCCCGATGCCGAGTACCACTTCTTTCGCAAGTCCTGCCAGCACTGCGACAACGCCCCCTGCGTACACGTCTGCCCGACCGGTGCCTCCCATATCCGCAAGGAGGATGGCATCGTCGACGTCACCCCGGATCTCTGCGTCGGCTGCATGTACTGTCTGGCCGCCTGCCCCTATCAGGTGCGCTTTATCAACCCGGTCACCCGAGTGGCGGACAAGTGCGACTTTTGCCGCAAGACCAACCTGGCGGCGGGCAAGGAGCCAGCCTGCGTGGAATCCTGCCCCACCAAGGCGCTGGTGTTCGGCAATCTGGATGACCCGGACAGCCACATCGCCAAACGACTGGTGAAGGAGACCACCTATCGCTACAAGCAGGCACTCGGCACTTCGCCCAAGATGTACCGCGTGCCCAAAGGGGAGATAAAGTCATGACCATGCAAGAGGCGTTTCACTTCCCTTCACTCGTCTGGGACTGGCCCATCGCCATCTATCTGTTCCTGCTCGGCATCTCCGCCGGGGCAACCACCCTCTCGGTGCTGCTGCGCCGCAAGGGGGCCGGCAGCGAGAGCGGCATCATCAAAGCGACCGCCATTCTGGCGCCAGCGAGCGTGATATTGGGGCTGCTGATCCTTATCTTCCATCTGGCCCGCCCCTGGACCTTCTGGAAGCTGATGTTCCACTACCAGTTCGACTCCGTGATGTCGATGGGAGTCATACTGTTTCAGGTCTACATGGCGGTGCTGTTCGCCTGGCTGGCGGTGGTGTTTCGCTCCGAGATTGAGACCTTGCGTCGTCACCTGCTGCAAGAGAAGTTCGCCTTTGTGGATGGGCTGATTGGCTGGCTCGCCCGCTTCGAACAACTGCTGGCGCCGCTGTTGCTGCTGCTCGCCGTGCTCTTGGGGGCCTACACCGGCTTTCTGCTCTCGGCGCTCAAGACCTATCCGCTGTTGAACAACCCGGTGCTGCCGGTGCTGTTCCTCATCTCCGGCGTCAGCTCCGGCATCGCCTCCACCATCTTGCTGGCGGTCACCCTGTTCAAGGAGAACCATCACAGCCAGGGGGTGAGCTTTGTCCACCGCTTCGAGCGGCCGGTGCTGGCGGTGGAGGTGCTGCTGCTGGTCTGCTTCTTTACCGGCCTCTACTTCGGTGGCGGCCAGAAGGAGGCAGCAATGTGGGCCGCCATCGGCAGCGGCTTCTGGGCTCAGGTGTTCTGGCTCGGGGTGGTGGGCATCGGCATGCTGCTGCCCCAGTTGCTGGCCCTGCTGGCCCCCGCACCGCTGCGGGCCAGAAACAGCTATCTGGTGCTGGTCTGCAGCCTGACCCTGGTGGGGATCCTGCTGCTGCGCTACTTCGTGCTCTATGCCGGCCAGATGACAGTCGTATAACGGTATGATCACCAGCGCCAGCCACCCTCGGGTGACTGGCGCTTATTTGTTGCGATGAGTTGTTGCCAAGAATGTGGATGTTATCCCCCAGCGCCGGTACGGTGCAGACGCTGCGGCATAACATAGACGAATGATTGACTGGAGGTTGTGTGCTGGCGGAGCTCGGCTATCTCTCACTGTTGCTGGCGACCGGGCTCGCCCTGCTGCAAGGCACCTTGCCCTGGCTGGGGCTGCGGCTCGCCTCACGCCCGCTGCTCGGCTGCGCAACACCGCTGGCTCTCCTGGTTGCGCTCCTGTTGTTGGCCGCCCTGCTGCTGCTCGCCAGCTGTTTTGGCCTCGATGACTTCACCCTGGTCTATGTGGCCCAGCACGCCAACAGCGCCCTGCCCCTTGGCTTCAAGCTGGCGGCTGTGTGGGGCGGTCACGAGGGCTCCATGCTGTTCTTCGTCTTTGCGCTGGGGCTGTGGGGCGCCCTGGTGGCCCTTTGCTCCAGGCGGGTCGATCCGCTGATCACAGCCCGGGCACTGGCCATCATGGGGCTGATCGTCGGGCTGTTCGGCCTCTATACCCTGATCTTCTCCAGCCCGTTTGACCGCCAGTTCCCGGGGCCGCTGGAGGGGCGCGATCTCAACCCCATGCTGCAGGACATCGGCCTCATCATCCACCCGCCCCTGCTCTATCTCGGTTATGTCGGCTTTGCGGTCAACTTCGCCTTCGCCATGGCGGCGCTGCACTCGGGCAGGCTCGATGGCGCCGTGGCCCACTGGAGCCGCCCTTGGGCGCTCGGCTCCTGGGTGTTTCTCACCGCCGGCATCGTGCTGGGCTCCTGGTGGGCCTACTACGAGCTCGGCTGGGGTGGCTGGTGGTTCTGGGATCCGGTGGAAAATGCCTCCCTCTTGCCCTGGCTGCTCGGCACCGCCCTGCTGCACGCCCTGATTGTCTGCGAGAAGCGCGGCGCCTACGGCCACGCCGTGCTGTTGCTCTCCATCTTCACCTTCACCTTGAGCCTGCTCGGCACCTTCGTGGTGCGCTCCGGGATACTCACCTCGGTGCACGCCTTTGCGGTGGACCCCAGCCGCGGCCTCACCCTCTTGTTGCTGCTCGGCTTGCTATTGACCTGCGCCCTCACCCTGTTTGCCCTGCGGGCAGACATTCGCGCACCCTATGCCCGCTTTGGCTTCTGGTCAAAGGAGGGACTGCTCGGCGCCGCCATCCTGCTGCTCTGCGTGGCCTGCGCCAGCGTGCTGCTCGGCACCTTCTACCCCATGGTGTTCCAGTCACTTCATCTGGGCTCGCTCTCGGTGGGCGCCCCCTATTTCAATACCATCTTCGTGCCGCTGGCCCTCTGCCTGATGGGGCTGATGACCCAACTGCCACGCCTGCGCTGGCAGCATCTGGCAGCCCAGCGCCGCATCAAGGTGCTGCTCCCATGCCTGTTCGGCCTGCTGGGGGGCACCTTGCTGAGCCTCGCCTATCCCGAGCCGCTGCGGGGCGGCTGGCTGGGGCTCGCGGCCAACGTGCTGAGCCTCTGGCTGATGACCAGCCTGCTGCTCCCACTCTTGCAACCGACGTCGCTGCGCGAGCTCACCCTCAATCGGTTCGGTAGCCTGCTGGCCCACCTCGGGGTAGCGGTGTGTGCCCTAGGCATCGCGCAGGTGAGTCACCACAGTCAGGAGGGGGGCGCGGTACTCGCCACAGGACAGCCCTATCGGCTCGGCGCCTTCGAGTTTCGCTATGAGGGGAGCGAGCCGATCATCGGCCCCAACTATACCGCCGAGCGCATCACTCTCAGCGTGCATAAGAGCGGTAAAGAGGTGGCACGGCTGACGCCGGAGCGGCGCCACTACAGCGTGCGCACCATGAACATGAACGAGCCCGGCATCGCGTGGGGGCTATTTGGCGATCTCTACGTGGTGCTTGGCGAGAAGATGGGACCCGGCGCCTATGCCATGCGGCTGCACTACAAGCCGCTGGTGCGCTGGATCTGGCTCGGCGGCCTGTTAATGATGGCAGGCGGCGCCCTGCGCCTGCTCGCCCGCCGGCCGCTGCTGGCCCCTAGTCGCAGTCCGGTGCGATCTTCACCTCGCCCTCTGCTCAATCAGGAGTCCTTATGAACGCCCGTCTGCGCCTGTTCGTGCCGCTGGTGCTCACCTTGGGGCTCGGCGCCCTGCTCTGGCTCGGCCTTGGCAACAACCCCTACAGCCAGGATGAGGCCGTCGCAGGGCGTACCCTGCCCGCGTGGCAGAGTGACAATCTATTTGGCGGTGCTCCCATCCACACCGCGGCGCTCAAGGGGGAGCCCTTTGTGCTCAACATCTGGGCAAGCTGGTGCCCCAACTGCCGCGCCGAACATCCGCTGCTCAAGGAGCTGGCCAGCGCCGTGCCCCTCTATGGCCTCAACTACCGGGACAAGGGGGACACCGCCCGCGCCTGGCTCACCGAGGCGGGCAACCCCTATCGCGCGGTGTTGGCCGACCCCGACGGCCGACTCGCGCTGGAGCTTGGCGTCTATGGCACACCGGAGACCTATCTCTTTGCCGGCGACAGCACCCTGCTGACCCGTCATACCGGCCTGCTCACCCGGGAGATCTGGCAACGCCAGTTTGCCCCCCTGCTTGCAAAGGCCCGCAGCAACAGCGCCAGCCAGCCCGACGTGGAGAGACAAGTGCAGGAGAGCAAGCCATGAGCCGTCTCGGCCACGCCCTGATCGCGCCACTCTTGCTGGCCTTGAGCCTCGGGGCCCTTGCCAGCGGGGTCGATACCTATCAGTTTCGCCACCCCGAGCTGCAAAATCGGGCGCAAGAGCTGGCCCGCGCCCTGCGCTGCCCCCAGTGCCAGAACCAGAATCTGGTGGAATCCAACTCCCCCATCGCCCGGGATCTGCGACTCGAGGTCTACCGCTGGGTAGACGAGGGGCAGTCTGATGAACAGGTGATCGCACGCATGACGGAACGCTTCGGTGATTTCGTCCGCTACGATCCCCCCTTCAAGAGCAGCACGGCACTGCTGTGGTGCGGCCCCGTCCTCTTGCTGTTGCTGGCGATCCATCGCCTGCGCAGGAGCCTGCATCGCAGGCTGCGGGCCCGTATTCCGCTCGTTGGCAAACGGGCTGAAGGTGCGCCTGCCCACGATCCGCGGGCCGAGCTGAACCGGCTGATCATGGCCGAGCAGCAGGTAGGATTTGCCTCCACTAGCCGCCTCTATCGGGAGCTGGAGCTGGCCCGCCTCGCCAACACCACCCCACCTGCCGAACAGGCCCTGCGCGAGCGGCTGGCAAGGGAGCCCTCTGTCCGCCCGCGGAGCTGGCTGCTGTTATGGATACTCATTGGTGCCCTGCTGCTGGCGCTGGTGGCCGGTATTTATGCCGGCAACGGCCGCTATCAGGCGTGGCAGGCTTATCAGTCGCGCCCCGATCCGCTGGCGGGATTGAGCCCGCGGGATCTGCAGGACAAGGAGCTGGGCGCCCTGCACCAGCGCCTGCAAGCCAACCCTGCCGATCTCGACGGCTGGGCGGCGCTCGGCCAGCTCTATCTCTATCGGAACGAGTACGACAACGCCCTGCTCTCCTACCAGCGTCTCGCTCTGCTGGAAGGGGGCGCCAGCGCTGCGACTCAAGCCGCTCAGGCGACCGTGCTCTACTACCGGGCGGGCCAGCAGCTGACTCCCGAGGCAACCCGCCTGCTGGAGAGCGCCCTCAAGCAGGACAAGGGCGAAGTGAGCGCCCTGATGCTGCTTGCCTCCGATCACTTCCTGCATGGTCGCTACAGCCAGGCCATTGCGTTGTGGCAGCAACTGCTCGATGAGGAGCGACCCCGCATCAACCGGGCCGCGCTGATCGAGGCAATTCAGACCGCGCGGATGATGGGTGGCTAGCCCGACAGATCCATTGCTTCTTTTCAAGACGTGGCCTTCTTCCTGCCAAGCCCTGCGCAATACCAATCAATGCAAAACACCCCCATGCGGGGGTGTTTTGTTATTGGCTCACCTTGGCAGGTTTATCTCGACACCCGCTTAAGGTCTCTCGCCAGCGGCCAGACGGCGGTTGATATCGGCGATAACCGGGGCGATGTCGGCAAGGGTATCAATCACATAGTGTGCCCCCGCCGCCCGCAGTTTGGCCTCGGCCGGTGCGCGCCGGGCGGCGATCTCCGCCTCGCTCATGGCGGCAAACTCGTCCCAGGTGGCGCCAAACTCGTTGCCGGAAACCGACAATCCCACCGTCCACATGCCAGCATTCAACCCTTCGCTGATACCCGGCACGGCGTCATCCACCTTGATGCAACGATGCACCGCGCTCAATCCCAGCTCAATCACGTTGGCCAGCGCCATCCAGGGGCCGGGGCGACCACCGGCTTTGAGGTCATCGGTAGCAACCCAGTGATCCGGCCGGTAGCCGTGATCGGCCGCAGCAGGTACCAACGCCTCCATCACCGGACGGGGATAACCGGAGCAGGAGCCGATGCGCAGCCCCTGCCCCCGCAGTGCATCCAGCACCGGCAACACGCCAGGGATGGGGTCGGCGAAGCGGGTCACGGCAGCAATCTGCAGCGGCATAAAGGTGTGATAGAGGTGGTCCACCTCGGCATGGCTCATAGGGTGGCCAAAGCGGGCCTGCCAGCGCGCATCCACCGAGGGCAGACGGCCCAGCGCGGCGATATGATCCCACTTGCCAAGGCCCATGGGCTGGCGCGCCTCATCCAGGGTCACGGGGAAGTCATAGGCGCGGGCGAAGGCCTCGACGAAGATGGAGGTGGGGGCGAAGGAGCCGAAATCGACGACGGTGCCGGCCCAGTCGAGGATCAGCGCCTCCACGTCGGTTGTAGGGTCTACAGCAATCTGCAAGTCAGTCATGGTGGTGTTCCTGTTTCGGTGAAAGTGCGATCTCGCCAAGGGCGCGATCGAGAATGGTGATGGCGCGCACCAGATCGGCGCGAGCGATATTGAGTGGGGGCGATAGCTGGATAACATTGCCCTGGGAGACCTTGAAGCTGAGCCCCAGCTCCAGACAGCGGTAGAGCAGGCGCTCGGCGGCCTGGCTGTTGCGGGTGCGACTCTGATGATCGACCACCAGATCGAGCGCCCAGAGCAAACCGATACCGCGCACCTGCCCGATCAACGGGTGACGCTCGGCAAGCGCCGCTAGCTCTGCCGCCATAAAGCGGCCATCCTCCTGCGCTTTTGCCAGCAACCCCTCTTCACGGATGGTAGTGATGGTGGCGAGCGCCGCCGCGCCGCCGATAGGGCTCTTCTCGTGGGTGTAGTGACCGAGCGAAATAGCTGCAGCCTGATTGAAACGGTCGCGGGTGATGAGAGCTGCAAACGGCACCACCCCGCCCCCCAATCCCTTGCCCAGACAGATGATGTCGGGCTCGATGCCGAATTCCTCGAAACTGAACCAATGGCCGGTGCGACCCAGGGCATTGGGGATCTCGTCGACGATCAGCAGCACCTTGTGGCGATCACAGATCTCCCGCACCCGCTGCCAGTAGGCCTTCGAGGGCACCTGCACATCGGTGTTGCGGATGGGTTCGGCGATAAAGGCGCCGATCCCCCCCTCCTTCTCGATGACGTACTCCAGATAATCGGCGTAGTGCAGGTCATCCCCCTCCCCGCGATACCAGACACCGCGATAGCGGGTGGGCGGCGGGATGCGCTCCACGCCGGCCATCAGCGGGCCCATGCCAGCGCGAAAACAGGCCTCGCCGCCGACCGAGATGGCATCGAGGGAGGCGCCGTGAAAGGCATCCCACAGGGATACCACCTTGCTGTTGCCAGTGATGAAACGGGCGAGCTTCAGGGCAATCCCCACTACCTCGCTGCCGCCGGGGGCGAACAGCACCCTGTTGAGATCGCCGGGGGCCAGTTCGGCCAGGGTGCGGGCACAGTCGATAGCAACCTGATGGGTGTAGCGGCGGGGTGCGAACGGCAGATCGGCGAGTTGCTGCTGCACCGCGGCCACCACTCTGGGGTAGCCGTGGCCCAGCTGATGGACGCTGTTGCCGTGGAAATCGAGGTAACGCGCGCCCGATACACTGGTCAGCCAGCTCCCCTGCGCGCGCTCAATCAGATCGAGACAGGGGGTGGAGAGCGCCTGATGGAGAAAGTAGCGGCTATCCTCCGCCAAACCCGCCTGCACCGCCTCGCTCTGACCTGCCAACCAGCGCGCCCGCCCCTCACCAAGGTTGATATCCCCTTCGCTGTCGGCGCGGCCGCTGCCGTGCAGCTTATGGTCATGCAAATCGCGGCCACGCAGATCGCAACCCTGAGGCGCCATGCTGGTCATCGTGCGTCCCCTTGCCAGTAGCAGGCGCTGGCCATGGCGGCGAGCAGGCAGCGCACCCGCTCCGGGGTCACATCGCCGATATTGCCGATACGGAAGCAGTCGGCCTGGGAGACCTTGCCCGGATAGATGACAAAGCCCTGCGCCTTGAGCCGCTGGTAAAAGTCGGCGAAGCGGTAGTCAGGGTGGGCCGGAGAGTAGAAGGCGGTGATGATGGGAGATTGCCACTGTTCTGGCAGCAACGGCGCAAAGCCGAGGGCCGCCATCCCTGTCACCAAGGTGCGCTGATTCTCGCTGTAACGCTTATGGCGGGCAGCAATGCCCCCCTCTTCGTCCAGCTCGCGCAGGGCTTGGGCGAAGGCGAGCACGGTATGGGTGGGCGAGGTAAAGCGCCACTTGCCCCCCTGCTGCTCCATGGTCTGCCACTGGGCGTGCAGGTCGAGGGAGACAGAGCGGGCGCGTCCGGCGCAGGCCGCCAGCGCGGCGCGGCGAGCGATGACGAAGCCAAAGCCCGGCACTCCCTGAATGCACTTGTTGGCAGAGCTGATGAGAAACTCGATGCCAAGGCGCCCCATATCGATGGGGATGCCACCAAAGCTGCTCATGGCATCGATGATAAGACGAATACCGTGGAGCTGGCAGAGCGCAGCCACCTCGTCGAGCGGGTTGAGCATTCCGGTGGTGGTCTCGCAGTGCACCATGGCCAAGTGGGTGATCTCGGGGTGGCGCACCAGCATCGCCTCGATGGCGGCGGGTTCGGGGCGGGTGGTCTCACCGCAGTCGAGCTCATGGTGGCGCAGGCCAAGACAGCGGGCCATCTCCCCCATGCGGGCACCATAGGCACCGTTGTTGATGATCAGCAGGCACTCATCGCTACCGATCACCGAGCCCAGTACGCTCTCCACCACATAGCTGCCGCTCCCTTGCAGCAGCACGGCGCTGTAGTCACTTTCATATTCAGGGCCAGTTGCAAGCCGCACCAGCTCGCGGCGGATGGGCTCCACCACACCCTGGTTGTAGTCCGCATCCCAGGTACAGCTGTCTTGCAGCATGGCGGCGCGCACCGTCGCGGTGGTCGAGAGGGGGCCCGGGGTCAGCAGCAGGTAATCGACGGCGGCAGGGGCCGCAGGAATATGGGTCATGACTTCGCTCCTTTTGGTATATACCAGAATGAGCACATTGTGGGTAACTGCCCCGCCAAGGTCAAAGGGGTGGCGCTACGTGCAACAAAAAATTCATTTTCAGCGCAGGGATCGCGATAATCTAGGAGGCCTGAACAACAGGGGCGATTCTGGTATCTACCAACACATGTTGATGTTGCCGTGTAAGGACTGGGCAGATGACCTGCCCTGTGCCCAGCCCGGTGCCCAACTCATTGCACAACTTATTGCAAAACCAGGGATTTTCATGAGCAAACCGCAATATCTTCAGATCAAGGATGCCCTCGCCAACCAGATCCTGGCGGGGGGTCTGGCCCCCAACGACAAGCTCCCCTCCGAGCGGCTGCTGGGGGAACTCTATGGCACCACAAGGGTCACCATTCGCGAGGCACTGGTGCAGCTGGAGGCAAACGGCCTTATCTATCGGGAGGATCGCCGCGGCTGGTTCGTCACCCCGCCGCGCTTTCGCTTGAACCCCAGACACACCTCCAACTTTCACCAGATTGTGCGGGAGCAAGGGGGTGAACCACGCACCGAGCTGCTGGAGAAAAGCCGCCAGGCGGTGCCACCCGCGTTGATGGCGCAACTGCAGCTCAAGCCGTTCGACAGCCTGTTTTTGCTAAAACGGCTGCGCTATGCCAACGGGCGTGCCATCTGCTACTGCGAGAACCACTGCCTGCCAGAGCGAGTACCGGGCCTGCTGGAGCTGGATCTCAACGGCAGTCTGACCGAGATCTACCAGGCCCATTATGATCTCCACTACGCCCGCATGCAGGTTCGCTTCTTCCCCACCGCCCTGCCGGACGAGGTAGCCAAGGCGCTGGGGGCCACCGCCGGTCTGCCCGCCCTGCGCCTCGAGCGACTCAACTTCGATCAGCATGGCCGGGTGCTCGACTTCGATCTGGAGTACTGGCGCCACGACAGTCTGGAGATCGAGGTGGATACCCAGGATTAGTCACGGGCAGATCAGGAACGGCAAATCGCACACGGCAAAACGTCACGGGGCTGTCACGGTCACGTCATAAAGATCCCCTAGCCTCTCTCTCGACCAATCTGGTCTACACCAAGCCAATTTAACTGGAGAAGAGGATGAAACAGGGAACCCATCTGCTGGCCGCCACCGTGCTGGCTGCCACGACAGCCCCGGCACTGGCCGCAACCGACCTCACCGTCTATACCGCCTTCGAACCGGAGCAGCTCAGCGAGCTGAAAACCGCGTTCGAGCGCCAGCATCCGGATATCAACATCAAGTGGGTGCGTGACTCCACCGGCGTGGTCACCGCCCGCTTGCTGGCAGAAAAAGCCCAGCCCAAAGCGGATGTGGTATGGGGACTGGCCGCCACCAGCCTGATGCAGCTCGATCAGCAGCAGATGCTCAATGCCTATGCACCGAAAGGGCTGGATAAGCTCGACAGCCGCTTTCGCGACAGCAAGGCCGAGCCGCACTGGATCGGTCTGGACGCCTTCTTCAGTGCCATCTGCTTCAACAAGGTAGAGGCAGAAAAACAGGGGATCCCGGCGCCCACCAGCTGGGCCGACCTCACCAAGCCGATCTACAAGGGCAAGGTGATCATGCCCAACCCCAGCTCCTCCGGCACCGGTTACCTGAGCGTCGCTGGCTGGCTGCAGACTATGGGCGAGAAGCAGGGCTGGCAATTTATGAACGGCCTGCACCAGAACATCGACCGTTACACCCACTCGGGCTCAGCCCCCTGCAAGCTGGCCGCCAGCGGCGAGACGGTGATCGGTATCTCCTTCGACTTCCCGGCTACCAGCCTCAAGGCCAAGGGTGCCCCCATCGAGGTGGTGTTCCCGAAAGAGGGGTCGGGCTGGGATATGGAAGCCGCCGCCATCATCAAGGGCACCCCCAAGCTGGAGGCCGCCAAACAGCTGCTCGACTTTGCCGCCACCGAACAGGCCAATGCCCTCTACAACAAGTCGTTCGCAGTGGTCGCCATCCCGGATGTGGCACAGCCCAGAGCCGGCTATCCCGCCAACATCAAGGGCCAGATGATCGACAACGACTTTGGCTGGGCTGCCCGCGAGCGCAACACTATCCTGGCCCAGTGGAGCGCTAGCTTCGACGGCAAAACCGAAGCCAAGCAGTAAGCGTGAACTGAAGTCGCTTGCACACACCAAGCACAATCTATTGCCGACACTCGGCTCAGATTAAATGGTGAGTTAACAATTACGACTTAACACTTATTAAAGCCCATTCAGATTTTGAGTGGGCTTTTTATGTGAAGCGATCTAACGAAACGAGATATTTATGTCACCGTTAATTTTAGATACATCTCATTTGTTGAGTTACGCAGATGATAACATTTCATTTATAGCACAACAGGATTAAATGTTTTTCTCATAAATGAATAAATTCCCTTTGGGATGAGCGACTGAGTTGACTCTTTTATATCCAGATTTTTCATAAATATGAATCCCTCTCAGATTGTAATCAAACACGTCCAGCCATATTCTTTTCTTATTGAAATGAGCCAAGCAGTACTTTTCCATTTCCAGCAAGGCTGACTGACCTAATCCGCTACCTTTTTTGGTGATCACAATCCTGCGGAACTCAATGCCTTGTTCATCACACACCAAAATAATAAACCCGATACACTCGCCCGCCTCGATAACAGTGAGATAGTGCGTATTGTCCTGATGATAGGCAAGCATATGCTCTTCATGTGTATACGCTTGAATATATTTATTATTCTCTGACGAAACCTCCATGTTGTGAAAAGAGACAAGTTCAGATATCAATGAAGGACGTAAATGCATTTTATTACCTATCAAATTTTAATATTATAAAGCAAGCCATGAGGAGATTAAATAATTCAGCCGCAACCAAGAATTTTTCCATGGTTGTATGAGTATGTCAATGAGGAAAAATGCATAGCTGGCATTCATTCTGGTTATGAGCCTAAAGTTATAATTACCTGAAAAGCATGGTCTTATTTATCTGCGCTAGTTGAACATCATCGCTATCTATCAAGTTCATCAGAAAGCTATAAAAACGGAAAGGCTTGCTCTCGTCTCAAATAAATGAAAAAATTTAATTTCCTGAATGATTCAAGGAAAATCCGGACAATAATATCCCCCCTGAATTCCATCCCGTCGTCATCTGACTGTCATCAAGCTGTCATCCCCCGATCACCTGACTGTCACACTTCACCCGCAAACTGGTATATACCAAATCAGTAGCGAGTCGAACCATGACCCAGCCCTATCTGGACATTCAACATCTCAACAAGCAGTTCGGTGCTTTTCAGGCCCTCAAGGGGATCTCTCTGACCATTGAGCCGGGGGAGTTTATCTGCTTTCTCGGCCCCTCCGGCTGCGGCAAGACCACCCTGCTCAGAGCCATCGCCGGGCTGGATCTGCCGGACAGCGGCGAGATCTGGCAAGGGGGGCGTAACATCTCCCGCCTGCCGCCCCAGCAGCGCGATTTTGGCATCGTGTTTCAGTCCTATGCCCTCTTCCCCAACCTGACGGTGGCCCAGAATATCGCCTTCGGCCTTGAGAATCAGGGGCTGGCACGGGATCTCATCAAGGAGCGGGTGAACCACTGGCTGGGGCTGGTGGATCTCACTGCCCAGTCCCACAAATACCCGAGCCAGATCTCCGGCGGCCAGCAGCAGCGGGTGGCGCTGGCCCGGGCCTTGGCCCTCTCCCCCGGCCTGCTGCTGCTGGACGAACCGCTCAGCGCGCTGGATGCACTGGTACGCACCCATCTGCGCAGCGAGATCCGCGCCCTGCAGCAGCGCCTTGGCATCACCACCATCATGGTGACCCACGATCAGGAAGAGGCGCTGACCATGGCCGACCGCATCGTGGTGATGGAAGGCGGCCGCATCGTGCAGGTGGGCACCCCGCAGGAGATCTACCACCAGCCTGCCAGCCGCTTTGTGGCAAGCTTTGTCGGCACCATGAACTTCCTCGACACCCTGGTGCTGAGCCCCACTCAAGTGCGCCTTAACGAACAACCGCTGCAACTCGCCAACCGGGCCGTTGCCGGCAGTAAATTGCAGGTGGCGATCCGCCCCGAGGCGATCACCCTGAGTGCGCCGAACGAACCGTATCTTGGCCAACACGGCATCGACGCTCAGATTGATCAGGTGGAGTTTCTCGGCGCCGCTCAGCGCCTGATCTGCACCGCCGACACCTATCTGGGCCCGCAGCAAATTCTGGTGGAGCGCTCGACCCACGAGCTGCCCCGCCATGAACAGGGTGGCTGGCGCAGCGGCATGCGCTGCTCGCTGCACTGGCCCGCCGCGGCGATGCAACTGTTTGAAGGAGATCGCCCATGACAGCCCCCTTTGCGACCTCCTCCCTGTTGCCGCCAGCGACAACCCGGCAAGACGGCCGCTGGCAGCGACTTTGTCGCGGCTGGAGCCGGGATCAGTTGCTGCAACTGCTCCTGCTTGCGCTCGGAATCTCCCTGCTCACCGGCGGTCTGCTGCTGCCGCTGCTCACCATGCTGCAAAAGAGCCTGCAGGATGAGAACGGCCTCTGGGTGGGCCTTGCCAACTTCAGCGCCTACTTCGACTCCCCTCATCTGGGGCGCACCATCGGCAATACCCTCTGGCTCGGGGTGCTGATCACCGCGCTCGTGGTAACCATCGCCTTTGGCTACGCCTATGCCCTCACCCGCACCTGCATGCCGGGCAAGCCCCTGTTTCGCCTCATCGGCCTTATCCCGCTATTGATGCCCTCCCTGTTGCCCGCCATCAGTCTGGTCTACTGGTTTGGCAATCAGGGGATCGCCAAGGGGCTGCTCGGCGGCGAGAGCATCTACGGCCCCATCGGCATCGTCATTGGTCTGGGCTTCTGGTGCTTCCCCCACGCCCTGATGATCCTTATCACGGCGCTCGGTCAGAGCGATGCCCGCCTCTATGAAGCCTCCCGGGTGCTCGGCAGCAGCGGCTGGCGCACCTTTGTCACCGTCACCCTGCCTACCGCCCGTTATGGCCTGCTCAGCGCCGCCATCGCCGTCTTCACCCTCACCATCTGCGACTTCGGGGTGGCCAAGGTGATTGGCGGCCAGTACAGCGTGCTGGCCACTGATATCTACCGGCAGGTGATCGGGATGCAGAACTTCTCCCTCGGCGCCGTTGCCAGCGTCACCCTGCTGCTGCCGGCGCTCTTGAGCTTTGCCCTGGAGCACAGGGTGCGCAGCAAGATGCAGGAGCAGAGCAGCACCAAGGCGGTGCCCTATAGCCCCAAGCCCCATCGGCTGCGGGATCTGCTGGCGCTCGGCTGGTGCACGCTCTGGGCCCTGCTGTTTCTGGCTCTGGTGGGGATGGCGGTTTACGGCTCGCTGGTACAGTTCTGGCCTTACAACCTCGGGCTGACGCTGGATCACTACGCCTTTGACAGCAACAGCGTCTATGGCTGGCAGCCCTTTACCAACACCTTGCAGCTGGGCCTCTATACCGCGCTGATCGGCACCGTGCTGGTGATGGTACTGGCCTGGGCACAGGAGAAGGGGCGCCACTTCGCGCCGCTGCGCAAGCTGCTGCATCTGCTCGCCATGCTGTCGCTGGCAGTACCCGGCATGGTGCTGGGGCTCGGTTACATCTTCTTTTTCAACGGCAATCCGCTCTTTGGCAGCCTCTACGGCACTCTACCGCTGATGGTGCTCTCCTGCGTCATCCACTACTACACGGTGGGCCATATGACGGCGCTCACCAGCCTCAAGCAACTGCCCAAGGAGCTGGAGCTGGTAGCCATCTCATTGCGCATTCCGCTCTGGAAGGCGTTCTGGCGGGTCACCCTGCCCGCCTCCCTGCCCGCGCTCTTGGAGATCTTTATCTATCTGTTCGTCAACGCCATGACCACCACCTCGGCGGTGATCTTCCTCTATTCGAGCGACAGCGTGCTCGCCTCCATCGCCGTGCTCAATATGGAGGATTCCGGCGATACCGCCGCGGCCGCCGCCATGGCCACCCTGATCCTGCTGGCCGCCACCACCGTCAAGCTGCTCCAGCTCTTTTTAAGTCGCGCCCTGCTGGATCGCACCCAGCGCTGGCGCCGCCAATAACCTTATCGAGGAGTCATCATGTCCACTCTCCCCTTCTGGCTGGCCGAGGCGCTCGCCGCCGAACAGCCCGCGCCCCCCATCCCCCTGGTCGGCCACCACGAGGTCGATGTCTGCATCGTCGGTGGCGGCTTTACCGGGCTGTGGAGCGCCATTGCCCTTAAACAGGCCGAACCTGCCTTACGTATCATGGTGCTGGAGAAAGATCGCTGCGGCAGCGGCGCCTCCGGGCGCAACGGCGGCTGTTTGCTCACCTGGTCGGCCAAATACCTGACGTTAAAGCGCCTCTTTGGCGAAGAGCAGGCTGCCTGGCTGGTGCAAAGATCCGAGCAGGCGGTGCACGAGATCGCCCGCTTCTGCGAAACGCACAACATAGAGGCTGAGCTGAGGGTCGAGGGCACCTGCTACACCGCCACCAGCGAGGCGCAGCGCGGCCTGATGGAGCCGGTATTGCGGGAACTCAAGCAAGCCGACCTTAACCAGTGGCAGGCAATTGAAGAGGGTGAACTGGCGAGCCAGAGCGGCTCCCACGTCCATCTGGAGGGGCTCTACAGCCCCCACGCCGGTTCGGTACAACCGGCACTGTTGGTGCGTGGCCTGCTGCGGGTGGCGCGGGAGCTGGGGGTCGAGGTCTATGAGCACTCTCCCATGCAGCGCCTTGAGGCGGGCCAGCCTGCGCGGGTGCAAACGCCGCAAGGTGAGGTGCGTGCCCGCAAGGTGGTGCTGGCCCTCAACAGCGCCATGGTGCAGCACTTTCGCGAGTTTCGCCGCAGTATCGTGCTGGTCTCCTCCGATATGGTGATAACCGACCCCGCGCCGGATGCACTGGCCGCCCAGCAGCTTGCGCACGGCCGCTCTGTGGTGGATGGCCGCACCTTTGTCCATTACTACCGCTCCACCCCGCAAGGGCGGCTGATGCTGGGCAAGGGGGGCAACACCTTCGCCTTTGCCAACCGCCATCTGGCCGAGTTCGATGCGCCGAGCCGTTATCTTGCCCCCCTCACCCGCACCCTGCGCCGCTTCTTTCCGGCGCTCAAAGAGGTGCCCATCGCCGCCAGCTGGTGCGGCGCCTCCGACCGCTCAGTGGATGGCCTCCCCTTCTTCGGCCATTGGCGAGGGCAGCCCAATATCGTCTATGGCCTCGGCTATTCCGGCAACGGGGTGGCGCAGAGCTGGATGGGCGGTCAAGTACTGGCGGCCTTGGTGCGCGATGAAGTGCGGGAGGAGGACAAGCCCTGGCGCGACTGCGCGCTGGTCAGCGGCCCGCGCGGCTACTTTCCGCCCGAGCCGTTTCGCTGGCTGGGCGCCATGGCGGTGCGCAACGCCATCCGGCGCAAGGAGCGGGCGGAAGATGAGAACCGCCCGGTGCCCTGGTATGACAAACAGCTGGCCAAACTTGCCGATGCCGCTGGCAAGGCAGACAAGTAAGCGCGGTAATACCAATTCCGCACGCTTCTGCCCCATCTGACTACAACGAGCAAAGCGCCGCCCCGAGAGTCGGCGCTTTGCTATTGGCGCCATAGGCCATCAGATCCCGCGCGGCGAAAACCTGCGATCAGCTCCGCGCTGCATTGCCCGGCTCGGAGGGCATGGACAAGGCGCGGCACATACTGTGCTCGACTTGCCACCAATAGCACTGTTTCACCAGCGAAACATCATCAATAAACATCATTTCACTTGCGCAACAATCAGCCTGACACGGCGCCGCCTTGCTGGGATATCGCGCCAGAGAGAGCCACGCCGAAGAGTCCCGCCGATCAGGGCAAAGAGAGCCAGCCCACGATGCTTGCACGCGGTTTATCGCCGCCACTTGTCGGCCGCCGGTTCTTCCGAACCCAGCAGCAGCGCCGGCCTTGCCTGCCACACCCGCTCGGGGTCGGGCTCGGCAATCGCGGCGGCGATCAGCTGCTCGCTCCAGTGGCGATGCAGCAGCCACATCTGCTGGCCGAGATCCCCGTCGGCCCGGGTGCACTGCTTGGTGACATCGGCGGTGCGATAGAAATAGCGCACCAGCGTCGTGAGTTCGGGCTCCGGCCAGCGGCAGCCAAAGTCACGCAGCAGGGATGACCAGAAATCAATCTGACCCCGTTCGTGCTGCTGCTCCAGCGCATGCAGCTCGGGGATGAGATCCATCGCATGCCAGAGGGCGCCATAGCCGACAAAGCGGCGCTCCAGCGCCTCCAGTGCCTCGTCGAGCAGCACCAGCGCCTGCGGCCAGCTGGTCGCCTGAATGCGGATCGCCTGCTGCGCCTCGCAGACCGCCGCCAGCCACCCCATGGCAAGGCGGCCGATGATCGCCTCCTTGTTGGGATAGAGGTGGTAGAGCGACTTGATCCCCACCCCCGCCCGATCGGCGATGGCATTGGTATTGAGAGCAGTAAAACCCTGCTCCTGCAACAGGCTCAGGGTCGCCTCCTCGATGCGGCTGGCCACCGCCTGACTGCGCTGCTGTTTGGGTTGACGGCGCATGGCAACCCCCCGGGGTAACGGCCCCTCGGTCACTGACTCCTCTGACATCACTCCTCCCTGTTGTTGGCCCATCGGCAAGGCGTTCTCGCGGTACATCTTGCTACCTCAGCAAAGCGGGCACTGCGCCCCGCTCACCGCCGATTGATGTGACATGGTAAACAAAACGTTAAATATTTGCAGCAATTGCTGGCATTTTTTGACCAAGCAGCCATAAAGAGATCGCACAATGTGCAGTAAACACTGCACAAAACCCGACCCTCAAGGAGATCACTGCATGGATTGCAAGGCACCACACCCCGCCCGTTCCCGCACTTTTCTGCTGCTCGCCCCGCTGCTGGCCGCCACGCTGGCGGGTTGCCAGCAGGGGCAACCACCCACCGCCGCGCGCACTCTTTATCTCAACGGCAAGATCCACACTCAGGATGGTCAGCGCCAGGTGGCAGAGGCCATGGTGGTGAGCGGCGGCCAGTTTCTCTATGTGGGCAACCGGCAGGGTGCCGAGGTGTTTAGTACGCCCGACACTCAGGTTGTCGACTTGCAGGGCAAGATGGTGCTGCCGGGGCTGCACGACAACCATATCCACCTGCTGGGCACGGTGGCGCTCGATATGTGCGATCTCGACGGCCAGCCGGTCGATCTCGGCGAGCTGGCGGCCAAGGTGAAGAGCTGCCTGCCGCGCTACGCCCCCAAGGCTGGCGACTGGCTGGTGATCAACCAGTGGTCTCCCTACGAGGGCAACGCCCCCACCACCGCCTATAAAACCGTGCTGGCGGCTCTCGATGCTGCCGCCCCCGACAATCCGGTGGTGCTGGCCGGGGTCGATGGCCACGCCAGCGCCTACAACTCGCGGGCACTGGCGCTGGCGACCGATAAGAGCGGCAAACAGGTTGGCTTCACCGCCGCCACCCTGGCGCCGGGCGGCCTCTTTGCCCCCTTCAAACCCTATGTGGATCTCGATAGCGGCGTTATTCGCGAGGGGGCCCGCAGCGCCATCCCCTCCCCCGATAGCGGCCTGCTCAGCGCCCGCGACGAGCAGGCGGCGAACCAGTATCGCCAGATCCTGCCCGCCATCTCGACCCTGATGGCCTCGCGCGGCATCACCAGCATTCAGGATGCCTGCGCCACCGACTTTATCCGCGATCGCCTGCGGGAGATGGAAGATAAGGGGCTGCTCAATATGCGGGTCACCGCCGCCACCTGTTTTCACGAGGATGACTACAGCGGCAAGCTCGATATCGGCGGCCATCTGGCCAAGGCCAACCGGGTGCGCGACCAGTTTGCCGGCGATCCCCTGATCAAGGCCGATGCGGTCAAGATCTTCCTCGACGGGGTACTGGAGGGGGACCCTTTCAGCACGCCCCCCTTCCTGCCCAACGCCGGCATGCTGGCCAACTACCAGACCCCCCACCTCACCGCGGATCAGGGTGGCGAGCAGGTCACCATCACCGCCAACAGCGAGGATGCCGGCAGCAAGGGGCTGGTCAACTACCGCGCCGCCGATCTGAACCGCTACGTGGGGGCGCTCGACAAGGCGGGCTTTAGCATCCATATGCACAGCATCGGCGATCGCACTACCCGCATGGCCCTCGATGCGCTGGAGGCGGCCCGCGCCAGCAACGGCGATCACGGCACTCCTCACACCCTCGCCCATCTGCAGGTGGTGCATCCGGACGATCAGCAACGGCTCGGCCAGCTTGGCCTCTACCTCACCTTCACCTACGCCTGGACCAACCCCCAGCCCGAATATGACATGCTGGTCACCCCCTTTATCCAGCCGACCCGCAAGGGGCAATCCCTGCATGAAGCGATGTACGATCCCAAGGGGTATCTCAAGCAGGCGCTCTATCCGGTGGCCAGCTCGCGCAAGGCGGGGGCCATTCTGGTGGCCGGCAGCGATGCGCCGGTCGATAGCCGCGATCCGCGCCCCTTCGCCAATATGGCCGCCGGGGTCAACCATGCTCCCCAGAGCGGCGATGACTTTCGGGCGAGCCAGCGCATCACCCTCGACCAGATGCTGGATGCCTACACCATCAACGGCGCCCGCGCGGTGCGCCAGCAGGCCGTCAGCGGCTCCATCGAAGCGGGCAAATCGGCCGACTTTATCGTGCTGGATCGGGATCTCTACCAGCTGGTCGCCGCCGGCAAACCGGAGCAGATCGCCGATACCAAAGTCACCCGCACCGTCTTTCGCGGGCAGACGGTCTTTAGCCAGTAAGTTCAGCCGAAATGGCGAGTGTGAGGATAGCGTCAGCGGCGATCTGAGCATATGCCGCAAGCAAAACGCCTCTAAAAGCAAAATGCCGACCTTTGGGTCGGCATTTTTAGTTCGGGGAGTGATAGCAAGCCCTGATGGCAAGGTGCGCTATGCAAGGGTCAATAAGCGGGAGCTAACCTGAGTTCGGCTTGGTACTTTTCCTCAAATGGGAGGGGCATTGGCCACCAGCGTGACCGGCGGGTTGCCCCAAGCGGCGGCAAGATTAATTCACCAGCGAAACAGCGCTAGCCAACTTGGTTGCAACAGCGTAACAATCTGGAGTTACTCGATTCTGGCCGCAGGCGAAGGCTGTGGCATACGAAGCCCCCCGATCATCCGAACAGGCTTCGCTATTCGGCCCCACGGGTTGCCACTCAGGGTGATAGCGTAATTTGTAGGTTGGCGCAGAGCGTAGCGAAGCCCAACAGGCGAGCATGATTACCCCAACCAGAACGGGATAAACAAGGATATGACGAAGCCGTAAACAGATTGACAGGCATATTTCACGGTAAACGCTGGGCTTCACTCTGTTCAGCACCAACCAACCTTTTTTAGCCAAATATACGAGATTCCGCGTCTACCCGCTCAGATCAAGTCCAAACGGCGCACGGCTAATTTATAGTTCCATCACAATTTTTTGATCTATATGGTACCGTACGAGAAGTAGTTAAGTTACCATCAATGGCAATATAAACCACATTCTTAACTTTATTATTTCTATTGAATTCCCCATTGTAAATGACAAATTATATACATAAAACATATTAACGAGATACTTATGAAGAAAGTGTATGAATTATCGAGCAAAGCTGCCCTTAAATATTTTCTAAAGAATGACTCCTATTCCACTTTAGAACTACCTGCCTACATTGATTTCTCAGTATTACTAAAGAAAATCAACTGTGAAATTGATTTAAATAATATTAGCTACACTCCTGACAATGCAACACTAATGGGACGGGAAATAAACTACCAAGTGCTTGTTAGTAAAGATGGATTATATAGCTGGCGTAGAATAACCCTTATAAATCCTTTTTATTACGTTTACTTCTGCAAAAAAATAACTTCTCCAGAAAATTGGGCAAAAATACAAGATAAGTTTAGAACGTTCGAAAAAAACAAATCATTTCTGTGTTCAAGTATCCCAATCAATAAAGCTAATGAATCCAATATCGCCACTACAATACTAAATTGGTGGGGAGACTTTGAACAAAAAAGCATTTCATTATCTTTAGAATATGAATTTATGTTTAGTACGGATATATCGAATTTTTATCCTTCTATATACACACATAGCTTCGAATGGGTTTTTATTGAAAAAAATAAAGCGAAAGAGAAAAATAAAAATGAGACCAATCCAGGTAAAATAATTGATCAACATATTCAAATGATGATGAATAACCAAACAAACGGTATTCCGCTGGGCAGTACATTAATGGATACATTTGCTGAGTTAATACTTGGAGAGATTGATCTACGTTTAAGTGAAAAAGCGCAGGAATTAGGCATTCATAATTATAAGGTTGTACGTTATCGCGATGATTATAGAATATTTTCAAATAGTAAAGATGATTTGGATAAAATATCAAAACAACTGGTTTTCATCTTAGGTGAGTTTGGTTTAGATCTCAATTCAAAGAAGACTGACTTACATGATGACATAATGTATCACTCCATAAAACCGGCAAAGAAAGATTATATTGCAGAGAAAAGCGGCAACTCACTACAAAAAATGTTGTATTTAATTTATCTTTTTTCATTAAAACATCCAAACTCAAAGACAACAGTCAGATATTTGAATGATTTTTTAGGGAAGCTATTTAAACGAAAACGAATTATTAACAGTGGCAGTCAGTTAGAAGCGATGCTAGGTATTATTTCGAGCATTATGGCTAAGAATCCAACAACCTATCCTGTTGGAACTGCAATATTTGTAAAAATATTATGCTTTTTATTTGACGATGACCAACCAAAACTAATTAAACTTGAACAGCTATATAGCAAACTTAGCAGGCAGCCTAACACGGAAATGCTAGAAATATGGTTCCAACGAGTTCGTGAAAAAATAAATGCAAATGAAAATATCACGTATGCAACCGCACTTTGCCAACGTATAAATGATGAACTTAAAAATAAAAAAACATTTACTATTGATGGATTGTGGGATTTAGATTGGATTCCTGGTAAATCTACAAATAAGAACAAAGCGAAGATATTATCTATACTCAAAAAAACCAACATTGTTAATGTTGACATTTTTAATGAGATGGACACTGACATTGCACCCGATGAAGTCAACCTCTTTGACCAAGAACACAGCGCATAAGTCATAATATTTTTATACCTATAAAAAAGCCGCCCATCGGGCGGCTTTTTTATTAGAGATAACGGGCTAACAGGAATTACCAGCCGGTCACTTCACGCAGGGCCTTGCCGATATCGGCCAGGGAGCGGACGGTTTTCACGCCAGCATCTTCCAGCGCGGCAAACTTCTCGGCGGCGGTACCCTTGCCACCGGAGATGATGGCGCCAGCGTGGCCCATCCGCTTGCCGGGAGGGGCAGTAACACCGGCGATATAGGAGACCACCGGCTTGGTGACGTGGGCCTTGATATAGGCGGCCGCGTCTTCTTCGGCGTTGCCGCCGATCTCGCCGATCATCACGATCGCTTCGGTCTGCGGGTCGTTCTGGAACATCTCCAGAATGTCGATAAAGTTGGAGCCCGGGATGGGGTCGCCACCGATACCGACGCAGGTGGACTGGCCAAAGCCCTCGTCAGTGGTCTGCTTGACCGCTTCGTAGGTCAGGGTGCCGGAGCGGGAGACGATGCCCACCTTGCCCGGCTTGTGAATGTGGCCCGGCATGATGCCGATCTTGCACTCACCCGGGGTGATCACACCCGGGCAGTTGGGGCCGATCATCCGCACGCCGGTCTCTTGCAGCTTCACTTTGACGTCCAGCATATCCAGCGTCGGGATGCCTTCGGTGATGGTGACGATGAGCTTGATGCCCGCGTCGATCGCTTCCAGGATCGCGTCCTTGCAGAACGGTGCCGGAACATAGATGACGGTGGCGGTGGCGCCGGTCGCTTCGACTGCGTCACGGACGGTGTTGAACACCGGCAGGCCCAGATGGGTGGTGCCACCCTTGCCCGGGGAGACGCCGCCGACCAGCTGGGTGCCGTAGGAGAGCGCCTGCTCGGAGTGGAAAGTACCCTGACCGCCGGTAAAGCCCTGGCAGATGACTCGGGTGTCCTTGTTGATCAGTACGCTCATCAGTTGGCCTCCGCTGCTTTGACGACTTGCTGCGCGGCATCGGTCAGACTCTTGGCCGCAATGATGTTGAGGCCGCTCTCGGCCAGCTTGATACCACCCAGCTCGGCGTTGTTGCCTTCCAGACGGACCACGACGGGCACCTTGACCCCCACTTCCTTGACCGCACCGATAATGCCTTCCGCGATCATGTCGCAGCGCACGATGCCGCCAAAGATGTTGACCAGCACCGCTTTGACGTTGCTGTCGGAGAGGATGATCTTGAACGCCTCGGTTACGCGCTCCTTGGTGGCGCCGCCGCCGACGTCAAGGAAGTTGGCCGGCTTGCCGCCGTGCAGGTTGACGATATCCATGGTGCCCATGGCCAGACCTGCGCCGTTGACCATGCAGCCGATGTTGCCATCGAGGGCCACATAGTTCAGCTCCCACTGGGCAGCGTGCGCTTCGCGGGGGTCATCCTGCGACGGATCGTGCATCTCGCGCAGCTTGGGCTGACGATAGAGGGCGTTGGCGTCGATGTTGATCTTGCCATCCAGGCAGTGCAGGTTGCCCTGCGCGGTGATCACCAGCGGGTTGATCTCCAGCAGCGCGAAATCGCAATCCAGGAACATCTGGCCCAGACCCATGAAGATCTTGGTGAACTGTTTGATCTGATCGCCGACCAGACCCAGTTTGAAGGCCAGCTCGCGGGCCTGATAGGGCTGCGGGCCAACCAGCGGGTCCAGGGTCGCCTTGTGGATCAGATGGGGGGTTTCGTGGGCGATCTTCTCGATGTCCACACCACCTTCGGTCGAGGCCATGAAGACCACGCGACGGGAACCACGGTCAACCACGGCGCCCAGGTAGAGCTCTTTGGCGATGTCGGTGCAGGATTCAACCAGGATCTTGGTGACCGGCTGGCCGTTGGCGTCAGTCTGGTAGGTCACCAGATTCTTGCCCAGCCAGTTTTGGGCAAAAGCACGGATCTCATCCTTGCTCTTGGCCACTTTCACGCCGCCCGCTTTACCGCGGCCACCGGCGTGTACCTGGCATTTGACGACCCAGGTATTGCCGCCAATCTTGTCGGCCGCTTCGGCCGCTTCCTGCGGGGTAGCACAGGCATAACCTTCGGAGACCGGCAGGCCATACTCGGCAAACAGCTGTTTTGCCTGATATTCATGCAGATTCATAGATGCTCTATCCGTGTTGTAGGTATTTCCGTCCGGGGCTCGTGTTTCTCAATCCCCTGTGAGTGGGGGCCTCGGGGGCCCCTCGTTATCTTTCAGTTGGTTGCTCAGACGTCCAGCAGCAGGCGGGTCGGATCTTCCAGCAGCTCCTTGACGGAGACCAGGAAGCCTACCGATTCGCGCCCGTCGATGAGACGGTGATCGTAGGAGAGGGCCAGGTACATCATCGGCAGGATCTCGACCTTGCCGTCAACGGCCATCGGGCGATCCTGGATCTTGTGCATGCCCAGAATGGCGCTCTGGGGCGGGTTGATGATCGGGGTGGACATCAGGGAGCCGAACACACCACCGTTGGTGATAGTGAAGTTGCCGCCAGTCAGCTCATCCACGGTCAGTTTGCCGTCGCGGCCCTTGCCGGCCAGATCCTTGATGGCCTTCTCGATGTCGGCCAGGCTCATGTTGTCGCAGTCACGCAGTACCGGGGTCACCAGACCACGGGGGGTGGAGACGGCGATGCTGACGTCGAAGTAGTTGTGGTAGACGATGTCGTCACCATCCAGCCCGGCGTTCACTTCCGGATAGCGCTTGAGGGACTCCACTACCGCCTTCACGTAGAAGGACATGAAGCCGAGCTTGATGCCGTGCTTCTTCTCGAAGATCTCGCCGTACTGCTTGCGCAGATCCATGATGGGCTTCATGTTGACCTCGTTGAAGGTGGTCAGCATGGCGGTGGTGTTTTTCGCTTCCAGCAGACGCTCGGCGATGCGTTTGCGCAGACGGGTCATCGGCACCCGCTTCTCGCTGCGACCGGCCAGAGCGGCAACCGGCGCGACCGGCGCAGCAGTAACCGGAGCGGCTGCGGCAGGCTTGCTCAGCGCCTTGATGTAGGCTTCCACATCATCCTTGGTGATGCGACCGCCCTTGCCGGTGCCGGTCAGTTTGGCCACGTCGATGTCGTGCTCGCCAATGAGACGGCGCACGGAGGGGCTCAGGCCATCGGCGCCATCATCGGCAACCGCTTCGGCCGGCTTCTCCTTGGTCTCTTCACCAGCTACGGCAGCCGCCTTGATGGTGGCGATCAGCTGGCGGGAGAGGACGGTTGCCCCCTCTGCCTGCAGGATGTCGCCCAGCACGCCAGCTTGCGGTGCCGGCACTTCCAGCACCACCTTGTCGGTTTCGATGTCGACCAGCACTTCATCACGGGCAACCAGATCACCCGGCTTCTTGTGCCAGGTGGCAATGGTGGCATCCGCCACTGATTCCGGCAGGTCCGGTACCTTGATCTCGATAGTCATCTAATCAGTTCCTTGTTACTTCTTGTTCAGGGCTTAGGCCAGAGTAAGGGCATCTTCCACCAAGGCTTTCTGCTGCTTGGCGTGGACGGACATGTAACCAACCGCCGGTGAGGCGGACGCCGGACGACCGGCATAACGCAGGGTGGCTCCGGTCGGCAGCACCTCATCGTAGTTGTGACGGGTGCAGTACCAGGCGCCCTGGTTTTGCGGCTCTTCCTGACACCAGACAAAATCGGTGACGTGGCTGTAATCGGCCAGAATGGCGCGCACTTCCTCTTCCGGGAAGGGGTAGAGCTGTTCGATCCGCACGATCGCCACATCCTTCTGCTCCGCCTTGCGACGGGCTTCGAGCAGATCGTAATAGACCTTGCCGGAGCAGAAGACCACCCGCTTGACCGCTTTCGGATCCAGCGCGTCGATCTCGCCAATGGCGTTCTGGAAGGTGCCTTCCGCCAGATCTTCGAGCTTGCTCACCGCCAGCGGATGGCGCAGCAGGGATTTGGGCGTCATCACGATAAGCGGACGGCGCATCGGGCGCACGACCTGACGGCGCAGCATATGGAATACCTGAGCCGGGGTAGAGGGGACGCACACCTGCATGTTGTGCTGGGCGCACATCTGCAGATAACGCTCCAGACGGGCGGAGGAGTGCTCCGGCCCCTGCCCCTCGTAACCGTGCGGCAGCAGCATGGTCAGGCCGCACATCCGGCCCCACTTCTGCTCGCCGGAGGAGAGGAACTGGTCGACCACCACCTGAGCGCAGTTGGCGAAGTCACCGAACTGGGCTTCCCAGATGGTGAGGCCGGCCGGCTCGGCGCTGGCGTAGCCATATTCAAAGGCCAGTACCGCGTTCTCGGTCAGTACCGAGTCGTAAATCTCGAACGGACCCTGCTCGTCGTGCAGGTTGCACAGCGGGGTGTAGGTGCTGGCATCGGTCTGGTTGTGCAGCACGGCGTGGCGGTGGAAGAAGGTGCCACGGCCGGAGTCTTCACCGGTAAAGCGGATGCGGGAACCCTTGTCCACCAGAGTGGCGTAGGCCAGGGTCTCGGCAAAGCCCCAATCCACCAGCTTCTCGCCGGCAGCCATCAGACGGCGGTCTTCGTAAATCTTCTCGACCTGACGCTGCAGCACGTGGGTAGCCGGATACTGGCTCACCCGCTCGCCGAGGGCTTTGAGGTGATCCATCGGCACTGTGCTGTCATAGGCCATGTTCCAGTCGTGGCCAAGATAAGGCGTCCAGTCGACGGAGTGCAGCTCCATCGGCCGCCACTCCTTGCTCACCCGCTCGCCGCGATCGAGCGCTTCGCGATACTCGTTGACCAGGGTGGTCGCTTGCTCCTGGGCAATGCTCCCCTCGGCCACCAGCTGATCGGCGTAGATCTTGCGCGGGGTTGGGTGCTGCTTGATCTTCTGGTACATCAAGGGCTGGGTCGCGTTCGGCTCGTCGGCCTCGTTGTGGCCGTGACGACGGTAGCAAACCAGCTCGATCACCACGTCGCGCTTGAAGGTGTTGCGATAATCCAGCGCAATCTGGGTCACCAGCACCACGGCTTCCGGATCGTCACCATTGACGTGCAGCACCGGCGCCTGCACCGCCTTGGCGATGTCGGTGCAATATTCGGTGGAGCGCAGGTCACGGTGATAGGAGGTGGTGAAACCGACCTGGTTGTTGATGACGATGCGCACCGTCCCGCCCACGCCGTAAGCGCGGGTCAGAGACATGTTGAAGGTCTCGGCCACCACGCCCTGACCGGCCATGGCCGAGTCACCGTGGATGGTGATGGGCAGCACGCTGGAACCATCCTTGTCACCGCGACGATCCATGCGGGCACGTACCGAGCCGATGACCACAGGGTTGACGATCTCGAGGTGAGACGGGTTGAAGGCAAGCGCCAGATGGACGTTACCGCCCGGGGTGGCGAAGTCGGAGGAGAAGCCCATGTGGTACTTCACGTCGCCCGTGCCCCAGGATTCGCCGTGCTTGCCGGCAAACTCGTCGAACAGGTCCTGAGCACGTTTGCCCAGCACGTTGATCAGTACGTTGAGGCGACCGCGGTGGGCCATACCGATAACGGCCTCTTTGCAGCCCTGCTCACCGGCGCGACGGATCAGCTCTTTCAGCATGGGGATCATGGCGTCGCCACCTTCCAGCGAGAAGCGCTTGGCTCCCGGGAACTTGGCGCCCAGATATTTTTCCAGCCCTTCGGCGGCGGTCAGGTTGTCGAGGAAACGGGTCTTCTCTTCGAGGGTGTAGCTCCCCTTCCCTTCAATGGATTCGAGACGCTGTTGCAGCCAGCGCTTCTCCTCGGTCGAGGTGAGGTGCATGTAGTCGGCGCCGATGGAGCCGCAGTAGGTCTTCTTCAGCGAGGCGTAGAGATCGGAGAGCACCATGGTCTCGCGACCGATGGCGTAGGAGCCCACATTGAAGGTGGCCTCCATATCTGCGCCCTGCAGGTTGTGGAATGCCGGATCCAGTTCGGCGACGGTATCGCGCTGCCACAGACCGAGCGGGTCCAAATTGGCATTCTGGTGACCACGGAAACGGAACGCGTTGATCAGTTGCAGTACCCGCACCTGCTTGGCATCCACTTGCGGATCGGAGACAGGCGCGCTGTAACGGGAGGGATCCTTGGCCAGACGACGGAAATAATCGCGGACCTGGGAGTGGGGTTGTTCAACCGCATGGCCATTGACCTGGGGCAGCTCGCTAAACAGGCTGCGCCACTCATCGGATACGGAGTCAGGATTTTCCAGGAAGGATTCGTACAAATCCTCAATGTAGCTTGCATTCGCACCAGCCAGGTGAGATGACTCCAACCAGGCCTTCATCACGCCGTTATGCATTTCTATCCCTTGTACTTCTTGTTACTGCTACGCAGCTTGTAGGGTTCAAACAGCCATCCTGCCACGGGTGGGATGGCTGTCCGGAAGCAGGGCCGACCTTGGCCGGCCCGAATACTAAACAGCCCGATTGAGCAACATCGACTTGATCTGGCCAATCGCCTTGGTCGGGTTCAAGCCTTTCGGACAGACGTTCACGCAGTTCATGATGCCGTGGCAACGGAACACGCTGAAGGCGTCATCCAGATTACCCAGTCGCTCGGTGGTCGCGGTGTCGCGGCTGTCAGCCAGCCAGCGGTAGGCGGCAAGCAGCCCGGCCGGACCGATGAACTTGTCGGGGTTCCACCAGAAGGAGGGGCACGAAGTGGAGCAGCAGGCACAGAGAATGCACTCGTACAGGCCATCCAGCTTGGCGCGCTCTTCGGGGGATTGCAGGTGCTCACGCACGGGCGGCAATTTGTCTTCATTGATGAGGAAGGGTTTGACCTTCTCCCACTGGGTGTAGAACTGGGTCATGTCGATCACCAGATCCCGGATCACCGGCAGGCCGGGCAAGGGGCGGATAACCACGTTATTGCCCTTCTTCAGCAGATCGGAAAGCGGGGTGATGCAGGCAAGACCGTTCTTGCCATTCATGTTGATGCCGTCAGATCCACAGACCCCTTCGCGGCAGGAGCGGCGGAAGGCGAGTGTGGGATCCAGCTCTTTCAACTGGATCAGTGCATCGAGCACCATCATGTCGGAACCTTCAGGAATATCAAGACGATATTCCTTCATATGGGGGACGTTATCAACATCCGGATTGTATCTGTAGACAGAGAAAGTGACGTTCATAGGGCTGGCTCCGCAATCAGTAAGTCCGGACCTTGGGCGGGAACGCCTCACGGGTCTTGGGTGACATGTTGACAGCGCGACGGGTCATGGACTCGGTGTCCGGATGATAGAGGCTGTGGCACAGCCAGTTCTCATCGTCGCGATCCGGGAAGTCGAAGCGGCAGTGAGCACCGCGACTCTCGGTACGGAAGTTGGCGGCAACCGCCGTGGCAAACGCCGTCTCCATCAGGTTGTCCAGCTCCAGACACTCGATGCGCTGGGTGTTGAACTCTTTGGAGGTGTCATCCAGACGGGCTGACTTGAGGCGCTCGCGGATAACCTTGAGCTCGGCCAGCCCTTCTGCCATCGCCGCACCTTCGCGGAATACGGAGAAGTTGTTCTGCATGCAGCGCTGCAGGTCTTTGCGGATCTGCACCGGGTCTTCGCCGTTGCGGGTATTTTCCCAGCGGTTGAAGCGGGCCAGTGCAGCATCCAGATCCGACTCGGAGGCATCGCGGCCGTGATCCATCTCGCCCAGGGTGTTGACCAGATGCATGCCGGCAGCACGACCGAACACCACCAGATCCAGCAGGGAGTTGCCGCCCAGACGGTTGGCACCGTGCACCGAGACGCAGGCAATTTCGCCCACCGCAAACAGACCGACCACCGGCACGTCGTTGCCGTTGTTGTCCTGGGTCAGACACTGGCCATTCACGTTGGTCGGCACGCCGCCCATCATGTAGTGGCAGGTCGGGATGATCGGGATCGGCTCTTTGACCGGGTCCACGTGGGCGAAGGTGCGAGAGAGCTCGCAGATGCCCGGCAGACGGGATTCCAGCACCTCTTTGCCGAGGTGATCCAGCTTGAGCTTGATGTGCGGGCCCCAGGGACCGTCGCAACCACGACCTTCGCGGATCTCGATCATGATGGAGCGGGCCACCACGTCGCGACCGGCCAGATCCTTGGCGTTGGGGGCATAACGCTCCATGAAGCGCTCGCCATCTTTATTGAGCAGATAGCCGCCTTCACCGCGGCAACCTTCGGTCACCAGCACCCCTGCCCCGGCGATACCGGTCGGGTGGAACTGCCACATCTCCATGTCCTGCACGCCGACCCCGGCACGCAGCGCCATACCGACGCCGTCACCGGTGTTGATGTGGGCGTTGGTGGTGGACTGATAGATGCGACCGGCACCGCCAGTGGCCAGCACAGTAGCCTTGGCCTTGAAGTAGACGACTTCACCGCTCTCCATATCGATGGCGGTACAACCCACCACGTGGCCATCCTGGTTCTTCACCAGATCCAGCGCATACCACTCGGAGAAGACGGTGGTCTTGTTCTTGACGTTCTGCTGATAGAGGGTGTGCAGCAGGGCGTGGCCGGTACGGTCGGCCGCAGCCGCAGTACGGGCAGCCTGCTCGCCACCGAAATTCTTGGACTGACCGCCAAACGGACGTTGGTAGACAGTGCCGTTGTCGAAACGGGAGAAGGGCAAGCCCATGTTCTCCAGCTCATAGATGGCTTCGGGGCCGGTCTTGCACATGTACTCGATGGCTTCCTGATCACCGATGTAATCGGAGCCTTTTACGGTGTCATACATGTGCCACTGCCAGTTGTCATCGTGGGCATTGCCCAGCGCAACCGTAATCCCGCCTTGGGCGGAGACAGTGTGAGAACGGGTCGGGAAGACCTTGGACAACAGAGCGCAGCTCTTGCCGGACTGGGCAATCTGCAGCGCGGCGCGCATGCCGGCACCACCGGCACCAATCACGACCGCATCAAATTCACGAGTTGGAATAGTCACCTTACACACCCCACAGCACGACGAAACCCGTCATCAGATAGACAAACAGCACCACGACCAGCGCGAACTGCAGCGCACCGCGCAATCCCACTGGCTTGATATAGTCGGTCAGCACCTGCCACAGACCGATCCAGGCATGGATCAGTACGCACAGCAGAGCCAACAGGGTGAAGACCTTGGTGAAGGTGTTGGCGAAAAAGCCGGTCCACACCTCGTAGGTGATGTCGTTGAACGCGACAAAACCGACCAGATAGAGGACATAACAGCTCATGATGAGGGCGGTGGCGCGGATCAGGATGTAATCGTGTACGCCGCTGCGCCCGAAGGTTGCAGAATTGGTTACCATACAAGCACTCCCGCCAATACTGCCAGAACCGCGGTGATCACGAAGGCCACACGGGCGCTCTGATTGCCGGATTCCAGCTCTTCCCAATAGCCCATATCCATGACCAGATGACGCAAGCCGCCCACAATGTGGTATGCCAGCGCAGTCAGGATCCCCCACAGCACGAGTTTGACCAGGAAGTTGTCCATGATGGCAACCACGGTTTCAAACCCTTCGGGAGAGGCGAGTGAAGTACCAAGCATCCACAGCAAGATGCCCAGTGCAACAAAGGTGATTACCCCTGATACACGGTGCAGGATGGATGCAATGGCAGTGACAGGAAAGCTGATCGTCTGTAGGTCGAGGTTGACCGGTCTCTGTTTCTTTTTCACGCTTGCCCACTCAGCTCCATTGAGCACGTTAGTTATTGTTTTAACTCGTTTCTGAGGGCACGGGATGGTGATTGTTGGTTATTTGTTACCAAAACACTCTGAAAAAGCCAAAAATCCGGTTTTCGGTTTCACATCAGGCTTTGCCAAAGCGTTTCAAACACCCGCAGCCATGACCCACGTGGCGCAGTATATCGGCGGGCTTAACCGAAGACAATCAAATAGCTACAAAGAAAACACAAAACCGCAAACCTGATCGCATATTTTATTTAACATTTAATTAATGGCCATCCAGCAAAATTGACATTGATAGGGAACTCTGTTTCAAATAAGGCGCTCCAGCCACCTCGGTATGGGTAACAACCTTTGCCAGCGTCATAAAAGTCGTAATAGAGTAGGACTGGAACCAAATTATAAAGAGCAAAGGAGACGTGCTATGGCTGATAAGATAGCCACCCTACACCTGCCCGGGAAAGATCCGGTTGAATTGCCGATCCTCTCCGGAACAGTCGGACCGGATGTCATTGATGTCAGAAAACTGGGTGCACAAGGGTATTTCACCTTTGACCCGGGCTTCATGGCGACCGGTTCTTGCAAGTCCGCCATTACCTATATCGACGGGGATCAGGGTGTCTTGCTGCACCGTGGTTACCCCATCGCCCAGTTGGCCAAAGAGTCCAACTACCTCGAAGTCTGCTACATCCTGCTCTACGGCGAGGCGCCGACCAAGGCCCAGTTCGCCGAATTCCAGCGCACCGTAACCCGTCACACCATGGTGCACGAGCAGATTGCCTTCTTCTTCCGCGGCTTCCGTCGTGACTCCCACCCCATGGCCATCATGTGTGGCGTGGTGGGTGCCCTCTCCGCTTTCTATCACGACGCCCTCGATATCAATAACGAACAGCATCGCGAGATCTGCGCCTTCCGCCTGCTCTCCAAGATGCCGACCCTGGCCGCCATGTGCTTCAAGTACTCCATCGGCCAGCCGTTCATGCAACCGCGCAACGCCCTCTCCTACGCCGGCAACTTCCTGCACATGATGTTTGCGGTGCCGACCGAAGAGTACAAGGTCAACCCGGTGGTCGAACGCGCCATGGATCGCATCTTCACCCTGCACGCTGATCACGAGCAGAATGCCTCTACCTCGACCGTTCGTCTGGCTGGCTCCTCCGGCGCCAACCCGTTTGCCTGTATCGCGGCCGGTATCGCCTCCCTGTGGGGTCCGGCTCACGGTGGTGCCAACGAGGCCTGCCTGCGCATGCTGGAGGAGATCGGCTCGGTGGATCGCATCCCCGAATACATCGCCCGTGCCAAGGACAAGAACGACTCGTTCCGTCTGATGGGCTTCGGTCACCGGGTCTACAAGAACTACGACCCCCGTGCCCAGGTGATGCGCGAGACCTGCCACGAGGTGCTCAAGGAGCTGCAGATCAAGGATCCGCTGCTCGACGTTGCCATGGAGCTGGAGCGCATTGCGCTCTCCGACCCCTACTTCGTCGACAAGAAGCTCTACCCGAACGTGGACTTCTACTCCGGCATCATCATGAAGGCGATCGGCATCCCGATGAACATGTTCACCGTGATCTTCGCCATCTCCCGCACCATCGGCTGGATCGCCCACTGGAACGAGTTCCACTCCGATCCAGATGGCAAGATCGGTCGTCCGCGCCAGCTCTACATCGGTGAGCCGCTGCGCAAGTTCGTCCCGATCGACGAACGCTAAGCGCTTGAGTCGACATGGTTTGTTACAAAGGCGGTCATTGACCGCCTTTTTATTTGTCGCTCTAATGCCCCTTTCAATTCGAAGGAGTCCACCATGAAACCTCTGCTTGTCAGCGCCGCCCTGCTGCTCACCGCCTGTCAGGGCACCACGGCCCCACAGGGTGAGACCCTCTACATCAACAGCCAGCTGGTCGATTGTGTCGGGGTCGGGCCGATGCAGTGCATGCAGGTGCGCAGCGACGAGCAGCAGCCCTGGACGCTCTTCTATCAGCAGATCGAGGGTTTCCAGTTCGAACCGGGCTACCGGTATCAGCTCACCGTGAGCAAGGAGCAGCTCACCAACGTGCCAGCGGATGCCCCTTCCTTGCGCTACCAGCTGATCAAGGTGGTCAGCAAGGTCGCCAGCAAGTAACGGCAGGATCAAAAACGGGGGATGGCGCAGGCCATCCCCCGTTTGTTATCAATCTTGCTTCACTGGAGCGACTATCGCGGCGGCAACGCCATATGGAGCAAGGGATAGGGTTTACCCTGGCCATCCAGCGGCGAGCGGCCCGTCACGGCGAACCCCATCTTTTGGTAGAAACCCACCGCCTGCTCATTCTGCTCGTTGACGTCAACCAGCGTCGCGCCGCACTGGCTGATGGCATGTTCCACCAGCCGCCGACCCACGCCACTGCCGCGCACCGCCGGCGCCACAAACAGCATCTCTATCTTGCCATCGCATAGCCCGCAAAAACCGGCAATGCCCCCCTCCTCCGTCCGGGCACAGTGCAGTGTCACCGCATCGAAGTAGTGCTCCAGAATAAGCGGTTTGAGCGCGAGGATCTCGGCCTCGGGCAGGAAGTGGTGGGTCGCCCGCACCGAGGCCTCCCACAGCGCGATCAGGGCCGGATAATCGGCCCGCGTTGCAGTATCAATCTTCATCAATGACTCTTTGTTGCAGCCCGCAGGATGGCAATTGCCGCCCCGCGGGCCAATCTGATTAGCGCGCCTGCACCGCCTGCAGCAGCACCGACACATCGGCACCAAAACTGCGGGTACGGATCGCCTCGCGGATCTCCGCTTCGCTGTATCGGCTGCCCGGATAGACCACCACACAGGAGGTGTCACCGGGCTTGAGGAAGTGGGTCTCGCCAAACGGGGTATAACGGGTGGCACCGATGCTGATGAGCGCGTGGGGAGGATGCCCCGCCTGCGCCAGCAGCCCCTGAATGTGCTCCGCCGGCCCTTCATCCTGTTGATGGTTGAACTTGTCGATGGCCCAGTCGAGCAGCTTGCCGTGGAAGTAGCTGTAGTCGATGGCGGCGCTGTCTACCCCGTAGGCGTGCAGCTCGCCATCGCGCTCCAGATAGCAGGCGATGCGATAGTCATCGAGCTCGCAGCCGGCGGCAAAACCGGAAAGCGGCAGCAGGTTGGCCGCCAACCCCTTGCTCTCTTCGCCCCAGTTCTTCTTCTCGCTGATCTTCTTGGCGTTGGGACGACGGATGGAGCAGTCGTTATAGGCACCAAAGGCACGGGGATGGATCGCCACCACCTGCTTGTCGGCATACTCCAGCTCGCACCAGAGCGCCACTTCCGGCTCAATCTGCACCTTCTCGTCACCGCTGACCGCCGCTTCCGGCAGGAAGATGGCGTTATTGCTCAGCGGAAACACCCCGAGCTGACCCGGATGACCCGGCACGAAGAAGGGGAACAGCGCCTTGGGCGCGGTGGTATCACGCACCACGACCGCCACGAAATCCGACGCTTCACCCGCCTGCTCCAGATGACCGGCGAAATTGCCCGCTACCCCGAGTCCGATAAACTTGCTCTCTGCTGTCACTTGCATCTTGCTCACCTGCATCTTGCCAACGCAAGGTAGCAGGCTCGTCGCCCACTACCGCTAAAGTGGCAAGATTAAACCACAAGGCCCCCGCCTTCGCCCAGTCCGGCCCTGCGGCTGTGTGCGCCAGCCCGCTTTTTTGGCCCCGACTGGCGACGCCTTGCGCCATTTCTGTCACCTCATCCACCTCGTCCGCCACCCGGGCCGGTCATCTTGTCGCCAGCAGCAACAGATCTGCCTTGCCGCAAGCGGCCAACGCCCCGGAGAAGCGAAAAACAGGGTGCAACAACCGAAAGCCGGGCTCACCAATCGATATAAACAAAAACGAGGTCATTAAGCCAAAAAGCATAAATTCTACTTATAGCAACTAGTGTGGACCCTCTCTGCCCCGCAGGCTGCCCGCCAAGCCCCCAGCGGCCATCTTCCGATCTCTTTCTCCCTTTCTTCTCTTTGGCCTGCGCACCAACTTTGCTAGGCTGCCTGCCACACAGACTCACAGAGGGATCTTCTTGATGTCACAGGCACACTTTCAGGGCCGCTTCGAAGTCGAGTTCAAATATCGGCTGGCGGATCGCCCCGCCTTCCTCAAGGCGCTGCTCGCCCTCAATCCGCAGGTGATGCTGGAAGATAATCTGGAGCGGGATCGCTACTTCGACACCCCGGACGATGCCCTTGCCCGCGCAGGCAAGAGTCTGGCGATCCGCACCATGGAGCCCTCGGGCATCCAACTCTGGATCGTCAAGGGGCCCGAGACGGATCGCTGTGAAGCGGTCAATATCAGCGATGCCGACAAGGCTGCCAGCATGCTTTTGACCATGGACTACCGGCAGAGCCTCGAGATCACCAAACAGCGCAGCATCTACTTCCTGGGCCCGTTTCACCTCACCCTGGATCACCTGGCCGGGATTGGCGATTTTGCCGAGCTGGCCATCATGACCGATGACGAGGCACGCCTGCCTGAATTTCGCCAGCAACTGCTCGCGTTGGCTGCGCGGCTGGGGCTCTCTCCCGAGATGGAGGAGCCCCACTCCTACCGCACACTTTGCACTAGGCACATGCAGGCAACACCCACCACACAACCAGAGGATGCAACCCGATGATCGACAAACTCGCCTGGCTCACCTTTAAAGATCAGCAACTGCTCTGCGCCCGCTCCCACGGCAAGGCTATCTACTATATCCCCGGCGGCAAGCGGGAACCGGGTGAGAGCGACGAAGCGGCCCTGATCCGCGAGATTGACGAGGAGCTGGCCGTCACCCTGCAACCCGATACCCTGCGCTTTGCCTGCGAGTTCAGCGCCCAGGCCGATGGCAAACCGGCCGGGGTCGAGGTGCGGCTGCGCTGCTACACCGGCCAGGCCAGCGGCACCCCGGTTGCCTCGGCCGAGATTGCCGAGCTGCGCTGGCTCGACAGCAGCCATCTCGACGAGCTCTCCCCCGTCTCCCGCCTGCTCTTTGGCTGGCTCAAGGAGCAGGGGCTGATCCGCTAACTGGCCGCAGCCTCCTTGCATCACGGCCCGAGCACACTGTGGCTGAACCGCAGGCAAGATGCCGCTCACACAACGAAAAGGATGTCGGATGAAGATTATTGACGTACCCGCAATCGAGGATCAGCTGCCCGCCCTCATCGCCCTGCTGCAGGATTGTGTCGACAGCGGTGCCTCGGTCGGTTTTTTACCGCCCCTCCGTGTTGAGGATGGGGCTAAATACTGGCAAGGGGTGGCAGCAGATCTGGCATCAGGGGGCCGAAAACTGTGGCTTGCCCTTGAGCAGCAAGCCGTTGTGGGCGCCGTGCAGCTCTCACTCTGTGGCAAGGCCAATGGCCGCCACCGGGCCGAGGTGGAAAAACTGATGGTACTGCAAGCGGCGAGAGGCAAAGGTATTGGCCGTGCGTTGATGCAAGCTATGGAGCAAGGCGCCCATGCCGCAGGTCGTTCGCTGCTGGTGCTGGATACTCGCGCCGGTGACGTGGCCTCGCACCTCTATCGTCAACTCGGCTATCAGGAGGCTGGCCAGATCCCCCATTTTGCCCTCGGTGCCGACGGCAAGCTGGCTGCGACAGTTATCTTCTACAAGATGCTCTGAATACTCCCCCCGCTTCTCTTATCAAAACAGCAGGGCCGAACTGACCGGCCCTGCTTGTGGCAGCGTGACTTTTTGTTGCAGCAATAGGCTTGCGACAGACAGCAAAGGAACAGCCATTGACCCAGCCCCCCTCAACCCCCGCCATCACTCGCGCAAAAATATAACAAAACCAAAAAAATGATTAATTAAGGGATAATACGAGCCCCATTTCTTGTTCATCTCTTGCTTCAGCAGGCGTATCGTGTGAGACCCATTTGATAATCAAATCTATGTTGTTCACTGCCTTGAGGAATAATGGATGCCTACTTTGCCCCGTACTGTCACCTCCCCCAAAAAGTTCATCATCGGCCAACACCTTCTCCCGCAACTCCATGAGCACGTTAAAGATTTTGGTGACAATGCGCTGCTCATCAGCGACGAGTTCATTCTTGAGCGGGTGCAAGAGGAGGCCCTGGCGGGGATCCTGCAGGCTGGCCTCAGTGGAGTGGTCGACAAGTTTCGCTACGAATGCACTGAACAGGAGATCCAGCGTCTGACCCACCTTGCCGAGCAATATGGCGCGAACGTGATTGTCGGGATCGGCGGCGGCAAGACGCTGGATGTCGCCAAGGCCGTGGCCTTCTATCTGCGTCGTCCGGTTGTGTTGTTCCCGACGATTGCCTCCACGGATGCCCCCTGTACGGCACTGGCAGTCATCTACAACCAGGCGGGCGAATTTGAGCGCTATCTGTTCCTGCCGCAAAATCCGGACGTGGTGCTGGCTGACACAGCCCTCATTGCTGCCGCCCCTCCCCGCTTCTTTTCCGCAGGTGTCGGCGATGCCCTGGCCACCTATTTCGAAGCGCGCGCCTGCTATCGGGCCGACGGGCTCAATCTGGTTGGCAAGCGTCCTTCGCGTACCGGGCTGGGTCTGGCAAAGCTCTGTTATGAGCTGCTGGGGGAAAATATCGAACTGGCGATGGATGCGATACGCCACCATGTCTCCACTCCGGCGCTGGAGCAGGTCATCGAAGCCACCATCTACCTCAGCGGGGTCGGCGCAGAAGCCGGTGGGCTGGCTGCTGCCCATGCCGTGAACAATGGCATGTCACTGATCGCTGAACTTCATCGTGCCCAGCATGGCGAGAAGGTGGTCTTCGGCCTGCTGACCCAGCTGGTGCTTGAGCGCGCCCCGCAACATGAACTTGATGAGGTGTTGCGCATCATCGACTGTGCAGGCCTGCCGATGACGCTGCAAGAGCTTGGGCTCACCCACTTTGATGAAAGCGAGTGGCGCAAGGTGGCGCAGCTGGCCTGCGATCCTCTCGATACCATGGGCAACATGCCGATGACAGTCAGTGAACAGGATGTCTATGCCGCCATGGTAGCGGCCAATGCCATGGCAGAGCGTTATCGCCTCCGCCATCCCCGCGCCTGATTGATTTGCCGCACCCGATGCGGCAAACAGCAAAAAGGCTTGCCCATTGGCAAGCCTTTTTCATCTGCAATCCATCTCTTGTCGGGATAGACGAACGTCTGCGCTGACTCAGGGCAGTTTCACCGCCCGCACGTCAACCTCAGGCAGGGCAAAGGCCTCTTGCGCGGCGATGAGTTGCAGCTCGTAAGCCTGCTGGCGCCAGGTCTCTTGCAGCACGGCGTCCACCGCCGCATTGGTGCGCTCAAAGGCGCTCACCGCATCGTGGCCGGTCAGCAGGTTGGCCAGCATCAGGGCGCTGATAAGATCGCCGACTCCGACCGGCTGGCGAGCAAAGTCATAGAGCGGGCGGGCAATCAGGTAATCCCCATCCGGGGTGGCCAGCAGCATCTCGAAGCGGCTTGGGTCTTGCGCCGCGCGGCCCAGATGCTTGACCAGTACCAGCTTGACGCCACGGGCCAGCAGCTGATGGGCGGCGGCGCGGGTCTGCGCCAGATCCGCCAGATGGGTATCGCAGAGGGTCTCCAGCTCCAGCAGGTTGGGGGCCATCATGTCGGCCACCGGCAGCGCCTGCTCGGTCAGAAAACGGGTGACGCCGGGGGCGACGATGCACCCCTTCTCGGGATGCCCCATCACCGGATCGCAGAAGTAGATGGCGTCTGGATTGGCCGCCTTGACAGCGTTGACCACCTTGAGGATCTCGTCCCCCTGCTCGGCTGAACCCAGGTAGCCGCTCAGCACCGCATCGCACTGGCCCAGCACCCCGATATTGCCCAGCCCTTCGGCCAGCGCGCTGATGTGTCCCGCCGGCATCGCCATCCCCTGCCAGCCCTGTGCGTACTGGGTATGGTTGGAAAACTGCACCGTATTGACAGGCCACACGTCGACCCCCAGACGGCGCATGGGGAAGACGGCAGCGCTGTTGCCGGCACAGCCGAACACCACGTGGGACTGAATAGAGATAACGGATTTCATCGGGATCACCACAACAAAGGATCAGCAAAGGGGGCAATATATCGGATGAAGATATTGGATTGCCACCCTGTCACGGCACGAACCGGCATTTTCCTGATTAAACGCAGGCTTTTGGCCTGAAGCCATGCCATTCGGCACTGCTTTGCATTCGTTGTTTCTGCTCGCTATGGACGGGCGAAGTGGTAGACCCACCCCTCATCCGGCGCCATTCCGACTGGCGGAGTCAACAGGGCGGGCAGTTGGGCAACCCGGCCACCAGCGGCATATTGCAGCGCCATCAGGGCGCACAGCGCCGCATCGTAGCGATCCGTATCCGGCACCACATCGGCAGGCAGCAGCGCCGCCAGCTCGGGTCTGGCAGGGGATGCCTTGCCCGCAACCTTGGCCAGCGCCGGATAGACCTCCAGCACGGCGCGACAGGCCTGCGAGGCGACAGTCGGCACCAGTTGCAGATCAGCCAAATTGGGCAGCATGGAGAGCGCCAGGGTGGCGTTGTTGCCGAGCCGATCGAAGGTGGCCGACAGCGGCTTCTTGCCATATTGCTGATGCAACCAGCGCTCGCAGTCGCGATAAGCGTAGGGGTTATCTATCTCACGCTCGGGCACGGCGCAGGAGAGCGGCCGGCCGTTAAGCAGGTCGCGCAAGGCGCGGGGAAAGGCAAGCGGCGCATCGATACCGAGCGCCAGTTGCGGGCAGGCCGCGACCTGCGCAAGCAAGGCTTCGTCCTGCAGGGCCGGACGCAGCAAGGCGGCCAGATCCGGCGCGACCCGTGAGCTCAGGCGAAACAGCGGCGACACCCCGAGCCAGTGCAGGCGGTTGGAGTCGGCCTGCCAGCCCACCACGGCCACCGCCTGGGCGCTACCCTGCCAGCCCCGCACATCCCAGCCAATTCCGATTGCACTCATCAGCCCTGCCGTCATCTGTTACCTCTGTGTCACGGATAGAAGAGGCACAGGGTAATCAGCCAAGACGCTTAACGCAAAGCGAACTGCCTACTCAGAACGATTTCTGGAAGTTCACCAGTGGCAAAATGGGGAAAACGCCGTTGGCGGCATAGTTGGCCAATCCGATCTGCAAGCCGTCGAGGTGTTTGGTGGCATTGATAAAGCCGATCTGGAAGGTGGTGCGCTCGGCATAGTTGACCAGCCCGACGTTGGCGAGCGCATTGCCTTTGGCGATATTGACCGCCCCCCAGTTGAGCCCCTGTACGTTGTTGGTCAGGTTGACCAGTCCGAGATTGATGCCGGTATCCTGCCCCTCATGCCAGTTGACGGCATTGATGGCCACCCCGCCAAACTGGTGGCGCACCCGGCCGGCACCGAGAAAGATCCCGAGCTGCAGGCCACTGAACCGATCCACATCGGAGAGGGCAAACACCGGCAGATCGATCCCCTTCACCTGACCGGTACGACCGTACAGCAGAGAGGCGCGCGCCCCTTCCACCTGATGGGAGGCGGGCAGATTGACCCCGGGCAGGGAAAACTGTACCGGCGTACTGGCTTGCGCTACGCCGCACAGGGTGAGGGCGCCGCAGGCCAGCAGCAGTCGGGAGAGTGTCATGGAATGCTCCTTGCAGTTGCATCAGCAGGAAAAGGAGCATGCTAACAGCCGGGGAGTACCGAGGGGACAGCGTGAGGGACGCGCTGCGTCATCAGGCGTCCCAGCCAGCCGCCAAATGCGGGGTGGCACGCAAAAAGGCCGCCTGTGTCCGGCCATTTTTCACGGCCATCGGCCCCCTTCCCTTTCCTTGCCGGGGTGAACTGCCTAAAATAGCCGCCCTGCCACGTCCGGCATTCATCCAGTTAGAGGATTTCCCATGGAGACGTTTCTGCTCGAAGGTCACCCCTTCGTTGCCTTGTGTGACCTTATCAAGCATCAGGGTTGGGCCGATTGTGGCGGCGCGGCCAAGGCGCTCGTCGCCGAAGGGCTGGTCGAAGTGGACGGTCAGGTAGAGACCCGCAAGCGCTGCAAGATCGTGGCCGAGCAGGTGGTCAACTTCAACGGCATGAAGGTCGTGGTCAAAGAGGGGATGAGCCCGGAGATCGAGTGATCGGCCACGGCTGATTGCCACCGCTCCGCCAGATCTGCTGGCGGAGCGTTTGAGCAGCCCGCACGGGCGTATCTCTTGAGCGCGTCAGCTGGCCTTGATCGAGAGGGTCAATACGAAACGCGCCATCGCCTCATCCCCGTTCAGTGACGGACAGGTGGCCACCACCTGGATGGGGCGATTGATGCGCTGCCCAGTGGCCAGCGATTCATCGATCATGGCGTCGATCTCCTCCCCCGCTGCGCAGTCAAACTGCACATCCCCCTCGGGCCGCTTCAAAAACTCCCCCTGTACATCCTTGAAGGCGAAGTGCACCTTCTTGCGTCGCTGCCGCCCCTTCTCCATCACCAGCAGACCGCCCACCAGATCGGCGCCGGTCGCCAGCGCGCCAAAATACATGCTGCCCAGATGGTTGCGGGTTCGCCAGCCAAGGGGAATGCGAATGCGCAGCGCCTTGGCGTTCATCTCTTCGATGATCGGGGCACAAAAACCGATAACGGGAATGTAGCGCCAGGCAAAGAGCCGCAGCGCAAGGTTGGCCTTCAAACGTTGCAAATCCATATGCGAACTGATCCGATGAGTTGATGTAAACAACATGTTGCCTGCATCGCCGTCATTCAACAAGCACAGGGATCACGGTTATGACCATTTGCCCGACACAAAAAAGAGGGAACCGCACCGGTTCCCTCTTTTTGCATTTGCCGGTCGATCAGGCCCGCTTCTCTTCGAGCCAGGCCCCCTGACTCTGCATCTCGAACAGCTGGGCATAGTGACCGCCGAGGGCCATCAACTCGCCATGGCTGCCCCTCTCGTTCACCTGACCGCGAGAGAGCAGCAGGATCTCGTCCGCATCGACGATGGTCGAGAGGCGGTGGGCGATGGCGATGGTGGTACGGCCACGACGCGCCGCCGCCAGCGCCGAAGAGAGGGCCAACTCGGTCTGGGAGTCCACACTGGCAGTGGCCTCGTCCAGAATGAGGATACGCGGATCCCCCACCAGCGCGCGGGCAAAGGAGAGCAGCTGGCGCTGGCCAGCGGAGAGGTTCTTGCCCCCCTCCTCCATCAGGGTGTTCAAGCCCTCCGGCAGGCTGCGCACAAACTCGGCCAGCTGTACCTCGGTCAGCGCCTGCCACAGCCGCGCCTCGTCGATGCCGTCGCGGCCGAGTCGCAGGTTCTCGGCCAGAGTGCCGACAAAGATAAAGGGATCCTGCTGCACCAACCCTATGCTGCGGCGCACCGCCGAGAGCGACAGGCTCGCCATCGGGTGATCATCGAAGCGGATGGTGCCCAGATCCAGCGGATAGAAGCCCATCAGCAGGCTGATGATGGTGGACTTGCCGCTGCCGGTATGCCCCACCAGCGCCAGCATCTGGCCCGGTGTGGCGGTAAAGCTTATGTCGCGCAGCACCTGCTGCTCGCCATCGTAGGAGAAGCTCACCCGCTCGAAACTGACCCTTCCTTCCAGCGGGCGCAGCTCGCCGTCGGTGCTCTCGCGGGTTTCATCGAGTAGGGCAAAGACCCGCTCCCCCGCCACCATCGCCTGTTGCAGCTGGTTGAGCTGGTTGGTCATCTCGATAAGCGGCTCAATCATCCGCCCCAGATAGCTGATAAAGGCGTAGAGCACCCCCACCTGAATGGCACCCGCGCTACTCAGCCCCTCGCGGGCAAACAGTGCCAACAGACCGATCAGCACCATCATGTAGAAAAGATCGATAAGCGGGCGCAGCAGGATACCGTTGATCTTGAGGCTCTTGAGGCGCGCCGCCCAGTGCTGCTGGTTCACCTCGGCAAAGGCGTTGGCAAAATGGCGCTCCTGCACCATGGCCTGAATGACCGGCATCCCCTGTAGCGACTCGTTGAGACGACTGTTGATGTCGGAGAGCAGGCTGCGGGTCGCCCGCACTACAGGCACGCTCAGTTTCTGGTAAAGCCACATCACTCCGCCCACCGCCGGCAACAGGCAGGCACACACCAGCATCAGCCGCAGATCCAGAAGCGCCATGGAAATGAGAATGCCGCACAAGAGCACCACCTTCTGCACCAGCAGCCCAATTACCTGCACGTAGAGGTTCATGATCGCCTCGGTGTCATTGGTGATGCGGGAAATCAGCGAGCCGGAGCGATGCTGGTCAAAGTAGCGGGCCGGCAAGCGGATCGCGGTGGCAAATACCTGCTCGCGCAAGGTTTGCACCACCGCTTGGGCGATGCGGTTAAAGCGCAGGGATTGCAGGTAGAAACCCGCGGCAGAGAGCACCTGCAAACCGAGATAGCCGGCCGCAATGGCTGCAATGGCGGGCCACACCAGCTGGCGCGGTGTCAAATAGTCATCGATGAACAGTTTGATGAGCAGGGGGCCCGCCACTTCGGCACCGGTGGCCAACAGCAAGCAGAGCCCGGCTTGGATCAGCCAGCGCGGATAACGGGCACAGTAGGCGAGCAGCCGTTTGATGGTCGGGTTCACAGGCTCTCCTCCACTGCTTCTTCGAGACGCTGGTAACGCACCATATCTGCATACCAGCCGTTGTGAGCCATCAGGGCGCCGTGGCGGCCACGCTCACTGACTGCCCCCTGCTCCAGTACCAGAATTTCATCGGCCTGCTCCACCGCCGTCATCCGGTGGCTGACCAGAATGAGGGTGCGCTTGTGCGCCTTGAGAGCGTGCAGGATCTGCTGCTCGGTGTGGGCATCCACCGCAGAGAGCGCATCATCGAGCACCAGAATGGGCGCCTCCAGCAGCAGAGCACGGGCGATGGCGAGCCGCTGCTTCTGGCCGCCGGAGAGGGTCACCCCCTTCTCCCCCACTTCGGTCTCGTAGCCCTTGGGGAAACGGCTGATGTCGTCATGGACGCAGGCGATCCGCGCCACCCGCTCCACCTCCTCGCGGCTGGCATCAGGCCGACCAAGGGCGATGTTGGCAGCGATGGTGGTGGAAAACAGAAATGGCTCCTGCGGCACATAGGCGAACTGGCTGCGCAGCTCACCCAGCGCAAGTTGCGAGATGGGAATATCCCCCATGCGGATCTCTCCCGCAGTGGGATTGGCCAGCCGCATCAGCAGTTTGAGCAGGGAACTTTTACCTGCACCGGTACGCCCGACAATCCCCAGCATACCGCCAGCTTGCAGGGTGAAATCCACACTCTGCAACAGGGTACGCTGCTCAAGCTGGTACCCCACATCGCGGGCTTGCAACGGGAAGGGCGAGACCAACGCAAGCGGGTGAGCCGGCTCTTCGATATCGCTTCGCTCGCCGAGCAGACTTTCAATCCGCGAATAGGCGGCGCTGCCGCGCTCTATGATATTGAACAACCAAGCGATGGCGAACATGGGCCAGATCAGCTGGCCGAGGTACATGGTGAAGCTGGTGAGCTCCCCCAGGGTCAGCTCGTCACGGAGTACCAGCGCACTGCCACCCGCTACCGCCAGAAAATAGGAGCAACCGATGCAGAGATAGATGACGGGATCGAACTTGGCATCGATGCGGGCCACCGCCATGTTGCGTTCCCCGGCCTGCCGGGTCAGTTCGGCAAAACCTTGATCCTCAAGAGATTCAACGGCGTAGGACTTCAGCACTCGCACACCGGAGAGCGCCTCCTGGGTTTTGTTGTTGAGTTTGGAGAAAGCCCCCTGCGCTGATTTGAACTGCTTGTAGATCTGCTTGCCAAAGCGGTTCATGAAAAAAGCCATCACCGGCAGTGGCAACAGGGAGAGCAGAGTCAGTTGCCAGGAGTACTGGCTGCACATGATGGAGAGCACCAGCACCCCGACCATGATGGAGTCCACCAGGGTCAAGACCCCTTCCCCGGCAGTCATCTCCACCGCCTGAATATCGTTGGTGGCATGGGCCATCAGATCGCCGGTACGGTGGCGCTGGTAGAAATCGGGGCTCATCCTGGTGAAATGGCTGAACAGACGGTTGCGCAGCACAAAGGCTAGCCGGTACGAGGCGCCAAACAGCATGACTCGCCAGGCATAACGCAGCATGTAGATGAGTAAACCGAGGCCAAACAGTCCGGCCAGATAGCCCGTCAGCGTTGCGCTATCGAGGGATCCCCTGGTAATGCCGTCCACCACCCAGCCAACCACTTTGGGCGGAATGACGGTCAACAAGGCCACCACCATCAGCAGAGAGATGGCAATCAGATACCGCCGCCACTGCTCCCTGAAAAACCAGCTCAATCGTATAAATACGCTCACACCACCAACCTTTGCCCTTTTAACTGCCATAACGCACAGATGCAGACAACATTCTCACGGGTCGACATCAGAAAAGAAAACAATCGCCTCCGGCTGGAGGCGATTTGAATCGAAGGGTCATCATATCCCGAACCAGGGAGTATGAGAATAATTACTATTTAATTCACTGAGAGGGACGATCATCACCTGTTGCATAGGGGCTATACGAATTTTCGTGCTGCTCACCGGTCAGAAGAAAGTGGGATACCTCCTCTCTGGTCTGGCTGAATACCTGTTGCAGTTGCTCAAGGTCTGCTTCGCTCAGCACCTCGTTTTGCCGCAGCCGCCACTCCAGCTCCCCAGCGACCACCTGCAAACGGGCTGCGGAGATATTGGCCGACACCCCCTTGAGAGTGTGCAGCAGTTTGCTGGCAACATCAGGTTGCTGACGGCGCAAGGCTGAACGGATCTCCCACAGGTCATCCTTGTGCTCCGACATGAAGAGCTTGAAGAGGATCTGCAGCGCCTCCTTGTCCTGCTCCAGCCGTTTCAATGCATCTTGCAGGTCGAGCACCCCCATCATGTCGGGCGGTTTCACCTCCAGCATGCCGCTCTGCTCCAGCTCTTGTGGTTTTACCCACTGCAGCAGGTTGTTGTAAAGATCGAGCTTGCTGACCGGTTTGGTGACATAACCATTCATCCCGACCCCCAGACAACGCTCCTTGTCCCCAGGCATGGCACTGGCGGTCAGCGCAATGATAGGGACGTCGTGCTTGTCGACCATCTTGCGGATCTGGCGGGTAGCATCGAGACCATCGAGCACCGGCATCTGCAGATCCATCAGGATGACATCAAACGGCTGCTCGGCAACGCGCTCTACAGCTTCGCGGCCATTGTTGACCACGGTCACAACTGCATCCACCCGGCGCAGATATTCGATAATGAGTTGCTGGTTAACCCGGTTGTCTTCGGCAAGCAACACCCGGGTTCCCTGCAGCAGAGATTTGAAATGCTGCTGATCACCTTGCGCTTCCGCTTGTCGCAAGTGGTGTTCATAAGAGCTGCCGTTGAGCAGCTCATCCACCTTGGCCAGCAGGGAGTTTTCGGTCATCGGCTTGGGCAGGAAATGGGTCAGCCCGATGCTTTCCATCTTGCCGTGCAGACCATCTCTGGACCAGGCACTGATCATCAGAATAGGAATACGGCGCCATTGGCTGTGCTGATACATCTCGAGGGCCAGATCCAACCCATCCTCCTGCCCCATCCGCCAGTCGAGAATAGCCAGCTTCAGGCTCTGCCCCTCTTCCCGCAACACCTGACGAGCACGGGAAAGCGAATTGACTGCAAGCACTCTGACGCCGGCGCGGGTCAGGATATCTTTGGCCAGATCCAGCACCAGCTCGTTGTCATCCATCACCAGCACCAGCGGTTGATGTTCGAAGAAAACTTTACGACCGGCCACGCCATAAACAGCCTGAGTCATGGGAATATCAAACTGGAACAGCGAACCGACCCCGGGTTTGCTCTGCACCGAGATCCGCCCGCCCATCAGTTCCACCAGGCGCTGGGAGATATTTAGGCCAAGGCCGGAACCCCCATATTTTCTGGTATTGCTGGCATCAATCTGGGTAAACGCCTGAAACAAATGAGCCTGCTTATCCTCCGCAATCCCGATACCGGTATCACGGATACTGAAGCGGATCCGCATGGGGTGCGCACTGGCCAAACTAATCGATACTTCCACCTCACCGCGCTCGGTAAACTTGATAGCGTTATTGACCAAGTTGACCAGCACCTGCCCCAGACGCAGGGGATCACCACGCAGGAAAACCGGCACATCGGAAGATTTGCAGATGATCACTTCGACATGTTTGCGTTCAGCCAGATCGGCAAACATGCCCGCCAGCGAATCCAGCTGCTCGCTGAGATCGAAATCGATCTCTTCCAGCGTCAGCTTGCCTGATTCCACCTTGGTCAAATCGAGAATGTCGTTGATCAGCAGCAGCAAGGTATCTGAAGAGGATTTTATCTTGCCAAGATAATCACGCTGTTGTTGATCCAGCTCGGTTTGCAGCGCCAGCGAACTGAAACCGATGATGGCATTCATGGGCGTACGGATCTCGTGGCTCATGTTGGCCAGAAAATCGCTTTTGGCCTGCGCCAGCAGACCGGTCTGGTGAGAGAGCTCACTCAGCTTCTGATTTCGCCGCCACAGGGTATAGGCCACCAGACCAAAGCAAATCAAAGCCCCCCCGAGCACCATCAGATAGAAGCGGTTCATCAGTTTGGCGGCACACTCAAGCCGATCAAGCTTCCAGCGCACCAGAGTATCAACCACATGCATGTCGATCAGCCTGTTACGCAATGTGTGATACGCAACCACTTGGCGGCTCAGATCTGCACTCAACTGAACCAGAGCTATAACGTCTGGCTGATCGCGATAGCGGGTTGTCAATTGTTGCTGCTGCAGGGTCAGCTGCTCCTGCTCCTCTTTACTCCAGCTTTTTTGCAGGAATGACCCCAATTGTGCCAGCTCCTTGAGATTGCTCTGCAAGGTGTCGTCTGCCTGTGGCAGTGCCAGTACCTTGTGCAGTTGCAGCTGGAATGGCTGCTGAATGTACTCTATCGCCATCTCCATGGCATGGAGTTGGGCCAGCTCCATCAGATAGGAGTCCATATCCTGCAACAGAGTCTGGGAAAGGGGAAAAGAGATGAGCAGTGGATCACTGCGAACCATACGCACAAAGCTATCCAGATTTGCAGATAACTGGCTGAGGCGCTGCTGGACGTTGGTGTCATTGGCCTGCTCCCGTCCAAGCAAATAGACGGTATCCGAATTAATCCGGTTCAGCACAACCTCTGCTGCGGTACTCATATCCTCAGCTTGCTGCTGCTGACTGAGCAACTGCCAGCAGTATCCCGAAAACGCGAGCAGCAAGGCCACAACCAGCCCAAGCAGCACACGGTTTTTCCGTGATCCTTTGTTCATCCCGTCTCGACTCTCAACTGTGGTCGCTGAATTATCCTGCAGGGTAATGAACCCCGGGAGCATGATCCACTCCTGCCGGTCATTGTGTTACCGTGACGCGGCGCTGATTGGGCAGCAAATCTCCCCACCAGAATACATCTACAGGAGCCAATTATGTCATTTGTCACTACTTATTGTAGCCACTGCTTTACCAGAAACCGCCTGCCTGATGACCATATCGACCATTCAGCCAAGTGCGGCCACTGCAAAGCCGCGCTTTTTGGCCAGACCCCGACTCTCGGTCGTGACAACCAGTTCGATATTCTCATCAGCTCCGACATTCCGGTTGTCGTCGATTTCTGGGCCAGCTGGTGCGGCCCTTGCCAACAATTTGCCCCCGTATTTCACGAAGTGGCCAACGAAATGGAACCACAAATGCGCTTTGTCAAAGTGGATACCGAGCAGCAAACCAGCATCGCTGCACGCTACGCCATTCGTAGCATCCCCACGCTGATGGTCTTCAAACAGGGCAAGATGGTGGCGCAAGTCAACGGTTCACTGCCCAAGAGCATGTTCAAGCAGTGGCTGGAGCAATTCGTCAACGTTTGATGGATGTTGCGCACATGTTTAATTTCGCGCCGATTAATCAATCACTCTGTGAGTAGTGACTGATTTTCGACACACAGGCCTGTTTCCCCCAGGTGAAGAGATGTAGTCTCGGCAACACAAAAACAACCATAAATTAACCGAGAGAACATTATGCACACATCTGCTGTACCCTCAGCCTCATCTCGCTGGCTGGATGTCAAATCAGGGATAGTTATCCTGGATGTCCTGCTGCTCTGCGCCATGCTCGCCTGGCTACCGTTTGACCCCATGGTCAACAAAGGGCTGGGTATTCTGGTATTCATCGCCATCCTCTGGCTGACTGAAGCCCTCCATGTCACCATCACCGCACTGCTGGTGCCCTTGCTCGCGACCGTGCTCGGGGTCTTTGACATGAGCAAGTCACTCACCGACTTCGCCAACCCGATCCTCTTCCTCTTTTTCGGTGGCTTCGCACTGGCTGCCGCCCTCTCCAAACAGGGACTGGACACCCTGATGGCTGGCAAGGTGATGCATCTGGCCAACGGGCACCTTGGCTGGGGCGTCATTTTGCTCTTCACCATTACCGCCGCCATGTCCATGTGGATCAGCAACACCGCCACCACCGCCATGATGCTGCCGTTGGCGATCGGCATGCTGACCCGCCTTGATAGCAAAAAGAATCGTGCCACCTTCGTGTTCGTCCTGCTTGGTATCGCCTACAGCGCCAGCATCGGTGGTATCGGCACCCTGGTGGGCAGCCCACCCAACGCGATTGCAGCAGCCCAGATGGGGATCGGCTTCACCGACTGGATGAAGTTCGGCATTCCGGTCGTAATTATCCTGATGCCTTGCGGCATTGCCCTGCTCTATCTGGTCACTCGCCCGCAGCTCAACCACAAGGTTGAACTGCAGGATGTCACCATCAACTGGACCCGCGAGCGCAAAGTTACCCTTGCTATCTTCCTGACCACTGTGGTGCTGTGGATCGGTTCGCAACCTATCTCCAACGCCTTTGGCGGGATACCTCAACTCGATACCCTGATCGCCATGGGGGCCATCGTTGCCATCGTGGTCAGCCGCGTCGCCAGCTGGGATGATGTGAACAAGAACACCGACTGGGGCGTGTTGATGCTGTTTGGCGGCGGCCTGACCCTGAGCGCTATCCTCAAGGCCACTGGTACCAGCGCCTTTCTGGCGGAACATCTGTCGGCTGTCCTCTCTCACGCCAACATTTTCGTGATCCTGCTGCTGCTTGCCGCTTTCGTGGTCTTCCTGACCGAGCTGGTCTCCAATACCGCGACCGCGGCGCTGCTGATCCCGCTCTTTGCCGGTGTGGCTGAAGCGCTGGGCGTCTCTCCCGTCGTCATGGCGGTTCTCATCGCTATCGGTGCCTCTTGCGCCTTTATGCTGCCAGTCGCAACGCCGCCCAATGCCATCGTCTTTGCCAGCGGCCATATCCGCCAGCAAGAGATGATGAAAGCCGGTATGTCATTGAATCTGGTCTTCACTGTGCTGCTGGCGATGCTGGCTTTCTTTGTTGGCGATATTCTCTGATAACAGCTAGCCTCCCAGATAAACAAAACCCCCGCATTGCGGGGGTTTTTATTGCCGTGAACCGTTAGTTGACGGAGCAGCGTTTCAGGTTCCAGATCCGCTCTACATAGTCTTGAATGGAACGGTCGGAGTTGAACTTGCCCATAGTGGCCGAGTTGATGATGGCCTTCTTCGCCCACAGCGCCGGATCGCGATACCAAGTATCGATCAGCTTGTGCGCATCGGAGTAGGACTGGAAGTCCGCCAGTGTCAGGTAAGGGTCACCCCCTTCCAGCAAGGAGCGCTTGATGGAAGCCAGCTCACCCGGACGACCCGGAGTGAAGTAGTCGGTATCAAACCAGTCCAGCACAGCTTTCAGCTCTGAGTTCGCATAGTAGAAGTCATACGGGTTGTAACCGCGGCCTTTCAGGGCCTTCACCTCGTCCACGTTCAGACCGAAGATGGCGCAGTTTTCAGCACCGGCCTCTTCCGCGATCTCGATGTTGGCGCCGTCCAGCGTACCGATGGTGATGGCACCGTTAAGAGCCATCTTCATGTTGCCGGTACCGGACGCTTCATAGCCTGCAGTGGAGATCTGCTCGGAGACGTCAGCTGCCGGGATCAGCTTCTCGGCCAGGCTCACGCGGTAGTTCGGCATGAACACCACTTTCAACTTGCCCTGAATGCGGGCGTCATTGTTGACCCGATCCGCCAACTTGTTGATGGCATAGATGATGTCTTTGGCCAGCTTGTAACCCGGCGCCGCTTTGGAGCCGAAAATGAACACGCGCGGATACATGTCATAGTCCGGGTTGGCCAGCAGACGACGATAGAGCGCCATGATGTGGATAAGGTTCAGCTGCTGACGCTTGTACTCGTGCAGACGCTTGATCTGGACATCGAAAATCGCCTCGGCGCTCACATCAATGCCGGTTTCCGCCTTGATGACCTTGACCAGCTTCTCTTTGTTGTGCCGCTTGATGGTCATAAACTGCTTCTGAAACGCTTTGTCGTCGGCAAACTTCACGACACCACGCAGCTTGTCCAGCTGCAGCGGCCACTCCTTGCCCACCACCTCGTTATAGAGTGCAGCCAGTTCCGGGTTGCACGCCAGCAGCCAGCGACGCGGCGTCACGCCGTTGGTCACGTTGCACATTTTTTCTGGCCACAGCTCGGCATACTCGGGGAAGAGATCTTCCTTGACCAGCTTGGAGTGGATCTCCGCAACGCCGTTCACTTTGGAAGAGCCGATGACGCAGAGGTTGCCCATGCGCACCTTGCGTACACTCCCCTCTTCGATGATGGAGAGTTTGGCTTTAATGGCATCGTTACCGGGCCACTTGGGTTCGACCAGCTCGTTCAGGAAACGGGCGTTGATCTCATAAATGATCTCGAGATGGCGTGGCAACACCTTCTCGAACAGGCTGACAGACCACTTCTCCAGCGCTTCCGGCAGCAGGGTGTGGTTGGTGTAGGAGAACACCTGATAGCTGATCTCCCAGGCGGCCGCCCAGTCCAGCCCCTCTTCATCCACCAGCACTCGCATCAGTTCGGGAATGGCGATAGTGGGGTGAGTATCGTTGAGCTGGATAGCGATCTGGGCCGCGAAATTGCTGAAGTCGCTCTCATGCACCCGCTTGTAGCGGCGCATGATGTCCTTGATGGAGCAGGCGCAGAAAAAGTACTGCTGGATCAGACGCAGCTCTTTACCAGCATCGGTCTCATCGTTCGGATAGAGCACCTTGGAGATGGTTTCGGCCTGTGCTTTCTCTGCCTGGGAGTCAATGTAACCACCGGCGTTGAACACGTCCCAGTCAAAAAACTCGGAGGCTCGGGATTCCCACAGACGCAGGATGTTGACGGTACTGCCGCCAAAACCGACGACCGGAATATCCCAAGGCACCCCTTTGATCTTGCGACCCGCGTGCCACACCTTCTTCAGACCGCCGTTATCACCGAAAACGGTCTCGACATAGCCATAGAGGGGGACTTCCTGTACCGACTCCGGACGGCAAATCTCCCAAGGGTTGCCATATTCACGCCAGGAGTCCGGACGCTCAATCTGGCGGCCATCCTGGATCTCCTGACGGAACAGACCGTGTTCGTAGTGGATACCGTAGCCCACTGCCGGGTAGTTCAGGGTTGCCAGCGAGTCGATGAAGCAGGCTGCCAGACGACCCAGGCCACCATTGCCGAGCGCCATATCGGGCTCCTGTTCACACAGGTCGGTCAGATCCAGACCGAGTTCGCTCAGCGCCTCTTCACAAATCTTGTAAAGAGAGAGGTTGTGCAGGTTGTTGGAGGTCAAACGCCCCATCAGGAATTCAGCAGAGAGATAGTGAATAGCACGAGTATCTTTCTTGAAGTGAGTCTGCTGAGTGCGGGTCAGGCGCTCGTAAACCTGTTCGTTGACCGCCGCTGCGGTGGCTTTCCACCATGCATCGTGAGAGGCTTTCTGTTCGCTTGTTCCCAAGGTAGAACGCAGGTGACGCACGATACTCGCCTTGAGCTGATCTTTATCCAGTTGGAGATCCTGGTCTGTCTTCTTCTTGGTAGCCATAAACCATATTCCTTCGTTACAAATAAAATTGTTATCCCGAGGATCGGGACCGGCGCTGTTGTTATCTCAAAATATGTACCGGCGTGAGAATACTAACGAAAGCCGCACAATTAAAAGTTAACGCAAGTCACACTTTAACCGATGAAAACCGCCCCGAAAGCGTGAAAACCCTTTCCTTTGACTCGTTGCCATTCATAAAAAATAACCACCTTTATCAATAGGTTATGTTTAAAGTTAAAATAAAATAACGTGAATAGGTTTTCAACGATTGCCAGGCTTTGAAAATCCTTGAAAATAGGCACTGAAACGGCGCATTGAAAGCGATTTCAATGCGCCGATATATGCTACAAGGCAAATATGAAACCTGCATTGCACCATCAGGTGTGTGCCTTGAACTGATTGCTCAAAGGATCATAGTGATATCCAATCTGGCCCAACCGCACCGCCAGCTGCTCCTCACTCATGTTGTAATAGGCCAGCAACTCCTCCAGCCCATCACATTCAAGCCGCAATTTCTCATTGATGATGCCCAGCAAAATGTTGGCATCCAGACGCTGCAAAGTGCTGATATCCATCTCGGCTCCTCCTCTTGACGACCTGTATAACCATGGGTGGTACACCAGCGTTTGTCCATAGAACAAAAAAACACCACCCTTAGATAGATTATTCATCCATTTAAAATCAATCAGTTACAGAAGCTTTACATCGTAGAGATCACATATTTCTTTAAAAACAGCTTGTCAGGTACCCAGAACAGAACTACTGTATGTGCATACAGCTTGTATTTTCATACAGGATAAAGAATATGAACCAGACTCTGCACTCTCCCTCTGTCGCAATGAGCAGCACCATCAGCCGTCCATGGCCAACAAGGATCCTTTGTAAAGCGGGATCGGCCACAGCCAACGTGCGTATTCACTCTGACGAACAGTTTCTGGATGAATTGACCCGCATCGGTAACAACCATACCGGATGGATCCTGTTGATCGCCCCACCCGGCCGCCCTGCAGCCAACCGCTTGCAAGAGCGTGGTATAGACCCGAAACGGGTGCTGATCGTACACAGCCCGAAGATCAAGAACTGGCAACAGACACTGGAGCGCAGCCTTTGTCAGGGGCATTGTGCAGCGGTCTTTACCTGGCTGCCCGAACAGATCGAGCTGGATCACGCAAAATTGCAGCGTCTTGGCCAGCAGTCAGGCATATTGGCCTGCTTCTTTGGCGCCAAACGTATTGCTGTGAACGGTAAACGATTGAGTTATGGCGAACAGGATATCTATCTCAATCACTGAGCCAGGGTCGAGCTCCTCTTGATAGCACCTTCTTCACCCCCACTCGAGTGAAGTTGATAGGCACTCAAAGAGTCTGGAAAGAGATGGTTAAAGCAGACGGTACAATGAACATGACGCCAACTCAGGCACCTTATGGCTCCAGGCAATATATCGAGTTCACTCATATTTTCTCACCATTGGTACGCTCATCTTGAAATGCCGGGGGACAAGGGGTATAACCACGCGTTTTATCAGGTGTATTAAGTGAGCGGTATGATGCAAGCCCCCTTTTGGCAGACCAAGAGTCTGCAGCAGATGACTGAATCCGAATGGGAATCCCTCTGCGATGGTTGCGGCAAATGCTGCCTCAACAAGCTGATCGATGAAGATACCGAAGAGCTGGTGTTCACCAACGTAGCCTGCAACCTGCTCAACACCAAAACCTGCCAGTGCTCCGACTATATGAACCGCTTCAAGAAAGAACCGGATTGCCTGCAGATCACCCACGACAAGATTGCCGAGTATGACTGGCTCCCCTCCACTTGCGCTTACCGCCTGCTTGCCGAAGGGCACCCCTTGCCAGAGTGGCATCCCCTGCTGACCGGTAGCCGTTCAGCCATGCATCAAGCGGGACAATCCGTCCGTGGCAAGGTGATCCACGAAGATGAGGCGGGTGAATGGATTGACCACATCATCACCTGGGCCAGCTAACGCGCTCAATCTGCAATATCTGACACAACAAGGGCTGCACATGGTGCGGCCCTTGTTGTTTCTGCCAGACATGCTGCCCATCCGGGTAGAGTATTCACGTTGATTTGACGGGCATGATGCACATGCCCGCCCCTCACAATCAGACTCATGCCAAGCAGAGGCAGAGGCAGAGGCAGAGGCAGAGGCAGAGGCAGAGGCAGAGGCAGAGGCAGAGGCAGAGGCAGAGGCAGAGGCAGAGGCAGAGGCAGAGGCAGACTAACAAAACCCTCCAATCCGGCAAGATGGGGACATAAAAAAACCGGCGCCTTGGCGCCGGTTTTTGCTCACTGCGACTCGATTACAGAGCGGCGGTGAAGGTACGGGTGATGACGTCTTGCTGTTGCTCTTTGGTCAAAGAGTTGAAGCGAACGGCATAACCGGATACGCGGATGGTCAACTGCGGATATTTCTCCGGGTTTTCCATGGCGTCCAGCAGCATTTCACGGTTCATCACGTTAACGTTCAGGTGCTGACCACCCTCTACGTTGGATTCGTGGTGGAAGTAACCGTCCATCAGGCCAGCCAAGTTGGCTTTCTGGGCTTCCATATCTTTACCCAGTGCGTTCGGTACGATGGAGAAGGTATAGGAGATACCATCTTTAGCGTAAGCGAACGGCAGCTTGGCAACGGAAGTCAGGGATGCAACAGCACCTTTCTGGTCACGACCGTGCATCGGGTTTGCACCCGGGCCGAACGGAGCACCGGCACGACGGCCATCCGGGGTGTTACCGGTCTTCTTGCCATATACCACGTTGGAGGTGATGGTCAGAACAGACTGGGTAGCAACAGCACCACGGTAGGTGTTCAGCTTCTGAATCTTCTTCATGAAGCGCTCAACCAGGTCACAGGCGATGTCATCGACGCGAGCGTCGTTGTTACCGAACTGCGGGTATTCGCCTTCGATTTCGAAGTCGATGGCAACGCCATCTTCGTCACGAATCGGCTTGACCTTGGCGTACTTGATGGCAGACAGGGAGTCAGCGGCTACGGACAGACCAGCGATACCACACGCCATGGTGCGATATACGTCACGGTCGTGCAGCGCCATCAGAGAGGCTTCGTAGCTGTACTTGTCGTGCATGTAGTGGATGATGTTCAGCGCAGCAACGTATTGCTTGGCCAGCCAATCCATGAAGTGGTCCAGACGATCCATCACGTCGTTATAGTCGAGGTACTCGGACTTGACCATCTCGGTTTTCGGACCGACCTGGATCTTGAGCTTCTCGTCCATACCACCGTTGATTGCATACAGCATGGTCTTGGCCAGGTTGGCACGAGCACCGAAGAACTGCATCTGCTTACCAACGATCATCGGGGATACACAGCAAGCGATGGCGTAGTCATCGTTGTTGAAATCCGGACGCATCAGATCGTCGTTCTCGTACTGAACGGAAGAGGTCTCGATGGATACCTTGGCACAGTACTTCTTGAAACCGACCGGCAGCTTCTCGGAACCACAGGATGGTCAGGTTCGGCTCAGGGGACGGGCCCATGGTGTACAGGGTGTTCAGCATACGGAAGCTGTTCTTGGTGACCAGAGTACGGCCATCAACGCCCATGCCAGCCAGGGTCTCGGTCGCCCACATCGGGTCGCCGGAGAACAGTGAATCGTATTCCGGAGTACGCAGGAAGCGAACCATACGCAGCTTCATGACCATGTGGTCCATCAGCTCCTGGGCTTCTTGCTCGGTGATCAGGCCTTTTTGCAGGTCACGCTCGATGTAGATATCCAGGAAGCTGGAGGTACGACCGAAGGACATGGCTGCACCGTTCTGGGACTTGACTGCCGCCAGGTAGGCGAAGTAGGTCCACTGTACGGCTTCTTTGGCGTTCTTGGCCGGTACGGAGATATCGCAACCGTACTTGGCAGCCATCACCTTCATCTGTGCCAGGGCACGGTGCTGCTCGGAGATCTCTTCGCGCAGACGGATGGTGGCTTCCAGGTTGACGCCGTTTTCCAGGTCAGCTTGCAGGGACTTGAACTGGGCCAGTTTGTCGGCCATCAGGAAGTCAACACCGTACAGAGCAACACGACGGTAGTCACCGATGATACGGCCACGGCCGTAGGCATCCGGCAGACCGGTGATAACACCAGACTTGCGGCAGTTCAGGATGTCTTTGGTGTAAACGTCAAACACGCCCTGGTTGTGAGTCTTGCGGTATTCGGTGAAGATCTTCTCGACCATCGGATCCAGTTGACGACCGTACACTTCGCAAGAAGTTTTAACCATCTTGATACCGCCGTTGGCGATGATGGCGCGCTTCAGCGGCTTGTCAGTCTGCAGACCAACGATCTGCTCCAGGCTCTGATCGATATAACCGGCATCGTGTGCGGTAATGGTGGAGGGCAGGTCAGTATCAAAATCGACCGGCGCGTGAGTGCGGTTCTCGATTTTGATCCCTTCCATGACCTTGTCCCACAGCTTGGTGGTCGCTTCGGTCGCGCCAGCCAGGAAGGACTCGTCACCTTCATACGGGGTGTAGTTCTTCTGGATGAAGTCACGGGTGTTGACAGAGGTCTGCCATTCACCGGCCGCGAAGCCTTCCCATGCTTTTTGGAACTGTTCGTTAAGTTCTGCCATTTTTCATTACCTCACACGGTATTGATGTAGTATCCCGCAATCATCCTTAATGATGACGACGGAAGATAAACCAGTAAGTCAGACCAACCATCACGCCACCACCGATGATATTGCCGATGGTAACAGGGATGAGGTTGTGTAGGACGAAGTTGGATACGGTCAGGTCAGCAAAGGTTGCCGGATCCTGGCCGATGGCCTGCCAAAACTCCGGGCCAGCCACGCTATGGATAGCGATGCCAACCGGAATCATAAACATGTTTGCGATGCTGTGCTCGAAACCTGAGGCAACGAACATGGCAACCGGCAGCAGCATAACCACTACCTTGTCAGTCGCACTGCGGGCACCAAATGCCATCCATGCAGCCAGACATACCATCAGGTTACAGAGGATACCCAAGGCCACCGCTTCGAAGAAGGTGTGGTGAATTTTGTGCTGAGCCACTTTCAGGGCATTCAGACCCCACTGGCCGTCCGCTGCCGTGTACTCGGCAGAAACGATGATCAGCGCCACCATCAGCAGACCGCCAATCAGGTTGCCGAAGTAGACCAGCCCCCAGTTCTTGAGCAGTTGGGCCCAGCTGATCCGGTTGGCCGCTTTGGCTACCAGCGTCAGGGTGGTGGAGGTGAACAGCTCGGCACCGAGCAGCACACAGAGGATAAGTCCGAGAGAGAAGCAGAGACCGCCGACCAGCTTGGCCATACCCCAAGGCATGGAACCGGTTCCGGTAGTCACTGTGATGTAGAAGATAAATGCGATGGCGATGAAAGCGCCTGCGGTAATGGCCAGTGGAATGACCTTGTATGCCGGCTTGGTAGCCTTGGCGTAGGTGATGTCTTCAGCCAGTGCAGCGATGGCTTCGGGCTTGAGACAATCGAATGGGGATTCAGCTTTCAATTATGATCTACCTGAATGTTTTGCCTGTTGAAATCATAACAAAGGGCCAAATGGCCAAAATTGACATCGATCAAATTTATCAGTGTGCGATTGTAATTTTACTACAAATATTTGAGCCGCATGGCTACGCCAGTTTACACCAGGTTTCAGCTGAAACAGAAGTGTTGGATTTTTAATGTAATGATTTTAAAGAATTTATAGTTCGCCACATAAACCATGCATTGGCAAGATATCTTTGCAGTTCCCAAGCATGCCCCCTACTCTGCCTGCAACCCCCTTAGAGGTATTTTTTGTTTTTTATTTCATCTTTGAATAACAACGACATCGCTTATCTGCATCAAACAGAAGGGGCCAACCGGCCCCTCCTTTACTCGCACATTGTCAATGTATCTTTATGACCACTGATGGGCACGCTTGGCCTTTTGCAGCTTCTCGTAAGCCGCCAGCAGCTTCTGGTGCAGCGGGAATTGGGAAAGCGACAAGTCAGCCGCCTCCAGCCCGTGGAAACGCGCTTCGCCACTGGCGTTGGCCCAGGCCTGTGCCAGCGTATCCTCACCATACATACGGGTAAAGACGCCACGATACTGCTCGGGGTCGCGCTCCTCGTCGAGGAAAAGCTCGACGCAGGCGCGCAGGGCACGATAGTAGCTGGCACGCTCGGCCGGGAACACCGACTGGTTGAACTCCATGGTCCAATCGATGAGATCCAGCGCAGTCTCCAGCTCACCGGCAGCCAGCGCCAGCATGGCTTTCAGCTCGCCAACACGCAGGGTGTGCAGCGCGGTGCCCTTGGCGGCAGCGATGCCCAGCAGCTCACGCACGCGGGTACGCTCGTCGTGCCCCTCTTCGTCCAGTTGATCAAACAACGCCATATACTGCTCGGCATCCCAATCAAGTGATGGCAGCGCCAGGATGGTCTCGCGCAGATGGGCCCCCATGGTGTTGTTGGCCAGCAGCAGATCTTCGGCCGGATAGATGTCGGACATGCCGGGCACCAGGATGCGGCAGGCGTAGACGCCCAGGTGCTCGTAATCGGCGATATAGACCGGCTGCTCCAGCTCGTGGAAGATGCCGATCAGGTGGTCGAACTCCTCCTGCGAGGTGCCGCGGAAATCCCAATCAGCAAACTCGAAGTCGGCCTCTTCCTTGAACAGATCCCAACTGATAAGGCCGGAAGAGTCGATGAAGTGGGTCTCGAGGTTGTGGTGATCCGCCACCTGCTCGTTGTCGAATGATGGCGGCACAAACACGTCGAGATCCTTGAGACCACGGCCCTGCAGCAACTCGGTCACGGTACGTTCGAAGGCCACTTCAAAGCGCGGATGGGCGCCGAAGGAGGCAAAGCAGGTACCGTTGCTCGGGTTGAGCAGCACCACGCAGATGACCGGATAGCGGCCGCCCAGAGAGGCATCGAAGCTGTAAATCGGGAAACCTTCCGCTTCCAGTGCCGCGATAGAGGCGGCAATCCCCGGATAACGGGCAATCACGTCGTTCGGGATCAGCGGCAGGCTCAGCGCCTCGGCGATGATCCTGTTCTTCACGTGGCGCTCGAATACCTCGGAGAGCGCCTGAGTACGCGCTTCAGTCTTGGTGTTGCCGGCGCTCATGCCGTTGGAGACATAGAGGTTGCCGATGATGTTCATCGGGATGTAGACAGTCTCGTGATCGGACTGGCGCTCGAACGGCAGGGCGACGATGCCGCGCTCCTCGTTGCCAGATTGCAGATCCACCAGCATCTCGGCGGTCACTTCGCCATCCGGGTTGTAGAACTTGCGGGTGAAGCTGTCGAGCAGACCGGCTGGCAGTTGCTCCCCCTCGATGGGGAACCACTTCTCGTTCGGGTAGTGAACGAAATCGCCGTTGGCTACCTGCTCGCCAAGATAGAAGTCGGCGAAGAAGTAGTTGGTGGAGAGACGCTCGAAATACTCACCCAGAGCGGAGGCAAGTGCCGCCTTCTTGCTGGCACCCTTGCCATTGGTAAAGCAGAGTGAGCACTCCTTGTCCCGGATGTGCACCGACCAGACGTTCGGCACGGGGTTGAGCCAGGAGGCCTCTTCAATATCAAAGCCCAGAGCTTGCAGCTTGGTCTGGAAGCATTCGATGGAGTCTTCCAGCGCCGCGTCCTTGCCGGGAATAAAAGTGTGGTCAGTCATCACGATATCCTGATTTTTATTGGCTCATGTTTGGCCGCAGATAATAGCAGGGGTCGCCAGCTTTGGCAGGACAAAAATCAGCAAACGCCAAGCAATGCGCCCCACTTCCGGCCCCCTCTCCCCTCTCGGCCAAAGATGGCAACCAAAGCAAACGGGCCCGGGGATTGCCCGGGCCCGCTTGTTACGCGACGCGATAAACCGTCAGAGCTGCTTGCCCTGGCTGGCGATCACCTGGCTGTACCAGTGGAAACTCGCCTTCTTGATCCGGCGAAGGGAGCCCCCCTGCTCGTCACGCTCCACATAGACGAAGCCGTAACGCTTCTGGTAGCCGTTGAGCCAGCTCAGGATGTCGGTGAACGACCAGGCACAGTAGCCGAGCAATTCCACCCCGTCCTGCATCGCCTCCTGGCACGCCTTGACGTGGCTGCGCAGATAATCGATGCGGTACTCATCGTTCACCTTGTCGCCCGCCTCCAGCTTGTCGAACTCGCCAAGGCCGTTCTCGGTGATCATCAGCGGCAAACCGTAACGGGAAGAGAGGCGACGCAGCGCGATGCGCATCCCGGTCGGGTCGATGGCCCAATCCCAGTTGCTGGTCTCAAGGTGCGGATTGGGCGCCGTCTTGTAGAGGCCGGGAATGCCGCTCGATGGCGTGGTGCCCTTCTTGCCGGTGGTGTTGATGCGCTGCAGGGTCTGACCGCCCAAGGGGTTATCGGTGTAGGTCAGGGTGTAGTAGTAGTTGACGCCAATGTAGTCGGGCGTCCCTTCGCGCAGCAACTCCATATCGCCCGGCAGGATCTCGGGCGCCTCGCCATTTTCCCGCAAGTAAGCGAGCGCCGCCTGCGGATAACGGCCAAAGCAGTAGGCATCCAGCCACCAGAGGTTGTTGAACTCCTCGGCGTTCTCATAGGCCAGCATATCTTTCGGGTCGCACGACGCCGGATAGGCAGGGGAATAGGCAAAGCTCGGGCCAATCAAGCCGTTCGGCACATGCTGGCGAAACGCCTTGATGACCCGGGCATTGGCCAGAAACGCGATGTGGTTGGCGGCGAAGAAGCGCTTGCGATCCTGCACGGCGGGCGGATGGGTGCCGAGCTGATAGGCGTTGGTCAGGTTGTAGTTCTGCTCGTTAAGCGACACCCAGTACTTCACCTTGCCGGCAAAGCGCTGATAGAGGGTCACGCAGTAGCGCTCGAAATCCTCGATAATGCGTCGGTCTTCCCAACCGCCGTACTCATCCTGCAGCGCCTGCGGCAGATCCCAGTGGTAGAGGGTCAGCACCGGCTCGATCTGGTGGGCCAAGAGGGTGTCGATCAGCTTCTCGTAGAAGGCCAGACCTGCCTCGTTCACCTCCCCCCGACCTGTGGGGTAGATGCGCGGCCAGCTCACCGAGAAGCGGTAAGCCTTGAGCCCCATCTCGGCCATCAGTGCCACGTCCTCCTCCATGCGGTGGTAGTGATCCACCGCCACATCGCCGTTGCTCCCCTCAAAGGTCTTGCCCGGCAATTTGGTGAAGAGATCCCACACCGAGGGTCCCTTGCCATCGGCATTCCAACCCCCCTCCACCTGATAGGCGGCGGAGGCGGCGCCCCACAGAAAATCGCTCGGGAAGTCGTTGAACTTGTGGTGATGCATCTGGTGTTGCTCCTTCTGCGGCGGTGGTCCAGGCCACCTAGATTGCGCCGGCTGGCGGCACCCAATTGAATTGGCAATAGCATCGAACAGTTCTAGAATTCCGTCCAATGACAAATGTGACCATTCAATATTCCCGCAAGGAATGAAGGAGCTACTGTGGAGCTACGGGATCTGAAGGCCTTCGTCACCTTGGGCGAAGTGCTGCATTTCGGTCAGGCAGCGGTACGCCAGCATGTCACCCAGTCGGCACTGAGCAAGCAGATAAGGCGGCTGGAGGAGGAGCTGGGCGGCGAACTGTTCGAGCGCAACGCCAGCACCACCCGCCTCACTGTGCTGGGGCGAGCCCTTTATGAGGATGCCCGCACCCTGGTTATCCAAAGCGAGCAGCTCTCGCGCACCGCCCGCGATGTGCTGGCGGGCAACGTAGGCACCCTGCGTATCGGTTTTGGCGTCGCTACCAAGATCCTGGTGCCTGCGGTCATCGCCCGCTTTCGCGCCGAGCGACCGCAGGTGACCATTGAGCTCAACGATCTCTCCACCCACCACCAGTTGCTGGCGTTAAGCGAGGGCAAGCTGGATCTCGGTTTTTGCCGCCTGCCCGCCCCCAAGGGGTGGCACGCCATGTCGGTCGAACGAGCCCATTTTGTTGCCGTGCTGCCCGCCAGCTATAGGGAGGTGAGAGAGTTGGCCGATCTGGTGGACAAGCCGTTGGCTATCCTGCGCCGGGACAAGGCTCCGTCGTTTTACGATCACCTGATGAACTATCTGGCCCAGAGCGGATTGCGCTTTCAGGGGATCCAGTACGTCAATGACTTTGCAGCGGGCGTCGCCACCGCCGCCGCAGAGATCGCCTGGACCCTGGTGCCCTCCTCCACCACCATAGAGCACCCGGATGTGATCACCCTGCCTTTAACGGAGAGCGAGGCATGCTGGGCGATTGGCCTCATCCGTCCGCCAAATAGTCACTCGCCACTGGCTGACGCCTTCTGGCAGACGGTTACCGATCACATAACAGGGGAAAATCCCCTTCCTGATTAAAAAATTAATAATTTCTTAAGAATCCCTGTGTCTATTTAGGGGGCATTCTTCTCAGCCCGAGTACGCCCCCATGAAAAAAGTCAGAGACATACTGCGCCGCTTCGACGGTCAGCGTCGCCAATGGACATCCGGCATCGAGCGCTCGCTCCTCGCCTGGCTGGCCCGAGGCTCCCTGCTCCCACCCGGTGAAGCGCCCCCTCGCCGCATTCTTGTGGTACGCAGCAACAACCGGATTGGCAACAACCTCTTTTTGCTCCCCTTCCTGCAGCAAGTACAAAAGACCCACCCCGGCGCCGAGATCGAGCTGGTTTGCAGCAAGGGGCCACTGCTCCCCCTGTTTACTGCCCTCAACCTGCACCGCATTCATCTGATCAGATTGCAGGGGAAAGGGTTGATCAGCGCCCTGCCCGCCCTTTGGCAACTGCGCCAACAGCGTTACGACCGGGTCTATGTGCCGTTTGCCTCCAGCACCGACCACCTGCTGGCCGCCTGGGTGCGCGGCTGCGAAAAACGGGGATTTGACGATGCCAAGGGGGATGCGATCTTCGCCCGTCCGGAACCCATCGAAGAAGATCGCCACTACGCCTACCGCCCGCTGCGCCTGCTGGGTGTGGATGCAGGCCCCGAGCAGCAGATAGCGTTGGGGCTGCCCATGGCGACCCGCCATCCCCAGCTGGCGGAGCTGGCCAGAGCACACCCGGGGCAACCGCTTATCGGCTTTTTTACCGGCGCCCGCAAAGGCAAGGGGCTCTCCCCCATCCAATGGCAACGACTGCTGGCCCAATTGCGCCGGCAAGCTCCCGACGCTGTGATGCTCCAGTTCAACGACCCGGCAGCGCCACTGCCTCTGGTCGGCGATGCCACCCTCTCGCTCACCAGTCTGTGCGAATTTGCAGCCGTCACCGCCGGACTTTCCCTCTTTGTCAGCTGCGATACCGGGCCGCTGCATCTGGCCGCCGCCAGTGGTGTCCCTTGTCTTGGCCTCTTTACCCAGACAGATCCGCGCCACTACGGCTGCCTCGGAGCCCAGCATCACAATCTGGTGGTGACTGATCGCAACCAGATCACCCTCGACCGCCAGTGGCTAAACAGGGTGCTGGAGCGTGAGCGCCCATCACTGCCGTCCGCGCCACTGTTAATCAAACAATCCGCCCCCCAGCCACTCAATCTGCAGCAAGCGTGCTAATCCCGGTGCTTGTCGTGGATGCAGCGAAGAGGGAAGGCTTGCGCCTTCCCTCTTTCGTTTCTAGCCCCCAGGTTGCAACGACTTGTGTCATCAGGGTTCAACGATAGCGGGCTTCAATGCGCGCCAGTTCGCCACTTTGTCGCAACTGCTGCAAAGCCCTGTTGAACTCGGTGAGCCGGGTATTGAAGCGGGAGTGTTTGCCGATGCAGAGATTGAACGGAGTCGAGTCAAGCACGAGTGGAACTTCAACCACCTGATTGGCCAGCCCCAGCTTGTTGAGTTTGAAGCGTGCGACAAGTGGGTCTGTCACCATCAGATCCCCCCGACCCGCAGCCAGCATTTTGAAGACGTTATCAACATTGATGGTCTGATGAACGGTGAAGCTGGCCAGGTTCTCCTTGCCCCAGCCATTGCCCAGATAGTCGAGAAAGGTGAACGCCTTGAGATCCCCCAGACGCTTGGCTTGCAGGAACGCCTGCATATGGGAATGAGCACGCGGCGTAAATATCGTCAGGGTCGTCGTCGTGACCGGCTCTTCCACAACCAGGGTATAGCTGCGCCGCTCGCGGGTGGCAACGGTCACAAAACCATCGGCCTGCGCCAGACGCACCATCTTCTGCGCCCGTTGCCACGGATAGCCCTCATGGCGCACCCGCAGCCCCATCTGCGCTGCCACCCGATCCATCACATCGATCATCAGCCCGCGCATCTTACCCTGTTCGTCACGCCACGAATATGGGGCAAAGTCGTCAAAATAGACCAGCTTCAACTCGGCCGCTGGCGCCGCCCAGACACTCTGCCACATCAGCAATCCCCACAGGATTGCGATCCTCATACCAACCCCCATGGCCGCGACTCCATCCACTTCTGCCACCTCTGAGCCTAGTGCAAAGCGGGCTGTGGCAAGGATCAGGAGCAAGTGAAAAAGTGGCCAACGAAAAGAGAGAGGGGAAGCAGTGGCTTCCCCTCTCTCTTTTCGTTTTTCAGCACGCCACCTTATCGATGGCGGTCACGGCTTGCCGGTTACGCTAGCTCGGCCCGCAGCGCCCTGGTGGCATCGACCATCACCTTGAGAGCGGCCTCGGTCTCTTCCCAGCCGCGGGTCTTGAGGCCGCAATCCGGGTTGACCCAGAGCCGCTCGGCCGGGATCTGTTTGGCGGCCTTGCGCAGCAACCCCTCAATCCAGCTCTGGCTCGGCACGTTCGGCGAGTGGATGTCGTAAACGCCCGGGCCAATCTCGTTGGGGTAGTTGAAGCGTTCGAACGCTTCGAGCAGCTGCATCTGGCTGCGGCTGGTCTCTATGGTGATCACGTCCGCATCCAGCGCCGCCACCGCCTCGATGATGAGGTTGAAGTCGCTGTAGCACATGTGGGTGTGGATCTGGGTGCTGTCCGCCACCGGGCTGGCACTCAGACGGAAGGCCCGCACTGCCCAGTCGAGATAGGCCTGATGATCCTGCTTGCGCAGGGGCAAACCTTCGCGGATCGCCGGTTCGTCGATCTGGATGATCTTGATGCCAGCGGCTTCCAGATCTGCTACCTCGTCGCGAATGGCCAGCCCGATTTGCAGGGCAGACTGTTCGCGGCTCACGTCTTCCCGCGGGAAGTGACCAGCAGAGGATGGTCACGGGGCCAGTCAGCATCCCCTTGACCGGCTTGTCGGTCAGGCTTTGGGCAAACTTTGTCCACGCCAGGGTCATGGGGGTCGGGCGGTCGATGTCGCGGGTGATCACCGGCGGCTTGACGCAGCGGGAGCCATAGCTCTGTACCCAACCGAAGCGGGTGATGGCAAAGCCATCCAGCAGCTCACCGAAATACTCCACCATGTCGTTGCGCTCGGCCTCGCCATGTACCAGCACGTCCAGCCCGATGGCCTCCTGACGCGCGATGGCATCGCGGATCTCCGCCTTAATGCCCGCCTCGTAGGCGCGGTTATCGATACGACCGGCGCGCCAATCCTGCCGCAATACCCGGATCTGCGAGGTCTGCGGGAAGGAGCCGATGGTGGTGGTGGGCAGCAGCGGCAGCTTGAGCTCCGAGCGCTGCAGCTCGGCCCTGACCGGATAGGGGCTGTGGCGATCAAAATCGCTGTTGGTGAGGCTGGCGAGCCGTGACTGCACCGCCTTCTTGTGCACCCGGCTGTCAGACTCCCGATCGACGATGGGCTGGCTGTAGGCGGTGATCTTGTCGAGCTCGCCCCCATCCAGATACTCTCTGAGCAGCCCCAACTCGAAACATTTTTGCAGGGCGAAGGCGAACCAGCTGCGGGTCTGGGGATCCAGCTCCTGCTCCAGGGTCAAATCCACCGGGCTGTGCAGCAATGAGCAGGATGAGGCAACCCAGAGCCGCTCGCCGAGTCTGGCTTTCAGCGATTTCAGGGTCGGCGCCAGCTTGGCCAGATTGGCACGCCAGACGTTGCGGCCGTTGATCACTCCGGCGGAGATGACCCACTGGGCGGGCAGATGCGGCACCAGGGTCTCCAGCTGTTCGGGGGCGGCCACCAGATCCAGATGCAGGCCATCCACCTTGAGGCTGGTGATGATGTCGCGCTGATGGGCCACCGAGCCGAAATAGGTGGTGAGCAGCAGCTTGCAGGAACCGGCCAGACGTTCATAGGCATTGAGATAGGCCAGACGCCACTCGTCCGGCAAGTCCAGCGTCAGCGCCGGTTCGTCGATCTGCACCCACTCCACCCCTTGGGCGGCCAACTTGGCCAGGATCTCCTGATAGACGATCAGCAGGCGTTCGAGCAGTTCAAGGCGCGAGAAGCCGCTCTCTTTCTCCTTGCCAAGCCACAGGTAAGAGACGGGCCCCAGCAACACCGCCTTGACCGGCAGCCCCAGCGCCTTGGCCTCTTCGACCTCGTCAAACAGCTGGCTCCAGCCCAGCTTGAAGCGCTGATCACGGCTAAATTCCGGCACCAGATAGTGATAGTTGGTGTTGAACCATTTGGTCATCTCGGCGGCGGCCGCTGCCGGGCCGGTCGGCGCACGGCCGCGGGCGACCCGAAACAGGGTGTCGAGATCGGTCTCGCCATGACGGTGACGGGCAGGCACCGCATCCACCAGCAGGCTGGTACCGAGCACCTGATCGTACCAGGCAAAGTCGCCCACCGGCAGCAGATTGACCCCGGCGCCGTGCTGGGCCTGCCAGTGGCGCTCACGCAGCGTCTTGCCCACGGCAACGAGTTCGGCCTGAGTGGTCTCGCCACGCCAGTAGGATTCGAGGGCAAATTTCAGCTCGCGCTTGGCGCCGATACGGGGGAAGCCCAGGGTGTGTGCTCGTGTCATAGGTTCATTTCCTTATGCTCATTCATCTGATGGGAAACTGGATGATTTAGCCATCCAGATGTTTACACATCCAAAATGACAAGATAAGGTGACGCTGGCTATTGAATCCTCTTCAACTGGCTCTCAAATAATCCTCAACTGACCGCCGAACAGGTTCACCGCGAGGATACAGAGGCCCGTTCTTGCATGTATTAAGAAGCGCAACAGCAAGACGGCAGGAGGCCAAGCCACCCCCGACAGCCGCATCAGCGCCATACGCAATCTCACAAGGAGCCATCTTATGGCAGTGCCAAGCAATGCAGGGATAGAGATAAAACACTTGAAAACATTGACCGCGCTGGCCGAGCAGGGCTCGCTGGCCGGTGCGGCGCTGACCCTCAACCTCACCCAGTCCGCCCTGTCCCACCAGCTCAAAGAGCTGGAGACCCGTCTCAATCTGGAGCTTTACCTGCGCAAGAGCCGCCCGCTGGTGCTGACCGCAGCGGGCAGCCAGCTGCTCGCCCTCGCCCGTCAGGTGTTGCCCGCCCTGGCCCAGACCGAGAAGCAGCTGCAGGCCCTACAGAGCGGCGATGCGGGCAGGCTGCATCTGGCGCTCGATTGCCACAGCTGCATCCAGTGGCTGCTGCCGCTGTTGCCGGAATTTCGCCGCCAGTGGCCTGGGGTGGATCTGGAGGTGGAGTCGGTGCCGGGTTTTGATGCCATCAATGCCCTGCTCGGCGGTCAACTCGATCTGCTGCTCACCTCCGATGTGCAGGCCCGCGGCGATCTCCACTTCGAGCCGCTGTTCGCCTTCGATCTGACTCTGGTGATGGCGCCGGATCATCCCCTCTGCCACCAGAGTCGCATCGAGCCGAGCGATCTGGGGCCGGAGGTGCTGCTGGTCTATCCGGTGGAGCGCAGCCGCATGGATATCTTCAACCGCTTTTTGCAGCCCGCCGGGGTGGAGCCCGCCCGCAGCAAGCCGGTGGACAACACCTCTGTGATGCTGCAGATGGCCGCCGCCGGACTCGGCGTTGCCGCCCTGCCGCGCTGGGCCAGCGAGGAGTTTGTCAGACAGGGGATGCTCTGCGCCCGCCCTCTCGGCAGCGGTATTCGTCGCCATATGTATGGCGCGGTGCGGGCCGCCGATCGGGATCAAGCCTGCCTGCAGAGCCTGTTCGAGCGCATTCGCACCAAGATGGAGGGATAACCCCTTCAGCGGGGCTGGCCGACCTCTGCCAGCAGTGCAGGCAACTTTGCCTTGATAAAGTCGATGAGGGTTCTGACCGCCGGTGACAGGCCGCGCCGCGCTGGGTAGAGCATCACCAGCTTGCCATCTTTGGGACGCCACTCGGGCAACAGTTGTTGCAGCCGCCCATCCGCCAGCTCATTCACGCAGGCGTAAAGTGGCAAGCCCACCATTCCTAGCCCCGCCAGCGCCGCCTGCTTGAGGGTTTGCATATTGTCGCTGCGCAGCAGCACATTGACCGCCACCTCCTCACTCTCCCCACTATCGTGCCGCAGCCGCAACAGATCGGCCTGACGCTCCAGCGAGCTGAAGAGCAGGGCATCCTCTCCCTCCAGCTGGCGCGGATGCATCAATGCACCGTGGCGAGAGAGCCACGTCGGGGTCGCCAGCACGCCCCACTGCACCGTACAGAGCGGCACCTGCACCAGACTGGAGGGGGGCTGCTCGAAGGCCACCCCACGGATCACCACATCCAATCCCTCCTCCAGCAGATCCACCTGCCGGTTGCTGGCTTGCACGGCGAGCCTCACCTTGGGGTATTGCGCCATAAAAGCGGGCAGCAAGCGGGCAAGCAGCGCATCGGCGATGGTAATGGGCACGCTGATCCGCACCAGACCGCTCGGCTCCTGCTGCCGTTGCCGCACAGCCGCCTCTCCGGCCTGCGCCTCGGCCAGCATCGCCTGACAGTGGCGATAGAGCACCTCACCGGCATCGGTCAGGCTGAGCTGGCGTGAGGTACGCTGCAGCAGCCGGGTATCCAGCCGTTCCTCCAGCAGCCGGATCCGGCGCGAGATCCGCGACTTGGGTACGCCAAGCGCCCGCGCGGCGGCGGTGAATCCCTGCCGCTGTACCACATGGGTGAAGAGATAGAGATCATTCAAATCAAGTTCCAGTGGTGTCATCGGGCAGCCTTGGTCAGAGGGAGGTGCATTTACATCGTTCCATTGATGGAACGATAAGAACCTATTTCACCAGATTGTCGCCATTTTTGCAGCCATCATAATGGCCCTGTCCCCATCAGACGGTTGCTGCGCGGGCAATCCGCCCCACCAGCAATGGCCGTTTGACTGTTCCGATATCACAAGGAGTTCACCATGAAACTGCGACAAATCTGCTCTGCCACCCTGCTCGGTCTGGCGACCCTGACCGCCACGCTGGCCACCACAGCGACACCGGCCATGGCCGCCGAGGCTGCCAGCCATCCGACCGTATCACCCAACCGCTATCTGGAGATGCTCTCCCGAGACAATGCGGTACTGCTACTGGTCGACCATCAGGTCGGTTTGCTGAGCGGCGTGCGCGACACCACGGTGGGCGAGCTCAAGCACAACGTGGTGGCGCTGGCCAACGCCGCCCGCGCCCTCGGCGTGCCGGTGATCGTGACCGCTACCATGCCCGATGGCATGTGGGGCCCAACCATGCCCGAACTAACCAGTGCCCTGCCGGATGTGAAGGTGATCAACCGTACCGTCATCAACGCCTGGGACGATCCCGCCGTGCGCGCCGCCATTGAGAAGACCGGCCGCAAACAGCTGATCATCGCCGGGGTATCCCTCGAGATCTGCGCCAGCTTCCCGGCCCTCTCTGCCAAGGCTGCCGGCTATGATGCCCGGGTGGTGCTCGATGCCTCCGGCACCTTCAACGAGGCCAAGCGCACCACTGGGCTGCAACGCTTGCTGGGGGCCGGTATCCCGGTCACCGACTACGCCTCCGCCACGGTCGAGATGCTGCGCAGCAACGTCGATCCCAAGGCGCACGATGTCTACAGCGCCCTCGACATGCCTTTCGCCACCCTGGTGTGGCAGATGCAAGAGGGTGCCAAGAAGTCGTAACTCGCCCCGCCTTCGGTCAGATGACCGAAGGCTTTTTTTATCTTCTGGAGGATCCATTGATGACCAGACGCCTGATTCTCTCCGCCCCCGTCAAGGGCCAACCGCTGCGCATTGGCAGCGGCTTTGCAGCCCGCCATTTTGGCGAACATTTTTTCAACGGTCTGATAGACCCCGTGGTGATGGTGGATCACTTCCAGATGACCGCCCCCACCTTCGAGCCCCACCCCCATGCCGGGATCTCTGCCGTCACCTATCTGTTCGAGGATTCGACGAGCCCCCACGTCAACTACGACTCCCTCGGCAATCAGGGCCCCATCGAACCGGGAGCGCTGCATTGGCTGGCGGCCGGGCGCGGGGCCGTGCATACCGAGCAGCCGGAGGGGGCATCGCCCTATGTCCACGCCCTGCAGATCTTCGTCAACCTGCCTGCCCGTCAGAAGATGGCGTCGCCTTTTGCCGTCCACGCAGCCGCTGCCACCATCCCCGAATTTCATGGCGAAGGGGTGCGAGTACGGGTGGTCGCAGGCCACAGCAACGGGATAACGGCGCCACACTCGGGAGCACTGCCCCAACCCTTTACCCTGCTCGATGGCCATTGCGCGCCCGGTAGCCGATTCACCCATCTGCTGGCGGCAGGCTGGAATGCGATGATCTATCCCCTGACCGGGTCACTGACTTTGCAGTCTGAGGGAGAGCGGCACCTCATCCCGGCAGGTCACGGGATGGCAGTCAGCCTCTCTGCCGATGGAGGCGAGGCGGTGGCACTGCAACTTGAGGCCACCGAGCCCTGCCACTTCGTGGTGCTCTCAGGCCAGGCACTCAATGAACCCCTGGTCAAACATGGCCCCTTCGTGATGAACAGCCACGACGCCATTGCAGATCGGCTGCATGCCTATCAGCGCGGCGAATTTGGCCAGCTCAACGATGAGTGGCTGCACTACGGCCAATCTCAGCCATGAACACGCTCGCAGGCCACCAGCCACAAGGCACGCGCTGGCCTCTGATCTTCCTCGCCATTTTCGCCGGTGCCAGCGGCGCCCTTTGCCTCGGCAAAGTGCCCGCCGTGCTCGGCATATTGCGCAGCGAGCTGGGGCTGACACTGGTTGAAGCCAGCTATCTCGCCTCGGCTTTCAATACGCTGGCGATCCTCTTCAGCCTCTTTCTCGGCCTGTTGCTGACTCGCTGGAGTGGGCGGCAAACCGGGGTTGTCGGGCTGCTGGTTATCGTGGCAGGCGGGGCGTTGGCACTGCCTGCCACCGGGCTGGCCATGATGCTGCTGTCGCGCATTGTCGAGGGGATTGGCTTTTTGCTGGTCTCGGTGGCCATGCCCGCCTTTATCGTGGCGGTGACCCGGGAGGAGGATAAACGACTGGCCCTGAGTCTGTGGGCGGTCAACCTGCCCCTTGGTGCGGCGGCCGGCATGCTGCTCACCCCCTGGCTCACGGCGCAAGGTGGCTGGCGCCTGGCCTGGTTGCTCCTGATGACTCTGCAACTCTCGGCCCTGCTGCTTCTGCTGGCCAGTCGTTCGGCAGACAAGTTGCAGGTCGGGGCCCCCCAAAACTCGTTCAACTCGGGCCACCCGCTGCGCCAACTCACGGTGCTCCGGCAGAAGGCACTCTGGCGCAACGGGTTGGCGTTCATGCTCTACAGCCTGATGCTCTGGGCGCTCTTTGTCTGGCTGCCAACCATGTTGCAAGGCAGCCCCGGGATTGGCCAAAGCCAGATCGCCCAGCTTTCGGCGCTGGCGGTGGTCGCCAATATTCCCGGCAACCTGATGGGGGCATGGCTGCTGCGCAGGGGCGTGGCGCGAGATCGGCTCATCTGTTGGGCACTGGGCCTGATGGCGCTGTGTGGCATGCTCGCCTTCTGGCCCGGCCTGTCGCCATGGTGGTCCTATGGATTGTGCCTCGTCCTCTCCCTGGCGGGTGGCATGGCACCGCCGGCGATCCTCTCGTCTGCGCAGGGAGTGAGTCAGGGGCCGGTGCAACTGGCCATCGTGCAGGGATTTTTTGTCCAGCTCGCCAACCTAGGTCAGCTGCTTGGCCCCCTGTTGCTGGCGGCCCTGATGACGGACAACGGCCAATGGGGGAACGCTCGCTGGCTCTTTCTGGGCAGCTTGCTGCTGACAATCGGACTCTATCTGTGGCGCCGCCCGCCTGTTGGCGGGCAAGAGCCCAACTGACAGATAGGCCAAGCCGCATCGATATGTGTCAGGAGGCGCCTGCGAAGTAGCTGCGCAGCGCCTCCACCACCCGCCGCACCTTCTCCGGGATCTCCCGCTGCGGCGTGATGGCGTGGATCTCCATCGGCGCCACCCGAAAACCGGGCAACAGTTCGAGCAGACGCCCCTGCGCCAGATCCTCGCCAATCTCCCCCTCCGGTTGCAGCGAGATCCCCTGCCCTGCCAGCGCAAACTGGCGCAGGGGCAACACGTTGTTGCAGAGCACCTTGGCCTTGAACCTCACCCTGTGTTCGCCCCCCTTCTCGTCAAGCAGCAGCAAACCGTTGCCCAGCATGTCGCCACAGAGCCAATCGTGGGCGGCCAGATCGGCGGGCGTGCGCGGTGTCCCCTTGCGCGCCAGATAGGTGGGGGCGGCGCAGAGCAGCATCCGGGTTTGCCCCAGTTTGCGGGCCACCAGAGTCGAGTCGGGCAAGGTGCCGACCCGCAATGCCACGTCAATCCGCTCGGCAATCAGATCCCGCTTTTCGTCATCGGCAATTATCTGGATGGTGAGGCCGGGGTGGGCCTGCAACAGCGGGGACAATGCCAGCGCCAGCGGCTGGCCCGCCATCCCCACCGGGGCGGTGATCCGAACTTCACCGAGCAGGGCGTCGCGCACCTCGGAGAGGCGCAGTTCGGTCTCGCTCAGGGTCTGCTGCAACGCCCGACACCCTTGCCACACCACCTCTCCCGCCTCGGTCAGACTGAGGCGACGGGTGGAGCGATGGAGCAGGGGTAGCCCGAGCAGGCTCTCCAGCTGGCTGATATGCTGACTGACGGCAGAGGGGGTCATGCCGAGGGATTTGGCCGCCCCTGTCATGCTGCCCGCCTCCACCACGGCGGCGAAGATGGCGTAACGTCTGAGCTGTTCCATTATTAAATCCAGCTTATAAGTGAATACATTTTTGAGGTGATTATTAAATCATAAATGGCGGCGTAGGATAGCCCCATTCCAACAGTGAAGGAGAGTTCCCCATGAAGATTGCCCTGATCGGTGCCAGCGGTTTTGTCGGTTCAGCCATCCTGAACGAGGCCGTCAGCCGCGGCCATCACGTCACCGCCATCGTCCGCGATGTCAGCAAGGTGGCCGCCCATCCACAGGTCACCGCCGTGGCGGTGGATGCCCAAAACCCGCAGGCATTGGCCGAGGTGCTCAAGGGGCACGATCGGGTGATCAGCGCCTACAACCCGGGCTGGACCACACCGGATATCTACGACCAGTACCTCAAGGGCGCCGACGCGATTGTCGCAGCAGCCAAAGCAGCCAACAGCTGGTTGCTGGTAGTAGGTGGCGCCGGCAGTCTGGAGGTCGCCCCCGGCGTGCAACTGGTGGATACCCCGGAGTTTCCGGCCGAGTGGAAACAGGGGGCGCTGGCGGCCCGCGACGGTCTCACCGCCCTGCGTCGTGAAACCGCCCTCGACTGGCGCTTTGTCTCTCCCCCGGTGTTCCTGGAGCCGGGCGAGAAGCGCGGCGGCTATCGGATTGGTGGCGATCAGGTGCTCTTTAGCGGCGAACAGCCTGCCGGGATCACCGCCGGTGATCTGGCCGACGGCGTGCTGAACGAGGTGGAAAAACCCGCTCACCAGCGCCAGCGCTTTACCCTGGGTTACTGAGAGCCCACAGTCGGTTAAGGCCAGAATACGCGGTCACTCGCCCGTGCACCCGGTCAGGTGAACACCCGCTCAACCATAAGGGAGGCATCCGCCTCCCTGCTGTTTTGGCCATTTTCTGTTTTGGTCATTTTTACCGCGGTCAGCTTGCCTCTGGTTATCACTCTCCCTCCCATCATTTCCCATTCCGCCCTTAATGGCTGCGCAAAAAGCAGCCAGCCCATTACACACCGAATTCCATTTCGAATTTTGTATATAACTAAGAATAATTTGTTGTTTCCGTCTTATAACGCCGAACAGTAGCATCCCCTTCATTCCAGATGGCGCCACACCGCATCGCATACCGCCACACTGTCGCGCCATCCCGTTTGCCGCTCATCAAGCCTGCCCGCACCAGAGGCAGCAGAAGAGATGGCGCCAGAGATAACGAAAGAGTGAGGAGGTGCACATGGAACATTCACCACTGCCGATCATCGATCTGGCTGCCCTCAACGGGGCACCCGACCTGCATCGCCCTATGTTGGCCAGGCTGGCCGCGGCCGCCCGCGACGTCGGCTTTTTCTATCTGACAGGGCATGGCCTGAGTGACGCCGAGCAGCGAGAGACTCTGGTGCTGGCAGAGCGCTTCTTTGCCCTGCCGGAGCAGGAGAAGCTGGCGGTGCAGATGGTCAACAGCCCCCACTTTCGCGGCTACAACCGGGTCGGTGCCGAGCTGACTCGCCAGCGGCCGGATCTGCGGGAGCAGTTCGATATCATGAACGAGGCGCAAGCCCTGCCTGCGGCCCTGATCCGTGAACCCTGGCAGCGGCTGATCGGCCCCAACCAGTGGCCGGCCGCCTTGCCCGAGATGAAAGCCCATCTGCTGGCGTGGCAGGATCGGCTGAGCGATATCACCCTCACCCTGCTGTCCGCTTTTGCCGAGGTGCTGGAGCAACCGGCCAACGTGTTTGACGCCAGCATTCGCGGCGCCCCCTATCAGCACATGAAGCTCATTCACTACCCGGGGCAAGAGGCGGGCGGCAGCAGTCAGGGGGTGGGCGCCCACAAGGATCCCGGCTACCTGACGTTGGTGATGCAGGACAATCATTCGGGGCTTGAGGTCGAGACGGCCGACGGCTGGATCTCCGCGCCCCCCCTGCCGGGAGCGCTGGTGGTCAATATCGGCGAGCTGCTGGAGCTGGCCTCCAACGGCTATCTAAAGGCGACCCTGCATCGGGTGGTAAGCCCGCCGCCCGGCGTCTCGCGTCTCTCCTGCGCCTTCTTTATGGCGGCGCGGCTCGATGCCACCGTGCCGCTGCTCAGCCTCTCCCCCGCGCTGGCCGCGCAGGCACAAGGGCCGGAGAGTGACCCGACCAACCCGCTCTTCTATCAGGTGGGGGAGAACGTGCTCAAGGGGAGGCTGCGCTCCCATCCGGATGTGGCGGCGCGTCACTATGGGCCGGTAGAACCCGCTCGCCTCCCGCGCACAGAGAGCGAAGCGATACCGGCCTAAGCAGCGCAAAGATCCACAGGTGGGTATATGCATAAGCCACAAGCAGCATGCACATACCCGCGCTGACAAAAACAACAAGCAACGAACAACAAAACAAGTCATGGCCAGAGCCTGGCCCTCACGGAGCAACACGATGAAATTCAAGACCATGAGCGTACACAGCGGCCAGCGGATCGACCCCCAGACCGGCGCCCTCACCACCCCGCTCTACCAGAGCAGCACCTTCAGCTACTTCAACGCCCAGGCGGGCAAGGAGCGCTTTGCAGGTCAAGCCCCCGGTTTTATCTACAGCCGCTTTGGCAATCCCACCACCGCCGAGCTGGAGCAGAAACTGGCGGCGCTGGAAGGGGCCGACGAGGCGCTGGTGGTGGCGAGCGGCATGGCGGCAGTGAGCGCCATCATGTATGCGCTGGCCGACAGCGGTGATGAAGTGGCCTATATCGGCCCGCTCTACGGCGGCACCGATGCCTTCCTCAAGCAAACCTTCAGCCGCGCCGGCATCAAGGTCACCGCGTATGAGAGCGACCGGGATCTGCTGGCTAACATCCGCCCCGCCACCAAGGTGGTACTGTTCGAAACCCTGACCAACCCCACCCTCAAGGTGGTGGATCCGCGACTGGTGGTGGAAGCGGCCCGCAAGGTGGGCGCCATCACAGTGTGTGACAACACCTTCCTTACCCCCTACCTGCTGCGCCCGCTGGAGCTCGGGGTCGATGTGGTGATGCACAGCGGCACCAAATATCTGGGCGGCCACGGCGACATCATCGCCGGGGTGGTGGCGGGCTCCCACGCCCTGATGAAGTCGATCCGCACTGTGGCCCTCAAACATATCGGCTCCCCCATCGGCCCGCAGGAGGCCTACCTGCTGCAGCGCGGGGTCAAGACCCTGCCGCTACGGATGGATGCCCATCTGCACAATGCCCAAAAAGTGGCCGAGTTTCTGGCCGCCCATCCGGCGGTGAAGAAGGTGATCTACCCGGGGCTTGCCAGCCATCCGGGCCACGATGCCCTCGGCGCCTTCGCCAGCGGCTTTGGTGGCATGGTGAGCATTGAACTTGAAGGAGGGTTTGCACGCTGTGCCACCCTGCTCGATAACCTGCAACTGTTCGTGCAGGCGGTAAGTCTGGGCGATCTGGAGAGTCTTGCCTGCCACCCGGCCAGTACCACTCACGCCGCCATGGACGAGGCAAGTCGCCTCGCCGCCGGGGTCAATGACGACCTCATCCGCTTCAGCATCGGGGTGGAAGATGCGGACGATCTGATTGCCGATCTGGCTGCCGCACTGGCGCAGATCTAACCGGGCGCGCTTTTTACTCGCCGACAAAACAGCGGCGAGTGAATAACCCCCAGAAACAACAACGGCCCATCAAGGGCCGTTGTTGTTTGTCGCGATGTGGAAAATGGGGGATTTACTCCTCCCACACCACCACTTGCGATGAGGGCCAGCGCTCCCCGACATGGGCATATTTTTGCTCCAGCAGATGACGCTTGATCTTCATGGTGGGAGTCAGCACGCCGTTCTCGATATTCCAGGGGGTTTTCACCACCAGAATGCCGCGGATCTTGGCGTGGGACTCCAGTTGGTCGTTGACCCGCACCCGGGCTGCCTCCAGTCTGGCCACGACCTCATCCCGGTTTCCTTTGGCTGCGCTCTCGGCCAGCTGCACCAGCGCGACAGGCTGGGGCATGCCGTAACCAATCACGCAGAGCTGCTCGATGATGGGCTCCTGCCCCAGCATCCCTTCGATGGGCACCGGCGCCACATACTTGCCCTTGGCGGTCTTGAACACATCCTTCATCCGGCCGGTGATGGTGAGGTAACCCTCCTTGTCCAGCTTGCCCATGTCGCCGGTGTGGAGCCACCCCTCGGCATCAATGGCCTCGGCACTGTGCTCGGGATCCTTGTAATAACCCACCATCATCCCCTCGCAGCGACAGAGGATCTCCCCCTCGTCGGAGATCTTGATGGTCACCCCGGGCCCCGCCTTGCCGACGGTACCGATCTTGTCGGCGCGAAACGGGTAGTTGATGGTCGAAAACGCGTGGTTCTCGGTCATGCCCCACGCTTCGGTCACCTTGAGACCGATGCTCAGGTACCACTCAAGCAGCGCAGGGGAGACAGGCGCAGAACCGCAGCCCAATACCCGTGCCTGATCCAGCCCCAACCCCTTTTTCAGCTTGCTCTTGATAAGGCTGGAGACCAGCGGGATCTTGAGCAGCAGTTCGAGTTTCTTCTGGGGCAGCTTCTCGTGGATCTTGATGCGGAACATGGCCCACAGTCGCGGTACCGAGATAAATACGGTAGGACGGCAGCGCTTGACGTCCTCGACGAAGGTGTCGAGGGATTCGGGGAAGGCGATGGTGGCGCCGCCAAACAGGCTGCCGCCGTAGATGTAGACCCGCTCGGTGATGTGGGCGAGCGGCAGGTAGGAGAAACCGCGATCAGCCTGGGTCAGGTTCACCGTCTCCACCAGCTTCTCGCACGACCACGCATAACGTTCGACGGTCAGCATGGCCCCTTTCGGCTTGCCGGTACTGCCGGAGGTATAGACCAAGCTCAGCAGGGAATCAGGCTCCTGCACCGGGCTGTCGGGAATGGGCTCGTGTGTTTCCAGCAGATCATCCCACTGGTAGCTGGCCGGCATGGTGTCATAGGGGAAGGCGATGCGCAGCAGATCGGCAGGCACCCCCGCCTCCTGACTCTTCCAGTCATCGAGCTTGCCAACGAAGATCGCCTTGGCCTCGCTGTGGCGCAGCACATATTCGATGGTATCGACGTTGGCGGTCGGGTAGATGGGCACGCTCACGTACTGCCCCATCTGCATCGCCAGATCGGCGATAAACCACTGGGCGCAATTCTTGGAGAGCAGCGCCACTTTATCGCCGGCAACCAGCCCCAGATGACGCAGGGCCGTCACCATGCGCCGCGCTTCATCGGCCACTTCACCCCAGGTGAAATCGACATATTCGCGGTTGATGGTTTGACGCAGATAGGTTCGATCAGGACACTGCCGCTCCCAGTGATAGAGCATCTCGAGCGGCAGTTTTTTGGCAATACGTGAGGCTGAAGCCATAGTTTAATCCCTGAAACAAAAGGCGAAACTTATTATTAACCTTTCACTAACTTCAGGGAAGAATAAACTCAAACTTCAGTTTGAAATGTGTATCCGATCAAGCTTCTGCCTGTTGTTGCAAACGAATCCACATCGCTTGCACCAGCTGCTCGTCCTGCTCGGAGAGCTCGCCTTGCAAAATCGCCTCGTTGAGGCTGCGCAACACATAGCTTTTGACATCCCGCACCAGGGTCTTGCCCTCCAGCTCGGCACGGGCGACCGCCAGCGAAATATGGCCTCGCAGGTAACCACCGGCAAAGAGTTCATCTTCGCTCGCAGTAGCAACCATGCCGTCGATCAGTCCCAACAACTTGTGCTCAAAATCGTGAATCGTCATGTAACGCAGCCTCATTTGCGGCAAATAATTCGGGGGTATGGAACCGCAATCCGGTTGATTGCAGCTCTCTGGCGCCAGGCCAGCAGCATCCATGGCGTCCTATTCCGGGCTGGCCACCGGGTAGATGACCTGATCCTTGTATCCCGTGGTTATGCGCAGATAACCACTCAACGCCCGGTTCAATTCAGGCTCATCGGTATCGACCAGGAGTGGTCTCCCCTGCAGGGAAGCCAGCTTGCTCTTGGTTGCCAGCACCTGGATGTTCTCCAGCCCGACACTCCGAATCACCTCAGGACTCAATTGCTGATTTCCGCGCCCGAACAGATGTCCCTGTCCGCCAATCAGGGTAATGATCAGCCGGCAGCGACGGCCACGGATCCGGGTCAGGATCTCGGCGGCGCTGAGATCCTGCCCGATAAGCCTGCCATTTTCCACCAAATCCACACCAAGCAGCGTATTTTCCAGACCCAGCTCAGCCATGCAGGCTGCCACCGTGCTGCCAGAGCCCATCAGATAGAGGGTATCTGGCTCCATCTGCTCGACCACGCCGGCTGCCAGATCCGCCAGCACCAGCTCTTCGGACTCCCGCCCCCCCTGCTTGACCGCCTGCACGTACCGCAGATCGCCGGGCACCAGCAGCTGGCCATAGTGACGAGCCCGCACCTTGCCTGCGCGAAACGCCTCTTCGTCGATATCGCGCACCTCGGCGTCGATAAGACTGAGCAGTTCACCGGCGATCATCCGCGCCGCCACCCGCCCGCTGGCGGTCGGGGTCACCCCGTAGACGCCGGAGTGGATCTTGCAGCCAGCCGGGATCCCCAGCACATGGCAGGACTCCCCCACCGCCGCGCAGATGTCCCGCGCCGTACCATCGCCACCGGCAAACAGCAGCAGATCGACGCCCGCATCCCGCATCCGCTCTGCCGCATAGCGGGTATCGGCGGCAGAGGTACGCTCCCCGGCCGGTTGATAGACGATGCGGTGCGGCAAGCCCAGTTCACGCACCACCTGCTCCCCCATGTTGCCAGCCACCGTCAGCAGCTCGAACGGCGCAGTCACTTCACACAGCGGCAGCAGAGCCTGACGGGTGCGCTCTTGTGCTTTGGGCACGGCGCCGCGAGCCAGCGCCTCGGCCACTACGCCGTCACTCCCCTTGAGCGCCACTGCGCCGCCAATTCCGGCGACCGGATTTATGATGAGCCCTAATCGAAACATGCACTCCTCCCTTGCGATGGCGACCATTTTTATCTTTTCGCCCCACTGGGACAAGCGGTTCCCCCCTGCTAAAATGTTCCGCTTCTTTTTTTCAACCAAGGTTCAATCATGCTGGAATGGGTTCTGGATCCCTCTGCCTGGGTAGCGCTCGCCACCCTGACCCTGCTCGAAATCGTGCTGGGCATCGATAACATCATCTTTATCTCCATTCTGGTCGGCCGTCTGCCCGAGGCGCAGCGCCAGCGCGCCCGCATTCTGGGTCTGGCCCTCGCCATGGGTACCCGCATCCTGCTGCTGCTCTCACTGGCCTGGGTCATGCGTCTCACGGCTCCGCTCTTTACCGTGCTGGGCGAAGCCATCTCGGGCCGCGATCTCATCCTGCTGCTGGGGGGGCTGTTCCTCATCGCCAAGAGTACCCACGAGATCCACGCCACCCTGGAAGGGGCCGCCGAGCCGGAGAGTGTCAGCAAAGCGGCCTCCGGTTTTATCAGCACCCTGATCCAGATCGCCATTCTCGACATCGTCTTTAGTCTGGATTCGGTGATCACCGCCGTCGGCATGGCTGATCACGTTCCTGTCATGGTGCTGGCCATCATGATCGCCGTCTTCATCATGATGTTTGCCGCCAAGGCGATCGGCGATTTCGTCGATAACCACCCCACCATCAAGATGCTGGCCCTCTCCTTCCTCACCCTGGTCGGCTTCGCCCTGATGGCGGAGGGGATGGATCTGCACATTCCGAAGGGTTACATCTACTTCGCCATGGCCTTCTCGCTGGTGGTGGAGATGATCAACATCCGCCTGCGCAAACACACCGACGCCAACGAGCAGAGCGAATCATAAGCTCGCCGGCCGGATCAAAAAGAGCGCCTCTTTGGCGCTCTTTTGCTATGCACACGGCACGCTTGGCAGGACAGTCGCTTACTGGTTGGCAATAACGATGGCCACCCGGCGATTTTCGGCCCGTCCGGCGGCACTCTTGTTGTCCGCCACCGGCGCAGTTTCGCCGCGACCACGGACCTCCAGGTTGGCAGGCTTCATCCCGACCGAGACAAGCACATCCGCCACCGACTGAGCCCGCTTCAGGGAGAGTTGCTGGTTGTAGCTGCTCTCGCCGGTGTTGTCGGTGTGACCGTCAACCCGCGCCTTGTCGAGCCCTACCCCAAGCAGGGCTTTGCCCAGCTTTTCCACGGTCTGACGGGTTTGGGGATTGAGCTCCCCGACGTTGTTGGCAAACAACACCCGGTTGGCCAGATCCAGCGTCCAACCCTCGTCGGTCAGATAAAAACCTTGCTCCTTCAATACCGCCAGCTGTTCAGGGGTGAGCCCCTTCGGGGCACTCTGACAACCTGCCAGCAGAGAGAAGATCAACCCCAGCAGCAAGGTCTTGAGGGAGAGGGATATTTTCATTGTTATGTCTCCTTAACGACATCAATTCACGCCGGTTCGGTGGCATCCACCTCCTCGCGACGCGCTCGTTTTGCCAAATACATGGCTTTGTCTGCCAGCTCGCACAGCTCGCTGGCACTGACCCCGGATTGATGAATGGCATAACCGATGCTGATCCCAGCCACCAGTTGCTGCCCATCCCGCAATACCACGGTTTCACTCATCGCCTGCTGAATGCGGTTGATCACCTCCTCCACATCCTGTTGCAGATGCACAGGGCTCAGCAGGATGGCGAACTCATCCCCCCCCAGACGGCACACCAGATCCTGAGGCCGCAGCTGATGCTCCACCCGCCTTGCCAGGGTTATCAGCACATCGTCACCGGCGTTGTGGCCCAGGGTATCGTTAATCTGTTTGAAGCGATCGCAATCGAGGTAAAGCAGCGCAAAGTCCCCCTCACCCTGTTCAGCCTCGGTGATGGCCTGTGCCAGCCTGGCGTCAAACAGGACCCTATTGGGCAGTCCGGTCAACACATCGTGGGTGGCCTGATGAAGCAGACTGGCATTTTCCCGCGCCTGATGGGCTTGCCACGCCTGCAACTCATCCAGCAGGGAGTTGAAGTCATCCCCCAGCTCGTTGAGCTCGACAATACCGGCGGGCGGTGCCCGCATCCCCAAAGTTCGCTGGCGGCGCACCGAGTGGGCTACCCGGGCCAGCTCGCGCAAGGGACCGATAATGGAGACCTGCATCCGCCCCGCCACGTAAAGGGCCCCCATGGCGCTCAAGAGCAGGCAGATCAGCATCACCAGCAGCACCGCAATCAGGAAGATCAGCAGCGACTCGCCATGGCCGATCAGCTCGACCTCGCCGATCTTTTCACTGCCACGCAGCATGGGCTCGCGCACCGGCCCGGGCAGGATCAACTGGGCAAGATAACCCTCCAGCTCGGCGATCGGGGTGTTCATGGTGCGCGACCAGCTGGTCAGCAACTTGCCATCGGGCAGATAGATGCGCGCCTCGGCCACCTCCTCGCGCTCGGCTATGGCCCGCAGCGCCTCACCCGCCGCCTCTTCGTCCTGAAACACCACAGCCGCTTCCGTGGTGTAGCTGATGGCGCGTGCCACCAGCTCCAGATTGTGGTCGGCGTAAAAACGCATCACCAGCAGGGCGGTCAGGGTCAGCAGGATCCCCGCCACGCAAGCCGAGGTAAAGGCGGTCACCAGATGGGTGCGCCCCAGACTCTGGCGCAGGGTCAGCCGCACGTCATGGCGATCGGACGATGGCGTCATGGCACACCCCGATCAGCCATGGCCAGCTTGAGCACGGCCGGGTGCACCCGCACACCACTGAGCGCCAGCGCATCCAGATTCACTTTGAAACGCAGCCGCCCGCTACGGCTGTCCGGCTGCAGACAGAAGACGGGACTGCTGCTGCACTCCGGGTTCTGCTCACTGATGCTGAGCACGGGATGCCCCTTCAAACGGGAGAAGAGCGCCAGCCGGGTTGACTCGTCCATCACCCCCAGATAGAGCACATGGCACTGGCCGGCAATGGCCGGATCCGTCACCTCATAGCGATTGACCTGCACCGGCCGGCCATTGCCCTGCCGGGTAATGGTGGAGAGCACACCGGCATATTCAGTGGGCGCGGCGATGCACAGATGCAGCACCGGCGGCTCCTTTGGCCAGCGGGTGTAGCTCAGAATATCGAGCACCAGCTCCTTGACCGCATTGGCCCGGCTCTCTGCAGTGGTCTGCGCGTCGGCAAGCGCGGCACGGGAGCAAGCCAGCCCGGGCAACAGCACCAGCAGCGCAACGACGAGTCGGAATGAGAAGTGTGACGACATGATCAGGGGATAGGCGCCTCTACAACACCGCAGCAGTGCGGTTCGGGTACATGAACTCAGATAGTAAGTGGCCGGACAACAGCCTGACAAGCCTTGACGTGAGACTCAGCTGACAGAGCTGTAAATAAAAACAGAGAGCCCGTTTTGCAACGGGCTCTCTGTTTATCTCAACAGACAGGGTATCACTTTTTGCTGATCCCGTACTCCCGCAATTTGTTGGCGATGGCGGTGTGCGACACACCCAGTCGTTTGGCAAGCTGGCGGGTCGAGGGAAACGCAGGATAGAGCCGGGCCAGCAGCTGGCTCTCGAAGCGCTTCACCGCATCGTCAAGGTTGCCCTCGAACCACTCGTCGATAAGCGGCGCGCTATCGGCCGCTACCGGCAGATCGATCTGCTCGGGGCCAAGCTCGTCCCCCTCCAGCAGCGTCATGGCGCGATAGAGGCAGTTGCGCAGCTGGCGTACGTTGCCCGGCCAACGATAAGCGGTCAGATAGTCGGCCATGTTGCGGGTAAAGCGCGGGCGTGGACGCTGCAATTCGCTGGCAAAGCGCGAGACAAACTGCTGGGCCAGCACCATGACATCCGCCTTGCGCTCACGCAGCGGCGGCAGCGCCAGACTCAACACGTTGAGACGGTAGTAGAGATCCTCGCGGAAGGAGCCATCGTTGACCAGATCGAGCAGCTGTTTCTGGGTAGTGCAGATAAAGCGCACATTGACCTTCACCTCCTGCTCGTCACCGACCCGGCGGAACACGCCATCCTGCAGCACCCGCAAGAACTTGGTCTGCAGATGGGGCGACATGTCGCCAATCTCGTCCAGCATCAGGGTGCCGCCGCTCGCCAGCTCCAGCACCCCGCGCTTGCCCTCGGTATTGTTGCCAAAGGCGCCGGGGGCATAGCCGAACAGCTCGCTCTCGGCCACGTTATCGGGCATGGCGGCGCAGTTGAGGGCCATGAAGGGGTGGCTGGATCGCAGGCTGGCAGCGTGACAGGCACGGGCCAGCAGCTCCTTGCCGGTACCGGTCTCGCCGACGATGAGCAGCGGCGCGTCCTGCATCGCCAGCTTGCGCGCCTGCGCCAGCACCTCTTTCATCTTGGGGCTCTCGCCCTGCAGATGCTCGAACCCCTCCGCCTCCACCGCGTGGAGCGCGCTGAAGTGCAGACCGACCCGGCGGGCCGATTTGAGGACCACCACAGCCCCCGCCAGTGCTTGCTTCCCCTTCTGTTCATCGACAAAGAGCGGCAGCAGATCCGCCAGATACTCTTCGCCATTGAAGCTCAGTTTGCAGGTTTGCGGCCGGATGTCGCTCGCTTCCAGCCAGCGGCTGAAGGAGAAGCCCTTGACCAGCGAGCCGAGCGCCACACCGCGCACCTCCTCCACCGGCAAGCCGAGGGTGGTGAGGGCCGACTGGTTGGCCTGGGTCACCTTGCCCTTGGCATCGAGCGAGAAGACCAGATCCGGCAGCGCCTTGAGCAGCGCCTCAATCTCGTGGTGCTCCCGCTCGGAGGGCATGTAGGGGATGGTCTTGACGTCATAGACGCCGGGAATGCGGCGGATCTCCGGCATCAGATGCTGAAAATCGCTGAACTCCAGCTCGGGAAAGTTGAGATAGATGATGCCTGAGGTATCGATTTCGATGCCGCGCAGATCGATATTGTGCTCCACCAGGCGGTCGAGCAGTTCCCGGGTCAGGCCCAGGCGGTCTTCACAGCTGACTTCAAGACGCATTCGGGACACACTTCCTAGCTAACTCTATGAATGAGCGGATAATACAGACTCGATCCCCCCAGTGCGAGCGCTAGCCCACAAAAATGCGGGCCTGCCCCGCTTTCGCCGGGCAGGCCCGAGTCAGTTGTTGCCGCTTATTTGAGTAGCTGGTCGGTACGCGCCGCCATGATGAAGTCGTTGCGGTGCAGCCCACCGATCTTGTGAGTCCACCAGCTGACCGTTACCTTGCCCCACTCGGTCAAAATGGCCGGATGGTGGAACTCCGCCTCTGCCAGCTCGCCCAAGCGGTTGGTAAACGCCAGCGCCTCCTTGAAGTTGCGAAAGGCAAATTCCCGCCGCAGCTGCAACGCCCCCGCCACCACCAGCGGCTGCCAGTCGGGGATAAGCTGCATCAACTCGCGCAGCTCCTCATCGCTCACCTTGGGGGCATCGGCACGGCACGCTTCACACTGCTGGCTGGCCAGTTCGGACATGGGTCTCTCCTCTGTTCTGAATGTGCAATATCTGATGTGAAATAACGGATAACTCAACTCGCCTGCTTGCCTGCAACCGGCTCAAAGCGCGGCGTATGCAGGCCAAGCTGGCGTGCCTGCGCCACCCCGTTCATGATCTCCGCCTCCCCCAGCCGGTAGAGGGCATCGAGCTCGGGCAGCACAAAATAGGTGGGCTGCATGATGTCGATGCGATAGGGGGTGCGCAGCACCTCCAGCAGATCGAAGGGTTGCAGCAGCGGCTTGCCGGAAAGGGCATAGGCCGTCTCGCCGATGGAGGAGAGAATGCCGCCGCCATAGATACGCAGTCCGTCCGCCGTGGCCAGGAGGCCAAACTCCACGGTAAACCAGTAGAGGCGGGCCAGAAAGACCCGCTCCTCCTTGCTCGCCTGCTGGCCAAGCTGGCCATAGAGGTGGGTAAAGTGGGCAAAAGCAGGGTTGGTCAGCATGGCGCAGTGGCCGAAGATCTCGTGAAAGATATCGGGCTCCTGCAGGTAGTCGAGCTCGTCGCGGCGCCGGATAAAGGTGGCGACCGGGAACTGGCGGTTGGCCAGCAGGGCAAAGAAGCGGTCAAACGAGATAAGCGCCGGCACAGCCGCCACCGACCAGCCGGTGGTCGCCAGCAATACCTCGTTGAGCTCCGCCAGCTGGGGGATGCGATCTCGCGGCAACGTCAGTCTTTCAAGGCCCGCCAGATACTCGTCACACGCTTTGCCTGCAAGCGCCGCCAGCTGGCGTTCGATCAGGATCTGCCAGGTGCCGTGCTCTTCAGCCGAGTAGTGGATCATCCCCCGGGCATCCGGCTGGTGAGCGGTATAAAGGGTTGCCATAAGCGGTTCCATCCTCTGCGCCGGGTGGGGCGCCTTGCCATTGGGTTACAGGATCACTGTAACGAACCGGCAACAAAAAAAGCAGCCGACCCGGTGGTCGGCTGCTGGCGAGAGATGTAAATAAAATGTGACATTCACGCCTGATGGCGAGCTGACTCATTCAGAGTGAGCCAAACCCTTGGTACCCCTTGTAAGCCTCATCCCTGAAAGAAACGGGATAAAAGCGGAGCAAGCCCGTTGCCCGGTTTAGGCCGTGATAGCCCATCTACACGGCGCGGATTGTTGCAAAAAACATCTGAAAAAGTGGATGAGCGTTTCGCTAGTAAAACAATGTAGATCCTCGGCATGCCCTGCCCCCATCAGGATGCGCCAACCCCCGGCCCCGATCCGGGGTTAGCTCGTCCCCTTGAGATAACCGGCCAGCTGACCCACCAGCCGCTTGCGCAGCTCGCCCAGTTTGGGCTTCTCGTCAGCACACCAGGGCAGCGGACGGCACGCCTCTATGGTACGCAGGCCAAGGCGAGCGGTGAGCAGGCCCGCCCCCACCCCTTGCGCCGCGCGGGCAGAGAGCTTGGCGGTAAGCTCAGCCCCCAGCAAGTCCATCCCCACCTCGGTCACCAGCTCGGTGGCACCGGCGTAAAGCATGTTGCGAAACACCTGACGGATGAGGCGTATGCGGCTCCAGTAGCCAAGCTCGATGGCATAGACATCGGCGATATCCTCGATCATCCGCAGGTTGCGCCACAGCATCAGCATCATGTCGACGGTGGCGAGCGGGCTCAGGGCCACCAGCACGGCGGCCTCCCCCGACCACTTGGCCACCCGCGCCTGCGCCAGCTTGTCGCGCTCGGCGAGTACCAGCTGGCTATAGAGGGTCAGCACCTCCCGATCGCTGTGGCTCTCATCGAGCTGGGCCAGCCAGGTCTGATACCCTTCACGCCCCTTGTCGCCACTTTTGACCGCCAACCCTTCGCAGAAGGCTTGGCCCTGGCCAACCCCCTGATGGGCCAGCAGATCTTCTGCCCGCGAGCGCACATCCTGACGCCGCTTGAGGGTGCGCAGTCGCAGCCACTCGCGCCCCACCACGCTGGCGGTACCCGCCGCCACCAGCGCCGAAGCCGCCAGCCAGGCGCTGCCCCAGAGCGGAGTGGTGAGAAATTGATCGTAAAGGAAGGCGCCATACTGGCCCAACGAGAGCAGACCGACCGCCCCCAGCCCCCACGCCAGCAGCCGATGGCGGCGGCGCGGTTTGATGACGAGGGCGCTTTCCACCTCGGTGAAATCGTCCAGCTCGTCGAGGCGCTCGAAACTCGCCTCCTCCAGCCGCTGGGCCGGCGCGGGCGGGCGCTCGTCACTGGCCGCCGTCAAGGCAGGCTCAAGGATCACCTTACCCTGCAGCGGTGGCCGCTCTTTTATCTGATCGTTCATCGCATTGTTCTCCTGTGTGCAGCCTTCGACTCAGGTGCCAAGACCGCACTCCGTTATTCGAGGTGATCCCCGAGCAGAAACTCCAGCGCCGCATCGAGCCGGATATGGGGCAGCGCCTGATGGGGGCTCATGGGCATGGGGCGAAACGCCTGAAAATCAAAGCCCTGATTGTTCCACCACTGCGCAGGCGGAATATGGGGCGGCACCTCCCCCGGGAAGAGCAGCTGCGGCTCACCGGCGAGGCTGGTGCCGCGGATGGCGGGGAACTCGCGGCCATTGGCCACCCCCTTGCCCACCTCGGTCGCCTTGATGGCGGCGAGCGCCAGACACTCGGTGGTGATCCCCTCGAAACGGGCCTGGCCACGGCCGCTGCGCACCAGATGCTGCAGCAGGGAGACCATGGGCCCATGCTGCTCGGGGGTAACGTGATCAGCCTTGCTCGCCACAAACAGCAGCTTGTCGATACGAGGCGAGAAGAGTCGCCGCCACCAGTTGCTCTTGCCGTAGGCAAAGCTCTCCATGATGCGGGCGATGGCCTGCTGCATGTCGCCAAAGCTGGCCGCCCCGGCGTTGAGGGGCTGCAGGCAGTCCACCAGCACGATCTGGCGATCGAAGCCGGCAAAGTGCTGCTCATAAAAACCCTGCACCAGATGCTGCTTGTACTGCTCGAAGCGTTGCCTGAGGGTGGCGTAGAGGGTGCCATCGGCGGGCTCGCCGGCAGGCATCTCCCACACCCAGGGGACAAATTGCAGCATGGGGGCACCGGCATACTCCCCCGGCAAGACGAAGCGGCCGGGCTGGATCAGGTGCAGCCCCAGCTCCTGTTTGCAGGCGTGCAGATAGGCGGTGTAGCGCTCGGCCAGCTCAGCCACCGGTCGCTCGGCAAAAGGTTGCGTTGCCTGCCACCCGGGGGTCAGCCAGCTGGCGGCGAGCACCTGCAGCTCGGGGCGGCGCAGCTGCTCGCGCACCTGTTCGCTCCACTGCTCGTAGCTCATCTCAAGGAGCGGCAAGTCGAGCAGCCACTCCCCGGGGTAATCCACCAGATCCACGTAGAGGGTCGAGATCTCCCCCAGATGTTTGCGCAGCGGATGGCGGGTGCGATAGCGAATTTCGAGGCGCACCTCCGCCACGCCGCGGGTGGGTTCTGGCCAGGCCGGCGGATCGCCAAACAGGGAGTCGAGGCCACGCTCGTAGGCAAAGGTGGGGATGTGGGCATTTTGCTGCGGTACCCGGCGGGCACCGAGGATGCGCCCCTGACGCAGGGCATCCCACAGGGGCAGGCGGCCATCGATGGCCGCGTGTTCCAGCTGGTTGACCAGCGCCGTGATAAACGCCGTCTTGCCGCTGCGAGAGAGGCCGGTAACCGCCAGCCGGATATGGCGATCCCGCACCCGGTTCACCACGTCGTTCGCCTTGCTCTGCAGGCGAGTCAACTTCTGTTCCAGTTTATTGAGTATCAAGGCTTGACCCGTTCTCCCTTGGTGGTTGCATCCGGCGTGATTGGCCGTGCGACAAGGCAAACTGGCTATCCGTATCTGGATGGTCAATCAGCCTGAGTGGCGTCGATGATGGGGCATCACTGAAGGCACCACCATCGACATTAAGAGCTTCTGCAGGCACTTTCGGCAGGCATTACAGCTTGCGAAATTCCCGCTGCAGGGTGAACTCGCGGGAGGTCACCAGCTTCTCGATACGTTGAACTCGAGGCTCCAGCGCGTCCAGTTCCTGCGCGACACGGCTCAGCGCCTGCTGGGGGGTGACCCCCGCCTGCCAGCTGCGAGCCTTCATCCGCACCTCGGCAAAATCGGCATCCTCGTGGGAATAGAGGGTGACCGGCTTTTTGTCGAGCAAGAACCAGGCGGCAATGTAAGCGGTGAAGGTGATGAACCCGGCGAAGATAAGACCGCTGATGGCGAGCAGCCGCACGATCCAGGTCTCTACCCCGAAATATTCTGCCAAACCGGCGCAAACTCCGGCAATCTTGCCCTGCCGGGGATCGCGATAGAGGTTGCGCCCCTCACGATTTGCACTGCTCATACCTTGTTCCTCCAACCGGGCACTTCCGCATCAAGGATCGATTCCAGCGCACCGACTCGCTCCTGCATCTTTTCGGTACGGGCCAGCAACCCTTGCAGCTGTTCCCGCTCGCTATCAGCAAGACCGGCGCCGATGCGCCCCTTGGCCCGGTAGTGCAGCACCAGCCAGATGGGTGCCACCACCACCATGAAGACCACCATGGGAACCATCAATACACCCAGCAGACTCTCCATCGCTTACTCTCCCTGCTGGCCGTCACGCTGACCCAGCTTTTGGCGCATCGCCTCCAGCTCGCGGCTTATCTGATCGTCCACTTCCAGTTCGGCAAACTGCTGCGCCAGCGCCTTGTCGGACTGACCCAGCTCGGCGCGCGCTTCCATCTCGTCGATGCGACGCTCCATCCGCTCAAACTTGCTCACCACCGCCTGACTGTCACCACGGGCAACCTGGCTCTGCACGTTGAGACGGCTGCTGGCCGCTTCGCTGCGAATGGCCATCGCTTTTTGGCGGGCACGGGCGTCTTCCAGCTTGGCTTCCAGCTGGCGGATCTCCTCACCCAGCTTCTCGATGCCGCTGTCGACCGCCTGCTGCTCGCGATAGAGGGTCTCTGACAACTCGCTCTGTTTCTTCTTCTCGATAAGGGCGGCGCGGGCCAGATCTTCACGCCCCTTGGTCAGGGCCAGTTCGGCCTTGGCCTGCCACTCGTCGACCCGCTCCTGATGACGGGCGACCTGACGGCCAATCTCTTTCTGGTTGGCGAGGAAGCGGGCCAGATTGGAGCGCTCCTTGACCAGCTCGTCCTCCATCTCCTGGATGATCAGGCGCACCATCTTCTGGGGATCTTCTGCCTTGTCGAGCAGGGCCGTCAGGTTGGAATTGATGATGTCGGCCAGACGGGAAAAAATACTCATGATTGCACTCCTGTTAATGGCATGGCGTTGTTTCTCCATTGACAATGGCAACTTGTGTGCCAATCTGGAGCGAAATTTAACTTGTTGATTTATATGGGGCTGCTTTGCCCCGTTTCAATAGATGCCATGCAGGTGGTGATAAAAATCACCAACTTTTGGTAAGATTGACCAGCTTTAACAACCAACAGGGATCACTATGACCACGGCCACGGAAAGCCTGCTGGGGGAATCCAACGCATTCCTCGAGATCATCGAGCAGGCCTCACGGCTCGCCCCGCTGCGCAAACCCGTGCTGATCATCGGTGAGCGGGGTACGGGCAAGGAGCTCATCGCCCACCGCCTACATTATCTCTCGGCGCGCTGGGATCAAAGCTTTGTCACCATCAACTGCGCCACCTTAAGCGAGAGCCTTCTGGAGACCGAGCTGTTCGGTCACGAGGCGGGCGCCTTTACCGGCGCAGCCAAGCGCCATCAAGGCCGCTTCGAGCGGGCCGATGGCGGCACCCTCTTCCTCGACGAGCTGGCCACCACCAGCGCCCGGGTACAGGAGAAGCTGCTGCGGGTCATCGAGTATGGTGAGTTCGAGCGAGTGGGCGGGGCCAAGCCCCTCAAGGTGGATGTGCGTCTGGTCTGCGCGACCAACGAAGATCTCCCGGCACTGGCCGACAAGGGGCTGTTTCGCCACGATCTGCTGGACCGACTCGCGTTTGATGTGATTACCCTCCCCCCCTTGCGGGAGCGGCGGGAAGATATCCTGATGCTGGCGGAGCACTTCGCCCACAGCATGACCCGGGAGCTGGGCTATCCGCTCTTTGCCGGTTTCTCGCGTAAAGCAACCCAGCTGCTGCAGGATTACCCCTGGCCTGGCAACGTGCGGGAGCTGAAAAACGTGGTGGAGCGCAGCATCTACCGCCAGGGCAACCCCCAGTTGCCGCTGGCCGAGCTGGTGATCAATCCGTTTGATTCCCCCTGGCGGCCCGTAGCCGCTCGCAGTCAGGAGAGTAAAAGCGAGCCGCAAGGTGCGACAACCGGGGCGTTGCCGCTCGATCTCAAGCAGGCGGTGGCGGAGTTCGAGATTAATTTACTCAAGCAGGCGATGCAGCAATCCCAGTATAATCAGCGCAAAGCCGCCCAACTGCTGGCCTTAAGCTATCACCAGTTTCGTGGCATGCTACGCAAGTATCAGCTGCAGGATGGCGACAACGATACGGAACAAGACCAGAAAGAGTCCGACTGACACCGGCACCAACAAAGCCAGCACAGTGCTGGCGCATTCATATAAAAACAGATGCGTATCAAAAACATGGTTCAACAATGAGAATGCTCACACCCTTGCTGCTCGGTCTGCTGGTTCTGCTCACCGGCTGCAACAAGCAATCCGAAGCTTCCAAGACCGGACTCATCTACTGCGCTGAGGGCTCTCCCCTCTCCTTCAACCCCCATGTCTCCAACACCGGGGTTACGCTGGATGCCAGCGCTCGTCCGCTCTACGACCGCCTGCTGGAGGTCAACCCCAATACTCTGGCACTGGAGCCGGCGCTCGCCACCAACTGGCATGTGAGCGAGGATGGCCTCACCTATACCCTGACTCTGCGCAAGGGGGTGAGTTTCCACCACACCCCCTGGTTCAAGCCAAGCCGCACCCTCAATGCCGATGACGTGGTCTTTACCTACGCCCGTCAACTCGACGAGCACCACCCCTATCACAACGTCTCCGGCGGCGACTATCCCTTCTTCTACAGCCTGGGGCAGGATCAGCTGATCAAGCGGGTCTACAAGAAGGGGCCGCAGCAAGTGGTGTTCGAGTTGAACCAGCCCAACGCCTCCTTCCTCGCGACCCTGGCCAGCGACTATGCGGTGATCCTCTCCGCCGAATACGCCGAGCAGATGCTCAAGGCGGGAACCCCGGCGCTGCTCGATACCCGCCCCATCGGCACCGGCCCCTTCAGCTTCAAGGAGTATCGCCACAACGAGTTTATCCGCTATCTGCGCCATCCCGGCTACTGGAACGGCCCTGCCCAGATCGAGCAACTGGTCTATGACATCACCCCGCGCTCGTCGAAGCGGCTGGCCAAACTGCTGACCGGCGAGTGTGACGTGATGAGCACGCCGGCCGCCAGCCAGCTCTCGGTGATCAAGCAGCATCCCGACCTCAGCCTCTCTGTTCAATCGGGGATGAACGTGGCATTTTTGGCCCTCAATACCCGCAAGCCGCCGTTCAACAACGTCAAGGTGCGTCAGGCCATCGCCAGCACCATCAATATCGACAACCTGTTGCAGGCGGTCTATTTCGATACCGGTCTGCCGGCCAACAGCCTGCTGCCACCGCTCTCGTGGGGCTATAACCCCAGCCTGCCGATGCGCAAGCCAGATCTGGCGCTGGCCCGCAAGCTGCTCAAGGAAGCAGGGCTCGAGAAGGGATTCGAGATGCAGGTACTGGTGCAGCCGGACGCCCGCCCCTACAACCCGGATGCGCTCAAGACCGCCCAGCTGATGCGAAGCGATCTGGCCAAGGTGGGCATCAAGCTCAAAATCGTCCAGCAGGCGTGGCCCGTCATCGAGAAACGCCTGGCCGCCGGTCAGTACGACAGCCTGCTCTCCGGCTGGATTGCCGACAACGCCGACCCTGACAACTTCTTCCGCCAGCTGCTGAGCTGCTCGGCGGTCGAGCGGGGCAACAACTACAGCCGCTGGTGCAGCCCGGCCTTCGATCAGCTGCTGGACGATGCGGTCACCACGCCCCAGCTGGCCTTCCGGCTGCGCAACTACTACTACGCCCAGACCCTGCTCAACGAGCAGCTGCCCCTCATTCCGTTGGCCCATGCCCTGCGCACCCAGGTCAGCCGCAGTGACATCGAGGGGCTGATCCTGATGCCCTTTGGCGGCACCTCCTTCAATCAGGCTCACCGGGAGTAAGCATGCTTTTATACACCTTGCGTCGCATCAACCTGCTGCTCATTACCCTGCTGGCCCTGACCTTTGTCGCCTACCTGCTGGACTATCGCCTGCTCGGCCATCAGCTGAGTTTCTGGAGCGGCTATCCCGACTTTCTGCGCCATATTCTGGCCGGCGATCTCGGCCTTTCCAGCGTCTCCGGCCTGCCGGTGCTGGACGAAATTCGCCACTACTTCCCGGCGACCCTGATCCTCTGTCTGGCCGCTTTCACCGTCTCGCTGCTGGTGGGGATCCCGCTCGGTACCCTGGCCGCCCTGTCACAGGGCAAGCCGCTGGATCTCTCCATCATGACCGCCGGCCTTATCGGCTATGCGGTGCCTGTGTTCTGGCTGGCGCTGCTGGTGGTGATGCTATTTTCGCTGGATCTCGGCTGGTTGCCGGCGTCGGGCCAGATCAGCCTGCTCTATGATGTGCCCCCCATTACCGGGATCGCCGTCATCGACGTGTTGCTGAGTCAGGAGCCCTGGCGTCAGGCGGCGCTGCACGATGCCCTGCGCCACCTCATCCTCCCCTCGCTGGTGCTGGCTGTGGTGCCAACGACCGAGGTGATCCGCCATGTGCGCAGCTCGCTCATCGACGTGATGAAGCAGAACTACATCAGGGCGGCAGCGAGCCGTGGCCTCTCCAAGTGGCAGATCGTCTGGCGCCATGGCCTGAAAAACGCCCTGCCCCCGGTACTGCCTTTGCTCGGTCTGCAACTGGGCAGCGTGCTCACCTCCGCCATGATCACCGAGGTGGTGTTCGAGTGGCATGGCATCGGCCGCTGGCTGGTCAGCAGCATCGCCCTGCAGGATTATGCCGCCATTCGCGGCGCGACCCTGGTCATCGCCAGTTTCGTCATCCTGATCAGTGTCAGCACCGAGCTGCTCACCACCCTTATCTATCCGGCACGGCGCAAAGAGCTCTATGCCAAACAAGATTGAACGCGCTCATGGCGTGACCAGGAGCCAGGTACCCTATGCAAGATAAATCGAACATCTATCCCGAGCTCAAGATCCTCTCGCCGCTGGAGCAGACGTGGGCCTCCTACAGCCGCAATCCGCTTGCCATGGCAGGACTGTGGGGCTTTTTGCTGCTGCTGATCATCACCCTGTTCGGCCCGCTGGTGGTGCCCTACGGCATCGATGAGCAGCACGCCGAGCATCTGCTGCTGGCCCCCTCCTGGGCCAACAACGGCAATATCGACTTCTTCCTCGGCACCGACGATCTGGGACGGGATATCCTCTCCCGGCTGGTGGTCGGCGCGCGGCTCACCTTCGGCTGCGCCCTCATCGTGGTGGTGATCGCCATGGTGGTCGGTTCTGCCATCGGCATCCTTGGCGGCATGAGCAAGGGGCTCAAATCGAGCGTGCTGCACCACCTGCTCGATACCCTGCTCTCCATCCCCTCCCTGCTGATGGCCATCATCATGGTTGCCATCATGGGCCCGGGCCTTGGCAACACCCTGATCGCCATCACCCTAGCGTTGATCCCGCCGTTTATCCGGGCTACCTACAACGCAGTGCATGCCGAGATGCAGAAGGAGTACATCATCGCCAGCCGACTCGATGGTTCGCCCCCCTTGCGGATCATGCGGCTGGCCATTTTGCCCAATATCGTCGAGACCCTGGTGGCCCAGACCACCCGCACCCTCTCGGCCGCCATCCTCGATATCTCCGCGGTCGGTTTTCTCGGCCTTGGCGCCCAGACGCCCCAGTCGGAGTGGGGCGCCATGCTGGCTGACTCGAGCGATCTTATCTATCTCGCCCCCTGGACCGTCACCCTGCCCGGCATCGCCATTCTGTTCAGCGTGCTGGTGACCAACCTGGTTGGTGAGGGCATCCGCGAAGCACTCAAAGAGGGGAATGACTGATGCCGTTGCTAGATATTCGCAATCTCACCATCGAGATCGACACGCCGCAGGGCAAGGTGAAGGCGGTAGACAAGGTGAGCCTCACCCTCAACGAGGGGGAGATCCGCGGACTGGTCGGCGAATCCGGCTCGGGCAAGAGCCTGATCGCCAAAGTGATCGTCGGCATCGAAAAGGATAACTGGACAGTGCGCGCCGACCGGATGCGCTTCAATGACATGGATCTGCTGACCATGGCGCCCCGCGAGCGGCGCCGCATCATGGGCCGCGAGATCGCCATGATCTTTCAGGATCCCATCAGCTGTCTTGACCCCTCCGAGGAGATTGGCACCCAGCTGGAAGAGGCGATCCCGACCGATTCCTTCGAGGGGCAGTTCTGGCAGCGCTTCCAGTGGCGCAAGAAGCGGGCGATTGCCCTGCTGCACAGGGTCGGGGTCAAGGATCACCGCAAGGTGATGCGCGCCTATCCCCATGAGCTGTCTGATGGCATGTGCCAGAAAGTGATGATCGCCATGGCGATTGCCAATCAGCCGCGCCTGCTGGTGGCTGACGAACCTACCAGCGCCATGGAGTCCACCACCCATTCGCAGATCCTGCGGCTACTGGACAAGATGAACAAGCTGGGCAACACCACCATCCTGATCATCAGCAACGACATCGCCGCCATCGCCAACCTGACCGATACCATCAACGTGATGTACTGTGGCCAGATGGTGGAGGTGGGCACCCGCGAGCAGATCCTCGAGACACCGCATCACCCCTATACCGATGCTCTGCTCAAGTCGATCCCCGACTTTGACAAGCTGGTGCGCCACAAGTCGCGCCTCGAAACCCTGCCTGGCGTCATCCCGCCGCTGCAGCATCTGCCTATCGGCTGCCGGCTCGGCCCGCGCTGCCCCTATGCCCAGAAGCAGTGCGTGCAGACCCCGGTGATGAACAAGGTGAAGGGACACCAGTTCAGCTGCCACTTCCCGCTGAACATGGAGGAGCCGAAAAAATGATGACCAGCAACGCCCCCGCCAGAGAGGCGCATGTGATTGAGCCCTCCCTGCTGCAAGTGAGGGGCCTGAGCAAAACCTACCAGAACCGTACCGGCCTGTTCCGTCGTCAGGCGGTGGAGGCAATCAAGCCCCTCTCGTTTGATCTTGAAGTGGGCCAGACCCTGGCCATCGTCGGTGAAGCAGGCTCAGGCAAGAGCACCCTGGCACGTATTCTGGCCGGGATGATTGAGCCCACCAGCGGTGACATCGCCATCGACGGCCAGCTGATGGTGCATGGCGATTACCAGACTCGCTGCAAGCTGCTGCGGATGATTTTTCAGGATCCCAATACCTCGCTGAACCGCAAGATCCGGGTTGGCCAGATCCTGGAGACGCCGCTGCGCCTCAACACCGAAATGACCGAAGAGGAGCGCCGTGAAAAGGTGGTGCAGACCCTGCGCATGGTTGGCATGCTGCCCGATCACGCCCTCTTCTACCCGCAGATGCTCTCCTCCGGTCAGCAGCAGCGGGTGGCACTGGCCCGGGCGCTTATCCTCAACCCCAAAATCGTGGTGGCCGACGAAGCACTCACTACCCTGGATATCTCGGTACGCTCCCAGATCATCAACCTGCTGCTGGAGATGCAGGAGACCATGGGGCTGAGCTATGTGCTGGTGGCCAACGATCTGGGTATCGTCAGCCATATCAGCGATGAGGTGCTGGTAATGCATGAAGGGCGCGTGGTGGAGCGCGGCAAGACCCTCAAGGTGTTTGCCGATCCCCAGCACGAAGTGACCCGCCGTCTCATCCAGAACTACAACAACGAATATCGCAAATAGAGAGGTGCTGGCCGCCTCCCTTGCCACTGTGTTTCGCCGTTCTCACACGGCAGGATCAAAAAAGCCCACTGCATGCAGTGGGCTTTTTGTTATCGGAGTCGCGGCTTAGGCTTGCAGCAACAGGCGGTTGATGCGGGAGACGAAGCTCGCCGGATCGTTCAGCCCGCCCTGTTCGGCCAGCTGGGCCTGTTCGTGCAGCAGGGTGACCCACTCGCCAAACAGCGCTTCATCCTGAATGGTGTCGAGCTTCTTCACCAGCGCATGGTCGGGGTTGAGCTCCAGAATGTACTTCTGCTCCGGTACCGGCTGACCGGCCGCACGCATCAGCTTGATCATCTGGGTGCTCATGCCGTAGGCGTCGGTGACGATGCAGGAGGGGGAGTCGGTCAGACGGTGGGTGACACGCACCTCTTTCACCGCTTCACCGAGGCTCTTCTTGACCCGCTCAACCAGACCGGCGTTGGCTTTTTCAGCCTCTTCCTGCGCCTGCTTGGAGGCTTCATCTTCCAGATCGCCGAGATCCAGTTCGCCACGGGTGACGGAGATAAGCTGCTTGCCGTCGAACTCGGTCAGGTGGCTCATCAGCCACTCATCGACGCGCTCCCACATCAGCAGCACTTCGACACCCTTCTTGCGGAAGATCTCGAGGTGCGGGCTATTCTTGGCTGCGGCATAAGAATCGGCGGTGATGTAGTAAATCTTCTGCTGACCTTCCTTCATGCGGCCAACGTAATCCTCAAGAGAGACGGTCTGGGCTTCGCCTTCACCAGCGGTGCTGGCAAAGCGCAGCAGTTTGGCGATCTCTTCGCGGTTGGCGTAATCCTCGGCCGGGCCCTCTTTGAGCACGTTACCGAACTCGCTCCAGAACTTGGCATACTTCTCGGCATCGTCTTTCGCCAGCTTGGAGAGCATGGTCAGGACGCGCTTGGAGCAAGCCTTGCGCAGAGAGGCGGTCACCTTGTTGTCCTGCAGGATCTCACGGCTGACGTTGAGCGGCAGATCGTTGGAGTCCAGCACCCCTTTGACGAAGCGCAGGTAGGTCGGCATAAACTGCTCGGCGTCGTCCATGATGAAGACGCGCTGTACGTAGAGCTTCAGACCGTGCTTCTGCTCGCGGTTGTAGAGGTCGAACGGTGCGCGGGCCGGCACGTAGAGCAGGCTGGTGTACTCCTGCGCCCCTTCCACCCGGTTGTGACCCCAGAGCAGCGGATCTTCAAAGTCGTGAGCAACGTGCTTGTAGAACTCCTGATACTCCTCGTCCTTGATATCTTTCGGGTTGCGGGTCCACAGTGCAGTCGCGCGGTTGACCTGCTCCCACTCGCCTGGGGTGCCGACGATGGTTTCACCATCCTCTTCGCGATCCGGCGTACCCTCTTTGTACATTTCCACCGGCACGCTGATGTGGTCGGAGTATTTGCTCACCACTGAGCGCAGACGCCAGTCGTCGAGGAACTCGTCCTCTTCAGCACGCAGGTGCAGGATAACGTCGGTACCGCGACCCTCTTTGGTCACGTCAGCCACGGTGAAGGAGCCTTCGCCTTCCGATTCCCACTGTACGCCCTGCTCCGGAGCAGTACCGGCGGCGCGGGAAACTACGGTCACCTTGTCGGCAACAATAAAGGCGGAGTAGAAACCGACCCCGAACTGACCGATCAGCTGGGAGTCACGTCCCTGATCGCCGGAGAGGTTTTTGAAGAATTCTGCGGTGCCGGACTTGGCGATGGTACCCAGGTGCTCGATCACCTGATCTCGGGTCATACCGATCCCGTTATCGGAGATAGTCAGGGTACGCTTCTCTTTGTCCACCACCAGGCGCACACGCAACTGGCCGTCGTTTTCGAACAAAGAGGCATCGGAAAGCGCCTTGAAGCGCAGCTTGTCCGCCGCATCGGAGGCGTTGGAGATCAGCTCGCGCAGGAATACTTCTTTGTTGGAGTAGAGGCTGTGAGCCATCAGGCTCAGCAGTTGTTTGACTTCAGTTTGAAAGCCGTGGGTTTCGGCATGAACACTTTGGGTCATGGACCAATCCTCAGAAACATCGGGTTGAACATACGCCCAACCTAGATGGGGACAGCGATCCAAATATCAAGAGGGCGAATGTGCAATCCTGCTCATTCGCCCCCTTTTTCCATTCAACTGCCGATTTTCTGATCAGGCCGTAATGGCACAATCCTATCCAGCACCTTATTTGAGGCGCTGACGCCCCATCAGGGAGTGGGAGAGCGTGGTGCCATCCACCAGCTCCAGCTCGCCCCCCACCGGCACCCCGTGGGCGATGCGGCTCACCTCCACCCCTGCAGCACGGGCCATATCGGCGATATACCAGGCGGTGGCATCCCCCTCGATGGTGGGGTTGGTGGCGAGGATCAGTTCGCTGATCGCCTCATCTTTCAGGCGACGCTCCAGAATATCGAGCCCCAGCTCCTCCGGACCGATGCCGTCCAGCGGCGACAGATGGCCCATCAACACGAAGTAGCGACCGGAAAACTGGCCGGTCTGCTCGATGGCGGCCACGTCCGCTGGGCTCTCCACCACGCAGAGCAGACCGTTCTCTTCCCGCTTGGGATTGGCGCAAATATCGCAGCGATCGTTCTCGGTAAAGGTGCGGCAGTGGCTGCAGTGGCCAATCTCGGTCAGGGCGCGGGAGAGCAGCTGGGCCAACCGCAAGCCACCGCTGCGCTCGCGCTCAAGCAGGGTAAAGGCCATCCGCTGTGCCGATTTGGGCCCTACCCCTGGCAGTACCTGTAGGGCTTTCATCATCTCGTCGAGCAGGGGACTGAATTTCATAACACACCTCACACTGGCCAACCCGCACCACTATCTGGATATCCGCGGGTCAGCTGAACTGGATAACGCAACTGGCGCAGGACTATACCCGAGCACGCCGCCCATCGCCATCGGCTTGCCTACAACTTCTTCGCTAACCGCCCTGTCGCATCAACCAGACAGTCTTCACAGAAGTACTGACAACCCAATTTTTGGCTCAATTGGTTGCCCGCCGGATCATGCAGGAACCGCTCGGTCAGTTCACCACGCACCTCCAGCGGTAGTGCGGCTCCCCTTGCACGCTGTCATTAATCTGCAGCAGATTGCCGGTGCGGTCGTAGCCATAGCGCCGTTCACGGGCGACCTGTTTGCCCCGTTGCAGCCGCAGCGCAATCAGGCGCCCTTGCTCGTCATATTCGTATTGCTGGGTCAGCGCCCCCTGGCTGCGGCGCATCTCCAATCCACCCACCATCTGGTGGCGAGTCAGCTCGGCGCCGTTCAGATCAATCCCGCTTAGCTCCCCATTCAGATAGTGGTAAGCCAGCTTGTTGCCATCAGGCAGCTGCCAGTGGGCCAACCGCCCCATGGCATCATGCTTGAAATAGCTGGAAGCCCAACCCTGATGCTCGGCCAGCAGATTGCCTGCTGCATCGTATTCAAAGGTGAGTGGCCAGGCGCCATCATCCACCTGGGTCAACTGACCGTACTGGTCAGAGCTGAACTGGATTTCACGGCCATCGGACAAGGTTTTTTTAAGCAGCCGTCCCATGGAGTCTCGCTCATAACGGGTGACCAGCTCGGTCTCCTGCTTGCCGAACTCGACCTTCTCGCTCAAATGACCGTTGAGGTCGTAGCGGTAAGCGGTGGTGCGACCATCAAAGCCGGTTTCCCGCGCGACCAGGCCATTGGGGAAGTAGTGAATGCGGTGCTGCTCGCCATGCTCGTTCTCAATCTCGCTCAAGAAGAGCTTGGCATTGTCGTAACGATACGTGAGCTCACTGCCATCGGGGTTGATGCGGCAACTCACCTGATGTAGGCAGGGATGATATTCGTAGCGGGTCTCGCGGCCCAGCTCATCCCACTCGGCCGTCACCTTGCCGTAGAAAGGAAGTAAACAAATAAAAAGGTCAGGACATTACGCTATCCTGACCTTTAGACATCTACATATTGAAGAGGGCTAGATGAATTAATAAAAATTCAATCCAGTGTCCCACTATAAGGACACCTATACAGATTTTATCCATATCACAATTCTAATCTAGCATCAAATCTCAGCCGTGAGTGATGTTATGTCATCTATTCCATGAGTGTTACTTATATGTACCAACCGCTTCGGCTTGAGAGATAAAATAATCTTGCAAACAACCCTGAATTTCATCCTTTCCATAAAACAATTTGAACTCATCAACAATACCGTTAGGGAAATGAGACCCATCCACTGTACCAAAAATAACAGACGCGGTATCTGCAATTACCAACTTGAAAAAAGAAAAAATAGCATCCCTTTCTTCATCGTCTAGTTTTGAGATTATATCGCTCGCTTTATGATAAGCATCGCAACCCGTAGATGACTTTGCACTCAATAATTTTTTATATCTAGGTAAATTGTCAAAAAACAACTCTTCGAAAATTGCATCAACAACTGCCTTATCATTCCCCATGATTATTCACCCTATTTTTTAAATCTAATTTCAATGTACATGGATTTATTCAGCTCAATAAGTTTGCGAAGCTGATCATTAGGAACGTCTGGATATACCCGACGTAACTCTTTAATATCTCTCGCCACGACATCCCTTGCTGAGTCAAATGGCTTTCCTGTAGTCGAGTTATTCATGCTTCTAGATACGACCCCAACATTTTCCTTGGCTACTGTATGCCCCACCTTTGGCACTAAAATAGATGGCGCAGTCTTAGGATCATAACCTTCTATCAAGTCTTTCATGATCGCTTTTTGACCGACATGATGAGCATCCAATCCTAAATTTTGTCCTATGACTGAAGATCTCTGGTCCGAATAGCTACCTACATCCCATACCTTACCAATGCGATTATCGGCATCCGGACATTGCCCCGGCACATTGCTTAACCCCAGCGGATCCACCCAACCAATCGGGTTGGGGGCATACTGGTAGTTGTTCAGCCCGCCTGCCAAGCCTATCGGGTCGGGTGTGATAAATCTACCCGTTTCAGGCTGGTAGTAACGGTGCCGGTTGTAGTGAAGGCCGGTCTCGGCATCAAAATATTGCCCTTGAAAACGCAGCGGCGTCGCTACTTCCGTTATCTCTTCCCGCCACACATTGCCATAGGCGCGATAGCGCACCTGCCAGGCGGTCGCCCCATTGTCGCGGGTCAGCGCCAGCGGGGTACCTAGGTGGTCAAGTTGATAATGGAATACCTCGGTATCCGTCCCTTCCCCTTCCAGCTGCACCAATGGCTTGAAGCTGCCCGGTTCATAAATAAAGCTGCGGTATTGCTCGTCGGTACGACGTTTATCATTACCAAGCTGATAACTGCTTTCGGCAATCAGGTTATTGGCTTGCCACACGAATTCGGTGACCTGCTCGCAGTTTGCTCTACTCACCGTCTTGCGAATGCGGCGGCCAAAGGCGTCATAGTCATAATTGGCCGTGGTGCCATCCGGCAGTTCAGCCCTGACCAACTGATGCTGGCAGTCATAGTGATAACGGGTAACCAGTGACTGGCCTTTGCCGCGGCTCTCGATCGCCAGTCGGCCAAATTCGTCATACTCAAAATGGCGATCGCCACTCAACAGCAGCCGGTTACCCTGGGTACGCGCCCCCTCAAACTTACCACCCAGCGTCTGGCTCAACAGGTTGCCCGCCGGATCGTGCAGGAACCGCTCGGTCAGTTCACCACGCACCTCCAGCAAGCGGTCCAGCGGGTCGTAGCGGTAGTGTTGCTCCCCTTGCACGCTGTCATTGATCTGCAGCAGATTGCCGGTGCGGTCGTAGCCATAGCGCCGTTCACGGGCGACCTGTTTGCCCCGTTGCAGCCGCAGCGCCGTCAGGCGCCCTTGCTCGTCATATTCGTATTGTTGGGTCAGCGCCCCCTGGCTGCGGCGCATCTCTAATCCACTAACCATCTGGTGGCGAGTCAGCTCGGCGCCGTTCAGATCAATCCCGCTTAGCTCGCCATTGAGGTAGTGGTAAGCCAGCTTGTTGCCATCAGGCAGCTGCCAGTGGGCCAACCGCCCCATGGCATCATGCTTGAAATAGCTGGAAGCCCAACCCTGATGCTCGGCCAGCAGATTGCCTGCTGCATTGTATTCAAAGGTGAGTGGCCAGGCGCCATCATCCACCTGGGTCAACTGACCGTACTGGTCATAGCTGAACTGGATTTCACGGCCATCGGGCAAGGTTTTTTTAAGCAGCCGTCCCATGGAGTCTCGCTCATAACGGGTGACCAGCTCGGTCTCCTGCTTGCCGAACTCGACCTTCTCGCTCAAATGACCGTTGAGGTCGTAGCGGTAAGCGGTGGTGCGACCATCAAAGCCGGTTTCCCGCGCGACCAGGCCATTGGGGAAGTAGTGAATGCGGTGCTGCTCGCCATGCTCGTTCTCAATCTCGCTCAAGAAGAGCTTGGCATTGTCGTAGCGATACTTAAGCTCACTGCCATCGGGGTTGATGCGGCGGCTCACCAGATGCAGGCCGGGGTGATATTCGTAACGGGTCTCGCGGCCCAGCTCATCCCACTCGGCCGTCACCTTGCCGTAGGCGTTATATTCGAAACGGCGGATGCCACCACCAGGCAGATGTACGGCTTGCAAGCGATCTGCCGCATTCCATTCATAACGGGTAATCGCGCCACGCGGGTCGCGCCGTACAATCTGGCGGCCCCGCTCGTCATAGCGCCAGCGAGTCACGCCACCGTTGGCACCCTTCTCCTCAATCAGCTGCCCAAGGCGGTTCCAGCCCAGTTCGATGCGGCTGCCATCGGGTTGCACCACGGTGCTGAGCTTGCCTTGCGCGTTATAGCTGTAGCGAGTCTCCCGCCCCAGGGGATCCCGTCTTGCAATCACATCCCCTTGCTCGTTGCGTTCAAAACGCCACTCACGATCCCCCTGCACCACCTTGCGAACCCGACCATCCCAATAGTGATAGGCGGTCTGACTGCCATCGGGAGCAATCTCGCACTCCAGCAAGCCCGCTTCGTCATAGTGGTAACGGGTTTCGCCCCCCAGTGCATCGCGGGCCAGCACTTTCTGACCCTTGTCGTTATAGACAAACTCGCTGACCGCGCCGTCGGGATCTTGCTGACGGATCAGCCGGGCGTTGCTGTCATGCTGGTACACCTCCTGACTGCCATCAGCATTGCTGACCGTCACTTCACCCTTGTCATCATCCCAGGTGTAACTGACATCAAAACGGGCCACATCACTCCAGTGGCGAACCGCGCGCGCCAGCTTCCCTTCCCGCTCCCATTCCCAGAAGAACCCTGCGCCGCCCGCCAGTCGGCGCTCCAGGATCACCCCATCGGGACGATAGCGGTAACGTTCACACTCACCGGCCCCGTTTTCAGCTACCACCAAGTGCCCTGCATCGTCATAGTAATAACGTTGCAAGGTCGCTTCTGACTGCCAGTTAATACCGTCAAAATGCTGTAATTCGACAGCGGTCAGATATGCCTTTTGATAAACAATACGAAGAGCCAGACCGCCCTCGTTCTCTATCCAGCAGGGGCGCCCCTGCTCATCGGCACGGATAGTGAGCCGGTTGCCATAAAGGTCTGACATGGCCGTCAAACGGCCTGTCTTGCCATGCCAGGTGAAATGCAGGAAGGGCGATCCCGCCTTGGCTACTATCACCTCGTCAGGCTCATCCCCCAGATAAACGGCCGCCTCTGACAACTGGTTGGTGATCATGGGTCTGGTTGCCGAAGGCATCGGCAACTCGATGGCAAGAGACTCCTGATCCCACCAGGTCAAGCTATCACCGTGACGTTCGAGCCGATGGGCCAGCGCATGACTCCACCCCGCCCCCATGCCACAGGAACGCTCAACAGCTGACGTGCGATAGAGGCGACCAAAGGTAAACGGCAGCATGCCCGGCAGATGGGCATCCTCCAGCGCCAGCAACTCCTCGCCGGTGACCATGGACACAGGGCAGTTGTTCTTGCAGGTTTTGGCTTCAGTCTGGCTGGCATGACCAGCGGCGTTGGTTGAGGGGCTGGAGGAGTCTGGTGTACTACCAACCTGCTCGATGGTGGTGCGCGACTTGTGCCTGCGGCTCTCTGCTGTCGCGTTTTCTACAAGCGTCGGAGCTTCTCTGTCGATCAGCTTCAGATCGGCTTTTTTAAGCGGATTCAACGGCGCCACACCCGTCACCAACACCGGCTTGGCTACATCTATATGAGCGACCAAGTTGTGCTTTTTTGACATGGCGATTAATGTTGCCGCCAGCTTGGCCATCCGAGCCTGCTGCTTGACCGCTCTAGTCATGGTGGTCGCCACTTTGGCACTATAGCGAACGGCTATTCCGGCACCGCCGGTCAAGACGATCCCAACCAGAACATCAAACAGTACAGTGACCACCGCCTGGGTACCAAACTCCACCAGCTCATCCGGTGGGAGCATCTTTAACCAGCTCACAAGTGCATTAACATAGAGATAGATCAACGCCTCATCTTGCAGCACCAACATGGCGCTCTCGATCTTCTCTGCTCCCGCTTGTGCCACATCGGCCGCATTTACCCCGAATTTCAGCAGCTTTTCGGCATTACCCATTGGATCAGCCAATAAATCATACAGACCGGTTAGATCGTCCCATACCGAGGCAAGCGCACCACCAATCCCACGCAACACTCCTGCGGCAACTGCAACGCCACCACCGCCATTACGTTGATAATTAACCCATGCAGGTTGATGGGTCGAGGCCCACTCGCGCTCCAGCCAGGCAGCCAAATCAGCCTGCACTGTCTGATATGAGCTAAATAATCCATCAAAATCACTCTTCTTCACATTGGGATAGAAGGTCACCCTGTAGGATTGCCCTGGCTTGAGACTCCCAATTTCGGCCACGCCCTTGGCATCGAGCGCTCCCTTTCTTTCCTCTTTAACAGGGATAAACGTTCCCTTTTCCATCTTCCCCGATTCCACTAGGTAGGGGGTATTACCGATAGGAATAAAACGCACTGATTCGAACATATGTACTAGTCGCAAAGTACCGCTCAACGGGCATTGCGTCACCACGGATTGCGCCTTCTTGCTGCTCGAGGAGGCTTTTATCGTCTTGTCACCAACCTTGATGGTCTGTTCCATGTCCATACCCAGCATGTCGCCAAGAAAGAAACTCTCGGCATCCTTGCGGTACTCAGTCAGGGCATTGCGATAATCGGCGATCACCTGGGTGAAAACGGCCTGGCCGGCATTACTCATGCTTGAACCTCATTGAGCAGCGCAGCTTCCAGCGCTGGAAATAAATTGATATCAGGGGATGGGCAGCGGGAAATGAAACGGGCAACTTTGCACCTGAGATTGGCCTCGGGGAAAGACCAGTAAAGCTGGCCATTCTCATCTGCCAGCTGTTGCATCAGGTTGTTGATAAGGGGACCTGTATCTTGCCCAGCTAATACTGCTGCGATAGCTGGAGGAAGTTCCCACCAGGGAAATGGACGTACAGCACATGGCTCCGATGGTTCCCATGAAAATGCATTGCCCTGACACCACATCGCATCCAGTTGCGGCAACAGCGTTGTCATATCATCACCAAGCTGCGCAGCGATGGCAGACATATACACGCCATCCCAATAGCGAAAGAACACGGCTTCACCCTGATGCCAGATCTGGGTCAATCCCTGAAAATGGCCATAGAGAGTACCGACTGGTTGCTGGGTCGCCAGAATAAATCCCCAATCACGTGAATGAGTCGTCTCAGCCCATTCGATAAAAGGACTCTTCTTATCCAGTGCGACCAAATAGGGCATCACAGGGAGCCAGTCGTGATAGGGAGTGCCGAGATAGAGTCCGCGCGGTGTATGACGGCCATCAAGCTGGTAGTAGTGCTGCAAGGGCGCCGCATCGCTGGCCCCAGCCAGTACGGCATAGAGTGGGCTAGTTTGCTCCGCCACCCACTCTGCAAGCGACATAGCCTCAGATTTCACAGCCGCCCTCCTTGCACTTCTCACACTCCTCACAGAAAGGTGCGGCACTCTTCATGGTCGCAAGCTGGGCAGGACTGAGCGGCACTTTGGGTATGGGGGGAACACTCACCCCCAAGGGGCCCAGGGGGGATTTGCCGGCCCACCCCGACCCCGAACCGGCACTGCCACCCGAGTTCATCTTGATGGAGCCACCGCTTAGCGTGACGCCACCGGAGTCGAGCTTCACAAAGCTGCCGCCCACCTTGAGGGTCAACTCGGCGCCGGCCTCCATCACGATCTTTATGCCAGCCTTGTGATGCACCTCCTGACCAGCATCAACCAGCAGGGATTGACCCAGCTTCTGGTGCATGGAGGCATCCACCGTCAGCGAATAGTCCGCCTTGATCTGGTCACGCTTCTCACCCTCCACCGTCAGGTGATCGTTGGCCTTGATACGGGTCACCCGTTCGTTGTCGATGTCGGTGTGCTGGTCATGTTTGATGTGCCAAGCGGCATCGTTTTCAATCAGCACGTTCAGGTCTTTCTGACCGTGGATATAAATCTCTTCCTGTCCCGCCTGGTCTTCAAAACGCAGCTCGTTAAAGCCCTCGCCCTTGTGGGTTTCGGTACGCAGCACGGTGCGGGTCTTGTTGGCGGGCAGCTCGTAAGGCGGCCGGTTGGTGGCGTGGTAGGTGCGACCGGTGACGATAGGCTGGTCGGGGTCTCCTTCCAAAAAGCTCACGATGACCTCGTGGCCGATGCGCGGAATGGCCATCATACCGTACTGGCCACCGGCCCAGCCCTGACTCACTCGCACCCAGCAGGAGCTCTGGTCGTTACTTGAGCCGTAGCGGTCCCACGGGAACTGCAGTTTCACCCGGCCGTGCTCGTCGCAGTAAATCTCCTCGCCCTCGGGGCCGACTACGATGGCGATTTGCGGGCCATCAACCATCGGCTTGTGGGGTGCCTCGGGGCTGCCGATGCGGGCGCGCCAGGTGGTACTCGCTTTCACCACACCAAATTCGTTGTGGTAGACAGTCGGGCCGCTGCCGCCCTCCTCTTCCAGCGCTTGGGGCTGCTCACCGGTGTGGCGGATATGGACAATTTGCCAGTCGGTGTTGAGGCTGCCGTTCGGATGTTCGGTGAGTGAGAAGTGCTGGCCCGGCAGCAGCGCCGCGCTGTTGGACTTGCCACTGCCCACTACCGCGTCATTGCGCAGCGCATCGAGCCGATGCTGGGCAAAGGCCTTGCCGCTGCCGTCCTGCTTGTAGCGGCCCGGGTAGTCGAAGTGCTGGTAGGTATCCCGTTGATGCTCAAGTTCGCTACCCTGCTTCTTGTGGGAGAGACCATAGGCTGGCGTCTTGAAGCTGTAGTCTTTGAGCTCCACATCAGAGGGGCGTACCGCCTCGCGGTAGTGGAACTGGCGCACGTAAGGGCCTTGTTCCAGCGAGCGGTTGCCGAGGTTGAAGAAGAGCTCAGCCGGCTGTCAGGGCTGCCGCGTCGTCGGCAAACACAATGCGGTGTTTGCCTGCTTCAAATTCGTGGAAGTAGAACAAGCCCTCTTCGGCTGCAAGGCGGTTCACAAAATCGAGGTCAGTTTCCCGATACTGGACGCAGTATTCGCGCTGGGAGTGCTCATTCTTGAGCGCAAAGGCGTAATCGGTGATGCCGTGCTCTTGCAGCAAGATGCTGAGGATTTCGTCGGGCTTCTGGGCCTGGAAGATGCGGGAGTTCTGGCGCAGCCCCAGCCGCCACAGGGCAGGTTTCACCTCAATGCGGTAACGGGTGCGGCGAAAGCCGCTGTCCCCTTGGGCAAACTCGCTCACTACCCCGCACACCCGGCGTTGCAGCTCGCCGTTGTACCACACCATCAGCTCACACGGCTGGTCCAGCACGGCGCCAAAGTCGACATCGGGCTGGCTGCTGGCCAGCTCAAGGCGCAGGTTGAACGGCCGGTTCAGCCCCTCGTCCAGCTGGAAACGCGCCACTACGAAGGTGCTCTCGGGCAGCGCCCCCACCTTGACGGTAAATTGCAATCCGGTGCTTTGTGCCATGATCTGCTCCTTATCCTGCCTGTCCGCTGCCGGATCCAATCACGACGCCACCGCAATCAACCGCAGTACCGGTGACGGCGATGGGTTTGCCGTTGACCAGCACCGAGCCGACCCCACCGGCAATGGCGCGGGGATGAGGCGGGTTGTTGGGCTTGTCATGAGGCTCCAGCGGATCGCCCTGACGGGCTACCGGTTTGCCATCGAGGAACACATCGGGACTGGCCGCGCTGACCGGCGAGGGGTGAAAACCGTCGTGGTCGGTGCCAATGTCACCGAGCAGTGCGATAGTCGGGCACATAGTGATTCTCCATATGAGCGGGGATAACGGGTCTGCGCCCTATCCCCACGCCCCTCACACAACAGCAACAGGCTGCAGCGGCAAGCACGGGGCAAAACAGGCTGCGTCGTGGCAGCACAGAGTGTGCCACTCCAAACATTCAATATTTTTTAAATAAAATCAGTGCATTACACACTGACAGCCGATGCGGCAAGCGATTGGGCTGCAAGGTATTGCGCAGAAATGGCAACCTGACTACAAAAGGTTGCCTTTCTGGTATATCTCACTTTTTTATGCGCAATATATTGCGCACAACAACACTATCAGCTGCCAAGTTCGCCCTGCTGCAGCTGATAAAGGCGGATATTGAGCGCTTTCAGATCGCTCTCCAGCCCCTTCAATTCGGCGGCGGTGATGGGCTCCTGCGAAGCCTTCTTCGCCTCCAGCTCGCTCAGACGCAGACTGAACGGCGTCTCCTGCATCAGGTTTTTCTGCACCTCATAGAGCTGGGACTTGAGATAGGAGATGGTCACCGTCTTGCGTTGGCGCTCCAGCTCCTGCAGCTGGTCGATCAGCGCATCGACACCGGCACGGGCATCAAGGTAGGTGGGAATGGTGTTGTTATTGCTCCCCTGCCCCACCAGCGCGTTTTGCCACTGCTTGTCCAGCGCCTTGACCGCCAGCGAGTCGGGATAGAGCATCTGCAACGAGTTGCGCAGCCCTTCGCCATAGCGATACCAGTAGAGCGGCGAAGTCTGTTCCAGCCGATCCAGCTGGGCCTGATAGCGCGCCACCAGCTCGCTCTCCATCCCTTGCACCGCCTGCTCCCCCAGCACGATGCGCGCCTGACGGATATCGTCATAGCTGAGCACGCGCGGCAACTCGGCGGCCGGCTGTTGCAGGCGCTGCATCGCAATCACCTTCTCCTGCTGCTGGTGCTGCCAGCCCAGCCATGCCATGACCGGCAGAGCGCAGCTGAGCAGGCCACAGCCAAACCAGAACCAGGCCGGACGCTGTTTGCGATGCTGCTCGATCTTGAGCACAGTCGGCTTGACCTGTCCCTTCTCCCGCCCCACCAGAATGCTGCCCTGCGGCAGAGCGGGGGCAACCGATGCCATCGGCGTTCCGTGCTCGTGATCCATATCCGATTTGAAGAACACCATCGGCGGGATCTGCATATCCTCCTTGAGACCCGGCTCATCGGAGACGATGACGATCTCGGTCTCGTCAAAGAGGTGGGTATAGCCCTCGATAAAGTGGATCAGGTTCTCAACCCGGGGAATGCGGCTCAGACCCGCGTTGTGCAGCTTTTCGCTGATAAGTTGCAGCGCCCGCTCGCAGCGGTAGATCAGTCGCTTGTCCTCATGGCTGATCTGGTACTGGCGAATCACGTCGCTGATGCGGGCGATAAACCAGTCCAGCATCTCGATGCGGGCCCGCTCCTGATGTACCGGCGGCCAGAAGCTATCCCACTGGGTGACGATGAGGTTGGCAAGAAACTCGCACCCTTCGGTAAAACCGCTCAGCCCCTGAATACGGGAACGGGCCAGGGTGAAGTAGATGGCAGTCTGCAGATCGACGCCATGTTTTTCGAAGATCTGGCTGGCGAGATGGTGGATCAACGCCCAGTCCACTTCGGGACGTGAGGCGTGACTGAGCTTGTTGATCTCGGCGCGCAGCGCTTCGTACTCCGGCAACATTCTGGGGTCACGCCCCACTTTGAGCGCCTGCTGGCCTTGTTGATTCTGTGACATATCGGCTTCCAACGGATGAAGGGGGCACAGGGTGCCCCCGACCTAATCAATAGAGGGATTCGGGCAATCTGAACTGGCTGAACAGGCCGCCGGTGAAGGGGTTCTGGGCGCTGTCGGTATAAACCCGATAGGTCATGGCCCCCTGATCCACCGGGAAGCGCACATCGAAGGTGGCGTCACTCACCTGGGTCAGCTCGCCCTTGTCCATCAGGCGGAACATGGCCCAGGGCCCGACGAAGCCTTCACTGCGCGGCGAGCGCTCGCGAGCTGCCGGCACCAGCGTGATCTTGCTCTCGGCTCCGTCACGCATGGTATTGGGCCACACCAGCGGCACCTTGGTGCGACGACCGTGGGCATACTCCAGCAACTGGCCATCAAGATTCAGCACGCTACGCCGCTTGTTGGCGGTCAGCTCTATGGGCTCGAGGGCAAACTGCACCTCCAGATTGCCTTGCGGGCTGAAGAAGATCTGGCGGATGCGCGCCGCACGATCCAGCTGCTTGACCAGCTCGGCCTGAATGGGTGAGCTCAGTTCACCCTCCATCAACCCGCCCTCTACCATCGGCTTGAGGTTGACCTGATAGAAGCTGTCCAGCGTGCCACCCGGGGCAAAGAAGCGCTCCATCTCGGAGAGCGGTACATCCTTGGCAGAGCTCGGATTGAACGGATAGCGATCCGCCAACTGGCTGTTGAACGGGGTCAGCACCTTCTCCTGCCACTCCTGATTGAGGGAGGACATGGCCAAGTCGATCACCAGACGGGAAGTCTGCTCGGAGAGCTGGCCAACCCAGCGGTTGAGCGGCTCGGGCAGACCACGAGCATACTGCTCGAGGGCAAATACGGGGTCGGCGTACTTGTTGGTCAGGCGCAGTTGCACCGCCTTCAGGGCAGATTGACCCGGCTCGGTCGCGTTAACGATGAGCTCCAGATAGTGCTGCAGATCAACCAGCTTCTGGTTCACCTCGGAGATGAGCGGCCCCTGTTCGCCACGGCCGCTGAGCGCCGCATTGGTCGTCATAAAGGGACGTCCGATCCGTGCCGTAATGGCCTGACCCGGATCCCCCTCCACATCGGAGATCTTGCGAATGCGGGTGTTGTCATCCAGCGAGGCGAGTACCCGCTGGAACGGCTGATCGTTGCCGGTGATGGCCGAGAGCACATCGAGTGCCTGCTCCGGGCTCTCCAGGGGCTGCACATCCAGATTGGTCAGCAGTTTCTGCCACTGGTTGACGTAGTCGGTGACATAACGATCGTTGACCTGACGGGTGATCTCCTTGCGATCGGCCTCGCTCAACTGGCTCAGCTTGCGCTGGCCAAGAACCCAGGCATCCATGGCGGTCAGATCGAGCAGCGCCTTGTCCTGCTTGAGGAAGAAGTCGCTGAAACCGGGCCAGGTTAGCAGGCGCGGCACCTGACCGGCGCTCTCGTTGCGCAGGGTAAACACGGTGTCGAAGGTGGGGCCCACCTCGTCACGCACGTTGAGATCCGGCGGCAGCACATCGCCCGCCTTCACCACCAGATTCTGGTAGACCCGCTGATACATGGGCAGTTTGCCCAGTTCGCGCTGGGCGCCGTAAACCGGCTCCTTGAAGGGCGCAAAGGCGGTAATGGCGGCCTGATCACGGGCGGCGCGAGCAGCGTGCCAGTCGGTATGATCGAGGGCGTAGTTGAGGTGACCCATCAACTGCTCCTGCAACGCCCCCTGCCCCGGGAACGCCTTCTGCCAGCGGCTGGCCATGTACTGGGCCACCAGCTCCTTGTTGCGACCGGAGGCGTCATCCAGCATCCGCATCACCCGCAGGATGGCGAGCTTCTCCTCGCTACCCGCCGGCGCCCGGTCGAGATCTTCCAGCAGACCCTGCATCTGGGCTGGCAGGAAACGCTGACTCAGCAGTTGCAGGTAAGAGCCTTCCACATAAGGGCCGATCTCGTCCCCCTGATAGAGGCCAAGATCGGCCACCACAGGCATCCGCTCACGGTAGTTGCCAAAGGAGAAGGTCGCCTCGCGAATAAGGTTGAGACGCGGCAGCTGGCTCACGCCAAACGCCTCTTCATCGGCCACCTCGTTGGTGGCCATAAAGGCCTGCGCCTTGGTCAGCACGTTACGACCGGCCTCCTCGTTGACCCGGTAGAAGTAGTGCCAGCCACCGATGAGGGCTGCCGAGAAGAGCGACAAACAGCTGAGGCCGACTGCCATACGACGGCGGCGATAGAGGGTATGCAGCCGGTTCTCGCCCGCCAGATGGGCCTCGGGGAAGATGATGGAGGAGAAGAGCTTGCGCACGAAATAGGTGTTGGACTCCCCGCGCAGCGCAGAGTGAATGGGCTCTGGCAGGTTGTAGCGGCGGGAGGCCGCCTGGGCAAACGCATCGAACGGCACCCCCTGCTGATAGACGGAGCTGACATAGACACCGCGCACCAGCAGCGGCTTGCTCTCCTCGATGGCCAGGGTCTCGGCAAGCAGCTCGGTCACATACTCCTTGAGGCCCGCCAGCTGGCGAACAAAGGAGAAGAGCGCACTGCGGCGGCTGGCATCCAGCCCGGCCAGCATCAGTGCCGGCAGGTTGCGGTTGAGGTTGTCGACCCACTCGTCCCAGAAGAGGGAGAGATCATCCTGCCACCCCTTGCCCTGACGCTCGTCCGGCTTGAAGGTCACCCCCAGCACCGCCTCGCGGGCCTCTTTGTCGAGCTGCTCATAAACCACGTCAAACCCGCGCAGCAGGTCGAGCTTGGTAAAAGTCACATAGAGCGGCAAGCGGGTATTCATGGTGGCCGACAGCTCCTGCAGACGGGAGCGCATCAGCTGGGCATAGGCCTTGCGTTCGGCCACGCTGGCATGGGATAGCCAGGCCAGATCCACCGTCAGCACCAGTCCGTTGAGGGGCTGGCGACGGCGATGTTCATTGAGCCAGCCGAGCAGGTGCAGCCAGAGCCGCTCATGCTTGCGCGCCAGCGGCTCCTGCTCACCATCGGGTTGGGACAGAAGCTCGCCAGCGGGATCCAGCATCACCGCCTGCTCTCCCAGCCAGCAATCAACCAGCTGATCCTGCGCCACTTCACGCAGCTCGGTGTCGAGTCTCGGGTTGAGCTTGTTAGCCGGGTTGGCGCGGTGGATCAGGCTGCTCTTGCCGCTGCCGGGCAGACCCAATACCAGATACCAGGGCATGGCATAGAGCGCCCCCTTGCCCAGATGCTCGCCAAGGGTTGCCAGCCAGCGGTCAAGAAAGAGCGCCTGGCGATCGAGGATCCCCTTGACCGGATCCTGCTCCAGTACCAGCTCATGGTTCCGCTCGGCCTTGAGTTGCTGCATCTTGCGCCATACGCGCCAGGAGACAACCCCCAGCAGCAGCCAGAGCCAGAGCAGGGTGAACACCACCCGCCCCCACAGCGGCTCGAAGGGACGAGCGTCGCGGATCTCGATGCGGGGGCCCAGCCACCACACCAGGATCAGGGCGACAACCCAGAGCACCGCACCGAGCAGAGGCCAGGAGGGTTTCAGTTTCGGCAGCTGTTGCTGCAGAAAGGTAAAGATGGTTTTGAACATAAGATTGTGATTCAACTCCGACTCAATGACTCATTTCGACACTCATTGCGCCAAGGCGGTCGCATGACGTTCCAGACGGCTCACCAGCCCCGGTTCCCATTGCGACAGTCCCAGACGGGTGGCTTCTTGCCACAAGTGCTGGTAGTGCTGGCGAGCCAGCGAATTCATGCCTTCCTGTTCCAATAACTCCGCCTGCACCAGTTGTGCATGGAAGCGGGCTCTGGGCTCTTTCAGTTGCGCCATCCGCTCATCGAGCAGGGCGAGCGCCGCAGCCACCCCCTGCTCGCCATGGCGCAGAGCCACCTCTTCGGCCAGAGAGCAACCCCCTTGCCCGTCACTGCTCCCCCCCTTGGCTGGTTGCAACCAGCGGCTGCACTCGGCCGACAGAAAGGGGGTGCCATCGCTGAAGGTGAGCTCCCGCAGCGCCGGCAGACGCTGCAAGAAGGTCTCCAGCTCCTGCATGATGGCCTGCGCCACCGTGGCAAAGCCGAGCTTCTGCGCCACCATGGCCGAGAGCATGTGCCCCTCGAACCAGTAGGGCGCCAGCGTCAGACTCTGTTCGATCCGCTGCCAGAGCCCCTGATCGGCGGCATTCATCGCGGCGCGATACTCATCCACCATGTCAACCGACATGGGCGCAAGCTGGGTCTTGTTACCCTGCGCCGTCATGGGAGGGGTCGTGATACCGGCCCAGATAGCGTGGCGACGCAGGCGATAGCCCACTGCGGCCTCCGGCTGACGCTCAATGAGGAGCTCCGCCACCTTGAGCTGGGTCTGGCGCCATGCCCGATCGTTGGAGCTGTCGATCTCCACCGGCGGACGCTGGCCCGCACTCCCCTGCGCTGCACTCGAGGTGGTAACGGGAATGCCGGACACAGCGGCACCTAGCGCCACGGTCGCGCTGCTTTGCGGCGTGCCAGCCTCATCGGCCTGCGCCTGTGCCACCTGCTGGCGCTGGGCCCGTTTCAGACCCATCACCAGCGGGTCGAGCAACTCGCCCTTGTCCGGGCAAAGCGCCAGCCACGCCGCCTCCAGCTGTTCGGCGCGAGCCAGCAAACCGGCCAGCTCCGCCGCCGAGGCGCTCTCCGATACCCGTGGCAATACCCCTTCAAAACGCTTGACGATCTGCACCATCAATCGCTGTTTCTGGGTGGCATTGCCGGGCCAGGCGAGCGACCAGTAGTCGCGGATCCAGCACTCCAGCAGCAGGATTGCCGTCCCCATGGGGGTCGCCTTGGCCGGATGCTGCAGGCAGCGCAGCAACTGGGCCAGCACCCGCATATCCTTGGTTTTGCTCTCCAGCAGCACGAGGCACGCCTCGGCTACCGCATTGAGATCGACCTGGCTGTGGGCCAGCGAGCCCAGCTTGACCAGCTCGGTCTCGACATAATCCCAGCGCGGCTCGTCAGCAGGCACGGCCCCCTTCACCAGCTCGACAGAGAGAGGGGTCAGCAGGCGGCCACACCAGGGGTGTTGATAGCTCATTGCGCCCCCTTACCAGCGGCACTGCTGGCGCACGGGCTGCAGTGCCTCCTTGAGACCGCTGAGATCCACCCGCAGGATGGCGCCATTGTCGGCCTGCACCTGCAGTTCACGAGCCCCGATCCAGCGCTTGAGCTCCTCGATGGCGGGCAAGCCACGGCCATACTCGAGCAGCAGCCCCTGATCCCGGACAAACCAGCTCTGCGACTGGCGACTTGGCTCACCATCCAGAGCTATCTGCACCCGCTCCCCCACCCAGGGGTTATCAAGCCGCAGCCGGATATGGGTGATGCTGTTGACGCAACCGATGGCCAAAGTGGCACCGCGCAGGGCAGGACGGGTCAGGGTGACGCTGCCGCCCGCTTCATCCAGCAGTGGCAGAAAAGGGGGGCTGTCAGGCTGACGCCCCTGCTCCTGGGTCAGGATCGCCTGCCAGGCAGGGGAGCGGGAGACCGCCCCCTCTTCACTCCCGGCCGCCCCCTTTCCAATAGCGTCATAGCAGGCCAGACGCACCAAGGGCGACGGTTCGCGCCGGCACGCCTGCAATTGGGCCAACTCCGGGGATGGCTGCGCCGCACTGCTGGCCAGCAGCAACGGCACCAATGCGAGCAGGCTCATCAGCTCACCTCCAGTTTCTGGCACTTGTGATCCAGGGTGCGCTTGGGAATATTGAGGCTCTCCGCCACCAGCATCCGGTTGCCCTGGAAGTAGCGCAGGCGTGCCTCGATCACCGAGGCTTCGTACTGCTGCATGGCGCGGCGCAAATCGCGGATGTGGTTGTAGTCATCCAGTGCGCCGGGCAGCTCGACGCAAACCCGCTCGCGCAGCTCTGGCGGCAGAGCCTCCAGCCCCACCTCCTCACCATGGCTGGTATGGGCACAGGCGACCTCCAGCAGGTTGCGCAGCTCGCGCACATTGCCCGGGAAGTCATAGGTTTGCAGCTGCTTCAAAAACTTGCGCTGCAACCCTGCCAGCGCCTTGCCATCCTGAGCGGCAAACTGGGCCATGAAGTGCTGGCAGAGCAGCGGCACATCTTCCATATGTTCGCGCAACGGGGCGATCAGCAGCAGGCACTGGCAAAGGCGGTGGTAGAGGTCGGCACGGAACTGCCCCTCCTCCACATGGCGAGTGAGCGGCTGATGGGTGGCGGCGATGAGACGAAAGTCAGACTGACGCTCCTGCTCGGCGCCAAGTGGCCGGTAGCTGCGGGTTTCCAGTACCCTGAGCAGCTTGGCCTGCATGGCGGCTGGCATGTCACCCACTTCATCCAGAAAGAGGGTGCCACCATTGGCCTGTTCGACCAACCCGCTCTTGTTGCTGAGCGCGCCGGAGAAGGCCCCCTTCTGATAACCAAACAGCTCGCTCTCGATGAGGTTCTCCGGAATGGCGGCACAGTTGATGGCCACAAAGGGCTTGTGAGCCCGGTCGGAGCATTGGTGCACCAGCCGCGCGACCACCTCCTTGCCACTGCCGGTCTCCCCCTGAATGAGGACGGTCAGCTTGTGGCGGCCCGCCTGAGCGATCTGCTCGCGCAGACCGCAGATCACCGCCGACTGGCCGATCAACTGCTCGCCCAGCAGTTTCTCGTGCTGGCGCAGACGATCCTCTTCACCTTTTATCTGGCGCAGGGAGTCGCGCAGCACGCTCTGATCCCGGCGGCTGCGCCCCAGATCGCGAATAAGGGTGAGCTGGTTGCAAAAGACCTGCGCCAGACTGGCAAGCTCGGGCCCCTCGGCCCACTCCTGCAATACCTCACCCCGATCGAGCAGGGCCAGCACGGCAAACGGCTTGCCCTTGCCATCCATCAACGGGAACGCATGCAGCCCGCACTGCTGGCCCAGATTGGCCAGCAGTGCGCGAAAACCGGCGTGCTCGATGCGGGCACCGCCATAGAGGGAGTCCCAGGTGCGGGACTGCGCCTTGTGCAGCACATAGGCGAGCGGATGGGAGAAGTCATCCACCGCCAGCCCCAGCGCCACCTCCTGCCCCTTGACCCAGCCTTTGCATTCGAGCTGGCGACCGCTCACATCCAGCATGCCAAGCAGGATCCCTTTTGGCTGAAAGCTGGCATGGAGGGTCGAGCTCCACCAGTGGCAAAGGTGGGCTTCGTCGCGCTGCTCGGTGAGCGCGAGGGCGAATGCGAGGGCTTGTTCCATGGTCAGCCCTCCACCTCGGCCACGAACTGGTGATCGACCACAGAGAAGCGAACCCGGTTGATGGGCTCACCGGCCGAGAGACGCTGCAGCAGTTGCAGGGAGACCGGCGGCAGCAGGGCGCCATCGATCACCGATTCGAGCATGCGTGCACCGTTCTCGCTGCGGTTGGCCCGCAGCAGGATCTCTTCGGCCACCTCGCCATCGAGCTCCACCTCGGCACCAAAGCGCTCCTTGAGCAGCTTGACCAGCCGGTTGAGCTTGCCACCCACGATCTGCACCAGGGTGTCGTGACCGAGCGGCAGATAGGGGATCACCTCCATCCGCGCCAGCAGGGCTGGCTTGAAGAAGGCAGCGAGCTCCGGATAGAGGGCATCCAGCAGCACATCGGGCTGCTCGGCGTGCTCGACGATGGTCTGGAAACCGAGGTTGGAGGTGAGGAAGAAGACCACGTTCTTGCAGTCGATGATCCGCCCTTCCCCATCAGCCAGCTCGCCCTTGTCGAACGCCTGATAGAAGAGGTTGAGCACATCCGGGTGCGCTTTTTCCACCTCATCCAGCAGCACCACCGAGTAGGGTTTCTGGCGAATGGCTTCGGTCAATACGCCACCCTCGCCAAAGCCGACATAGCCGGGAGGCGAGCCGATCAGACGGGAAACCGTGTGTTTCTCCTGATACTCGGACATGTTGATGGTGGTCAGATACTGGCGGCCGCCGAACATCAGCTCGGCAATCTGCAGCACGGTTTCGGTCTTGCCAACCCCGCTCGGGCCCACCAGCAGGAAGGCCCCCAGCGGACGGCCGGGACGACGCAGATCGGCGCGCGCAGTCAGCAGGTGCTTGTGCAGGTGGGCCACCGCCACATCCTGCCCCTTGATGAGATCGCCAAGGTACTCCGGCAGGCGGGTCACCACATCGAGCTCCCCCTGGGAGATACGATTGAGCGGCACTCCGGTCCACTCGGCGATGACGGCGGCAATCTGGGTTTTGTCGACATGAGCGGAGACCAGCACCTCTCCCTGCTGCAGGTCGGCCAGCTCGCTCTCGAGGGTGGCCAGCTGCTCGGCAGCCGCTTGCGGATCGAGCGGCGCATCGGCGAGATCCAGTGCCTCTCTGGCCAGCATCTCATCCTGCTGATCTGCCAGAAGAGCGGCGCGCAGCTCGATAATCCGGTGAACCAGCCCCTGCTGCTGCTGCCAGCGGGACTCCTGCTCCGCCAGCGATTCGCGGCAACGCAGTTGCTCTTCCTGCAGCTCGGCGAGGCGCTCTTCGTTGTCACCCAACCCGATCAGGCGCTGGCGCTCCAGCTGGCGGATCTCCAGCTCACGCTGGCGCAGCTCGTTTTGCAGATGGCTGACGGCGCGCGGCGGGGTGGTGAGGTTGATGGCAACCCGGGCACAGGCGGTATCGAGCACGTCGATCGCCTTGTCCGGCAACTGACGGCCGGAGATGTAGCGGGCAGAGAGCTGGGCCGCAGCTTGCAGTGCCTCCTCGTCGATCAGTACCCCGTGGGCCTTCTCGTAGATGCTGCGCAGGCCGCGCAGGATCACCGTCGCCTCATCGGCATTGGGTTCGCTCACCTTGACCAGCTGGAAGCGACGGGAGAGCGCCGCATCCTTCTCGACATACTTCTTGTACTCGCTCCAGGTGGTGGCGGCAATGGTGCGCAGCTCGCCACGGGCCAGCGCCGGCTTGATCAGGTTGGAGACATCCATGCCGCCGGCCTGGTTTCCGGCACCGATCAGGGTATGTGCCTCGTCGATAAAGAGGATGACCGGACGCACCGACTCCTTGACCTCCTGCATCACCCCCTTGAAGCGCTTCTCGAACTCCCCCTTGACCGAGGCGCCCGCCTGCATGGCACCGAGATCCAGCGTCATCAACTCGACCCCGCGCAGTTTCTCGGGCACCTGACCCGCCACGATGCGCAGGGCCAGCCCCTCGATCAGGGCGCTTTTACCGACGCCCGCCTCGCCCACCACGATGGGGTTGTTTTTGCGGCGACGGGAGAGGATGTCGATCATCAGATCGATCTCGTGATCCCGGCAGAGTACGGGATCAAGCGAACCCTGACGGGCCTGCTCGGTCACATTGACGGTAAAGCGGGCCAGCAGGGTAGCGTCGGTCGGCAGTGCTGCCGGTGCCGTGTTGCCATTGGCCGGATTGGTCACCGGCGTCTCGGCAGACTCCTTGACCCACTCGTCGAACTGCTGGCGCAGCAGCTCGCGATTGACGTTGGCCAGCAAACGGGTCACCGAACCGGACAAATAGCGCTGCGGGGTCATCAACAGCACCAGCAGCATGACGCCGCTGCGCAGCTGGGCATGCAGCATCTCGGCGGAGGCGAGCAGCCAGCTGTCTTGCAGCCACTCGACCAGCAGCGGCGAAAAAGAGGGATAACCCTGGCCATAGCCGTTGTCGGCAGCGGACGGTTGCAGCAGGGTTTTGAGCTCCTCCACTTCCACGTCGGCGCGTTTGAAGATGAGACGGACATCGCTGAGCGGCGTATCCAGCATCTTGAGCAGCAGATGCTCGATGCGGATCTCGGCTCCCTGATGGTTGACACAGAGGGCCGCGGCCTCCTCCAGCATGTGACGGCAGATAGGGTTGAGTCTTTCCACCAGTACTGGCAGTTCTATACGGATCAAGGCGTGCTCTCCTTAGTACTTATTTTAATAATTCGCCCAGTTGACGCAGTACGTCCTGGGTCTGGTTATTGAGTTGGTGGTGATAGAGGCCAAAGATGATGGCCAGGATCAGCGCCCCTCCCATGAACAGGGTGCGCAGGGAGACCTGCTTGCGCAGCTGGTAGCGGGCCGCCTGCCGACCGAGGTCGAGGTGAAACACGCTGGGTGCCTCGCCGCTGCTCTCGGGGGCAAGCTGTTTGTGCAGCTGGCGGACGATGCGCTCGAACTCCTCGCGCCCCTGGCTCATCACCTTGTAACGCCCCTCGAAACCGAGGCAGAGGCAGAGATAGATGAACTCCAGAATGTCGCGGTAGCGCTCCGGATCCTCCTGCAGACGGGCCAGCAGGACGAATACCTTCTCGCCGCCCCAGGTCTCGTTGTGGAAACGGGTCAACAGCGAATGTTCCGACCACTCGCTCTGGCTGCCCCAGTCACGGCCCATCACGGCCTCATCGATGAAGGTGCAGAGGATGTAGCGAAACGAGAGGACGACGCCATTCTCGTAACCCTGAGCCATCAACTCCTGCTCGATGGCCTGGATCTCGGTCACCACCTGCTGATAGAGCTCGGGCACCCGATCGTAACGGGACAGCAGGCGCACCCGCTGCACCAGCCCCAGCAGGGGGGTCACCGCATCGATCATCGGGTTGATGCTCTGGCCACGCAGGCGGAACCAGTAGTCCGAATCCATGTCCAGCTGCTCGGCATGATCGAACAGCAGATCGCTGAGTTGCTCGTTCTTGATAATGTCCGTGGTCATCTCTGCATGTTTCCTTGGTGCGATCACTGGCTACGAATGGCCCAGAGCTGCATGTCGAGCTCGGGGAAATCGCCGGCGATATGGAAGGCGAGCGTGTTGCCCACAGCCAGCATCTGCCAGGCAGGGCTCTGACGGTCGAGCTGGAAGTAGCTGTAACCGGCATGGTAGGGCAGCTGGCGCGGCGCCACCGGCAGTGGCAGCAGCGGAATCCCCGGCAGTTGCAGGCTGATGAGCTCGCGGATCTTGTCGCTGGAGGCCACCTTGGTCTGCTGCAGCAGCTGTTTGCGCAGCTGCTCCTGAGGCATGCGGGCACGCACTGCCAGCACGAAGTCGGCGCTCTGCATCAGCTCGCTCTCGCTTACCATGGCCACCATGATGCCGTACTGGTGCTTGCGCAGCTGGATGGAGACGGCGCGCGGCGACAGCACGGTACTGAGTGCCTGACGCAGGGCCAGCATCACCGGCTCGAAGCTCACCTGCTGATCGTCGTGACGATAGGCGGGGAACTCGGGCGGCAGACGGGACTCGTCGGTAAAGGTCATCAGCTCACCGCACAGCTGCACCAGCGCCTCATGCAGCCGCTCGGGGTGCAGGGTGCCAAGACGCGCCAGATGGGAGAGCTGAGGCTGGGCGCGGTTGAGCAGCTGCAGCATCATGAACTCGGCCACATCGGCAACCCCCTGCTGACCCGGCGCCGCGATGCGCTGGGAGAGGCTGCGAGCCCGTTCGGCCACAAGGCCAGCCGACTCGCCGAGGAAGCGCTTGAGAGTCGGGATGGCGGATACGCTGATGCTGCAGGGCATGAAGTTGGGATCAAGCACCAGACCGCCGTCCGGACGTTTGTCCAGAATGCGGGCGATAGCCAGGGAGGCGTAGGCACTGCGGTCCTCCCGCTCCAGCATCAGGCGCAGGCTGACCCGCCCCACTTCGAGGGAGACTACGTCCCCCCCTTCGCTGTGCAGGTCGCGCACATCGTGGCGATGGGCCTGCAGTCGGGTAGCGACCTGACCGCCCTGCCCCACCTCGTTGACCCCGCTCACCGAGAGCGGCAGCGCCAGATAGACCTTCTGGTTGGCGACCGAAGCGTCGGTGATCTCCAGCGGAGTCGGCAGCATATCGTCGTTCGGGATGTTGAACACGGTACCGTCCGGCAGGATGCCGGTGGCCCCCACCAGCGCGATGCGGCCAAAGCCGAGGTAATCCTCATTGATGGCGAGCGACTGCAAGCCATAGAAGTAGTCGCTGAGCGCGCTCAGGCGAGCGTGCAGCGCGTAATCCGAATGTCTCTGTTGTTGCTGGAAGTGCTGGGGCTTGATAAAGAGCCCTTCACGCCAGATAACCCGATTTCGACTCGACATGGTTATTCTTCTTCTTTTTGTAGTTCCACTTCATCCAGGCGCAGGTGCACCAGGATTTGATAGGCCATTCCCTTGCTCTTGATCTTGATGACCTTGCGCCACTCGGCGCTGTCCGGGTCGGCGTAACGTGCAATCACGCCGATGTAACGGGTCTTCTCGTCGAGCTTGACGGGGGGCAGGTATTTGAACTGGCCGGGCAGCAGGGTGTACTCCTGATGATCGAGGTAGTTCTTGCCAAGGGCCTTCTCCACATCTGCCGTCACCTGGTCGTAGTCGGTGGCAAGCAGCTTGGAATCTTCCGCCAGCAGCACCACCTGAAACTCGATAGGTGCTGCCTCCCCGCTCTCGTTGGGGTTGACGTCAGGCTCGGCGACCAGACTCAGCCCCAGGGTAGAGGGCTGATCATTGTTGCTCCCCACCTGGATATCGGGGTTCATGGCCACGTCAGCCATCTTGCCCATGGTGGTACAACCGGCGAGGGTCAGCAGAGCCGCCCCCAGCATCAGCGCACGTATCATCAAATCAGTCCCTGTTGCTGACGCACGGCCTGGTCATATGCCTGGGCGTAAACCTGATGGAACAGCTTGTCGAACCCTTGCTGGCGGGCAGAGGTGAGCTCGCGGTAGTAGTGCTGGTACATGTTCCAGGCCCACCCTTCATCAGCCATGCCCGGCGCGCCGCTGCGGCGGTATTGCTCAAACCGGCCGAGCAGGGCTTCCGGCGAGAAGGCCTGCAGGATGCTGTCAAGCGCCGCACTAATGGCCTGCTGGTTTGCCACGTGGTGAATGCGCACGTTTTGCAGGCTCTCGGCCACCGCGGCCGGCGCGCTCAGGTGCACCGGGCTCTTCTGCTCGGCAAACAGCACCGCCAGGGTCTCGTCATAACCAAGGCCAAGGCGCAGCGGGTTATCCTCGATGGGGCGCAAGTGCTTGTCGGCCAGCGCCGCCTGATCGTTTTGCAGCTGGAGCAGTCCCTCCACCATGGCCCGCATGGTCTTGCCCATCTCTTCAAGCATGTCGTGCGCCTGACGGGTATCTTCCAGTTGCAGGTTCTGACCCAGACCGCGCATCAGCGGCGTCAGGGCAACGTGATCAACTCCCTCCTGCGGCATGAAATCGGGATGGTTCTCGATGGTGGGCATATCCAGAAATTCTTGGTTCATGGTGTTCTCGACAGCAGAAAAAGGGGCAAGGGAGAGGGAGTCCATCTCCGGTTGAGGGTGCAGCTCGGCCTGCATGCGGCTCTCGGCCAGCGGATTGATGGCGCGCTCCTGTTGCAGGGCCAGCAAGGGGTCGACAGCGAGATGGCGCGGATCCGCCACAGCGGCTGTTGGCTCCTCGCCCGCCAGCCACTCGTCAAGCTGCTCGGCCGGATGGGTTCCCAGCACCTGATGCAGGCTCTGCTCCGGCGTAATGGCCCCCAGATAGGCGCGCAGGCGGAACGGGCCGACGATGAGCTCATCCCCCTGCTCCAGATGCACCTTGCGGGCCCGTCCGATGGGCGAGGTGGCACCGTTGATATAGGTCTGGCCGCTCAGATCGCACAGACAAAAGCGTCCGTCGTTGAGCTCGACCCGGGCGTGAGCGGGCAGCACGGCCCCCAACCGATCCTTCAGTTGCCAGTCATCCTGCTCGGAAGCACCCAAGGTGCCGCCCATCTCGTCGAAGCGGTACTGCACCTGCTGGCGACCATCGAGCTGCTCGCTGTTGAGCACCACCAGGGAAAGTTGCTGATTAAACTCGTCCACATTCACTCCTGCACACATATGGTCACAAACGGCTCGCTCGGTGGCTGGCCGAGAAAGGTACTCCACCCCAGACGGGAGCTCTGCTCTTCACCGAGTCGCAGCCCCTTCGCCTGCTCCTGGCCGAAGCCAAGACGCAGATCCCAGGCCAGCTGATCGCGCAAGATGAAGGAGACAAAGGTCACCAGCGACTGGAAGTGCTCCCCGTTCGGAAGAAATCCGAGAAACTGGCTGAAACTCAGGTTGTTGATCTTCAACAAAAACTTGCCGGCGCAATCATTCACCTTGTCGCCGATGACAAAATCCCCGCCCAGAGTCGCGCAAGCGCCCCCCAGACGGTTTTGCTGATCCGGATGGATCGGCACCTTGCGCCACTGCCAGGCACTCACCTCTACCTCGGCCAGATCGAAACAGTGGGCCACCAGACCGGCTACCACCTCGGGCGAACGACTGGGGCTCGCCAGCATGCCCGCATAGGAAAGCATCTTGGCCCGGTTGACCGGCAGGCTCTGGCAGACGGCCTCATTGCCAAGCCCCACCAGTGCAAACATCAGGCGGGAGAAGCCATCCTCACCGTTGTCCTGAAAACGGACGTGATAGCGATACTTGCGCCAGATCCGGTGCAGCAGGGTCAGCAGACGGTGATGAAAGAAGTCGAGAAAGAGGCCGAGCTTCTGCTCCCCCTGGGCGTACTCCCACGCCAGCGAGTCGAGGTAGTAGCCGGGCATCGGCGACTGGCTGCCGTGCAGGCCAAGAAACGCAACCTCAAGCTCGTGGCGGCCCCGCTCATCGCGACCAAACTGCAGCACATCGCTGGTCGGGAAGCCGAGGGAGGCTGTCGCCTTGAAACGGATCTTCTCGTCACCCGGCAGGTGGTCGAGACCACGCTCCTGATCCGCCCCCTCCAGCCGGTTGAGCAGCTCGACCAGCTGGAAGAAATTGAAGCGCGGTGCCTCCCCCGCGCAGGTCACATCAGGGAGTGCTGACCGATCTGGACTGGCCATTGATAGCGCTCCTTGTTATCGAGATTGACCACCTCAAGCAGGTGGAAGGCGTTGACGCTGGCATAGAGCGAGAAGAAGTGGGCCAGCACGGTACTGAAGAGATACAGCTCCCCTTCGCTGCCAAAGGCGGACTGGCGAATGGAGAGCACCGACTTGAGCCCCCGCACCGGCATGCCGCGTACCAGCCGGTCCACCGGCGTGGTTTCGATCTCCTCAATCCCCGCCAGCCGTTTGCGCGAGGCCTGTTCCGCCTGCTTGTCATGCAGTGCCGGAAAGTCGTAGGTGCGCAGCACCTGAACCAGCGCATCGCGCCGCAGCAGAGAGACATAGTTGAGCGACAGGTTGGAAATCAGGGTCCAGTGCAGGCTGCCATCGAGAGCCGGACGCAACGGCCGGGTCGGCCGGATCAGGTTGCGGAAGGTGGCAAACGAGGGGGAGCTGCCGGTCGGCACGCAGACGCTGCCGACTTTGAGGCGGGCGGCACGGGAGCGGTTGGTACAGGTGAGCGTCACCGAGATGGATTCGTCCAGATCGTGGGCGATGGTCTCGTCCCCACGCATAAACGAGAGGCTGTGCTCAAAGCCATCGCCGCTCACCGACTCCTTGACCCGCACCCGGTAGTAGAGTGCCAGCCGCTGTTTGGCCCGCTCAATCTGGTGCTGGAAACTTTCAAACGGCTGATAGATGCGCGGGGTGCCGCGCGAGCGACCCAGATTGCCCTCGACCCACCCCTCGACCTTGTCGACCGAGAAGATTTCGAAGCTGTCGGCATGGCGATAGCTCGCCTTGAGGGGGTATTCCGCCTGACGGCCATTGAGATTGACCGGCTCGCTGTCGTGCTGGAACAGGTTGATGGCTGGCACGCAGTTGAGCATGAAAGAGTCGGGACGGATCTTGAGCTCCGCCGGCAACGGCCGGTCGAAGCAGAAATGGATCTTGAACTCGCTGACCGGCAACGGCTGCTTTGGCCACTCGCCGCCCGAGAGCTCGAAGAAGAGGAAACTTTCCGGAAAGCAGAAATACTCCTGCAGGATCCGGTAACCGGAATAGACATTGTTCGGATAGGGCAACAGCGCATCATCGCGCTCGAAACCGACCGGTTTCAGTGCCTTGGCCTCCTGACGGAACCGCTTGCCGTCGACCTCCAGCTCGATATGGGAGAGCTGGTTGGAGAGCCAGAAATAGAGTTCATAGGCGGTGTAGCTATCGCCGCCAAGAAAGAGACGCAGCTTGTCGAGTTGCAGCTCGCTCAGGGGAAGCGGTGCATGCAGGGCGATATCCAGCGAGATGGTGGAGAGATCGTTGCCGCTTTGCGCCGAGATATGCTGGATGTCTGCCGGATAGACCCAGGCATCGTGACAGGTCTGGAAGTGGCAGGTCACGCCATCTTGCGGCAGGCTGTCGAGCTGGCATCCCTGACTCACCAGCGCCGGCTGGGCAATGGCCCCCGGAATGACCGAGAACTGCATGATGGTCATGCTGGGTACGGGACGCAGGTAGTTGGGCCAGAGCATATTGAGCAGACCGTGGGTCAGCTCGGGAAACTCATCCTCAATCTTGGCGCGCAGGTTACCCGTGAGAAAGGCGAACCCTTCCAGCAGGCGCTCCACGTCCGGATCGCTATTTTGCTCCGACAGAAAGCGGGTGAGTTCGGGATAGGCAGTGGCAAATTCGCGCCCTTGCAGGCGCAAAAAAGCCAGTTCATCCCTGAAGTAATGTTCCAGCGACATTGATCAGACCATGCGGTAGTGACGGTGACTGTCCATATGGACGTTGAACGAGGTAACGTGATCGATATGTTCCAGCCTGACGTGGGCGGTCACCATAAACGACATCTCGAGCGGGCTCGACTGATAGTCGGGTGAACGTACATCCACATGCACGATCCGCGGTTCATACCGACGGATGCATTGCCGGATCGCCTCCCGGATCCGTCCCTTGATATCAGCGCTCCCCTGGGTGGCATCGTTGAGATCGATGACCCCCAGATCGGGCGCGCTGCGGCAGTTGCCGGGACGGGTGTTGAGGATCTGATCGAGTTGCCGTTTCACGGAATCGACCAGCACCTCCACTTCCGAACGGGGGGAGGAGCCATGCCCCTCCCCCCGGATGCGATCAAACAGACTGGCCGTATTTCCTCTATCCCAGGAAGAGAGATACGGCATCGGTCATTATTCCTTGTCCAGTCGACCTACCAGAGAGAGCTCGAAGCTCGCCCCCATGTACTTGAAGTGCGGGCGCACGGCCATGGCGACCTGATACCAGCCCGGCTCGCCTTCCACATCCAGCACCTTGATCTGGGCTGCACGCAGGGGACGACGGCTGCGCACGTCTGCCGGCGGGTTCTCCTGATCGGCAACGTACTGCTTGATCCAGCCATTCAGCTCGCGCTCCAGATCCTGACGCTCCTTCCAGGAGCCGATCTGCTCGCGCTGCAGCACTTTGATGTAGTGCGCCAGGCGGTTGATGATGAACATGTAGGGCAGCTGGGTACCCAGTTTGTAGTTGGTCTCCGCCTCTTTACCCTCTTTGGTGTTGGGGAACACCTTGGGCTTTTGTACCGAGTTGGCAGAGAAGAAGGCGGCGTTGTCGCTGTCCTTGCGCATGGTCAGGGTGATGAAACCCTCTTCGGAGAGCTCATACTCGCGACGGTCGGTGATGAGCACCTCGGTCGGGATCTTCGCCTGCAGCTGGCCCATCGCCTCATAGACGTGCACCGGCAGATCGTGGATGGCACCACCGCTCTGCGGGCCGATGATGTTCGGGCACCAGCGGTACTTGGCGAAGCTGTCGGTCAGGGAAGTGCCCATCAGATAGGCAGTGTTGCCCCACAGGTAGTGGTCGTGATCCGAGCTGATATCTTCCTTGTAGTTGAAGCCCTTGATGGGGTTCTCGGTCGGATCGTAGGGCAGACGGGCCAGGAAACGCGGCGCAGTCAGACCCAGATAGCGGGAATCTTCCGATTCACGCAGGGAACGCCATTTGGTGTAGGCCGGTTCTTCGAACACCGATTTCAGATCCTTGATGGAGGGCAGATCGGTGAAGCTGTCAACGCCGAAGAAGGCGGGGGCGACAGAGGAGATGAAGGGGGCGTGGGCCATGGCACCGACGGCACTGACATACTGCATCAGTTTGATGTCAGGGGAGCTGTGGGTAAAGGCGTAGTCACCGATCACGGCACCGATCGGCTGACCGCCGAACTGACCGTAGCCGGTTGAATAGACATGCTTGTAGAGACCGGACTGGGTGATCTCGGGAGAGAACTCGAAATCTTCCAGCAGCTCTTCCTTGGTAGCGTGCAGCACCTGGATCTTGATGTTCTCGCGAAAATCGGTGCGATCCACCAGCAGCTTGAGGGAGCGCCAGGAGGACTCCATCTCCTGCAGCTCTTTGGCGTGCAGGATGACGTCCATCTGCTTGCTCAGCTTCTTGTCGAGCTCGACAATCATGCTGTCAACCAGCGCCTTGTTGACCGGCTCTGCAGTGGAACCGCTATCCAGAATATTGGCGATCAGGGCTGCAACGCCCTGCTTGGCGACGCTGTAACCCTCATCCACCGGCGTGATGCGAGCCTGCGCCATGATTTCGTCCAGCAGGGAGGACGAGGAGGCGACGGCTGCCCCCGCTTGAACCTGTTCTTCGACCAAAGACATGTTTTTTCCTTTCTCGTTCAGTCAATCCAACCCGGCGATCACTCGGCAGGCTTAATCAAATCCAGCTCCTTGAGCAGCTGCTCGCGGGCTTCATCACTGGACAGCAGATCCTGCAGGCGGTTGCGGAAGGCAGGGATATTCCCCAGCGGCCCTTTCAGGGCAACCAGCGCTTCGCGCAGTTCAAGCAGTTTGCGCAGCTCGGGAACCTGCTGGGCAACGCTGTCCGGGGTGAAATCTTCCAGAGACTGGATCTTGATCGAAACCGGCATCTCGTCCTGGCTGTTCTCTTCCAGGCGATTGGGAACGGAAAACTTCAGTTCCAGCGCGGATTCTTTCATGACTGAAGAGAAATTATTCTTGTCGATGGAGACGGTCTGGCGCTCCTCGATAGGGGTTTCTTCGGTACGCCCTTTCATATTACCAACCACCATCATGGTCAGCGGAAGTTCTATTTCCGCCTGCTGACCACCGGTTGCCGGTACATATTTGATATTGATACGCTCTTTGGGCGCAACAGTGGCGCCGTCAATTCCTTTTCCCATGCTCTAAATACCAAGTTAAGGGCCAACAAGGCCACAAAGCTTATAGTCAATGCTTTATCCGGCAACTGTAAAAAATGACAGTTGACGGTGCCATCGCTATTTTCGGTGGCAATAGCATCGACCAAGGATGCGTTTTCGATATATCTCAAGCAATTGCTCTAATAATCAAAAACACAATATCCATCTTGTTATCTATACAACCCGATACGCCTCAACTCTTTGTTTGAGGTCATTTTGGCTTAAGAGCCATTTGCGCCGCATGGTATATGTCCATATATTGTCAAGTCAATGATTCATTTCTAACAGCCAAGCAAAAAACAAATTCAATGCAAAGTATTAACAAACAAAATCAATAACTTACCAGCAAACACCGATATGTTTATTACACGAATTTATTACGATAAGAAAATAACAACCTCCACTCAAAAAAGCCAACCGCAATAGCTGAATTTGCCGTCAGAAAACTCCCAAAAAAATGACAAAAAAAGAGGTGGACGACAGCATCTGTCGCTCACCTCTTCAAGAAAATCAGCGTATCTTGCTCACATCATCCAGCACAATCAATGAGCAGAAATCAGCGTTCAGACAATCAATAAGAGCACACCAAGGCTGCTCACTGATAATTGAATTCATAAACACCATTATCAGGAAGAGTGGGATACGCCAACTCCTCCATCAACATATTGCTTATCAACTGTCCAGTTGTTTACCTTTGGCAAGACGATCAAACCAGTGCTGCGCCAATTTTTGACCCGCGCTTTTCTCCTTTTCGGTCATCTCCTTTTCCAGTTCATTTCTCGCCTGGGTTGCCTCCTTGTTACCGTCGGTGGCAGCCAGCAAATACCATGCATAAGCATGCAGTCTGTTGCGTGGGGCACCCAGTCCCTGATCCCGCATCATCCCCATGCGATATTGCGCCTCCCGATGTCCGGCATTGGCCGCAAGCCGGTACTGTTTCAGGGCGAGACCATAATCCTCCTTCCCCCCCTGACCGAGACGCAGCATCTCGCCATAGGCGTATTGAGCATCGAGTTCACCCTGTTTGCTGGCCAGCGCGAACCCCTCACGGGCCAACTCCAACTCCCCCCGCTCTTGCTGCAAAGTGGCCAGCTCGACCTGTGCCTTGCTGATCCCCCCTTGCGCCGCCAGCGACAACCAGTGCTCCCGCGACGATGCATCGCTCTGCTGCAGGCTAAGCTGGTACTCCGCTTCATGAGCGCCGTTACCTGCTGCCAACTCCAGCCAGTAGCGTCCCAGTGCCGGATCGGCTGCGACCTGTTCACCCGCCAGATAGGCCATGCCAAGCCAGAGCTGGGCTGGTGCAGAACCGGCATTGGCGGCGCGTTGATAGGCCTCGAATGCCGTTCTGGGGCTTGCCTCGGTGGCAAGGACATAGAGAGCATCAGGGTGCTGCTGGGCTGCCGCTTTCTCGAACCAGCGCATGGCAATATCGGGACGTTTGACCACCCCCTTTCCCTGTTGATAACGCAGCGCAAGCTGATACTGGGCATCGCGGTTGCCTTGCTCGGCTGACTTTTCCAACCACTCGATGGCATCCTGATCGGCACCCGGCTGGCTGGCATACCATTCACCCAGGATCAACTGGGCACCAGCGTGATCCTGCCTGGCCGCCCGTTCAAACCAGTCGAGACAGTCACTTGCCAGCTTGCCCTGATGTTCGCTGCGACAGGCAAGCCCCAACTGATAGCTGGCTTCACGATTGCCCAGTCGGGATGCCCGTTGCCACCACTGTTCTGCCAGTTGCGGGCTTTTCGGCTCGCCCAATCCCAGCTGATACCAGTGGCCAACCTGCAGAGCGGCAGCTCCGCGAACCTTGTTATCGGCAGCCAGAGGGCCACTCTGACCTGCCGCCTGCTGCATCCAGTGCATGGCTTGCGGATAGTCGGGCTGTGCCGCCAGCCGTTTGGCGAGTTCATACTGCGCTTTGCCATTGCCCTGTTTTGCCTCTTTAGCAAGCTCGGCATCACTCACAGACGAGTTTGTCGTGGCACAACCGGCGAGCAGAGCGACCGCCAGCACGCACCATAAATTTTTTTTATTCATTTTGCTTTTTTGCATAAGTAAAAATAACGAACGAAGGGCGCCGGGCAATGACGATATGAAATCATCACCACCCGCAACACCCGTAAATGAGAAGATGGATGCCGCGCAGCATCAGCACCTCTAGCGAGGTTCCGGCACGACGGCTTTGGGTAACAGAGGTGCCTGGGTCGAACACCCGGAGCCAGAGCCGGCAGCACCGCCCGAGTTCATCTTGATGGTAGGGCCAACCAGGGTGACCCCGCCCCCATCGACCTTAATAAAGCAGCCTCCGACCTTGACGCTGATCTCTGACCCAGCCTCCAGCACCACCTTGGCACCGGCCTTGACGTGCATCTCCTGCCCCGCCTGAGCAAGCCAGCTTTGCCCCAGCTTCTGGTGCATGGAGGTATCGACCGTCAGCGAATAGTCCGCCTTGATCTGGTCACGCTTCTCACCCTCCACCGTCAGGTGGTCGTTGGCCTTGATACGGGTCACCCGATCAAAGTCGATGTCGGTGTGTTGGTCGTGCTTGATATGCCAAGCCACATCGTTTTCGATAAGGGCGTTCAGGTCTTTCTGACCATGGATATAAATCTCTTCCTGCCCCGCCTGGTCTTCAAAACGCAGCTCGTTAAAACCCTCGCCCTTGTGGGTTTCGGTGCGCAGCACGGTGCGCGTCTTGTTGGCGGGTAACTCATACGGCGGCCGGTTGGTGGCGTGGTAGGTGCGACCGGTGACGATAGGCTGGTCGGGGTCACCTTCCAAAAAGCTCACGATGACCTCGTGACCAATGCGCGGAATCGCCATCATGCCGTACTGACCGCCGGCCCAGCCCTGGCTCACTCGCACCCAGCAGGAGCTCTGGTCGTTGGAGCTGCCATATCTGTCCCACGGGAATTGCAGCTTCACCCGGCCATGCTCGTCGCAGTAAATCTCCTCCCCCTCGGGGCCGACCACGATGGCAATTTGCGGGCCATCCACCATCGGCTTGTAGGGCGCCTCGGGGCTGCCGATGCGGGCCCGCCAGGTGGTGCTCGCCTTCACTACGCCAAATTCGTTGTGGTAGACGGTCGGGCCGCTGCCACCCTCTTCCTCCAGCGCTTGCGGTTGCTCACCGGTGTGGCGGATATGGACGATTTGCCAGTCGGTGTTGAGGCTGCCGTTGGGGTGTTCGGTCAATGAAAAGTGCTGGCCCGGCAACAAGGCGGCGCTGTTGGATTTGCCGCTGCCCGCCACTGCGTCATTGCGCAGCGCATCGAGCCGGTGCTGGGCAAACGCCTTGCCGCTCGGGTCCTGCTTGTAGCGGCCCGGATAGTCAAAATGCTGGTAAGTGTCCCGTTGATGCTCCAGCTCTGCCCCCTGCTTTTTGTGGGAGAGGCCATAGGCAGGGGTCTTGAAGCTGTAGTCCTTGAGCTCCACATCCGAGGGGCGCACCGCCTCGCGGTAGTGGAATTGGCGCACATAGGGCCCTTGTTCCAGCGAGCGGTTGCCAAGGTTGAAGAAGAGCTCGGGGCCTTGAGTCAATGCTGCCGCGTCGTCGGCAAACACAATGCGGTGCTTGCCTGCTTCGAATTCGTGGAAGTAGAACAAGCCCTCTTCGGCAGCAAGGCGGTTCACGAAATCGAGGTCGGTCTCGCGATATTGGACGCAGTACTCGCGCTGGGCATGCTCATTCTTGAGCGCAAAGGCGTAATCGGTGATGCCGTGCTCTTGCAGCAAGATGCTGAGGATTTCATCGGGCTTCTGGGCCTGAAAGATGCGAGAGTTCTGGCGCAGACCCAACCGCCACAGGGCAGGTTTCACCTCAAGGCTATAGCGGGTACGGCGAAAGCCGCTGTCCCCTTGGGCAAATTCGCTCACTACCCCGCACACCCGGCGTTGCAGCTCGCCGTTGTACCACACCATGAGCTCACACGGCTGGCTCCAGCACGGCGCCAAAGTCGACATCGGGCTGGCTGCTGGCCAGCTCAAGGCGCAGGTTGAACGGCCGGTTCAGCCCCTCGTCCAGCTGGAAACTCGCCACCACGAAGGTGCTCTCGGGCAGCGCCCCCACCTTGACGGTAAATTGCAATCCGGTTTGATTAGCCATGGCTCTCCCCTCTTGTCACGGCCACGCGATGTCTGCGCCCCTCTTCAAGACCCCAGCCGCCAAACCACGCTACCGCCCTCTCCGGTGCCACAACGGGCAACCAAGATAGCGGCGAACACGGATTACGGGCGGATTGGGTCTGCATCACAGGACACCCTTTAGTGCTTTGCCATCCCTCCGCGCTCACCAGCAGGGCATCAAACCCCGGCAGGGGGATGGCAAAACAGAAAAGCTCCGGCTAACTGAGCGGGCCGGAGAAATACGGGCTAAGAGGGCCGGTTTGGCAACCGGCCCATAAGACACATAACTACTTGCAAGGAATACCAAAGTAACAAAACGAGGATTAGGCCTCGATGGGCGCACGCCAGTCGTCCGCACCGGAAGTACCGGCAACGGTGTGTTCCCAGTCAATTTTGCGGTAAGCCATGGAGACCTGGATAAGCTGGGTGAAGTCAGACTTCGCCGGATCCTGGCAGTGGGGCATCTGGCAGTCGATGTCAACGATGGTGGCATCGGTCAGCACGGTGGAGAAGAAGTGCTCCTGCTTGCCTTCAACGGAGGTGCGGTACCACTTCAGGGTCACTTTCGGCAGCATCTCACCGGAAGCCAGCGCGTTGTACATCAGCGGCACGGCTTTGTTCAGGGCAACGGTAAACTTGAACGGCTTGTGGACACGCTGACCAGCAGGCTGACCGGATTGCGGGTCGGTCGGGACAGTCACAACGTGCTGGAACTCTTGTACCAACATCTCGTCTTCGTGACCTTGTACGAAGATGTTGCCGACGGAATCAGAGGTGAAGGCACCGGCGGTGATATTGCCCTGGGTTTTACCTTCGATGCTGATATAACATGGAGTTGGCATGTGTATGCTCCTAAATAGATTGGTTAAATGAGATAGCACTCGACCAGACTATTAGCAGCGACCATGCCATTTATTTTTCACATAAAAAACAATGTGTTACAAACACCCACTCGTCACTCACCTCCCCACCAACGCAACTAGTTGCTCAGACAACAGATCACACCACACAAACTTGCATGCAAGAGATTTAAAACTACATGCAAGGCAACATTTTGCCCACAGCAGAACTTATATCTACCAAGTCGCACCAGATATAGCGCATATCCGTCATCCCTTGATGTGATGTTCATCAGTCTGGGCCATATGGCTATTTCAGCTACGGTCTCAGGCTGGCGACTCGCCGCGAGCCATTGTACTGCCCACCCCCATCAGGATTTTAGAGATATGAGATTTTGTCGGCGGGAAGAACAATAAATAGGGAAAATGACGGGAGCGTCTCATGTCAGTCCATATGGCCTGAGCGGATAGAAATGACCAACACGGCACACAACTGAATAGGCATGAAAAAGAAGCAAAGCAGAACTGTAAAAACCAAACACAGGCGCAGTGAAAAGCAAAAAGCCCTGACGTTTCCATCAGGGCTTTGCAATTTGGCGGTGAGGGAGGGATTCGAACCCTCGATACGTTGCCGTATACACACTTTCCAGGCGTGCTCCTTCAGCCACTCGGACACCTCACCAAATTTTGGTCTGTTGTTTAACGTGTTCAGCCAACACGGTGTTCGCTGCGCCGTTGCGCTGGAACGGGGCGTAATGTACGGGATACGAGGGCATGTGGTCAATGCAATTTTTTACTTTTTGCGTTCGTTTGCTCAATATACGAACCAACTGACCAAAAACATGCCGTTTCGTATCCCTTTTATTCAATTTACCGCCGCTTCGTGCAAATGTTCTCCTTTGAGCGCCTCTTCCAGCGAGCCGTAAAACTCCAGCTTGCCGGGTTGCGGACGAACCTTGGCGCGCGCCAGCGTCTTGAGCGGCTGGAACTGCAACTCGGCGACGCGCAGTTCGATACCGGCCGCGGCCATCTGCTTGCCAAACTGCAAGAAAGCGGAGAGGCCACCGGCATCCAGAATCGAGACAGCCTCCATCTGCAACACCAGCATGCGGTGCCCTTTCACCTCGGCGGCCAGTTCGGCAAACACCCGCTCCGCAGCAGCAAAGAAGAGCGGCCCATTGATCTTGTAAACCAGCGCATCGGCCGGCACTTCGTGGGCATAGCGTTTGTGCTCGGCCAGATTGTGCAGCTTGGTCATCTTGGCGATCTCGCGCATAAAGAGCAGGGAGGCGAGGATCACCCCGAAGGTGATGGCAATGACCATGTCGAAGATGACGGTCAGCGACAGACAGACCAGCAGCACCAGTACATCCGCCTTGGGAGCACGACGGATCAGTTCAACCACCTTGTGCGCCTCACTCATGTTCCAGGCGACGATGAGCAGCAGCGCAGCCATGGCCGACAGTGGCAGCCAGGAGAGCCAGGGTGCCAGCACCAGAATGGCAGCGAGTACCACCAGCGCATGGATCACGCCAGAGAGGGGCGAGGTCGCGCCGGCACGCACGTTGGCCGCCGAGCGGGCGATGGCTGCAGTCGCGGTGATGCCGCCAAAGAAGGGAGCAAAAATGTTGCCAAGCCCCTGCCCCAGCAGTTCGGCATTGGAGCTGTGCTTGCGGCCGGTCATGCCGTCCAGTACCACGGCGCAGAGCAGCGACTCGATGGCACCCAGCATCGCCATGGAGAAAGCGGCGGGCAACAGACGTTCAAGGGCGGCCAGATCCCAGGTCACCGGGGCACCATCCGGCCCGGGCAGTGCCCATGGCATCACCAGGGTCGGCGCAATCGGCGGGATCCCCATCCCTTGCGTGCCATCTGCCAGTGTGTAGCTGAATTTGCTGCCGATGGTGGCCACATCCACCCCAAAGTAATGGAGACCAAATCCCAAACCAACCCCCACCAGCACGGCAGGCAGATGACCCGGAACCGGCAGCCGGAGCCGCGGCCACAGCAGAAGCACGGCCAACGTTGCGACCCCCACCAGGGTATCCCCCCACTGCCAGCTGGGCATGGCGCTGGCCAGTGCTTCGACCTTGCCCAGATAGGTTTCCGGCATATGAGGGACGCTCAGGCCGAAGAAATCCTTGATCTGCAAGGTGGCGATCACAATAGCGATACCACCGGTAAACCCCAGCGTTACTGAGGGGGGGATGTATTCAATAAGGCGGCCGAGACGGGCCAGACCCATCGCCACCAGAAAGAGGCCGGAGATGAGAGTCGCCATCAACAGGCCACCTACCCCGAACTGCTGGGCAACCGGGTAGAGGATCACCACGAAGGCAGCGGTCGGGCCCGAGATGGAGTAGCGAGAGCCACCAGTCACCGCAATCACGATACCGGCGATGATGGCGGTATAGAGGCCATGCTGCGGAGGAACACCACTGGCAATGGCGAGCGCCATGGCCAGTGGAATGGCGATGATGCCCACCGTCACACCGGCGATCAGGTCACGGCCAAAACGGGCCATGCTATAGGGCTCATCAATACAGGACTGGCGCAAGGCTATGGCGAGCTTCACGCTATTTAAAGAGGCTTGCTTGTGCATGTATACGTAATACCAAGAAGAGGGAGATAAAGGCCGGAGGGATCCGGCGCCCGATCATCATCAAGGGCCGGCAGAGCTGTCGACGCGGCGATGGTATCCTGCGTAACCTTACTCCAGCAGCGCCACTATTTCGATGGGCAGGATCAATGAATACCACAATCCGGCATCATTTGACTCATTTCCAGCCAAATCCCCGAACTTTATCGATTCGACCACCCTTTTTCGCGCCACGTTTGCCACCACAATGGCTTTTCGCCCCCTTGCACGTTGCCGACATGTTCGCCACATGATTGCCACAGAGCCCAAGGTAGCATGTCGATGAATGACATCAACGGTTATGGGCAAGGGACTGATTGTGCTGAAAATAAACCGCAAAGCGCAACTTTTGGGCAAACAGTCCGAAAATCCGATTTTCGGGGAGTTCGCGGGTTGACACCCGTCTTTCTGGTCATTAATATTCGCCCCGTCTCAACGAGACAGGCAATTCCTCCTTAGTTCAGTCGGTAGAACGGCGGACTGTTAATCCGTATGTCACTGGTTCAAGTCCAGTAGGAGGAGCCAATTCCCTCGTAGTTCAGTCGGTAGAACGGCGGACTGTTAATCCGTATGTCACAGGTTCAAGTCCTGTCGAGGGAGCCACATTCTAAAGCCCAGCCTTTTGGCTGGGCTTTTTCGTATCTCTCTTGCAGGTTTTAGCATTAATTATCAGCAGAGCCGCTTTGTTCCTGGCTGTATGCGCCGAGCTCGGAAACACTCTCTACATCCCTATATAAAGAGCATGACAGCTGCTCTGCCCTCAACACCGCCCTGTCATTATCGAATCAAGCAGATAAAAGCAGCCGTCATCAACACAGAGCGCTGTCTTCGGATGCAGTTCACGTCATAATCACCCTGTTTCCTTATCTTGGAGTTTTTATGCGCCAGTTCAATCTCATGCTCAATGGCAGCAAGATGATGATGTACCCCTTCTACGTCTGCATCCTGCTCTGTGTCGCCCTGCTGATGGTCAAGTTCTTCATGCAGCTCTATTCACTCTGCGTCAATATCATCGAGATCCCCTACATGGATCTCATCACCGGCGTGCTGACGCTGGTGGACTTTGTGCTGGTGGCCCAGATGCTGATCCTGGTGGCGGTCTGCGGCTACGTGCAGTTCATCCAGACCCAGGAGCAGCGCGAAGCGCTTGGCAACAACTGGCTCAGCAAGATCAACTTTGCTTCCCTCAAGCTCATCGTCATCAACTCCCTGGTCACCATTGCCGGGGTGGAGGTGCTCAAAGCCTTCCTCGAAGACGGCATTACCAACGAAGTGGAGATGAAGTGGTCTGTAGTAGTGTTTCTCGCCTTCTCGATGGCGGCGCTGATTTATGCGATCACTGAGCGAATGGCTGAACACAAATAGCGTTGGATCTTAACTGGCGCGATTCAGCTTATATTCATCAGCAATACAATTGATAACTCTTTTCATTACGCTTACCCCGATATAAACTTGCTCCCCCCGGGCCGATTGCCCGGGTGTTGGAGCTGTTATGACAACCCTTTCCCTCGCCCCCCGACAATTCTGGCAGTGGCTGGCCTATCACCATCAGGCTGCCGAGGGCTCCCTCTACCTGATGTTCTTCTCCGGCATGCTGCTGTGGGAGCCACTGACCCCGCTCTGGCCGCTGGCGCGCTGGAATCTGTTTTTGCATATGATGCTCTCGCTCACCCTGTTCCCACTGCTGTTTGGCGTCTTCTGGCTCTCCCATCGCAACTTGTTGAACCGCAGCAACAAACCTTTTTTGCGCACCACGGGGCGGATTATCGAAGCCCTGCTGTTGGTCTGTCTGGCCAGCGGCCTGCTACTGGTGCTGCACGGCACTCCGGGCGATGCCATGGGCAACCTCGCCAGCTGGGCCCACTGGCTGAGCGCACTGCTGCTCACTCCTCTGGTGATGCGCCACGCCTGGCGCTGGGCCGATCTTGAAATGGCGCTCCTGATCTTATGTTGAAGTTGTTGTTATCCCTGATGTTGACCGCCCTGCTGCTGGGGACCGCCTCGGCCCAGGAGATAGGCGCAGCCATGATTGCCTATGACGAGGGGAACGCTCCGCGCCTGGTCACCGCCAACCTGAGCGCTGGCTCGGTCACCCTGCTTGAGCGCGATAGCGGCAAGCGGCTAAAAGAGGTGCAGCTGGGGGGCGATCTACGCCAGCTTGCCCGCGCCGATGATGGCACCCTGCTGGTCACCGACTACAGCGGCGATCGCCTGCTGCTGCTGGATGATGATCTCGATCTAGAAAAGGCGATCCCCACCGGCCATAGACCCTACGGGGTCATCTTCGATGCCAAGCGGCAGTGGTTCTGGGTCACGCTGTTCGAATCCGCTCGCCTGCAGGCCTACGACACCGCGGGCAAGCTGCAACTGGATGCGGCCACTGCCGAGACACCCCGCGGGCTGGCATTGACCGACGATGATCGCCTGCTGCTAACCCACGCCATGACCGGCCAGCTCGCCATCTATGATCTCGCCAGGCTTGGCCACGGCGCCAAGGGCTCCTCGCTTCCCAAGCCAAAGCTCATCACCCTGGCTGAAACCCACAGCGTGCCTCCTAGTGGAAAAACGAGCGACTCCCAGGGCTTGCCGCGCCTGCTCGATGGCATCGCCCTCTCCCCCGATGGCAGCGAGGCCTGGTTGCCACATGTGCTGTGGAGCTTCGATCACCCCTTCCAGTTTCAGAGCACCGTCTTTCCGGCAGTCTCCATCATCGATCTCGATGAGGAGAAAGAGCGGGTCGATGAAAGAAAACAGCTCTTTTTGCAGATCAATCTGCCAAGCGTCGGCAACCGCAGCCAAATTGTCTCCAACCCGTTCGCTGCGCGCTTCGCCGCCGATGGCAAGCGGGTCTATCTGACCCTAGCGGGCTCGGAAGATCTGCTGGTGTTTGACCTGTCGCGCAGCGGCAAGCAGAACAGCAACCGCCACCGCCGCAAAAAGTTTCAGGGGGGCGCCAAGGCGACCCAGCTCTTGCGTCACCTGCCGGGCCAGAATCCGCGGGATCTGCTGATCGACGGTGACCATATTCTGGTGCACAACGCCATGGGGCAGGATCTCACCCGCCTCAATAGCGGCGGCAGCGGCCCGTTTGCCCGGGTCACGGTTGATGCGCCCCACTTCGCCAAGCTGGTGGAGATGGATCCCCGCCCCGAACCACTCAAGCGCGGCGAGCGGCTGTTCAACCTGGGCAACACTGCGGCTAATAGCCGCTTCCCCATGGCGGGGGACAACTGGATGAGCTGCAACTCCTGCCATCTGGACGGGTTCAACTTCACCAACCGCTATCTGATGGCGGCCCATCGCCAGCAGAGCAGCGACAACGCCATCAACGGCCACGCCAACCTTGCCAATATGGTGGCCGGGGACTTTATCGGCGAATACCTGCGCATGACCCAGCAGACCCAGGGCGGCATGGGCCATGACATCCGCGATGGGGCCGAGGCGGTTGATCCCGCGAGGCCCCAACCGGAAGTGAAGGCGATGATGGAGGAGTTGCACGCCTTCGTCACCGCCGATGACAACCTCCCCTATCTCGCCAACTGGCTGCGACTCGATGCTCCGCACACGGATCCCGCCAAGGCGCCAACCACTCATCCGAAGGCGTGGCTCAACTCCGCCTCCTGCCAGAACTGCCACAGCCAAGCGTTCAAAGACTGGAGCGAGAGCAACCACCGGCTGATGGGCAACTCCCACCCCTACTACAAGGTGGTGCAGGCATTGGCCCGCGAAACCGAAGGGGAAGCGTTCGGCCAGTGGTGTCAGGGCTGCCACATGCCCCAGCAGGTAATGAACGGTCAGCAGGATCTGCCCAAGGGCTCCCACATGTTCGAGCGGGGCGGTGCCTCGCTGATCGCGGCCCACAAGGCGGGCGAACCTGTGGTTGAAGAAGGGACCGGCTGCGTGCTCTGCCATCGCATCACCAAGGTAGAAGATGCGGGCGGCAACAGCGCCTTTACCGTGAATTTGAAAGACCGCGAGAGCTATGTGTTCGAGGATGCCGCGGGCGGCAGCCTCCAGCACTGGCTGGCTGAGCGACAGATCAACGCCCGTCCGGCGGCCCACAAAGCCTCCTATCAGAAGGATTTCTACCGCGATGCCGCCCTGTGCAAGTCGTGCCACAACGAGTTTGCCCCGGGCACCGGCGCCAATATCGTCAACACCTGGGACGAGTGGGAAAAATCCAGCTTCGCCAACGCCGAAGATCCTGCCAAGCGGCGCACCTGTATCGACTGCCACATGAACCCGGAGCCGGGTAATGGCGGCGCGCCGGTGGCGGGCCAGTCCACCGAAAACGGCACCATGAAAGCCCGGCTCTATCGCCACAACTTTACCGGCGCCCAGCACCAGCTGGTGGGGCTGCGCAATCCCGACCTTGAACAAGAGAGTCTGGCCCTGCTGCGCTCCAGCGCTACCCTTTCGGCCCGTATCGAACAGGCTGCCGATAGTCAGCAGCTGGTGGTGCGGGTCGCCAATACCGGCGCGGGCCATGCCCTGCCCACCGGGGTGGCCGATTTCCGTGAACTCTGGCTGGAGCTGACCGTCACCGACGCCAGTGGCAAGCTGGTGCTTGCCAGCGGCCAGCCGGTGGATGGTGCCGTCCCTGAGGATGCGCGACTGTTTCGCAAAGTATTCGGTGATGCCGAGGGCAAGCCGGTGGGGCTCAAGTTCTGGCGCTACGCCAAACTGCTGGAAGATACCCGCATTCCGGCCGATGGCTGGCGCGATGAAGTCTGGCCGCTGCCCGCAGAAGCCCAAGGGCCCTTCAAGGCCGATATCAAACTCAATTTCCGCACCTACCCCAAGTGGGTCAATGATGCGGTGCGCGCCGCCGAGCCGAGCTTGCCGGAGCCACCCATAGTGCAACTCAATCGGCTGCAACTGACCCTGCAGCCTCTCTCCATCACGCCCGCTACGGAGCCTCAATCCTGATGTTTGCAAGTTTTCTGATTACCCTGCGCGAGGGGCTGGAAGCCTTCCTGCTGGTCGGCATCTGCCTCTCCTACCTCGCCAAGCTGGGGGCAAGTCGCTACAACAAGTTCATCTATCTGGGGGTGGGGCTTGGCCTTATCGCCTCCCTTGTCGTTGCCTTCCTGTTCCAGGTGGTGGTGAGCCAGTTCGAGAGCGAGCGCTACAACCACCTGCTGATGGCGGGGATCCTCATCTTCGCCACCTTGGTGCTCACCTATATGGCGATCTGGATGCAAAAGCAGGCCAAATCCCAGGTGGGAGCCATGACGGCGCGCATCGATGCAGCCATCGATGGCGGCAACCTGTTTGGTCTGGTGCTGCTCGCCTTTCTGGCGGTGATGCGCGAAGGGTTTGAAACCGTGCTCTTCTTCTCCGCCCTGCTCTACTCCGGCCAAGGGGTGGATCTGCAATCCGGCCTGATGGGTGCACTGGCGGGGCTGCTGGTCTCCATCGCGCTGGTATGGGGGCTGCTGCGCTCCACTCGCAAGGTGGCGCTGGCTCCCTTCTTCCGCTGGACTGGGCTGCTGATCATCATCATCGCCGCAGGCTTGCTCTCGTCCGCCGTCAACATGTTGCAGGCGGCAGATATCATCACCTTCTGGACCACGCCGGTGTTCGACATCAGCCACATTCTCGACGATCAGGGGGTATTTGGTACCTTCTTGCGCGCTCTGTTTGGCTACAATGCCTCACCCGCTGGCTTGCAGCTGCTGACCTGGGCCCTCTATCTGGCGATCTTCGTTACCCTCTGGCAACGCAGCTACCGCCCGCAGGTGAGTGCAGCGACTGGGAAGGGCTGAGCACGCACTCTCTGTGGCAACAAGGCCACGGGGTAACAACACCATTCGGGAGCCGCGCCCTGGTGCGGTTCCCTTATCTATCAAGCAGTTTCGGAAAACGTCATGAGCGATAACAACAAGAAGCACATTGCCGTGCTGGGCGCCGGCCCTGCCGGTTTGATGGCCGCCTGGCGCCTGCGCCGCGCCGGTTTTGCAGTCACCCTGTTCGAGCAGGAGCCGGTGGTCGGCGGCATGTGCGCCACCCAGACCTTCAAGGGGTGCGATGGGGAGTATCGCTTTGACTACGGCGGCCACCGCTTTATCACCAAGAACCCCGAGCTGCTCGCCTTTATCGACGAGCTGATGGGGGACGACCTGCTCCACGCCGAGCGCAAGAGCGTGATCCGCTTTGGCGGGCGCACCTATGACTACCCATTGAACCTGCCCAACTTGCTCAAAACGGCGCCGCTCGCCCTGATGGCCGGTGCGGTGAAAGACTTGCTGCTGTTGCCCTTTGCCAAGAAGCCGGATGATTTTGCCAAGGCGAGCTTTGCCGAGTGGATCCAGAGCCACTTTGGCCGCACCCTCTACCGCCAGTTCTTCGAGGGTTACACCGGCAAACTGTGGGGCATCAACCCGGACAAGCTCTCCGCTGACTGGGCCGGCCAGCGTATCAGCCTCATCGATCTCAAAGACGTGGCGCGTCGCCTGCTGCCAAGACGCAACGGGAGTATCTCGGTGCGCACCTATGCCCGCAAATACCGCTACCCGAAATATGGCTTCGGCCAGATATTCACCACCCTGGGGGAGCGGCTGGTGGCAGAGGGCGTTGAGCTGAAAACCGGCGCCACCATCACACGCCTTGAGCAGGCCGATGGCCGCATCGAACGTGTTTATTGGAAACAAGATGACATTGAGCAGAGCGAGCGCTTTGATCTGGTGATCTCCACCCTGCCGCTGCCGCTCACCTGCCAGCATCTGGGCTTGCCGTGCGATCTGCACTACCGGTCGCTTCGCTTCGTCAATATGCCGCTCAAACAAGAGAACCTGTCGGACAACACCTGGCAGTACCTCTCCGACCCCCATATTCTGGCGACCCGCTTGCAGGAGCCGCGCCGCCGCAGCCCCTTTATGGCGCCCCAGGGCCAGACATCGGTGATGCTGGAGATCCCCTGCAATCCGGGGGATGCCACCTGGCAGGCACCGCTCTCTGATCTGCGCGGTCGGGTCACCGCTGATCTGGCGAGCCTCGGCGTTGATACCCAGAAGCTTGGCGATGAGACCTTCGAAGCCCGCAGCGAGTACGCCTATCCGCTGATGGATCTCGGCTATCAGGCCCGTCGCAACGAAGCGATCAAGGCGCTGATGCCCATGACCAACCTCATCATGACCGGCCGTCAGGGGACATTCCGCTATATCTTCACCGACACCGCCATGGAGATGGGGATGATGGCCGCCGACATGGTGATCGACGGGGTGGACAGACGCCACGCCATCTTTAACCATCGCAACGAAAATACCGTGATTGAAACCCAGAGCGTGGCCTGAGTGCCAACCTCTTGGCATTAAGTAAGGAGAACAGGATGACTATCCGCCCGGGTTTACTCGCCCTCACCCTGCTGCTGGCCCTGAGCGGGCAGGCGCAGGCTTACTCCTACGCCGCCGCCGGCAAGGAGCCGCTAATCGACGCCCGCGAGGCACTGCTGGGCGCCGCCACTGACGGCAAGGATGCCAGCGCCACCTTGAGCGAGATTGCCGAGGAGCTGACCTATCTGGAACAGCACCACAAGGTGGAGCTGCAAGCGCCACTGGCCGCCGCCATCAAGGCCAAAGACGCCGCGGCTACCGCGGCCCTGCTCAACCGCGCCTACAAGGCGGAGATCGAGCGCCGCCTCGAAGGGGCCAGCCAGAATCTTGGCGACTACCAGACCGCCAAGGTGCTGGTGGTCAAGAGCAAGCGCTTCCTCGACTTGATCCTCCCCTCCCTCAGTGAAGGGGATCGCAAGGCAGCCGAACAGGCGCTGGCCAGGGTGCTGGATGCCATCGGCAACCCGGGGGTATTCGGGGTGGGCGCCAAGCCCGCCGACGCCGTCTCCTTTGCCGCAGCGGAAAAAGCGCTGATGGCCGTGCTGGCACCGCTTTGATGGCCTCTCATCGATGATGACGGCCCCCCTCATCCCCAACCCTTCTCCCGCAAGGGGAGAAGGGGGGCGTCACCACGGCCGATTATGCTTCGCTAATCGACCCTACTTACTGCTCCTGTTACTGATCCTGCTGCAACTGGCCTGGCTTGGCTGGCTGCTGGCCTTCCCGGTGGCCCTCGATTCCGACGATGCCCTCAATTTCGCCCATGGGGTAACGCGCTTTAGCGTGCTGGAGTTCTCTCCCCACTTTCCGGGTTACCCCGCCTTTATCTGGCTGGCGCGGCTGACCAATCTGGCGGTGGACGATCCGGCCCGCGCGGTGCAGTGGGCAAGCCTGCTGGGCACAGCCCTGCTGGCACCGCTCGCCGCTATGCTGGCGGTGAGATTGTGGCAACGGCCAAGCCTGCTCGCCCCCGTCTGGCTGCTGGTGCTGGCCCTGCCGCTCACCCCGACGCTGGCGCTCTCCGGCCTTTCGGATGAACCCGCGCTCGCCGCCTGGCTCGGAGCGCTGCTGGCCTTGCAGCAGCGCAGATTCGCACTGGCGGGTCTGCTGCTCGGCCTGATGCTGGCGCTGCGCCCCTCCTATTTTGTGCTGGCGCTGCTGCCCCTGTGGCTCGGGCTGGCACAGCAGGGTAACCGCGTCAGGTTGGTGCTCCCCATCGCACTGGTTGGGCTTATCAGCCTGCTCTTTGTCTGGCAGGCCGATGGCTGGGCCTATTTCAGCGAGGGACGGCGCTTTACCGACGGTCACTTTACCCTGTGGGGCAACACGGCGGCGGCCCACGGCGATCGACTGCTGAGCTGGGCGCGTACCTTCAACGATCAGCTCACCCCGCTCTGGCCCCTGTTGATGGGGACTTTGCTGGTGCTACCACTTTGGCAACGCTCAAAAGGCCAAGCTGCAACCCTCCCCCCGCTCTGGACGCTCTACTGGCTCGCCCTGCTGCTCTGGATCCTGTTTGGCCAGAATCCCGACAATCCCCGCCATCTGGCCCCCATCACCCTGCTCGGTATTGTGCTGCTGGCAGGCTGGCTGCCGCGCCGTGGCGAGGGGCTGGTCGCGGTGGCCGGATTGCTGCTGCTCGGCGCGACCTTCACCCTGCCACGTCCGCCCGCCATGGTGCAGGCAGCAAGGGTGGCAGAAACAACGTGCCCGGCGCTGGTGACCCAGTGGGGGGTAAGATTGCTGCGGGAGACCACAGCACTGCCGGTAACCGATGGCTGGTACAAGGGGGATGCGGCGCTGGCGCTCTCTCAAGGTGCCTGCCGTTTGAGCCGCCGGGCCATTGAGCCTGCTGAAATGCAGGCTGGCAGCAGACTGATCTGGTTTGCCCCCCGATTTCAGGCCGAACCGGGCCTCTGGCTCGCCATACCGGATCCCCCGCAGGCACAAAACTGATAGACTGCCTTTTCGCCCTTTTTTTCATCCATCCCACAACTGGATACCCTATGCCCCAAACCGCTCCGACCCGGGCCTCCGCCCTCTCCCCCCGTTTTCTCTTTATCCTGCTGGGTGCGCTGGCGGGCCTGACCCCGCTCGCGGTTGATATGTATCTGCCGGCTATTCCGGCCATTGCCCGGGATCTGGCCACCAGCATCGACGGTGCCCAGCTCACTATCAGCGCCTTTTTGGGCGGCTTTGCCATCGGCCAGCTCTTTTACGGCCCGCTCGCCGACAGCTATGGCCGCAAGCCGGTGATCCTGGCGGGGCTGGTGATGTTTGCCATCGCCTCGGTCGGTTGTGCCATGGCGGACTCCCTGCCTGAATTGCTGGCCTATCGGATGCTGCAGGCGGCGGGCGGCGCTGCGGGGTCGGTAGTGGTCAATGCCCTGCTGCGCGATCTGTTTGAGAAGGATGCCTTTTCCCGCGCCATGTCGTTCGTCATTCTGGTGATGACGCTGGCTCCGCTGGTGGCACCTGTGGTGGGGGGTTACATCAGTGCCCATGCCAGCTGGCGGGTGATCTTCTGGCTGCTGGTGGGGATCAGCCTGCTGATCTGTCTGGTGATGCAGTGGAAAATCGAGGAGACCCTGAAACCCGAGCACCGTCAGCCGCTCAAGATCGGCCAGATCCTCAAGAACTACTGGGGTGTGCTCTCCCATCGCGGTGCCATGGGCTATGTGTTGTGCGGCTCCCTCTCAAGCTCCGGCATGTTCGCCTTCTTAAGCGGCTCACCCTACGTCTATATCGAGTATTTCAAGGTGCCGACCGAGCATTACGGCTGGCTGTTTGGCCTCAATATCCTGCTAATGATGGTGGTGACCTTCGCCAACAGCCGACTGGTGAAAGGGGTGGGCGCCGAGCGGATGCTGCAATACGGCCTGCTGGTACTGCCCTGCGCGGGCGCCCTGCTGGTCTACAACGCCTGGAGCCAGACTGGCGGCCTGTGGGGCATCGTCATTCCGGTGGTACTGTTTGTCGGTCATATCAGTCTGGTGGGCGCCAACGCTATGACCGGCCTGATGGGCCACTTCCCGCAAGCGGCGGGCACCGCCTCGGCACTGGCCGGCACCCTGCGCTTTGGCATCGGCGCGCTGGTCGGCATTCTGGTCAACCTCAACCCGCCCCACTCGCCACTGCCGATGGCCATTGCCATCGCCTGCTGCGGGGTCGGTTCAGCCCTCAGCTACTGGCTGCTCACCGGCCACAAGGCACACTGATCCCTCTGCTGGATATAAAAAAGAGCGCCCCCTCTCTTGCGACAGGGGGCGCTCTTTTTTGGGGGGAGAGATGCGGTATCAAGCGCCCCTCAATCCCCTCCGATATGCGTCACTTCTTGCCAAAACCGGACTGTTTCAGGGTATAACCCGCGCTGTTTTGCCAGGCATCCAGACCGCTTCGGTTGTTGCCTGCTACCAGGCTCGCGGCCAGACTCGGGCTGTTGAACAGCTGATCGGCAGTAAAGAGAAAGCCCCCTTCGCTGCGGGGCACCAGAATGCCCTTCTCCAGCAGCTCCAGTCGCAGCTCGATCACCGCCTCGCGCAGAGAGGCGGCATCCTCGCCATTGGCAGTGGAACCGGCCAGCACCATAAAGCCCGGATTTTGCCGCTTGCCCACCGGATAACCGTGAGCTTCGGCCCCCTTGCCGTTGAAGTGGTAGAGCTCACGCTCCCCGGGACGATTGTCGGAGAGCGCCTTTTGCAGGGTCATCAGCTCGTTGTAGATCTCGATGGGGACGACGGCCGCCTGCTTGTTCCCCTTGCTATCGATGATAAAACTGACTTGCTTGTGTAACATCCTTGCTCATCCTGTGACCCATGGAAGCCCCTATTCTAACCACCACAGGCGAGCCGGATCCAGCGAGGATCCACTGCTCTTTTGCCGACTTGATCACTAACTGGCACTCTTGAACAGTCGTAAGGCGTGTTGATCATTGTCGGCCGTGCTAGCGTACCAAGCATGATGAAAGCCATTGACCATCAAACGGTTATCCCATGCTGACCCTGCGCAACCTCTGCAAGAGCTTCGATAACGGCAGTGAACGACTGCCGCTGTTCCACCATCTCGATCTCGCCCTTCCCGCTGGCGAGATCACCCTGCTGCTGGGTCAAAGCGGCTGCGGCAAATCGACCCTGCTCAATCTGATCGCCGGGCTGATTGCACCGGACGAAGGGGAGATCTGGCTGGGGGAGACCCGGATCGACACCCGCTCCCCCGACGAGCGGGCGCGCCTGCGGGGCCGCCATTTCGGTATCGTCTATCAGGATTTCAACCTGCTGCCGACCCTGACGGTGGCCGAGAATCTGGCCCTGCCGCTGGCCATCAACGGGCTGCCACCGGATGAGGCCAGGATTGACCAGTTGCTGCAACGGCTCGATATGAGCCACAAGCGCCATGCCTGGCCGGAGCAGCTCTCCGGCGGTCAGCGTCAGCGGGTGGCGCTGGCCCGCGCCCTGATCCATCAGCCCCAGTGGCTGCTCGCCGACGAGCCCACCGGCAGCCTCGATGAGCACAATGCCGAACAGGTGATGGCGTTGATGGTGGCGGCGGTACGGGGCACAGGTGCAGGCTTGCTGCTGGTGAGCCACAACCCCGCCTATGCCGCGCTGGCAGACAGAGTGCTGCGCCTTGAAGGGGGCCAACTTATCGAGCTCAAGGGGCCCCGTCATGACTAAACAGCAACTGCGTCTGTCGGGGGCACGCTGATGCTGCCACTCAAAGCGCTGCTGCGCCTCTATCGCAGCCACCCTTGGTTGCTGCTGATGAGTCTGGCCGGGCTGGTTTTGGGGGTGTCACTGGTAGTGGCCATCGAGCTGCTCAATCACAGTGCCCGCACCAATTTTGTCGCCGCCCGCAGCCAGCTGGCAGGGGAAGCCAACTACCGGCTGGCCCCCGCTGGTGGGCTGGATGAACAGCTTTATGTACAACTGGTGACCAGCCAGCCCGCCCTCGATGCCATGCCCCAGCTCCATGGCTGGCTCAAGGATGAAGAGGGGCGCAGCCTTCAACTGCTTGGGATGGATCTCTTCAACCCCGGCCCCCTGCGCCAGCTGTTTGGCGCCCGCCCCACGAACCAACCCGAGTTCTCCTTAACCCGTGCCGACAACATCTGGCTGGCGGCCCCCGAAGCGGAGCGCCTTGGCTGGCAAGCGGGCCAGAGCCGCCGCTTTGTGCTGGGCGGCAGTGATGGCGCCAGCACCCGAACCCTGACCCTGACGCTGGCGGGCACGTTCGAACCGGGCGCCGTGCCCATGGAGCGGCTACTGATAACCGATATCGGCCTCGCCCAGCCCCTGCTGGATAAGGCGGGTCGGCTCGATCGCATCGTTTTCAAGCTAAGCGACGCCGAGGCTCGCACCCTGCAGGCCACCCTGCAAACCGATTACCCGAACCAGCCCCTGTGGCTTGAGCCCATCAGCCCGGCGCTCGATGCCAGCCAGCTTGGCGATGCGCTGGCCCTCAATCTGACGGCGCTGTCATTGCTCGCCATGGCGGTGGGATTGTTTCTGGTGTTCAACGCCCAGCGATTTGTCCAGAGCGTGCGCCGCCCCCAGCTGGCCCAGTTGATCATTCTGGGGATGGGGCCGAGCCGGGTGCTCCACTGGCTCATTTTGGAGCTACTTATTCTTGCCACCATCGGCACCCTGCTCGGGGTGCTGCTCGGCAGCCTGTTGGCGCTGGCGCTGATGGGGCAACTGACCCAGGCGCTGGCCGATCTCTATGGGCCCAACCCCATCGATCTGTTGCGCCTCTCCCCTGTCAGCCTGCTCAAGGCGCTGTTGATCGGGCTGCTCGGCACGCTGGCCGCCAACCTGCCCGGCTGGTGGCAACTGCTGCGCCAATCCCCCCTCGAACTGTGTGCCGGAAGCAGCCGCCCCCCCGTGCATCCGTGGCGACGGCGCGTGCTGGCCATCGCCATCTTGCTGCTGTGCGCTCTGTGCCTATGGTTGCCGCAAACGGGTCTGAGTGGCGCCCTGTTTATCGCCGGCGGCTGGCTGCTGGCCATGGCGCTCTGGCTGCCCGATGCCCTGCGCGGCCTGCTTGGCTGGTTGCGACGGCGCGCGGGCGGCCCGCTCACCGCCCGGCTCGGGGTGGCCGAGACCCTCTATCACCTCGATCGCACCGCCATCGCTGTGATGGCGTTGCAGCTGGCCATCGCGGCGGCCATCGGCATCGGGGTCATGGTGTCGAGTTTTCGCTCCAGCGTGGAGATCTGGCTCGGCCAGCGTCTGGCCGCCGATCTCTATGTCACCGCCCCCAAGGGGGTGGCGGGCAACAAGGGCACCTTGAGCGATACAACCCTTAAGGCCCTGCTCGCCAATCCGCTGGTGAGCGCTGCCTCGCGCCGCTCGGTGCATCCTGCCCGCTGGCAGGGGCAGCCCATCGAGTGGGCGCAGATGGACTTTATCCCCCAGCTTAAAGCGGCCTATCCGCTGCTGGCCGGACGCTGGCCGACCCGCCTCGACGAGGTGCTGGCGAGCGAACCGTTGACGGTGCGCCTCGGGGTCAAGGTAGGCCAGAGGTTGGCGATCAGTGGCGAGCAGGGGCCAAGGCAGTTCACCGTCACCGGTGTCTATCGGGACTACGGCAGCGACAAGGGGCAGATCCTGCATGCCTTCGAGGCGGGAGCAGTGCAATCCCTCGCACTCTTTAGCAACGACCCCGAGCAGCTGGCCGACCGCCTGCGCGAGCGCTTTGGCGAGCAGCTCAATCTGCTCTCCGCCCCCGCCATTCACAGCGCGGCGCTCAAGGTGTTTGACCAGACCTTTGTAGTGACCGAGCTATTGAAACTGCTGATCCTCGGCATCGCCTTTGTCGGCATTGGCTCGGCCTTTATGGTGCTGGGGCTGGCGCGCCGTGGTGAGCTGCAGACCTTGCAAAGTCTGGGCCTGAGCCCCCGCTACTGCCGCCAGCTGCTGGTGTGGCAAGGGGCGGGATTGGGGCTGCTTACCGCCCTGCTGGCCCTGCCGGTGGGGTATGGCCTCGCCTGGGTGCTGATCGAGGTGGTCAACCCGCGCGCCTTTGGCTGGCGCCTCGCCTTCGAGGCCGCCCCCCTTCATGCGGTCACCGCCCTCTTGCTGGCGCCGCTGTGCGGGGCACTGGCCTCCTGGTATGCAGCAAGGAGAGTGGTATGACATATCGGTTAGCGCACTGGCTCAGCCATGGCTTGAAGCTCCCATTGACCACTTCCCTCTCTCCGCCCCTTCTTCAGCGCAGAGAAGAGCACAGAGCAGCAATGAACCATCCCCTCTCCCTTCGGGAGAGGGCCAGGGTGAGGGGGATCTTCTCCTCCTTACGGCCCCTGTGGCTCGCCGCCCTCTTGCTCCCGCTGATTGCCATGAGCGGCAGCGCGCAGGCCAGCGATCTGGGCGCACTGCTCGGCGGCGGCAACGACAGCTTTAAAAAGGTGCTGCCGGGGCAAACCATCCAATTGCCGGAGGATCACGCCGCCCACCCCGATTACCGCACCGAGTGGTGGTATCTCACCGGCAACCTCAAGGATGAACAGGGGCGTGAATATGGCATGCAGTGGACCCTGTTTAGGCAGGGGATCGAGCAAGAACTCCGCACCGGCAACCCCTGGCTCACCCCCCAGCTCTGGCTGGCCCAGTTTGCCATCACGGATCTCGACCGTGGCAGCCACCAGCAAGATGAACGGGCCAGTCGGCAGGGACCGGGACTGGCGGGAGCCAGCGGCGGCCAATATTGGCTCAGAGAGTGGCGGCTTGCCTCGCAAGGGGCTGCGCTATTTCCCGCCACCCTCAAGGTGCAGAGCAAGATTGGCGAGCTGAACCTCACCGTCACTGCCGCCAAACCGCTGGTGCTGCAAGGCAAGGCCGGTTACAGCGAGAAGAGCCCGGGCAACGCCTCCTTTTACTACTCCTACCCTCGCCTGCATTTGAGCGGCACCCTGACTCGTGATGGCGAGACCCGCACCGTGACCGGCCAAGGGTGGTTTGATCACGAGTGGAGCAGCTCGGTATTGGCGGAGTGGCAATCGGGCTGGGACTGGTTTTCGCTGCAACTGGCCGATGGCCGCGAGCTGATGCTGTTTCGCCTACGCACCAAATCGGGACGCCGTGCTAATCCCGAAAACCAGCCTGAGAACCGTTACGGCATTTTGATTGAGCGGAATGGCAGCAGCCGGGTGCTCGCCCCCGACGCGATTCGCCTTACGCCAGGCAACACCTGGCGCGGCCCCAAGGGGCAGAATTACCCCGTAGAGTGGCAGCTAAGCGCCGCCGGGATGAACCTCACCATCAAAGCCCGTCAGCCCAATCAGGCCATGACCGGCCGCTTTGACTACTGGGAGGGTGCGGTAACGGTGGAGGGAGATGCCAAGGGGGTCGGCTATCTGGAGATGACCGGCTACTGAACACCTTGGGCAAACGTGGCCGGTCTGCTCGATGACCTAAAAACAAATCACCCTTATAACAGGGCATAACCGTGATATTGCCCAGCCATTTCTGTCACTTGGCGCCAGTCGTCGAGGATGTCTTATCTGTTTATTTATTGAACACCACTTACCCACTCAACCCGCTGCCAACTTGGCTCAAGCCTGATCCTCGCCAAAAAACCTTTCAAAATCCGAGCGATAACTAACTTTTCACTCACTTAAATTGGTCGCCGTTTGATATCTTACCCATGCGGCACCCGCAGCCCCAAAAGCAGCCGAGGTAAGCCGATGTTTGATCAACATCCAATCTGTTTAAAGCAGCACTCGGGGAGCTGTAACCCCGTGCGGTAGCTATCTCGTTTATCACTATCACATATGTCTAAGTAGCAAATTCAAGCTACACCACACCTGAGCCTTGCCATATAAGGAGCTCCAGTCATCTAGAAGTTCGGTTGAAAACAATAATAACCAGACCATGACTGACTTTTTACTGACTGTGCAAAATCGGCTTTTCACACACTAATTATTAATATTCATTTTTCAACTAAAATATTTTAATCACCGTTATAAATAAACGCCAACCAAGCATTGAATACAATTTACTTTTCATCACATTTATCTGGTTGCAGATTGAGGTATAAAATTGCTAATTAATAAAAATTGGAGCCTTCAAACTACATTTGAGATAGTAAATGAAAAATATTATCCAGGTGGTATGCAAAGCGGCCCTCAACGAAATAGATTGATAGAAACTTGGGGACAACTGGTTGGTAAATCAAGGGCATTGAGTGAGCTTGATTATTTAATCGTTGAATATGGCTCAATCAATAAAATGTCCAAGTCCGTACGGATGTCCTCAAGGACTATAAAAAATTTGAGATCCTTATTTGAGTTACTACCTGATGAGTTTGAAAATTCAATCCAATCTAAAATTCATAGATTTAGTGAAGGTAAGCATTGCGGATTAGAAGAAGACTTACGCAATGAATTTAAAGAGATAAAGGGCCAAAATCCAACCAAGTCAATTCAGAACATCGTCGATGAGTATATACTGGCATTTCTCAATAGTTCGGGTGGTAGTATTTTTTGGGGAATCCAAGATGATGGCGTAGTAAAATGTATAAAGTTAGACAATCGACTAAAAGATGAAATAAACAAAGCCATTAACCTTAAAATAAACACCATTGAACCATCAATTGACCCCACTAGAATAAATATAATTTTTCATGATGTTACCGGCGTAGATTGTGGTTATGTTCTTGAAGTGCGTATACCTAAATCAAACTTATCTGGCTTACATTTCAACTCATCTGGTAATACTTGGGTAAGGGTTAATGGATGTAAGCAAAAACTACAAGGTGTTGCATTACAAGATTATATTATTCAAAGATTACAGAATGACATTAAATAGACATATCAATGTTTTGAAAAATTTCTAATACCGGAGTATGTAAATGACTAGAGAAGATAAACGGATATTATTATTGGAATTTTTCAGAGAAAGAGAAGAAAATCATGAGTCTTTTTCAGTTACACAAGCGGCAGCTGCAACAGGTTACAATGCTAAAAGCATAATCAAATATATAAATGAAAAATTAAAGGGCCAGTTTATTTTCAAGTTTGACAGTAATAATTTCATTTCTAAAGGCCTGACCAAGATATCAAACAATGACTTTATTAGGCTTATGTCCCAAAGTACCTCTTCAAAAGAGATAACGCCACAGGAAAGAATGTACCAGCAACTAATCAAGAGGAGTTTAGATGCATTCATTCTTGCTTTAGAAGTTTATAATAGGCCTAGTCTGTGCAATCGAGTTGAAGCATTCACTATTTTAATGGTCAATGCATGGGAGCTTTTTTTAAAGGCTGAGATATTAGATATATTAGGTGAAGATAAAGTTTTTTACAAAAATGGAAAAAGCATATCAATATCCGACGCACTTCCTCTGAGAATTCAAAATAGTGACCCTGTAAAGAAAAACATCGAGACATTAATTTTATTACGAGACCAAGCAACTCACTTACTCATTCCAGAATTGCAACCTCAACTTTCAAGGTTATTTCAATCTAATGTATTAAATTATCAAGAAAGATATAAAAATCAAATGGGAAATTCCCCTCTTGCAGGACAAAGTGTTGGAATGCTTAGTTTGGTTATAGATGGCCCTATACCTGAAATAGGTATTATTAAAGAGAACTATGGGACATTAACAGCAACAGAGGTTGAAAAATTCATCAATGCCTTTGAAAGTACGAATAGAGAACTCAATTCAGACAAATTCTCTATCAACATAGAATACAAACTTGCCCTCGTCAAAAACCCAAATAAATCCGACCTAACATTAAGCTGTGGAGATCAAGGACAGAAAGCAATAATAATCACCCAAGCAAAAGATCTAAACGATACACACCCATACTTCACCGATGATGCAATATTGGCTATAAACACTAAACAGAAAACTAACAAAATAAATAGACATTCCTTTCAAGCAATTGTTTTTAAACATAAGATAAAACAAAACACGAACTCTGAAATGTACAACTTTACTGATCGAGCAAGATATTCAGAGAAATTCATAACATGGGTAGTAAAAAACATCACGGAGCATAAAAACTGGTTGCAGATAGCATTGGATGAATATAATAAAAATAGGAAAGGTAAAAATAAATAAGCGTATAAATTGAACCATGCTCTCCACTGCCAGTGATTAACTGGCAGTAGTCTTTTTTACTATTATACAGACGTCAAAAAACTGAATGGATAACTGATTACGTCCTCCCGCCCCCCAGCGATTGAATAAATGCCAGCGTACGGCGATTGAACTGCTCCGGCTGCTCCACATTGCAGACATGGCCGCACTGTTCAATGACCGCCAGCGAGGAGCTGGCATCGCGGGCCACCTGTTCGCGCACCGGTGCCAGAAACATATGATCCTCCTCCCCCATCACATAGAGGGTGGGAATGGGCAGGGAGCGTTCGCGAAAATAACGCATCAGCGGATTGACCTCGGTGGCGAGGCGGAACCAGCGTTTGAACTCTTTCTGGCAGAGCTTGCGGGCCTCGCGCACAAAGAGGTTGCGCGACTCCTGATGGTGCTGGCGCGGCATGATGATGAAGGCAAACAGCCGATAGAGCCACATATAGGGCAGGAAGTGCTGGCCGAGTCGGCCCAGTTGCACCAGCACCCGCGAGCGGATATCGAGCCGCAAAATGGCGCCCCCCAGTACCATGCTCTTGACCCGCTCCGGGCAGAGCTCGGCCAGATGACGAATAAGGATGGTGCCAAGGGAGATGCCGACAAAGTGGGCGCGGCGGATATTGAGATGATCGAGCAGCCGAACGATATCCTCGGTCACCGCCCGAAAGCTGTAGTGGCCCTGGATCACCTGCTGTAGCTTGTTGGACTGACCATGGCCGCGCAAGTCCAGCAACAGCACGTTGAAGTGCTCGCGATAGGCGCGCAGCTGCTTGAACCAGATGGAGGAGCTACCACCGGCGCCGTGGACAAACACCACCCAATCCCGCTCGGGACCCAGTTCGAAAGTCTTGTGATACAACATCAATAGGCTCCCTCGGTGATGGGGGGTATACTCGGCAGCGCATAGTAACAGATGCCTTCCCCTGATTGATATGCAACCGCACTGATCGGATCACCCACAGCGAGACCAGACCATGGAGTTAACCCCTTTACGCCACTTTCTGCTCTCGTTGCCGGGCAGTCAGGAAGATACCCCGTTTGGCCCGGAGATCCTGGTCTACCGCATCGCCGGCAAGATGTTTGCGCTGGTGGATTGGCAAGCTGACCCCCTCACCATCAACCTCAAATGCGAACCCGAGCTGGCGCTGTTGCTGCGCGAACTTCACCCCGAGGTGAAACCGGGCTGGCATATGAACAAGCAACACTGGAACACAGTGACCCTGAACAGCACCTTGCCCGATGATCTCTGGCAGGGCTGGGTGCACCACTCCTATGAGCGGGTCATTGCCGGTTTGCCGAAATCCAGACGGCCCATGGCCCCCGCACGCAATGCAGCTGATCAGGGTGCTTCGGCATGACGCCTCTCCTCTTTATCGCCCCCCTTGGCGAGCAGCATATTCCATCGCTGGTCACCCTGTTCGAGCAGGCAATCCGCCACACCGGCCCCCAGCACTACAGCCCGGAGCAGGTGGAGCAGTGGGCCCTCGGTTCACAACATCCTGGCTTTGTCAGCCAGCTGCGCGAGCATCATGGCTGGGTTGCCATGCTGGGTGACGCGCCTGCCGGTTTTGTCACCCTGAGCGCCGATGGCCACCTCAGCCTGCTCTACGTCGGTGCGGCCCATCAGCGGCAGGGGCTGGGCAATCTGCTGCTCACCACGGCGCTGGCAGGTGCCCGCGCCCTTGGCATCAGCGCCATCACAACCGAGGCCAGCGCCTTCAGTTATGAGCTATTTTTACGGCATGGCTTTACCTTGACCGGCGTGGAAAGCGTGGAGCGCGGCGGAGTCAGTTTTACCCGCCACCGCCTGCACTGCTGCTTGCCAAGCTAGATCAAGCCACTAAAATACGCTTAATTTTCGTATTGTTACTGTATTGAGGCAGCAACCATGGTGGTAGAGAGTGAAGGCTATATCTCGCTGATCGAGTATCTGGTGGAGAGTTTGGGACTGTTTGAGGCCCAGCAACAGAACGCGGGTGGCGAGCAGACCATCGAGGATCTCGTCAGTAGCCGGGTGGCCAGCAACCTGATGGCCATCTGCGAGCAGAACCCTCAGCTGGCACCCAAGGTGCGCTTTACCATCATGCAGGAGGCGGACGCCGTGGTCGCCGATCTGGAAGAGGTGCTCTCCGCCGTCTGGCTGCGCGCGCCGACCCCGGAGCAGAAAGCCTTCCTCATCGAGTTCATCGATCTTATCAAGAATCTCTTCGACAGCGCGATCGCCTGACCGATCGCCCCTCCCGAGCTAAAACAAGCAGATATGAAAAGGGCCGCCTTGATGGGCAGCCCTGCTTGCTATCATTTTCAACCCGCCAGTGCGTTCATTCATCAAGCGGTTATCAAGGCAAGAAATGTGTCTGGACTTCGCATCCGATCCCTGGACGCTACCTAGTTAGTCCCGACTGGTCGCAATAAGTTCCCTCCTCCGACCATTTATTTTCACTTTTTTACGGAATCGACTACAAACCTGTTCAGCGGTTCAGGCTGGGCGGCAAACAGACTCCAATGCCACCCAATCCGCAGTAGCCATCCGGGTTCTTCTCCAGATATTGCTGGTGATAATCCTCGGCGTAGTAGAAGGGTGCCAACGGCAGGATGCGGGTGGTGATGGCCCGGCTGTCACCGCTTGCCGCCATGGCCTGCTGGTAAGCCGCCAGACTCTGCTGGGCGATGACCTGCTGGCTCTCGTCACCATAGAAGATGACCGAGCGGTACTGGGTACCAATGTCCCCGCCCTGACGCATACCCTGCGCCGGATCGTGCTGCTCCCAGAACAATTTGAGCAGATCGCCATAGCTGATCACCGCCGGATCAAACACCACCTGCACCGTCTCGGCATGGCCGGTCAGGCCGCTGCACACCTCCTTGTAGGTGGGATTGGGGGTGACGCCGCCCTGATAACCTGCCGCGGTGGAGTAGACCCCGGGCTGCTGCCAGAACAGGCGCTCCACGCCCCAGAAGCAGCCCATGCCAAACCAGGCGATCGCCATGTTCTCGGGCCAGGGCCCCTGAGTCGGATGGCCGTTTACTGCATGCTGCTGGCCAATCACCATGGCCTCGCTGCGCCCCGGCAACGCCTCTGCCGGCGAAATAATCTGTTCCATCAAGCCACTCCTTGTAAAAACCGGTGCCAATGCACGATGACGAAAAGGAGCATCGAAGATAACAGTTTGTGGCACCGGATCAACCGGCGCCTCCCGCCCCCTTCCTCCTCTTCACTCCCCTGCGCCTCTCCTGCCACTTTGGCAAGTTACGTCCGGGCAAGGCATCCGGTTGGCCAACAAACCCAGCCAAATCAATATTTAGTCTTGATTTGTGAATTTATTTTCATATATTGAGCCAATCGCTGTTTTTTTATGGAAGAAATATCAAGTGCGTGAACGCGAACCCAGTCTGGTCAATGCCTTCCGGCAATCTACTCCCTATGTCAATGTCCATCGGGGCGCCACCTTTGTGCTGATGATGGGGGGGGAAGCCGTCTGCCACCCCAACTTTGCCAATATCGTCAGCGATATCGCCCTGCTGCAGACTCTGGGCATACGGCTGGTGCTGGTGTTTGGTTCACGTCCGCAAAACGATGAAGCGTTGGCCCGCGCCGGCATCGAGGCCCAGTACCACAAGCGGATCCGGGTCACCGATGACGAGAGCTTCGCCATCATCAAACAGGTGTGTGGCGGCCTGCAATATGACATCACTGCCCAGCTCTCCATGGGGCTCGCCAACACTCCGATGCAGGGTGCGCGGATCAGCGTGGTGAGCGGCAACTTCGTCACCGCCCAGCCGCTGGGGGTGGATGATGGCATCGACTTTTGCCACAGCGGCCGGGTGCGCCGCATCGATGTGGAGGGGATCACCCGCCAGCTCGATCAGAAGAGTCTGGTGCTCATCTCCCCCATCGGCTGCTCGGTCACCGGCGAGAGCTTTAACCTGAGCTCGGAAGAGGTGGCTCGCCGGGTGGCGGTCGATCTCAAGGCGGACAAGCTTATCTGCTTCAGCAGCACCCAGGGGGTGATGGACAGACACGGCGAAGCTATCTCCGAGCTCTTCCCCGAGCAGGCCGAAGAGCTGCTGGTGGAGCTGGAGCAGGCGGGAGAAGAGATGTCCGGCACCGCCCGTTATCTGCGCGCGGCGATTGCCTCCTGCCGCGGCGGGGTGCCCCGCTCCCATCTGGTGAGTTATCAGGATGATGGCGCCATGCTGCAGGAACTGTTCAGCCGCGACGGCCTCGGTACCCAGATTGTGCGGGAGAGCGCCGAGCAGGCCCGTGCCGCCACCATCGAGGACATCGGCGGCATTCTCGATCTCATTCGCCCGCTGGAGGAGGAAGGCATTCTGGTGCGCCGCTCCCGCGAGCAGCTGGAGATGGAGATCGACAAGTTCACCATCATCGAGCGCGATGGCCTCATCATCGGCTGCGCGGCCCTCTACTGCTTTATGGAAGAGGCGATGGCGGAGATGGCCTGCGTCGCCATCCATCCCGACTATCGCAACTCCAATCGGGGGGATCAGCTGGTGGCCAAGGTGGCCGAGCGGGCCAAGCGGCTCGGCATCCGCCGCCTGTTCGTGCTCACCACCCGCTCCATCCACTGGTTCCGGGAGCGGGGGTTCGAACCGCTGGAAGTGGAGGATCTGCCGGTTGAGCGCCAGCGCCTCTACAACTGGCAGCGTCGCTCCAAGGTTTTGTCAAAAACCATTGTGTAAGCCATTGATTCTGCGTTGAGTTAGCTGACATTTTGAACTTTTTTACAAACTCGATTGACAGTCCAATCCAACGCAAGGTATTTCTAAATGCACTCCACCGCCATGGTGGAGCCAGAAGAGGAGCGCTGCCCAGGCAGCCCGAGAGAGGACGCCAGAGTCCGGTGAACTTGGGTCAGGGGGAGCAGCGCCGAGACATCTGAGGAGACTGGAAACCTCAGTGTCGGCTGCGGGGGCTGAATCCCCCGGGTTGTCATCGGTAGTGGTCATCCCCCACCGCGCCCTGTCAGGGGCGGGTACGGGATGGGCTCTGCGGGTGGAGTGCTTCTGGCCGGGATCGCTTCGCACATTCCTGCCATTTTCAGCCTCCTCCTCTCTTTTTTGCCCGATGGATCCGGATTTTTAAATTAAGACAGGAGTAAGCAATGAGCCCGATCAATGTCGCCAAGTTTGGCGGAACCAGTGTCGCCAACGCCGCGGCCATGAACAACTGCGCCGATATCGTGCTGGCCAATCCCGCTACCCGCATCGTGGTGCTGAGCGCCAGCGCCGGCGTCACCAATCTGCTGGTGGCACTGGCTCAGGGCGAGCTGGACGACGCAGGCCGCGAAGCCCAACTGGCCAAGCTGGCCGACATTCAGCAGGCCATTCTGGCCGACCTTGGTCACCCCGCCGAGGTGACGGCCCTGATCCACGATCAGCTCAGCGAAATCCGCACCATGGCGCAGCAGGCCAGCCAGCAGACCGATGCCGAACTGGCTGATCGCCTCATCGCCTGCGGCGAACTGATGTCGACCCGCCTCTTTACCGAGTTGCTGCGCCAGCGCGGCGTCAATGCCCACTGGCAGGATGTACGCCAGCTGATGCGCACCGACAGCCGCTTTGGCAAGGCCACCGTCGACCTGAACGCGACTCGCGATCTCTGCCAGCAGACGCTGGGCCCGGTGCTCGGCGACACCCTCGTCATCACCCAGGGCTTTATCGGTGCCGATGGCGATGGTCGCACCACCACGCTTGGCCGTGGCGGCTCCGACTACAGCGCGGCCCTGCTCGCCGAGGCGCTCGATGCCACCAGTATCGAGATCTGGACCGATGTACCAGGCATCTACACCACGGATCCGCGCCTCGTCACCCGGGCCCGCCCCATTCCCGAAATCAGCTTTGTCGAGGCGGCAGAGATGGCCACCTTCGGCGCCAAGGTGCTCCACCCGGCCACATTGCAACCGGCGGTGCGCCAGAACATTCCGGTCTTTGTCGGCTCAAGCAGGGAGCCGCAGGCAGGGGGAACCTGGATCCGCTCCACCACGGACACCAGCCCGCTGTTTCGCGCCGTGGCCCTGCGTCGCCAGCAGGTGTTGGTCACCCTGCACAGCCTCAACATGTTCCATGCCTATGGCTTTCTGGCCGAGGTGTTCGGCATTCTGGCCCGTCATCGCATCTCGGTAGACCTCATCACCACCTCGGAGGTGAGCGTGTCGCTCACCCTGGATCACACCGGCAGCCAGAGCAATGGCGAACCTGTGCTCAGCGACAAGGTGCTGGCTGAACTCAGCCAGCTCTGCAAAGTCGAGGTGGAGAACGAGCTGGCTCTGGTGGCGCTCATCGGCAACCGGATGAGCGAGGTCAACGGGGTGGGTAGCCGGGTATTCGATGCCCTGCGCGATCACAACATCCGGATGATCTGCTATGGCGCCAGCGCTCACAACCTCTGCTTCCTGGTCAAAGAGGGCGAAGCGGGCCAGATCGTCAACCGCCTCCATCAGGAGCTGCTGGACTAACCCTCACAGCGGACAAATACGACCATGTAAAAGGGCACCCGCAAGGTGCCCTTTTCATTTCTGTTTCGCTGAGGCGTTGGCTCAGGCGCAGGTAGTCACCGGCAACTGGCACGCCATCACCTCGCGGCGCTGGCGTTGCAATCTGGCCAGCAGCTCGCTCTGGCCGAGCCCCACCTCCTCGCTGGAGAGATTGTCGACCAGCTGTTCGTAGTGGTCGGTCACCGCCTGCTCCAGCCAGTCGAGACGACGCAGGGTGAGCGGGCTGCAGCTTCGGCCACTGAGATCGTCGGCCACATCGAGCCGGTGGCTGCGATACATATCCCGCCACCAGTTGGCGGCGAGCGCCTCGTCGCTTGCCAGCGCGGCACTCCACTCCCCTTGCAGGCTCTGCAACCGGGCCAGCACGGGTGCGCTGGCGCCTTCCCGTATCAGGTGGTGGATCTCCCGTTTCACCCATTTCAGACAGAGCTCGCGCCAGTAGCGGAACTGCGGCAAGGGATCGGCCTCATCGAGCCAGAGCCCGGAGAGGGTGCGGGTCTCCAGCCGCTCCGGCACATGAAATTGCGGGTCGACCAGCCCGTTGGAGTTGTACTCGAAACGGGGATCAAAGGGCCACATGTAACCAAAATCGAACACGCTGATATGTTCGCCATCATCGAGCAGGTTGCCCGGGCTCGGATCCCAGTCGAACCAGCCCCAGCGGGCCAGCTCCCCCTGCACCTCCAGCATCTGCGCCAGATTGCGCTCGTTGAGCTGATGCACCGGCACGCCCCGCAGCCAGGGCGAGACCAGAATGCCAGCCCGGGCCGAACCAAAGCTGGTACAGACCACGTGGGAGAGCACGGTGGGATGCAACTCGCGCAGCGCTTCGATTTCGCGCCGCCGCTCCAGTTCGGTGAGGAAAGCGGTCTTGCCATCGAGGTTGGCGACCAGCGAATCGTTGCGGCGCCGCTTGAGGCACCAGTGATGGCCATCGATCTTGAGATGAAACACCTCGGCGGTAAGACCGTGACGATAGACCTTGATCACCGACGGATGGGAATCCTTGAGTTTGACCAGCTGCGCCACGGGAAGCGGACAGTCACGTTCGCGCCCGACCCGGATCTCCTCCTTGCTCTCGAGCATACGCAGCAATCTGGCTTGCCGTGCCATCACCTTGGGATTCATACATGTACCTCCTGTCGCTACTGAGAGACTAAACAGCACCTCTCTCGCAGACCAGCAGCAAACGTTCATGATGACGCTTTCATCACATATTCCGGACAACCTCTCGATCGGGATCACAATATGCAGGGCCGAAGTGCAACCAAAAATTCATCAGGCGGTCATTAAATTGACATCCATGAACCGGCCACGCACCATCGGGTCAAATAGTATGCAGATGATCTGCATCTCTCTCACTTGCTCAAAGGATGAGCTGATATGAATCGCCCTTTCTCAGGCCGTCGCCGTGCCCTGAGTCTCTCCCGCCTGCTGCTGATCCTGCTCGGTGGCCTGCTCATCGTCACCCTGCTGCTGCCCCTCATCAATCCCGGCAGCTGGCTTGGCCGTGCCCAACCTCTGGTACTGGGGCCCGCCGACAACCCGCTGGCCACCCTCACCCGCCACGCTCTGCTCTATAAAAGCGACAGCCGCGGCCTCTATCTGGTGGTGCGCAGCCAGTGGCAACTGCGAGGGCCACTCCAGCCGGGGGACAAGGTGCGGGTGGAGCTGCTCAATGACAAGGGGGAGCGGATCGACGAGCTGAGCCAGCCGGTGGAGAAGCGTCAGGTGTGCCGCAACAACCGCTGCACCCTGGATCTCAACAGCACCTTGCGCGCCCCCGACGATGCACTGGCCAGCCGTTACCAGCTGCGGATCGGCCTGCTGCTGGCAGACCGCCCCGAGAGCGGCGACTTCAGCCAGATCCTGCAGACCCTGCCGGAGCAGGGCTTCAACCTCACCTACCTGATGGTGAGCCTGACGCTGGTGCTGGCGCTGAGCGCCGCCGTGCTGAAGGCGGTGCTGCCAAGTCTGCGCCGCAGCCTGCGCTGGCGCATCATCGGCAGCCTGCTGCTCGGCAACCTCACCTTCGTGCTGCTGCACGGCTTCGTGGTGTTCAAACTGGGGGAGTTTCTGCTCTGGTCAGGCTTTCGCCCGGAGCACTACTACCTCGCCTGGGGCAGTATGGTGCTGGGCTGGAGCCTCTGCGCGCTGGCCGGATTCAACCTCTATATGGGGCTGGTCTTTACCGCCCTCTCCGGCATAGGACTGCTGGCCAACTTCATGAAGATCGCCATCTATGGCGTGCCGCTCGGCGGCGATGATCTCGGCAACCTGATGGCGCTGCTGCGGATCCTGCAGGATCAGCACCCCGTCGTGCCGTTGCTTGGCGGCGCTATGGCGATCTTCCTCTGCTGGCGCTTTGCCCTCTCCCGCTGGATCCTGCGCACCGCCGCCGCCACCGTGGCCTTCTTTGCCCTTTGCGTGTTTGCCACCCAGACCAGCAACAAGCTGCTGGGGGCCAACGTGCGCTACGTGGATCGGGCGGTCAACTACCACAGGGACATCATCCGCTCCGGCCCCGGCCTCTATCTGTTCAATCTGGTGGACGAGATGCTGGAGCAGGGCAGCGTGTTTCGCTACCCGCTGCAGATCAACGAATTCACCCCCCGGCTGAGCCAACCGCCAGAGGGGGCGGCGCCGCGCTGGGATCTGGTGATCGTGCTGCAATATGAGTCGCTGATGCTCGACTGGCAGGGGCGGCTCTGCGCCCCCGCGCCCACCCTGAACCTGCCCGCCACCATCCAGCAGTGGCACAAGACCATCCACTCACCCACTACCGGCGGCATGACGGTGCTGGCGGAGTTCGAGATGAACACCGGTCTGCCGGTGGGGCTGCTCAAGCAGGGTGTGGTGCCCTACTACTACCTTTCTGATCAGGTGCCGGGACTGGCCCGCAGCGCCAACCAGAGTGGCTACCAGACCCTGTTCGTCCACCCCTATGTGGAGAAATTCTGGGGCCGTGCCAAGGCAATCCCGGCGCTCGGCTATCAGGAGCGCTGGTTCGACAGCCGTTTTTCCACCCTCGAGCACAAGGGGCTCTATATCTCGGACGATGCCCTCGTCGATCACCTGCTCAAGCGCAGCGAACAGGATGACAAACCGCTCTTTGCCTACGCGGTCACCATGCAGGGCCATGGCCCCTTCGATGGCCCCCGCTATCAGGCACAGGAGCGCAACGGCGCCTGTCCGAACGAGAGCGAGAGTGACAGACAGCTGCTCAACACCTATTACACCGGGGTGGTGGATGCCATGGCCTCGCTGGAGCGGCTGCTCAAGAGTCTCGATCAGTCTGGCAAACGCTATCTGGTCATCGCCTTTGGCGATCACCAGCCGTTTTTGATGTCCGCCGGAAAGGGCATTCACGGCGACAAACCGGCGCGCGATGCCACTTATCAGATCCCCATGATGGCTTTCACCCGCGCCGATGATCCCCTCAATCTGGCGACCCAGTTTGCGCCGGTGCGCCAGCTCTACCAGATGGGGCAAGCCACTCGACAGCTGCTGGCCGGCAACCTCACCCCGATCAATGACGGCCCCCTGCTCCATCCGGTGCTGGGCGAAGAGAAGGGATTCGACGTCTCGCCGCTGGTGCCGCAGATCCGTGCCAGCTTCCGGGCCGATGCCCTGCCCTGACAATTCCATCCCCCAACAACAGACAAGGCCGCATCAGCGGCCTTGTCTGTTTCCTGCGCTCCGTCAGGTGCTCTGCCACCAGGGCTCAAGCAAGGTGAGCTGCTGGCGGTCGAGATCCAGCTCCGCCTCGACGCCCAGCGGCAACGTCTGCATGGGGTGGGTATGGGCGCAGTCAAACTCCGCCAGAATGGGGAAGTGCGGCGCCCCCACCACCTCCAGCAGGATGTCGAGCGGGCGCTTGCCGCTGCCCTGATCGTTGAACAGCTCGTGCTTGCCGAGGATAAGGCCGCCGATCCGATCAAACACCCCGCACAACTTGAGATGGGCAAAAGAGCGCTCCAGCGTCTCGGCAGATTTCAGGCTGTCCTCCAGCAGCAGAATGTCGCCGCGCTCGATGGCCGGCATATAGGGGGAGCCCCAGATCCCCGCCATGGTATTGAGGTTGCCGCCTATCAGCCGCCCCGCTACCCGACCTGTCCCCACCGAGATCCGCCGGTTGGGCTGGCACTGCTTGGCCCGGGTCTGATTTTCCCAATCGAGCCGTTCATCGCTCCACTTTGCCGGGGTGGGCAACGTGCAGGGAACGCCAGCCTCGTCGGCCAGCACAATCTGTAAAAAACTGGCGAGCGTCTCGTCCACCAGCGGCGGCAACTCGCCGAACGAGGCCACCAGCGCCGGGCCATAAAAGGTGACCAAACCAATCTGGGCATGGATGCCGAGCAGCAGCGCCGTCACATCGGAGTAGCCGACGATGATCTTGGGATCGCGCTTGAGTGCAGCAAAATCGAGATAAGGGAGCAGGGAGTTGGAGTTGCTGCCGCCAATCACCGACATGATGCAGCGCACCTCGGGGTCACAGATAAGGGCGTTGAGCTCCTCGGCCCGCGCGGCGATGGAGCCGGAGCGCCAGTGATCCCGCTGGCCGGTGAGGCTGCCCGCCTTGAGCCGGAAGCCTTGCTCTTCGAGAAAGGCTTTTGCGCGGGCAAAACGGGTGGGGGCCCAGGCGGTTGCCGCGCTGGAGGGGGAGAAAAAAGCGATGGTGTCGCCGCGCTGGAGTGGCGGGGCAAGGAGTCTTGTCATCAGGCACACCTCCCGGGGCTCATAAAGCGTGAAAACAGAGCCCTGACTATCTCTTATCGCCCCTGTTGGCACAACGCCTGGTCATTGATTGTTTAGAATTTAAAAACGATACATTCATTATTAACAGATATTCTAAACAAAATCCCCTTCATAGAATGACCTCATTGCGATAGCCAACCCAGGTTGGCAGTCAGAATGGTCAGCCCGAGTATCCGAACACCACAGCGCTCGCCATTCACTTTCCATCCGCTTGTCATTCGTTTGCCGATAACGAGGTGCTTGTCATGAATAGAACCGCATCCCCCACTGCTCTGGTTGTTGAAGGTGGCGCCATGCGCGGCATATTTGCCAGCGGCGTGCTGGATGCGTTTATCGAACGTGACTACCGCCCCTTTGACTTCGCCATCGGCGTCTCTGCGGGGGCCACCAACTTGCTGGCCTATCTCGCCAGCCAGCATGGCCGCAGCCACGACATTCTGACCGAGCTGGCCTGCACCCCGGAGTTTCTCGACCCGCTGCGCTTTGCCAAGGGGGGCAATCTGGTGGATATCCACTGGCTCTGGCACACCAGCTGCCGCAAATACCCCCTCGATATCCATCGCTATCGGGAGAGCGGCATCCCCTTCTATGCGGTGGTGACCAATGCCCTGACCGGCAAGGCGGAGTACATCCGGGTCAAACCGGAGAACATGGATGAGGTGCTGCCCGCCAGCTGCGCCATTCCCCTCGCCTCCCGCGAGTTTCCCGAGGTGCACGGTGTGCCGATGACCGATGGTGGCGTCGCCGACTCCATCCCGGTAATCGAGGCCTACCGCCGCGGCGCTCGCCAGATGACGGTGATCCTCTCCGAGCCGCTGGGCTACCGGCTCAAACCGATGCCCTTCCCCTGGATGATCCGCACCCTGCTCAAGACCCGCCCCGCGCTGGCGCAGGCACTGGAGCAGCGGGATCGCAGCTACAACGAGGCGCTCGATTTCATCGCCAATCCGCCGGCTGATTGCCAGATTGAGGTGATCGCCCCGGCAGACTACTTCCCCGTTTCCCGTTTCACCCGCGATATCAACAAGCTGGAGATGGGGTACGTAATGGGCAAGTGCGCAGGCTATCAGGCCGCCTTGCTCAATTGATAACCGCTTTACAGGCATGACCCGACCTGCCGCGACGCTCGCGCCGCCAACACAATAACAATCGGGTCAGTTGAACAAGATGAGTCATAAACCGGACAGCGGCGAGAGCAGCGTAGCTCTCCCGGCCAGTCAATACCGGGACAGACACGCCCCTTGCAACGCCAAGGTATGTCACCCCAAGACAAGGTGTTTATTTATGTCGTTTCTTCTCACCCAGCCCGCGCTGGCGCAGCTGTTCGAGCGGCTGCTACCCGATTACCGGATCATGGCCCCTGCGGCCGAATATCGGGGCGGTCGCTTCTCCGACACCGACAACGTCACCTACCACAGCATCCGCCATCCGGCCGATCTGGTGTGGCAGGAGAAGTCCCACTTCTCCCCGAAAGAGGTGGTGCTCCCCATCACCCAGACCCTGTTCCATTTCGACAATCTGGAGTTGCGCGAATCAAAGGTGGAAGCCAAGCCCACCCTGCTGTTCTTGCGCAGCTGCGATATCCACGCCCTGCGCCGGCTGGATCAGGTCTATCTCAAGAACGGCCAGAACAGCGACGTCTACTACGCCCGGCTGCGCAGCAAGCTCAAGCTGGTACTGCTGGAGTGCCGCGAGAGCTTCGAGAACTGCTTCTGCGTCTCCATGGGCAGCAATGAGACCCGGGATTACGCCGCCGCCATTCGGCTGAGCGTTGAGGGTGCCCGCATCGAGGTGAAGGATCCCGAACTGCTCGGCTACTTTGCCGAGCTGGGCGAGCCCGACGACTTCACCCCGGAATTTGTCCAGAGCAACCCGGTCAAGGTGCGCACGCCGGACAGCGTCTGTGACGATCCCAAGCGTATTCGTCAGATCCTCACCGCCCATCCGGTCTGGGCCGAGTACGACAGCCGTTGCATCGGCTGTGGCCGCTGCACCACCTCCTGCCCGACCTGCAGCTGCTACAGCGTGCACGACCTCACCTATGCGGAGAACCCCAAGCAGGGCGAGCGCCGTCGCCAGTGGGCCAGCTGCATGGTGGATGGCTTCAGCGACATGGCCGGTGGCCACGGTTTTCGCGCCAAACATGGCGAGCGCCTGCGTTATCGCGCCCTGCACAAGGTCAACGACTACAAGGCCCGTCAGGGGGAGGAGCACATGTGCGTCGGCTGTGGCCGCTGCGACGATCGCTGCCCTCACTACATCTCCTTTAGCAACATCATCAACAAGATGACCGATGTGGTCGAACAGACCATCACAGCCGACCACGCGCAGGGGGCGAACTGATATGTGCCAGTGCCAACAAACCGCAACAGCAGAACAGCAGCAGGACGTGGTCGAAAACCGCCTGCTGCCCAAGGCCTACACCATTCTGGCCATCGAGCGCCACACCGAACTGGAGTGGAATTTCCGGGTCTCCCGCGACTTTGATGTCCACTACGGCCAGTTTGTGGAGATCTCCCTGCCCACCGTGGGTGAAGCGCCCATCTCGGTCTCCGACTATGGCGATGGCTATGTGGATCTGCTGATCCGCAAAGTCGGCAAGGTGACCGATGCGCTGTTTGCCCTCGATGTGGGCGACAAGGTGTGGATGCGCGGCGTCCATGGCAACGGCTACCCGCTGGAGGCCTATCACAACCAGCACCTCATCGTGGTGGCGGGTGGCACCGGCGTCGCGCCGGTCAAGGGGCTGCTGCGTCGCTTCAGCAAACACCCGGAGCAGGTGAAGTCCCTTGACATGATCCTCGGCTTCAAGAACGAGCAGGCGGTGCTCTATCGCCACGAGATGCCGCTCTGGGCCGAGCGCCAGAACCTCATCGTCACGCTGGATGAGGGTGAGGAGAGCGAGCAGTTTCGCATCGGCCGGGTCACCGACTACATCGACCAGCTGGATCTCTCGGATAGCGAGGATATCCAGGCCATCGTGGTCGGCCCTCCCGTCATGATCCGTTTCGTGGTGCTCGCCCTGCTTGAGCGCGGCATCCCCAAGGATCGCATCTGGGTCGACTACGAACGCCGCATGGCTTGCGCCGTCGGCAAGTGTGGCCACTGCCGGATGGGCGACACCTATATCTGCGTGGATGGACCGGTCTTTCGTTTTGACCAGGCCCAGCATCTGATCGACTGAGGGAGAACACCATGAGTCTCGATATCGACATCATCAAGGCCCGCGCCAAGAACGAATACCGCCTCTCCAAGGTGCGCGGCGAAGCGATGATCAGCGTGCGTATTCCCGGCGGGATCATGCCCGCCCACCTGCTGGCGGTGGCCCAGCAGATCGCCGAACAGTACGGCAACGGCCTGATCCACCTCACCACCCGCCAGAAGCTGGCGATGCCCGGCATCAAGTATCAGGACATGGACAAGGTCAATGCCGCCCTCGAGCCCTTTATCAGGGAGATTGAGGTGGAGACCTGCGGCATCGAGGTGGATGACCCCACAGCCGGTTACCAGAGCATCGGCGGGCGCAACATCGTCGCCTGTCAGGGCAACACCATCTGCCAGAAGGGCAATATCGACTGCACCGGGCTGGCCCAGCGGATGGAGAAACACCTCTACCCCAACCCCTATCACCTCAAGATGGTGATCGCAGGCTGCCCCAACGACTGCGCCAAGGCCAACATGGCCGACTTCGGCATCCTTGGCATCGCCAAAATCCACTTCAATGCCGAGCGCTGCATCGGCTGCGGCGCCTGCGTCAAGGCATGCAGCCACCACGCCGTGGATTGTCTCGCCATCAAACACGGCAAGGCGGTCAAGGAGGAGAGCAAGTGCATCGGCTGTGGCGAGTGCGTGCTGGCCTGCCCGACCCTCGCCTGGCAGCGGGATCCCAAGCAGCTCTACATGGTCAAGCTGGGGGGCCGCACCAGCAAGAAGACCCCTCGTACCGGCAAGCTGTTCCTCAACTGGGTCACTGAAGAGGTGCTGCACGCGGTGATCAAGAACCTGTTCGAGTTCGAGGCCGAGATGCTGGATGGCAAGCCCATCTACCTGCACATGGGTCACCTGATCGATCGGGCCGGTTATCACAAGTTCAAGGAGCGGGTGCTGCGCGGCGTCACCCTCAACCCGGAAGCCATGGTCGCTGACCGCATCTTCTGGGCCGAAGATCAGTACGTCGCCAACATGCATGTCAAAGCGGTGCAATAGGAAAAACCTCGTTTGGGGAAGCTGATCATAGTGGCCGACAACCGGTGGGGATCTGTCGTTGGCCCGGGCGTGGATCACGCTTCCCCCTTTTTCCTCTCACTGCGTTTCTACTCCTTCTCCTCTTTTCGTCCTGCGCAGCCCTTTGCTGCCGGACCCGTATCCGGAGCCCGTTATGGACTTTCTCCCTCTCTTCTGTCAGCTGCAAAACAAGCCGGTGCTTATCGTCGGCGGCGGTGAGGTGGCGGTGCGCAAGGCGCGCCTGCTGATCGATGCCAAGGCGAAGATCACCATCAATGCCCCGCATCTGGAACCCCAGCTGATGAGCTGGGCCGAGCGGGGACTGCTGACCGTCTGCGCCGCCGACTTTCACCCCGAGCTGCTCGATGGCAAATGGCTGGTGATCGCAGCCACCAACCAGCCCGGGGTCAACCAGCAGGTTTTCAACGAAGCGAATCAGCGCCAGATCTTCTGCAACGTGGTGGACTCTCCGGCCCACTGCAGCGCCATCATGCCCGCCATCATCGACCGCTCACCGCTGATGGTAGCCATCTCCAGCGCAGGTTCGGCGCCGGTTCTAAGCCGCCAGCTGCGGGAAAAGCTCGAAGCCATGTTGCCGCAGCACCTCGGCCAGCTCGCGGCGCTGGCGGGCAAGCTGCGCGAGCGGGTCAAGGCCATACCGGACAAGCTGGCTCGCCGCCGCTTCTGGGAGCGGCTCTTTAGCCATGAGCGACTGGCATGCCAGCTGGCCCGCGGCCAGCAACAGGCTGCCGAGCAGAGCGTCGCCGAGCTGCTCAATGAGCCGGTGCAGAGCAAAGGAAGCGTCACCCTGGTGGGCGCCGGCCCCGGCGATGCGGGGCTGCTCACCCTGAGCGGTCTGCAACAGCTGCAGCAGGCGGATGTGGTGGTCTATGACCGGCTGGTGTCGCAGGAGGTGCTGGCGCTGGTTCGCCGGGATGCCGAGCGGATCTTTGTCGGCAAGGAGGCGGGCCGTCACTGCGTACCCCAACAGGCGATCAACCAGCTGTTGCTGGATCAGGCTCGTCTTGGCAAACAGGTGGTGCGGCTCAAGGGGGGCGATCCCTTTATCTTTGGCCGGGGTGGCGAGGAGCTCGAGACCCTGGCCGAGGCGGGGATCCCCTTCTCGGTGGTGCCGGGCATCACGGCAGCGTCGGGCTGCGCCGCTTACAGCGGCATTCCCCTCACCCACCGCGACCACGCCCAGCGGGTGCAGTTCATCACAGGCCACGACAAGGAGGGCAATATCACTCAGGAGTGGTCGGCGCTGGCGGCTCCCCGCCAGACCCTGGTCTTCTACATGGGATTGGCCCATGCCGGCCGCATTCAGGACGAGCTGCAGACCCACGGCCTACCCGGTCACACCCCGGTAGCGTTGGTGGAACAGGGCACCCGCCTGCAGCAGCGGGTGGTACGCGGCGAACTGCAACAGCTGGCGCTGCTGGCCACTCAGGTCGACAGTCCAAGCCTGATCATCATCGGTTCGGTGGTGACCCTGGCTGACAAACTGGATTGGTACGGCGAAGCCAATACCCTGGCCGGAGTGTAACCACTCATAGCGCCCCCCTTCAGCAGACCAGTAAAAAAGCGACGCAGGCAATGGCCTGCGTCGCTTTTGTCGAAATTGGCAAACGGATTTATTCGAAGGAGATAGGACCGGTCGAGCCTGCGTCATTGTCCTGCCATTGGCTTTCGCTGCGTACTCGCGGATCGCCCTGCAGGGTATAGAGGATCATCCCCTGACGGAATTGCAGCGCCCCATCGGCACGATTGGCCCTGACCTTGACGTCGTTGACCCAAACCTGCTCCTTGCCATCCACCCGGATCACAGCAACGGTTTGGCCACTCCCGCTGTTTTTGGCGACCCACTTGCCCTGATAGGGGGAGTTGCCCTGCGCCATCGGCAGAGAGGTTGCCTTGCCTGCCGACCAGGATTGCACGGTGCAGATGCCATTGGCTCGCTTGTCGTGCTTGATGGCGTAATCAATGGTGGGTTCACTGTCGGGAGAGTCAGAGGTAATGCCGATCATGATCTTGCCGCTCTGGGCAGAATAAGCAGTCGGAGCATCAGTCTTCAGGGTGGCCTTCTTGCCATTGATATAAACACTCCCTCCCTGCGACTTGACCTTGATGTTCATCGGGCAGTCAGCGGTAAAGTTCGGTACCGCAGCCGCCGCGCTGCCAGCATAAGCAGCGATGGCCAGAGTGATGACAGTCAACAGAGCAGATTTTTTGTGCATCTTGATACGCCTTCAAGCAATAGTGGTTCAAGAAAAGTGACTTCATCCGTGAGAAGTGTCGTCCTGATGGCAACAACTCTAGTCCAGCCGATGAGGGCAACCCAGTTAAAAAAAATAAAACCCGCACCGATAGGTTATGAAAAAATATAAATAAATAAAATCAATACCTTAATATCAAATTCATCTTTACCATTTCCCACTCTTGCTCCTCTTTTGCCAAACGCCACGCATAAAAAAGCCGATAACCCGGTTATCGGCTTGTTCGTTCAATACGCAGGTTCAGCGCACAGCTATGCAGCACATCGCTATATCAAACCACCACGGCGGTGCCGCTGATGCTGACCATCAGCATGCTGCCGTTCTGCCCCACCACCTCGTAGTCGATATCGATGCCGACCACCGCATTGGCTCCCAGCGCAGAGGCGCGCTCCTTGAGTTCATCAAAGGCAATCTCGCGGGCACGGGCCAGCTCTTTTTCGTAAGCGCCGGAGCGGCCGCCGATAATGTCGCGGATCCCGGCAAAGAGATCCTTGAAAATATTGGCGCCAAGGATGGCTTCGCCCACCACGATGCCGCGGTATTCACGAATGCTCTTGCCTTCCAGAGTGGGGGTTGTCGAGAGGATCATCTTGAACTCCTATGGGTGACAGAGGGCTCAGACTAACCCAACTCCCCGCAAATCCCAACCGGGTGGTGGCCTTTGCGACGCGGGACTTAAAAATAGCGACAGCCAGATAAAACAACACCGCGACGGGCGCGGTGTTGTGATGCGAGAGCAATGACAATCAGGGATTGTAAGCGACGACCGAGCCGCTCAGCCCCGTCATCTGGGAGATCTGTCCCTGGATACCCTGCAGCTTGGCTTTGGAGACATCCGGCCCGATAAAGACCCGGTTGATCTGCCCCTGCACCGGCGTGCGCGGCGAGGTATGGGCAGAGTAACCGGCTGCACGCAGCTTGCTCACCAGAGCGTTGACACTGTCGACGTTCTTGAACGCGCCGAGCTGGAGGATCCAGCTCCCCTGCGCCTGTGCCGCAGCGGGTGCAGGCGTGGTCGGCTGGCTCATCTTGCTCTCGATAAGGTCATCGAGGGACTTGATCTGGCCTGCCTGCTGTTTGGCTGGCGCAGGAGTCGGCGCCTTGGCTACTTCGGCCGGCTTGGTCGGAACCGGTTTTGGTGCCGGCTTGGGTTGTTCAACCGGCGCCTTGGCGACCACTTCCGGCTTGGGTTGCGGCTTGGCAGGCGCGGCTTGCTGCACCGGCTGCTGGGCAACCTGCGCACCGGCCTGCTGGGCAGCACTCCCCTGATTGCCGAGGGTCATGGGGTCGGCGACCTCTTCCACCTGCCACTGCTGGGCGGCCGAGGCTTGCTGCTGGCTGGCCAGATGCTCGGCAGGCAGCGTGCTTGCCGCAGATACCTGCAACGCGGGCTTGGCCGGCTCAAGATCGGGACGCAGCGGAATTTTGGCAAACGCCTCCTCCTTTTGCGCCAGCTTGTGACCATCCAGCAGGTCCGGCAGGAAAATAACGACCAGGGCCACCAGAATAACGGTGCCCACCAGACGGTTTTGAAACTTCGAGGCCAAGTTGACTCCTACTTCCTTTACTTGATCCAATTCATGGCATGCCCCCGACAAAGAGGGGCTGGCTAGCTGGCGAACCCCGCCAGCACATCGGCGACAGTGTAAAACGAACCAAACACAATGACCATATCGTCAGGACTCGATAAGGCCAAGGCAGCCTGATAGGCAGCCTCGACGCTGTCAAAGGTCGTCGCCGGCCCCTGTCCGGAGCCAAGCGCCTGTGCCAACTGGTCCGCACTTGCCGCCCGCGGGCCGGTCAGGCTGGCCAGATACCACTCGCCGATCAGACCATCGAGCTCGGCAAGCGACCCCGCCATATCCTTGTCCTTGAGCATGCCCACCACGGCGCGGCGCACACCCGCGCAGGGCATCTTGCGCAGCTGGGCGGCCAGATAGGCGGCCGAATGGGGGTTATGGGCCACATCGACGATGACCAGCGGCGCGCTTTGCAGCTGCTGCATCCGGCCAGCCAGCCGGGCATTGGCAAGCCCGTCGCGAATGGCAGACTCCGGCAACGGCAAGCCGAGAGATTCCAGCGCCGCAAGCACGGTCACCGCATTCATCAGCGGCAGGGCCGGTTTGGGCAGGCCGCACCACTGGCGAAGACCGTGGTAATCCCAGCAGCTCTCGTGCTCATCGCCACGAAAATCGATACCGACCTGACGCAGGTTGGCGCCGATACGCGCCGCCTCGCTCGCGATGGTCAGAGGAGGATTGGGCTCGCCGCTGATGGCAGGTTTGCCGGCGCGATACACCCCGGCTTTCTCCACCGCCACCGCCTCGCGGGTATCACCCAGCCAGTCACAGTGGTCGAGGGCAATGGAGGTGATCATGGCGACATCGGACTCCACCACATTGGTGGCATCGAGCCGACCACCCAAGCCCACTTCCAGCAGCAGCACATCCGGCGCGGCGCGGCAGAAGAGCCACAAACCGGCCAGGGTCGCAAACTCGAAGAAGGTGAGCGCTATCTCGCCGCGCGCCGCTTCCACTTCGGCAAAGGCGGCGCAGTGATCGCTATCTGCCAGCTCCTGACCGTTGACCCGCACTCGCTCGGTAAAGCGCAACAGATGGGGCGAGGAGTAGACGCCGACCTGGTAGCCAGCGGCCATCAGGATGCTGGCTGCCATGGCGCAGCTGGAGCCCTTGCCGTTGGTACCCGCCACCGTGATCACCTTGAACGGCAATCGGGTGAGCCCCATGCGCCGAGCAACCGTGCCGACCCGCTCCAGCCCCATATCGATAGAGACCGGATGGATCTGCTCCAAATAAGAAAGCCAGTCGACAAGCGACCGGCTTTGGGATTGATGCATGTTTGAACTCATCTTCACTCTGCGATGACGTGAGTATTCATCAGTTTGGCGAGCAGGCTGGCCAGACGGTTACGCATTTCGCGGCGGTCGATGATGAGATCGATGGCGCCCTTCTCCAGCAGGAATTCGGAGCGCTGGAACCCTTCCGGCAGCTTCTCGCGAACGGTCTGCTCGATAACGCGCGGGCCGGCAAAACCGATCAGCGCCTTGGGCTCGCCCACGTTGATGTCGCCCAGCATGGCCAGACTGGCGGAGACGCCACCCATGGTGGGGTCGGTCAGCACTGAGATATAGGGCAGACCGGCTTTGGACAGACGATCCAGTGCGGCACTGGTCTTGGCCATCTGCATCAGGGAGAACAGCGCCTCCTGCATACGGGCACCGCCGGAGGCGGAGAAGCAGACCAGACCACGACCTTCCTTGATGCTCTCCTCAACGGCGCGCACGAAGCGGGCACCGACCACGGAGGACATGGAGCCACCAATAAAGGAGAACTCGAACGAACAGGCGACAACCGGTACCCCTTTGAGGGTCCCTTTCATCACCACCAGCGCATCTTTCTCCCCCGTCTCTTTCTGAGCGGCAGACAAACGATCCTTGTAGCGCTTGGAATCCTTGAATTTCAAGACATCATGAGGCTCCAGCTCGGCACCGACTTCGGTGCGGCCCTGCTCGTCGAGAAAACTCTCGAGACGGGCGCGAGCGCTGATGCGCATATGATGATCACACTTGGGGCACACTTCGAGATTGCGCTCCAACTCTGCCCGGTAGAGCACCTGTTCACAAGCACTGCACTTGGTCCACACCCCTTCCGGAATGTTGTGACGACGAGGGGCAGTGATCTTGCTCTTGGGAAGAATCTTCTCAAGCCAGCTCATGGAATTCCTTAATGCTTTTGTGCCTGACAAAACGCATCGAGCCTTGTCTGTTCAATGACTTAATAGCTCGATGGCAACAAATGACGGGTCATTAAACCACAATTTTTCGGGCGCAGTTACTAAAAACTGGTCGTACCCGGTGCCGAGTCCGGCAGCCACAACGGGCCAAGCGGTACCCGGGGCAGAGCCAGTTCAGCCGGGTAATCCACATCGACCAGATAGAGGCCACCCGCTTTGGCGGTTGGCCCGGCCAGATTGCGATCCCGGGCGGCCAGCACCTCGGCTACCCACTCCACCGGTTTGAGCCCCTGCCCCACCAGCAGCAGCGAGCCGGTGATGTTGCGCACCATATGGTGCAAAAAGGCATTGGCCCGGATATCGAGCACGATATAGGGGCCCTGACGGCTGACGCAGAGGTGCGTCACATTGCGCCACGGCGTCTTGGACTGGCAACCGACGGCCCGGAACGAGCTGAAATCCTGCTCACCCAGCAGGCACTGCCCGGCCTGATGCATCAACTCGGCATCAATCGCCTCGTGATAATGGCTGACGCCGCTGCCGAGAATGGCTGGCCGGTAGTTGTGGTTGTAGATGACATAGCGGTAGCGACGGGCGGTAGCGCTGAAACGGGCGTGGAACTCCTCGTCCACCTCCTTGACCCAGCGCACGGCGATGTCGGGCGGCAGGTTGGAGTTGAGACCCAGAGTCCAGGCCCCTTCGGCACGCTTGGCATCGGTATCGAAGTGGATCACCTGACCGGTGGCATGGACACCGGCATCGGTGCGTCCTGCGCACTGGATGGAGACCGGATGATTGGCGATCCGGCTGAGGGCTTTCTCCAGCTCCTCCTGCACACTGATCACTTCTCGCTGACGCTGCCAGCCGAAATACCGGCTGCCGTCATATTCAATACCTAGGGCAATTCGCATGGATAAGGGGGTCTTTTGGTAAAGCAGTGAAAGAAACGGGGCGGATTATACGCATCTCGCGGCAAAAATCCCAAAATCCGCGCAAGATCCGGCCACGGCAACAAGTAAAAAGGGCAGCCGCTGGCTGCCCTTGTCGTTCAAGTTCATCGGGATGATGTGATTATCCCAGTCGCTTGAGCAGTTTTTCCGCTTCGGCGCGCTGATGGTCACTCCCCTGCTCTACCGCTTCTTGCAGCAGCTCGCGGGCACTGTCCTTGTCGTCGATCTCAAGGTAGGCGCGTGCCAGATCCAGCTTGGCGCCAACACCGCCATCATCGGCATCCACATCAAATCCGGTAGACTCCGGCAGCACTTCGGGGAAACCGTCCAGCCCCACATCCAGCGAGAAGCCCTGATAGGGTTCCGGCTCCGATGTGGTGGCATCCGCTTCGGCCAGCAGCTTGTCGATCTCGACGTAACCGCTCTCCTGTGCCTGCTCGCGGGGTTGCAGATCTGCAGGGTGCGACTCGACCTCGGTAAAGGCATCTTCGAAATCGGAGAGCGCCATTTCGTTGGGATCCCACTCCAGATCTGCTTCAGCCTCTTTCCTGGCCTTGACCGGCTCAGGCTCCAGACCCAGCTCGGCCAGCATCTCGTCGGCACTGGCATCCCCATCCAGACTCAGGTCGATGGCATGCTCATCCTCAATCTCGACAACAGGCTCCTCAAAGGCACCTTCGAAATCGCTGAGATCGAAACTGGCGAGGTCATCATCGGCAGGTTCAGCATGCGCCGGCGCACTCAATTCCGGCTCGATGTCGGCAGAAAGATCAGCGTCCAGCTCGGCGAAGAGCGCAGCCTGCAGCTCCTCTTCGCTCATGATCTCGTTGGCGCCTTTGGGCTTGGGATTGAACTCGCTGGCCAGATCCATGGCTGGCTCATTGGCAAGCGCTATCGGCTCGTCATGGGCAAGATCAAGATCCGGCACCAGATCGGGGTCACGGCTGGTAGCAGCAGGCATCCGTTCGGGCTCAAAGCCCTGCAGATCCATCTCGCCCTCGTCGCTGAACACCAGCTCGACATCCGGCTTCGGCGCCGGCTCAACCGGCATGAAGCCATCCGGGGTGTTGAGGTCAGGCAGCGGACGCTCCGGCTCGTTGTCGGTGATATCGACGCTAAGCAGATCATCAAACTCGCTGTGATCCTGATCCATCATCATTGCGGTGGATTCAGAGAGGCTCTTCTCCTGCTCTTCCAGCTCACGACGGGCCCGGGCGCGCAGCCAGAGGGTCACCAGCGCCAGCACCAGCAACACCGGCAGCAAAATGATCATCGCCAGATTGAGCGGTGAGGAGAGCAAGTCCATCAGCCAGTTCTGCTTGTGCTCGGGCTCGGCCACCACGGGCGGCACCGGCTTGGCCTTGAGCTCGGCAATCTCTTTCTCCAGCGCAGTCTGATCCTGCAGCTGAGCCTTGAGGGTCTCCACCTCTTCGGTCAGGGATTGCAGACGCAGCTTGAGCCTGTGGTTCATCTCGGTCACCTGGGCGAGCTGGGCATTGGCATCTTCCAGCGCCAGGGTCATCTCGGTGGCCGGTTTGCCAACCGGTTTGTCCAGATCGGAGGGCAGCGGAGCAGGCGCGGGTCCCGCTTGCCGCACTCGGGGCCGGGGCAACGGCCTCTTTCGCCGGAGCCTCGTTGACCTTGGCCACTTCCTTGGCGTCAGCCACCTTGGTCTCGGCAGCCGGTTTCGGCTCGGTCACAGGTGCAGGAATGGGTGCCGCCTTGACGGCAGGCAACGGAGCTGGCGCCGCCTTCGCGGGCTCTGCCTTGACCACTTCAGGCTTGGCAGGCGCGGCTTTTGCTGCGACCGGTTTAGCCGTATGAGCCTGTTTATTGGCCAGATATTTGGGGCTCAGCCCTTTCCAGCTGGCATTGTCGCTGCGGAACTTGGCGCGGGCCTCGGCATCTGTGATGACGCTCGCCTCGGCAGCGGTGGGCAGCTGGATGCGCGAGCCCACCAGAATATGGTTGATATTGCCATCGGCAAAACTGCGGGGGTTTTTCTCGTAGATCGCGACCATGGTCTGATAGACGCTGACGCGGCTGGAGGGACGGTACTTGCTTGCCAGACTCCAGAGGGTATCGGTAGGACGAATCGGGCCATAGCTGGCGGGATTGGCGGTTGCCACCTGACGGACGATGGGCTGGGCGGTTGCCCGAACCGGCTGCGCGACGGGCTGGGCCAGCGGCTGGCTGTTGACAGCGGGTGGTGCGGGCTCGTCAGGGCCTTTCAGTTCGACAAAAAACGGCTCCCGTGAGGGATCTGCAGCCTGAACGGTGCCCAGCAGACCCAATGCGAGTAGCGTTGCCAATGTTATGCGGGAATGTCCCATATTCGTTCCTTCGTATGACGGCCCTATCACATTGAAAAATCTGGATAGTTACCCCAAAACAGTCGGTTCAATATAAATCAGGCTCGCCTTGCAAGCCAGCAGTCCGACACATTTAGCACCCAACTTGCCTCTGAGTGTAGAAAAAAACTTAATCAGTTGATATCGCAAAAGAATCTTGCAACACCGCAGTGCGGGGCCGGTCACACACCACACTATTTGCTCAGAGGGAGCGCAGCCGTCCTGCGGCGCTCCCTCTTGGCCATACGGCCTTACAGGTAGTCGCGAACCAGCAGTTCGGCAATCTGGACGCTGTTGGTGGCAGCGCCCTTACGAACGTTATCGGCCACGATCCACATATTTACACCATTGGGATGAGAAATATCCTGACGGATGCGGCCAACCAGCACTTCATCCTTGCCGGTTGCATCGCGTACCGGGGTCGGATAGTCCCCTTCCTCTTCAAACAGGGTCACGCCCGGTGCTGCACGCAGCAGATCCTTTACCTGCTCGGCATCGAGCGGCTGGTGCAGCTCGACATGCACCGCTTCAGAGTGGCCGTAGAAGACCGGCACCCGCACGCAAGTCGGATTCACGGCAATGCTGGCATCGCCCAGGATCTTCTGGGTCTCCCACACCATCTTCATCTCTTCCCGGGTGTAGCCGTTGTCGGTGAAGCTGTCGATCTGCGGGATCAGGTTGAACGCGATCTGCTGGGGATAGAGAGTCGGCTCGACCGGGCGACCATTGAGCAGCTGGGCGGTCTGGCCTGCCAGTTCACTCACCCCCTCCTTGCCGGAGCCTGAGACGGACTGATAGGTGGCGACGTTGATACGGGCGATGCCCACCTCGTCATGCAGCGGCTTCAGGGCCACCAGCATCTGGATGGTGGAGCAGTTGGGATTGGCGATGATGTTGCGATTGCGAAAATCGGCCAGCGCATCCGGGTTGACTTCCGGGATCACCAGCGGAATATCTTCGTCGTAACGGAAGCAGGAGGTGTTATCGATGACGATGCAGCCATGCTCGGCAGCAATCGGTGCCCACTTGGCAGAGACCTCGGCACCGGCAGAGAAGAGGGCAATCTGCACCTGGCTCCAGTCAAACTCCTCGACATCGAGGATCTCGAGATTCTTGCCATCAAAGCGCACGGTTTCACCGGCGCTGCGGCTGGAAGCCAGCGGATAGAGCGTAGCGACCGGAAACTCGCGCTCTTCCAGGATCTCGATCATGGCCTGGCCCACGGCGCCACTTGCGCCCAATACCGCGACATTAAACTGCTGGCTCATTCTGTTCTCCTCTAATAAAACGGCTATGGCGCCTGCTGGCGCCATGGTCGGCGGGGCTCCGATATACGGGGCATCCTCACCTGATATGGCCAATCCGAGGCAGAGCAAACCTGCCTCGGATCGGTAAAAACGGGGTCATAAGTAGTGCGGACGTAGCGTCCCACCCACCTTATGAGTGTGAAATATCAAATCCGGCGGCGCCCAGCATGTCACAGGCAAACTCACCCTTGATTTGCAGGGAGGAGAGCTCGCGGCGCTCCGGATAATGTTTGCGCTGCTCATCAAAGCTACCCGGGATACCCAGCCGGGCGCGAAAACGGGCATCGTCGCGGCGCACATCGTAGATAAGGTGAACCAGCTGTTTGATCAATGCCTGATCCGGCGCCCGTCCGGGCACCACCGCCTGCACATCGGCAACCGGCAGCAGCGTACGCAGATCCTGACGGGGCTCGCGCCCCAGCTGGCGGCAGAGCGCCTCATAGAGCATCCAGGTACCGCGCGCCTTCCCCTCCAGGCTGTAGCCCGCAATATGGGGGGTGGCAATCTCGGTATGGGGCACCAGCTGTGCAAGCGGCTCAGGCTCGTTCTCCCAGACATCCATCACCAACCGCAATGGCTTGTCGCTCAACTGACGCGCCAGCAGAGCTTGGTTATCCCACACCTCGCCACGGGATGCGTTGATGAGGATCTGCCCGGCGGGGCGCGCAGCTATCAGCCCGGCATCCAGCAGATGGTAGGTCGCATCCGGCCCGTCACGGGTAATGGGCACATGGAAGCTGACGATATCGGCGCCAAGGGCAGTCTGATAGTCGACAAAATCCGCTTCTGGATTATCCCGCGCCTTGGGGGGATCACAGCGCAGCACCCGCATACCGAGGGCTTCGGCCTTGCCGGCCACGCACTCGCCGGTATTGCCGGCCCCAATCACCGCCAGCGTCATGGTTGCGAGATCAAGCTCGTAGCGCTCGGCCAGCACCAGCAGGGCGGAGAGCACATAGTCCCCCACCGAATATTTGTTGCAGCCGGGGGCGCTATAAAAAGGGATATTGCGGCTAGCCAGCAAAGCCTTGTCGACATGATCGGTGCCGATGGTCGCGGTACCGACAAAAGCCAGTTTGTGGCTGGTCGCCAGCAGGTCGGCGTTCACCCTGGTCACCGAACGCACCAGCAGCACATCGGCGTCCTGCAGATCGTTGGCCTGCATCTGCCGCCCAGGCAGGGCAACCACGTCTCCAAACTCGGCAAACAGCTCCACGGCGTGGGGCATATTCTCATCTACGACTATTTTCATCGGGTTCTCTTTGCAGGCAACCGCCATGGACGCGCCATTCTAGCCCAAAGCCCGCCAATATTTCAGCCTGACATGCACATGGCTGCTGCAGAGAATGAGTAATTGATGAACGAACAGCCAAATGTGTAAGCAGAGGTAAACTGAAGGGCAGGTCTGCTTTGCCGCCAAGCCACGCAGTGGCACAATGGCGCTCTTTTTTCAGACCCTTGCCGATAGAGATCATGCCGCCCCATAGCCCTTCCCTCTCCCGCAGTCAGGTGCTCGCGTTTACCACCCTCTTGATCCTGCCCCTGCTGCTGCTTGCCATCCTCCCCTGGCAACCATTTCTGACCGGCTCGCTGCAATCGGGCTGGCTCTGGTGGCCTTATGCCCTCACCCGCATGGTCGATATTCCCGGAATTGGGATCAGCGCCGCACTGCTATTGCTGCTGACCAGGCAGAAACTGCAGCTCGATCGCTCATCCCTGCTGGCTCTGGCCGGCGCGCTGCTGGTGCTGCTCGCCGGAGACTGGCTCATCAAAAGCATCATCAAGCATCTGACCGAGGAGCCCAGACCCTACCTGCTCTGGTTGGAGAGCCAATCCCTGATCCCCGCTATCAAGAGCTTCTACGCTGCCAGCACCGAAGTGCGCAGCGAGCAGGTACACGCCGCCAGCCAGTTGCTGGCACTGCCCCAGTGGCTCGGCAATCACTGGCAAAAGGAGGTGAACTACGCCTTCCCCTCCGGCCACAGCATCGCCGCCATGAGCCTGGCCCAGTTCTTTGGCCTCATCTGGCTGGCTCGCGCACCGGCAGGAGTCTGGCTGCTGCCGCTCTGGGCCCTCGGGATAGGACTGTCGCGCATGGTGATCGGCATGCACTGGCCAACCGATGTGCTGGCCAGCGCCATTCTCGGCAGCATCACGGCGCTTCTGGCCGCGCGCTGGTGGTTGCACAGATATTGAGCCATCGCTTGTACCGCAAGGCTCCCTCTTGCGGGATGGGGACAAGCCTGCGCTTTTTTGCCATAATGCCGCCTCATTTTATGCTGACCGAGATCCCATGACCGACGCAGTTCATACCCTCAAGGGCCGTTTTCGTGGTTTTTACCCCGTCGTCATCGATGTTGAAACAGCCGGCTTCAACGCCAAAACCGATGCCCTGCTCGAAATCGCGGCTTATACCCTGAAAATGGATGAGCAGGGATGGCTCCTGCCCGATCAGATTTTCCATTTTCATGTGGAGCCTTTCGAAGGTGCCAATCTGGAGCGTGCCGCTCTGGAGTTCACCGGTATCGATCCCTTCAACCCGCTGCGCGGAGCTGTCTCTGAAAAAGAGGCGCTGACCGAGATCTTCAAGGGGATCCGCAAGGGGATGAAGGAGAGCGACTGCAGCCGCGCTATTATCGTGGCCCACAACGCCACCTTCGATCACGGCTTCGTGATGGCGGCAGCCGAGCGGGCCGGCCTCAAGCGCAATCCGTTCCATCCGTTCGCCACCTTCGATACCGCCGCCCTCTCCGGGCTGGCGCTGGGCCAGACCGTGCTGGCCAAGGCGTGCCAGAGCGCCCGCATTCCGTTTGACAACAAAGAGGCTCACTCTGCTCTCTATGATACCGAGCGGACCACCGACCTCTTCTGCCATATCGTCAACCGCTGGAAGAGCATGGGCGGCTGGCCACCAGTCGGGCCGGATAGCGACTCCGCCTCCGGAGATGAGGATCTGGAATAAGTTGCAAAGGCTGCCATAGGCAGCCTTTCTTTATGTGCTTTGACTCTATTTTGCTCTATTACCCCTTCCCCGCCTGCTTTCTCCCCCTGGCGATTCCCGCACGATTGCAAGATGGGGGTCATGATGCACGAAGGGCAAATACCATCCCCGATCAACTTTGTTTCAGATGACCTTGGTCAGATGCCCGTTTTGACCGATTTTTTTCTCGACATTTGTCACATTTTTCGCAAACTAACTCCCCTTCACATGACAGACAGCAATAACAAACATAAGGAAATCAAATGAATCCAGTTGTTATCGCAGTCGGACTGATGCTGGTGCTCAGTCTGCTGCGGATCAATGTGGTGGTCTCACTTGCGCTGGGCGCCATTGCTGGCGGCCTGGTCGGCGGGCTCTCCCTGACCGATACCCTGACTACCTTCAGCGGCGGCCTGGGTGGCGGCGCCGAGATTGCCCTCTCCTACGCCATGCTGGGGGCCTTTGCCGTCGCCATCTCCCGCTCCGGGATCACCGACCTGCTGGCCAGCAAGGTGATCAGCCAGCTGGGCAAGGATGCCAGCAGCAGCCGCATTTTGTGGGTCAAGACCCTGCTGCTCTCATCCGTTCTGGCAGTGTCCATCTCCTCGCAAAACATCATCCCGGTGCATATCGCCTTTATTCCGATCCTGATCCCGCCTCTCCTCCACGTGATGGCGCAGATGCAGATCGACCGTCGTCAGGTGGCCTGCGTCATCACCTTCGGCCTGACCGCCACCTATATGGTGCTGCCGGTCGGCTTTGGCGGCATCTTCCTGAACAATATTCTGGCCAAGAACCTTATCGATAACGGGGTGCCGATCACCTCCAGCCAGATCCCGCTGGCCATGGCCATCCCGGGCTGTGGCATGGTGCTGGGTCTGCTGATTGCGGTCTTCTTCAGTTATCGCAAGCCGCGCCAGTATGACCTGGCCAAGATCCTGGAAGCCGAACCGGAAACCGTCGAGCTCAATCTCAACCATATCTGGGTTGCTCTGCTGGCTATCGGCGTCGCACTTGGTCTCCAGCTGATGACCAACAGCATAGTGCTGGGGGCATTGGCCGGGTTCGTCATCTTCACCTGCGGTGGTGTCATCAAGTTTCGCGAGAGCCAGGATGCCTTCACCCAGGGGGTACGCATGATGTCGCTGATCGGCTTCATCATGATCTCCGCCGCCGGCTTTGCTGCCGTCATGAAGGCGACTCACGGCGTCGAGAGCCTGGTTCAGGTCGTTTCCAGCTCTATCGGTCAGCACAAAGGCATTGCCGCCTTCCTGATGCTGCTGGTGGGCCTGCTCATCACCATGGGGATTGGCTCCTCCTTCTCCACCGTGCCCATTATCGCCACCATCTATGTGCCGCTCTGCCTGCAGCTGGGTTTCTCTCCCATGGCGATCATCGCGCTGGTCGGTACCGCCGGTGCTCTGGGGGACGCAGGCTCGCCTGCTTCGGACTCCACCCTCGGCCCCACATCAGGCCTCAACGCCGATGGCCAGCACGACCATATCTGGGACAGCGTGGTACCCACCTTCATCCACTACAATATCCCGCTGGTTATCTTCGGTTGGATTGCCGCCATGGTGCTCTGACCTGAAAATGGCACTGTCTAGATAGCAAAGGCGGCCTGTCGGCCGCCTTTTTGTTGCTGATGGCAAGTTGTTTGCTGCTCTACCCGAGCGCCACTTCCTGCATGATGGCGCGATTGACAAAGTAGCGGTGGCAGAACTGGAGAAAGTCCTGCAAGGTCAACGGCCTTGAGTAGAAGTAACCCTGGATCTCGTCCACTCCTATGCTCAACACCGCCTTGAGTTCGTCGTTGTTTTCCACCCCTTCGGCCACGACGCGCACCCCCAGCTGATGAGAGAGCGAGGTGATAGCCTCAACAAAGAGTGCCTGCCGGGTATCGTTGTCGATGGCGGTAATAAAGGAGCGGTCAATCTTGAGCTTGTCGAAATAGAGCTCACGCAGATATGAGAATGATGACCAGCCGGTTCCAAAATCATCGAGTGCCACCCGCACCCCGATGTGGCGCAGTGAGGCGATGATCTGCTTGCTCAGCTCGATATCATCCAGCGCTATGGTCTCGGTCAATTCCACGATCAACTGCTGTAACCCGAGCGGACCGACACTCATCCTCTCCTCGACATTGGCAGCCAGCCCCATATTGAACATGGAGCTGGAGAGGTTGACCGAGATCTCCAGCAGCTCCACCAGATCGCTCGGGAAGATGGAAAGGTCACGCTGCAAACGGTGGAAAATCCAGAGCCCCAGCGCCTCTCCCAGACCGTTTTCCTCTGCCAGCGCGATGATATCGAGCGGCGGAATAAAACCATATTCCGGATGATGCCAGCGGATCAGCACCTCGGCTCCCAGCCGGACAGCACTCTGACCACGCACTATCGGCTGATAGTAGAGGCAGAGCTGCTGGCACTCGGGGCTCTGGATCAATTCACGCAGCTCGGTCGAGAGGCGGCGGTTGCGCAGGTAGTGTTGATGCATGGCTCGGGAGAAGACCACTGAACGATGAAGCCGCTGGCGCTTGGCACTATCGAGGGCGATATCGGCAAACAGCAGCATCTCTTCCGGAGTATGTACCGGACGAGCGTATTGGCTCACCCCCATAAAGACCCTGACCCGGTGCGCCGGATCTGCCGCAAAGGCCAGATCGGCCAACTCGGTGCGCAGCTGCTCCAGAAAGGGGAAACGCAGATAGGTCGGCATAGCGCCGGAGATAATGATGGCAAACTCGTCACTGCCGGTGCGGGCCACAAAAATACCGGTCGCCGCCACGCTATGAATCCGTTCGGCCAGCTGTTTAAGCAGTCCATCCCCTATCTCATATCCCAGGCTGTCGTTCACTTCACGAAAGTGGCCCAGATCCACCAGGCAGACAGTGATACTGCTGCCGCCGCCACGATAGGCAGCCCGCAACTTCAGGTGCTTGATAAGCGCCGCCCGATTGGGGAGACGGGTCAGGGGATCATTCCACGCCAGAAACTGCTGGTGACGTACTTCGCGAAACAACATCACCAGCATCACCATAGTTGCCGACATCAGAAAGGCGAGAATGGCAAAGTTCTGGGTACGCGACTCATTGAGCAGCTCGCGCTGGGCAATGGCAGAGGGGCCGGTAAAATTCTTCACCATGACATCGCGGATTGCCGCCAGATCCTGAGTAAGATCCACAGAGAAACGGGCCAGACGCGCCGAATCACGCTGTCCACTGACGACATCCTGCTCATATTCCTCAAACAGGCTCATCAGTTTGCCAGCTGCTTTATCTGCCCCGAAACGGGCCCTGACCGGCTTTGCTTCTTCACCGTGGAGGAAAACATCAAGTCGGTTCCAGGCGATGTCAAACCGCTTGTTCATCTCCTCCTGGCTCACTGAGCCGGCGCGATAAAGCTGGAGCGATTCGCCAAAACCGTGAACTTCCAGCTCCAACTGTGCCAACGCCCACGCTGACAACTGGGTATAGCGAGTAACAGCATTGAATGCGCGGTCATAGTTCCAAACCGACCAGATGGCGACCCCCAAAAAGGCAGTCACCATCAGGATCAGGCTGACAAACTTGCCGCGCAGCATGTTACTTGCTCTCTAGCCCAATCAGCTGCCACACCATGCGGCTGTGATAGAGCTCCTTGTTCAGGTCGGGGTAATCGGAGAGCGGGTAGATAATCCAGAGAGGTCCTTTGTTGCGCAGGGTCAGCGGCTTGCCATCCTGCTTCTCGGCAACCAGCACAGGATACTTGTCACCATCCTCGACAGGCACGGCAGCCCAGTAATCATTGACGGCCACCGCCTTCACTTCGCTACTCTTTAGGCCGTATTTCTTCACCAGCTCCCGCAGCAACACCCCGCGGTAAGTGTGACTACCTTCGGTTCAGGGCGTTTTGGTGGTCACTTCGCTTTGCGGCAGTGCCTCAAACTCGGCCCGGGTCAGACTAATCTGCCCCTTGCCATTGCAACACCCATCACCCTTAATCGTCAGAAACGCATCGTCTGCCAACACCACGCTTGATACGAGACACCCGGACAACAACAGCACTCTGCCAAACCATCCAGTCATGATGAACCTCCATGTCATTGTGTTCAGTTTATTAATCGTACTCTCTTCTGCCATATGCAAACGAAAGAGAGGGGATACCGACTAAAGTCGCAGCCACACAACACAACCAGAGGCACACCTTATTGACTACGACCTCAATGTCCTGAGACAGGATGACACCACTCCCCTATGACTCACAACCGTTTAACAAAAAAATAATGCCCTTTTGGCTCTCATTTCTATCACCGAAGTTGGTTGTGCACCCTCTATTCGCTATAGCTAAGCGCCATCAGGAAAAATCATAAAAAAAGGCCGCTCAATGAGCGGCCTTCTGGCATTACCAATCAGGTATTAGCTGTCGCGGCGCTTGCCACCGAACTTGCGACCCTTGTCGAAACCGCCTTCACGGCGATCCTTGTTGAAGGGACGGTCACCCTGCGGACGGCGATCCTTGTTGAAAGGACGGTCGCCACGGAACGGACGATCACCGCGCGGCGGACGGCTGCTGGTGTTGCCACCGGCCGGTACTTCGGTGTAGCGAGTGATCTGCAGCGGACGCTGGCAAACACGGGCTTTCTTGATCACTTCCAGCACATCGGCGCTCATGCCCTTGGGCAGGTCGACGGTAGAGAAGTCATCAGCGATGTCGATGTTGCCGATGAAACGGCTCTCGATGTTCGCTTCGTTGGCGATGGCGCCCACGATCTGGCCCGGCTTGACGCCGTGATGGGCACCCACGTCTACGCGGTAGCGCTCCATCTCAACGTCCGGATTGTCTTTGAGCGGACGCGGCTCTAGGGACGGCATACGACGGGCCGGACGATCGCCACGGTCACCGAAGTCACGACCGCCGCGGTCATTGAAGTCACGACGCTCGAAGCCACCGCGATCGTTGCTGTTGTTGAACAGCGGATCCGGGATGGAGTCATCCAGCAGCAGCGGTTGGTCGCCCTGTACCAGCTTGGCCAGTGCGGCAGCCAGTTCCAGCGGATCGGCAGAATCTTCTTCGATCAGCTCGTTTACCAGGTTGTGGTAGATCTCGAGCTCTTCACCCATCATGGTTTCGCGGATGCGCTCTTTGAACTTGGCCAGACGGTGCTGGTTGATGTCCTCGGTGCTCGGCATCTTCATCGGCTCGATGGCCTGACGGGTTGCGTGCTCGATGGCGCGCAGCATGCGGCGCTCGCGAGGAGCCACGAACAGGATGGCCTCGCCCTTGCGACCGGCACGACCGGTACGGCCGATACGGTGAACGTAGGATTCGGTGTCGTACGGAATGTCGTAGTTCACTACGTGAGTGATGCGCTCAACGTCCAGACCACGGGCAACTACGTCGGTGGCGATCAGGATGTCCAGCTGGCCCTGACGCAGCTTGTCAACGGTACGCTCACGCAGCTTCTGCGGAATGTCGCCGTGCAGCGCTTCACAGGCGTGGCCACGAGCGGCCAGCTTGCCAGCCAGCTCTTCAGCGGCGTTCTTGGTACGCACGAACACCAGCAGAGCTTCGTAGGGCTCGACTTCCAGCAGACGGGTCATGGCGTCCAGCTTGTGCAGACCGGTCACCTGCCAGTAACGCTGACGAATGGTGGTAGCGGTAGCAGTCTTGGAAGCGATCTTGATCTCTTTGGGCTGCTTCAGGTGCTTCTGAGCCACACGACGGATCTGCTCCGGCATGGTGGCGGAGAAGAGCGCAACCTGACGACCGGCTGGGCACTGATCCATGATCCAGTCCACGTCGTCGATGAAGCCCATACGCAGCATTTCGTCCGCTTCGTCCAGCACCAGAGCTTTCAGACCGGAGAGATCCAGGTTCTTGCGACGGATCAGATCCATCACGCGGCCCGGAGTACCGACGACAACCTGAGCACCACGACGCAGAGCGCGGGTCTGGGTTTCGTAGGAGGCGCCACCGTAGATGGGCAGCACGTGGAAATCAGGCATGTGGTGGGCATAGCGTTGGCACGCTTCAGCCACCTGCAGAGCCAGTTCGCGAGTCGGCGCCAGCACCAGGATCTGGGTGTTGCGGTTACCAGCTTCCAGACGAGACAACAGAGGCAAGGCAAAAGCAGCGGTCTTCCCTGTACCGGTTTGCGCCTGCCCCAGCAGATCGTGGCCCGCCATCAGGTGGGGAATTGCTGCGGCCTGGATGGGGGACGGGCGCTCATAGCCCACGTCCTGCAGCGCTTTCAATACAGGCGCGGCCAGTCCAAGCTCACTAAAAAGGGGCAGTTGTTCGGTATCAGACATAGATTCTTCCAGATTAAGGCAGGCGGCTAACACCGCGGAATAGCAAAAAGGCGGCGATTATAGCGCCACTTTGTTCTGCTGTCTTGAAAAATGTGATAAGCCTCTCAAGACGTTGGCAATTATAGAGGGATCTTGCGAGTTAAGCTTGCTTATTTTTCACTCATGATGCGTTATTGCAGATCGTTCCTCTCCGGAGTCCTTGCCCCGCTTGTGCTTGAGCACCGCCATGGTCAACCGGCTGGTGCACAATAAACGACCACGTTCATCGCGAATTTCTATCTGCCACACCTGAGTCGTCGCCCCCAGATGCAGTGGCGAGCAGCGCCCCGTTACCACCCCTTCCCGCTTGGCTCGCAGATGATTGGCGTTCACCTCCAGACCCACACAATAACTGTCAGGCCCGACCGCCATGTTGGCTGCGAGCGATCCCAGCGTCTCCGCCAGCACCACAGAGGCACCACCGTGCAGCATACCAAGGGGCTGGTGAGTACGGTGATCCACCGGCATGGTAGCCTCCAGCCAGTCGGGGCCAAAGGCGGTATAGATGATGTCGAGGTGGGCCATCAGGGTATTGCGGGAGCTGGCGTTGAGCCCTTCAAGACTCATGGGTCTGCGCCAGATGGAGGATGATTCCTGACTCATGAAAAGAGCACTCCTTCAATTGCATGGGGAAAATGGAGCATCACTGCATTGCACAACAAGCCTGCCCCGGCCAGCAGCCGGGGCAGGAAAAAACCTGAAACCTCCCCCTTACCACGGGTAGGTGACGCCGGGCCACTCGGCCCAGGGCATCTCCCGACCCGGCAAGCGAGGCTCTGACCACTGCCACACGTTGGCGAGCCAGTCGCGCAGCAGCCCTTCCAACTCTTCATCACTGATAGGGGCCTCAGTTACCTTCCAGAAAAAGAGCTCCGCCTCCACTTCTGGCAGTACCGAGGGGTAGAGATAAACCCCGCCCCAGAATTGCGGCTCCCGATCCGGACTCCAGAGGCCATAGGCAAAGGAGCGCTTGGCCAGAAACTCCGACTGCTGCCACTCCAGATCTCCTTCGTGCTGACTCAGGCTGAAATTGGCGGAGGGCCAGAGATCGTTTGGCCGAAACAGCTGATGGAGTTGCTCGCGCTCGCGCAGGATGGCGACAAACTCCACCACCGCCTGAGCGGGGGTGGCGGGCAATAACAAGAAACGCGGGTGCCGATAGGCTTTCGGCACCCGAAACCGCTTGGGAAATCGCAGCATCAGAGCAGCTCCAGCAAGGCTTGCAGCGGATGTTTGATCTTCTCTCCCTCCATCCGTTTGACCTGACTGCGGCAGGAATAACCGGTAGCCAGACAGCGATCCTGTGGCAAGCGGGCCAGCGGTTCGGCCCAGCTCAACCCATAAATGCCCTTGGAGTTCTCCACCTGTTTGACATCGTGGCCATAGGTGCCCGCCATGCCGCAGCAACCGACCGGGACCGGTTGCAGTTTGGCGCCAAAGCGGCCAAACAGGGTGCCCCAGTCGCCGTGGGTCGAGGGCTTGGCAGTCTTCTCGGTGCAGTGGGCAAAGAGATACCAAGGCTCGGTTGTCTGATCTTCACGTTTCGGCAGCACGTCGGCCGGAAGCGAGAGCAGCCACTCCTGCGGCAACATAACCTGAAAATCACCGCGCGCCGGCCCCAGCGCCTTGACGTACTCGTCGCGATAGCAGAGCACCATGGCCGGATCCACCCCCACCATGGGGATGCCGAGCGCCGCAATCTTGTTGAGGAACTGGGCGCTGCTCGCCGCGGTGCGGGCAAAGGCGCGCAGGAACCCCTTGATATGCTGTGGCTTGCCGTTGGGCTTGAAGGGCAGCAAATAGGGCTGGAACCCGAGCTTGCCGGCGAGTTTCACCAGATCCCGCACCACGGGGGCATCGTAATAACTGGTGAAGGGATCCTGCACGATCAGCACCACCTTCTGGCGCTGCTCGGGAGTCATGGCCTCCAGACCCGTCAGGTCGAAGTAACGGGCGCGGTTATCGCGCAGCTCCTCAGCCAGAGTCGGCACGCTCAAGAGCGGCACATCGACCATGCCGATGCCCTTTTCGGCCGCCTTCTGGGCCCACTCTTTTTCGAGGAAGAAGTTGACCAGCTTCGGCGCTTTGGCAAGCAGCGGCGCATAGCTCTCAACGGTGCCGACGAAGTAATCCTTGGGGGCGCGCAGGTAGCGGCCGTGGTAGAGCTGCATAAAGCGGGCGCGAAAATCGGGCACATCCACCTTGATCGGGCACTGACTGGTGCACGCCTTGCAGGCCAGACAGCCCGCCATCGCCTCCATCACCTCGTGGGAGAAGTCATACTCGCCGCGCTGTTTGGCCCAGCTGTTGCGCACCTTGTCCACCAGCTGTTTGAAGCGCACGCCGCCGGAGTGAAGTGCCACCTCTTCCGCCAACGGGTCGAAGCCCTGCTCCGCCAGCTGACGCAGCCATTCGCGCATCAGTCCCGCCCGCCCCTTGGGGGAGTGGCGGCGATCGCGGCTGATCTTGACCGAGGGACACATGGGGGAGTCAGTTTCGAAGGTGAAGCAGAGACCGTTGCCGTTGCAATCGAGGGCCCGGGTATAACTCTCGCGCACCGCCACCGGGATCTGGCGGTCAAACTTGCCGCGCTTGGGCCCATCCACCGATACCAGCTCGGCATCGCTGCCATAGGGGATACAGATCTTGCCCGGGTTGATGCGGTTGGCCGGGTCGAACGCCCCCTTGACCCGCTGCAGCTCTTCCCACAGCTCGCCAAAGAAGGCGGGGCTGTACTCGGAGCGAAAACCCTTGCCGTGCTCGCCCCACATCAAGCCGCCATATTTGGCGGTGAGGGCCACCACCTGATCGGAGATGCGCCGCAGCAGCACCTCCTGTTCGGGGTCGCACAAATCGAGCGCCGGGCGCACGTGCAGCACACCGGCATCGACGTGGCCGAACATGCCGTAGTCAAGGCCATGGGCGTCAAGCAGGGCGCGAAATTCCATGATGAAATCGGCCAACGACTCTGGCGGCACCGCGGTATCTTCGGTGAAGGCCACCGGCTTCTTGCGCCCTTCGGCGTTGCCGAGCAGCCCCACCGACTTCTTGCGCATAGCGTAGATGGTCTCGATGCTCGGCAGGTGATCACACACCTGATAGCCGATGATCCCGGCTTCACCGTTGGCCAGCAGATCATCGATACGGCGGCAGAGCTCTACCACCTTGGCCTTGTGTTCTGCCTCGTCGGTATCGGCAAACTCGACAATATTGAGCCCCTGCAGATCCTTGCCGGGCACATCCTGAATAAGCTCTTTGACCGAATGCCAGATGATGTCGGCGCGGGCCAGCCCGAGCACCCGGGAATCCACCGTCTCCACCGAGAGAGCCTGCGCCTGCACCATAAAGGGGGCATTGCGCAGGGCGGAGGGGAAGCTGTCGTACTTGACGTTGACCAAGGTGCGATAGCGCGGGATGGGAGTGATATTTAGTTTGGCTTCGGTGATAAAGCCGAGAGACCCTTCAGATCCGCACAGCACCCGGCTCACATCCAGCGTGTCGGTATCGGGTTGATAGAGGTGCTTGAGATCGTAGCCGGTCAGAAAGCGGTTGAGCTTGGGGAAGGTCGCCTCGATGTCGGCGCGGCGCTCCTTGCCGATACGATAGAGGGTGCGATAGATCTCCCCTTCCCGATTCTCCAGCGCCAGCTTGTCGGCCAGTCGCTCACCGGTCAGCGGCTCGGTCGCCATCAGGTCACCATTCTCCAGCACCGCTTTGAGACCCAGCACGTGATCCGAGGTTTTGCCGTAAACCAGCGAGCCCTGCCCCGAGGCGTCGGTGTTGATCATGCCACCCAGGGTGGCGCGGTTGGAGGTGGAGAGATCAGGCGAGAAGAAGTAGCCGTGGGGTTTCAAGTAGGCGTTGAGCTGGTCTTTCACCACCCCGGCCTGAGCGCGCACCCACCCCTCTTCCAGATTAATTTCCATGATCTGGTTCATATGACGGGAGAGATCGACGATAATGCCGCCGCCCAATGACTGACCGTTGGTGCCGGTACCGCCACCGCGAGGGAAAAAACTCAGAGTGTGGTACGCCGGCTCCGCCGCCAGCTTGAGCATCACTGCTATGTCGTCCGCACTGCGCGGATAGAGAACCGCCTGAGGTACTACCTGATAGACGCTGTTGTCCGTCGCCATCGCCAACCGGCTTGCATAAGACTTTTCGATATCACCACGAAAGGCGCTGCGCCCTAGCAACTCTAGGAACGACAGGGTTGTGGGTGACAAACTGTCCTGGTAATCGAGTCTCGGGATCATGAATCCTTGTTCCCTTATTTGCTTGATGCCGGCACCCCGGCGACTACGACTGACCCATCGCCCGTCAATGGCAATCAGGCCAGTCCGCTCACATGTGAGCGGGCAGTATATCAGCTCGAAAACCGCTTGCGCGTAGCAATATTAACCATTTGAAAGGAGGACTTTTATGGCTCACCACAGCCATGTTATCAGTACGCTGGTCACCACAGAGAAGCAGGCGCTCACCCTGTCGCTGTTTGGCTGCATCACTTTCGCCATCTTCGGCATCGGCTATGGCCTGTTCGTTGGCTCCAACGCCATCATGCTCGATGGTATCTTTACCCTGTTCAGCATGGGCATGACAGGCCTTGGTCTGGTTACCGCCTACCTCGTTACCCGCCCCTCCGATGACCGCTTCCAGTATGGCTATGCGCACTTCGAGCCCATCGCCAACGTCATCAACGGCTCCATTATTCTGCTGCTCTGTCTGGCGGCACTCTACAACGGCCTCACCACCCTGTTTGAAGGGGGACGGGAGATCGATCTCGGTCATGCCCTCATCTATGCCGTTGTCTCCACCTTCTTCTGCGCCATCCTCTACCGGATTGAAGCCCAGGTCGCCGAGCAGGTTGACTCCGAACTGGTGCGGGTAGACTCCAAGGAGTGGCTGGTGGATACCCTGCTCAGCGCCACCCTGCTTATCGGTTTCGTGGTCGCCATCGGCCTCGATGCCATCGGCTACGGCCAATACAACCGCTATATCGACCCGGTGCTGGTCTCGTTGCTGGCCCTCTGCGCCACCCTCATTCCCATCAAGGTGCTCGGTCGCAACCTGCGGGAAGTGCTGAAAATCGCCCCCAGAGGGGATGTTTCCCAGCTGGTCGAGAACGAAGTCGAGGCGCTGCGCCAGCGTCACGGCGTCGAGTGCTACAGCCATCTGGCGAAAAGCGGTCGCCGCTTCGATCTCGAACTCAACATTCTGGTCGCCCCGGGTCAGGAGTGGCCCGTCGAGCGGCAGGATGCCCTGCGTCAGGAGCTCTGGCCCCGCCTCGGCGATACCCTGGGCGATGCCTGGCTCTCGGTCTGTTTCACCCGCGAAAAGCGCTGGTTGTAACCCGATAACCGGTGGAGGCTGGCTGCCAGCCTCCACCGGCTGCGTCACATCCCGACACCGCCCACTTGCCAAATTGGCGCCAGCCGCTATCATCAGGGCTCATTTTTAACCCGAGGTTTTATTGCCCATCATGGACAATCCCCGAAGTTGCCCTTCGTTTCTTCCCGTCAAAAGCTATCTGTTTCTGCTTAACCAGCGCCTCTGAATAACGCCATTGCCTTGCTGTCGCTGCGGCTTTCGCTAGCCCTGTTCACTGTTCGCTCTGTCTGTTTTTTTGAGGTCACATAATGGAATTGCTGCTGGATCCCCATATCTGGATCGGTCTTTTTACCCTGATCATTCTCGAGATCGTGCTCGGGATCGACAACCTGGTCTTCATCGCCATTCTGGTGAAAAAGCTGCCCCCCGCCCAGCGGGACAAGGCGCGCGTACTCGGCCTTGGCCTCGCCCTGCTGATGCGGCTGGTGCTCTTGAGCGTGATGTCGTGGCTGGTCACCCTCACCACCCCCATTTTGCATATCTGGGATCACCCCTTCTCCGGTCGCGATCTGATCCTGATGGGGGGCGGTATCTTCCTGCTGTTCAAGGCCACCTCCGAGCTGCACGAGCGGCTGGAGGCCAAACCCCACGATGATGGCCCGGTCGGCGCCTACGCCAGCTTCGGCGTGGTGATCGCCCAAATTCTGGTGCTGGACGCGGTCTTCTCGCTGGACTCCATCATTACCGCGGTCGGCATGGTGGAACACCTCGGCGTGATGATGGCCGCGGTGACCATCGCCATGGTGGTGATGGTGCTCGCCTCCAAGCCGCTGACCCGCTTCGTCAACGCCCACCCGACCGTGGTGGTGCTCTGCCTGAGCTTCCTGCTGATGATCGGTTTCAGCCTGGTGGCGGAGGGCTTCGGCTTCCATATTCCGAAGGGCTACCTCTACGCGGCCATCGGCTTCTCGGTGCTAATCGAGTTTTTCAACCAGCTGGCCCAGCACAGCGCCATGCGCCACGAAGCCAAACAGCCGCTGCGCGAGCGTACCACCGCCGCCATCTTCAAGCTGATGGGGAGCAAGGCGTATCAGGACCGACCGGATGACGATCTGGATGCCCCGGCCGCCGCACCGGTGAGCTTTGGCGAGGAGGAGCGCTACATGGTGACCGGCGTGCTGTCGCTGGCCGAGCGCTCCATCCGCACCATCATGACGCCACGCTCCGAGATGGCCTGGATCGACATCAACGACACCAGCGAGGATATCCGCATCCTGCTGCAACGCGAACCCCACAGCCTGTTCCCGGTCTGTGACGGGGATCTGGACGAGGTGATCGGCGTGGTCAAGGCGCGCGACCTGCTGTTTGCCCTCAACGAAGGGCAATCCTTAAGCGCGCTGGCCAAGCAGAACGACCCCATTATCGTGCCGCAGACCATCAACGTGATTAAGCTGCTGGCGGAGCTGCGCAAGGCGAAGGGGAGCCTCATTCTGGTGGCCGACGAGTTCGGCGTGATCCAGGGACTGGTCACCACCCACGACCTGCTGGAGGCGATCGTCGGCGAACTGCCGGATGAAGACGAAACCCCGGACATGATCCGCGATGGCGAAGGGTGGCTCATCAATGGCAGCACCAACATCCACCATGTGGAGCAGGTGCTGGAGCACGAGGGGTTGGTGAGCGAGAGTGACGAGTACGTGACCCTGGCCGGCATGCTGCTCTCCCACTTCGGCACCCTGCCCACCCCGGGCCAGCAGCTGCAACTGCAGGCGCTCAACTTCGAGGTGCTGGAGGTGAGCGAGCGGCGCATCGAGCGGGTACGGGTGATGCCGGTCGCCGGTTAATCCTGCGTAAAACCACCATGAGAAGAGGGCCTGTGAGCCCTCTTTTTTATTCGCCTTTCATTTGCATGTGATGCACCGATTGCGGCGCCCGCTCGACCCCGCCAGCCATCCGGCGCGACGTTTATCCTCTGCCAGCCACGATTGCTGCATTCAGTGCAATTCAATGGTGCAATTACCCCTCTTTGTTGCAACGCTATTGGCGGCTAGAGTCAACCTCACTCCCACCATGAGGAACTCAAGATGAGCCACGATCACCTGTTTTGCCCGCAGCGACTGGGTCAGCTGCACCTTGCCAACCGCATCGTCATGCCCCCCATGACCCGCTCCCGTGCCAGTCAGCCGGGTGATGTGGCCAACGCCATGATGGCCAGCTACTACGCCCAGCGCGCCGGTGCCGGCCTTATCATCAGCGAGGGCACCCAGATCGATCCCATGGGTAAGGGCTACGCCTGGACGCCGGGTATCTACAGCGCCGATCAGATCGCAGGCTGGAAGCTGGTGACCGACGCCGTTCATGCCAAACATGGCACCATCTTCGCCCAGCTCTGGCACGTGGGTCGGGTCACCCATCCCGACAACATCGGCGGCGCCCAGCCCATCTCGGCCTCGGCCCTGCCCGCGGTCGGCGTCAAGGTGTTTGTCGATAACGGCAGCGATGCCCCCGGTTTTGTCGAGACCGTCACCCCGCGCGCCATGACCCAGGCCGATATCGATGCGGTGGTGGGCCAGTTCCGTCAGGCGGCTCGCAACGCCATCAGCGCCGGTTTTGACGGCATCGAGCTGCACGCCGCCAACGGCTATCTCATCAACCAGTTCCTCGACTCCGAGTCCAACGCCCGCACCGACGGCTACGGCGGTTCGCTGGAGAACCGGCTGCGCTTCCTCAAAGAGGTGACCGAAGCGGTCTGCAGCGAGATCGGCGCTGACCGGGTCGGGGTGCGTCTTGCGCCGCTCACCACCCTCAACGGCACCGTCGATGCCAACCCGCAGGAGACCTATCTGGCCGCCGCCCGCCTGCTGGGCCAACTCAACGTGGTCTACCTGCACATCGCCGAAGCGGACTGGGACGATGCCCCCCTGATGCCGGAGAACTTCAAGCAGGGTCTGCGCGATGCCTTCCCCAACACCCTGATCTATGCCGGCAAATATGACGGCGAGCGGGCGCGCGCCGCCCTCAAGGCGGGTTGGGCCGACATGATTGGCTTTGGCCGTCCCTTCGTCGCCAACCCGGATCTGCCGGAGCGGCTGCACCACGGCTATCCGCTGGCCCCCCACGATCCGGCCACCCTGTTTGGCGGCGGCGAGAAGGGGCTGACCGACTACCCGACCTATCAGGCCGATGACGCATAAAACCGGCCGTTGCTTGCCAATGGCCAGCAAACCACGTTAAGCAGGCCCCACAGGTTGGGGCCTGCCGTATTGTTGCGCAATTGCAACAGTGGAAGTTTTACTGTCTTGCTGTTGCAATAATCTCATCAAGCTCTCCCCACTGTTTCGCAAGGAGTCATCATGAATCACACCCAAGCCTGGTGCTGGCATGCCCCGGGTGAACCGGAGCAACTCACCCTCGCCGACCTCCCGCTCTCCCCCCTTGGCCCCGATGAGGTACTGGTGGCCAACCGGGTCATCGCCTTCAATCCGGTAGACTGGAAGCTGATCGAATATGGTCACTCCCACTGGCAGGATGGTCAGGTGCCCGGCGTCGATGGCATGGGCACGATCGTGGCGCTCGGCGCCAACGTCAGTCATCTGCGTCTCGGCGCCCGGGTCGCCTACCACACCGATCTGCGCCACCACGGCAGCTTTGCCCGCCACACTCGGGTACCGGCGCGCGCCCTGCTGCCGGTCCCCGATGCCCTGAGTGATGAGGCGGCCGCCGCCCTGCCCTGTCCCGGTCTCACCGCCTGGCAGGCACTGGCCAAGCTGCCGCGCCTGCACGGGGAAGCGCTGCTCATCACCGGCGCCGGCAGCAGCGTCGGCCGCTTTGCGGTGCAGCTCGCCCTCCAGCAAGGAGCGCGGGTCTTCGCCAGCGCCAGCCCACGCCACCATCAGTGGCTCAAACAGATCGGGGTGCAGGGGGTGGCCGATTATCGGGATCCCGCCTGGCTTGCCACCTTGCAGGCCGCCAACGGCAACGAGCCGTTCGAGGGGATCATCGATCTGGTCTCGAGCCAACAGGCAGAGAGCCTGCTGCCCGCCCTTGGCTACTACGGCCATATGGTGACTGTGCTGGGGCGTATTCCGCACAACCCGCTGCCCGCCTTTAGCCATTGCCACTCGTTGCACGAGATTGCGCTGGGCGCCCAGCACGCCTTTGGCTCGGACAAGCAGTGGAGCCGACTGGTCGCCGCCGGTGTCAACATGATGGAGCAGATGGCGAGCGGCGAGCTGACCCTGCCGCCGCTGGTGGTGGGCGACTTTGAGGAACTGCCCGCCCTGCTCGAGCGCTTCAAGCGCGAAGGACAGGGCGAGAAGTTTCTGGTGCGAGTGGCATAGCGCGGGCGTCATCCACCAGCAGCAGAAACGCTCGCAACTGAAAATAAGAGAGGCCCGTGATAGCGGGCCTCTTTGCATCCGGGATTAACCTGCGCCTGACTCAGTGCAGCTGCACCCCGTGGCGGGCGGCATGCGTGCGAATATCACGGGTCAGCCGCGCCTTGTCGGCCAAGCTCAGCCAGCTCGCCTCCACCGCATTGAGCGAGAGGCGGCAAAGCTGATCCGCAGTGGCGCCAAGCTCGTCCGCCAGCGCCGCAAAGTTGGCCCCCATGTAACCGCCAAAATAGGCGGGATCGTCGGAGTTGATGGTGACGCAGATCCCCTGCTCCAGCAGTCGCAGCACATTGTGGTGGGCCATCTGGTCAAACACCTTGAGCCGGGTGTTGGAGAGGGGGCAGACGGTGAGCGGCAGCCGGGTATCGGCCAGATAGCGGAGCAGCTCGGGATCGTCGGCCGAGCGCACCCCATGATCGATGCGGCATACCTGCAGCTCGTTGATCGCCTGCCAGATGTAGTCGGCAGGCCCCTCTTCGCCCGCATGGGCCACCACCGGCAGCCCCAGCTCGCGGCATTTGGCAAAAATCCGGGCAAACTTGCTGGGCGGATTGCCCTTCTCCCCCGAGTCGAGGCCGATGCCGTGGATCCGTGACAGGAAGGGCTCGGCCTCTGCCAACGTAGCGAACGCTTCATCCTCGCTCAGGTGGCGCAAAAAGCTCATGATAAGGCGCCAGCTGATGCCAAACTCCTGCTCCCCGCGCTGCAGCGCCCGCTCGATACCGCCGAGCACGGTAGCAAAGGGGATACCGCGGGCAGTGTGGGTCTGCGGGTCGAAGAAGATCTCCACATGCACCACCTTGTCGGCGGCGCACCGCTCAAGATAGGCCCAGGTGAGGTCGAAGAAGTCCTGCTCGGTCACCAGCACACTGGCACCGCGATAGTAGAGGTCGAGAAAGGATTGCAGGCAGTCAAAGTCATAGGCGGCGCGCACGCTGGCCACGTCGGGCCAGGGCAGCGGCACATTGTTGCGTTTGCCAAGCTCGAACATCAGCTCGGGTTCAAGGGTGCCCTCAATGTGAAGGTGCAGCTCCAGCTTGGGCAATTCGGCTATAAAGTGTTCGGCAATAGGGTTATCCATGGCGACGGCTCCATCAGCGACCAGATCCCGGGGGCAACCCCTCCACACGATTGCCCCGACTTCATGCTTATTGTGCGCTCAAGTTGCAAGACAGGGGAGACTTGTCATCAAACAGATTTATAATGGCGTCACAAAAATCATAAATGATTGAACGTCTTACCGATTGGCAGCTCGTCTGCGCCCTGACAAGGAGTTTTCATGAAGAACGTCATCTGTGACATCGACGGTGTCATCCTGCACAACAACGATCTCATTCCCGGCGCCGACCGCTTCGTCCATCGCCTGCTGGAGCAGGGCAGCAAGCTGCTGTTTCTGACCAACTACCCGGCCCAGACCCAGAAAGATCTGCAAAACCGCTTCCGCTCCGCCGGGATCGAGGTGCCGGAGGAGTGCTTCTACACCTCCGCCATGGGCACCGCCGACTTTCTCAAGCGTCAGGATGGCAAGAAGGCCTATGTGATCGGTGAAGGGGCGCTGACCCACGAGCTCTACAAGGCCGGCTTTACCATCACCGATATCGACCCCGACTTCGTGGTGGTGGGCGAGACCCGCAACTACAACTGAACCATGATCCAGCAGGGGGCCAAGTTTGTCGATCAGGGGGCCCGCTTTATCGCCACCAACCCCGATACCCACGGCCCCATGATGCACCCGGCCTGTGGCGCCCTGTGCGCCCCCATCGAGCGGATGACAGGCAAGAAGCCGTTCTATGTCGGCAAGCCGAGCGCCTGGATCATCCGTGCGGCACTGAACCGGATGGAGGCCCACTCCGACGACACCATCATCATCGGCGACAACCTGCGCACCGACATTCTGGCGGGCTTTCAGGCAGGCCTCGAGACGGTGCTGGTGCTCTCCGGGGTGAGCAAGGTCGCCGATATCGACCGCATGCCGTTTCGGCCGAACCACATCTTCGACTCCGTGGTCGACATCGATATCGTCTGATACCCAAGGATTTAAACCGGGCAGGTCTCCCCTGCCCCAGCTGGACCTGTTATGGAACCCATTCTCATCGCCGTGGCCTTTGGCTGCGGCATGCTGGTCAATCTGATTGGCCTGCCCCCTCTGCTCGGCTTTCTGGCCGCCGGTTTTATCCTCAATGGCATGGGCTATCACAACACCCCGGCCCTCAACGAGATCGCCGATCTCGGCGTCACCCTGCTGCTGTTCACCATCGGTCTCAAGCTCAATATCAAGACCCTGATGCGGCGCGATGTGTGGGGCACCACCAGCCTGCATCTGCTGCTCTCCACCCTGCTCTTTACCGTGGTGCTGCTGGTTTGCAAGGGGCTCGGGCTGGTGCTGGCCCTGTCGCTGGACTGGAAGCTGGCACTGCTGCTGGGCTTTGCCCTCTCCTTCTCCAGCACCGTCTTCGCGGTCAAGGTGCTGGAAGATCGCAGCGACATGAACGCCCTCTACGCCCGCATCGCCATCGGCGTGCTGGTGATGCAGGATGTGTTCGCGGTGGCGTTTCTGGCGTTTTCCAGCGGCAAGTGGCCCAGCATCTGGGCGCTCTGGATACTGGGGCTGCCGCTGCTGCGCCCATTGTTGTTCAAGCTATTGGAGCGGGCCGGTCACGGCGAGCTGCAGGTGCTGTTCGGGGTCTTTCTGGCGCTGGTGGTGGGCGCCGCCGGTTTTGAAGTTGTCGGCCTCAAGCCGGATCTGGGAGCCCTTATCATCGGCATGATGCTCGCCTCCCATCCTGCCGCAGCAGGGCTGGCCAAGGCGCTCTTCAACCTCAAAGACCTGTTTCTTATCTGCTTCTTCCTCACCATCGGCCTCAACGGTCTGCCGACCCACGACACCATGTTGCTGGCACTGGCGCTGGTGCTGGCCCTGCCGCTCAAAAGCGCGCTCTACTATCTGGTCTACAGCGGCGCGCACCTGCGAGTGCGCACCGCGCTGCTCTCCACCCTGGCGCTCACCAACTTCTCGGAGTTTGGCCTGATCGTCGCGGCCATCGCCGCCAAGGCGGGCTGGCTCTCCCACGAGTGGCTGGTGGCGGTTTCGCTGGCGCTGGCGGCAAGCTTCATGATCTCCGCTCCGCTCAATGCCCAGAGCGAGCGGATCTACCATCGCATCGGTCACTGGCTCAAGGGGCTGCAGGCGAGCAACCTCCATCCGGAAGACAGACCCATCGAGCTTGGCGATGCGGAGGTGATCATCCTCGGCATGGGGCGGATCGGTCAGGGGGCCTACTTCGAGCTGGAGAACAAGTACGGCAACGTCATCCTCGGGGTGGAGAACGACAGCGAGAAGCTGCCGACCCTGCGCGCCCAGGGGATGAACGTCATCGAGGGGGATGCCACCGATACCGACTTCTGGGACAAGGTGCTGCTCTCCAATCAGGTCAATCTGGTGCTGCTGGCGATGCCCCACCACTCGGGGAATCTCTACGCCATCGAGAAGCTGCGCAGCCACGGTTTTGCCGGCAAGATCGCCGCCATCGTCCGCTTCGAGGATGATATCGCCTCCCTCAAGGAGCAGGGGGTGGATGCGGTGTTCAACGTCTACAACGAAGCGGGCAGCGGCTTTGCCCGCCATGTGATCCGCCGTTTGCAGCCGCTCTGATCCTGCGGCCAGCGGCCCTTGGCAAGGGCTCTTGGCAAGGGAATGATCATCGTTTAAGTTATGCACAACCTCGTTTAATAAAACGAACAAACGCGGGGCCTGGATGGCCCCGCTTTCCTATCTGCCGCAGCCAAGGAGGCACCATGAAGACCCTCAACGACTGGATTTTGCTCGACCGCCATGAGGCGGCCCCCATCCCGCTGATGCCTGCCCCCGAGCGCATTAAAGCGGGCAACCCGAGTCAGACGGTGTGGAACCACTACTCCGATCCCAGCCAGCAGTTTCACATCGGCTTCTGGGCTTGCGAGCCGGGCCGCTGGGCCATCCACTACACCGAGCACGAGTATTGCCAGCTGCTGGAAGGGGATGTGGTGATCCACGATAGTCTGGGCGGCCAGCTGGCCCTCAAACCCGGCGATCAATTTGTCATTCCCGCCGGTTTTGTCGGAGAGTGGGAAACCCTTACCCCCTGTCGCAAGGTCTACGTCATCTTCGAACCCGCCTCGACTTGACGCTCACGTCACCCAGCCCCGTTGCAGCAGCCCTTATCCTGTTGATCCGCTTGACGCTTACGGCATGATTTTCTGCGGTTTTCCCGCTTGCAAAAGGTTTTTCCGCTAGGCATTGTGTCTGACGAGGAATGTAAATGGAATTTCGAGCCCAAACGTGGGGGGCTCATATAAAAATCAAGAGGATTACCGCCAATGTGTTCAATTTTCGGCATTCTGGATATCAAGTCCGATGCAGTAGCCCTGCGCAAATCGGCGCTGGAGATGTCCAAGCGACTTCGTCACCGCGGGCCTGACTGGTCCGGTGTCTACAGCTCCGACAAAGCCATTCTGGTGCATGAGCGTCTGGCCATCGTCGACCCGGGCAATGGCGCCCAGCCGCTCTACAACCCCGAGCGCACCCATGTGCTGGCGGTCAACGGCGAGATCTACAACCACAAAGAGCTGGAAAAGACCCTCAAGGTCGACTTCCAGTTCCAGACCAAATCAGACTGTGAAGTGCTGCTGGCGCTCTACAAGGAGAAGGGCCCGGCGTTTCTCGACGATCTCAACGGCATCTTTGCCTTTATCCTTTATGACGCCGAACAGGATGCCTACCTGATTGGTCGCGACCACATGGGGATCATCCCCCTCTATACCGGTCGCGACGAGCACGGCAACTTCTATGTCGCCTCCGAGATGAAGGCGCTGGTACCGGTCTGCAAGAGCGTCGAAACCTTCCCGCCGGGACACTACCTGTGGAGCAAGGATGGCGAGCTCAAACAGTGGTACAAGCGCGACTGGATGGAATACAGCGCGGTCGAGCACAACGTCAGCGACAAGGCCGAGCTGAAAGCGGCGCTGGAAGCGGCGGTCAAGCGCCAGCTGATGTGCGACGTGCCCTATGGCGTGCTGCTCTCCGGCGGGCTGGACTCCTCCGTCATCTCCGCCATCACCAAGCTCTATGCGGCGCGCCGCATCGAGGACGATGGCAAGAGCGAAGCCTGGTGGCCGCAACTGCACTCCTTCGCCGTCGGGCTGGAAGGCTCACCTGATCTCGCCGCCGCCCGCAAGGTGGCTGACCATCTGGGCACCATCCACCACCAGATCCACTTCACCGTGCAGGAGGGTCTGGATGCCCTGCGCGACGTCATCTATCACCTCGAGACCTATGACGTCACCACCATCCGCGCCTCCACGCCAATGTATCTGATGGCCCGCTACATCAAGGCGATGGGGATCAAAATGGTGCTCTCCGGCGAAGGCTCCGATGAGCTGTTCGGTGGCTATCTCTACTTCCACAAGGCGCCCAACGCCAAAGAGTTCCACGAAGAGAACGTGCGCAAGCTCGCCTCCTTGCACCTCTATGACTGCCTGCGCGCCAACAAATCGATGGCCGCCTGGGGCGTGGAAGGTCGTGTGCCCTTCCTCGACAAGGAGTTCATGGACGTGGCGATGCGCCTGCAGCCGGCTGACAAGATGTGCGGCAAAGGCAAGATTGAGAAGCACATCCTGCGCGAAGCGTTCGAGGATCTGCTGCCCCATGAAGTGGCATGGCGTCAGAAGGAGCAGTTCTCCGATGGCGTGGGTTATTCATGGATCGACAGCCTGAAAGCCATGGTAGAACAAGAGGTGACGGATCAGATGTTCGAAGCGGCCGCATTCCGCTTCCCCATCAACACCCCGCTCACCAAGGAGGCCTACTTCTACCGCGCCATCTTCGACGAGCACTTCCCGCTGGAAGCTGCCGCCCGTACCGTGCCCTACGGCAAGTCGGTCGCCTGCTCCACTCCCACCGCGCTGGAGTGGGATGCCAAGTTCAAAGAGATGGCCGACCCGTCCGGCCGCGCCGTAATGGACGTGCACCAGCAGGGGTATTGATCTGCTGATTGGCAGTCGATGAACAAAGGTATATGTGTTGATAAAGCCTCTCTTAACGAGAGGCTTTTAATTTGCCCCATTAACGCACTGGCATTAATGAAATAACCCAACCAAAGAGATAAAGGATTGGGCTGCTGGTCAAGACACCCTGATGATATCAGTGCTGGGCATCCGGCTGGTTGGCAGGGGCCGCCTTGATAAAGGCCTGCAACTGTTCGCAGTTGGCGACGATGCGGTTGATGGTCGGATACGCGTCCAGCGTCATGTCGTAACGGCGGGCGTTGTAGACCTGGGGCACCAGCATGCAGTCGGCCAGGGTCACTTCGTTGCCGACACAGTAGATACCGGCGGTAGTCATCAGCAGTTGTTCGAGGGCGGTGAAGGTTTCGTCAATCCAGTGGCGATACCAAACCGCCTCGTGCTCCTTGCCCACTCTGAAGTGCTCTTCCAGATAGTTAAGCACCCGCAGATTGTTGAGCGGGTGGATATCACAGGCGATCATGTTGACTATCTGGCGCACCTTGGCACGCGCTTCGGGGGCCGAGGGCATCAGGGGGTGGGCGGGATAGGTTTCGTCAAGGTACTCCATGATGGCGACCGACTGACCGATCTGCACATCGCCATCCACCAGAAAGGGCACCAACCCCTGCGGGTTAATCCGTTTGTAACTCTTCTCGCGCTGCTCCCCCTGCCGCAAATTGATCGGGTGCTGCTCATAATCCAGTCCCTTGAGCTGCAACACGATCCGCACCCGAAAACTGGCTGACGAGCGCCAGTAGCCAAACAACTGCAACATACTTCGTCCTTCTTTTGTCAGCCGACAGGCAGCCTCGCCCCTGTCGGCCCCCCATCTCTCGGGGATCATCACTCTGTCTGGCTGCCACCCTGCACCACTTGCTGGGAGAGTGTGCCAAACAGGCTCTTGCCATTGCGATCCAGCATGGTGATGGCCACTCTATCACCAAATTTCATATAGGGGGTTATAGCTTGATCACAATCAAGAATTTCCAGCATGCGCCGCTCGGCGATGCAGGATGAACCTGCGCTGCGATCGTAGTTGGAGACGGTGCCGGAGCCGATGATGCAGCCCGCACCAAGGGGGCGGGTCTTGGCCGCATGGGCAATCAGCTCGAAGAAGTTGAAGGTCATGTCCACCCCAGCTTCGGGCGCACCGAACAGCGCACCATTGAGGTGAGTCAGAAGCGGCAGATGAACCTTGCCATCGCGCCAGTCATCCCCCAGCTCATCCGGGGTGATGGCCACTGGCGAGAAGGCGCTCGATGGTTTGGACTGGAAGAAGCCAAAGCCCTTGGCCAGCTCGCCCGGAATGAGGTTGCGCAGGCTTACATCGTTGACCAGCATCAGCAATTTGATGTGGCTGGCAGCACCCTGCGGGCTTACCCCCATCGGCACGTCGTCGGTGATGATGGCCACTTCCGACTCGAAATCGATCCCCCACTCCTCGGAGCCCATGACAATCGGCCCACGGGGAGCGAGGAAGCTGTCGGAGCCCCCCTGATACATCAGCGGATCGTGCCAGAAGCTCTCCGGCATCTCGGCGCCGCGGGCCTTGCGCACCAGCTCCACATGGTTGACGTAGGCGCTGCCATCGGCCCACTGGTAGGCGCGCGGCAGCGGAGAGAGGCAAGACGCTTCGTCAAAGGGGAACGCCTCGGCCACGCGGCCCTCGTTAAGCTGCTGATAGACAGCCTCAAGACTGGGGGCAGCCTCGGCCCACTCATCGAGGGCGGCCTGCAAAGTCGGGGCAATCTCGCTCACCCGCACTGCACGGGTCAGATCCCGGCTCACCACCACCAAAGCGCCATCGCGCTTGCCATTGTTCAATGTTGCCAATTTCATAAGCGATTCCTTATTTGCCAGCAGCCGCGTCCGGGCGCTGCCAGCTGGAGACATACCGGGTGTTCTCGATCCGTTCGCAGAGGCTACCGACGTTCAGCGCATCGCGGGTATCAAGCATGACCGCCACCTCGTCGGTGAACTTCTTGGCATAGGCCTGCCCCGCCGCAAACGCCTTGGGATGGGGGCCGTGGGTGAAACCGGCAGGGTGGAAGGTAACCATGCCCCGCTCGATATTGTCCCGGCTGAAGAAATCCCCGGCGTGGTAGAAGAGCACCTCGTCGTAATCGTCATTGCTGTGATAGAAGGGCACCTTGAGGGCGCCGGGGTCGCTCTCGATGGGGCGCGGCACGAAGGTACAAATCACGAAGCGACTCGCCACAAAGGTGGAGTGTGCCGACGGCGGCAGATGGTAGCGGTGGCTCATCAGCGGGCGAATATCCCGCCAGTTGAGGCGCACCACGCACAAATCCCCGTGCCAACCTTGCGCATCCAGCGGGTTGAACGGCCAGGTGATGACCGACACCTGATCATGGCGCTTCACCTGCAGCGACCAGGGATTCTCATCCTGCTGGGCCAAAAAGCGTTCGTTGATGGCGGGCACATCCAGCGCAGTCGGGTCGAAGATGGCGTGATTGCCCACCAGCCCCTTGTCCGGCAGCTGGTAGCTGTCGTTGGTCGCCTCGATCATCAGGATGAACAGGGGCGCCGTCGGCTCGATGCGCCACATGGTGCCACGGGGGATCACCACATAGTCACCATCGCGCAGGGTCAGGTGGCCGTAGTCGCAGAAGAACTCGCCGCCCCCCTCGTGGATAAAGAGCAGCTCGTCGCCGTCGGCGTTGCGCACCAGAAACGGCATCGCCTCGGAGAGCCGCCATATCCGGTAGCGGCAATGGGGGTTGCTGAGAATGTCGGGAGCCACCCAGGGGGAGATCGAACTTACCTCCTCCTGCAGGGCATTCAAGTCAAACAGCCGTGGCCGCAGCGGCCCTTCCCAACTGCTCCAGTCGGTGGGGGCATGCTTGTGGTGCATGTGGGTGGCGGGGCCGAAAAAGCCACTGCGCCCCAGCTCGCGCTCATAGATGGCCTGTTCAGGCAGGTCGGCATGAGCCTGTCGGGAGTGAGCGCCCTCCCGATGGGGGAAGTTAATCCAGTTACGCATTGCTCGCTCCCTCTTTGCGGGCACCCTTCTCATCCTCGCCGCCATCCAGCACGCCACGGCGGATCTGGTCCAGCTCGATCGATTCAAACAGTGCCTTGAAATTGCCCTCACCAAACCCTTCGTTGCCCTTGCGCTGGATGATCTCGAAGAAGACCGGGCCAATCACGGTATCGGTGAAGATCTGCAACAGGATGCCATCCTTGGTGGGAGAGCCGTCGATAAGGATGCGCAGCTCTTTGAGGGCCGCCAGATCCTCCTGATGCCCCTCGACCCGGCTATTCACCTTCTCGTAGTAGGTATCCGGGGTCGGCATAAAGCCGGTACCGCGGCTGCGCAGGGTGCGGATGGTGTGGTAGATGTCGGCCGAGGAGAGCGCAATGTGCTGGATCCCCTCCCCCTTGTACTGGCGCAGGTACTCCTCAATCTGGGACTTGTCATCCGCCGACTCGTTGATGGGGATGCGGATCTTGCCGCAGGGGGCTGTCATGGCGCGTGAATGCAGCCCGGTCAGCTTGCCCTCGATATCGAAGTAGCGAATTTCGCGGAAGTTGCCAATCCGCTCATAGAAATTGGACCAGACATCCATATTGCCGCGATGGACGTTGTGGGTCAGGTGATCGATCTCGATAAGACCGGCATCCACCTCTGCCATCCGGGCCTGCCAGTCGGGGTAGAAGACAAAATCCACGTCATAGATGGAGCCCTTGTCGCCATAACGGTCGACAAAGGAGAGGGTGCTCTCGCCGATACCGTAGATGGCGGGAATATTGAGCTCCATCGGGCCAATCTTGCCGATAAAGGGCTTGGCCCCCTTGGCGATGGCGTACTGCTGTGCCTTGCCCGCATCGCTCACCCGAAATGCCATGCCGCAAACGCTCGGCCCGTGCAGGCTGGCAAACTGCTCCGCCTGGGAGTGGGGCTCGGCATTGACCACGAAGTTGATATCCCCCTGCCGGTAGAGCCAGCACTGCTTGTGTTTATGTTTGGCGACCTCGGCAAACCCGAGCGAGACGAACAGGCTCTTGAGGGCGGCAATCCCCTTGGCATCGGGGGCCGTGTACTCGACGAACTCGAAACCGTCAGTGCCTAACGGATTGATGGTATGGGTGGCGGAAGAGGTGGCATTCATCGGGCGCTCCTTGCTCTTGATTCGGTTAAAACGGATTGCGGCACCCAGCGGCGCAGCAAGTGTTAACAACTTGTTTCATTAGAGGCAGGGCGTAGCAGGAAGAGAAGAGGCGGGCTGCAGATAGTTTTTCTCAGCTGGCAGCAAAAGATGTAAATGGATTGTGACATTCAAGCCGCAGCCCTGCGGATCAACGTGTGACGACCCGCATGGCTGTCAGCTTTGCCTTACAGTTGCCAGTTTTTGACCATCAGATGGGGCAAGCTGGCACGGGCTTTTTGCAGTCGCGTGGGCGTCGGATTGATCAACCACGCCTCTTTCCCCAACCCCAGCAGCGGCAGATCGTGCAGGCTGTCGCTCAAGGCCAGCTCGGTATCGAGGGCGCAGATCTCTGGCAGCAGCTTGTGCTGACCGTGGCAGTAGAAGCGCGGCATCAGGCCGCCAAGCCGGTAGTGCATCTGCGAGCCAATAATCCGGTGGGGCAACTGGCCGGGCAGTTGCTGATAGAGCTGGGCTCGCACCAGTGCGCAGGGGCTGGCGGAGATCACCCAGCAGCGCGCGCCCTCGCTTTGCAGCAGCTCGCGAGCCTGACGATACAGCCCCGGCCTGGTGCTGCAATAGGCGCGCACCAGCTTGCGCCAGCCGAGGGGAGAGAGCCAAAGCGTGATGGCCCACCAGATAAGGGAGATGCCGCGCCGCCGCTGGCTGGGAACCAGATAGACCAACCCACCCAGCGCAATCACCGGCAACAGCAATAGCGGCCAGAGCCTGCGGCGCAGAATATAGCGCAGTAAGCCGGCATGGCTGTCGCCGGGGGCCAGGGTGTCGTCAAAGTCGGCCAGGATCCAGCGCGCTCCACTCCCGCACTCTCGATTCCCCCCCCCTCTTTCGGCACCACAAGTTCAGCTGGCGAGCGGCTTATCATCGGAGCCTCAAGGTGCAAGAGCGGCAATCGCGGCGGTCAGCTCGGGGGTGACAAACTCGGCCCCCTGCGTGGGCGGGCAGAAAAAATCGAACGGCTCGCCCGCTAGGGTAAAGCTGAGCCGCCAGGCATGCAGATAACCGCGATCTGCTGACGTTCCGCCATAGCGCTCATCCCCGAGAATGGGGGCGCCGATGCTTTTGAGGGCAACCCGGATCTGGTGGGTCTTGCCGGTCTGCGGTTTGATGCGATAGAGCCGCAGCCCCTCGCGCACCGACACCGAATCAAACCAGCTGATGGCAGGATTATCCAGCGTGCGCACCAGCATCCAGCTGCCGCCGCGCCCCTTTTGCATATCCCCCTTCACCCAACCCTGTTTCTTCTTCGGTTTACGATCGGAGAGCGCCAGATACTGTTTGCTCACCTCGCGGGCCGCAAAGGCCATGCTCAGTTCGCGGTTCGCCTCAGTGGTGCGGGCCAGCAGCACCAGACCGGAGGTCATCTTGTCGAGCCGGTGTACCGGATAGAGGGTAAGACCCGTATCGGCCTTCACCCGATTGACCAGCCCTGGCTCAGTCTCTCCTCCCTCTTCTCCCTTCTCGTCATGCATGCCGATGCCGGGCTGCTTGTCGATAACCAGAAAATCGGCGTGTTGAAACAGGATCCGGTACATAACACCTCGGGGGACAGGAAAAAGGCCTGCAACCGGCACGCCGGCTGCTCTCGGGCAGGCATTGTCCCTGCTCGGCCACCATTTGGCAAACGGCCGATGGCGATTGCCGGGCGAAAAAAAGCCCCGTCGACATGGCGGGGCTTTTCATCTGGCGTTAACCGGTCACACACTGCGCGGGCGCAGATGGGCGTGCCAGCGAGTCTCCCACTTCTTGAACAGCCAGACGATGACAAAGGTGAGCAACATATAGAGCAGACCGGCTGTCAAAAACGCCTCGAACGGACTGTAGTAGCGGGAGTTGATGATCCGCGCAGCGCCGGTCAGATCGACGATGGTGATGATGCCCGCCACCGCCGAGCCTTGCAGCATGAAGATCACCTCGTTGCTGTAGGCAGGCAACGCCCGGCGAAACGAGTTGGGCAGAATAATCCGGGTCAGGGTCTGCCAGCGGGTCATACCAAAGGCGTTGGCCGCCTCAATCTGGCCACGCGGCATGTTGTGTACCGCCCCGCGCACGATTTCTGCGGTATAGGCGCCGGTGTTGAGGGTAAATGCCAGCAGCGCGCAGAACCAGGCCTCGGAGAAGAGCGACCAGGCAGCACTGTTCTTCAGCCACTCCCACTGGGCAGCGCCGTAGTAGATGATAAAGAGCTGCACCAGTAGCGGAGTACCGCGAAAGAAGTAGATGTAGGCCCAGATCGGCCCCTTGATCAGCCAATTGCGGCTGTTACGCAAAATGCCCAGGGGGATGGCGATCATCAGGCCAAGCAGCAGGGAGAGAGCCACCAGCCAGACCGTGGTGTAGAGACCCTCCCAGTAGGTGGGCCACTCTTTGAGAATGATTGAGAAATCCATGGCTTACCTCGTTTTGATGGCGTAGTGACGCTCGGCCCACTTGAGCGCCGAGGTAGAGACGGCAGTGAAGATCAGGAAGATGAGCGCCACGGCCATGTAGAAGGTAAAGGGTTGCTGAGTCGAACCCGCCGCCAGCGACGCTTTGCGCACCATGTCATCGAGCCCGATGATGGAGACCAGCGCGGTGGTTTTGAGCAGCACCAGCCAGTTGTTGCCAAAGCCCGGCAGGGCGTGCCGCATCATCTGGGGAAAGAGGATCCGCACAAAGAGCTGGCTTGAGCGCATGCCAAAGGCACGAGCCGCCTCCAGCTCCCCCTTGTCCACCGCCAGAATGGCGCCGCGGAAGGTCTCGGTCATATAGGCGCCGAAGATAAAGCCGATGGTCGCCACACCGGCGGCAAACGGGCTGATATCCACATAATCGGGCAGCAGGGAGACCCACTCCTGAGACGGGTTGCTCTGCAGCAACCAGTTATTGTAGGTCTCGTTAACCCAGGAACAGACGGCGTTGATGAACACCTGGCCGCCAAAGAAGAGCAGCATCATCAGCACCAGATCGGGAATGCCGCGGATCAGGGTGGTATAGCTGCTGGCAATGGCGCGGGCCCACTTGTAAGGGGAGAGCTTGGCGAGCGCCCCCAGCATGCCGAGCAGCAGCGCCAGCAGCAGGGAGGCGAGCGCCACCTCCAGCGTGACCCAGGCGCCCTCCAGCAACGAGGCTTCGTATCCTTTCAAATCAAACATATGCAGCTCCATTGCAACTTATCGAGTGGGCTGATGCCTCTGAACAACAAGAGAACCCACATCCTTTCAATACGGCCAGATGCAGCTCCATTGCAATTAATAGGGCCCATCGCTCCACACGGAGAGAACGGGCCCGATGACGACTGACGAGGTGAGCCGGTCGGCCTGTTATTCGCTATCTATGTGGCGAATGACTCACCGTACACGGCTCCGGTTTTTACTCGCCGTATACGTCGAACTCAAAGTACTTGTCGTTGATCGCCTTGTACTTGCCATTAGCTCGCAGCGCCAGAATGGCGGCGTTGAATTTCTCTTTCAGATCCTTGTCAGCCTTGCGCACCGCAATACCGGCACCTTCGCCAAACCACTTGGGATCGGTCAGTTTCGGGCCGACGAATTCAAAGGCATCGCCCCCCTCTTTCTTGAACAGACCGTCGGTGATGGCGGCGGAGTCGGCCAGCACATAGTCGACACGGCCGGATTTCAGATCGAGATAGGCTTCATCGGCAGTGCCGTAACGTTTGATGGTGGCGTTCGGGAAGTTGTCGGTAATGAAGGTATCCATGGAGGTAGCACGCTGTACTGCCACGGTTTTCCCTTCCATGAAGGCTTTGTCGAGCTTGACGTCAGTCCCTTTCTTGGCGGCAAAGCGAGCCGGAATGTGCTGGTACTTCTGGGTGAAGTCCACCTTCTTCTTGCGCTCTTCAGTGATGTCCATGGTGGCGATGATGGCGTCAAACTTGCGCGACAGCAGCGCAGGAATGATGCCGTCCCAATCCTGCTTGACCAGGGTGCACTTCACTTTCATCTCTTCGCACAGGGCATTGGCGATGTCGATATCAAACCCTTTTACCTCGCCATTGGGCTCGGTCCAGGAGAAGGGGGGATAGGCACCCTCAACCCCGATACGCACCTCTTTCCACTCCTTGGCCATCAGGCTGCCGGAAGAGAGGGCAGCAATCACGGTAGTCGCCAGCATCAGCTTGTTCATGTATCTCTCCTTGATAAAACAGTCGATCGTGTAAATCCGGGCTCCGGCCATCAATAGATGGAGGAGATGAATTGTTTGAACCGCTCGGATTTGGGATGGGCAAAAATCTCTTTGGGGTTGCCCTCCTCCTCCACTCTTCCCTGATGCAGGAACATCACCTTGTTCGATACATCGCGGGCAAATGACATCTCGTGGGTCACCACCAGCATGGTACGCCCCTCTTCGGCCAGCTCGCGCATCAGGCCGAGAACTTCTCCCACCAGCTCGGGATCGAGCGCCGAAGTGGGTTCATCAAAGAGCATCACCTCGGGCTCCACCGCCAGCGCACGGGCAATGGCGGCACGTTGCTGCTGACCGCCGGAGAGGTGACCCGGGTAGTAGTCACGCCGCTCCCAGAGTCCAACCCTGTTGAGCAGCTGCTCCGCCTTGGCGATTGCCTCGGCACGGGGCACCTTGAGCACCTGGATCGGCACTTCGATGATGTTCTGCATGATGGTCATGTGCGACCAGAGATTGAAGCTTTGGAAAACCATCGCCAGCCGGCTGCGAATGCGCTCAACCTGACGCATATCCTCCGGCAACCGTTCACCGGAACGGCTGGTTTTCATCCGAATCAATTCGCCATGGAGGGAGACGCTGCCGGATGAGGGGGTTTCCAACAGATTGATACAGCGCAGAAAAGTCGACTTCCCAGAACCCGAGGAGCCGATAAGGGAGATGACATCCCCCTTGTGGGCAGTCATGTCGATGCCCTTGAGCACTTCGTGGGTGCCAAAATATTTGTGCAGATCACGTACTTCCAGTGCGGCAACGTCGCTCATCCATTACAACCTTGTCTGTCCCTAGACGCCGCAGGGGCGTGACTCCACCATCGCAAACTTAACAAAAATTTAACTGATGGCAACCTTCAGCGAAAATATCACCCGGATAGTGAAAAAACAATATGGAACGCGGTAATCCTGGTCAATCGCTCTATTTTCATTCGACTATTGCGTATTTTTCAGCACTTTATTTGCATAAACAGCCGTTTCATCGGCGTTTGGAATACCGCCTTTTTATACCCCAATCATGGCTGTGGCAAGAGAAAAACCACATTCAGTCCGTAACGACTCCAAAATGGCTTTATGCAGCTACTCCCCATGCAGATTCTGGCTGGAGCGAATGGATCAAACTGATTTTATTGGTCCCTTGTCAGGAAGCTGCGTTCCCCTTCGCACACCCCACATCAGGCTGAAAGTAACAACTCCCTAATAAATGGCCCCGACACCCCATGGAAAGCGAGAGAAATGTGACACAGAGCCAATAAGTAATGATAAGGTGGGATTTTTATCAGTTTTTGTGATCGAGGCCCCGATGTTGCTCAATGTCTTGCTGATCCTGTTGCCACTGGTGATCGGCTATCTGGTTCCCCTCTCCTCCGCCCGATTGATCAAGCTGGTCAATCAGGGGCTGGGCAAGATGGTCTACCTCATTCTCTTTCTGATGGGGCTGGGGCTTGCCTATGTGGAGAACCTTGGCAGCAACCTCGCCGTCATCTTCAAAGTGGCCGGGATCATGCTCGGCGCCATTACCCTCTGCAACCTGCTGGCCCTCTGGTGGCTCGACAAGCGCTCGCCGCCGACCCATGCCGCCAGCGATGCCAAAATGCCGAGCAAGCTCCATCTCCTGTGGGAATCGCTGCAGCTCTGCTTTGTGGTACTGGGTGGCGTGCTGCTGGGTCTGCTGGTAGATCTGCGCGCTCTGCCCATCGACAAGTGGAGCGAGTGGGCGCTGATGCTGCTGCTCTTTCTGGTCGGGGTGCAGATGCGCAACTCCGGCATGCGGCTGCGCCAGATCCTGCTCAACCCCTGGGGAATGAAGATCGCCGCCACCGTCATTGTCAGCAGCTGGCTGGGCAGCCTGCTGGCGGCCCAGTTGCTGGGCATGCCCCTGGCTCACGGACTAGCGCTGGGATCGAGTTTCGGCTGGTACTCGCTCTCCGGTATTCTGGTGGCCGACAAGCTGGGGCCTGTGCTGGGCTCTGCCGCCTTTATCAACGATCTGGGACGCGAGCTTATCGCCATCCTGATCATTCCGATCCTGATGCGGCGTCACCCCTCGGCCGCCATCGGCTATGGCGGCGCCACCGCCCTCGACTTCACCCTGCCGGTCATTCAGAAGTCGGGGGGCATCACCGTCGTGCCGGTGGCCATTGTCTCCGGCTTTATCCTGAGCCTGCTCGGCCCCATCCTGATCCTCGGCTTTCTGGCTATCTAGGCGGCCTCTCTCAAGCAAAAGCCCGACACAGTTGTCGGGCTTTTTGTTTGGAAATCGAGACGCGCAATAAAACGCCAAGAGCTTAGCTACGCCACTGACCGCCGCTCATCACCTTAGTGATGGCGAGCGAAGCTGATTTGATCAGCAGCAAGTCGGCATCCTGACCGACCCCGATCCGCCCCTTGCTGCCAAGCCCCAGCGCCTGCGCCGGGTTGGCGCTCACGACCGCCAACGCCACCTCGAGCGGCACCCCGAGCTGGCAGGCACGAACGCACTCCTGCCACAGGCTGGCGATCTGGCCGCAGCGCATCTCGATAAGGCGCCCCTCGCCATCAAAGCGCGGCAGACTGGCGTTGGCATCCGAGCTGAAGCTGATGCGATCGGCCGGTACGTTGGCGGCCAACAGCTCCACCAGCGCATCGGCCGCCAGCCGCTCGCCATCCTCGACCAGATCGGGAAAGCTGGAGGTGGTGAGATCGACCCAGCCTCCCGCCTTGCCCCACTCGATCGCCTCGGCGAAGAGCCAGGGGTTGCGATTGCAGTGGGTCGGATAGAGCTGGCGCAGCGGAATATCGGTTTTGTCACGCAGCGCCCGCAGCGGCGCCAGTGCGCCCTGACCATCCCCCAGATGAAAGAAGCTGACCCCGCTCTTGCCCGCGAGCAACCCGGCCACCCGTGCCTCGCTCACCAGACGGGCCAGCTCGTCGTGGGTTGGTGCGCTGGATCTGTGGTCGCTGATGGCCACCTCCCCCACCCCCAGCACTTCAGGGATCAGGATGATGTCTGACTCCACCGTGCCGGTGATGCTCTTGACCGGCAGGTGGTAGGAGCCGGTATACATGAAGGCGCTCACGCCGGCGGCGCGAAACTCACGCACCTTGCCGAGCACCTGAGCCGGCGAGCGGGTCAGGCTGTCGGTACCAAGCGCCGCCACCAGTGTGGTTACTCCAGCCTTGAGCGCCTCGCTCGCCGCCAGCTCAGGGGTGCGAAAGGCAAAGCCCCCCTCACCGCCACCTCCCGTAATATGCGCCAGCGGATCCACCATGCCTGGCACCAGATAGTGACCCCGTCCATCGACGCGCACCAGTGGCCAGTCGGCGGGCACGCTCATTCCCTTGCCCATCCAGGCGATGCGGCCATCCGCCACCAGCAGATCCTGCTGGCCAAGGTAGGCAGGGCTGAAAATTTCGGCCCCCTCGATCAGGGTCAACATCATGGTTACTCCTCGCTCAATACCGTGACATGCCATCAGGCAGATGGACTATTTACCCACTATTGGCGCGCCGGTGAAAGCACTTCCTGAACAAGACTTTCATGAGAGATGGAAGATCCGCTACTCTCAGCGGCACTATCCGTTCGCAGGCCCCGCTTTCATCATGAACTTTCTGGCTCACCTTCATCTGGCCGCCCATACCGGAAGCTCCCTCACCGGCAACCTGCTCGGTGATTTTGTCAAAGGCTCGCTGCCAACGGGCCTTGCCGCACCGTTTGACGAGGGGATCTGGCTGCACCGCAAAATCGATGCCTTCACCGATAGCCATCCCGAGCACAAGGCGGCCGTCGCCTGTTTCGAGGCCCCCTGGCGCCGCTTTGGCAGCATAGTGGTGGATATGCTCTACGACCACTGGCTGAGCCAGCACTGGGCAGCTTTCAGCACAGACCCCCTGCCCCGCTTTCTCGCGCAGAGCTATGGCCAGTTGCTGGCAGATCACCACGTCTTGCCAGAGGGGTTGCCGCTTCCCCTCAAGCGGATGGCCGAGCAGAACTGGATCGCCTCCTATCAGCGCAAGGAGGGGCTGGCGCAGGCCCTCAATGGTATTGGCCGCCGGCTACGCCGCCCGATGCCGCTCGGCGATGCGCTGCTCACCCTTGATGAAGCGCAATGGCGAGGGTGCGAAGCAGGATTTCTGCGCTTCTACCCGCAACTGATGGGTCACAGCGTGCAGCAGCTGGCCCTGCTCCGGGCAGATTCGGGTCTGGTATCACCGCCATAAAAAACGCCCCTTGCGGGGCGCTCTTCATCACATTGCTGCACGTTACTTCTTGCATTACCTGGCTTCGTCTTTCTTCTTGCGAATGCTGAGGCCCAGTTCGCGGCCACGCAGCCGGGCGTAGTAGATGGTGCCGACAAACGCGAGGGTGGTGAACAGCAGCTCCACCACCGCCAACCACCGCTCCCCCTCATCCGTGGTGATCAGGGTCAGGGCATGGAGGAAGTAGGGCATCAGCACGAAGTTGCCCCAGGCATGGGTATAGGGGTTGCCCTGCACTATCCCCTTGAGGGGGAAAAGCAGCGGCACCGTCCAGATCACCGGCAACAGCCAGGGGTTGAGATCAGGATGGGGCGAGAGCCACAGATGCCAGAGGATGACCCAGCCCAGCAGACCAAAGAAGCCGACCAGGGTCAGCAGACGGGCAAAGCGGGTGCTCACTTGAGGATCTCCAGCACCAGCTCCGGCGGGCGACCAATGCGGGCCTGACCGTTCTTGATGACGATGGGGCGCTCGATCAGCTTGGGATGCTGGTGCATGGCACGGATCAAGTCGTCGCCATTCACTTCACCAAGGCCCAGCTCCTTGTAGAGATCTTCCTTGGTGCGCATCAGCTGGCGCGGGTCGCTAAAGCCGAGCAGGGTCAGCAGCTTGCGGATCTCCTCTTCACTCGGGGCCTGCTCCAGATAGAGCACTACATCAGGGGCGATCCCGTGCTGTTCCAGCAGCGCAAGGGTTTCACGGCTCTTCGAGCAGCGCGGATTGTGGTAAATTTGGGTCTCGCTCATGGTAACTCCCTGATTAATCGCAAGATGGGACAAGAAACGGCGCTATTGTAGGGGAAAGTGATGGTCAGGGTAAGCGGCAGTGGAAAGGAATTGAAACGAATTTGTTGGCTGATTGTGGCTGGCCTGCTGGGCGCCTGCACGCCCGCCCCCGAATTTACCGACGCAGCGGGGCAAACGGTGGCTCTTGACCACTTTGCCGGCAAGCCGCTCTTGGTCAACTACTTCGCCCCTTGGTGCGCCCCCTGCCTGCGAGAGATGCCGCACCTCAACGCGTTGGCTGCCGAGGGAGAGATCGCCGTGGTGGCAATCAACTACGATCCGATCACCCCGGCCGAGCTGGACAAGCTGGCCGCCCAGTACCACATCAAGGTGCCGCTCCTTATTGCCAATGAGGATGCCAGGCTCCCCTTCCCTCGCCCAAGCGGGCTGCCTACCAGCTACCTGCTCGATAGTGAGGGCAAACTCAAGCAGACGCTGGTTGGTGAACTGGGTCAATCGCAGATCGACGCCCTCAAGGCATCCATCAGGCATCCGGGCAACTGAACACCCCCACAGGGTGCAGAGCTGTTTCTCTGACTCACCATAAACAACAAGGGCGCACCAGAGTGCGCCCTTGTTGTTGGCAATAACCTCTCGTCACCCCTTGAGGCTGTCGAGATCCTTCTTGGCTCGCTCCAGCTCGGTGATACGCGCCTCCAGTCGGGCCAGAGTCATCCGGTCACTGGTGGTGCCACGCGCCACGATCAGCTCGTCGATGGCCGCCTGATAATCACCGCGCAGGGAGAGGATTTCAGCCCGCGCCATGTGCAGCTCGGTCATTCTGCCCGCCTTGCGATAGGCGTCGGAGAGCAGGTTCCAGGCCAGATTGTTCTCCTCATGCGCACGGGCATAGGGGTCGAGGATGGCGATGGACTTCTTGTAGTTGCCGCTTTCGAGATAGGCGTTGCCAAGGTTGACCACCACCACCTCGTTGTCCGGCATCTGGCTGCGGAACTTCTCGAGGCGCGCGATGGCCTGGGCACTGCGTCCCTTGGCCAGGTCGATGTCGGTCTGGGCATCGACGATAAAGAGATCTTCCGGATGACGGGTGGCCAGCTCTTTCATCAGCGTATCTGCTTCGTCGGTGCGTTTGAGCTGGATCAGCGCCAGCGCCTTGCCATAGATGGCGGCATCCTTGAGCGGATAATCCCCTTTCTGGATCCGGCTATCGAAGTAACTCAGCATCCCCTGCGGGGTATCTGTGCCATAGCGCACCTGAATGCGCACCTTGGCCAACCAGAAGTCGAGGCTCGGCGGCAGGTCGCGGCGGCCATAGCTGCTCGCCCGGGCTCGGGCCTCGCTGATCCGGGTCTCCGGCAGCGGGTGAGTCAGCAGCATTTCAGGCGGCTTGCTGGCATAGCGATACTCGGCAGCCAGTTTCTGGAAGAAGTTGGCCATCCCCATGGGATCGAAACCGGCATCGTAGAGGGTCTTCATGCCGATCCGGTCCGCTTCGTATTCGTTGTCGCGGGTGTAGTTGATGGCAGACTGCATGGAGAGGCCCAGCGTGGTCTGCAACGCCGCAATACCGGCGGTCGGGTTGATCACCGCCAGTGCGATGGAGCCCACCAGACCGGCCAGAGTCACCGCCGAGCTGCTTGCCTGCGCTTCCATATAGCGGGCGATGTGGCGCTGGGTCACGTGGGTGATTTCGTGGGCCAGTACCGAGGCGAGCTCGCTCTCGCTGTCGGCGTAGAGGAACAGGCCGGTGTGCACCTTGACCCGCCCGCCAAGGAAGGCGGCCGCGTTGATGCTGGGATCGTTAATCAGGAAGAAGGTAAACGGGAAACGCACCCCATCGGCGTTGGAGAGCAGGCGCTGCCCCAGATCGTCGATATATTGGCTCAACACGGGATCATCGATGATCGGCAAACCGGCACGGGCAAAGCGCATGAAGGCGTTGCCATAGCGTACCTCCTGCTCGATGGGCAGGGCCGATACCCCGGCGGTGCCTATGTCAGGAAGCTGATTGTTCGCCTCGGCATGAAACGTGGCGCCCATCAGGGAAGCCAGCAGGGGAAGTGATGCCATCAGGGGGGAAAAGCGTGCCACGTTATCTCTATCTCCATCAGAAAGGGCCTCGGCAGAATACCCTTGCCCATCAAGGGCTACAAGCGTTGTTTCATGCTCTTATCACGGCCATAATAGCGGCCATCTGCGTGATGGAGCCCCCATGGAATATCTCGACCTGACCCCCTGGCGCTGTCCCGAGCCACTGATCCGGCTCAAGCTCTGGTTGCGGGAGGCCAAAACCGGCCAAACCGTGACCATACGGCTGGCCGATGCGGGCTCACGGCAGGATATTCCGGCCTATCTGCAGCGTCTCGGCCACGGGGTCATTCTCACCCCCGAGCCGGATAATACCCTCTCTTTGCAGCTGGTTGTCGGGGCGACACAGCCATCTTGAGCCCCTGTCGTGTAAGGATGCAGTCATGTTAGAAGTCTTGAAGCGCTGGTATCAGACCCGGTTCTCCGATCCCGATGCCGTTACCCTCTTCCTGTTGCTGGTCTTCTGCTTTGCCATCATCTGGCTGTTTGGCGATCTGCTGGCCCCCCTGCTGGTGGCGCTGGTGATGGCCTACCTGCTGGAGTGGCCGGTGGCCCGGCTGCAAAAGGCGGGGCTGTCGCGCACCCTGGCCACCAGCGTCATTCTGATCCTCTTTATTACGGTGGCAGTCGCCGCCCTCTTGGGCCTTATCCCGACCCTGGTCAGTCAGGGGATCAATCTGGCCAAAGAGGCGCCGGCCATGCTGACTCACGCTCAGGATTATGTCCGCACCCTGCCCGACCGCTATCCCGAACTCATCGACGTCAGTCTGGTGGAGACCGTCATCGACAACATTCGCCAGCGCATTCTCAGTGGCGGCGAGCATCTGGTGAGCGCCTCGCTCAGCTCGCTGGTGAACGTGGTCGCCATCATGATCTACCTGATCCTGGTGCCACTGATGGTCTTCTTCATGCTCAAGGACAAGCGGGTCTTGATGGGCAGCCTGCGCCGCTTCCTGCCTCGCAACCGCACCCTGGTCAACCGGGTGTGGGTCGAGATGAACAACCAGATCATCAACTACATCCGCGGCAAGGTGATCGAGATCCTTATCGTCGGCATCGCCACCTATGTCCCCTTCGCCCTGATGGGGCTGCGCTACTCGGTGCTGCTGGCGGTCGCGGTCGGCTTCTCGGTGCTGATCCCCTACATCGGCGCCGCAGTGGTGACTGTGCCGGTGGCCATGGTCGCCCTGTTCCAGTGGGGCCTCACCCCGGAGTTCGCCTGGCTGATGGTGGCCTATCTGGTCATTCAGGCTCTCGATGGCAACCTGCTGGTGCCGGTGCTCTTCTCGGAGGCAGTCAACCTCCATCCGGTCGCCATCATCATCGCCGTGCTGGTCTTTGGCGGATTGTGGGGATTCTGGGGGGTCTTCTTCGCCATTCCCCTCGCCACCCTGGTCAAGGCGGTGATCAATGCCTGGCCAAAACGCGAAGATCTGCCGAGCGCCGCAAAATAACCCGCTTCCCCATGCAATCGTGACAACGGAGTGTCCATGACCTTTTTTCGTCAAATCAGAGCGGCAGGGCTGACGGCCCTGCTCCTCGCTGCCGCCTTGCCCGCCAGCGCCGATATCGACCTTGGTTCCATGGATCTGCTCACCAGCGACAGCCCTACCAGCCCGGTGCCACAGGGCTTTGTCGCCGGTGCGGCGCTCATCGGGGGACAAGCCCGCTATGAGGCGCAAGATAATGCCACCTACGCTATCCCGGGCTTTATCTACTTCGGCAAGCAGTTCATGTTTCTCGGCGATCGGGCGCGCTACTACTTCCACAAAGATGAGAACGTCGCCCTGTACGGCTATGGCCGGGTGCGGTTTGGCAATCTGGACCCCGAGGATTCTCCAGCATTCAGCGGCATGGAACAGCGCAAATGGCAGCTGGAAGGCGGGATTGGTGGCAACATCATCACCCCCTACGCCCTGCTGACAGTGCGAGCCAACAGCGATATCACCGGCCGCAGCAAGGGTCAGGAGCTGCTGCTGTGGGCCGACTTCCCCATCCAGCGCGACAACCTGCTCATCATGCCGGGGATGGGGGTGATGCTGCGCAGCGACAAGATGGCCAACTACTACTTCGGCGGCATCTCCGAAAGCGAGGCCACCGCCCAGCGGCCAGCCTGGGACACGGGCTCAACCCTCTCCCCCATGGCGGCGCTCATCACCAGCTACCGCTTCAGTCCCAACTGGATTGGCATGTTTGCCATGAACTACGAATTGTATGATCGGGACATCAAAAACAGCCCCATCGTCCAGCACGACGGCGAACTCTATGCGGGATTTGCCTTGGGCTATATCTGGTAACGGTGATGCGCTGTGAGATACGAACAAACAAAAGGGAGCACTCGGCTCCCTTTTTCACGACCATCTTCAGGCTGCCCATTCAGGCTGATAGCGCCGCCAGAAACCCGGTCAGCTGCTGATTGACGAAGGCCGGATTTTCCAGCGACGAGATGTGGCCAGCTGCCGGGATCTCCCTGAACGGGCAACCCAGTACCTCGGCCATCAGATAGCCCTCCAGCACCGGGCGCGCCTTGTCCTCGCAGCCGGTCATCACCAAGGCAGGAATGCTGATCTCCTCCAGCCACTCGATGCGATCTTCACGGGTCACAAAGCTGCGGCCCACCGCCACCATGGCGGCAATCTTATCCTTTGGCCAGGCGGCAAGGCGCGCCTTGAAACCGCTCATCAGCGCCTCATCAGGCTGATTGGCAAAAAAGAGCGGCGCCACCTGTTCGACGATGGGCGCCGGCACAGTGCCAAGCTGCTCGATCATCGCCAGCATGCCGAGGTAGCGCTCGCAGGTGATCTGCGGCTCGAGGCCAACGAAACTGTCCATCAGCACCAGCCCCTTGAGGCGAGCTGGGGCCATGCGCGCCAGCTCCACACCCCACATGCCACCGATGGAGAGGCCCACCAGCACGAACTCGTCAACCCCGAGGGCATCGAGCAGCGCCAGATGATCGCGCGCCAGGGTTGCCAGCGTGCAGGCGCCTTCCGGAAGCAGATCGGAATCGCCGTGGCCCCACAGCTCGGGAACGATGCAGCGATAGCTCCCTTTGAGCGCCTCGATTTGCGGCGCCCACATGGCGCTATCCCACAGATAGCTATGGCCAAACAGCAGCACCGGCCCTTGCCCTTCATCCAGATAGGCCATCCGGCGGCCCGCTATCTCCATAAATTGCTTCATGTTATCTCCTGTTGCCAGCGATGGGCGGGCAGTGTATCACGTCCCCCTTGGCAGTCGACTCTCCCTGGTGCAAGCTGAAGTGACGGCAAGAAGGGACTCAAAAAGGAGAAGAAGATGCCGAAGGACAAGAGCAAGAAGCGGCCACGTCTGGAGAAGAAATGTTATGAACACCACCTCGCCCACCTGCAGGAGGAGCTGGTCAAGCTGCAGGAGTGGGTCAAGCAGGAGGGGCTCAAGGTGGTAGTGCTGTTCGAGGGACGGGACGCTGCCGGCAAGGGGGGGGTCATCAAGGCGATCACCGAGCCCCTCAACCCCCGGGTCTGCCGTGTGACGGCGCTGCCCGCCCCCTCAGACAGGGAGCGCTCCCAGTGGTACTTTCAGCGTTATGTGGCCCACCTGCCCGCTGCTGGCGAGATGGTGCTGTTTGACCGCTCCTGGTACAACCGAGCCGGGGTCGAGCGGGTGATGGGCTTTTGCAGCGACGCCGAGTATCGCGAGTTTCTGCGCGCCTGCCCCGAGTTCGAGCGGATGCTGATCCGCTCCGGCATCACCCTGATCAAATACTGGTTCTCGGTCTCCGATGAGGAGCAGGAGAAGCGCTTCAAGGAGCGGATCAACACCCCCATCAAGCGCTGGAAGTTCAGCCCGATGGACTTGCAGTCCCGCTCGCGCTGGGTCGAATACTCCCGCGCCAAAGATGACATGTTCACCTACACCGACACCCAGGACAGTCCCTGGTTTGTGGTGGAGGCGGACGACAAGCGCCGCGCCCGCCTCAACTGCATCGCCCATCTGCTGGGCAAGGTGCCCTACGAGGCGATCCACTACGAGCCCATCAAGCTCCCCCCCATCAAGACCGAAGGGTACGAACGCCCGCCCCTGACCAGCCAGACCTTTGTCCCCGATATTACTGCTGATTTCGAGGGCTGAGCCCTGCCACCGCGCCTGCCGGTTTAGCCAAACGGCAGGCAATAAAAAGCCGGTCGCAAGACCGGCAAAAAGGCATTGAAGATACGGAAAACTTGCACCAAACCGCGATCAGGTACGGATGTACTTGGCGGTGCGGGGGAACGCCTGCTCCTTGGCATCAAACAGATAGCAGGCTTCAGCCGGGATCCCCACGCTGTAGCTCTGACCAGTCGCCACATCCACGTCGGAGGTGGTCTTGACGGTAAAGTCGTGACCATCCACATCCATATAGACGAATGATTCGGCCCCAAGATGCTCGGCAACCTGCACCACGCCGCTCAGCTTGCTGTCGGCATGGGCGTGGCTCAGCGGCACCAGATGCTCCGGGCGGATGCCCAGCTCAACCTTGTCACCCACCGCGCCACGACGGGCATCGACCCGCACCCGCACGCTGTCGCCGGTAGAGAGCTTGACCACGCACTCCTGCTCACCAATCTCCATCAGCTCGGCGGCCAGGAAGTTCATCTTGGGCGAACCGATAAAACCGGCCACAAACTTGTTGTCCGGGTTGTGGTAGAGATCCAGCGGTGAACCGAACTGCTCCAGGTTGCTGGCGGCATCGGCCTTGAGCGGACTCAGCACCACGATCTTGTCGGCCAGGGTCATCGCTTCCACCTGATCGTGGGTCACGTAGATGATGGTGGAGTTGAGCTCCTTGTGCAGCTTGGCGATCTCGATCCGCATCTTGACCCGCAACGCGGCGTCGAGGTTGGAGAGCGGCTCGTCAAACAGGAACACCTGCGGCTGCTGCACGATGGAGCGACCGATGGCAACCCGCTGGCGCTGACCGCCGGAGAGTGCCTTGGGCTTGCGCTCCAGCAGCGGCTCCAGACCCAGAATTTCAGCGGCACGCATCACCCGTTTGTGGATGTTCTCCTTGTCCATCTTCTTGAGCTTGAGGCCAAAGGCCATGTTCTCGTAGATGTTCATGTGCGGATAGAGGGCGTAGGACTGGAACACCATGCCGACGTTGCGCTCTACCGGCGGCACGTCGTTCATGTAGCGACCGCCGATGGTCAGCTCACCGCTGGTGATGTCTTCCAGACCCGCGATCATTCGCAGCAGGGTGGATTTACCGCAGCCGGACGGACCGACGAAGACGATAAACTCCCCTTCCTTGATGGAGAGGTTGATATTGCGCAGGGTGTCCTTGTGAACAGCCGGGTCGTAATTTTTGCGAACGTTGTTGAGTACTACTTCAGCCATGACGAGCTCCGCTCTTGAATCTTTGCAAATCGTGATAGCAGGGGGAGCCTGCTCCCCCTGCCATAAACTTAACCTTTCACACCACCGGCGGTCAGACCGCCAACCAGCCAGCGCTGCGCCAACAGGAACACCACTGTGATGGGGAAGCCGGAGAGCACGGCGGCTGCGGCAAAGTCACCCCACAGGTAGTTCTGCGGATAGAGGTACTGCTGGGCTCCGACCGCCAGGGTCAGATTGTTCACATCCTGCAGCAGGATGGAGGCCATGGGCACCTCGGTAATGGAACCGATAAAGGCCAGAATGAATACCACCGCCAGAATGGGTACCGACAAGGGCAACAGGATCAGGCGGAATGCCTGCCACGGAGTCGCACCGTCGATGGCCGCAGCCTCCTCCAGAGAGGAGTCGATGGTCTCGAAGTAGCCCTTGATGGTCCAGACGTGCAGGGCGATGCCGCCCATGTAGGCAAGGATCAGGCCACCGTGGGTGTTGAGACCCAGCCAGGGGATGTAGTCACCAATCTTGTTAAAGAGCGCATAGATGGCCACCAGTGCCAGCACAGCCGGGAACATCTGGAAAATCAGCATGCCCTGCAGGATGGTGGACTTGCCACGAAAACGCAGGCGGGCAAAGGCGTAGGCACAAGTTGTGGAGAGCGTCACGATCATCAGGGCAGTGATGCCGGCGATCTTGATGGAGTTCCACAACCAGGTCAGCACCGGAAACGGCGGCGGTGTGATGCTGCCGTCGGCGTTGGTGATGGAGATGCCCAGCGCCAGTTTCCAGTGATCCAGGGTTGGGTTGGAGGGGATGATCTCCCCTACCGCGAAGTTACCGTTACGGAACGAGATGGCGATAACCATGATCAACGGGAAGATGATCAGCGCCAGGAAGCCCCACATGACCAGGTGGGTTGCCCACACTCGGTATTTGACTGATTTGGGTTGTACGATTGCCATGTTGAAGCCTCCTTACAGCTGTTTGTCGGCTTTGGACAATTTCAGGTTGAGCAGCGCCAGCGCACCTACGATGAGGAAGATGGCGGTGGCGATGGCACTGGCCAGACCGTAGTCCTGACCACCCGATCCCTGGAATGCAATCCGGTAGGTGTAGCTCACCAGCAGGTCAGTAGTACCGGCCGGAGTGCTGGCACCGATGATGTCCGGAGCACCGTTGGTCAACAACTGGATAAGTACGAAGTTGTTGAAGTTGAAGGCGAACGAGGCAATCAACAGCGGGGTCAGCGGCTTCATCAGCAGCGGCACGGTGATCTTGAAGAAGTTCTGCACCGGACCGGCACCGTCCATGGCGGACGCTTCATAGAGGTCTTCCGGGATAGCTTTGAGCAGGCCCATGCAGAGGATCATCATGTAGGGGTAGCCCAGCCAGGTGTTGACGATCAGGATCATCACCTTGGCCAGCATGGGATTGGTATACCAGTCCGGCTTGATGCCAAAGGCCGCTTCCAGGAACATGTTGATCTCACCGAAGTTCTGGTTGAACAACCCCTTGAACACAAGGATGGAGATAAACGCCGGAATTGCGTAGGGCAGGATCAACATGACCCGATAGAAGCCGCGCCCCTTGAGCGATTCCCACTGCACCAGACAGGCCAGCACCATACCGATGGCCAGAGTGAACGCCACGGAACAGGCAGAGAAGATCACGGTCCAGACGAAGATCTGCAGGAACGGCGCCTGAATACCCGGGTCAGTCACGATGCGGGCGAAGTTCTTCCAACCCACGCTGACCACAAAGCCCGGAGCGATGCCCTTGCCGACAAACTGGCCCTGATCGTCGATGTACTGGTAGAAACCGGTCTCGCCGTTGGGCAGCATCAGCTCGCCGCTCTGGTTGTCGCGCAGCAGGTTGCTGTCTTTGATCACCACGCCGGACTTGAGCACGGCGCCATCCATCAGACGGGTGTACTGGGACTTCTGGGCGGCAAACTTGCGCAGGCTGCTCAGGGTAAGATGGGTGGAACCATCGGGCAGCACCAGATCCAGCGCGCTCAGGTGGGTGCGATGATCTACGATAGCGCGAATGGGCGCCGGTTTGCTGGCAATCTCGCCAGTGACCGGAGTCAGCTCGATAAGCTGAGGTGTAGTCTGTACCCGCCCTTCACTTACGGCCAGTTCGCGGGCCTTGTTGTTCATCAGGGTGACGGGTTGGCTGATATAGGCGTGATCATCCTGGTTCAGCTGCAGCTGGAACTGGCCGTTGTCGCCACCCAGCAGAGTAAAATCGAATTCACCGCCCGACACCTTGTAGGTTTTCTTCAGATGATAATCACGAGCCTGCTCCACGGAGAGCAAGTTGGAGCCCGAATAGTTGGTGAAGGCAATGCCAATCGTGTAGGCAAGAGGGAAGATGATAAATACAACCATGCCAGCCACACCCGGAAAGATGTAGCGATGGGCATAGGTCTTCTTGTTCATGAAGACATACAGACCGACGGATACCACCACCAGATCCAGCAGCGCGAATACCCACTCGCCACTGGCGTACATCATCACGGCTGCGTAGCCGTTGAGGATGGCGACCAGGGCCGCGATAGTCCACTTAAGCCAGGTGTGCTTATCCTTCGGACCGGCATAGGACTCAACAGAAGGTACTACTTCCATGCCAATTAACCTTTATAACGCCAAGAGAGATTTGAGAGAGTGGGAGGCCATTGCGGCCTCCCGGGTAGTGCGAGCTTACTGAACGATACGCTTGGCAGCGGTATCCAGCGCTTCGTCAACACCTTGACGACCGGAGGTCACGTTCTTGAGGGCAGTTTCGAAGGAGGACCAGAAACGGCTCATCTCGGGCACGGACGGCATCGGCTCGCCAGCCTGGGCGTTTTGCATGGTGGCCTTGATGTGCGGATCGGATTCCAGCGTCTTCTGGAAGGATTTCAGCGCAACGGCACCCAGCGGCTTGTCGGCGTTGACCGGAGCCAGACCGGCATCGGTCAGCAGGTAGTTTTCCAGGAACTCGATGGCCAGATCCTTGTTCGGGCTGGCGGCGTTGATGGTGGCACCCAGTACGCCAACGAAGGCTTTAGCCGGTTTGCCCTTCAGGGTCGGCAGCGGCGCTACGCCGTACTTGATGCCGCTCTTGTCCAGGTTGCTCCAGGCCCAGGAACCGTTGATCATCATGGCCACTTCGCCCTTGTTGAACTTGGCATCCATTACGCCGTAGTCGATACCCTTCTCCAGGTGACCGGATTTGATCATCTCAGAGATGTAGCCTACGCCGATCTTGGCGCCAGCGTTGTTCACGCCGGTGTCTTTCACGTCATAACCGGTAGCGGTTTTCTTGAAGGCGTAGCCACCGTTGGCAGCCACCAGCGGGTAGCTGAAGTAGGGGGTGTCATAGGCCCACATGATGGCGCGCTTGCCGTTCTTCTTCAGAGTCTCGTCAATCTTGGCGATCTCTTCGAAGGTCTTCGGCGGCTCAGGCAGCAGATCCTTGTTGTAGATCAGGCTGACTGCTTCCATGGCAACCGGGTAGCCATAGGTTTTACCGTCAACAGTCATGGCATCCCATGCCAGCTGTTCGAATTTGGCTTTAGTCGCAGCGCTCGGCGTTACCGGAACCAGCAGACCGGCCTTGACCCACTCACCGTAACGGTCGTGAGCCCAGAAGAAGATGTCCGGGCCGTTGCCAGTGGCGGCGGCTTGCTGGAATTTCACTTCAACCTGATCCGGGTGAGCAACAGTAACCTTGATGCCGGTTTCTGCTTCAAATTTCTTACCCACTTCAGCCAGACCGTTGTATCCCTTGTCACCGTTGATCCAGATGGTCAGCTGGCCTTCATCGATGGCAGCAGTAGCAGTGCAAGCGACGCCAAGAGTGGCCAGACCGATCAGGGATGACAGCAATTTCTTTTTCATGAGCCTTTCCTTGTAGTAGTTCCGCGCTGTAAGAGCATTGTGTGCGAAGTGAATATTATCCCAAGCGTCATTCGCCTCACATGACGCAACTCGCATTTTTGAAATGCAATTACGTATTTCCTTCCAGAAAGTTTTGAAAACATTTTCTTAAATCGGGGAAATAACCCTGTTTATCGGCTTATTTCAAAACAACAACCGAAATATAATTACCAAACTGAAATATAATTACCCCAATGAAAGGGTTTTCACTTGAATGAAAACCCTTTCAGGTGGTTTATTTTGTTTGATCTGTTAACAAAGCACCGGCCCGGTTTCGCCCTGCCCCTTTCGCCCAATAAAAAAGAGACTCTGCCAAGGCAGAGTCTCTTTTTGCCGGAAATGACGGCTTGATCACATTACGACTGGCGCAGCAGCTGATCCTTGAGGTTGGGCGGTACCCCCTTGATGGTCAGGGTGTCGGTCTGCGGGTCATAAAACACGCGGCTGTTCAACAACTTCTGCTCAAAACTCAGTGTCAGACCGCCGCCGGAACCAACAAACTTGGTCAGCCCGCGCAGGGTAGAACGGTCGGCCGGGAAGCGCTCTTCCAGTTCGTACTCCTGACCAATGAAGCTGTAAAAATCGAGGTCACCCTCGTCGGCATCTTTTGCGGAGAGTTCTGCCGACAGCTCCTTGATCTCGATCTCTTCACCGGCACTCGCCTGCTCGGTGCAATATTTGAAAACCTGCTTTTTATAGTCATTGCGCTCTGCCGGTTCGAGCTGGCGACTCTCGCAATAATCTTCAACTGCCTGCAGCAGCCCTTTATTCTGGATCTTGGCATCCATTCCTTCACGGGCACCCAGCAGATCCATAAAGAAGTCGCCCAGCTTGCGACCAATACGTCCCTTGCTGAAGGTAATATAACGGCGTGACTCGGGTTGGGTTTTCCACTCGGTCAAATCGATGCGGGCCACCAGATTGAGTTTGCCAATATCGAGATACTGGATGTGACGCAACTCCAGCGCTTCGCTGACGGTGACGCTCTCCTTGCCCTCCAGCAGGGCGATCATCAGATAATCGACACCGACATAGTTGTATTTGGCAATCAGCAATACCCCCTGCTCATCGAGGGCGTGCTCCACCAGCTGTTTGACCAGCATCTGGGTCACATTGACCGAGAAGGGAACAAATTCGCTCTGCTCGCCGAGCAGCTGTTCGAGGGCAATGCGAAACGCGGGAGAGGGCTGCTTGGGGGCCTCTTCCCCCTCCGCCAGCTCGGCGACGGCAGCCTCGGGGTCGGCGAAGAAGCCAAAGCCCTTGCCTCCCTTGCCGTTATAGATGCGATGCAGCTCCGCCATCAGCCCCTGTACCGCCTCGTCGGGAGGAAGGGTCTGGCTGCGGGTATCGGCGTGTGGTTGACCATCGCCGCCCTGGCGCAGGGAGTGAAGTATGATCTTGTCGATATCGAGACTCATGTCACAAAGCCATAGTGTTAGCCGAAAGGGTGAAGTATTATAAGGCGCTTTGAACCGAGATGAACTGAAGATTATGCCCATCGTATCAAAGTACAATAACGAGCAGTTTGACGCCCTGATGAACGACCTGATCACCGCCCTGGAGAAGCACAAGGCGCCGGTGGATCTCAGTCTGATGGTGCTCGGCAACCTGACTACCAATATCATCAACGGTATGGCTCCGGCCCAGCGTCAGGCCATCACCGAAAAGTTTGTCCAGGCCCTGACCGCATCGGTCGATAACCGCCACGACACGCACTGAGTCCCCGACTCTGTTGATTTGACGTTTCTCAACGCAGATGGATCACTATGGTCGAAACCGGTAACCCCTATCGTGATAATGTCTCTCGCCTGATCACCTGGGGGCATTGGTTCTCCTTCTTCAACATCATTCTCGCCATGCTGATTGCCACCCGTTACCTGGGTGCCATCAGCTGGCCGTCGACCACCCTTGGTGTGGTCTACCTCGTTGTAAGCTGGATTGGCCACTTCTCGTTTTTAAGTTTCGTCACCTACCTGCTGACGATCTTCCCTTTGAGCTTCGTATTGCCCAAAGAGAAGCCCCTGCGCTTCATCTCCGCCGTCGTGGCGACGCTGGCGCTGGTGCTTTTGCTGATCGACACCCAGGTATTCCGGCTCTTCAAGTTCCACCTCAATGCCCAGGTGTGGCAGTTGCTGCTGGATCAGGCCCAGACCGAGGAGGGCTCGATCTGGAGCATCATCTTCGTTGCCGTGCCGACCATCTTCCTGCTGCAACTGCTGCTGTCGGCCTATGTCTGGCGCAAGATCAACAAGCGCAAGCGCCGTCAGTATGGCAATCAGGTAGGGCTGGCGCTGCTGGTCTGCTTTATCCTGACCCACGTGGTCAACAGCTGGGCGGATGCCACCCTGTATCAGCCCATCACCATGCAGCGCGCCAACTTCCCCCTCTCCTACCCCATGACGGCCCGCTCCTTCCTGGCCAAACACGGCTGGCTGGATCTGGATCAGTACGAGAAGCAGGCAGCCAACCAGAGCGATGACAGTGACAGCCGGATCCGCTATCCGTTGCGGCCGCTCAACGTCAATGCGCCCCTTACCCACAGCAACCTGCTGATTGTGGTGGTCGATTCGCTGCGCTTTGACATGCTCAACAACATCAACATGCCTAATCTGCAGCGCTATGCGGATCAGCATCTCAGCTTCCGCAATCACCTGAGCGGCGGCAACGATGACCTGATGGGGATGTTCAGCCTCTTTTATGGCCTGCCCGGTCACTACTACAAAGAGATCAGCAGCGACAAGCGCCCGCCGGTGCTGTTTGACGAACTGCTGCGCCAGGATTACCAGTTCGGCCTGTTCGGGGCGATAGAAGATGGCCAGAAGTATCGCAAGAGCATCCTCGCCGGTCTGCGCAAACAGGTGTTTGTCTCCGAGCAGACCAACGACGGCAAGCTGCTGACCGACTGGCAGCAGTGGCTGGAGAAGCGCACGCCGGAGCGCCCCTGGTTCTCGCTGGTCTATCTCTCAAGTCCTGGCGACTACCAGCTGCCCGCAACCATGAAGGGCCCTTTCCAGCCGGAGCTGACCAACTTCAATCCGGCTACCGCCTATCGGGCGGAAAACCTGGTGAAGCTGGAGAATCGCTACAAGAACTCGGTCTTCTATACCGACCAGTTGCTGGAAGAGATGCTGACCAAACTGCAGCTGCAGGGCATGGATAGCAATACGGTGGTGGTCATCACCTCCAACCATGGTCAGGAGTTCAACGACACCCAGAGCAACAGCTGGGGCGCTGGCAGCAACTACTCCCTCTATCAGGTGCAGGTGCCCATGGTGGTGGCCTGGCCTGGCCGAAACAGTCAGGTGATCGAGCAGCCGAGCAGCCATTTCGACCTGGCACCGACCCTGATGCAGGGGATGCTGGGGGTGCGTAACCCGCCGCGTGATTACAGCATTGGCCGCTCGCTGTTCGACTTCAGCCCGCGCAACTGGCTGCTGGCCGGGGATCAGAACGACTTTGCCATCTACCAGAGCGGAACTATCACCCACTTCAACAAACAGGGTGACTTCGAGCTACTGGATCGCAACAGCTATCAACCCATCAAGCGGGCCACTCCCGACATGGGCGCCATGATCCAGGTAATGAACGAGCTCAACCGCTTCTACCGTCACCCCTGACAGGCATCTATCTCAAACAAAACGCCCCCGCATTCGGGGGCGTTTTTTGGAGTGGCGCCAAGCAATTGCTGGTGTGGATTATTGAACCTGCCCGGTCGACCATGCCTGCGGCAATTTGTAGCCGGCAAACCGCTTGGCGGCATAAGCCTTGAACTCCGCAGAGTTGTAGGCGGCCGCCACATCCCTGACAAATGGCTTCTCGCTGTCGACCTGCTTCACGACCACCCAGTTGATAAAGGCGTAGCTGCGCTCAAGAAAGAGCCCCTGGCTAAACGGGATGCCGCTGGAGGCGGCAAAATTGCCGTTGATCACCGCAAAATCCACATCCTCCCGCGAACGGGGCAGTTGCGCCGCCTCGAGCAGTACCAGCTTGAGATTGTGCGGGTTGTTCACCACATCAAACTCACTCGCCTTGAGCGGGTTAATCCCCTTCTTGAGAGTGAGCCAGCCCAAATCCTGCAGCATCAGCAGGGCGCGCGCCTGATTGGTGGGATCGTTGGGGATAGCCACCGTACTCCCCTCTTTCAGCTGATCGAGTGTGGCCAACTTGCCGGAATAGAGCCCCATCGGCCCGGTGGGGACCTGCACAACGGGTGTCAGTGACAAACCGCGGTCTTTGCTAAAGCTCTCGAGATAAGGCTTGTGCTGGAAACAGTTCACATCGAGCGAGCCATCCGCCAGCGCAATGTTGGGGGAAACATAGTCGGTAAATTCCACCAGCCTGACCTTGTACCCTTTGGCCTCCAGCTGCGGCTTGATGGAGTCGGTCACCATGTCGGCAAAATCCCCCACCGTAGTGCCGATCACAATCTCTTGGCGATCCTGCTCACCCGCCCAGGCAGTGCCAGCCAGAGTGCCGCTCAGCAAGAGCAATAGAGAACAAAACCAGAAGGTGCGACGCAACATACAAGACTCCCTGTCTCAAGACTCATCAAGGTGATAGCGGACTACTGATTTCAAATTGGAAATCCAGACGTCCAAACGGCTAATGAAAGACAACTTATCAGAGTCGGCTACCAATACCAAGCGACAAAATTGAGGAAGCTTATGAGCCGGGCGACGAAGAGATGGGGAATGAAGAGAACGGAGTGCAAACAAACTACGCCAATGTGGCAGCGCACATCGCGCGCCAGTCAGCATTGACTGCTAACCACCTGACTTAACAACAAAAAGATCAATAGCGAGCGCTGATAAATGCTCTCAATAAAACACACGATCAGCTCCAATGGAATATCTAACATAAAAAAGATCGGATTTCTTTGAGGCTGATCTAACTTATGAAAACAGGTTCTTTTGGCTCTTCATCATCCGTGTGTAGATTCCATTCGCACCCAGGAAGGTGCTCTATAAGATGGAGTTTAAAAATAATGAAGCAAACATCGTTAGCACTGGCGATCACAGCACTGCTGTCGGCTCTGCCAGTTGCATCTGTTCAGGCAAATGAAAGTTGTGCCCCCCTGACCGGCAAGGAAGCCGGACTGGATACCGGCCGCAGCAGCAGCGAACGCTGTCTGCCCGGCATCAACCCGCTGCAGGATCAGCAGTGGTATCTGCTCAACAGTGGCCAGGATGCCTTCAGCGCCCGTGGCGGCGTAGCAGGCAACGACCTCAACCTCTGGTGGGCACATCGCACCGGCGTGCTGGGACAGGGGGTCAATGTGGCCGTGGTGGATGATGGCTTGGCTATCGCCCACCCGGATCTGGCGGACAACGTCCGTCCGGGATCCAAAAACGTGGTGACCGGCAGCGATGACCCGACCCCGACGGATGCGGATACGGCGCACGGCACTTCGGTCTCCGGCATCATAGCGGCGGTAGACAACGCCATCGGCACCAAGGGGATCGCCCCGCGGGCCCAGTTGCAGGGGTTCAACCTGCTGGACGACAACAGCCAGCAGTTGCAGAAAGACTGGCTCTACGCCCTTGGCGACAGCGATGCCAGCCGCGATAACCGGGTGTTCAACCAGAGCTATGGCATGAGCCTGGTCGATCCCCGTCCGGCCAACGACCTGGATCAGGCCCAGCTCGACCGTCTGTTCGAACAGCAAACCCTCAAGGCGCAGAGTGCCGCCTATATCAAGGCTGCCGGCAACGGCTTCAACAAGATAGCGGCGGGCGGCTATGTGCTCAATCGCACCGGCAACGGCCCCAAATTGCCGTTCGAGAACAGCAATCTCGACCCCTCAAACAGCAACTTCTGGAACCTGGTGGTAAGCGCGCTCAACGCAGATGGTGTCAGATCCTCCTACTCCAGCGTCGGCAGCAACGTCTTCCTGAGCGCCACCGGCGGCGAGTACGGTACCGATTCCCCCGCCATGGTGACCACGGATCTGCCCGGCTGCGATATGGGCTATAACCGCACCGACGATCCCCGCACCAACCGGCTGCACGGCAACCCGCAACTGGATGCCAGTTGCGACTACAACGGCGTGATGAACGGCACCTCCTCTGCCACCCCCAGTACCTCGGGTGCCATGGCACTGCTGATGTCCGCCTACCCGGATCTGTCAGTACGCGATTTTCGGGATCTGCTGGCGCGCAGCGCTACCCGGGTCGATGCCAAACATCAGCCCGTGATGGTCAGCTACACCAGCAGCACCGGCAAGGTGCGCGACGTGAAAGGGCTGGAAGGGTGGGAGCGCAATGCCGCCGGCATGTGGTTCAGCCCGACTTACGGTTTCGGTCTGATCGACGTCAACAAGGCGCTTGAGCTGGCAGCCAATCACCAGCCCCTCCCCCCGCTGGTGCAGCTGCCGTGGCAGAAGATCAATGTCACCGGCAGTACCGCTGCCATCCCGGATGTGGGCAACAGCCCGACCAGCTCGACAACCCGCATTGCCACACCGTTGACGGTCGAAGCGGTTCAGGTGATGGTGAGCCTGGATCACCAGCGTCTGCCCGATCTTCTGATCGAACTGGTCTCCCCCGCCGGCACCCGCAGCATCCTGCTGAGCCCCTTCAACAGCCTCGTCGGCCAATCTCTCGACCAGCAGCAGCTGGGCTTTGTGCGCACCAAGGGATTGCGTGACATGCGCCTGCTCTCCCACAAGTTTTACGGTGAATCGGCCGAAGGCCAGTGGCGACTGGAGGTAACCGACGTTGCCAACGGTACCCGTCAGGTCTCTCTGCTCAATCGCAAGACCAAGGAGCGCACCACCCTGACCGAGCGCAACAACCGTCAACCGGGCAAGCTGATCTCATGGTCCCTGCGGGTCCTGGGTCACGATGCCAACCGCAGCTAACACGCTAGGAGTATTACCATGAACAAACCTGTTACCTTGCTTCTGGCAACCCTGCTGGCCCCCCTCTCGGGACAGCTCTGCGCCGAGGAGTCCGTCACCATGGATGGCAAGCAGTACAGCACCATAGAGGTGAACGGCCAGACCTACCTCATTCCCGACAACGGCAGCAAGAAGCGCGTAGCCCGCAGTCTGGATGACAAAGTGCCGCAGCAGAGCCTGCGCCGCGGCGACGTATTGATGCAGGGAGCCGCCAGCCCCGAGCTCACCGTCAGCGGAACCCTGCTGGTGGAAGCTGACAATGCCACCGCCAAGGCGCTGGCGACGCGCCACGGCTTGAACTTCAAGCAGAGCAGCGGCGGTATCGCCCTGCTGGAGGCCAAATCGGGCACCGATCTCAACGCCATCGCCACCAAGCTCCAGAGCGAGGGGGTGAAGGTACAGATCGAGCTGTCGGGGGCCGAGCGGCAACCAAAATAGGTCTCGTCAGCGGGATAACAAAGGGGGCCATCATGGCCCCCTTTCTATTCTCTTCACTACGACAGCGGCTTACTTGCGGCCATTCTGCTCCGCCAGATAGAGCCAGGTGTCGACCACGGTATCCGGGTTGAGCGACACCGAGTCGATCCCCTGCTCCACCAGCCAGGCGGCGAAGTCCGGATGATCAGACGGCCCCTGGCCACAGATCCCCACGTACTTGCCCGCCTTGCGGGCGGCAGCAATGGCCATTGCCAGCAACGCCTTGACCGCCTCGTTGCGCTCGTCGAACAGGTGGGCGATAAGCCCCGAGTCCCTATCAAGTCCAAGCGTGAGCTGGGTCATGTCGTTGGAGCCTATGGAGAAGCCGTCCACGTGCTCGAGGAACTTGTCTGCCAGGAGAGCGTTGCTCGGGATCTCGCACATCATGATCACCTTGAGCCCCCGCTCGCCACGGCGCAGACCGTTCTCGGCCAGGATGTCGATCACCTGCTCCGCCTCGCCCACGGTGCGCACGAAGGGGATCATCACCTCGACGTTGGTCAGCCCCATGACATTGCGCACCCGCTTGATCGCCTCGCACTCGAGGGCAAAACAGGGGCGGAAGCTGTCGGCGATGTAGCGCGACGCGCCACGAAAACCGATCATCGGGTTCTCTTCATGAGGCTCGTAGCCACGGCCGCCCACTAGGTTGGCGTACTCGTTGGACTTGAAGTCCGACATCCGCACGATCACCCGCTCCGGCCAGAAGGCGGCGGCCAGGGTGGCGATACCCTCGGTCAGCTTGGCGACGTAGAACTCCCGCGGGCTCTCGTAACCGGCGATCATCTTGCCGATGGTGGCCTTGAGTTCGGGGCTCTGGCTGTCGAACTCCAGCAGCGCCTTGGGGTGCACCCCGATCATCCGGTTGATGATGAACTCGAGACGGGCCAGACCGACACCGGCGTTTGGCAGCTGGGCGAAGTCGAACGCCCTGTCCGGGTTGCCGACGTTCATCATGATCTTGATGGGCAGACGCGGCATGTTGCCCACCTCGGTGACCGCCACGTCGAAGTCGAGTTCGCCGTCATAGATAAAACCGGTATCCCCTTCCGCGCAGGAGACGGTGATAAGCTGGCCAGCCTCGATGCTATCGGTGGCATTGCCACAACCCACCACCGCCGGAATACCCAGCTCGCGGGCGATGATGGCGGCGTGACAGGTACGGCCGCCCCGGTTGGTCACGATGGCGGAGGCCCGCTTCATGATGGGCTCCCAGTCCGGGTCGGTCATGTCGGTGACCAGCACATCGCCGGGCTGTACTTCATCCATCTGACTGATGGAGGAGATGACCCGCGCGGGGCCCGCGCCAATCTTGTGACCGATGGCCCGCCCCTCGATCAGCACCTTGCCCGCTTGCTTGAGAGCAAAACGCTCCAGGGTGTTGGCCTCCTGGCGGCTGCGCACGGTTTCCGGGCGCGCCTGCACGATGTAGAGCTTGCCATCCTGCCCATCCTTGGCCCACTCGATGTCCATCGGGCGGCCATAATGCTGCTCGATGATGAGGGCCTGCTTGGCCAGCTCCATCACCTCGGCATCCGTGATGCAAAAGCGGCCGCGCTCGGCTTCATGGGTGTCGACGATCTGCACCTGGCGGCCATGGCTGGCATCGCCGGAATAGGTCATCTTGATAAGCTTGGAGCCAAGCGTCTTGCGCACCACCGCCGGGCGTCCTGCCTTGAGGGTCGGTTTGTGCACGTAGAACTCGTCCGGGTTGACCGCCCCCTGCACCACCATCTCGCCAAGACCGTGAGCGCCGGTGATGAACACCACGTCGTTGAAGCCCGACTCGGTATCCAGAGTGAACATGACGCCGGAGGCGGCAAGATCCGAACGCACCATCCGCTGCACCCCGGCCGACAGGGCGACGCCCTTGTGGTCATAACCCTGATGCACCCGATAGGAGATGGCGCGATCGTTGAACAGGGAGGCAAAGACATGCTTGATAGCCACCATGACCGCATCGATGCCGCGCACGTTGAGAAAGGTCTCCTGCTGACCGGCAAAGGAGGCGTCCGGCATATCCTCGGCGGTGGCGGAGGATCGCACCGCAAAAGAGGCATCCAAACCTGCACTCAGTCTGGCGTAAGCCTCCCGGATCGCCTGCTCCAGCGCGCTCTGGAACGGGGCTTCAATCACCCAGTCACGGATCTGCTGACCGGCCCGATTGAGGGCGGCAATGTCATCCACATCCAGATTGTCGAGCAGATGGTGGATCTTGCCGTTGAGGCCGCTTGACTCCAGAAACTCGTTAAACGCAAAGGCGGTGGTGGCAAAGCCCCCCGGCACCGATACACCGGCGCCAGAGAGGTTGCTGATCATCTCGCCAAGGGATGCGTTCTTGCCGCCAACTCGTTCTACGTCCTGCATTCCGAGTTGCTCGTACCAGAGTACGTACTGTTGCACTTGCATGTCTCCAGGTTGGTGGGCAAGGTGCCATGGCACCTTTTTTGTGCCCGATTTTTATAGGTGAGTAAGGTGCGTTATTGTCTCTTTCTTCTATTGCCAACGACCATGAAAACGTTTTCTACTTATGGTCAAAAAAATCCCCGAGCAAGATAGGGGATGGTCGAATGACCCGAACATTCTACAATGCCGACATAAAAAGATAACGACTCAGGTTTGCTAGCCACTTCACAACTTGGGCATGGCAGACCGGTTGACAACAGGGGGATGGTTTCGACAGATACTTCCTGGCCAGCCCCTTGGTCGATGTAACAGGAGCTCTACGTGCACACCGTATTTTATGTTTCAGATGGCACCGCCATCACCGCCGAAGTGTTCGGCCACGCGGTACTGAGCCAGTTTCCACTGGCCTTCGAACAGATCACCATCCCCTTCGTGGAGAGCCGTGAAAAGGCGCGGCAGGTGCGGATGCGGATCGATGAACAGTTTCGCCAGACCGGGGTGCGCCCCATCCTGTTTCACACCATCATCGATCCCCAGGTGCGCGAGGAGGTACTGAAAGCCGAAGCAAGCAGTCACGACTTTCTCAACACCTTCGTCAGCCCGCTGGAGCAGGAGCTGGGGGTGAAGGCCGAGCCCCGCCCCCATCGCACCCACGGCATGGAGAACCGCAAGCTCTATGACGATCGCATCGAGGCGGTCAACTTCGCACTGGCCAACGACGATGGCATCACCACCAAAGAGTACGACGAGGCGGACATCATCCTGATCGGGGTCTCCCGCTGCGGCAAAACCCCCACCAGCCTCTATCTGGCGCTGCAGTTCGGCATTCGCGCCGCCAACTACCCCTTTATCGAGCAGGACATGGGTGGGCTGGAACTGCCAACGCCCCTCAAGGCCAACCGTCACAAACTGTTTGGTCTCACCATAGCGCCGCAGCGGCTGCACGAGATCCGCAACCAGCGCCGCGCCAATAGCCGCTACGCCTCGCTGGAGCAGTGCGAGCAGGAGTTGGCCAGCGTGGAGCGGCTGTTTCGTCAGGAGGCGATCCGTTTTCTCGATACCAGCTCCCACTCAGTCGAGGAGATCAGCGCCAAAATCCTCGAGGCAACCGGCCTGCGTCGCCAGCTCTGTTAAGCCAGCTTGACAGCAAATAAGCCACGCCAGATGCAAAGAGGGGAGAAGCCATCAAGCCTCTCCCCCTCTGTTTCTGGTTATTACCCCATGGCCGCCGTGATAAAAAGCCGTCCGGGATTGCCTAACGATTGAGTTCGGGATTGTTCAGCAAACGGGCATAAAAGGGCAGCAGGCCGTGGCGCCTGCGGATCCGCTCGGCCAGCAAACAACCAGCCAGCGCCCCCACCACACCTCCAGCCAGCAGAAGCAACGGCCAGTGGTGCAACAACCCCTCATCACCCAGTACAAACCAGCCCCCCATCATGGCCGTCATCCCGACCAGCAGCAGCGGACTGGCGGCTATCAGCAGCCAGATCGTCACCAGCAATCCGCTGGCAACCCAGCGCTGCAACAGTGTTACCTCGTCACGAGTATGTCGCTGCTCACCCTGTTGCCTCTCCATCATCAGCCCTCTCCTCCCGGTCAAACACCCAGAAATCAAAACAACTCAACAAATGTCAACAAAACACAATTCGATTGATTGAATTTCAAGCAAAACCTATCTCATCACCTGAAAATCTAATGAAAAAGCTGGTTTGCGACCAAAACACCACCACTTGGCGCGGAAAACAGGTGCATTTATGGCGAATTATCACTATTCTGCTTCCGTTGCCAGTCCAGATTAAAAATTGAAAATGACATGGCGTAACGAAATAAATACAGATTTCGTCAGGTTTTGGCTACGCATCGCGATGCTGCTCAGGAAGAGCCCAACACCGGCAAGAGACAACAGAGATAGGTAAAGGACAGATCCATGGATTTGAAACAAGACGGTGAAGAGCTGAAACGCGGCCTCAAAAACCGCCACATTCAGTTAATTGCGTTAGGCGGTGCCATCGGTACCGGCCTCTTTCTGGGGATTGCCCAGACCATCAAGATGGCAGGCCCCTCCGTACTGCTGGGTTATGCCATCGGCGGCTTTATCGCCTTCCTGATCATGCGCCAGCTCGGTGAAATGGTGGTGGAAGAGCCGGTAGCCGGCTCCTTCAGCCACTTTGCCTACAAATACTGGGGTGAGTTTGCCGGTTTCGCGTCCGGCTGGAACTACTGGGTGCTCTACGTGCTGGTGAGCATGGCCGAGCTGACTGCGGTGGGTATCTACGTCCAATACTGGTGGCCCGAGATCCCGACCTGGATGTCGGCAGCCTTCTTCTTCGTGCTGATCAACACCATCAACCTCTCCAACGTCAAAGCGTTTGGCGAGATGGAGTTCTGGTTCGCCATCATCAAGGTGGTCGCCATCATCGGCATGATCGGCTTTGGCGGCTATCTGCTCATCTCCGGTGCCGGCGGCCCCGATGCGAGCGTGACCAACCTGTGGGCTCAGGGTGGCTTCTTCCCCAACGGCATCAGCGGTCTGGTGATGGCGATGGCGGTGATCATGTTCTCCTTCGGTGGTCTGGAGCTGGTCGGTATTACCGCCGCCGAAGCTGACAACCCCGAAAAGAGCATCCCCAAGGCCACCAATCAGGTGATCTACAGGATCCTGATCTTCTACATCGGCGCCCTGGCCATCCTGATGTCCCTCTACCCCTGGGGTAAAGTGGTCGAAGGCGGCAGCCCGTTTGTGATGATCTTCCACGCACTGGATAGCGATCTGGTCGCCACCGTGCTCAACATTGTGGTGCTGACGGCAGCGCTGTCGGTCTACAACAGCTGCGTCTACTGCAACAGCCGCATGCTGTTCGGTCTGGCCAAACAGGGTAACGGCCCGAAAGTGCTGCTCAAGACCAACAAGAGCGGTGTACCGCTGGTTGCCCTCTCGGTCTCTGCCATCGCCACCCTGCTCTGCGTACTGATCAACTACCTGATGCCGGGCAAGGCCTTTGGTCTGCTGATGGCACTGGTGGTCTCCGCACTGGTGATCAACTGGGCGATGATCAGCCTCGCGCATCTGAAGTTCCGCAAGGCCAAGGTCGCGGAAGGTATCCAGCCCAAGTTCAAGGCGTTCTGGTATCCCTTCGGCAACTACCTCTGCCTCGCGTTCATGGCTGGCATCCTGGTGATCATGTACATGACCCCCGATTTCCGCATCTCGGTCGAACTGATCCCTGCCTGGCTGGTCGTGCTAGGCATCGGCTTCGTCATCAAGCGCAAGGGACAGGCTCAAACCAAGACAGCCGTCAATCTGGGTTGATAACCGGGCTTCTCAATACCAAAAACGCCGATCATCTGATCGGCGTTTTTTCATTCCTGCGATGGGCTTACTGCTAACCAACTGGTGCCTTGGTGGGTAACGGCACTTCACGTGAAGGACTGTTTACGCAGCACTCCTCCTGGAAAAAGGCGATGATCTCTTCCAGTACTGCATATTGGGAGACGCAAAGCAGGGTGCGGCTCTCGCGGTTCTGCTTCACCAGCCCGACCGAGACCAGTGCCGCAATATGATGGCTGAGAGTTGATCCCGGGATCTCCAGCTGCTTTTGCAGCTCACCCACCGGCAACCCCTGCTCCCCCGCCTTGACCAGGTGCTTGAAGATAAACAGACGGGTTGGATGACCCAGCTCCTTCAACGCCTTGGCAACCTCTTCCAGCTCCATTCTCATTCCCCTGCGACACCATAATATTTCGATAATACCAGAAATATCTTGACCATCACATCATTTCGAATATTTTAGAAATATAGTTTTAACCAAGCGAGTATCATGATGAACCACTGGTTACCGATGCTGACTGATGCATCCCGTATGTTTCTGTTCCTGACTTTTGAGCTTTCCATCCTGTTTCTGGTCATCAGTGCAGGGGTCAGTCTGCTGCGGCAAAAGATCCCCGATGAAAAGATCCAGCGCCTGTTGGGGGCACGCAAAGGGAGAGGCTACTTGCTCTCGGCACTGCTCGGCGCCGTTACTCCTTTTTGCAGTTGCTCCACCATCCCCATGCTGAGAGGATTGCTCTCCGCCAAAGCCGGCTTTGGCCCGACCATCACCTTTCTTTTCATCTCCCCGCTCTTGAACCCCATCATCGTCGGCTTGATGTGGGCCACCTTCGGCTGGAAAGTGACACTGCTCTACGCAGTGATTGCCGCCAGCGTCTCCATGCTGGCCAGCCTGCTGCTCGACAAGATGGGGTTCGAACGGCATGTCATTGATGCCAAAGAGGCAATCTCCGGCAGTTGCACCACCGGTTGCAAACCCGGCACCAAGAGATCCTCTCCGGCGCAAACCGCCTGCTGCACAACCAACGCAAGTCCCATCAAGGCCATGCGGCCGATGGCAAGCGCCACCTGCTGTAGTACCTCAGCTCTGAGTGCAGAGGTGCCCCACCCTCTCGTGCTGCCCGGATACCGCTACGACCCAGGTTGCTACAGAAATGCTGCCTGCCCAGTTGCGCAAGGCAGGTGCCGATGCCCGGCAGCAGTTTCGCGATGTACTGCCCTTCCTGCTGCTTGGCGTACTCATCGGCTCTTTCATATATGGCTTTATTCCGGCCGAGTGGATCGCCGCCCATGCCGGCGCCGACAACCCGCTGGCCATCCCCTTCAGCGCTATCGTCGGGATCCCGCTCTATATTCGTGCCGAGGCGGTCATTCCTCTCGCTTCCGTGCTGCTTGGCAAAGGAATGGGGGTGGGCGCCGTAATGGCCCTTATCATCGGCAGCGCCGGCGCCAGCCTGACCGAAGTGATCTTGCTTAGATCCATGTTCAAAGCCCCGATGATAGCGGCCTTCCTGACCGTCATCCTCGGCATGGCAGTCCTGATGGGCTACCTCACGCAACTGTTGTTCTAACAACGCCCTATCCCTCTAAATGCAAAACGCCGATCAGATGATCGGCGTTTTTCAAACAGGTCAGAAGAGCGATGCAGAGCTGCGCGGCAAGAGAAGTGCTGGCAACTCTACGGCAGTATCAACTCTTCACCATTCCACGCCCCATACCATCGGGGTCAGGCAGTCATGCTCGGCGGCATTCGTTGCTGGCGACTCTGTGCACAAAATTCAGATAACGCGGTGCAATACGACGCAAAAAGCTCCATATGGCAACAACAAATCTATTATGTAACAACATAATAAGAGTAATGTATCTGTCATACTCACATGGGACATTCCCATCCAGTTACCGGAGCCTGAACATGGACAGCAGAGCGCTTCACACCCAAGATAACGAGGTGGAACTGACCGATGATACCCAGCTGGTATCCACCACGGATCTCAAGGGGGACATCACCTATGCCAACCCGGCGTTTTGCCAGGTGGCAGGGTACCGCCTCGAAGAGATGATCGGCCAGCACCATAATCTGGTTCGCCATCCCGATATGCCCAAGGCGGCCTTTGCCGATCTCTGGGCCCATCTGCAAGCTGGGAAACCATGGCGCGGACTGGTCAAGAATCGTTGCAAGGATGGCCGCTACTACTGGGTTGACGCCTATGTCACCCCTATCTACGAGGGGGGCCAGATCTCGGGTTACCAGTCGGTTCGCTGTCGTCCCGCCCCGGAGCACAAGGCTCGGGCCGATAAAATGTACAAGGTGCTCAGAGCTAGAGAGAGCGGCTCAGCCATCCGCTTTGGCCAGAATCTGCTGACGCCGACCATGTTCAGCATTCCGTTGTTGCTGGTTTGCGCCGCCATGGCTCTCTGGCTACTCCCCCCCATCCAGGCCTTGCTGGTCATCGCTCCTCTGCTGGCCGTGCTCTGGCTAAACCGCCACCCGCTCTTTCTGACACCAAGATACCTGCAGCGGCTCGAGCAGGATTACGACAGCATCAGCCGTCTAATCTTCTCGGGCGATGCCCCCCATAGCATCGCCGATTTCCATATCAAACTCGGGCAAGCTAGGATCCGTACCGTGCTCGGCCGGGTTGACGATGCAACGGGCTCGCTCAACAGCATGGCCAACGATCTGCAAGGTTCAGCCTCGCTGGCCAGTAAGGATATCTCCTCGCAGGATACCCAGATCCAGCAGATAGCCACGGCCGTGACCCAGATGGCCTCAGCGGCAGAGGAGATCAATCGCAATATTCAGGACAGCAACCAGCAGATTGAAGAGGCTCGCCACCACTGCACCACCACCAACAAGCAGCTCTGCGAGGCGGGAGAGGAGATCGCGACATTGGCAACCCAGGCAGAGCAGGCATTCCAGTCAGCCGTCGAGCTGGCCAGCGAGTCGGAGCGGATCGGCAGCATCATGACTGAAATTCGCGGCATTGCGGATCAGACCAACCTGCTGGCCCTCAATGCTTCCATTGAAGCGGCACGAGCGGGCGAACAGGGGCGCGGTTTTGCCGTAGTCGCCGATGAGGTGCGCAACCTGTCTACCCGTACCCACAAGGCTACCGAGCAGATCCAGAGCAGCATCGGCCACATCCAGCACACGCTGGGGGGATGGAAAGAGATGATGCACCTCAATGTGACTCGCACCAACGCCTGTCTTGCCACTACCCGGGCAAGTACCGGCAACCTGAATCAGGTCGTAGTCGAGATCGACAAGGTCTCGGATTTTTCCAACCAGATTTCCGCCGCGGCCACCCAACAGCAAGCGGTCATCGAAGAGATCAGCCGCAATATCAACCTGATCTCCTCGCTCTCCCACGACAACAGCCTCAAGATCGACAAGGTGAGCGAGACCAGCGCCAGCCTGCTGAACAAGGCAAGCCAGCTCAAAGATTTGAGTCGCACTTTCGGCTAGCGGCCAGCCCTCCCATAGCAAACAGGGCCACCCGTTTGGGTGGCCCTGTTGTTTATAGGTTTACTCCGGACACGCCCTTACTTGGCGTAATCCTCGGTCGGGATGCAGGCGCAGAACAGGTTTCGATCACCGTACACATCGTCGATACGGTTGACTGACGGCCACAGTTTGGCAGCGCGCACGGCCTCCGACGGGAAGACCGCCTCGGCGCGGCTGTAGCCACGGGACCACTCTGCATCCATCACGTCATCCTGGGTGTGCGGCGCATTGACCAGCGGGTTGTCGGTGAGACTCCACTGCCCCTCCTGCACCTTGGCAATCTCGGCGCGGATGGAAGTCATCGCCTCGACGAAGCGGTCCAGCTCGCGCTTGGATTCCGACTCGGTCGGTTCGACCATCAGGGTGCCAGCTACCGGGAAGCTCATGGTCGGCGCGTGGAAGCCGTAGTCCATCAGCCGCTTGGCCACGTCCATCTCGCTGATGCCGGAAGCCTCCTTGAGCGGACGGATATCCAGAATGCACTCGTGAGCTACCCGACCGTTGCGCCCGGAATAGAGCACCGGGAAGGAGTCACCCAGCTTCTTGGCCAGATAGTTGGCATTGAGGATGGCCACCTGAGTGGCTCTCTTCAGTCCTTCGTCACCCAGCATGGCGATGTACATCCAGCTGATGGGCAGGATGCTGGCCGAACCGAACGGTGCAGCCGACACGGCGCCGTTGTTGCGGCTCTCCTTGTCGGTCTTGACTACGGCGTGACCGGCCACGAACGGTGCCAGATGTTTCTTCACGCCGATGGGGCCCATGCCCGGGCCGCCACCGCCATGAGGAATGGCGAAGGTCTTGTGCAGGTTGAGGTGAGATACGTCCGCCCCGATAAAGCCCGGCGCCGTCAACCCGACTTGCGCGTTCATGTTGGCGCCGTCCAGATAGACCTGACCACCGTGCTGGTGAACGATGTCGCACACCTCCTTGATGGTCTCCTCATACACCCCGTGGGTGGAGGGGTAGGTCACCATCAGACAGGAGAGTTGATCCCCCGCCTCGGCCGCCTTGGCGCGCAGATCGTCGAGATCCACGTTGCCCGACTTGTCACAGGCGGTGACGATTACCTTGAGCCCCGCCATCTGGGCAGAGGCCGGGTTGGTACCATGTGCAGAAGCCGGAATGAGACAGATGTCGCGATGCCCCTCACCGCGGGACTCGTGGTACTTCTTGATGGCCAAGAGACCAGCGTACTCGCCCTGAGCCCCGGAGTTGGGCTGCATGCAGACCGCATCGTAACCGGTCACCTTCACCAGCCAGTTTTCGAGGTCGGCCAGCAGCAGCTGGTAGCCCTTGGCCTGCGCCAGCGGGGCAAACGGGTGCAGTTTGCCGAACTCGGGCCAGGTCACCGGGATCATCTCGGCGGTGGCGTTGAGCTTCATGGTGCAGGAGCCCAAGGAGATCATGGCGTAGTTGAGCGCCAGATCCTTGGCTTCGAGACGGTGGATATAACGCAGCATCTCGGTTTCGGAGTGGTACTTGTTGAACACCTCGTGGGTCAGCACGGCGTCGGTGCGCAGCAGATCCTGCGGGATAGCGTGATGAGCCTGAGCCGCCTTGTCGAGAGCCTCGATATCAAGCCCGTGACCTTGACCGAGGAAGAGCTCAAACAGCTCGGCCACATCAGCGCGGGTGGTGGTTTCAGAGAGGGACACCCCTACCGCGCCGTCGAGATCCGCGCGCAGGTTGATGCCCAGCCCCTCGGCCTTGGCGATCAGCTCTGATTTGCCCGTGGTCAGCACGGTCAGGGTATCAAACCAGCTGGCATGCTTGAGGGCGACCCCCTTGGCCTTGAGGCCAAGCGCCAGAATGGTAGTGAGGCGATGCACGCGGGAGGCGATGGTTTTCAGCCCCACCGGGCCGTGATAGACGGCGTAGAAGCTCGCCATGTTGGCCAGCAGCACCTGAGCGGTACAGATGTTGGAGTTGGCTTTCTCGCGGCGAATATGCTGCTCGCGGGTCTGCATCGCCATGCGCAGCGCGGCCTTGCCGCGGGCATCTTTGGAGACACCGATGATACGGCCCGGCATGGAACGTTTGTAGGCATCGCGGGTGGCGAAGAAGGCGGCATGGGGACCACCGTAGCCCATGGGCACGCCAAAACGCTGGGCGGAGCCCAACACCACATCGGCCCCCAGCTCGCCCGGGGATTTGAGCAGCAGCAGGGAGAGCAGATCGGCGCTGACGCAGGCCAGCCCTTTCTGGGCCTGTACTGCTGTAATCAGGGCACGCAGATCTTTCACCTCACCGGTGGTGGTGGGGTACTGGAACAGGGCACCGAACACCTCTTCGCTCACCGCATCGCTCGCGGCGCCGACCGCCACGTCGAAACCGAAGTGAACCGCGCGCTCCTTGACCACGTCGATCACCTGCGGGTGAACGTCGTCGGCCACGAAGAAGAGGTTGGATTTGGACTTGGCCATCCGCTTGGCCAGCGCCATCGCCTCGGCGGCGGCGGTCGCTTCATCCAGCAGGGAGGCGCTCGCCAGATCCATGCCGGTGAGATCAAGCGTCAGCTGCTGGAAGTTGAGCAGGGCTTCGAGACGGCCCTGTGCCAGCTCGGGCTGGTACGGGGTGTAGGCGGTATACCAGCCCGGGTTTTCCAGCACGTTGCGCAAAATGACGTGGGGCACATGGGTATCGTGATAACCCATGCCGATATAGCTCTTGGCAATCTTGTTCTGGGCGGCATAGCCCCTGAGTTTGGCCAGCGCCTCCACTTCGGTCATGCCGGCACCGATGCCGAGCGGGCCCGGCAGGCGAATGGCGGCGGGCACGGTCTGGGCAATCAGATCGTCCAGACTCTCGGCCCCGACGGTCGCCAGCAGCTGGCGCAGCTCTTCCTCGCCCGGGCCGATATGGCGGCGGACAAAATCGTGTTTTTGTTCGAGTTCAAACAGTGACTGGGTCATTTCCCTGATTCCTGATAAATAGGTCCTGCTAATAAATCCTGTATAGACAGTGCTGATAGCCAGCCGTGCCGGCTTCACTCATGTTCGCTATGCCGTTGTCAGAACAAAGCGGCACCGGATGCTCGCGGGCATCCCGGGGGTCACCCTGTAAACAGACCTCAAGCCGTGCCTGAGGATCGAATATGGGCCACTTCACCCGCCTGCAGACCCGGGGCCTGCAGCCATACAAATGGGCCCCGCACTCGCAGGGCCCAAGGGCATTACTCTTCGTCTACCACGTTCTGGTAGCCTTCGGCATCCAGCAGGTTGGCCAGTTCACCTGCGTCATCCAGCTTGATGCGATAGAGCCAGCCTGCGCCGTAGGGGTCGGAGTTGACCAGCTCGGGGCTCCCTTCCAGCTCTTCGTTGACGGCAATGATCTCGCCGCTCACCGGGCTGTAGATGTCGGAGGCAGCCTTGACCGACTCGGCCACGGCGCAGTCGTCACCGGCGCTCACCTGCTTGCCCACTTCCGGCAGCTCGACAAACACCATGTCACCCAGCAGCTCCTGGGCGTGCTCGGTGATGCCGACCACGGCCTCACCGTTGCCTTCGACACGGATCCACTCGTGGGAAGTGGCATATTTCAGTTCGCTCGGGATATGGCTCATCTCTGTTTCCTTTGATCTTTGAGTCGGGTTGAAACGCTCATTGCTAAATCGGGCAGGCGGACGCCTGCCCGCCTGCAAATGTAAGAGGGTTATGCCAGCTTCTGGCCGTTACGGACGAAAGCGGGCTTGGTGACCTTCACGGTGACCAGCTTTTTGCGGATCTCCACCTCGGCCTGCTCGCCGATATCGCGGGGCACCCGCGCCAGCGCGATGCTGTAGCCGAGGGTGGGCGAGAAGGAGCCGGAGGTGATCACACCTTCCCGCTTCTCACCGTTTGCCGCAGTGAAAGTGACCGGCATGCCGGCACGCAGCACCCCTTTCTCCTCCATCACCAGCCCCACCAGCTTGGGCTGGTTGCCCGATGCTTTCTGCGCTTCCAGCGCAGCGCGGCCGATAAAGTTGCGATCAGTCGGCTCCCAGGCGATGGTCCAGGCCATGTTGGCGGCGAGCGGAGAGATTGACTCGTCCATATCCTGACCGTAGAGGTTCATGCCCGCTTCGAGGCGCAGGGTATCGCGGGCACCGAGACCACACGGGGCGACGCCGTTATCCAGCAGTGCCTGCCACAGCTCGCAGGCTTTCTCTTGCGGCACCACGATTTCATAACCATCCTCGCCGGTGTAGCCGGTGGTGGCGATAAAGAGATCGCCAGCCTGCACGCCGAAGAAGGGCTTCATCCCCACCACGGCAGTGCGCTGGGCTGCACTCAGCACGGTAGCCACCTTGAGCTTGGCGTTGGGCCCCTGCACCGCGATCATTGCAAGCTCGGGACGCTCGGTCACGGTGACATCGAAATCGATGGCGTGATGGCGGATCCAGGCCAGGTCCTTCTCGCGGGTGGCAGAGTTGACTACGAGTCGGTAGAAGGTATCGGTCAGGTAATAGGTGATGAGGTCATCGATCACCCCGCCTTCCGGGTTGAGCATGCCGCTGTAGAGGGCCTTGCCGGAGACGGTGAGTTTGGCCACGTCGTTGGCCAGCAGGTGTTGCAGAAAGGCTTTGACCTGTTCGCCGGTCAAATCGACGATGGTCATGTGGGAGACATCGAACATGCCGGCATCGCTGCGCACCGCGTGGTGCTCTTCCAGCTGGGAGCCGTAGTTGATGGGCATCTCCCAACCGTGGAAGTCCACCATCTTGGCGCCGGCTTCCAGGTGTTTGGGATGCAGTACTGTAGTCTGGATCATCGCATTCTTTCCTTAGCAAAAAGCCTTTTCGCTTCAGCGACAGCCCTTGCGATCCGCATCTTCACCCCGGCAGCGCTGCGCCGCAGCGGGAACACTATCGGATCACAGGGTGTGGCTCGCTCCTGCCCTTGCCAGGCAAGAGGGATTCCTTGAACGGAGCGGATTATATGACAAGCCGTCGAGCGTGCCGCTCAAAAAAAACTAATCCCCTCCCCGTAAACTGACTCAAGACACTAAGATAAATGGCGCGATAAAAACAGCCTCAAGCGGCCATAGCCGAGATTAAATTTTGATTTTTACCGTTTCGTCACAATTTGCAGAAAAACGTTTCGCCACACACCAAAATTAAAGGCTGATGCCCAAAATGGGGCATCAGCCTTGTCGGATTACTTTTGTTGCCAAAAGCGGCCAGTAATATTAGTTTTTTTCACCTTTTAGCCGGGTAGGTGCAGGCGTAACAGACGCCACAATCCCGTCAAGACGGGCCAGTGCCGGCAGTTCACCCTCCAGCCCCATGGCCGCACGGATCACTCCCTCCTTGAACGGAGTCAGCAGGTTGGCCGCGCGCAATCCCACGCCCCGCACCAGCTTCTTGAGCGGGTTGGCACCGCTGAACAGCCGCTTGAGCCCCTCCATCGCCGCCAGCATGCGAGCCGCCTCGCTCTTGCGCCAACGCTCGTAGCTGCGCAGGTTGGCAAGCAGACCGATATCTTCGCCCGTGGCATGGTTTTGCAGGATCTGCTCGGCCAGCGCGGCCGCATCGAGCAGGCCGAGGTTGACCCCCTGCCCTGCCAGCGGGTGGATGGTGTGGGCGGCATCCCCCACCAGCACCAGCCGCTCGCGGGCAAAATCGCGGGCATAGCGGGCGGTGAGCGGAATCGCGCTGCGCGGCCCCTCCACCTTGCACAGACCGAGGCGGGCATCGAAGGCGGTGGTGAGCTGACGGTTGAACTGTTCGTCATCACAGGCGCAGAGCGCTTCGGCGCGTGCCGCAGGCAACGACCAGACGATGGAGCAGAGGTTCTCCTGCCACAGGGGCAAAAAGGCGAGCGGGCCATCCGGGGTGAAGATCTGGCGTGCCACCGCCTCGTGGGGCTCGGCACAGCGCACCGTTGCCACCAGCGCGTGGTGACCATAATCCCAGCTGGTGAGCGGAATATCGGCCTGACGGCGCACCCAAGAGTGGGCGCCATCGGCAGCCACCACCAGCTTGGCCGAGATGGCCTGACCATCTTCAAGGAGCAGCAGGGCACCCGCCGGGCCGCTCTGCAGGCTCTTGGCTCTGGCGGGGGTCAGCAACTGGATATTGCTGGCATCGGCAATAGCATCAAGCAGCGCCAGCTGGATCACCCGGTTCTCGACGATATGACCAAGCGAGGGCTGGCGCAGGCTGGCCGCATCAAAGTCTATATGGCCAAAGCTGTCCTGCTCCCACACCGCCATCTTGTCGTAGGCCTGCAGGCGGCGCGCTTCAATGCCGTCCCAGGCGCCGACATGGCGCAGGATCTGCTGGCTGGCGAGGCTCAGGGCGCTGACCCGATTGTCGGCCACCTCCCCCAGCTGCGGGTCGGGTAGTTGCCCCTCGACCACCACCACCTTGAGGGCGCTCTCCTTGAGGGCAGCGGCAAGCCCGAGGCCCACCATGCCACCACCGACAATCACCACATCGACACTTTGCATCTGCATCATCTCATCCTTTCATGGCTGGCCATCGGCCAGCAGAGGGAGGCGCATGGCCTCCCCTCGTGCAACTGTTGAACTCTTTGCTGGGCTCTTTGTTGAACTCTTGCGATTTATTGCCGCCGATTATTGCTACAGAGATCGGCAACGAATCCCAGAGTTCGTGCAGCGAGCGGCGCCTTGAGACAAGGCAGGCGCCCCATCAGGGAGAGCGCCAGATTGCGGCCCGCCACCAGCGGATCGTGGCTGTTGGAGAAGAGCTGAGCCAGCGAGGAGGTGAGCCAGACCGTCTGCTCCTGATCGCGCTGACGCTGCTGCCAGTAACCGCTCAGCACCTTGAAGCTGCCGATATCCTCCCCCTCTGCCAGCGCCTTGGCCACCGCCCCGGTAAGCAGGTCGAGATCCCGCATGCCGAGGTTGAAACCCTGCCCGGCAATGGGGTGCAGGGCATGCGCTGCATTGCCCACCAGCACGGTACGTTGGGCCAGCGGGTAGTCACAGGCAGTCAGGATCAGCGGATAGACGTTGCGCACGCCACATCGCTCGAAGCGACCGAGCCGCCAGCCAAAAGCCTGCTGCAAGCGGGCAAGGAAGGCGGCATCATCGAGCGCCATCAGCTCATCCACCTCGTCCCGTCTAACGCTCCACACCAGCGAAGAGAGGCCGCCCTGCATCGGCAACAGCGCCAGCGGCCCGCTCTCGGTAAAGCGCTCGAATGCACGGCCAGCCGGATCCTGCCGGGTTTTAACGGTGGCGATGATGGCGCTCTGCTCATAGTCGTGACGGCTCACCGGCAGCTTTAACTGGTGGCGCACGAAGGAGTTGCCCCCGTCTGCCGCCACCAGCAGGCGGGTATCAATCTGCTCACCACTCTCGAGGGTAAGAGTCACCCCCTCCTCCCGCGGCGCGACCTCGCGCAATTTGGCCGGACAGATCACCTCGATGTGCGAAATGGCGGCCATCACCCGCTGCAACTCACTGCCCGCCGCAGCCAACTCGATCACCTGACCGAGCGCAGGCAGCCCATACTCCGCCGCCGAGAGGCGAGTCTGACCGCTGTGGCCGCGATCCGAGACATGGATCTGGGTAATGGGGGCGCAGTGGGGCGCAAACAGGGGCCAGAGTCCGCGCCGCTCGAGGGCTTCGCAGGTACCGGCCGAGAGCGCAATGGCGCGCGCATCAAAACCGGGGTGAGCAGGGGTTGCGGATGGTTGCGCCTCGGGGGCACTCGCCTCCAGCAGCAGGATGTCGAGGGGCGAGCCGTCCGGCTTGCGCAGGGCCGCCAGCGAGAGGGCCAGCACGGCACCACTCATTCCACCACCGACCAGCGTCACATCGACCTGTCGCACATCAGATTGGGGCATAAGCAGAGAGGGAGAAGTGAAAAACGTGGCCTCATGCTACCACAAAGGCGACCGGCGGATGTGCGCTTGAGGGCAAAAAAGCGGTTATGGCTCACAGGGTTAGCCAGAATATGGCCGACAAAAAGAGCGCCTGTTGGCGCTCTTGCAAAAGGAGGCTGACTTGCCTGCAACAATCTATCAGTGCAGGGTCGGCGGCGCGCTCGGGGTATCGGGGCGCTTGCCAAACTCTTCGAAGGCCATCATGACCCCCAGTTTGACGTGTTCGTAGAGCACCAGGAAGGAGGCTTCGTTCTCGTCATCTTCCTGATCGAACTCAGCAGAGACCTGAGTGATGCTGGCGATATCCTGGATCATCTCCTGCAGCTCTTCCGACGCACGCGACAGCTCCTGCTGCACTACACCGAAACCGGCCAGAAACGCCTGGGACCAGTCCACCAGCGCATCGATCCGCTCATCGAGGGGGGCATCATCGCTTGGCAACAACAGTTCAACCCCTTTTTGAGCCATCAGGCTCTCGACTACATTGTGATAAAGATCGGTCATCACCTGGCGCACCGGGGCCGGCAAACCGAAACCGTCGTTCACCAAATCGTTGAAATGGGGAACCCAGCTCTTCTCATCCAGTGCCACACCACCACACACCAGACCGCAGATCACACCATGGGCCTCGACTGCACTGGCCATCAGCTCATGCTGCTCCATGATGTCGGCCACAGCCGCATATTTAAGGGGGTTTGTTTTGCTCATAGAGGATCCGCTCAAAGTTCAGGCAAATTTGCAGAATTAATGGTCAGGATCCTAGCATTCTCCCTCTTCCAGAGCCAGCAAGGCCTTGAAACTTATGTATCTGCGCTATATAGTCCCGCCCAGTTGTCCACGTGGATAAAGGCGGAAATCAGCTCCGCCGTATTGAGGAAGGCATGAGCACAGAGGCCGTAGAAATCGTCATTTTGGGACGTCCCTACAAGGTATCCTGTCCCCTGGGACAGCAGGATGCCCTGCGCCAGGCCGCCGACCAGCTGACCGATAAACTGATCGACCTGCGTCAACGCTCCAAAGTCTCCAGCAACGAGCAATTGGCGGTCATGGCGGCGCTTAATTTCTGCCATGAGCTCTGTCTTGAAAAAGAGAAGAACCACCAATACTCTGAGACCATGGACAAGCGGATCAAGATGCTGCAGCGCACTATCGAAGCGGCCTTGATTGAACACGGTCAATATGGCGATTCCAGCGAAGAGGGGCAGCAGCCCTAATCGCAAACTGTTTTGAAATACCCTGGGGTGTTTGTCAGCCGGTTCAAGTCCCCGAGCCGATATTCATACCAAACAGGGGTTCTGCCTTCTGGCTATTGCGCATGCTCGGCACGACCGAGAAGCCTGCGGTCAGATCCGAACCCCGCCTTGAACCGACGGTTCAAGGGCCCAAACCGGCAACGGCATCTCCGGGGTTCCAACTGCAAAAAGCCCGTCACTCATGTGACGGGCTTTTTCTTTTCCTGCTTTTCCCCCCCCCTGCCCCGCACACCAGAAAAATACCCCGGATGAACAGTTCATCCGGGGCATCACTGCATTCACTGTGCAGGCTGTGTTGGCGCAGCCTGCCGCGTTATTCCGTTTATTTGACCAGCAACAGGTTCTCCGGCTGGCGGGAGGCAGTCACCAGCACCGGAATGGACTTGGAAGTGGGGGTAAACGACCCAGCCCCGATACTGTCGATAGGCACCAGTGGGTTTGTCTCCGGATAGTAGGCCGCGATGTTGCCACGCGGGATCTGGTAGATCACCACCACAAAACCGGTCACGCAGCGCTCGCGCCCATCATTGCAGATGGTCGCCATGTCGACCCGATCCCCTTCGGCAAAGCCAAGCTGGCGTGCATCCGCCTCGTTCATGAACACCACGTTGCGCTGGCCCTTGATGCCGCGATAACGGTCATCCATGCCATAGATGGTGGTGTTGTACTGATCGTGAGAGCGCAGGCTCTGCAGCAGCAGTACCGGCTGATCCGCCATCTGCTCGGCATGGCGGGTACACTCTGGCAACACAGAGTGCGGCAGGGTACTGGCACGAAACTCAGCGCTGCCGCTGGCGGTATTCCAGGTCAGCAGCGCTGCGGAGTTATCGAGATGAAAACCGCACGGCTGCTGGATGCGGGTATTGAAATCGGCAAAGCCGGCGATGGTCTGCTCGATAAGATCGCGAATACGAGCATAGTCATCGCGCAGAGCCAGCCAGTCGACCCGCTCGCTGCCCACAGTGGCATGAGCCATCCGCGCCACTATGTCGGTCTCGGAGAGGCAGAGGGGCGACACCGGCTCGGCTGCGCCGGTCGAGGCGTGCACCATGCTGAAGGTGTCCTCCACCGTGATCTTCTGGTTGCCCGTGCGCTGGATATCGAGCTCGGTGCGGCCAAGACAGGGCAGGATCAGTGCCGCCTTGCTCACCTGCAGATGGCTGCGGTTGAGCTTGGTGCTGATCTGCACGTTGAGCTCGGCCTTTTTCATCGCCCCGTAGGTGAAGTCGGTATCGGGCGCCGCTGCCGCCAGGTTGCCGCCCAGGCAGATGAGTACCTTGCTCTTGCCCTCGTGCAACGCCTTGAGCGCCTCATAGACATTGTGGCCACGGGCCCGCGGCAGGCTCACCTGCAGGTGACGCTCGAGCCGGTCGATAAAGGCAGCGGTCGGCTTTTCGTTGATACCCATGGTGCGGTTGCCCTGCACGTTGCTGTGGCCCCGAACCGGACAGAGTCCCGCTCCCGGCTTGCCAATCTGGCCGCGCATCAGGTGCAGGTTGACGATTTCACGGATGGTATCGACCGAGTGCAGATGCTGGGTCACCCCCATGGCCCAGCAGCTGATGATGCGCTGGCTGGCGGCAAATACCCGGGCGGCCTGAACGATGTCGGCCCGGGTCAGGCCGGATTGCTGCTCGATCATGGCCCAGTCGGTGGCACGCACCTGCGCCTCGTACTCGGCAAAGTGGCGGGTGTGGCGGGCGATGAAATCGCGATCCACCGCCTCCGGCGCCTCCTCCAGGATGTACTTGGCCATGCCGCGGATGGCGGCCATGTCGCCACCCAGTTTCGGCGTCAGGTATTGGTGGCTGATGGTGGTGGCCGCCGGGGTCAGCAGCTCGAGCGGGCTCTGCGGGCTGGCAAAGCGCTCCAGCGCCACCTCTTTCAAGTTGTTGAAGCTGACGATCTTGCAGCCGCCGCGCGCTGCCTGACGCAGGGCATTCATCATGCGCGGGTGGTTGGTACCCGGATTCTGACCATAGACGAACACCGCATCGGCCTGGTCGAAGTCATCCAGCACCACAGTCCCCTTGCCGATGCCGACCGACTGGATCAGCGCTACCCCGCTCGCCTCGTGGCACATGTTGGAGCAGTCGGGGAAGTTGTTGGTACCAAACAGGCGACCAAACAGCTGATAGAGGTAGGAAGCTTCGTTGCTGGCACGCCCCGAGGTGTAGAACTCCACCTCGTCCGGGCTATTGAGCCCCTTGAGGGTGTCGGCGATCAGGGTGAAGGAGTCGTCCCAGCTTACCGGCTCATAGTGATCGGTCGCCGGGTTGTAGCGCATCGGCTCGGTCAGCCGCCCCTGATACTCAAGCCAGTAGTCGCTCTGGGTGGCCAGCTGGCGCACCGAGTGGGCGGCGAAAAACTCGGCCCCCACCGTCTTGCCGGTAGACTCCCATGCCACCGCCTTGGCGCCGTTCTCACAAAACTGGAAGGTGCCGTGGTCGTTGTCACCCCAGGCACACCCCGGGCAGTCGAAACCGTCGGTCTGGTTGACCCGCAGCAGGTTCTTGATGTTCTGACGGGTCTTCTGGCTGCGCAGCACCTGTTTCATGGTGGATTGCAGGGACGAAAAACCGCCGGCTTTGGCGGGCTTTTCAATATGACTCATGGCACTCTCCGATGGGATCCGCCGGGCGATAGCTCGAATAGCTGACCGGGGCATCAAACTTGGGAATATGAACGACGTTGAGGTTGTATTTGAGGGCCAGCCTGACCGCCAGCTGGCTGGGCGATGCCAGACAGATAAGATGACGGGCACCAAAGCGGACGGCTTTTTGCACCAGCTCGCTACCGCAACGGCTGGTCACCACCAGGGTGTCGCACGCACCTTGCTGACGCAGCAGCAGGCCGATCAGCTTGTCGAGGGCATTGTGGCGCCCGATATCTTCCCGGCAGTGGAGGATCCGCCCCTCGGCATCCAGCGCCAGCGCCGCATGCAGGGCGCCGTGTTGCTGTCCCTTGAGCTGCCACTGGGCGATCTGCGGGCGCAGCCCCGCCAGCAAGGCCCCATCCAGCGGCGGCGTCAGTGGCAATACCGGCAGTGCGGGCAGCGCCTGCTCCACCGCCGCTACGCCGCAGATGCCGCAGCCGGTCACCCCGGTCAGCCGGCGCTTGTGCTCGGTCAGAGCGGCCAGAGAGCGGTTGGCGATGGTCACATCCAGCACAATACCCTGTTCGGCTGGCGCGATCTCAATGTCGTGGACTTCGTGGTTATGCCGGATGATCCCCTCGCCAAACAGAAAGCCGACGGCAAAATCGTCGAGATCGTCCGGGGTCGCCATCATCACCGCATGGTTGATGCCATTGATGTTGATGGCGACGGCTACCTCCTCCACCAGATGATCCAGTGACGGCAAGTTGGCGGGGGTTGCGACGGGAGAATGGGCAGGCATGCAGGTTGGCCTAAAAATGCAAACTGCATTCAAGTTTAGAGAGGCGACTGACGCAAAACCAATGAAATAAATCTATATCCTGATAGAGTTGCTCTATCGAATATGTTTTTTCAATTGATTAATTCTTCAATAGCCGGTTCCACTGCCTCCACTACAACCAGATGAACATCAAGCAACTTCACTACTTTCACGAGCTGGCCAAACATCGGCATTTTGCCAAAGCGGCCAAAGCCTGCCACATCACCCAACCCACCCTCTCGGCCAGCATTACCGCGCTGGAAAAGAGTGTCGGCACCGATCTGGTGGTACGCACCAGCCAGTTTGTCGCCCTGACCGAGGCGGGTGAGCTGGTGCGCCAGTATGCCGAACGGATGTTGCTGGAACAGGAGGCGCTCAAGCAGGAGCTGGCGCTGTTCCAGGGCGAACTCTCCGGCACCCTGCGCATCGGCATCGTGCCCCAGTCCAATCTCGACATCATGCCGTTTATCGCCCGCTGCAAGCAGCGCTATCCCGACATCGTCATTCGCCTGTCGGTGCTCAGCAACGAAGCCCTGCTCTCACAACTGGAGCTGCATCAGTGCGATATCGGACTGGGATTTGATGAGCCCGCCGGCGGAGTTGGCCGGCGCGCCTTTCATGTCTACCCGCAAGGCGCCAACCAGATGGCGGTGCTGATGAACCGTGACGAAGCGGATCTGTACCCGCACAGCGGCGACATTGCGCTTGCTGAACTGCAGCAACAGCCGTTGGTGCTGCCCAGCCGCACCATGCAATTTCGTCAGTATCTGGATCGCGCCGCCGAGCAGGGGGGAACCTCGCTCAACGTGGTACTGGAGACCGACTCGCTGTTCCATCTGGTCAGCGCCGTACGCCACCGGCTGGGCTGGGCCATCGTCAGCGCCGGCCTCGCCCGCTCTGCCAGCAAGCTCTCGGATCTTGTCTGCTTGCCACTCGCTCCGCTGGAGAATATCGGCCATACCGCCTTTCTGACCCGCCAGCAGAGCATCACCCCCGCCATGCGTGCCTTTCTTGAACTGGTGGCTGAAGGTGAACCGGCAAACGTGCCTTGACGCAGGCCGAGCAGTAGAGCGCATTCGGTTCTGACAAAGAAAAAGCCCGCCAGAAGGCGGGCTTTCAGAGAGCAAGCGCGAGCATCAAATCGCCATCTGCTCGTGCGGCGAGCCGTGGTGGCGCAGCCAGACAAAACTCAGCGCCACGATCAGCACCATCAGGGTCATGATGGCCCCCAGAGTCACCTGCCCGGTCATCGGGAAACCGGCCGCCAGCAGGGTCACCACACCGGCTCCCAGATTCTGCATCCCGCCGAGAATGGCACCCGCGGTGCCGGCCTGCCCCGGGAAGGGCTCGATGGCACAGGAAGTGGCGGTCGGGTAGAGAATACCGCTACCGATGAAGTAGACGGCCGCACCACCGACCAGCGAGGCGGCACTCACCACCCCGAACAGCCCCGGTACCAGAATGATGAGGGAGCCGAGCGCCAGAAAGGCGATGCCAAGACGCATCAGTTTGCCCTGAGTCAAACGGAAGCTCAGCTTGGCAGAGAGCCAGGCACCGAACAGATAGCCGGGCAGCGGCAGCACGAACAACACGCTCACGGTACGGGCGCTCAGTTTCAGCACATCGCCCAGCAGCACACCGGCCGCCGCTTCAAATACCGCGAGTCCCGCAAAGGTCGCCATCAGGCAGAGCAGGTTGCCCTGAAACTTGGGGTTGCCCAGCACATGGCGATAGGCAGCACCGACGCGCAGCGGTTGACGGGCAGCAGCAGGCAGCGTCTCACCAAACCAGGCCATGATCGCCAGGGTGGCTACGGCACCAAAACCGAACAGGAACCAGTAACCGGCACGCCAGTTGAACAGCTCGGTCAGCCAGCCGCCCAGCACCGGTGCCAGCAGCGGGGAGAAGATCACCCCCATGCTCACCAGACTGTTGGCGCGGTTGAGCTCGGCGCCATTGTAGCGATCGCGCATCACGGTACGGCTCATGGCGCCACCGGCACCGGTGCCCAGCCCCTGAACAAAGCTGCCCACCAGCAGGGCGGCGAAATGGGGGATGACCTGAATGATCAGGGTGCCCACCAGAAACACCATCATGCCGACGATCAGCACCGGACGACGACCGATGCGATCCGACAGCGGCCCGTAGACAAACTGGGAGAGGCCATAGGGGATCAGGTAACAGGCCATCACCGCCTGCAACTGGCCCGAGGCCACATTGAAGTCCCCCGCCATCATGGGAATGGAGGGGACATAGAGGGTCTGGGTCATCTGGCCCACAGCGACCATCAGAATGGTCAGTAAAAACAACGGATAAAAACTGTGCCGATCCATATCAGTCCCAAAAAATCGAAAAAATGCTGCCGCCCTCTGGCACAAAATGGCCCAGAGGAATCTGATCACAGAGGCTGTGATGCAATCAAAAACAGTGTTGGAAACAGTAGGCGGGGAGCCCGCCAGACCACCGCACAGGACGCTTGGTGGTATGGGGGCATCATAGTGATTCAGCTCACAGAAAACGAACGAATCTTTATAATCGGCTTGCCTTAGTTTTTCTAATATTACGGGGCGATACGCCCCGTCAGCAGTTCAAAATCAACGTGTTACCATCTGTTGTGCCTGCTTGATAAGCTCATCCGGCTGCTCTTTGCGCGGCGGTATGGTGATCCCCTTCTGGCAGGCAGGCTTCTCGGCCATCCGATCCATCCAGGCTTGCAGATGGGGTAACCCCTCGATGGAGATGCCGCTCCAGTCATAAATCCGCACCCAGGGCCAGGTGGCGATATCGGCGATGCTGTACTCGTCCGCCAGATATTCGTGATGGGCCAGATGGTTGTCGAGCACCTCGAACAGGCGACGCCCCTCTTTCTGATAGCGTTCGATGGCGGCGGGGATCTTCTCGGGGAAGTAGCGATAGAAGACGTTGGCCTGCCCCATCATCGGCCCTACCCCGCCCATCTGGAACATCAACCACTGAATGGCCTGAGAGCGGCGTTTGGGATCCGCCGGCAACAATTTGCCCGTTTTCTCCGCCAGATAGATAAGGATGGCCCCCGACTCGAATACGGCAAAATCGCCGTTATCCCGATCGACGATGGCTGGAATGCGACCGTTGGGGTTGATGGCGAGAAACTCGGGCTTCTTCTGATCCAGTGCCGAGAGATCGAGAGGAATGACCCGATAAGGCAATCCCAGCTCTTCCAGTGCAATGGCCACCTTGAAGCCATTGGGTGTTGCGGCGGTATAAAAGTCGATCATCCTTCACTCCTTGCTGATGTAATCACACTCAAGAGTGAGCATCCTGATGCCCCCTCTTTCACCAAACATGGTTTTACCATAAAGAGTGCGGCGCGCTATCTGTCAGTGATGACAGATAGCGCGCCGCTTGCATAACTTGCCGGGGAAATCAGTTCAAGACGACGGCCGACTTGCGCTGACGCAGCAGGATAAGACGAGAGAGCAGCGGGAAGTAGGATTCCAGCTTGCGCAGCAGCACCCGGCTACACGAGGGGTCTGCCAGTTCTGACTCCTCCAGCACGATGCCGTTGGAGACAAAGTAGAAACGGGGGTCACGCACATCGGGGCCGCAGATGGTGAGATCCTTGTCCCCCTTGCGGATCAACAGCGGCAGTACCGGCAATCCGATGGCATCATCTTCGCCACGGATAAACCCGGCATCCTGCCAGGGGGTATCGCCATCGATCAGCAGGATCGCCGCTTCGGCCTTGGCCGGTTGCCACTCGGTCAGTGGCGTCACGCTGATGTGGGCAAAATGGTCACCATACTCAGGTGATGACCGCAAAATGGCCAGCAGACCTTCACTGGCGCCTGACACGTTTTGACTCACTAATGACAAATTCATGGCTCATATCCCTATGCTCATGGCAGCCAGTATCCGGCTGCTGCCATAAGACTAGCGCAGATTAGGGCTATATTGGAGCCGTCAGATCTGGCAGTCGCAATCAATTGGTCGTAGGGGGATAACAGTTGCCATCGCACAAAATACTGGTATCATACCGCGTCCTTTTATCCCCCGTTCTTTAACATCCAGTGGTGAACCTATGCATCCGATGCTGAATATCGCCGTGCGCGCTGCGCGCAACGCCGGTCAAGTTGTAGTAAAAGCCTTCTCCCAGCCCGAGAACATTGAGGCTATCCAAAAAGGCAGCAATGACTTCGTGACCAACGTTGACCGTGAAGCTGAAGCGGCCATCATTCACACCATCAAAAAATCTTACCCGGAACACAGCATCGTCGCTGAAGAGTCTGGTGAGATTGCCGGTACCAATCCGGACTACCAATGGATCATTGACCCACTGGATGGCACGACCAACCTGGTCAAAGGCATTCCGCACTTTGCCGTCTCCATCGCCCTGCGCGTCAAGGGCAAGACTGAACAAGCCGTTGTTTACGATCCGATCCGTGACGAGCTGTTTACTGCTACCCGTGGTAGTGGCGCCCAGCTGAACGGCTACCGCATTCGTGTCGGCAAGGCCAAAGAGCTGGCTGGCACCGTGCTGGCGACCGGTTTCCCGTTCAAGCAGAAGCATCACATCGAGCCTTACCTGAAGATGTTCCAGAGCATGTTCATCGAATGTGCCGACATCCGTCGCTCCGGCTCTGCCGCACTGGATCTGGCCTACGTGGCTGCCGGTCGTGTCGACGGTTTCTGGGAAATCGGCCTGAAACCCTGGGACACCGCTGCCGGTGAGCTGCTGGCAAAAGAAGCTGGCGCCATCGTCACCGACTTCGTTGGTGGCCACAACTACGAAAACTCCGGCAACATCGTGGTTGCCAACCCGCGCGTCCTGAAAGAGATGCTGGGCAAAATCCGCGAAGAGCTGCCGGAGTCTCTGGCCAAATAAGCCAGCCTTCGAGCAGACAGATAAAAAAACCGGCGCAAGCCGGTTTTTTTATTGCTGCGATATCCCCTGTCAGAGCATTCCAACCAACTGCTGATGCTTTTCTTCCCCGTAGCGCACGCCCCAACAGCTCGCCCCGCTCCCCCTCCCCAAAACAGTTCGTCGCCCTTCTCTCGTTAGCACATACGCCTTAACCAACCTTCTTGAATATCACCGCACACAGGCCGGGATAATCATCTGCCCCCCCTGTTTGCCCTGACCTTCATCCTCTTGCGAAGAACCCCAACCATCAGGCCTCGTACCAATAGCCAGATAAAAAAACACCCGGCACATGGCCGGGTGTCGTGAGGGCATGCAAAGCGCCCCGACTTTTATGAATGAAGAGGCTGGCGTACACCAGCCCCTTTATCAGGCGAGGCGGAAGCGACCGATGGTCTGCTTCAGACCCACCGCCAGCTGGCTCAGCTCCAGACAGGCACGGGCAGTATGATCGGCGCCCAGAGCCACCTCGTTGGCGGACTCGTTGATCCGCTCGACGTTGCGGCCCAGCTCGTCGGAGACCGCATCCTGCTCGCCGCAGGCGCTGGCGATCTGGATCGCCATGTCGGCAATCTGGGCGACCGCCTCTTCAATCTGCTGGATGCCGTTGCTGGTCTGCTCGCTCTGATCCACACACTGGCGGATCATCTCGCAGCTCTGGCCAGTCACCTCTTTGGCCTGATTGGCGCGCGCCTGCAGGGTTTCGATGATGGCCACAATCTCGCCGGTCGAGGCCTGGGTACGACCCGCCAGGGTGCGCACCTCGTCGGCCACCACGGCAAAGCCACGGCCTTGCTCGCCGGCACGGGCAGCTTCGATGGCAGCATTGAGGGCCAGCAGATTGGTCTGCTCGGCGATGCCGCGGATCACATCCACAACGACGTTGATCTGGGCGGATTCACGCTCCAGCTCGGTCACCAGCGTACCGGCCTGCTCGATCTCCTCGGCAACCCGGGTGATGGCCACCAGCGAGCGCTGCACATCCTGATTGCCGCTGCGGGCCAGCGCATTGGCAGAGCTGGCAGAGCTGGAGGCAGTTTCGGTATTGCCAGCCACATCGGCCACGGTGGCCTTCATCTGGGTCATGGCGGTCGCCACCAGCGAGATCTCCTGCTGCTGGCTCTGAATGCCCTTGGCAGACTGCTCGGAGACGGCGCTCACCTCCTCGATGGCAGTGCCAAGCTGGGTGACCGCAGCCACCACCTCTTCGATCAGACCGCGCAGGTTGTCCTGCATCTTGAGAGAGGCTTTGGCAAGCATGCCCAGCTCGTCGCGGCCGATATGCTGACGCTCCAGCTGATGGGTCAGATCGCCGGCGGCAATGGCGTTGGCCTGAGCCACCACGGCTTGCAGCGGCAGGCAGATCTGGCGAGTCAGGAACCAGGTCATCACCACCATGAACACCAGCAAGGCACCGATGCTCACCATGGCGAAGGTGGTCACCATGCTCACGCTGCCAAGCAGGCTGCCACGGTTCTCTTTGACGAAACCGAGGTTCACCTGGATCAGCGAGTTGACCGCCTGCTCCAGCGCCCCGAAGAGCGGGTTGGAGGCAAACAGCTGGGTTTTGGCCTGATCATGCTGGCCCTGCACCAGCAGCATATCAAACTCGTTTACCGAACGTTGATAAGTGAGCCACTGTTGTTTGGCTTGGTTAAACACCTGGCGCTCGTTGTCGGCCCCCACAGTCGCCTCGTAGGCACGAAATGCCTCGTCAACCTTGCGAATATTCTCCTGAATGCGGCCACGACGGGCCTGCAGGTCGGCGGCATCATCCACCATCAGCAGGGCAAACTGGGCCCGACGTACATAAGAGACGTCGTAGAGCAGGGTTTCGACCGAGAGCACGCTCGGCAAAGTGGAGTCGGTAAAATTCAGCACCCGATCGCGCACGCCGCGCAATTCGCTGGAGAGAAAAACACCGAAGACAACGTTGACTGCGGCAATGACCGCAAAAACCACGGCAATCTTTTTGCCGATGGAGAGATTCTTGTAAAACATGATTGGCTGTTGATCCTCAACTGCTGACAAGCAGGTAAACAGTAGCGATCACATCCGTATGAGCTGATCCCGGCCATTCCTGACGGGAGATGGAAGGTTGCGAAAGCGGGGGAAGGACGATTTCGCGAGGCGCGCACTCTATCACAACATCGCCTAATCCTTCACCAGATTTCACTAAATGAATGCAAGCTGATTTCCTTCACAACCCGACATTCATCACAAAATATTTATAGCGACCAAATCATTTCAAATAGTTAACCGATAAATGCAATCGAGGCCGTGGCATGGACAAGGGGCCATCAACTCGTTGTAATGACCAACATAATCCGATGGCGGAGCGCCATCACCCTTCGTTGTAACCATTTGCTGTAACAAGAGGCCCTGTTTATGGATAACAGCTCGTATCTGCCCGCTTCAACCTGGTCTGCCCAGCTGCGTGAACAACTGCAGGCGCGGCCACTTACCGCCCTCGGTCTCTTTATCGCGCTGGCTGCCGTCTTGTTGCTGCTGTTGCAGAGTCTCATCATGCTCGCTACCGGCGAGGTGACCAGCGGCGTGCGCTATGGCCTCATCGGTGGTGCCGCCGGGTTTGCAGCCACCGCCATCGGCGCCCTGCCCGCCCTGTTTCTGCGCTCGGTACCGCAAAAGGTAGAGGACACCATGCTGGGCTTTGCCGCCGGCATGATGCTGGCAGCCAGTGCCTTCTCCCTGCTGCTGCCGGGGCTGGAGGCCGCCGAGGGGATCACCGGCAACGGCTTTAGCGCCGCCGCTGTGGTGGTGGTCGGCATGACCCTCGGGGTGCTGTTGATGCTGGGACTGGATCAGTTCACCCCCCACGAGCATGACAAAACCGGCCCCTGCGGCCCCGGCCACGAGAGCTGCTCCCGGGTCTGGCTGTTCGTCTTTGCCATCGCCCTGCACAACCTGCCGGAGGGGATGGCCATTGGGGTGAGCTTCTCCCAGGGTGATATGTCGGTGGGGCTGCCGCTTACCACCGCCATCGCACTACAGGATATTCCGGAAGGATTAGCGGTGGCGCTGGCCATGTGCGCCGCCGGTTTTCGCCCCTCTGTCGCCGTGCTGGTTGCCATCGCCAGCGGCCTGCTCGAACCGGTTGGCGCCCTGCTCGGGGTGGGGCTCTCCAGCGGCCTTGCCATCGCCTACCCCATCGGACTTGGGCTCGCCGCCGGCGCCATGCTGTTTGTGGTCTCGCACGAGGTGATCCCGGAGACCCACCGCAACGGTCACCAGACCTATGCCACTCTCGGCCTGATGGCGGGCTTTGCCCTGATGATGACCCTCGACACCGCGCTCGGCTAAAGGCTCTCTCTCCTCTCTCATCAATGCTTTTTGTCACCCGCGGCGCTCCCATATGGAGCGCCGCGTTTCATCTCTCCTTGCGCTTGCGCCTCTCGGCGCCGACGCCATCTTTTGTTATGATCTACAGCAACTTAAATTCAGCCACACGGCTATCAAGACGAGGTCAGCAATGAAAGTAGGTATTATCGGCGCCATGGAGCAAGAAGTAGCCCTGCTGCGCAGCCAGATGAGCAACCCCACCACCCTGCAACTGGGCGGCTGCGAGTTCTATCAAGGGATGCTGGCAGGCAAAGAGGTGATCCTGACCCGCTCCGGTATCGGTAAGGTCGCCGCCAGCGTGGCCACCAGCCTGCTGCTGGAAAAATTCGCCCCCGACTGCGTCATCAATACCGGCTCTGCGGGTGGCTTTGCCCAGGATCTGCATATCGGTGATGTGGTGATCGCCAGCGAGATGCGTTTCCACGATGTCGACGTGACCGCCTTTGGTTACGAGATGGGCCAGATGGCGCAGCAACCCGCCGCCTTCCCCTGCGACGAGAAACTCATCGCGGTCGCTCAGGATTGCATCGCCGAGCAGGGCAAGCACCAGACCAAGGTCGGCCTTATCTGTACCGGCGATCAGTTCATGTGCAAACCGGACGCCATCTCCAAGGCTCGCACCGACTTCCCGCAGATGCTGGCGGTCGAGATGGAAGGTGCCGCCATCGGTCAAGTGTGCCACATGTTCAAAGTGCCCTATCTGGTGGTACGCGCGATGTCCGATATCGCCGGCAAGGAACAGGTTGAATCCTTCGATGCCTTCATCGAAGTGGCCGGCAAGCACTCCGCCGAAGTGATCATCAAGATGCTCGGCAAGCTGTGATCGAGACCGGTTCGCTTGATTTGATGGCCGGCGCCCTCCTTTCGACGACGGCGGCCATTCTGGTAGGTGCTGCCCTGCTGGAGGCGGTGATCCCGTGGCCATCCCATCTGCGTCTTTCGGCCGTCACGCCCCTGCTGACCCGGCTGGGGCACAAGGTACACAGACCTGATGGTTCGCCCGGCCAGCAAATGCAGGCCGGCCTGCTGGCAATGCTGGTAGTCTGGCTCCCCTGCGCCGCCGGGCTCTGGTCGCTGCGCAATCTGGCCCTGAGCGAGCCGATCTTCGACCTGCTGTTCCTGCTGCTGATGCTCGAATCCCGTCCGCTGCGCGAACTCGCCCATGCCACCCGCTCGCTCGCCACCCAGGAGACCCTGCCGCTGGCGAGATTGCAGGCAGCCCCCTGGCTCAAACGGGAAACCGGCAAACTCTCGGCCATGGGGCTCGCCAAAGCGGTGACGGAAAGCTGCGCCCTGCGTCTGGTCGGCCAATGGGCTGGCCCGCTGCTGGGATTTGCCCTAGCTGGCGTACAGGGCGCCCTGCTCTGGCGGCTGGTGCAGCTGATGAATCAAAGCTGGAGTCGCAAAGATCCCGCCTTCGACCACTTTGGTCGCGCCGCCAGCGCCCTCTATCAGGGGCTCTATGCCTCCGTCATTTTGCTGCTGGGGCTGCCACTGCTGGCAAGCCGTCTCAAACAGGCCGCACAGCTGCTGCGAAGTGGCGCGCTCTGGCCCTATCCCGCCATGGGGATGCTGCTCACTCTGCTGGTAGACAAGTGCCAGATCCGCCTTGGTGGCCCTCGTTACTATCAGGGGGCTCTCCAGCGCTGGCCCGTCATCGGCACTGGTGCTGAGCCAGATAGCGAGACACCGCGCAAGGTACTCAACATTCTGCAAGGGTGCGGCTGGGGCTGGTTGCTACTGGCGCTGGTTGTCACGGTAGCGGGGTTATTTCATGGGTAGAGTGTTGCGCTTGCCTATCTGGCTGCCCTGCGTGCTGCTTGCCTGGTTGCCCGGTGTCCTGCAGGCCGCTACGCCGACCCGGGTGGTGAGTGTTGTTCCTCACCTGACCGAATTGCTCTACGAGATTGGCGCCGGCGACAAACTGGTGGCCATCGATGATGCCTCAGACTATCCCCCCGAGGTCAAAACCAAGCCAAAGGTGGCGAATTATCGCAGCATCAATGTCGAGGCTGTGCTGGCGCAAAAGCCGGATCTCATTCTCGGCTGGCGCTCGGCTCAATCACGGATGCTGGCCCCGTTGGAACAGCTCGGGATCCCGATCTTCTACTCGGAGCCTACCGATTTTGCCTCGCTGGCCAGCGAGATGCGGGCGCTGGGCAAATTACTGGGGGTGGAAAAGAGCGCCAACGAAGCCGCCGATCGCTATCTGGCACGCCTGCATTCCCTGCAACAGCGCTATGGCCAACCAACCGGCGTCAAGGTGTTCTACCAGCTCTGGGCACCCGCCGCTCACCAGCGTGAGCGGCAACGCCTGGCCCGCTCAGGCCATCGAGCTCTGTGGCGGAGTCAACGTCATGAGCAATGCCAGAACACCCTACCCTCAGGTGAATATTGAACAGGTCATCAGGGCCAACCCAGCTCTGATCCTGGCCGGGAGTCAAGATCCTGACGCCCTGCGTCACTGGCAGCAGTGGCCAAACCTTGATGCGGTGAAACATCACCGACTGATGCTGGTCAACTCCGATGAGCTGCACCGATTCACCCCAAGAGCCCTCAATGCGGTGGAAGATATATGCAGGGCAATCAGAAAGTAACAAAAGCCAAAGAGACCAAAACCTAAGTGATGCCCTTGGCTTTAAAACCGTTTTTATGAATTGATCACACTCTTTACAGAAAAAGCTGGTACTTTATTTGCTAGCATATGATTCATCTACTGTTTTTGAGACGAGATGCCCACAATGTTCAACGATAAAACGCTACTCATAACTGGTGGCACTGGCTCGTTTGGCCAGCGATTGGTCAAGACAGTACTGGAACGTTATAAACCCAAACGCCTTATCATCTATTCTCGTGACGAGCTGAAACAGTTCGAGATGCAGCAAGAGTTCGACGATTCCTGCATGCGTTATTTCATTGGGGATGTCAGAGACGCCAACCGCCTTACCATGGCAATGCGTGGAGTGGATTACGTGGTTCATGCAGCCGCACTCAAACAGGTGCCCGCCGCTGAATACAACCCCATGGAGTGCATCAAAACCAATATTCATGGTGCTGAGAACGTCATCCAGGCAGCCTTGCTCAATCAAGTCAAAAAGGTTATCGCCCTCTCAACTGACAAAGCCGCCAACCCGATCAATCTCTATGGCGCCACCAAGCTGGCATCAGACAAACTCTTCGTGGCGGCCAACAATATTGCGGGTCAAGACCCAACCCGTTTTGCAGTCGTTCGGTATGGCAATGTAGTTGGCTCCCGTGGATCTGTTGTTCCCTTCTTCCAAAAGCTGATTGATCAGGGTATTGATGCCTTGCCGATTACCCATGAAGAGATGACTCGCTTCTGGATCACCTTGCAACAAGGGGTGGATTTCGTTCTTGATAATTTTGGACGGATGAAGGGGGGGGAAATATTCGTTCCCAAATTGCCATCTGTTCGCATCACAGATTTGGCCAGTGCCATGGCACCAAACCTGCCACACAAGATCATCGGCATTCGCCCGGGAGAGAAGCTCCATGAAGTGATGTGCCCTGCCGATGACTCTTATCACACCTTTGAATTTGATGACTTCTTCGTGATCGGCCCAACAATCAACTTCAATAATCGCAACAACGACTTCTCCAAGACAGCTGCGGGCGAAAAAGGAAAGATGGTCGATCAGGGATTTGAATACAACTCTCGAAGCAACCCTGACTTTTTCTCCATTGAACAGCTACAGAAGATGAACCAGAGCAAGGTAGCAGAATGACCCCCTACGGCCGTCAATCTATCAGCCAGGCAGATATCGATGCCGTCGTGGAAGTTCTCAAGTCCGACTTCCTGACCCAAGGACCAGTCGTTCCCCGCTTCGAGCAAGCGGTTGCCGACTACTGTGGAGCTAAATTCGGGGTGGCGGTCAATTCAGGTACTGCTGCACTCCATATCGCCTGTCTGGCGCTGGGCGTCGGCCACGGGGATTGGGTCTGGACATCGCCCATCAGCTTCGTTGCATCCGCCAACTGTGCTCTCTATTGCGGTGCACAAGTCGACTTCGTCGACATTGAGCCAGATACCGGCAACATGTGCGCAGTGGAACTGGAGAGGAAGCTGATTGCCGCCAAGGCGGAAGGGAAACTACCCAAGGTGGTCATACCGGTGCACTTTGCCGGCCTCCCCTGCGATATGAAAGAGATCCATCGGTTGGGGCAAGAATATGGCTTTCGGATCATCGAAGATGCCTGTCACGCCCTAGGGGCTCGCTATCACGATGAACCCACCGGCAACGGCCGCTACAGCGACATCACCGTCTTCAGCTTCCACCCGGTGAAGATCATCACCACCGGTGAAGGGGGAATGGCCATGACCAACGCCCCTGCGCTTGCCAAGACGATGCGTATGCTCCGCAGCCACGGTATCACCCGCGAACCGGAAGACTTTATCAATGAGCCGGATGAGTCATTGGTACTATGAGCAGCAGATGCTCGGTTTCAACTACCGCATGACAGACATTCAGGCTGCGATGGGGTTGAGCCAGATGGCCAATCTGGAAACCTGGATCCTTAAGCGCGGAGAACTGGCCCGATACTACTTTGAAAAGCTGGCACCTGAGCTGCTCCCTCGCTACTTCAGCTCAGAGCGCCGTAGCGCCTTTCACCTGTATGTACAGCATGTAGCCCCAGAGCAACGCAAAGCCCGATTCCAGCAACTTCGTGAACAAGGTATAGGGGCTAACGTGCACTATATGCCGATCTACAAACAGCCTTGGCATCAATGCGGGGAACACCTAGCGAAAGCCGAAAAGTTCTATGCCAGTGCCATCACCTTGCCGCTGTTTCCTGAGCTACAGGTCGAGCGACAAGAAGAAATCTGTCGTCTATTGTCTGGTACGGTGGTATAGAGCTAGTTATCGGACTGTATGGAGATGGTATTCACCTGACTGTTGTCCACAAAAGGGAGTGGTCATACGGCTTCAAACCGGATAACAAAACGGTACCCCTACAGTGTCATCTAGAGTCACCGTATGACCACCAACGAGAAAATAGCACGTCGCAAACTCAGCCAGCTAGAGCTCGCCAAAGAGCTCAATAATGTCAGTAAAGCCTACAAACTCATCGGCTACAGCCGTCAGCAGTTCTACGAAATTCGCCGTAATTACCAGACCTATGGTGCAGAGGGATTGCTCGACAAATTGCCCGGCTGTAAAGGGGCTCATCCCAATCTGGTCGCTCCCGAGATTGAACAGGCCATCCTCGATTACTCCCTCACCAGACCAACTCATGGCCCGCTGCGGGTCGCCCAAGAACTGGCTCTGCAAGGCATCAATGTCAGTGCGGGTGGTGTGCGTGGCGTGTGGCAACGGCACGACTTGCTCTCCAAACACGACCGCTTGCTGCGCCTTGAGAAAACTCACCGTGAGCAGACCATTGAGCTCAATGACGAGCAAATTCGCCTGTTAGAGCGCTTTAGCCCCGAGTTTCGCGAACGCCAGATTGAGGTCCACTACACCGGGGAACTGGTTGCGGTCGACACCTTCTTCGTCGGCGCGCTCAAGGGGGTTGGCAAGGTGTATCTGCAAACAGTGCTGGACTGCTATAGCCGCCACGCTTGGGGACGGCTCTACACGAGCAAGCTGCCGGTAACCTCGGTTCATGTGCTCAATGAAACGGTGCTGCCGTTTTTCGAGGCCCACGAGGCACGCGTCTATACCATCCTGTCGGACAACGGCGCGAGTTCTGTGGACGACCTGACCACCATCCCTACGAGCTGTTTCTGCAACTGGAGGGAATTGAACACCGGACAACCAAGGTACGCAGGCCGCAGAGCAACGGCTTTATCGAGCGACTGCATCGCACACTACTGGATGAACACTTCCGCATCAAAGGGAGGACGACCTGGTATGAGTCGGTAGAGCAGATGCAGACAGACCTAGATAGCTACCTGGAGCACTACAACACCAAGCGGCCACATCAAGGCAGGATGATGGAGGGTCAAATCCCCTACAGCATGTTCAAGAAGGGTCTGAAATTGATACCGAAGGAAGTGCGCTCTAAAGTAGCGTAAACAAGACATCGGTTTGAGGCCGGTGTCAGGTGATAACTAGACCTGTACAAACAGGACGACTGCCTAGTTAAACCCGTTTCGCAGTTTGATCAGACCCGCAATCTCATGCTTTGCTCGTTGCTCACACAAACCAAGAGTAAATAGCAGTCAGCTTTACTTTGTGGAGTAAACAATATTTATACCGACTGTGGTTGTGTTCTTCTCTCCACTCGTTTTTTAGGTTAATCTACTATTGTCCTGCTGTTAATCTGACTGTGTTGTTTCTTTTCATGTGAAGATAATATATCGAAAAATCAAGAAACCAATATGATACATTGTCTAAAAAATTTAATATTATAAATTGGATGTATACCCCCCTTTATTACAATAAATTAATTCAGACCGTTTAATATAGGAGTGTTAGGAATTGAATAATAAAGAAGGTGAGATTCTATCTTTGACTGGGCTGCGATTTGTTGCAGCTCTATATGTTTTTATATTTCATATCCACATTCGCTGGCCAATAACATCTAACAATTTTGTTAGCAACATTGTTGGGCAAGGCGCCGTAGGAATGAGTCTGTTTTTTATACTCTCGGGTTTTGTTCTTGCCTATCGGTATGCAGGGCAGTCGTTCACAGTAAGTGAATACTTAAAGAATAGATTTGCTAGAATATATCCTATCTATGTTGTGGCAGCATTAATAACACTACCGTGGCTTGGGTTTGACATCATTGGAATGTCGATAACCGACACATTTAAAGCGATTTGCAAGGTTGTTTTAATTGTTACATCGAATATATTTCTTGTTCAAGCATGGTTTCCTCAATTTTTTGGTTATTGGAATGATGGTGGTAGTTGGTCAATCTCTGTGGAGGCATTCTGTTATTTAATGCTTCCTTTAATGCTTCCATATCTCTTGAGGGCATCAACGAAAAAACTATTTTTAACGATAGCTATATGTTGGGTATGGGCTACATTACCAGGGATTTCTGCTACTCTGTTTGATGCTACGACCAACCCTGTTTTTTATTCTATGCCCATTTTCCGTTTACCTGAGTTTCTCGTCGGGGTGTGTTCTTTTTTGCTAATTCGCCGAGGCTTTATTTATCAGCACGGTGTATTGGCTCAGATTATTGTTATCTTTTTATTTTTGTTTTACCTTGGTTTTGTTGGGTCAAGGATGTCTAATTATGTTGGTCATAATTGGATTGTAATTCCTGTAGTAGCCTTTATGATCTTTTCATTATCAAACAACAAAGGGATTATATCTTTAATTTTGTCTTCTCGTATTTTTGTTTGGCTAGGCAAAATAAGCTATTGTTTTTATTCTTTTCAAGTATTTATTCTCTTGTTCATGACTACCTATCACGCCAAGTTGGTGGAGATAATCCCAGTCCTTTCCAATAATATTGTTTTAATGGTGGTATCATTTTTTGTGTTAGTGGCGATGTCTGCTGCAGGATATTATTTGATTGAAGAGCCAGCTCGCAAATTCATTAGAATGAAGGGTAGGCGCGTTGAAATGGCAGCATCTCAGCTTTGACCGATATTGCTAGATGATTTCAGGCTGTTCATTAAACTGTTAATATAAGTAAAAGCCCGTTTGGGCTTTTACTTTCTTGACTCACATGTTAGCAGTTATAATAGCCGAGAGAGATTAAAATTAACTATCTCTTCACCAAAGGAATACGAACTGCCGGAATAGTTCCATGTTATCGAGCGTATAACTGTAGCCTCGCCTATACCGTCAGACCTGACAGTTATTGTTATTCAATGAAGGATGCCATACGTCTGCGGCACGGAATTCCAGCTTGTTACGCTCCACGAAGACCTTTCAGCACGAGCTGCCGCCCCTCCGGCCTCAGTGACCCCATCAGGAGCTGAGCTCGTGGGAGAAAACCATCAAGGGGCTGGATAACAAACTGGGAGACCTGATGGCGTGAAACTCGCGACCAACCTCACCCTGGGCGGCCAACCGGCTAATCTCATCGACCACGATATCGTGCTGGATCTCTGCGCGGGCGGCCGCGCAGCCCTCACCATCGAGGGGAGCGCGGAGAAGGGGCAAACCCTGACCGTGGATCTTGGCTACAACGGCGAGCTGCGGCGCTGGTTTATCGGATACGTGTATGACGTGCAGCCCGCCAGCAAGCTGCTGTGCCGCGAGTTGGCCGGTATATTAGGGAGCTCATTTCCAATCAGCCTGCAGCAGGCCACCCTGCGCGGTCTGCTGGCCTGGTTGAGCGACCAGACCCAGCTCACCTTTTTGCTGCCGGATGGGACCGACTATACCGACAAGCCGATCCCCAACTTCACCAGCGCTGGTACCGGCTATCAGTTGCTGAACAACGCGGGTCGCGCCTTCGCAGTGCCGGACTTCATCTGGCATCAGCAATCGGATGGCACCATCTTCGTGGGCACTCATGCCCATAGCCGTTGAGCGGATAGGCCAGTGGAGCTGGATCCGGCTTTCTCTGGCCGCCAGGCGGGAAACACCACCACCACCGCGCCGATCCCGGCCATGCGCCCAGGCGCACTCGTCAACGGCAAGCGGATGGTTAGGGTACGCCTCAAGGGCGACGAGATGGCCCTCACTACGGCAACACCCGGTAAAAAGGTGAAGTCGCCGGAGCGGCGCAAGATGGAGGGCGAATTCCCGGAACTGGCCTACCAGATGCACCTACCCAAGTTCGGGCGAGTCGAGGCCATCAGTGACAACGCGGCAGCTGGCCAGCTCAATGATCCGTTTCGCCCACGCTATGCGGTGGACGTGCAACTGCTGGGGTAAGATGGCCAGCCGGACAAGACCGCCCCACTCTATCGCGCCGTGCCGCTGCCGGTAATGTTCGGCGGGCCTGAGCAGGGACTGCTGCAGTTCCCCGTTGAGGGGACCGTCGTCGAGCTGGGGTTTGCCTTCGGCCGCGCTGACAGGCCATTTATTCGCACCGTACTGAGCTCGGGCTGGCCGCTGCCGGACATCACTCTGGGCGAACAGCTCCAGCTGCTGCGGGTCGAAGTGTTCAGCCGCACCGATGCCGTGGGCAACCAGCGCCGCCATACCGACCGCACCCAGCATGTATCGAGATGGTATTCACCTGACAGTTGCCCACAAAAGGGAGTGGTCATACGGCTTCAAACCGGATAACAAAACGGTACCCCTACCGTGTTATCTGGAGTCACCGTATGACCACCAACGAGAAAGTAGCACGTCGCAAACTCAGCCTGCTAGAGCTCGCCAAATTGCCCGGCTGTAAAGGGGCTCATCCCAATCGGGTCGCTCCCGAGATTGAACAGGCCATCCTCGATTACTCCCTCATCAGGCCAACCCATGGCCCGCTGCGGGTCGCCCAAGAACTTGCTCTGCAGGGCATCAATGTCAGTGCGGGTGGTGTGCGTGGCGTGTGGCAACGGCATGACATGCTCTCCAAACACGACCGCTTGTTGCGCCTCGAGAAAACCCACCGGGAGCAGACCATTGAGCTCAATGACGAGCAAATTCGCCTGTTAGAGCGCTTCAGCCCCAAGTTTCGCGAACGCCAGATTGAGGTTCACTACACCGGGGAGCTGGTGTCGGTCGACACCTTCTTCGTCGGCACGCTCAAGGGGGTTGGCAAGGTGTATCTGCAAACCGTGCAGGACTGCTACAGTCGCCACGCCTGGGGACGGCTCTACACCAGCAAGCTGCCGGTGACCTCGGTTCATGCGCTCAATGAAACGGTGCTGCCGTTTTTCGAGGCCCACGAGGCACGCATCTATACCATCCTGTCGGATAACGGGCGCGAGTTCTGTGGATGCCCAGACCATCATCCCTACGAGCTGTTCCTGCAACTGGAGGAGATTGAGCACCGGACAACCAAGGTACGCAGGCCGCAGAGTAACGGCTTTATCGAGCGACTGCATCGCACACTGCTGGATGAACACTTCCGTATCAAGGGGAGAACGACCTGGTATGAATCGGTAGAGCAGATGCAGACAGACCTGGATAGCTACCTGGAGCACTACAACACCCAGCGGCCACATCAAGACAGGATGATGAAGGGGCAGACGCCTTACAGCATGTTCAAGAAGGGCCTGAAATTGATACCGAAGGAAGTGCGCACTAAAGTAGCGTAAACAAGACACCGGTTTGAAGCCGGTGTCAGGTGATAACTAGATCTGTACACAACTATTTAATCCGTTTTAGAAAACCATCTGGCGCTACGGTAATCTGCAGCTTGGCAGGTATTGCAGTATCGATGACAAATTGATCATGCTCATTAATATATTGCCACACGGCAGTCTTAGGGTTGTTACCTTTACCCCAGAGGCGTCCTTGGCAGAATTCATCTGGCATATGCTCAATAACCGAATCAAAAACAACACAGTAACTACCTTTTGATACCAATGGAGCATAGGCCTCTAACTCGGCCAATACATGCTCGTGAGTGTGATTGCTGTCAAGGCACACAAGAATACGTTCATAAGAACGTGACAACGTTTTGACCTTTTCGACCACTTCAGGTGCGATACTAGAACCCTGAATCATTTCAATGCGTGAACGCATGGGATGAGCATCAATAACCTCACGATTATGAACTCGAATATCAATATCAATACCAATAACCTTACGCTTTGATATCCTTGGGTCAATCATCTTCCCCGCCTGTATAGCATCACACATATCCAGATGTGCCAACATGGATGCGCTGAAAACCAGTGAGCCACCATGTGCAATCCCTGTTTCGATAATTAAATCTGGCCTGACCTCCCAGATTATTTCTTGCATCGCAACTATATCTTGAGGATATTGGATAATGGGTCGCCCCATCCATTGAAAATTATAGGTATATGAGCCAACTCGAGCCACCTCAAGCATCCAGTGTAGAGATGTATCAAACAGTTCACTATCCTGTTCTAGTCGTTGAATATTTTCTGCTACTTGCATTTTGAATTTTACTCTCGGATCCATGAATGACTCCTGTCATCTTTCAATATTTAAAAAATCTATTCGGCCACCAATTTGCGCTCCAAGACGCAGATTTTCATAGCAAAATGCTTCTAGTCCAAAGTTTTTCATTGCCAAGATAGTACGATCCAGATCATATTCTAGCCGTCGTAAGCGGACGCATTTTCCATCAAATAACGCATAACCAGTGCGCCAATCTCCATCTCGAGGTTGTCCAACCGAACCAGGATTACAATAGCAACCATTATCAAAATACACTAACGACTGTACATGGGTATGACCTGAAAAAAGCCATCGTTTTCCTACTGGAATTAGGTCACGGTGCAATTGATACAGATACTGATCCTGTAGGTCATCTGGACCACCATGTACCATTAGAACATCCTCAAATTCGATTTTATTGACCGAATTTTCCAACCATGCAAGATGCCGGTCACCTAAACTACTTTTTTGCATGGCAATAATTTGACTCACCACTCTTGAACGTGGACAATTCTCATTATTAATGATATAGCGGTCGTGATTCCCCAAAATATTGATTGCTGACAATTCTTTTAATAAATCTATACATTCTGGAACTTGAGCCCCATAACCTGCAACATCCCCCAGAGAAATAAATTCTGTTGCTCCTTGTGACTGAGCGTCTTCGACAACGGCCTCAAGCGCAGGAAAATTACCATGAATATCAGTCAATATTGCTATCATATTCGACTCTATCTGCAAAATAACGCCAACCTATTCCTTTACGAATAGTAGGCATATCAGGATTAATACCATTACAATAATATTTTATAGACATGTCTGCTTCGTTGAAGCCAAAGGCAGTTCTCAAAGAGTTACTACTCGAGAAACGGGGATTTATTTCCAATAGGTATGCTTTTCCATCTGATATCCTGAATTGAAAATTAGTGGGACCTTCTGGCTGATAATATACACAAAGCTTTCTGATAACATCATCCATAACTGGAATTTCTTCAACCACTTCCGCCTGCTGTGTACAACCAGCACTGGCTAATCTACGCAAGAAACGGATTGGTCCAATATAATGACCGTCTCCAAAACCAAATATTCCTACGGTATATTCTTGCTCATCAGATCCGACAAATTTTTGTAACATCCACTCTGAATCACACTTTGCAGAAAAATAATTAAAGTCTAACTCATCTTCAATGAGGTGAATTCCCTTAGATCCACTTCCCTCAAGAGGTTTTAAAATAAAAGGTGGGGCCCCAAGGGTGTAGATAGCCGTTATCCAACTGTCAGGACAGCAACTTGGAATAACTTCGATGTCCAACTGAGAAATGTCCTGATGAAATAACCATTTATTAGTTGTTGCCTGCAATAGTTTTGGAGAATTTAGAGCGACAGATACTCTTAATGTATAAAATAATTCTCTATTCATATTGAAAAAACGAATATCTGCATCCACACTGGGAAAAATTAACTTTACTTGATGTCGTGAAACTAGTTCAATCCAAAAATCTAAATAACTTTGGCTAGCCTCATCACATTCTGGCTTTGACTCAAACTCATCAACTATTTGTCTGGAGGAACAACGTGGATTTTTATCAACCCCCACAATTTTAATGCCCGAGCCAATATTTCTTAGACTGGAGATGATCCCCTGGCCTATAATAGCACCAATGCCTGTAACAATAATAGTTAATTCATGATTCATGACACGTCCATTGGCCAAAAGGCGGTAGCAGTTTTTGCATATTTAATTCTATCAAAGCTATCTAGAATAGAAATCCTAGGAAAATATCCCAATCTATTGTAAAGGGTAAAATCTTCACTGAATTTCACTAATCTAAATGGTTTTTTTGAAGGGTCTAGGGTTACCCTTCCCCCAACATTAAATGCTGAATATGCTCGTAATGCCAATGTAGACATATCAATAGATATCTGAGCACAAGCTGGATAAATACCAGACAGTCGGCTTTCTGCTGCCAGCAACATCAAGGTAGCCGCGTCTTCGACATGCAAAAAATTTCTAGGCCCCAGAGAAACTGGCATATTCAGATCCATCCCCCTAGAGGCATATGCAATGATACGCCCCACCCAAGGCTGATGAACACAACATAGCCCCTCATCATCCCAGAGTTGAGTCAAGCGCAGTGAACAAAAACTCCCCCCCAGTTGACACATTCCCAATTGTAACCACTGCTCAGCCTGAGCTTTAGACAATGTATAGCTATTAGGTTGTTGCCCCGCCTCTAACAACTCAAAATCAGAGCCAATTGTCCCAGCATAAACAAGCGAACAAACCCCCGCAGCCTGAGCCAACTTCAAAACCTGATGGCAAGCAGCAACATTAACAGAAATGTTCTGCCCAATCCCCTCTAAGGAATCATCTGAGAAACTGGCAGCACAATGAAATAACACATCAGCTTTGAAACCTGTGGGCAATTCAATGTCTCGCGGAGCACCCAACTCGAGCCAAAAATCATCTTCTTGACCTCTTCCAACTAGCCATACCTGATGCCCACGGGCTTCAAGTAATTTCCTTAACTTGAGACCCAGCATTGAACGGCCCCCCAGTACAATACACTTCATATAATTGTCAGTTCCAACATTATCCCTACACATAATTCAGGAAAGTCAACACCGACTTTCAACATTGCCTGCAAGTTGTCTTCAAAGTTATCGAGAGTTTTAAGAGTGCTTAATGGAAGGGGTTTTAAATATATCCCCTCTTGATAGGTAACTTTATAGCCAGCATGAGTAACCGCCAGTGTGAGTGTGTCCAAGCAATATTGACGAAGATGTCCTAATGCCAAATCATTTTCATTCAGTGAATAGATATCATCAATTATTCCGAGTGCAAGCCCAAACCTGCGATTAAGCGACTTGGCATTAGGTACCGCAATATACAACCTTCCATTTGACTTCAACATATTGCGATACTTTTTCAGTATCAGATGTGGGTCATCTACATGTTCAAGAATAAACCCCATCACTATGACGTCATAATTTTCATCTGACTGAAAATCTTCAAAGTACGATTCAATAACACAACCTGTAAAATCAGGATTATTAGCTTTGAATTGTTTAATAACTACTGATGAGCCGTCCAACACAGTGTAACTATCACTGTGCTCGTTAAATATCTTAGCAGTATGGCCATGCCCTAGACCTAATTCAAGAAGCCGTTCTACATGACCACTTCGCCGAATAACTCTATGGGGGTACCAATTCAAAATGAGATCATTTTCAATACTTGTTACTGAGTTTGGATTATACTCTCCTGATACTAGATTCAAATCTCTTTTCATATTACTTTTGCTCCCAAGAGTAGTATTAACTAAATGCTCGCCACGAAATTTTCCTTGCAGGTAAGAGCGTTACAGCTTCAGGTCCCAGATGGGCAATGGCATCAAGCGCCGTAACATAAGGTGTAAAATCACCAAACTGTTGCGGGTATGGAGTCAATACATAATCGATATAATTGACCTGCAAGCCATTTTTTTCAAATTGCTCATGAAATAAATAATGTTTTGCTCCATGGCCAGTTAAATATTCGCTAGCATGGAGATGCTGGCAGATTTTAATAAGTCGATCACTACTTTTCCCATCAATATTGAGTGACGATGAACAGGAAAATTGTCGTTTTTCTGTCTCAAGCCCCAAATACTGACACATAATTTTGGTTGAAACGATGGCTAGATCACTCAGCGAGTCTGACTGCCTAGAAAACACACTTTGCACAATGTCCATCACATCAGCGCCATAGCGCGTTTGACTAAATGCCTGTTGAAGCATATTAAGATGTTGAGATTGCCAAGGCTTTGTGTTGTCTATCTGTACATCACTGATACGCGCGCCACGATGCCACTTCATCAATGGTACGGTCAACCACACTATGCCATGCTTATTTTTTAGCTGTACCCTATTGAAAAAACCACGAGTGAATTGAACGTCGTCATAAAAAACAAAGGCATTAGAGTAATTTATTTGTTGAAACAAACCGATCCAGGGGAAATACATTGGTTGAGAAATGACTACCGTATAACCATTATTATTGCACACGACAAACCTCACCGTGTAACTTAACAATCACTTGAATAACCTGATCCATTTGCGCAGGAGTAATATCATGATAGCTCGGGAGGTTAATGCTTCTAGCGGCAATATCTTTTGCTAGTGGTTTTCCTTCTGCACCACTAAATACCGGCAGTTGTGATAACGGCCAGAAAAAAACTCTGGCATCAATGTTGGCACTGCTGAATTCAGAAATCAGATGTTCACGAGTGATGCCTAAGTCCCGTTCAAATATAACAGTTGGCATCCAAGCACCATTAACGCCATCAAGAGGCTCAGGATTCATCGACAGTCCTCTCAGGGGAAGCAATGCTTGGCGATAATACTGCAAAATTTGTCTCTTTCGACAAATCAATTCTTCAACCCGAGCCATCTGACCACAACCGATCGCCGCCTGAATATTCGACATCTTGTATTTATATCCCACAGTCTCTGGCCAGAACTGGCGAGTCTGTCCACGTGCTCGACCGTGGTTGCTCAATGTTAACACCCGTTCATAGAGGTCGTCATCATTGGTAACAAACATGCCACCTTCACCGGTTGTCATTGTTTTGGTTCCATGAAATGAAAAAGCACCAAAGCGCCCGATAGAACCAGCTCGCTGGCCATGATATATAGAACCAATCGCTTCTGCTGCATCTTCAATTACAGGAATCCTGTAGCGTTTACCAATCTCAAGCAATTGCGTCATATGGCAGAGGTTGCCATAGAGATGTACTGCAAGAATGGCCTTGGTACGTGGCGTAATTGCAGCCTCAACCAAGTCAGGATCCAGACACCAGGAGTCGGGTAATATATCCACAAAAACAGGTTTCGCCCCCAAATGGATTACGGGGGCAACGCTGGCAATCCAGTTACTGTCAGCCAATATCACTTCATCACCAGCACCGATGCCTAGCGCAGCCATCCCCATATGCAGGGCACCGGTACCGCTTGACGTGGCGATCACGTATTTCACACCCAGATGCTCACGGAAAAGCCGTTCAAAACGGTCAATATATTCATAACAACGCTCTCCCCAGCCGTTGGTCGCCGCATCAGTGGCGTAGCCAATTTCTAGCTCGGTGATAGATGGTTTGGTATATAAGATACGCTCACTCATAGGATCTCCAAACGCGGAACCGCGACGACGAAACGAGTTCCTGCGGCCCTCAGAGGCGCCAGTTGGCGGCTGATTTCATCAGCCAAATTCCAAGGTAAAATCAGGACAAAATCAGGGGGATTAGCCATCAGTACTTCCGGCGGCAAGATTGGAATATGGCTCCCAGGCATAAATCGCCCCTGTTTTGAACAGGCAGCATCACAGATATAAGGCAGCAGATCGGGACGAACACCGGCATAGTTCAACAAAGTATTGCCTTTAGCGGCTGCACCATAGGCAACCACCGTCTGCCCCGCTTGATGCTGTGTTAATAAGAATGAAAGTAGTGAATTTTTGACTCTGTCCGCCTGTGCTTGGAACTTCAGATAGATGTTCAACTGATGTAATCCAGCCACGGCCTCCTGATGCAAGCACTCTGCGACAGCCACAGTATCCGGTCGTTGTTCATCGGCATGACAGGCAAATACCCGTAAGCTTCCGCCATGGGTCGCCAGTGACTCCACGTGGAACACTCTCAGGCCAACCGAAGCCAAAATCCGTAGCACAGTCTGCAGCGACAGATACGAAAAATGCTCGTGATAAACTGTATCGAACTGAACCTGCCGCAATAATTGCAGCAGATGAGGAAACTCCAGCGTCAAAGTTCCACCTGGATTAAGCAGACATTTCAAGCCACGACAAAAATCATTGATATCCGGCACATGGGCGAGAACATTATTACCGATCAGTAGATCCGCCCCTTGTCCTTTTCCTCTCATTTGTTGAGCTAACTCGGAACTAAAAAACTCCCGGATAATCGGAATATCCAGCAATTCAGCAGAAGCGGCAGTACCAGCGGTAGGTTCCACTCCCAGGCAAGGAATCTCTGCAGCTACAAAGTTCTTCAGCAAATACCCATCGTTGGCAGCAATCTCAACCACATGACTCGTGGACGTCAGAGACAACTCGTCAATCATGCGCGCACAATAACGGGCGGCATGAGCTAACCAGCTGGTCGATGTACTTGAAAAATATGCATAATCTGCACAAAAAAGCTGATCTGCCGAAGCAAAATCCTCCGTTTGTACCAGCCAACACTGGTCACACACTCGCAAGCGCAAGGGGTAGGTTACTTCTGGTCGGGAGAGATCGGTGGCAGACAGATAGGCATTCGATGGCGGAGCAAAGCCCAGATCGAGAAAACGATGAACCAGCGGGGTACCGCAGTGTCGGCATCTCATCGAATTAACACTCCTTGAAAACTGTCGTTTAATGCAGAATGCTGGCGATCACGTGCGGAAATTTCTGTTATCGGCATCGGCCATGAAATCTGAAGATACGGATCCAATGGATAGAGTCCTCCTTCTGCAACTGCAACATAGGCTGCCGAATGACAATAAAGCATTTCGACTTCATCACTCAGGGTCTGAAAACCGTGCGCAAATCCTTCTGGAATCAGCAAAGAACGGAGGTTCTCATCCGAAAGTTCCTCCGCATGCCACATCAGAAAAGTCGGTGAATCAGCCCGAATGTCGACAATTACGTCCCAAACCCGCCCCCGAATACAGGTCACCAACTTTTTCTCGGCATGCGGTGGATATTGGAAATGGAGCCCACGGACAGTGCCACAGCGGGACGTACATGTCAGATTGACCTGTGCCACGCATGCCCCCCAACCCAGAACAGACAGATCTTCGACACAGAAGAGTCTGCTCAAAGCACCGCGTGAGTCAGCATGCACTTCGCGCTGCAACAATCTGGCACCAAGTAATGGTTCGGACAATAGGGTAAAACGACTCATGGCTGAGCCTCGTAGGCTTTAATTTGTTGCTCACACAAATCTCGGGCCCCCGCCCCCTGATACCAATCGCGATACCAAGACATGGTCTTCTCAACGGCCTGTGACAATGGCCACCGAGGTGAAATGTTCAAAGTATGCCGCGCCTTGGCTGTCTCCAGCGCCAACCAACTGGTCTCATGAGGGCCAGGTTCACCCACCAAACGCCAAGCCTTCTGATTGAGCCCATAACTAAAAGCCGCCAAATCCACCACCTGCGCCACGCTTGCAGCATCCCGGCTATCTCGGACCGAAGTTATAAGCCCCTGACAATCGAGGCTCTTGATACAGACGTTGAGCCAACACCATATAGGCGGCAATAGGCTCCAAGACATGCTGCCACGGTCGAACGGCCTCGGGGCGCCGAATGGATAAAGTCTGACCTCCTTGCCAGGCCCGTACCGCATCAGGAATCAAACGATCGGCGGACCAATCTCCTCCACCGATGACATTACCAGCTCGAGCAGTTGCGATGGCAACCCCCCTAGCGGCCAAGAATGCCTCACGATAACAACTTATCACCAGTTCACTGGCAGCCTTGCTTGCACTGTATGGATCGTGCCCCCCCAAACGGTCAGTCTCCCGATAAGGCCAAACAGACTCTTGATTGTAATAGACCTTATCCGTGGTAACCATAACAACACTCTTGACTGAGTCCAATGTCCTGAGCGTGTCTAATAAATACACCGACCCCATCAGATTGGTTTCAAATGTTCGTGCTGGCTCACGATAACCCTCTCGAACCAATGATTGCGCTGCAAGATGGAATACGATCTCTGGTCTCACTGTATTTACAAGTGGCACAAAATACTCCGGCGTACAGATATCGCAAATATGATGACGGCATATCTTAGCTATCTCCGCGGCATCAAACAGATTGGGAGTCGAGCTCGGTGCTAGACTAATTCCGCTCACATCAGCACCAAGTCGATGCAGCCACAAGGTCAACCAACTGCCCTTGAAACCTGTATGTCCGGTGACAAGCACCCGTTTCCCCGCCCAAAAGGAAGCATCAATACGCTGCGTCATGCCCATACCTTCCAAGGAGCCCTGTGATTGGCCCATAACTCCTCCAACTGATTCTTTTCACGCAACGTATCCATCGGCTGCCAAAACCCTTGATGTTCGAATGACATCAACTGCGCCATATTTGCTAATGTGGCCAGAGGTTCACCTTCCCAACTGCATTGATCTCCCTCCAGCAATGTGAAAACGGCAGGAGAGAGCACGAAAAAACCGCCATTAATCAAACCTCCATCGCCTCTGGGTTTCTCAGAAAAGCCTGTCACTAGATTGCCGTCCCGAGTCAGAGCACCATAACGACCTGGCGGTGCAACCGCAGTCACTGTTGCGATCTTGCCGTGAGCTTTATGAAAATTAATAAGTTGCCGAATATCCACATCACTGAGTCCATCCCCATAAGTAAAACAAAACGCTGCTTCACCCTTCACGTACTCCTCTACACGTCGTAACCGTCCCCCCGTGAGAGTATCTTCACCAGTATCGACCAATGTTACCCGCCAAGGTTCAACATGGTTATGATGAACTTCCATACGATTATTCGGCATATCAAATGTAACATCCGACATATGTAAAAAATAATTTGCAAAATATTCTTTAATAATATAACCCTTATACCCCAAGCAAATTATGAAATCATTAATCCCATGATGCGAGTACATTTTCATGATATGCCAAAGGATAGGCTTGCCACCAATTTCAATCATAGGTTTTGGCTTAAGATGAGACTCTTCACTTATTCTTGTTCCGAGACCACCAGCAAGGATTATTGCTTTCACACTCACCTCATGTGTTAATGTGTGTTAATGCCAAGTATCTGACATGAATAGTTATTATAGTCTTCTAAATAGTCTAATGCTTCAAATAATTCCATTGCCTTTTCTGATACAGGTTTTCTTGGCAATGCAATACCATCATGCCAATGAATATAAGCCAAGTGTTCGGCGGATATCCCACGAACAAACTCATTTGTTTTTTTCAAGCCAGAGTGATAAATCTCACTTTTTGCTGGTTTAGAATGCTCTATGAGGTTATATTCCAATCTCTCCAGCCTTGGCTTATCAATTGAAGAAATCCAAGGAAGCAACAATTTCTCAAACTTGGCTCGCTCAGTGAAATCAATATCTGACACAACCTTAAGATCCTCTTTTGCCCAAAATGCAATAGCCCCTTTATCTAATTCCAGATTTTTAACTGGACCATCCTTCGCCAACGACTTAATTAGATCAAATTCGGCAGAAACATAAGAGTTATGTCCTACTCCAAGTCCCTTGATTGGTAATTTTTGCCAATAGTCAAATGAATCTCTTCCATAACTTTCAATATACTTACGGGCAGCATAAAGTGACGACCGAGTAGCAGCACCAGTTGAAATCCCATCCATGCTAATAATCAGCATCAAAGCTTGGTTTATGTCGATACATATTTTACTTTCATTTAGAATAGCAATCATCGATGTAAAATCAGGACTCATTGGATGAAATATTCTACCATAACAATTTTTAATGTAAATTAATATGTCTGCCCTAACAAAGCCAGAATATATCTTCCCATAACTATCAGATGACTTGTTAAATCGGCAAAATAAAGGAAAATCAAAACTAAAGCGACGTTCTAATTCTAGAGATGGGGAATATGGTTTTGCAATACCAGGCTTTATTAAAGGATGATAGTCTCCATATAACCCCCCGTTTACTGATTTATTTACATCAAAAAATTCATATTGCCATGTTACTACATCAGGTGTGTATTTTGAGATTTCTTTAGCCATTAAAGACAACGCATCAGAACGCAAAATGAACTTATCACCTAATACTGTAATATATTCACCTTGCGCGCTTTCTATCGCAAATTCCCAGTGATCACACATATTCATAACGGAAGATGGTCTCTTATAGTGAAACCTTGCATCACCTAAAAATGAAGATATTTTATGTTCACACAAAGGAATACACCCATTATCAGATATAATAACTTCAAAATCTGAGAATGTTTGCAACGTTAACGATTTCAATACTTTTATTACAAGCTCGGGTCGATCTCGAGTAGGAATCACAATACTGAAGAATGGTTTTTTAGCCATGACACCCTCCAAGACTAATAAATATAAGTAATAATATTTTTAAAAATCCGGCGCTTATTAAAATTTAAAATGCTCAAAATATTTTATTAAGTCCTAACAAAAAGATAACTTCAAAGAAAGTCTAGGTCGTAGCAGTGCCCCTAAGTAACGCCGTATTAGTAATCCGAGATCTAAGTGTTTTGTTTGAAGTCTGTTTCTCTAGAATATTTACTTCAAAGATGTGTCTTCTTCATTCCTTAATATATTAATTATTTTTCCACATGTTTCTCTATTAATATTTTCAAAATCTTCTTTAGCAGAGAAAATGACATTTAACTTTCCATCACATGCACTTTTCATTTCTGAATAAAGAGCATCAATATTATTCTCCACTAATATCCCTCCACCTAAACGAGTGATTAGCTCCATAGAACCAGCAGTTTTTGTAGCAATCACAGGAGTCCTCAGTAAAAGTGCTTCTAAAATGGCCAGAGAAAAACCTTCAGCACGTGACGATGATAGAAAAAAATCAGCAGCATCAATATAATCATAAGGGTATGCAAGGTGCCCTAAAAAACTGATATTAGGAATGTTAAGCTCTTCTATCATATTCAAAAGTAGGGGCCTGTCGCTGCCTTCTCCAATTATGAGTAGCTGATAATTATCGTAACCCTCATTATTTAATCTATGGCATATATTAATTAGCAAGTCAAAGCCTTTTACATAATCAAGACGACCTACAGTAACAAACGTTAATTTATCAAATGCCAATATATCTCTATTTTTTTTATGACTTGTAATATCATCAATATTTACTATGTTGTAAATCACATGTTTTTTCACCTGCTTAATATCAGGAAATAATGAATCCCATGCCACTTGAGAATTTTTTGTTACAAAAACCACATCAGTAAACAGAGAATACACCGCTGATGCTTCTTTCTTTTTCTGCTCATTGTCAAGATAATAAGAGACATCAGAATGTATCCATCCAATTTTTTTACTTGCATTCCCGGCAACAACTAAAAATGAGCTAAATCCATCAAGGAATGATACATCAATCCGACTATTAGTAATTTTTAATATCCTTCTTAGAACATTCCAATTTATTAATTTAAAAGCAATCTCTACTAATTCTTTATCACTTGGATTAAATAGTATTCTTATCGGGAACTGACTAGGGATTGCATCGAAATAACATCCGATGTTAAAAAGGACAATAATAGATGCTGAAAAAAAATTCTTCGAAAGCATCGTTGTGAGATCAACGAGGGCCTTTTCAGCACCACCATTTCCCAATGTATCGATGAAAAAAGATATGTCACTCTTGGCGTTACTAGCATATCTATCACTACAAATCAAGGCTCTTTCAAGTAAAGGTTGGAATATGCCTGTAAGCATTTTTTGTCCATTGGTTATCAGAAGCTCATCCACACCAATTTTAATTAACTGATCAATTATTTCTTTAGAATAGGAGCTTAATATAACAACTCCATCGAACTCTTTCCCTATAATATTTGGAGGGGATATTACCGGAATGCCGTCAATTATAGAGTCATGTAGGCAACTATTATTATCGGATAGCGCAACAATGTCAAAGACACCATTTATATATGGCAATGCTCTCTTGTATAGACTTCCCACACCAAATATTACTATCTTTTTTTTCATATTATTTTATTCCAGACGTAGTCTACAATTATGTATCTAATATTGATGTTTTAGATTGAGGGCTATATTGATAGAGCCGAGACATAAGTGGTAAAGCTAAAGGACTATTGATGGGCGTTGTTGCCTAAATTAGCCATCAAGTCAAGACTTCCCCTGCCCTTAGTGAGGCCTTCTTACCGGCAGACCAAGGGCATTCAGTTTATTCATTGCACTTACATACGCCATTACCTCTCCCACTTGGCCATTGTATTTTCGCAGACTGATTTTCCCCGCCAACAACTGTTTGAAACAATACATCGCCCTCTCAGCCAGCGAGCTGTGGTGATTCACCGATATCTTCTCCCAATACGCAAGCCCTCCCTTGTGCATAACCAGCACAGCTTCATTTCGCTTCATTTCTTGGTTGTCCCTTTTTCCATAGACCGAGTTCTTGCGAAGCTGGATACAGGCTATCACCCCTTCGCGCGAGGTAAGCAGATGGCTGGCTTTGCTGTCATAGGCACCATCCGCATAAATGGTGCCCAGCTTACGCCACAGAGGATTGGGCCAAGTTGGCAACACCTCGGAATCATAGACATTTTCCAGCGAGATTTCCGCCGCTACGATCTCGTGGGTTACAGGGTCTACCGCCAGAGGCAATTTGCGCCAGACTCGGCGTTTCTCGGCGCCGTGTTTTCTGGCCTTTCACTCGCCTTCACCAAACACCTTTAGCCCGGTTGAGTCGATAACCAGATCGGTAATTCGTCCCTTTGGGGGCTGTCGATAAGCCATCGTTACCGTGCGTGCTCGCTTGCTGACACAGCTGTAATCGGGGGCACAAATCGGTACGTTTATCAACTCGAACAGGAGTCGACTAGCGCCTGAGTTACCCTCAGAGTGGGGCTGAAAATCCCCTTGAGCATCAGGAAAGTAGAAATGGTCTGGTCAGTGTAACGCTGGCTGCGACCTCGTCACCAGTGATAGCCATGGTGAAACCAGTTGTTCATGACTTCAGCATCAATCCAGAAGGTGAGTGAGTCACGGTTAATCAAAGACTTGTTGTATTGAGGCCTGTCAGTGATGGGGTGAAGCTACATACTCATGATACAGGCTTGGATGCAGGCTTGAATGGGGATGATGGTGAGCAAATCACCTCGCCTTCAGTATGTTTCCTTCAAGCGACATCGATTTAGGAAACAACGCCCTATTGACGTATACATACTCATGTATTAACACATACTTAATCTACAGCTTAAGCCTACGTAATTTTACAAGAGGAAAAGTTCTAACTTAATTCTTTCAGAGTTTTTTACCACAACCAATTATAAAAATACTTTTTTTCAAAAAGGCACTCTGAAATTGAAAATAAACATTGTAAAATAGCAACTATATAATAAGTGTTTTCATATCAAGAAAAAAAGTCATCTTCCAATTTAGTTTTTAATGAAAAAAGACCAAGTTGAGATTTTTTGGTATATGTAGGTATGAAATCTTCCTGTGACATTGCCTGACATATTCCATTAAAAATCCCCCTCTCATTGTTCTCAACAACAAGGCCAAACTCACCATCGCGTAGCATTTCTCTACATGCCTTTGAACCAGTGGCAATTATAGGAAGCCCGAGAATAAATGCTTCTCCAATTACTAAAGGCTGTCCCTCATAATATGAAGGCAGTATTAGGATATCTGCTGAACGCATGTAAGGATAGGGATTGTCGCATTCTCCAATCAGCACGACATTATTATCAATTCCTCTATCTAAAATGATGGATTGTACTGTTAGAAACAGATTCCCATGACCAACAATTATCAACTGCAAATTATCATTTACTTTTAAAGCACTCTCAAATGCGTTAAGTAACCGAATAATTCCTTTTTCTTTTGATAGTCTACCAACAAATATAAATTTAATTTCATATTTTTTTTTGCTATGGCGTAACATGTGATCATTTACGTCTAGCAACGCTGATTTACTTACAACATCTTTAACATCAAAAATATTCCCCATAACTGTTTTTTTTACATCTACCCCTTTAAATAGTAGATTGAAACCATTCAAGGCGGAATTAGAAACAAACACAATCTCAGTAAATTCATTATAACAATTAACTTCATCCTCAATCGAAATAAAATTACTTTTTGTTGGATGTGAAACACTGAAATCAGAATGAATCCAAGCTATTTTTTTATGTGCAGGAATTGCACATGCCAATTTTGCAGAAGAGCCTATTGTATAAGAAACAACAATATCAAAACATCTATTTATATAAGTATTATACAGTACATTTGCTGGAAGATATCTAAACAAGCATTGCTGCATTGCACATTCGTTTGGGGTCTTATATATTTCAATAGTAACTACATCATCAGGAATGCGAGTGGTTAGTGTACCGCCACCATTAATAATGACTAATATAACCCTGTTTTTAGAGTAGTCTATAGTTTTTAAAGTATTTAGAAGTGATAATTCTGAACCGCCCATAACCATGGAGTTAACTATAAACAAAATATCTCGTTTAGTACTTGAAACTATTGATTTCAGCTCACTATTTACTCTGCTAGTGTTCGCGTTATCTTTGATATCTGAAAAAGCCATAGCTAGCAATTGTGTTTCATCTGCTATATTGGAAATTCTAGTAGTGCAAACACCTAAATTTATGAGCTGTTGCTTTATTTCATCGAAAAAAAAACTTGCAACAATTATTTTTTCATGCACTAAACACAACGAGGCATCTGGCTTTACAATTATTGAACCATTAATGTATAGGCCATGCTTGCTATAGTCATTATCTAAAAAAAAACTCACATTGTATACATCATATATATACTTCTGAAAGGATTTAAATAATCCACCACTACCAAAAACAATTATCGACTCCATATAATACACCAATCTTTTCTTAAGACGAATTAAAAAACCTTTAACATTAGATACTTCTCACCTGATTGCTTTTTAGAAAAATCAGCTTTTCCTTTGTACTTTCTCAAAGGGAATTTTTGGCAACCAGCAAACATCAAATTGCGCTTGATATAAGATATAAATATCCAAGCTAACATCATTATTTCGGCATAGATGATGCCAGCGTTCTGCTAATACACCAAAATTATCAGGTAGTGTTTTGTGGGTAGAAAGAAAATTAAGCCAATCAGCTAATCGATACAGTTGTTCATCTGATAAGTTTGTCGGTTGATTTACCAGCCATTCATGAGCCTCCATATCTTGCTCAGTAGCTGAAACACCTAGCGAATCCAGATACTTGCTGACAATGCGCCGGTAAAGCTCTCGTTGTCTTACTTTGCGCAATATGGACGATTGGGCGCCATGAATACGATACAGCACCAACACCTCACGCAAGTTGGCGAAACTAACTTCAGGCTTGCTGGTAGCCATTCTGGTCCACAACTCGGTATCTTCAACATCTGTATATTCGGGGTCATATCGAAAACGCTTGTAAACATCAGCACGCACCAGAATCGCGTTGTGTCCAACTCCGTTACTGAATAGCAGAATCGCATTTTTGATAAAATTATCATAAGGTCGGTAATGCCATACCTCATCACGGACACCGAACAGTCTCAGCCAACACCCCACTAGATCTATATGCGGATGTTCGTGTAAAAATGCCATCTGTTTTTCTATTCGCTCAGGTAACGAAATATCATCCCCATCCATCCTGGCTATAAATTCTCCCCGAGCTAGCAATAGCGCTTCGTTCAGACAATTGGCTATTCCCTGCTGCCGCCGGTGATAATGAATGATTCGACTGTCCTTTGCTGCCATCCTGCCAATTACGGATCCAGTTTCATCAGTTGAGCCGTCATCAAATATTATTATCTCCAGATTCTTATAGGTCTGCTTCAATATGCTATCCAGCGCATCTTCGATATAACTAGCACAGTTATGAACAGACATAATGACCGAAACCAAGGGTTTACTAGGTGTTTTTTCAAAACTTGTGCTAAAAATATTTAATGCATTACTCACTGCATCATCCATATCGAAATAGCGGTACTCGGCAAGACGGCCCAAAGCAATCAGTTGCGGGAACTGTGCTAATTCATCGCGGCAAGCCTGATAATGCTGCTTAGCTGAGTCGGTAAACAGCGGGTAGTAAGGCTCTAACCCCTGCTCTGGCTTATAGTCACAGGGATATTCGTACACGATACTGGTGCCGGGATGCTGCTGCCCGCTGAAGTGCTTGAATTCGGTGATCCGCGTGAAGGCTTCTTCATTCGGATAATTGACGGTGGTGACCGGTTGAAATTGCTCTTGCGCCAGATGGCGATGTTCAAAACGCAGTGAGCGATATGGCAGGCAATTCCCTTCTGCCGACATCAACTGATCCAGCATACCCGTATAGATCAGTGGACCGTCGAAAGGCACACCATCCAACATCACCTGCTTCTGCTGCCAATCCAATCTGACACGCTGCACCATGGGGGTAGACAGCCGCACGTCAATCAGCGGGTGCGCGAGCATGCGCTCAAACATGGCGGTATAGCCTTCCGCCGGCACCGCCTGCCAGGGATCGGTGAAGTAGCGATCATCCCGACTCACCACCACGGGCACTCGTGCCGTCACCTCGGGGGAGATCTGCTCGGGCGGTACCCCCCACTGTTTGCTGGTGTAGTTGACGAAGGCTTTCTGATAGATGAAATCTGCCAATTCACCCAGCAGGGGATGCGCCTCTTTGCGCAGTTCCAGAATAGGCACTCTGGCACCATCACCAAACCGAGTGCGCAGGGCCTCAATCATGGCGGCTGCCTTGTCGGCGGGGAAACAGCACTCGATGCTGGTCAGGTTGAACGGGATAGGCACCAACTGCCCGTCGATGCGTGACAACACACGATGCTCATAAGGCAGCCACTCGGTAAACTGCGACAAGTAATCCCACACCTCCTTGTTGTCGGTATGGAAGATGTGTGAACCATAGCGATGGACCAACACCCCATGCTCATCATACTCGTCGAAGCAGTTGCCACCGATATGGTCGCGCTGCTCCAGCACAAGTACCTTCCAACCGAGCTGGCTGGCCATTCGCTCAGCCATGACGGCACCGGAAAGCCCGGCGCCAATGACGATCGCCTGATAACTCATGCCGCCTCTCCAAACAGTTGTTGCATGACCCGTGCTGGATGAGCTCGCTGCGCCCACGCCAGTTGATGTCTCTCATCGAAGAACCAGCCTGGCGCCAGCTTCGCTACCTCAGTAACTGACTGTTCGATAAGTTGCGTGAAGCGGGCAACGTCATCCTGCCGCAGAAAGTAGAGCGCGGCAGAGTAATAGTGATGGGCACGCCCCTGGGCAATGGCCACGGGATCCGCCCCAAACGCAGCGGCATTGTCACAGGCTCGCAGCAGATCACGCAGCGACTGCTCACGACGTTCAGCCGATTTGCGGGTCTGTCCGCCAAAGCTCTGGGTATGGAAGCGATAGCGGCCCAATAACTCGGGGATAAAATCCAGCGTCCCCGGATTGTGGGAGAGGTTCAAGATGTGCCAAGGATAATCGAGGATGATCTTGCACCCCTCGTCGATGGCATTTTCCATCCCTTCATAACGGCGAAACATTATGGAACTGGCATTGACGAACACCCCGAAGCGGATCAATGTCTCCCGTGTCATCACGGGTTCGAGATAGCGAGCATTGTAATAATCGCGGGTGAATAGCTTGATCCGTGCGCCACTTTCATCATCAAACATCTCCGCTTCGTGGTAGCAAAGCGTGCAGCCGGGGTGCGCGTCAAGATAATCTGCTTGGCTCTGCAGCTTGCCCGGCAGAGCCAGATCATCCCCATCGACATAGGCGATGTATTCACCGATAGCCTCTCTCAGCAAGCGTTTCTGGGTCTTGGCCAACCCCATATTCTGCGAATTCTGTAGTGCCTTGAGATGCGGCCACTGCTGCGCCAGCCGCTGCATAATGGCCCAGGAGTCATCGCTCGAGCCGTCATCAATGGCAATGACCTCAAAATCGAAATTGGTTTGCTGTTCCAGCAGACTAAGCAGACAGGGCTCGATAAAGCGCCCGAGGTTATACACCGGCACCAGTACGCTGACTTTCATAGAGGATCCAGAAGTAGAGTAAAAAAGAAGCGAATTGGAGAAAATGGACAAGGCTACCGCACGGTCTCTGTCAACCCTTCCTGCCCTTCATGGCAATATTTACTGCAAGAGCCGTGCCTGACCAAGCTAATTCATTGATATGACTTGATTTATGTGACCTGGCATCCACTATTCAATCCGAGCAAGCTGACGGCTGCAGGCCACCAGCATGTCGATGCCGTCCCAAAGCCATTCGAATGCCAGCGCTTGTCCCGGACTTGCCACCCTATCGATACGGCAGCAAGGCGACAGCTGTAGAGCACACTCAAGCCGCATTTTATCTGGCCCAACCCAGACACAGGTCTGCATATCCCAAGGTTGTAACAGCAACTCATCAAGGGTATCGGCAACGAATTCGGCAACTGTACCTCCTCCGATGTGTTCAAGCCGCAAAGAGGCGGTGGGAGTCAATAAGGTGACGCCAGCAAAGGTCTCCTGCTGCATCTGACCATCGAGAGCGGCATTTTGTTGACAATTGATGAGGCGTTCCATCATCAGGACAGGGCTGTCTGCAAAGGGGGCAAAGACTGCTTCGAGCAAACGACGTCGCAACACACTATCGGGAGTGCCCAACCAGCAAATCGTGGTGGGCGAGGCGCAGGCTTGCTGATTGAAGCGAGTAAAGTCTTGTTGCAAAGCCGCAACCAATTGCCGCCATGCGGCAGCATCCAGGCTGGCGAGCCATTGGCTATCAAATACCGCCATGGAGCGACGATCCGGAAACACAATTTCCTGAGCGCGGGGTGAAAGCGGAATAGCCCGTACCCGACCGATGGTTTCATCACCGCCCCAAATGATGCGAAGGCGGCACCGAGCCGACAGCCAAGCGGTGACGCGTTCGTCATGGTCATACCGGATAAAACGGGTACGCGAGGCAATCTCTTGCCACTCGGGCAGAGAGAAAAGCTCGTTCAGGATGGTCAGCATGGCCTCTTGCACCGGGTCGATGCGCGATGAGAGACGTACCACGGACCCATTGCCCATCAGCAGCGCCATGATCCAGGAGTAGAACGCGACGGTCGGCACGTTGGAGGGTACCAGATGAAAAACCATCCCCAGCGGTGCGCGCCCTGCCATGCGTTTGCGCTGTACCTCAATCTGGCGTGGCCGCAACCAAAAACCAAAAGCGGCCAAATCCGGATTCTCTCGTCCCTCCTGCTGCAGACGTGCAGAGAGCGCAGCCACAAAGTCACCTATGACGGGCGCAAAGCTTGGCAGCGGGCGAGTGACAAAACCTTGCCAGCCGCCGCTGACGGGGGCTACGAAATCGACCTCTGGGCCCGCTTTCCAAATGGCATCTTCTGCATCTGACCGGATCACTGGAAAGTGTCGCTGCATCCCCTCACCTCGGCGCCTTGCTGACGTCCTGATACATGAAAATAACGGCCACGACGACCGCAGGGACAATCATCCTCGCCCAGCAGCACACCAAGATCTTCGCTGAGTAAACTGTGGCCTGGATAACTTTGGGGAATGGCAGAGATCACCTGCAACAAACCGGGTTGGCCGATCCCGAGCGGTCGATGGGTCAGCGGATCCCGCACCAGCAGATCAGCAAAAAGCGGGGCGTGCAGATGGCCCTGCTCGCACTCGACAAACACCGACCCCACCTGTTCCACCATGCCATAGAAGTTGTGGACCCGGCTCAGCCCCAACTGTTCATGGCAGCGCAGCTTGAAGGCAGGATTATCTACCGCGAGGTGTTGCAGCTTCTTCCAGCCACCACTGTGAAAAAGCGTGCCCTGCATCAGCGGCAGTTGCAGACCTCGCTCACGCAGTGGTTCCAGCAGACATTGCCACACCATGAAGGTGAAGCCAAACAGCAGAACCGGCTGGCCCGCATATTTGTCACAAAACGCCTCGATGACCGGCCAGTTGGGCCGCATCTGCTCATCGAGGGCATAGGTATGGTCTCGGCCAAGGAAGGAGAGCCCAAGCGCACCGGCACCGCGGGCTGAAAAGCCGCTGCGGTTTTGAATAAGGGCAGGTTGCTCCACCAGCAGCATGGGCAACCGTTGCTTGCCGACAAACTCTTGCAGGATCTTCACCAGCACCTTGCTCTGCAACGCGGCTGTATCTCGATCCAGCACAATTCGTGACGGCGTTCCGGTAGTGCCAGAGGAGGTCAGCACCTTGAACACCTCGTCTTGCGGCACGCTCTGCCATTGGTCCAATTTGAACAGGCGGGCGGCCAGATAGGGAAGCTCTTGATACGTCGAAGCCGGCCCCCAACCAAACGCCGACAGAATATTGGCAAAAGCTGGGCACCCCTGCCCATGCCGCTGCGTCAATTCATTCAGACGAGCAAGGAGCAGCCCACTTTTTTCACGTTGGGGCAGCCCGAAAACCGGCGCATCAAACAGCCTGTTCATAGCTGCTCCAGCGCTGTTAATAGGGCCGGATAATCAATCTTCATATTGCTGCGTCGTGGCAAATGGTGTTGGTAGATACGCACGCTTGATGGTGGCACCATCAGCCAGCGGGCCACCTCCAGCTGTAGTTCGTCACAGGGGCACGCGTCTGCCTCGATGGCTACCAACAGGCGATCATCGCAGCCGGTCGCGGCGCAGGAATAGCCCCTCCCCTGCAACCAGGCCTCCACTTCAGCCAAGCTCACCCGTTTGCCAAACAGCTTCAGGAAACGATTGAGCCTCCCGGTCAGATAGAATCGGCCCGCCGCATCACAACGAGCCAGATCGCCGGTAAAGAGCGCATCCATATCACGCCCCCGAGCCAGATCTTCAGGGCGCTCCGCATAGCCCAACATCACATTTGGCCCTTGGTAAACCAGCTCCCCCTCCCCGTCGGGAAAGCCGGGCTCATGACGCAGAGAGAGATGCCCGCCCGGTACGGCACGGCCGATGGCATCGGGGGCAATCATCACTTCATCGTGTGCCAACCAGGCGATGCGCGGTGCCGCTTCGGTCTGGCCATACATCACGAAAAAACGGCGTCCCAGTGCAGCTGCCTGCTCGGCAAACTGTTTTGCCAGCGCTGGCTCAAGTCGTCCTCCAGCCTGGGTCATTGTCATCAGACTGGGATAACGCGCCCAGTCAAAACGCAAGCGGTTTAGCATCTGAAAGGTAAACGGTACCCCCGCCACACTGGTGACCTGATGACGATTTACCTCATCCCAGAAGTGGCGCTCAAGGGAGCTGGCAGTGCATGAAACCAGAGAGGCGCCAGCCAAAAGATGGCTGTTGAGCACCGACATGCCGAAGGAGTAAAAAAGTGGCAACGAGGTGATGGCTCGCTCACCCCCGTTCAGCGTCAGATATTCGGCGATGGCCGCAGCATTGGCATCAAGATTGGTTCGCGACAATCGCACCCATTTGCAGGAGCCGGTACTGCCCGATGTCGGCAGCAGCATGGCCAGCTCAGGGTGAAGCGAGGGCGCATCGCCAAGATGCGCAACTGCCCCATCTTCCAATACCCGCAGGCTGACACCAAAGCGCTGGCACTGTTCATGGTGCAACCGGGCATCCTGAGCAGGATCGGCCAACATGATGGCGTGGCCATCACGCAGGGCCAGCAAGTAGTGCAGCAAATGCAGGGTGGACGTCACAAATGGCAGGTAGACCAAATGGCGGCCAGCAGGATAGATGGTGGCCAACTGCGCCACACGCCGAGCCAGCTCCCCATAACTGAGCCACCCCTCTTGCGGGTCTCGCCAGGCGGGCTCCTCATTGCTTTCAACCAGATGCGTCAACAAATCAGGCTGGCTCAAATCACCATCCCCCCATCGACCCCAATCACCTGCCCGGTCACATAGCTCGACAAGTCGGATGCGAGAAACAGGGCCACCTTGGCCACTTCATCTGGCGTACCAATCCGTCCCATCGCGATGCTGGCCACCCGCTCGGCAAACTTATCTTGCGGGATGGCGTGGGCCATATCGGTATCGATAAAACCGGGGGCAATCGCATTGACACGGATCTGGCTGGCGGCCAGCTCCTTGGCCAGTGACTGGGTAATACCGATCACTGCCGCCTTGCTGCCGGCATAGCTGCTGAGCCCAGCTGCCCCCACTTGCCCCATCAGGGAGGCGAGATTGATGATGCTGCTGCCACCACCGCTGCGTTGCATCAGGCGGACGGCATACTGGCTGCAGTAGACCACGCTAAAGGTATTGTTGCTGAATGTCTTTTGCAGATGGGTCTGGTTCGCCATCCCCAATAACGCCTCTTCCAGCATGCCGGCATTGTTGACCAGCACGTCCAGCTGACGAGTCTGAGCAAACAGCTGCTGAAAAGCCTGCTTGACCGCCGACGGATCAGCCACATCAAAACAGAGAGGCTGGCAAGGCACGCCAAACTCGGTACCAATCTCGGTCGCCAGCTGGCTCATGGTCACCTCATCACGGCCTCCCAGCCACAGTTCAGCCCCCTGAGAGGCAAACTGGCGGGCGATGGCAAGACCGATGCCACGCCCGGCACCGGTGATCAACACCCGCTTGCCCTGCAACAGCCCCAGCATCAGAAAGCGACCCCGTACTTGGCCAAGATCTCCCGCGCCTTGCCGACCGAGCTCATGTCGATAATGTCATCGGTGTCGAGCAATACACCGTAGTTATCCTCCAACTGGGCAATCAGCCCCATGTGGGCGACGGAGTCCCACTGCGGGATGCTATTGTAGGCCAGCCCATCGCTGACGCTGCCGATATCGATACCCAGAGCCTCGGCAAAAACCTGTTCCAATGCGATTGTCATCTGAAAAATCTCCGTAGCCGCTCACGGGCGGCATAGTAATCCGCAGGCAGCAGTTCCAATGCGAAAAATCCGTTCTCTTGCCCTATCTGACGGTAACCCAGTTGTTCATTCAAGCGCAGGGCCGAGCGATTGTTCTCCCGAACCAGGGTCCGGATACAACCGATGTGCAACTCATCAAAACCCTGATCAAGCTGGGATAAGGCAGCAGCAATGGCCAACATGGGATGTCGCACGGTCGAGTTGCCCAGATAGAGTCCCGCATCGGCAATCGCCTGCCCCTGTAGCGCGTCCTGGCACTCACCTTTAAGATTGATGTAGCCCGCTCGCACGCCCTTGCACCAGAGCACCCAGTGCTGCTGATCCAGTCGCTCACGGGTGGCGGCAAACCATTGGCGCTGTTGCCGCGGCGAAATACGCGTCTGGGATACCATCTGCATTCGCACCTCATCCTTATTGCGCCAACGTCGCAAGGCAGGAAGATCCCACGGCTCTATCGGGCGTAACTCAACGCCATAGCTCATCTTAAACGCCATCCACTTTTCATGACCTGTCTCTCTTATCGACCACACTGCTGCCATTCCGTAGCAAAAATCGATAATACAAGCAGAAAAACCAGTATAATATCAAAAATAATCAAAGAGTTGTCATCGATTATCCTGGCTTTGGCCAGGCATTGATCCAGCGGAGAGAGCCCATCATGGCCATCGCCATTATCCCGGCCCGGGGTGGCAGCAAACGCATTCCACGCAAGAATATCCTCCCCTTCTGTGGTCAGCCCATGCTCGCCTATGCCATCCAGGCGGCGCAAAAATCTGGCTGTTTCAGCAAGGTGGTGGTCTCCACCGATGATGAGGAGATTGCCAAGGTCGCTCGTCAACTGGGCGCGGAAGTGCCATTTCTGCGGCCAGCCAACCTCGCCGATGATCACACCGGTACCACCCCTGTGGTGATCGACACCATCCAGCGACTCGACCAGCTCGGCATCCAGGCAGAGCACTACTGCTGCATCTATGCCACCGTGCCGCTGATCCAGGCCGACGACCTGAAGGCCGCCTATCAGCAGCTAATCGCAAGCAAGGCTCCATTTGTTTATACCGTGGCCGAGTTTGGCTTCCCTATCCAGCGCGCCGTGCGCATGGATGAGCAGGGCCGGGTCACCCCCTTCTGGCCGGAGCAGATGGCGAAACGCTCTCAGGATCTGGAGCCTGCCTATCAGGATGCTGGCCAGTTCTATTGGGGGACGCAGGCTGCCTGGTTGGGCGGGATCAGCCCCGTCGGTGGAGAGGGGATCGGCCATATTCTGCCAAGACACAGGGTGGTCGATATCGATACACCGGAAGATTGGCACCTGGCCGAATTGCTCTATCAAGTGCTGGCCCAAGATGGCGTTTAAGGTTGCCTTCCGGCTCGACGCCGGCGCCGAAATCGGCCTGGGTCATCTGATGCGCTGTCTGGCCATCGCCGATCGGCTGATAACGGCTGGCGCCGAGTGCCACTTTCTCTGCCATCAGCTACCGGCCCACCTGTTGCCACTGCTGCAATCCCACCAGCATCACCCTCTTTGCGCTCTGGACGACGCAGGCCCCTTGCCCACCTTGCGCCCGGAGTGGCTGGTGTGTGATCACTACCACATTGATCGACAAATCGAGCAGACACTGGCGATGCACTGTGGTCAGTTGCTGGTGATCGACGATCTGGCCGATCGCCCTCATCATGGTCAGTTGCTGCTGGATCAGGGGCCGCTGCGCAGCGCCGCCGATTACCAGTCGCTTACCCCCGCCGATTGCCGGCTGCTGCTGGGCGCCGACTATGCCCTGCTGCGCCCCGCCTATCGCCAGCTAGCACGCCAAAAGGCCAGCCTGTGGCAACGTGGCCTCATCTGCTTTGGCGGCGCTGATCCGGCCGGAGCCTGCCTCACGACCCTCAACACGCTGGCTCGACTGCCCTGGGCCCGAACCATCCGCTGGACCCTGGTGGCTGGCGGGGCCAATCCCTTCTGGCCCGAGCTGGAACAGAGAGTGGCCGAGCTGGCCGACCTCGATTTGGTGCTGCTGCGCCAGAGCGACCAGATGGCCGACCTGATGAGCCGGCACGACTTCGCCATCGGCGCCGCCGGCGGCATGACCTGGGAGCGGGCCTGTCTCGGCCTGCCGACCCTGGCGGTGCCCATCGTCGACAATCAGCAGTTCAACGACGATGTGATCGCCCGCTTCCAGCTGGCTGAGCGGCTGACCCTGAGCGAGCTGGCCGAGCCTGAGCGGCTGCTGCAAGCCCTGCACCGGCTTGAGCAACAGTCAGACGACTACCGCCACCGCGGCCAGCAGCAGGTGGACGGGCTGGGGCTGGATCGCCTCACCGCTTGGCTGCTACCACAGCCCGATTATCAACTGATACCAGATGGCCAACAGTGGCAACTACGCCATGATGACCAGCAGCTGCTCACCCTGACGCTGAACGGTCAGCAACTGACATGGCAGGCCGCCCGGCCACTTCAACCAACGGAGTGGCAAGAGCTGGCACATCGCTTGCAGACAATTCTCTCCCAATTTCCCCTCTATCTTGCCGAGCCACCGCAGATAGCGCCCCCTGCCCCCTGGCAACAGGCGCCGCAAGGCTGGCAACTTGGCACAGGAATCTGAACACAGATGCAGATCGATCATCGCCCCATCAACCAGGAACAGGTTCCCTATGTGATTGCCGAACTGTCGGCCAACCACAATGGCAATCTGGACCGCGCCCTGGCCATCATGACCGCAGCCAAAGCAGCGGGTGCCAGCGCCGTCAAGCTGCAAACTTACCGCCCGGATACCATCACCCTCAAAAGTGATCGACCGGAATTTCAGATCCACGGCGGTTTGTGGGATGGCCACAGCCTCTATGACCTTTATGAGTGGGCGCACACCCCGTGGGAGTGGCACCAGGCGCTGTTTGCCAAAGGGCGCGAGCTGGGCCTGACGGTCTTTAGCAGCCCGTTCGACTTCAGTGCGGTGGATCTGCTGGAATCCCTCGACTGTCCGGCCTACAAGATCGCCTCCTTCGAGCTGGTGGACTTGCCCCTCATCCGCTACGCAGCCCAGACCGGCAAGCCGCTCATCATGTCCACCGGCATGGCGAACGAGGCCGAGATCGCCGCCGCGGTCGAGATGGCACTCAAGCATGGCAACGGCCAGCTGGCACTGCTGCACTGTGTCAGCGGCTATCCGGCGCCGGCAGCCGAGTACAACCTGTGTACCCTCCCCATGTTGCGCCAGCGCTTCGGTGTCGAGGTGGGGCTCTCTGATCACACCCTGGGATCGGCCACGGCCATCGCCGCCATCGCGCTCGGGGCAACCCTCATCGAGAAGCACTTCACTCTGGCACGCGCCGACGGCGGGCCGGATTGCGCCTTCTCCATGGAACCGGCCGAGCTCACCGAGCTGGTGGCCTCGGTCAATACCGCCCATGCCGCCCTCGGGGTGGCTGACTACCAGCTCACCGCCAGTGAACAGGGTAACCGTGCGTTTCGCCGCTCCCTCTATCTGGTCAAGGAGATGGTAGCCGGCGAGGTGCTCACCGCAGAGCACATCAAGTCGGTGCGCCCCGCCCTCGGTCTGCCCCCGGCCGATTACGATCGACTCATCGGCAAGCGGGTTAACCGCGACCTGAGCGCCAATCAGCCTCTCAACTGGGAGTGGATTGCAAAAGATGAATGAAGAGCTGTTGCGCCACCATCTGGCGATCATTGAACAGCGTTGGCCACGGCTAGCAGCCCACCTCACGGTAGCCCAGCTGGGCGATCTGCAGGTTGAATTGTGCGAGGGCATCAGCAGCACGCTACTGGTCAATGGCATCCAGCTGACCAGTCGTCACAACCGGGTTGCAGAAGCCGAATTGCAAGCAGCCAGTCTGCCTATGGCTCCGGTTATACACCTTTACGGCACAGGCCTTGGCGATTTGCAGCGAACATTACTGACACGCCGCGATCTGCGCACCCTGCATATCCACATCCTCAACCAAAGTCTTTTCACTTTGGTACTGGCACTGCTTGAACAGGATGATTGGCTGCAAGACCCCCGCGTGCATCTAACCATGGCTTGCGACGAGCAGGAGATACTCCTGCCCTTCTTCGCTCTACCAAGTGAACTGGAACTGGCAGAAGAGAGTGCTTGTCGTATTCGTGGCCGTTTGATGAGCGAGATACTGGCTGGTTACACACGCCAACGCTTTGATCCCGCATCGCCACGGATCTTAAGCCGGCTGGCTGAGAATATGTCTCTGGTGGCAAACGATGGTGACGTAAGCTCTCTATTTGGCTCTCGTCCTGATGGCAGCGCACTGATCATCGCCAGTGGGCCCACCCTGACACAACATCTGCCAAAACTGGCTGACTGGCTGGCACATCATCCAGACTGGCTGGTAATTTGCGTCGATACAGCGCTGGTTTCGTTACGCAGTTATGGCCTTGCACCTCATGTGGTAGTCAGTATCGATGATGCTATTACCCCGGACAGGTTGCCAGGGGCAGGGTTGGATACAGTCCCTCTTGTCTATGCGCCCATGGTACCATCCGACACTCTTAATGCTTGGCCAGGCCCACGGCTTACCACCTACTCGGCCAGTCCCATGTATGCAGCGCTGGCTCGGAAACATCCCAAGGGAACCCTGCATCAGGGAGGAAGCGTCATTCATCCGACCGTCGATCTGGCAGTACAAATCGGATGCACAGAGGTACTCCTGCTTGGTTGCGATTTTGCCTTCCCCGGTGGCCAGACCCATGCCGGCTGGCAAGACGGGGCTCTCGGCCCCTGCGCCAGTCAGGCACTGAGCTGGGTCGTGGATGGCCATGGGAAACGGGTCTGCACCAATCCCAACTTCACAACCTATCAGATTGAGCTGGAACGCTATATGGCGGCCCATCCCGAAGTTCATTTCTGGAACAGCAGCCGAGATGGTGCAGCTCTGCTCGGTAGTGAATATCATCCGGACTTTGCATCATGACGCTCAAACACCATTGCATCGCCCTCGCCCACCGTTTTAGGCTCGGCCATCATGTGGAGAGTGCCCTGACCCTTCCGGATGTACTCGAACAGGTGTTGCTGGCGCTCCCACAGGAACATCGCAGCGAGGCAGCCAGAATCATTGCCGCATTGCTGGCATGCCAAGAGCGCCATGACTGGCTTGGATTAGCCGATTGGCTGGAAGGTGAACTAGCGGCACTGCTAAGCACCTAGACCGGACTGAGCAAGCCCGCTTCGAGCAACATGTCTGCCAGTTGGCGGGCTTGCCAGAATGGAATGTGGATCGTCTCGGCAATCTCGAACAGGGTCATCTCTCCATCACTGTAAGCAAGCAGGTTCATCATGTCCCGCACAGCCCATCCTGACCAGCGGGTCGATAGATCAGGATAGAGACCGCGCTTGCCCATTTGCGGCTCGCAAAGCACCGTTACTCGATAACGTCCATCCAGCTCAATACATTCAATTGCCCTGCGCACTGCCATAAAGCCTCCCGCCAAGCCAGCAGGCGTTACGAGAGAGAGATCATCAAGCGAGGTGTGATACTCAGGGTAACAACCATATTTGGTGCGCATAATCGAGGCGATCGGCAGGTCAACCCCGGGAGCGCACAGCTGACGCTCATTGGAACCTCGATCCAGAAAGCTGAAACGATGAAATCCCGGGTCAATGTGGGCAAGAGCGTGCAATGCGGCTCTGTCAGCCAATGTACCACCACGGCGTGAGGGCAAATAGGAGTAACCACGTTCATCCCCAAGACAAGAGAGGTTGAACCCCGCCAGCGTCTGTGCTTTCAGGTGTGCCAGATGGCGTGACAGGTATACAATGGCGCCCAGCGTTTCAGGCACCAATATGAGGCGATAGCTATAACGGCGACGCGGCATCCTGGCGAGCCAGGCCATCAAAAACACACCGACCAAGGGACCCGAAAGCTCGTTGTTGGCCATGGATGGATGGCAAAGATAGCTTGACAGCAGGATCTCTTGCTTGCTCTCTCCTGCCAAACACATATCTGCATAAGTCAGTGACCCCGGAGCAAGCGTCGCATCGATCACTACCCGGTACTGCCCTGGCTGCAACTGTTCACGAACCCTGTGAGTCAGACAAAAGCCCCACCGACGCCGGTAGTAGGAAGTGACATAAGGAATGGCATCAGGCAACTCCGGTAACGAGTGCAGGTGCAGCTGCAGTTCTTCCAGAGACAGCATCGTATCAACAGGCTCTGAATACCCCACCAGATGCAGATTGTGATCGCGAAAATCGACTACCCGACGCCCATCCGGCCCCACTATGTAAGCCTCGCGTACGTTCCATTCTTCAGGCACTTGCCAGTCAAAACACTCAGTACCGGTCGGCACTTCGTGAACCTGCAACTCCGGCAGGCAATGGCATAGCAATGCAAGGCTTTCTCGAACGCCATTACCGGTCAGGCTGCGATTGATAGGATAAAGGCGCGCCGCCAGATCATACATGGCCTGGCCAATCTGCGTCGGGTCTTGCCAGTCTGCAGGTAAAAAATCCGTGTCAGGAGTCATGGGTATGCTGAACCAATTCGACAATGTGCCCAAGCGGGCTTAGGAAAAATTGAACGTGGGCGCCGCCAAAGGCGATAGCGGGCTGGCTGGGCCCGAGGGGAAGGTGACGCTGAGCCCGAAGTCGTTCGGCTGCCATCGCTATATCTGCCACTTCATAGGCCAAGTGATTAAGCAGGTTATGACGCGTACGTAACGCCTGGCTGACCGGGCTATCGTCACCGGCCGGAGCAATCAATTCGTAGCAAATCCCGGCATCATCGTATGCAAAACAGATATGTACCCGCTGCAAAGGATCGAGCACCGGCTCGCTAAATCGGGAAATCCCGAGGGTCTCGCGGCAATAGCAAACCCCGAGCTCAAGCTCGGATACCACCAACCCGACATGATGCAGTTTCATGCCCCCTCCCGGATGAGAGCATGGGGATGCTCTGCAATCAGTTGTTTGGCCACCGCGGCAAAGTCGGCGCAACGAACCGCCCAGACCGGTAACCGGCCAAATAACCCCTGATGCCACTTGTTTTGACTTTTAAGAGCTTCAACCAGACGGGAAAGATCTATCTCGCTGGCCAGATCGAGTTTTCGCACAAAGTAGTCACAATACCAGGGGCGCACAGCACCGCCATCGCAGACTTCACCCTCAAAGCGCTTCATAAAGCGATAATCGACACCAAGTTGCTGCTCCACATAGTGGGTGAAGGTAATGCGATCGGGATGGCAGGCAAAACCGGCAATCCAGCCATCATGGGCAGCCAACCAGGCAAAGGGGCTATCTTGACCAAAACAGTCATGACCGCCAGCGGTAATAATCTCGTCCCCCCCCGCACCCCATACGGCCATGCTGAAGATAGGGTCGCGGGTACGCCCCACATCAGGCAGAGTGCGAAACAGTTCCGTCATCAGGCCCACTTCACTGGGAGACGTCACCCGGTCGAAACATACCTTGCGTGTCAGGCTATAAGTGAATGTCGGCACCAGCAGAGTGCCCTCGTCTCCAAGCCACTCCTGTATCCCGCTCCAAAAAGCTTGCATTCCAGCGTTATTACTCTGACCAGGAAACTGGGCTACAGCCATAGCGTCAGAGTGAACCATCAAGGCACTTCCGCGCGAGATCCCTAGCGTGCTCAGAGCATGAGATAGAGCCTCAATCACAGGGCAAGACCACGACGCAACAGCGCATCACGAATATCCTGAAGTTGCTTCATCATCGCCAGCTCTTCAGGATCGAAGCGTACCGAGAAAGTCTGTTCAACCAGTAGCAGAAAATTAAAATGACCGAGCGAATCCCATTCCGGAAATGCGCCGAATCCCAACTGATAGTCGCCTCGCGTGACGGTTGCAGAAGGAAACTGCTGTTCTAACAGAGTGAAGAGATCAGTCATGGTGATAAAACTCCAAAAAAGGCAAATTCAGCTGTGCAAGCGCCAGACTATGGAAATGCTCATGAGAGAAACGGGTGGGATCCGGATTATCACAGGGGGATAACGACAGGGATGCCAACCATGTCAGCGCAGGTTCATTACGTTCACAACGGTTCGAGCCAATAACCAGACGCTCGATCCCCACCTCACGCAGTTCAGCCGAGATACGATCCAGCAGCCAGTATTCCAGACCTCGCGACAGAACTCTGCAACTCAGTGCCAGCGTATCGAGAAAAGCAGTCGTTGAATTGACAGTCTGGATCAGCACAATCCCCACCAATCCATGGTCTGCAAAACAATCCCGCAAAGACACCAACCCACAGAACCCATTTTTAGCCAACAACTCGAGTGTGCGAGCATCATGGCGCAAACAGGAGAGATTAAACTGATTGGTTTTTTTAACAAGCTGTTCTGCCCGGGGAAGATTATCCGGTGCCAGAGGATGAAAATTCGCACACAAGGACAAATGGCGCAGATAGTCGCTTTCACTTCTGGCTTGCTCACGCAGTCGCTCACCTTCGGCCAGTGCGCGGTAGGAAGCCTGGCGCAAGCTGTCATCCTTTGTCAGCCCTTGGGCAAAACCACCGTACGAGAGCAGACTATTGGGCCAATCCCAGATCTCTTGCGGCGGTTCAATCACGTCCACCTGCGATAAAGCAGCGCGAACTTCGGCTCGCTCCAGAGGGGAATCATCCCAAAACACCAGTGCATCAAGACCAAGGTTAAGAGTGCGTGCGATATGGCGCAAGCCGTCTGATTTTCGTCCCCAACCGATTGCCGACGCTGCGATTTGTGCTCGCGACAATTTCATCGCACCATGCTGTTCAAACACAAGCCAGACATCGTCAGGGCTATTCTTGGAACAAAGAGCCAGCAAAACCCCGCGGTTGTACCAGTAACGCACAGCCTCCTGGAAAGATTGGTATAACTTGCCTGCCCCGTCTTGCCCCAGCTGCAAGCCACTTACGCCATCTTCACCGACCACGCCACCCCAAAGGGTATTGTCGCAGTCAAGTACCAAGACTTTGCGCCGAGGTTCCTGATCGCGTGTCCAACGCTCGGCAATCCATGTTGCGAGAGAGCTAATCCCTGGAGCAGAGAGAGGACAGGAAAGCAGGTATCGGTTACGCGAGTCAAAACAGCGTTGTGCACCTTCTTTCATCAACCAGCGAGGTAGATCAAGATTAATGAGGTGAAGCTCGGCAAGCCGTTGGGAAAAGCGAGCATCAAGGGTTTTCACCCAAGGATAGAGGTCGGCACAAGCGCCAGGGGCAGTGAAAAAACAGGCTCCGAGGTAAACTGGTGTGCCACCATCCTCATGAAACGGAAGAAGCAACTCATCCAGCCACATATCAATCTGTTGCTCGAGAGATACAGGTTCAAGGTTCGACCAATGCTGACAACGCGTCTCCGTAAGTAACTGCTCCCAAAACCAGATTACGACCCGAGCATCACCAGAATTGCAGCTATACCATTGTCCTTGTTGCTGGAAGTGGAGTGCAGCCAATTTGGCCAGCGGAGCCCAAGCAACATTGCCAGGCATCAGAAAGGCGGTTGACGCTAGAGAAAGCGAAGCCATTAGCATTCCCTATGATATGAAAAACTTTTTATATCATACAGTTACAAAGTGGGCGTGAACAGTGTCACGCCCCTGAGAAGATTTTACTTAAACACATCGAGACCAACGAAGTAGGTCGTATCGTGCCGTTCAAAAACATCAGCATAGATTTTCTCGGCATCAGAAAAAAACTTGTCCAGCAGCACGATAGCTGAATCGAGTTGCTGAACAAAATAGTCATCTTCTTTCTGAAGTAATGCCATCATCAAAGTAATGATATTGGCATAAAAGTAATTAATTGAACCAATCAACATTCGATACAAATGTGCTTCAGTGCTTGTCAAAAGGTAGAGCAAATAATCATGATGACGCTGCATCATAAGCTGGACCGCATTATAGTCACGATTAACATCATGCCAATCTGAGCGAAACTTTTCGATCACCTGATTAAACAGAGGGACATTGAGGCCAGACTTGAAATCAACCAACGTGAGGTCGAGTGGCTTAAAACATGTATCCATTAGCTCATCAACTATATGACGCTTATCAATATCCCCCCAGACAGGGTTAATTTTTTGGACATACTGCGCCACAGCCCCTTCAATATAAGCACCATCACTAGCGTTGACACAATCAACATCATTATAATCTTTCAAAACACGAGCCATGTTGTGGATTGAAAGCCCAAAGAGATGATTAATTAGAACCTCTCCACCAAAATTACCTGGAGCAGGAAATGTATCGTTAAGGTCTTGATGATATTTTGCCTCCTGCTTTTCATTGTAATACAGGCTCAATTTTGAGTGGTGTTTATCTGCACTTTTATAACCATTATCTATACCAAAAAGGTATATTTTTTTGAACCCCAAAAGTGCAGCATAATTTAGACCCGTATTTCCGACAAAGGGATTTGAATACTCTATGGTATCGAAATCGAATTTATACCCTAAACGAGAACTCAGTAATTTATACATTGGTTCATTGGGTTTGAATGCTAAACCGGTTCTACGGAAAAAGCTCTTACACTCGGGGTGTATAACATCTACACTCAGGAACGCACACCCCTTGAGAAAGTCTCCCGCATTCAATATGTGCAGAAAATCCGCTGAACTTTTAGTTCGTTCAACAGCGACATAAATATCTGGCTTGATCCCCGCTTTATAAAGAGCACTTACGGCTGTGCCACAGGAAATAATTACTGCTTTATTTTGATACTCTGCAATAAAATCTATCGTTTGATCAAGTGATGGCCCATTACCCACAACGAATACAGGGATATCAGCAGACAAACTCATATCTCGCGACTGCTTCAGAAATGGCGTTCCTTCTTGAAGATGAGAATGACTATGTGCCAAGGCATAAACGTTATCATCAAAGAATCCCCAGCCAGTTCTCAACAAGTAGAACTCGGTCTCTACCTTATGAACCAATTTGTCAATCTGGGGGGAGCGATAGTGGCAAAATGAAAAGTATGATGCAGACCAGAAAGCGCCTTTACGATGGAGAGCCTCCATCATATCTGCCGCAAGCAATTGCTCATCGACACCAATAAAAAGATGAATACTGAGCGACTCACTATCCATATATTCAAACAACGAATGCCAATCAAAGCAAAAGAGTGATGCGTAGAAAACATCAAGGTCTGGTTCAAATGCAAACAAATTTCTGACTTTACAGCGCTCGTATAGATAGCCTAGTTGATAACCAAGACCGATGCCATACATTAATGAAAGTGGAATATCCATGGCTAATGCATCTCTCAGATGCAGTCCATTCAGATCCGATGCTTGCTTTAACTGCGATATTTCATTGTTGTATTTGATGTGAATTTGACCATCTATGTACCACTGAGGAGCAAAGTCAACACTTTGGAGAATGCTACTATCAATTACTTCATCTATCTGTTGCTGGGCCTCTACAAACGGATTTTTTCCGTACATAGATACTTGGTCATCCAGCCATAATATATTGGGAATACCATTTTCATTGCAATAAAAACGAAATGCTTTGGCCGGTTTATAATTATTAAAGAAATTATATATATCAGGCATTTTTTCCGAGAATGCCTTCATGTTTAGTTCATATCTTGCTGGAAGCACCTCCAGCATGGCTGCTTCCTGGATCTTTTGCTGTTCAAGACGAGATAGTTCATTCTCGATATTTGTAATTGTTTTTTTCAGATCCATAGAATGGTCAACCTGCATTGGATTTATAACGCTTTGTCGCTTTACCAGCTTTTGAAAATTGCAACAGTTTAATTTCCACACTTGACTTTTGTTCTTCAATCAGAGTAAATATATCTTTAAACTGCTTCAATACCTGTCTTTCTTCTGCATTCAAGTTAGTCCCCGACTTAATCCCAGAAAAAATATCGTCAAGAGAACCTAGATATTTATCTAATTCTATGTCGGCCAAATCAAGTTCACCCCGATTTAGCAACCTCAGAATCAGGTGGCCGTTATCTATAATTCTGGAAAAGGGAGAGTGATTCATTAAACTCCACCACTACTCTTCTGTTGAGCCAATGCCTTATCCTTCTCTTCCACTGGTATCGCATCCCAACCACTCTTCACTGTCACCATCAATTGCAGCACCTCATCAACAGCTGCAGGATCCATATCACGACTCGCATCCATCAAACGACCTTTCATGTAATCATAAAGAGCGAAAAGATCCTCAGGTATCTTGCCATAAGACATATCGAGAGAATCTTGCAAACCATTGATGATCGCCATTGATTTGGAAATGGATTGAGACTTGCCCTCAAAATCGCGGCGTTCAATTGCCCCACGAGCTTGTGAGAGCCGTTCAAGACATCCTTGCATCAAAAGTTGGATGACCCGGTAAGAATCTGCGACTGCCAACTCGGCTTGAAGATTCTGAGTGGTGTAAGCCTTGATATTTTTGCGGTACATACGAGGCACAGCTCCTGACTACAGGTTAATTCGATTTGGTATTGAGCAAATTGAGATAAGAAGCCGATTTGTTCATCTTGGCCAGCATGGTATCCAGGCTGCCGTAACGAGCACGCAAGGTCTCCTGATACTTGGTAAGTTGGGAAGTCACATCCGATTCCTTGCGGCTCACTTCACGCAGATCAGAATTTAAGGATTCCTCGCGCTTTGCCAGCAAACCACCCGTCTTGGAATAGGTTTCCAGCTGAGTTGCCAATTTACCCGCAACCCCATCCTTACCACCAAATACTGCAACGACCTGATCGAAATTCTTGTCGATGGCTTCACTGAACTTGGTATCGTCAATGGACAGCACACCCTTGTTGTCCATCTTTATGCCCATCTGAAAAATGGTTGAATAGGTGGAGGACTTTTGAGACGGGTCGGTAATAACCCCATTCATCATATTTGTCACTGCTCGTGTCGTTGCATCACCGGCCAAGGCTCCACCATCATTCTGGCTCTTTCCTGCAACAATCGAGTTGCGCTTGCCAAGCTCATTGCTCTTTTTGACCAGAGCGTTGTAGCCATCGACAAAACTCTTGACCATGTCTTTGATACCGGCCTTGTCGGTAGTTACTGAAACCTTGTTGGAGCCGAAGGTCGTCACTGGCTTGCCATCACTGCCAGTAGAAGTGGTGCTATCAGATACTCTCAGCACAGTCAGTTTAAGGCCAACAATAGTTCCATCAAATGTATTGGTTGGACTGGTCAGCTCGTTACCATCGACCTTGATCTTGGCATCTTGTGCAGTCTGGCTTTTTGTCAATTTTGAGACAAAATTGTCAGTCAATTCGGTCGTGCTACCAGTGATCTGCAAATCCTTGCCGCTACCGCTAACACCAGAATCAATCACCAACTTGGATTTGCCATCTGACGTATTCATGATGTTGACGCTCAGACCGAAATTGTTAGCGTCATTGTTGATACGTTTGCGAATAGACTGCAGCGAATCGCCCGCCTTGACATCCACATCAAAGCTCTTATCACCAGCCTTTAACGTCAATTTTCCGTCTTGGGTGATAAGCGGTGTCGTCGAGGAGTCAAAGGTACCGTCAAATTTACTGGTTTTCGCCAATTGCTCGACACTGATGTCATATTGCCCATTCGAAGCTCCCGTCTTGCTCTCCACCTTTAGCACGGGTTTATCTTTGTCTTGGGTAATGTCAATTGCACGCTTGTTGAATGCATCATCCTTTGCCATCGCCTGCAGAGTCGTGACGAAAGAGGAGATGGCCGATTTGAGCTGCCCGACACCGGAGAGAGTAATCTGAGTGTTAGTCTTTTTGGTGGTGATAGGCTGCATCAATTGCGCCTTCTTGGCGTTGACACTAGCCGCAATAACTGACTCCAGATCGAGTCCCGAACCAGCACCAGCAGACGTAATAGTAGGCATACTCACTCTCCTCTTAACTCTTCGTATCAGATCTCGTTATCAAGCAACAACCCTACACGAGAACTTCCACCGGCAGCATTCCCATCACGCAGATCCTTGATCCGTTTGCTGATAGCGAGCAACTCTTCGCTCGGGATCTGCCGAATCATTGATTTGGTCTCGGCATCCACCACTTTTATAACTACCTGATCGAGATCTTTTTCAACACTGAAATTGACTGTCCAACCTTGCAACTTGCTGAACTCTTGCAAGTTTTGTACCTCATTTTCAATGTCTGCACTGGACATATTCTGCTTGGTGTTTTTTTCTCCTGCTTGGCTATCCTGCTGTCTTTTCACATCCTGTTGTGCCGTCACCCGCTGCTCTTCTGTTGTACCAAGTAGCACTTGAGCGGCCGGTTGGCCGCTCTTGCTACTTGGCTGAAGAGAAGAAGGAGTGACTGATGACGGGATCCCAATTTCATTGGCCATATCGTCGCTCCTTTTGCTATCTCATCACTGCTTTTCTATTAACCCAGCAGGGACAGAGCAGATTGCGGTCTCTGGTTGGCTTGTGCCAGGATACTGGATGCAGCCTGTTGCAGGATATTCTGCTTGGTCAGGTTGGCAGTCTCAGTCGCAAAGTCTGCGTCACGGATACGAGAGCGTGCTGCGCTCAGGTTCTCAGAGACGTTGGACTGGTTGCGAATAGTGGAGTCAAAACGGTTCTGCACAGCCCCCAACTCAGCTCGTTTGCTATCAACTGCCTTGATCATATAGTCAAGGTTTGCCATCGCAGACTGAGCTGCACTAGCGGTTTTGATGCTATTCATGTTAGCAACAGTCACAGCACTCGAAGCTGCAGTCACTTTATACGGCTCTTTACTACCAGTAGAACCGGCGGCAATAGTAGCACTACCTTTCGATGCTGAAGCGATACCACTGATGGTAAAAGCGCTGGTCATCTTAAAGGTAATGGTCTGACTGGCATCGGCACCAACCTGGAATGTGCCCTTATATTTACCATCCAATAACTTCTGACCACCGAATGTAGTATCACTAGAAATTCGATCTATCTCGGTCATCAGCTGATCATACTCTTGCTGCAGTGCAGTTCGGTCATCGGTATTATTGGAACCGTTTGCTGACTGCTGTGCAAGTGTACGCATGCGTTGGAGCATCGAGGTTGTTTCATCCATGGCTCCTTCAGCTGTTTGAGCAACTGAAATGCCATCATTTGCGTTGCGGTTACCCTGATCCAACCCGTTGACTTGTGAAGTCAAACGGTTGGAGATCTGCAGACCGGCAGCATCATCCTTGGCAGTGTTGATACGAAGACCGGATGCCAACCTGGTATAGGAGGTATCCAGAGACTTGTTGGTATTCATCAGGTTACGCTGGGCGTTCAGTGATGAAATATTTGTGTTGATGTACATGGCCATAAAATATTCTCCCGAAGAACATGCGACTGCAGGTTGCGTCGTCAAAACCGCACGACGGCCCACCGTTTGAAGAGAAGGTTGAACATTCCTGTCTCTTCAGGCGGGTGTCTGTTTGAACGGACAGCCACCCGCAGTAGTGCAAACGTTGGATTCCGAACACCCCTCGATTGCTTCATCTAGGTTAACGGCCACGCTCACACAACCTTTAGGAAAATTGTTGCCGAAGGCGGCAAGAATTATCCGGCAAGCGGCAAACATAGAGGGAGGATAGAAAACGTACGACGGAGGAAAAGCTATCAGGAGGGCATCAACGGCATTGGCATGCTTTGTGCTTTAACTTTGGAAGAGTGACGCTATCTTGGCGCCACAATAAAAAAAGAGGCCGGTAAACCGGCCTAAAACAGAGCGTATGCTCAGGAGAATATGACCAAGCGTGACAGAACTGAACAGCTGGACAACACTTGGCATTACTAGTAGAGAATTATATCTCTCCCGATAGAACAGAGTGCGAACCCGAACACCCCTTTGTTCCATCTCTTGACCAGGGCGGCCTGAACAACCGCCCTGTTTTCTTTTGTTAGCCTTGCAGCAGCGACAGTGCAGATTGCGGACGCTGGTTAGCCTGAGACAGTATGGTCGAAGCAGCCTGTTGCAAAATATTCTGTTTGGTCAGGTTTGCAGTTTCGGTCGCAAAGTCCGCATCACGGATCCGTGAACGTGCTGCACTGACGTTTTCAGAGACGTTTGCCTGGTTACGAATTGTCGAATCGAACCGGTTTTGTACCGCACCCAATTCAGCACGTTTGCTATCTACAACTTTAATCATATAGTCCAAGTTCGCCATTGCTGACTGTGCAGCACTAGCACTCTTGATGGAATTCATGTTCGTAACAGTGATAGCGGAGGACGAGGCAGTTACCTTGTAGGGTTCTTTACTACCAGTACTGCCTGCAGCTATTGTGGCACTTCCTTTGGCCGCAGATGCCATACCAGAAATGGTGAACGCAGTGGTCATTTTAAAAGTGATGGTCTGGGCTGCATCAGCACCAACCTGAAATGTTCCTTTATAACCACCGTTTAGAAGTTGCTGACCACCAAATGTAGTATCTTTGGCAACGCGATCGATTTCGGTCATCAGCTGGTCATACTCCTGCTGTAAAGCAGTACGGTCATCCGTGTTATTTGAACCGTTGGCTGATTGCTGTGCCAAAGTACGCATCCGCTGCAACATACTGGTCACCTCATCCATCGCACCTTCAGCGGTTTGCGCAACCGAAATACCATCGTTGGCGTTGCGGTTACCTTGATCCAGCCCGTTGACCTGGGAGGTCAAACGGTTGGAAATTTGCAAGCCGGCGGCATCGTCTTTTGCGCTGTTGATGCGCAGACCAGATGCCAAACGGGTGTAGGATGTATCCAGTGATTTTGTCGTATTCATCAGGTTACGCTGAGCGTTGAGCGATGAAACGTTGGTGTTGATATAAAGGCCCATGACTATTCTCCTAAGCTATTAAATTTACTCTTCTATTTGCTCGAGCTTTATTATGTTTCGTGCCCGATGCGTCTTATTTAACGGCCCGTTTTTCGATGTCTTTAGCATTTTTTTCAACGCTTCATCGCATTAACGCCGCTTACCCTATTTATCGGCATGTCATCGATTAACTTAAGAAAAAAATCGCCACCAGAGTGAAGATGGGAAGGCCTGTACCAACGAGCCCCTCGCAGCATCGCAAGCAACCCATACGACACCGACGGTTCCACGAAGAGGAAAAAAATCGGGGCAGACTCGCAATTTTGTCGACGGCATCTTGGCGGTTGACGCCGCCAGCCCCTAAAATCGCCGCCCCATCAACAATTTGACGTGAGTTGTTTCCATGCAGACAGTGGTTGAGCAGCTTGTTTACATCAGCGACATGTTTGGTACTGCGGTATTCGCGTTTTCAGGGGTTCTGGTGGCGGGCCGGCTCAGAATGGACGGATTTGGCGTCATGGTTTTGGCGGCAGTCACCGCCATCGGTGGCGGTACCATTCGCGATATGATCCTTGGGGCTACACCTGTATTTTGGGTTCGTGACCCTCTCTACATCTGGGTGGTCATTGCAACAGCACTCATCGGTATGTGGATGGTCAAGTTGCCGCGCCGCATGCCCTGGTATGTCTTGCCGGTGGCGGATGCCTTTGGGCTCGCCCTCTTTACTGTGATCGGCGCCCAGAAAGCCCTCAACTTTGGTACTTCGGGACTAATCGCCGTACTGATGGGCACCATGACCGGAGTAGCTGGCGGCATGATCCGCGATGTGCTGGCCCGAGAAGTGCCCATGGTGCTGCAAAAAGAGATATATGCCACCGCCTGTATCCTCGGCGGCATTCTCTACACGCTGGCACTGGAGGCCGATATGGATCGGGTCACCGCCATGCTTATCTGCATGAGCGCCGTATTTGGCCTGCGGGTTGCCGCCATCTATTGGCATCTCTCCCTGCCCACCTTCTCGCTACAGCGCAGCAATTGAGGGAAGCCCCGCACAGTGTGCGGGGCTTCGCGTTGAACCAAACGCGCTTTTCTGTTGTCATACAACACAGTTGTTGTTAGCCGGAACTTCTCATGCAAAAGATCGGAATGTTCGCCACGCTCTTTCTCACCAGCGTGACGGCACTTCATGCCGAGGCACAGGCGGTGTTTGGCCGATTGGCCTCGGCACCAGTACAGCAGTTCAATCAGGTAATACGTCAGGCCAGCAACGAGCAGCAAGGCTGGGTCAATGACTATCGGGAAGTGGCGCTGCGCTTTGTCGGCCATGGCGACATGACCAGTCGTATCCACGCCCAGCAGCTGGATAACGATCTGGTGCTCTCTGTCGCACTGGATGGCTCGCACAGCGACATGCTCTATATCCTGACCCTCTATCGCAGCAATAATCTCTGGCAGATGCGAGAAGCCGAGATGGGCTGGCGCTGTCAGGGACAAGATTCTTTCACCCCGGTCCCTGCCCCTGATGGGCATGACAAACTGGTGAAATAAAAAAATCCGGCACATTGGCCGGATTTTTTATGGGAGATTGAGCGTCAAATTACGGACGGTAAACTTTGACGTTGGTAAAGCCCTTCTCTTTCAGGTAAAGCGCCTGCAGCTTGCTCATCACGCCGCGATCACAGTAGAGCAGGTAGGTCTTCTCCTTGGGCAGATCGCCAAAGGCGGTAGCCAGCTTGAAGAAGGGGATATGCATGACCTCACGCCCTTCCACCAGCAATGGCTTCTCGTCGTGCTCGTCCATGGAGCGAATATCGAGGATTACCTCATTGTCACCGCTCTCGGCAGTGGTCTCCACTTCCTGAACCTCGGCGGCGGTCTCTTCACCGATACGACGGATATCGAGGTAACGGGCCTCAGCCACCACCTTGTCCAGAATGGCGAAGTCGAAGTTGCCCTCTTCCTCTTCAATGCGCGCCAGATCGGCCTTCACGGTCGGCTTTTTGGAGATGACGCCACAATACTCCGGCATGGTCTCGGCGAACTCCAGAGTGCCGATGCGGCGGGCTTCACTGATGATGTCCGGCTTGTCCCAGGTGATAAGCGGGCGCAGGATCACCTTGTCGGTCACCCGGTCGATGACGTTCAGGTTGGTGAGGGTCTGGCTGGAAACCTGACCCACACACTCGCCGGTCACCAGCGCCGGGATCTGGAACTCGTCGGCCACCTTGGCGGCGGCACGCATCATCATCCGCTTCAGCACCACCCCCATCTGGCCGTTGTCGATCTTCTCGAGGATCTCGGCAACCACCGGCTCGAAGTCCACCGCAGTGAAACGTACCCGATGGGAGGAGCCAAAGCGGTTCCACAGGTGATAGGCCACCTGCTTGACGCCGATTTCGTGAGCGGCGCCGCCCAGATTGAAGAAGCAGTAGTGCACCCGGCAGCCACGCTTGATGAACTGGAAGGAGGCCACACCGGAGTCAAAACCGCCGGAGATGAGGCTCAGCACATCTTCCTGAGTGGCGATGGGCATGCCGCTCAGGCCCTGATGGATGGCGCTGACGATGAAGAGCTCTTCGCCATCGATCTCGAGGTTGATCTTCACATCCGGATTCTTGAGGCGCACGCCGTTGCTTTCACAGTGCTGGTTCAAACCACCGCCCACATAGCGCTCAATCTCGAGAGAGGAGAACTCGTGCTTGCCGTGGCGCTTGGCGCGCACGCAGAAGGTTTTGCCCTTGAGCTGGTCGCCCCACACGGCTTTCACCTGCTCGAAGATGTCGTGCAGATCGGTGAACTTGCTGGCCTGAACCTCGAGGAAGGCCTGAATGCCGGGAATACAGGCCAAAGCTTCGATGGCCTGCTCGCGGAACTGGTCATTGCGGGAGCTCACAATCAGCTTGTCCCAATCCATCCGTACGCGGGCATCGTCGTCGAAGCGGCGCAGGACGTTGCGGATATTGCCCTGCAGGATCTTGATAAAGCGCTGGCGAACCGACTTGCTCTTGATGGTGATTTCCGGGAACAGCTTAATAATGAACTTCATGGTAATGACTCGGGTGACCTTGATTTAAGGGCGCGAATTATATCAGAACTTTGTGGCCAGCGCCTACTGGATGAGCGTTTGCTCACATTACCCCACGCAGTGTTTGCCGTGCAGCGCCAATCTTGCGTATATTCCCGACCCTGCACCCCGGCACCACTTCTGGCGACAGACCGATACGATGAAGACCTATATCTACTACCCCGGTATGGAGGTACGCGACGAGCTCTGGCTCAAGTTTGCCCTGCTCTATCTGGAGCGGCTCGCCTTTGTCTTCACCGTCAGCGAAAAGAGCGGTCTCACCACTCTGCAGCAAACCCTCGAGCAGGAGACCGATCTGCTGGCCAAGCGACCCGATGCCGCCTTCTTTGCCGCCATCACTCCGCAACTCGAAAGCCAGTTAAGCGGTTTGCTTGCTCCCGATTTTGTCCGTCACAAGGTGTTTGGTAACAAGGAGCTGGTCACCCGCTGGCGTCAGGGGGCCAACCACGACTGCTTCTGCCCGGATCAGGCGGGGCTGGAGCGGCTGCACGGCTTTTGCCTCAACCATGGTTTTGCCAGTCGGGATCAGGGGGGGATAAGAATGGCACGGCGCTTTGCCAATCTGCTCTCCATGCGCCTTGCCCGTGAGTGGGCACTCGCCAATGACGGGGCGCTCATTACCGATCACGACTATCTGGACCGCCTGCTCCATCTGCTCGAATCCCGCTACCACAATCGCGGCGGTCAGGATTGCTTCCATCTCGAGATCCCGTTGCAAGTACCCACTCACCTCGGCGAGATCTCTTTCGCCGAGCTTATCGCCCTGCGCGGGCGCAGCGGCTTTCGCCAGCAGTTGGCCGAATTTCATCTGGCCCTCGACAACCTGCTCACCATGCTGGGGAGCGGCTATGCCGATCCGTCGGCCCTGACCCGCTTCGAGCAGGCCCGGCAAGGGCTGAATCAACTGCTCGGCCCCGAGACCATCAGCATGCCACTCACCACCCTGGTCAGCACCAGCCTGCCCGCCGTAGCGATGCTCCACCAGTTAAAAGCGAGTCACCCCGAAAGCAACCTCATCTTCCATCCCATCAAGAAGAGCCACTTTCACCAGCGCAAGAGCCAGCACTTCTTCACCCGGCTCGGCCATCTGCGCCAACCGGGCTGAACCGGTGGAATGAAAAAGGGGTTGGCATCTGCCAACCCCTCTCGTTATCTGCGGCCTACCAATCATCACCACGGTGATTGGCCCGCTCTTGTGCGTCACGGCGCGCTTCCATCGCCCTGTCACGGCGGATATTGGCAGGGGTACAGGCAAACTGTTTCTGATAACAACGTACAAAACTCTCGGAAGCGGGTTCGAAAGGTGAATAGAACCCGGTACGTTCAGGAGAAACATGGTGATCACCATGATTGGTAGTGGCACAGCCCGAACTCATCAGCACCAGCAAGGGACACAGAACACGCAGCAAAAGAGAACTCCCGATTGGATTTGAATGAACTCGCAATTATTCAAAAATTAATTCATCCAATCAAATATTGATGCATTTCAAATGGTTAATTACATTCACCTCAATGGCTGTCGGCAAAACGCTCAACGGGTGATGGTGCCGGCATCACTGTCAGGATGCACCACGCGAAACTCGATGCGATCGCTGTTGCCCGCCTCATCCACCACCACCAACTGGTAGAGCCCCGCCACGCTCAGCACCTGATCCCCATCCCAGCGCAGCCGCTGGCCGTTGAGAAACCAGGCCGGCTTGCCGACACCGCCGAGCACCTTGGGCTGCAGCCGATAGCGCTGGCTGCGGATAAGATTGCCCTCCCCCAGCGCCACGATGCGAATGGGAGCCTGCAGCTCGGCACTCTGCCCCTCCCCTGCACAACCGCTGGCCAGCAGCGCCTGCCGTCGCTCGCCGGGGACCGCCACGGCTCCAGCGACAATGGCCAGAGGGCCCGAAAACCAGATTGCGCCGCATCGGGGCAACGGGTCAGCGTCGGCTTGCCCGCGGCAGTGAGCGCAACTTGACGCAGCGGCGAGGGCCAGTCCATGGGATCCGGCAAGGTGGGAGGATCACGCCCTTCCAGCAACCAGGCACTCTGACGCAGCAAACAGGCTTCAGGCTGGGTCGCGCTCATTTTGCGCCCCAGCGGCCAGCAGATCTCGGCTTCGCTCACCGTATTGGGCTGTGCCGGCAGGGGGCTGTTGTCGGCAAGCCGCGAGTAGACAGAGAGCAGCAGCGGCACAGCTGCACTCTGGCCGTAAAAACCGGGCATGGGGGTGCCGTCGGGGCGTCCCAGCCAGACGCCGATAGTCCAGCGACCGGAGACCCCCATCGCCCAGCTGTCGCGATAGCCATAGCTGGTGCCGGTCTTCCAGGCCAGTCGATTGACCCGGCCGGTCGCCTCGCTGGCAAAAGGCTGATCCGCCCGCCCCTGCGCGCTCAGGATCTGCCAGATAATCCAGGCCGCCCCCGGGCTCAGCAAGGGGCGCGACACCGCCTGCTGCCCCGCCAGCCAGACCGGCATTGCCACCTGCCCCTGCCGGGTCAGCGCGCTGTAGAGCGCCACCAGCTGTTCGAGCCGAATACCCGCAGCCCCCAGCGCGATGGCCGGGTTGGGCTTGTCGGAGAGCGCCAGTCTCACCCCGGCGTTGTCGAGGCGGCTGACCAGTTTGTCCGGCCCAAGCGCCTCCAGCACCTGCACCGCCGGCACGTTGAGGGATTGCTGCAGCGCCTGCGCAAGGGTCACCGGCCCCTGAAAGGCACCGGAAAAGTTGGCGGGGCGATACTCCGAGCCCAGCCTTGGCGCATCGGAGAGCAGGGAGGCCGAATGCACCAATCCTTCGTCCATGGCCAGACCGTAGATGAAGGGCTTGAGGGTGGAGCCGGGAGAGCGGATCGCCTGCACCATGTCGAGGTAACCGTGGCGACGCAAATTGCCATACTCGGCGCTGCCCACATAGGCGCGCACCGCCATGGTTTTGTTGTCTACCAGCAGCAGGGCAGCGGAGGTCTGCTCGGGAAAGCGCCGGATATAGCTCGCCACCCGCCCCTCCAACCAACGCTGCAGATCGCCGTCTATGGTGGTGTGCACCAGCGCCCCGGCCTGATTGTCGGCGGCAAGACGGGCAAAGAGCGGCGCCTCCATCGGCGTGAAGTGGCCGCGAGCCAGCACCGGCTCGATACGCCCCTCCAGCCACACCTGTTCGGGCCAGACGCCTTGCGCTACCAGCCGCTGCATCACCTTGTCACGGGCGGTGCGGGCCCGCTCGGGATGGCGGTCCGGCCGGTTGCGGCTGGGAGCCTGCGGCAGCACCGCCAACAGTGCAGCCTCGGCATAGGTCAGCTTGGCGGCGCTCTTGCCAAGATAAGCAAAACTTGCTGCCTGCACCCCCTCCAGATTGCCGCCAAACGGCGCCCGGTTGAGGTAGACGGTGAGCAGGGTGCGCTTGTCATAGTGCCACTCCAGCTGCAGCGCGCGGGCCATCTGACGCAGCTTGCCGGGCACGCTCCTGTGGTAGGGCTCGATAAGACGCGCCACCTGCATGGTGAGGGTCGAGCCGCCCGACACGGCGCGCCCGTAACGCAGCCACTGCCAGACCCCGCGCACCATGGCCACCGGATTGACCCCGGGATGGCGCCAGAAGTAGCGATCCTCGTAGCCCAGCAGCGCCTCGATATAGCGGGGGGAGACCTGCTCCAGGGTCACGGGATAGCGCCACACGCCGCTGGTATCGGCAAAGGCGCGCAGCGGTCGCCCCTTCATGTCGAGCACCACCCGTGCGTAGGCAGGGTCGAGCGGTGGCGGCGGGAAGAGTCGATCCAGTGCCAGCAATGACAGGAGCAGTGCTACAACGCCCAGCACCGAGCAACGCTGCCAGCGTGGCAGGCGACCAAGCCAGCGCCAGCAAGCGTGGCCACTGCGACCCAATTTCAGCCAACCACGCTGCCAGAAAGTGAGCGGGCGAACCCGCTCAAGGGAGGGAACATTACTCAGAGATGATCACCTCATGGATATCCTCACCCACGGCACGCAGCTCGGGGCGGTACATATCCTCCACCTGGGTCGGCGGCACCTGATAGCGACCCGGCGTCACCGCCCGCATCAGGTAGACCAGTTGCTGGTTGCTCCCCTCGCTCAGATCCAGCGCAGCCGTGTAGCGGTCATCGCGAAACTCCTGATGCTTGAGATAGTCGTTCCACTCGCTCTGCCACGCCGGTTTCCCCTCAATGGAGAGCTCTTCGAGCTTGATGCTGTTGCCAAGGGCCGGGTTCTCCAGCTCGAAGCCAGCGGGCACCATCTCTACCAGCAGGGCATCGGGCACCGCCGATTCGCTGCTGACATTGAGCCGCACCACCACCAGATCGCCCACCTTTACCTTGGCGGGATCAAACGGCTGGCCGTCGCTGTTGAACCAGCTGCGGGTCACACTCATCCCCTTGCTGATCCGTGCTGGCGCCTGTTCGGGGTAACCGACCAGAGTGCGCTGCACATAGAGCGAGCCCTTGCCCTCGTTGGTGACCGCACTGGCCGCCAGCGCCTCGGGGGCACTCAGCTGCAACGGGGCCGAACCGCTCAAGGCTTCAATGCCAGAGGATGAGGCGACCCTGGCCTGCCAGTCGACGGCCGGATCGAAGCGGGCGAGTCGCAGCAGGGCGAGCCGCTCCTGAGTGCTGAGCCACTGACGGTGGGCCAGGGTATCGGCCACCTTGGCGCTGAGGGCTGGCCAGCGCTCCGCAGCCAGCTTGTGCTGGCGCAGCAGGGAGAGCTCAAGGGCCTGATCGCGCAGCGGTGAGCCGTAATCCCCGAGATAATCATCACCGCGCTCGGTCGCCAATGCCCGGCTGAGGGCCTTGGCGGCGTTCTGCTCATCCCCCATGGCCGAGAGGGCCAGCGAGAGGTGCAAGAGCGGCAAGCCGGAACGGGCATGATCGGCCTGCTGCTCCCAGATAAGACGCAGGGTAGCGAGCGGTGCCTTGCCCACCCGGGCCAGCACATAGGCGCTGTAAGCCTGATAGGCCAGCCGGCTGTGCTCGGGGGCACTGCTCCAGCGCTCGCCGTACTGGCTGTCGGTGAGATAGCTTTGCAGCCGGTTCAGCGCCTGATTAAGCATCGCCTCCGGCACGGCGTCACCCGCCTCCTTGCGCGCCAGCAGGTAGTCGGCGGCATAGGCGGTGAGCCACTGCTCCTCGTCGGAGCGGCCATCCCACAGACCAAAGCCGCCGCTTGGCAGTTGCAACCGCTGCAGCCGTTGCAGCAGGGCGCGCTGCACATCCGCCTCGCTCGCCGCTTTCTTGCCCTCTGCGGGTTTGCTCCAGGCGGCCCGCTCATCCGCCGTGGTCAGCAAGTAAGGCCAGGCACGGGACAGGGTCTGCTCCAGACAGGCGTAGGGGTAGTCAGCCAGCGCCTGCCACTGGGCTGCCGGATCCCAGGGCGGAGTACCGGAGAGGCTGAGCAGCCCCTGCAGATTGGCGCGATCCAGCCCGGCCAGCTCACTTTGCGCAAAGCTCATCTGCTGGCCGGGGGCCAGCATCTGGTAGCGCTGGCGAGTCTCGGCAGGCCAGGGGGAGCGCAGCGGCAGATACCAGTCGCGGCTGATGGCAAAATCCTTGCCGCTGGCCGCCAACTGCAGGCTCGCCACACCGCTCGCCACGGTCACGGTGAGCGGCAGGGTCAGCCACTGCTCCTCGCCATTTTTAAGGGCAAGGGTGCCGGGCAACTCGCCATTTGCCTTGAGCCCGCCATTGAGGGTCCAGGCAAGGGAGAGGGTCTGATCCTCGCCGCTCATGTTGCGCAGCTGCACCAGCGCCCGGGTCTCATCCCCTCTGGCGCCAAAGCGCGGCCAGCCGATCTCGGCAACCAAGGGCGCCACCACCTTGACGGCGCGCTCGGCCTCGCCGACTTGCTGTTCGTTCCAGGCCAGCGCCATCAGCGCCAGTTCGCCGTTGAAGTTGGGCAGATCGAGCGGGATCACCGCCTTGCCCTGCTGGTCAAAACTCACCTCGCCGCTCCACAGTGCGGCGATCTCGACCCGACTCTCCAGCGCGCCACCCTTTTTCAGCGGCGCCCGGTCACCCCCATAATTGAGGCGGGCCAGCTTGCCATCCTGCGGCGGGATCACCTGGCCGTAGTTGTCGAACAAATCTTGGGCGAAGCGCTTGCGGCCAAAGAAGATCTCGAACGGGTCGAGAGGCTGGTAGTCGCTGATATTGAGCACGCCCCGATCCACCGCAGCCAGCACCACGCGGCCCTGACTGTTGGGGGTGGAGGTCGCGGTCACTTCCAGTCGAGTGAGCGGCACCGCTTTATCAGGCGCGCTCAGGGTGAGCGGCAGACGGCGCGCTTCCCGATCCAGGGTGAGCGGCACCAGCCCGACCGAGCGCAAGCTCTGTCCCTGCTGGCTACTGACCGGTTTGGACGCGCTGTCTGGCGCGGCGATCTGGGCCGAGATATGCAGATCATGACGCTGCCACTCTGGGCTGACCGGGATCTCGAACTCGCCACGGGCATCCTTGGCACCGCCACCGGCCCCCTTGAGCTCGATACGCAGCCACCAGCGCAGGCCGTCGCCATCCTCCACCAGCAGCAACCCCTTGCCGGGGCGCGGCGCCACCAGCGTCACCTTGGCCTTGTCACCCGCCTGATAGGCACGCTTGTCGAGGGTGATGGCAATCTTGTCAGGCCGTGCCTGCTCGCCACCGCCCCCCCAGGCGTAACTGCCGATCTCCACCCGCAGGCTCGATTGATGGCCCTGACTGTTCTCAACCTCCAACCGATACCAGCCCGCCGCCAGTTGCAGCGTGAGCGGGGTCGGCCCCTTGCCATCCAGCTGCAGGGTCTGCTCCTGCTCCAGATAGGGCTGGCTGTTGAATTCGTACTTCCACCCCTCACCATCGGCGTAGTGCCAGTAGTAGTCACGGTACTCGTTGACAAGGCGCACTTTCACCGCCCCCGCCACCGGTTGGCCTTGCTCATCGAGATTGAGGATCTGGAAGGGCAGAGGCTTACCCCCCTCTACCCGATCCGCCACGAAGTCGGCCTTGAGCGCCGGCCACTGGCTGCCCGCGGGCCAGCCATACTGGGTGCGGCTGCGATTGACGGCGCGACCACCGGGCTCAGCGAGCGACACCCGATAGGCCACCTCCAGCGGCCCGAGGGTACGCACCCCATCGAGTTCATCAGCAAGCGAAAAAGTCCCCTGCCCCTGCGCATCGAGGGTGAGATTGAGGGGCTCGAGATCCCTGGCCTGCTCGGCGAGCTGCACGTCACCCAGAGTGAACTCCTGCCACTGGGTAAAGGGCATGGTAGCGCGGCTGATTTTCACCTCTGCCTTGGCCTTGGTGGCACTGGCTGGCGCACCGTAGAGATAGTCCCCTTGCAGTGGCAGAGTGAGGGCGGCGTCCAGACTCGTCACTTCCCCATCCGGCCCCTTGCCAAGCTGCAGTTTCAGCCGCTCCGGCAGAAACTCCTCCACCAGAAAAGGCCACTCGAAGCGGCTACCGGCGGCGGTCTTGAGGTTGATGGTCCAGCGCCCGAGCGGCGCATCGTCCGGCAAACGCAGACCGTAGTGGGCGGCGCCCAAATTGTCCGGCAGCAGCCGTTTCTGTTCGAGCAATTGACCGTCCGGCTGCTTCACCTCCAGCTCCACCGCCATGCCGGGCAACAGCTGGCCATCCTGCCCCTTGAGCAGGATCTCGCTGTCGAGCCGCTCGCCGGGGCGATAGAGATCGCGCCCGCTGAACAGATAAAGCTGCTGGGCCTGCCAAGGCTGGGTGCCGAGATCGAAGGTGGAGAGATCGAGCGCCGCCCCATCGAGGCGCAGCACCGCCAGATGGTTGCCCTGCTCGGCCAGCAGCAAGCGAGCACCCTGCACCTGATCGAAGCGACGATGGCCCTGCGGATCGGTGGTTTGCACCTGCAGCCGGTTGCCTTTCTCGTCGAGCAGGGAGAGCTGCACATCCTTGAGCGGGTCGGCGCTGGCCAGGGAGCTGACAAACACCTCCAGCTGATCGCGGTAACGGCGGGCACTGAGCCCCATGTCGCTCACCGCAAAATAGGTGGTCTCCTTGCGCCAGTCATAGTTGCCAAGGGGCGACATCACCGCAAAGTAGACGCCAGCCTCCGCCAGCTGCGGCTCCTTCACATTGATGAGGCGGGTCTCGCGCCGGTTGGCATCGAGCTCCAGCGCATAGCGGCCGCTAAACACCCGCTTGGCCCGCTTGGTGATCTGTTCAAGCTCCCAGTTGCCCATGCCGGCACCGGGGCGATACTCGGCCAGGAAACGGGGCAAATACTCGGCATCGACCCGAAAGAAGTCGATATTGACCTCATCCACATTGACCGCGCTGATGGGCAGGCGCAGCTCGTCGCGCAGCGGCAATACCATGCCACTGGCGGTAAAAGAGGCTCCCGCCTCCAGCGGCCGGGTCTTGAGAGTCCAGCTCTGGGGGGATGGGCCCAGCCCCGCCTTGAGGCTCACCTCATAGCTCTTGTCGGGCTGAACGTTCGGGAAATAGAGGGTGCGACCATCGTCGGCCAGGATCCACTCCCCCTGCACCTGCTTGCCCCCTTCACTGACCCCAAGCCAGCTCTGCCAGTTTGCCTTGGGCACCAAGGGGCCGGAGAAGACCAGCGCCAGCGCTGGCGCGTCGCGATATTGACGGGCATTGGCTTGTACGACTGAGCTCGGTGCCCCGGCCTCCTGCTGGGCAGCGGGCTGAGTGGTCGGCGTATTGGCGACAGGCTTGTCGGGGCCACAACCGGCCAGCAGCAAACCGGCCAACCCGGATAGCAGCAGGGCCGACCAGCGGCGACGATTCAGAGAGAGTGCTCCTTGGGCAGAGCAACGGGAAACCGGGCGAGCGTGAAAGAGGCGCATAGATTCCATCCTGGCTGGGATCCGCTGCAACAGCAGCGAGGCAGCAAACAGGATAAAGCATCGAGCGCCCCTGACACAAAGAGGATTCTCGCGACAACAGGCAGAAGCCACCGTGCTGCGACAACGGCCGCCCTTTCAGAGCGGCCAAACACCCAGCAGACCTAAATCAACGGAGGGGGGATTGCTCTCTTTTGGCACCCCCCTTGAACCAGCGAAAGAGGATGGCCGTGACGGCGATAAGGAAGAGCACCAGAGAGGTGATCAGCAGCATGCGGGTCAGCAGTTCGCTATGGGCCACAAAGAAAGGCACCGTCATCGCCAGCTTGCCCACCAGACTCAAACAAAGTGACCAGAGCACGGCGCTGGCAAAGCTCGCCACGCACATGCGCAGCACGCTCAGGCGACCTATCCCCATCAGCATGGGCGTCAGCACCCGGACGAACGGAATAAAGCGAGAGGCGAACATGGCCAGAAAACCATACCGGTTCAGCAGCCGGGTCGCTTTGGGCAAACTGTCTGGCGGCAACATCCGCTCGATATGCTCCATAAAGCGGGTACGCTGCAGCGCCCTGCCTTGCAGATAGGCAAGCACGGAGCCAAACCCCGCCGCCAGCGGCAGATAGATGAGCGTCACTTCCGTCCCCAGAACGCCCATTCCCACCAACCCACCGGCCAGCAGCACCAGGCTGTCTCCCGGCAGGGGGAGAAAGACAAACGCCGACTCCAGCAACAGCACCAGCATCAGACAACAGATGAGCATGGGCACCGCCTGCATCTGGATCAGGGCATCAAAGTCCTGATGCCAAATGGCCATCAACATATCCAGCATCTCTTACTCCCTACCACAACGTTCACCGTGAACGAGGCAGGGGTTATAGCACTCCCCCCATGAACAAAACGTTAATTTTGTCTCGCAGAGAGAAAAAAATGCGGCGAAATGGCGCCAGGCGGAAAAAAGAAAAAGCCCCTCATCTTGCGCGCACAAGGGAGAGGGGCAAACAGGCACAGAAAGGGGTTACTCGGCAGTAGCCATCTGCCAGGTTTTAAAGCCGCCGGAGAGGTTCTTCACCTTGAAGCCATGCTGGCTCAGCAGGCGGCAAGCGACGTGACCACGCAGCCCGACCTGACAGCTGATCAGCAACTCTTTCTCCTTGGGCAGCTCATGGAGGCGACCACGCAGCTCGTCGAGCGGGATATGCATGGCACCCGGAATGCGGCCCAGCTTGTCAAGCTCGGGGCCATTGCGCACATCCACCACCTGCTGGTGAGGATTGTGAGCCTGCACCTCGGCCACGTGGCAGAGCAGGGTATCCCCCTTCAGGTGGTTGCTCGCCACAAACCCGGCCATGTTGATCACATCCTTGGCCGAGCCAAAGGGCGGCGCATAGGTGAGCTCCAGATCCTGCAGATCAAACACGGTCAGGCCAGCGCGCTGGGCTACCGCCAGCACATCGATGCGCTTGTCGATGCCATCCTTGCCCACTGCCTGGGCACCGTAAATCTTGCCATCCGGGGCAAACAGCAGCTTGAGGCTGACTGGATGGGCGCCCGGGTAGTAACCGGCGTGGCTGCCCGGATGGACATAGACCTTCTCGAACGGCAATCCCAGTTGCACCAGTCGCTTCTCGTTGAGGCCGGTGCTGGCCACCGCCAGATCGAACAGCTTGCAGATGGCGGTGCCTTGGGTCTTCTTGTAGGTTTCGCTTCGGCCCAGCATATTGTCGGCGGCGATGCGCCCCTGCCGGTTGGCCGGGCCCGCCAGCGGGATCAGCACTGATTCGCCGGTGACGAAGTCAATCTCCTCCACCGCATCCCCCACCGCATAGATAAAGGGATCCGAGGTGCGCATGCCGGCATCCACCTTGATGCCGCCGCGCGGCCCCAACTCCAGCCCAGCTTTGGCGGCGAGCAGGGTTTCCGGCTTGACGCCGATGGCGAGGATCAAGAGACCGGTATCAAGATGGGAACCATCATTGAGGGTCAGGCGCAGGCCACCGCTGTTGGCGGTAGCCACGGCGGCGGTTTTCTCGGCAGGCAGATCCAGACTCTCGATGGCGGTGAGGCCGGTGCGCAGGCGCAGATCGATCCCCTCTTCCCGGATGCGGGCATGGAGCATGTTGGCCATCTCCCTGTCCACCGGCGCCATCACCTGATCGGAGAGCTCCAGCAGGGTGACATCCAGCTTGCGCTGGTGCAGCGCCTCCATCATCTCCAGCCCGATAAAGCCGCCGCCCACCACGGTCACGTGGCGCGGTTGATCGTGGTGAAGAGAGGCCAGAATCCGGTCCATGTCGGGGATATTGCGCAGGGTATGCACCCGGGGGCTATCGATACCGGGGAAAGGCGGCCGGATCGGCGCAGCGCCCGGGCTCAGCAGCAGCACGTCATAAGGTTCGCGCTGCTCTTCACCGGTTTGCAGGTTGCGCACCAGCAATGTCTTGCCTGCCCTGTCTATCTCGATCACATCGTGGAAGACCCGCACATCGACGTTGAAACGGCGCTTGAAACTCTGGGGAGTCTGCAGCAGCAAGGCATCCCGATTGGGGATATCCCCCCCGATGTGGTAGGGCAGACCGCAGTTGGCAAAGCTGACAAACTCGCCCCGCTCGAACATCACGATCTCCGCCTCTTCGCTCAGCCGGCGTGCTCTGGCGGCCGCCGATGCGCCCCCCGCAACCCCACCGATAATCAGGATCCGTTTCATCTGCAAGACTCCTCCTAGAAGATAATAGCCAATAAATTAGCAATCTCTAATTTAGATTTCAATGAAATTTTGTTTCCCTCGATTTTGCAGTATTCTTGCAGCCCCGACGGTTGCTTAACAGGATGTTGTTCGTTCATGTCGTCTACCGCTCTCAGTCATCTTCCCCCTGCCCTCCAGACTCCCCTTTTCTTTCGTCTGGATCTGCGCAGCCAACGGCTGGTCGCCCTGACCGACGTGATGCAAACGCCGCTCTACTGGCTCGACGAACCGCGCGCCCCCTGGCCTGCCCAGCTGCCCGCCGATCTGCGCCTGCCCATCGAGCAGATGCTGGCCAATGGTCATGGCGGCAAACTCTCCCTGCGCTTTGGTGGCCAGCTCTGGCACATTGCCATCGCCCACGAGCAGGATGGATTCTGGCTTATCTGCCTGCAGCACCGGCATCTGGAGCCGGTTTCCGAGCTGGCACTGCAACTGCCGCGCCTTAGCCAGATGGCGAGCCAGCAACAGTATGCTCTCCTGCTGGAAACCCTCAAGGATAGTCTGGGCGCCGATCGACTCATTCTCTGGCACTATCAGGCCAACGGCGATCTGGGCTGCGAGCAGCTCACTCCCGTCTTTACTCTGGGTGTTGATGGCATCTATCCCATTCGTGGCGACAGCCGCTATATCCGTGCCCTGCGCACCCGCAAATCCCTGAGCTTCTCGGAAGCGGCCCATCAGCCGATGCTGAGCAACCACCTCTATCTGGCCAGTGCCGGCGTCAGCTCGCGCCTCGACGGTGCCATGCTGGAGCAGGACAAGCTCTTTGGCGTGCTCAGCATCGAATATCTCGACCCGACTCCTCTTGGCGACGAGATGCTGCAACTGGTGCGCCACTGCGCCCAACTGCTTGGCCACTGGCAACCGGTGCAGGAGGAGAGCGCAAGCGACCTCGCCCTGCCTGCCGAGCTGCACCAGCTCACAGGCATTGACTACTGCAAAACGTTGCTGCAATGGGCCAAAGCCGCCAGCGGTGCACGTGCCGGCTGGATCGGCGAGTTCCAGCCACGGGGGCAGGATCTCTGGATCATTCCCCGCTGCGTCCTCAACGAGGAGACCTTCTCCGCCCTCAAGCCCCTGCAGATGGATCCGGGCCCCGGCAGGGAGCTATTCCAGCACGGGCAGGCCATCTATGTGGAAGATCTGGCGCTGCGCTATCCTAAGGCTCACCGCCTGCTAGCCCTCAATGCCAGGGCCTATATCGGCATCCCGCTGCACAACTCCGGGGGTACACCGACCGGCCAGCTCACCCTGCTGCTCGACGAGACGCTGAGTGACCCTGAGCCGCTGCTGGATCTCTTGAGCAGCCAGCACGAGCGGGCCGCCATCGAGCTCAAGCGCCTGGCTACCGACGACGCCCTGCGCCTGGCCGAAGTGGCCTTCAATACCCACGACGGCCTGCTGGTGATGGATCACAACGGCATCATCCTCAAGGTGAACCACTCCTTTACCCGCATCACCGGATTTGGCGAGGTGGAGGTCATTGGCCACTCCATCCGCAAGCTGCGCCCCACCTACTATGGCGATCACCTGAAAGAGGATGTCAGTCGGGCCGTGGCCGAGCAGGAGTTCTGGCTGGGTGAGGAGCGCTGCCTGCATCAGGATGGCCACCTCTTCCCGGTGCGCCTGATGGTGAGCGGCGTGAAGGATGAGCGGGGGGAACTCAGCCACTTCATCTGCAGCTTCTACGACATCACCAAGGAGAAAGAGGCCGCCAGACACATAGAGCAGCTCGCCTACTACGACGATCTCTGCGGCCTGCACAATCGCCGCAGCCTCAACACCATTTTGCAGCGCACGCTGGAGACGTCCGATGGTCAGTGGGGGGCATTGCTGCTGGTCGATCTCGACAACTTCAAGTCGATCAACGACTCCCTCGGCCACGCCTGTGGCGATCTGCTGCTGCAGGCGGTGGTGCACCGCTTCAGGGAGCTGCCGCAGGACAATCTGGTACAGGCCCGCATCTCGGGGGATGAATTTGCCCTGCTCTTTACCCAGCTTGGACAGGGTGAGGTAACCGCCAAAATTCTGGCAGAGCACTTCGCCCGCGAGTTGATGGGGCTGTTTCGCACTCCGTTCGAAATCGCCGATCACAAGCTGCACTGCAGCGCTTCAGTCGGGATCAGCCTCTTTGCCGGCAACGGCATGGATCACCTCACCCTGATGCAGCAGGCTGACACGGCCACTCACATGGCCAAGCGCGCCGGTCAGGGCAACTACGTCTTCTTTACCGAAGCGATGGCCGAGCAGGAGAAAAATCGCCTCACCCTCACCAACCAGTTGCGCGATGCCCTGCGCCACCACGAGCTGCAACTGCACTACCAGCCGCAATATCGGGTGGATAACGGCACCCTCTCGGGGGTCGAGGCGCTGCTGCGCTGGCAGCGCAGCGATGGCACCATGGTGCCCCCCGGCGAATTTATCCCCATCGCCGAGGAGACCAGCCTTATCCTCGAGATCGGCTACTGGGTGATGAAAACCGCCTGCGCGCAATACAGCTTCTGGCTCAACCGCGGCCTGCAGCTCCCCCACCTGTCGGTCAACGTCAGCGCCCGCCAGTTCCACACCCAGGGCTTCGTCCAGCAGGTGGAGTACATTCTGCGCGATACCGGCATCCCGCCCTCCCGCCTGCTGCTGGAGGTGACCGAATCCGTAGTGCTGGAGAATCGCATCGAGAGCATCGCCCGCATGCGCCAGCTCAAGGAGCTCGGCATCCTCATCTCCATCGATGACTTTGGCACCGGCTACTCGTCGCTCGCCTACCTGCGGGATCTGCCCGCTGATGAGGTGAAGCTCGACAGAAGCTTCATCCAGACCCTGGTGCACAGCGAGCAGGACAGGGCCATCGTCAAGGCGATCCTCGATCTGGCTCAGGTATTCCGCTTTACCGTCACCGCCGAGGGGGTGGAAGAGGAGGCACAACTGGCCATTCTCCGAGAGCTGGGATGCCAGCATTATCAAGGGTTCCTCACCAGCCGCCCGCTCACCATCAGGGAGCTGGAACAACTGCTGGACGGCAACGGGCCGGACTAAAGGTGTAGGATCAATAGGGGTTTATGTAATAAAATAACGGCCTGCTCGAATCGTTGGAGTTGTCTATGTCAGTCATTAACCGGATCCCTGCCGTTGAAATCAGTGAACAAGCCGAGAGTCACGGCGCCATTGGCCGGATCCATTCCGTTGAAACCTGCGGTACCGTCGACGGTCCGGGAATACGCTTTATCGTATTCATGCAAGGATGCCTGATGCGCTGCAAGTACTGCCACAACCGCGATACCTGGGATACCGAGGGTGGCCGCGAAGTGACAGTGCCGGAGTTGATGAGTGACATCACCAGCTATCGCCACTTCATGAATGCCTCAGGTGGCGGTGTGACCGCATCCGGCGGTGAAGCCATGCTGCAACCTGCTTTCATCACCGAACTCTTTACCGCCTGCAAAGAGAAAGGGATCCACACCTGCCTCGATACCAACGGCTTCGTCCGTCATCTCGACGAACAGGTGGACAAGCTGCTCGACCAGACCGATCTGGTGCTGCTCGACATCAAGCAGATCAATGACGAGAAACACATTCCGCTGACCCACGTCAGCAACAGGTACACCTTGGAGTTTGCCCGCTATCTGGCAGCCAAAGGCAAGACCATGTGGATCCGCTACGTGGTGGTGCCGACCTGGAGCGACGACGACGAGAGCGCCGAAGGGCTGGGTCAGTTCATCGCCGAGCTGGGCGAGAGCGTCGAGAAGGTGGAGCTGCTCCCCTATCACGAACTCGGCAAACACAAGTGGGATGTGCTGGGTGATCCTTACGAGCTGAGCGGGATCAAGCCCCCCAGCAAGGAGACCATGGAGCGGGTCAAGGGGATCCTTGGCAAGTACCACAACAACGTGAAATATTGATGTGCAAGCAGGCTGACTCGTCAGCCTGCTCTGTTTTCGGGTGGCAGGGATCTGGCTGCCCAGCGTAATCTGACTGCCTCGTGAGTGAACGAATGATGAGTGAAGGACAACTCGCCGCTCTTCTGATCTGGCTGCTGCTACTGACTTTCAGCCTGCGCCGCCCCCTGTGGCAACTGCTTCATGACAACCCCCTCTACCAGCATCTGCTGCTGGGGAGCGCCATCGCCCTCATCCCGCTCTGGACGCTGCGCGCCGGTCTGCACGATGGATTGGAGGTGCATTTTCTCGGGCTCACCACCCTCACCCTGCTACTGGGCTGGCGGCTGGCCCTGCTCGCACCCTGTCTGACCCTGCTGGTACTCGACTACTTTGGCGTGACCAATCTGGCCGATTTTGGCTGGCAGGCGCTGGTTGGCATTGCCCTGCCGGTAGCCAGCAGCTGGCTGCTGTTTCTGGCCAGCTGGGCCTGGCTGCCACGCCATCTCTTTGTCTATATCTTCGTTGCCGCCTTTCTTGGCGGCGCCCTCGCCATCTCGGTCAAGGTGGCAGCCAGCGCCCTGCTGATGGGGATAAGCGGCAGCTACCCCTGGCATACCATCACGGCAGACTACCTCTCCATCTGGCCGCTGCTGCTCTTTCCGGAAGCCCTGCTCAACGGCATGGCGATGACGGTGCTTGCCATCTACCGCCCCCACTGGGTCAACACCTTCTTCGATCGCACCTATCTGGGCAAATAACTCCTTTTCCCCGATCTGCGCTCATAAAAAAGGAGAGGCCATGACCTCTCCTTTTGCTATTCCGAATTGTGACACATCCCGGCTTAGTGCAGCTTCAGGGTCGGACGCAGCACACGGTTGATACGACCCACCAGCATGATGAGGCCGGTCTTGACGTAGCCGTGCAGGGCGATCTGGTGCATTCGGTAGAGGGAGATGTACACCAGACGGGCGATGTAGCCTTCCACCATCATGGAGCCGCGCATCAGGTTGCCCATCAGGCTGCCCACGGTGGAGAAGCGGCTGAGGGATACCAGCGAACCGTGGTCGTGATAGAGGTAGGGCTTCATCTCGCCACCGTTCATCTTGGCCAGGATGTTCTTGAATGCCTGGCTGGCCATCTGGTGGGCAGACTGGGCGCGCGGCGGCACGAACTTGCCGTCCGGCTGCGGGCAGGCGGCGCAGTCACCGATGACGAAGATGTTCTCGTCACGGGTGGTCTGCAGGGTCTCTTTCACCACCAGCTGGTTGATGCGGTTGGTCTCAAGACCAGCGATATCCTTCATGAAATCCGGCGCCTTGATACCGGCAGCCCACACCATCAGGTCAGCTTCAATCAGCTCGCCATCCTTGGTATGCAGACCTTCGGCGGTCGCTTCGGTGATCATGGTGGCGGTACGCACATCCACACCCAGCTTGACCAGCTCCTGATGAGCGGCGCCGCTGATGCGCTCCGGCAGGGCCGGCAGGATGCGGGGGCCCGCTTCCACCAGCGTCACCTTCAGGCTGTCAGTGGTCAGGTTCTTGAAGCCGTAGGCGTAGAGCTGCTCGACCGCGTTGTAGAGCTCGGCAGAGAGCTCGACGCCGGTGGCGCCGCCACCAACGATGGCAATCTTCACCTTGTCGCCCGGCTTATATTCGGTCGCGAACTGCAGGAAGCGGTTCATCATGCTGTTGTGGAAACGGTGTGCCTGGGAGGGGCTATCCAGGAAGATGCAGTGATCCTTGATGCCCTTGGTGTTGAAGTCATTGGAAACAGAGCCAATGGCCATCACCAGATAGTCGTAAGGCAGCTCGCGCTCGTTGACCACGATGTCGCCACTGTCGTCGTGGATCGGGGCCAGTACGATGCGTTTCTCGTCACGCTTGATGTCGGTCAGGGTGCCGAGCTGGAAGTCGAAACCGTGGTTTTTGGCGTGAGACTGATAGCTCAGGGCATCGATGCCCGCATCCATGGAGCCGGTAGCTACTTCGTGCAGCAGGGGCTTCCACAGGTGGGTGCGGTTACGATCAACCAGAGTGATCTTGGCCTTGTTCTTCTTGCCAAGCTTGCGACCCAGACTGGTGGCCAGCTCCAGACCACCGGCGCCGCCGCCTACAACGACAATATTCATCATGATGATTTTTCCTCGGTTCCTCAAAACGAAAGGGAGCCATTGGCTCCCTAAAACGAAATCGGTCGACGTGATGGATCAGGCTTCTTTGAAGGCCTTCATCCGCTGCAGATGGTGCGAGATGTTTTTGAACTTATGGGTCTCGCGATCATCCCACACGATGTCGTAATAGTTCTTCAATTCACGTTCAGTGTCCCGATTATCGCGCACTTCATCCTGAACGGAAAGGATACACAGGCAGTTTCCTGAATTTTTCTTACGAAATTCAGTTACACACTTGGTGCCAATATCCTCGTACTCCTCCGGCCGGTCGATCTTGCCCTGCATGTTCTCTTCGGGGTGCAGATTGGGGTTGAAGATCACCTGACGAATGCCGCACAAAAAGCCGATGCGCTCGCTCCAGTAACCGCCGAGTCCGACACCGCAGATGAGGGGCTTGGGATCTGTGCTCATGTCGAGCTGCTTCTTCACTTCCTTGAGCAGGTGGCTCATATCATGACGGGGGTGAACCGTGCTGTAGTGCACGAAACGCACATCATCATCAATAAACTGCAACTGCAGCACTTTCTCGTGATTGCCGGGGCTGGTGGCATCGAAGCCATGCAGGTAGATGATCATGGATAAGACCTCAGGATCTGTGTCGGTTTTATCGAAACTACCCCAGCGGCAGCCTCACGCGCCACCAAAACATCCAACTTTCTTGCTTTGGATCACGCCAGCCCCTGCAACAAGATGCAGCGCATGAGCCCTTGCCAGGCGCAATACGCAAAGCAGCCCTATCAAAGTGAGAGGCTGTGGCCAAAAATGATACCGCCATTACCAATCTGAGATGCCCGGCTACGCCCTTTGTCCCTCTTCTTGTGCCTGATCCCGATCCGGATGTGATTGAACCCTCAAAAAGCCAAACGTTTTCACCACCAGTCACGATTGAGCATGTTTTGTGCACTGACCATGGCCTGCACCGGATCCCTCTCTCTTGCCCATCCCGATGAGTCCGGCGATCCACGCACTCGATAACATCTGTGACCGGGAAAGCCGCGGCTTTCGCTATCTTGCCCCTGCCCGTTGCCGGGGCTCGCCAAGGAGAGATCTGTTGATGAACGAGACCAATCCCCCCGCCTCCCGACCGGGAAAGCGAATACGTCCCGATGACGAAGTGGAGCGCATGCTCCCTGCCGGCCAGCTATTTACCCTAGGCCTGCAGCATGTGCTGGTGATGTATGCCGGCGCCGTCGCCGTCCCACTGGTGATAGGCGGCAGCCTGGGGCTGCCCAAGGAGCAGATCTCCTACCTCATCAGTTCGGATCTCTTCTGCTGCGGCATCGTCACCCTGCTGCAGTGTGTCGGTATCGGGCGTTTCGCCGGGATCCGGCTACCGGTCATCATGTCGGTCACCTTTGCCGCCGTGATGCCCATGCTGGCCATCGGTGCCAATCCGGATCTGGGGCTCACCGGCATCTTCGGCGCCACCATAGCCGCGGGTATCATCTCGACCCTGCTGGTGCCACTGATAGGCCGGTTGATGCCGCTCTTCCCCACCGTGGTGACCGGGGTGGTCATCACCTCCATCGGGATCAGCATCATGCAGGTGGGGATCGACTGGATGGCGGGGGGCAAGGGCAATCCCGAATATGGCAGCCTGCGCTACATCGGCACCAGCTTTCTGGTGCTCGCCTTCATTCTGGTGGTCACCCGCTTTACCAAGGGCTTTTTCAGCAATATCTCGGTGCTGCTCGGCATCCTGTTTGGCTTCGTGGTGGCCATCGCCATGGGGGAAGTGAGTCTGGACGGCCTGAGTGAAGCGGCCTGGTTCGCCCCCATAGTGCCGTTTGCCTTTGGCTGGCCCACCTTCGATCCCATCTCCATCGCCACCCTAACCGTCATCATGCTCATCACCTTTATCGAGTCGATGGGGATGTTTCTGGCCCTTGGCGACATCGTCGGTCATCCGGCCAGCCGCGGCGATATCGTGCGCGGGCTGCGGGTGGATGGCATCGGCACCATCATAGGCGGCGTCTTCAACAGCTTCCCCCACACCTCCTTCTCCCAGAATATCGGGCTGGTGAGCGTGACCGGGGTATCGAGCCGCTGGGTCTGCGTGATGTCTGGGGGGATCCTGCTCGCCTTTGGTCTCATCCCCAAGATGTCGGTGATGGTCGCCTCCATCCCTCCCTTCGTGCTGGGTGGCGCCGGCATCGTGATGTTCGGCATGGTGCTGGCAACCGGGATCCGCATTCTGGCGCGAGCTGACTACAACACCAACCGCCACAACCTCTACATCGTCGCCATCAGCCTCGGGATCGGCATGATACCGACCGTCTCCGGCCACTTCTTCCAGCACTTCCCGGCGGCGCTGCAACCGTTGTTTCATAGTGGCATTCTGCTGGCGACCATCAGCTCGGTAGTGCTCAACCTCTTCTTCAACGGCTACCAGCCTGATCTCATCCACAAACCCAAGCCTTTGCTGGTCGGCCCCATCAAGCCCGAACAAGAGCAGGCATAACCAACAGGCCCCGGGCACAGGTACGGGGCCTGTCACTCACATCACCGCTTACCCAATCAGGCTGGCAGCTGTGCGAAGCGCTCTACCGCCTGAGCCACCTGAGCCAGACTCCCCTGCCAGAAGGCCGACTGGCGAATATCCTGCCCCAGATGTTTTGCCACCAGCGCCTCGGCGCTCATGCGGCCGGTATCGCGCAGCAGGTCGCGGTACGCCTGCGCCACATTGTCGCCTCCCGCCGCCTGGCGACTCATCAGTTGCTCATACACGCCGAGGCTGAAGAGATAACCGAACAGATAGGGATAGTTGTAAAAACCCAGCCCGGCGATGGAGAAGTGCGCCTTGGCCGCCCAGAACATGGGGTGATAGCGGCAGAGGCTCTTCTCATACCAGCGTCCCCACGCCTCATCGGTCAGCGCCTTGAGGCGGGCCGGCGCAACATAGCCATGCTCCCGCTCGGCCACCAGCGCCCGCTCGAAGTCGAAACGGGCCGGGATATTGACCAGGAAGGTAGCTGCTCCATCGGCCTCGGCCCAGGCGATCGCCAACTGCTCCTCAGGACTTTCTGCCTGCTCGAACAGGGCGCTGCGCACCAGGGTCTCGGCAAAGATGGAGGCTGTTTCGGCCAACGTCATGGGATAGCTGCGCTGACTCATCGGCAGATCGCGGATCACCCAGTTGTGCCAGGCGTGGCCCAGCTCATGGGCCAGCGTAATGACGTTGTCCATGGTGCCGGCATAGGTGACGAAGACCCGCGGCTCGACCGGTTCGGCAAATTTGGTGCAGTAGGCGCCGGTGCGGCGATTTGGCGTAGGGGCCGCATCGATCCACCCCTTCTCGGCCATCATCCGGGCAAACTCCCCCATCTCCGGATCGAAACGGCTAAAGGCATCGGCAATCAGCTCGATCGCCTCCTCGAACGGGATCTCGCGGCTGCTGGCAGCCGGAGGCGGCGCAAAGAGATCCTCGGCCCCCGGATCGTCGATACCAAGGCGTGCGGCCATCAGCTCCAGCGCCCGCTGACCCAGAGTGCGGGCCTGCCAGGTCTCGCTCATCAGCGTATCCAGGGTGGCGCGCTCGATATGGCTCTGATGACAGGAGAGATCGAGGGCATCGAGCTGCCGCTCACTGCCGCGCTGACGCGAGAGCTCCAGCCGCCAGCCGTTGATGGCGTTGAGGATGGCGGCCACCGTCTCCTGCTCTCCCTCCCAGCCGGCGCTGATGGCATCGAATGCTTCCCGGCGCAGGGAACGCAGCGGGCTGGAGAGCAGATTGCTCGCCTCTGCCAGTCCCATCTCGCGGCCATCGATCACCAGCCGGATCTTGCCCACCAGATCGTTGTAGAGGTTGCCCCAGGCGTGCAGCCCATCGGTACCAAGACCGATCACCAGCTGCTCTGCCGCCACCGGCAGACGCTGATCCTGCAATCTGCGTTCGTGACGCAGGCGATACTCCTCCTCACCAAGCAGGGGATCCGCCATCAACAGACCAAATTCGGCCTCCGGCAGCGCCAGCATCAGGTCTTCCACCGGCGCCAGCGTCTTGAACAGGTCGGCATTGAGGGCGCGAGCACGGGATGCCAGCTGCTTGGCCTGGGTATCACGAGCATCCTGACTGCCCCGGCAGGCCGCCAGAATCGCCACGTTCCAACCGATATGACGAATGCGGCGGGCACGCAGGCGCACCTCCCGCAGGCAATCTTGCCGCGCATCCCCCGCAAGGTCGGCCAGATTGGCGACCAGCGCCGCCAGTGGTGCAAGGGCAGCACGGGCCTCGGCCATGTCGGACTCAAGCTCGGGACTGTCGAGAGCGGGATAGATATGGTGGTTGTGCCACTGCTGAAGGTATCGGGTTGCTTGCATTGAAGGCTCGTTATCAAGATGTCAAACAGGGAGAGATGGCCGCCAGCGCTTCTCGCTGGCGGCCCCGAAAGATAATGCAGACGCTTATTTGGCTGGCTTGAGTTTGCTTATCAGCGTCATCGCCAGCACCAGCAGCAGGCCCGCCACCACACCGGCCACGGCGTTGAGCAGAGTCGGCGTCACCACTGCCAGTACGGCCCCCACAGTGGGCAGAGTGGCGACAACTGCGGCGGCGCCTTCAATGAGGTGATGGGCGAAAGGCCAACCATGCACCAGAATGCCGCCGCCCACCATAAACATGGCGATCGTCCCCACCAGCGCCAGCAGATGCATCAGCTTGGGCGCCGTACTCAGCAGTCCCTGCCCGACCGAACGGCGCAGTGCCCCGCCATCCGGCTTTTTCAGAAGGTGCAGGCCGATATCATCCAGTTTGACAATCAACCCGACCAGCCCATAAACCCCGATGGTCATCAGCAGTGCGATACCCGCCACCACCGAGAGCTGCAGGGCGATGCTCGCCCCCTGTACTGTGCCAAGGGCGATGACGATAATCTCGGCGGAGAGGATAAAGTCGGTGCGGATCGCCCCCTTCACCTTCTGCTGCTCGAAGGCCACCAGATCGTCAGGAATGGGGCCCGCGTGATGCTCTCCCTCCTCCTGATGAGGCAAAAACTTGTGCGCCAGCTTCTCGGCACCTTCGAAGCAGAGGTAAGCGCCTCCCAGCATCAAGAGCGGGGTGATGAGCCAGGGCACCAGCGCACTGATGGCGATGGCGGCAGGTACCAGAATCAACTTGTTGCGAAATGACCCCTTGGCCACCGCCCATACCACCGGCAGCTCCCGCTCGGCACGCACTCCGGAGACCTGCTTCGCATTGAGGGCAAGATCGTCCCCCAGCACCCCGGCGGTCTTCTTCGCCGCCATCTTGGTCATCAGCGCCACATCATCAAGCACGCTGGCAATATCGTCGAGCAGGGCCAACAAACTGGTTCCGGCCATATCAGAGATTCCTTATATCAGTGAGAAACGTCTACCCAAAAAAAGTCTCGCTCTTGTTCATCACGACCTTGGTCATCAGCGCCACATCATCAAGCACGCTGGCAATATCGTCGAGGAGGGCCAACAAACTGGTTCCGGCCATATCAGAGATTCCTTATATCAGTGAGAACAACCCCGGGAGAGAGGTGTGCGGTCTGATGACCACCAGGGTCTGCAGGGCCACCTCATGGCGCTCGCAGGCCATCATCAGCCGCGCAAGGCAACCGTCGCTCGCCATCTGGGGTTACTTCTTTCGGGCAAAAGATGGCACAGTGTAACGAGAAGCTACCATTTCGGCAGCACCCCGGAGCCATTTGTTATTGGCCCTCCTCAATACACCAGCAAGGAGTCCCCATGCAGCCCTGGCAACCTCTGCTCGATTTCTGGTTTGGCGACCCGGCCGACGACGCCCTGCGTGCCAAACGACAAGCCCCGCTCTGGTGGGGCAAAAGTCGCGAGACCGATGCCCTGCTGGCCCGGCGCTTTGGCATGCAGGCAGAGGCGGCCGCCAACGGGGAGCTGGCCGACTGGGCCGAGCTGCCTCACGGCAGACTGGCGCTGATCCTGCTGCTCGACCAGTTGCCCCGCAATATCCATCGCGGCACACCCACCGCCTTTGCCCGGGATCCGCTCGCCCGCGAGCAGTGCCTCAAGGGGCTATCCCTTGGCATGGATCGGCAGCTCTCGCCGCTGGAGCGGGTCTTCTTCTATCTGCCGCTGGAACACGCCGAATCCCGCGAGCAGCAAGCCAGAAGCGTGGCCCTGTTTGAAGAGCTGGCGGCCGAGCAGGCTCATTCCCCAGCGAACGAGACCTTCGCGGGCTTTGCCGACTTTGCCCGCCGCCATCAGGTGATCATCGAACGCTTTGGCCGCTTCCCCCACCGCAACGACATTCTGGGTCGCACCTCGACGCCGGAAGAGGCGACGTTTTTGCTGCAACCCAGTTCGGGCTTCTAAACCGGCCAGCCATAAAAAAATCCCCGCCATGATCATGACGGGGATTTCTCTTTGCACCGGCCAACCCTCTGGTCAGCTCAAGCCATGGTTATGCCTTGGCGGGAGCACTCTCGCCCAGCTCTTCGGTCTCACCCAGACTGTCTTCGGTCTTGGCGACCACGCTGGCGGCGATGGCGTTGCCCAGCACGTTGGTGGCAGAGCGACCCATATCGAGGAAGTGGTCGATACCCAGCAGCAGCAGGATGCCCGCTTCCGGAATGTGGAACTGGTTCAGGGTCGCGGCAATCACCACCAGAGAGGCGCGCGGCACCCCGGCCATCCCCTTGGAGGTGACCATCAGCAGCAGCAGCATGGTGATCTGCTGGGCGGTGGAGAGCTCGATGCCATAAGCCTGAGCGATGAACATCACCGCGAAGGTGCAGTACATCATGGAGCCGTCGAGGTTGAAGGAGTAACCCATCGGCAACACGAAGCTGGCGATGCGTTTGTCACAGCCGAACTTCTCCAGACGATCAAGCGTCTTCGGATAGGCCGCTTCAGAGCTGGCAGTAGAGAAGGCAAGCAGGATGGGTTCGCGGATCATCGCCAGCAGCTTGATGATGCGGCCACGCAGGAATGCGCCCCCCATGGCAATCAGCAGCAGCCAGAGGCAGCCAAGGGCAATGTAGAACTGGGCCATGAAGCTGCCGTAGGTAACCAGAATACCCAGCCCCTCTTTGGCCACCATGGCGGCAATGGCGCCAAACACGGCGAACGGCGCAAAGTTCATCACGTAACCGGTCACTTTCAGCATGATCTCGGCAGCACTGGCCATCAGCACCACCACCGGCTTGGCCAGATCGCCCAGCGCCGCTGCGGCCAGACCAAAGAACAGGGAGAAGACCACGATCTGCAGGATCTCGTTGGTGGCCATCGCCTCGACCACGCTTTTCGGAATGGCGTGGGTCACGAAATCTTTCAGGGTAATCGCGCCGGCAGAGATGCCAGAGGTAGCGGCATCATTGGGCAGGGAGAGCGAGAGACCCACACCCGGCTGCATCAGGGTGACCATCACCAGACCCAGGCTCAGGGAGAGCAGGGAGGCCAGCATGAACCAGCCGAGGGTTTTGGCACCGATACGACCCACAGTGCGGGTATCGCCCATCTTGGCGATGCCGACCACCAGGGTGGTGAAGACCAATGGTGCGATGATCATCTTGATCAGTCGCAGGAAGATATCGGTCAGGATAGTGATGTTGTTTGCAAAGTCTGCCGCCTGATCGGCAGCAAACAGGCGATAGCCCTGGCCGGTAAGGATGCCAAGCAACATCGAAATGAGGATGGCGACCGTCAGTTTATTCATTTTCATGGGGGAGTCCCGGTTTTGATTGGTGCAAGCCGTTGACAGTGGCATGGGAGCCACTACAGTCCGTTTTTGTGATCCGAGCCGTTGATTCCTGGCGGCTGGTATGCTGGGAGAATGCCTAAAAGCAGGGGGTAAATCTAGAGGCTTACTCCAGAATTTTATGCTGCTGTTAGATGTATGTGATATGGATCTTGCAACAAACCGATATTAATCACCGCTTATTTTAATGTCCGCAAGATATTTGGTGGAAAGCGACTGTTCATTAATTGCCCGCTTTAGCAACCGGAAGGTAAGCAGGGCCGAGATGGTGTGCTGTACCTGCATCTGCGCCATGAAGGTGTCCGGCTCATCCTCGTCAAAGCCGAACATGGGGCGCTCCGGGGTCACCCTTACCGCATCGCGCGCAATGGTCAGCTCCTCCACCTGCAGCATGGGGTAACCCTCCCGCTGCGCCAGCTCCCCTGCCCGCTTGAGCACATATTTGCGGGCCGTCTCCCTGTCCACCAGATCGTTGCCGACAAACTCCAGCTGCCACTTGTCGGGCGCAAGGCGGGTCTCGGAAAAGCCGGTGCGGCCATTCCAGAACGACTTCTCCTGCTGATATGGCGTGGCACAGCCGCCGAGCAGCAGCGAGAGCAAAACCAGAGATCGCCAGATGGATGCAAAGAGAGACACGGTAACCCCCGTCAGGGCAGAAGAGAGTCGCTACTACAGCACAGCGCAAGGGGGATAAACAATCGCAGTAACGGCGAAGAGCAGAAAAGAAAAAAGGCCTTGTCGTTTGACAAGGCCTTTTCCGGGGAATGATGGTCGGCGTGAGAGGATTTGAACCTCCGACCCCTGACACCCCATGACAGTGCGCTACCTGGCTGCGCTACACGCCGACGAAGTCAGTCTGAGCTGACGGGGGCTGAGTTTATGGAGATGGCCCTGCCCTGTCAACAAAGAAACGCCGCCAATTCCCCGACAATGGTGCGTTCGCCTGCTTTGCGAACAATCAGCGGTTAAAGGTCAGCCGCTTGCCCAGGATCTGGTCAGTGACCTGCCCGTTTTGCCAGGCGATCTGACCGTTCACCAGAGTCATCTCCACCGTGCTGTGGAAACGGTAGCCGTTGAAGGGCGACCAGCCACAGTGGTAAAGAATGTTGTCATCGTTGACCACATAGGGCTTGCCCAGATCCAGCAGCACCAGATCGGCAAAGTAGCCCTCGCGGATGTAGCCGCGATCCTGCACCTGGAAACGCTCGGCCACCGCATGGGAGGTCTTCTTGACGATGGTCTCCAGAGTGAACACGCCGTTATGGTAGAGTTCCAGCAATGCCTGCAGGGAGTGCTGCACCAGCGGCACACCGGACGGCGCCTTGAAGTAGCTGTTCTGCTTCTCCTCCCAGGTGTGGGGCGCGTGGTCGGTAGCGATGATGTCGAGCACATCATTGCGCACCGCATCGAGCAGTGCGTGCTGATCGGCCGCGCTCTTCACCGCCGGGTTGCACTTGATCTGGCTACCGAGGGTGTCGTAATCGGCCTCGTTGAAGAACAGATGGTGAACACACACCTCGGCAGTGATGTTCTTGTCTTTCAGTTCACTCAGGTCGTGACTGGCGGTAAAGAGCGACAGCTCCTTGGCGGAGGTCAGATGCAGCACATGCAGCTTAGCGCCGTACTGCTTGGCCAGCGCCACCGCCATGCTGGAGGATTTGTAGCACGCCTCGTCACTGCGAATGCGGCCATGCTCGCCCATCGGCACATTCTCGCCCCACTTGGCCCGCGCCGCCTCTTCGGCTTTGGCGATGGTCGGGGTGTCTTCGCAGTGAGTAACGATCATCACCGGACTCTCGCGGAAGATGGCCGCCAGGGTCTCCTGATTGTCCACCAGCATGTTGCCGGTCGAGGAGCCCATGAACACCTTGACCCCGCAGGATTGCTTGGGATCGAGACGCTTGATCTCTTCCAGGTTGTCGTTGGTAGCACCCAGATAGAAGCTGTAGTTGGCAACGGAGGAGTTGGCGGCGATCTGGTATTTGGCTTCGAGGGCGTCGAGGGTGGTGGTCTGGGGATTGACGTTGGGCATTTCCATGAAACTGGTGGTACCACCGGCGACGGCGGCCCGGGATTCACTGGCGATGGTCCCCTTGTGGGTCAGCCCCGGCTCCCGAAAGTGGACCTGATCATCGATCATTCCGGGGATGAGGTGGCGACCTGCGGCATCGATCACCACCGCATCGTGCGCGTCGATATCGGGTGCGATGCGGGCAATCCGTTCCCCCTCGATCAACACGTCGGAGGCATAGATACGGCCTTCGTTGACCAGGGTGGCATTCTTGATAAGCAGTTTGTTCATGGGGGGTTCCAGTTCCTTTGCCGATAATCGCGGGTCATAATAGCGCAAAACTGCCCTTTCTCTGTAGCAAGGCCTGACTGATGAAGTTATTTGTAAGAGATTTGACCGTGATCGACTCCAGCTACCTGTGCGAACGCCGCGGCATGGTGGGTGAGAGCTGGCTGGTAGATATCGAAATGAGCGGCGAGCTCAACGAGATGAGCATGTTGCTGGACTTCGGCCGGGTAAAGAAGCTGATCAAGTCGATCATCGATGACGAGGTGGATCACAAGCTGCTGGTCCCGACCGAGTGCCCTCTGGTGCATGTCGAGACGCTGGAAGATGGCGAGAGCTGTGTCGATCTGCTGCGCCCCGGCCGCTCCATCCACCTGCGCTGCCCGACTCAGGGCTTTGCCTTTATCCCTGCCCCGCAGGTCGACAAGGAGTCGGTCACCCGCTACCTGCTGGCGGTACTGGCCAAACGGCTGCCGGGCAACATCAAGGATCTGTCGCTGACCCTGCGTCAGGAGGCCATCGACGGCCCCTTCTATCACTACAGCCACGGTCTGAAAAAGCACGATGGCAACTGTCAGCGTATCGCCCACGGCCACCGCTCCCCCATCGAGATCCACATCGATGGCGAGCGTGATGGCGATCTCGAACAGCAGTGGGCCGAACGCTGGGCCGATATCTATCTCGGCACCGATGAGGATAAAGTTGCTCTCGAAGAGCTGGCCCTCAGTGCCCGTGCCAATGTGCAGCTGGGTGAACACCACACCGGCTTCAAATATGTGGCGCCACAGGGACTGTTCCAGCTGGCCATCCCCACCACCGAGGTGGAGATGATCGACACCGACACCACGGTCGAGCTGCTGGCTTGCTACATCGCCCGCGAAGTGAAGAAGATGGTGGGCGACAAGTTCGTCAAGATTGTCGCCTATGAAGGGGTCGGCAAGGGCGCGATTGCCTACGCCTGATCCCCTTGTCACTACCGTAATAACGAGAAGGCCCCGCATCTGCGGGGCCTTGTTGTTTCAACTCTCGACCATCAGGCGCTGAGGCGGAAGCGCTTGACCAGGCTCTCCTGCTGCTCGGCAAGGGAGTCGAGCTGCTGGCTGGTCTGGGCCACCCGCTCGATCCCCTGATAGTTGAGATCCGAGATATCGGAGATGCGGTTGAGGTTGGTGGCGATGTCAGCGCTGGTCGCCTGCTGCTGCTCGGCGGCAGAGGCAATCTGGCTCGACATGTCGCTGATGAGCACCACGATCCCCTGCACCTCTTCCATAGCATTGTTGGCGTGGGAGCTCTGATCCATGCAGCTGTCCATCTCGCGCGAGCACTCCTGCATCACGTTCACCGCTCTGGCGACCCCCTGCTGCAGATTCTCGATCATGGTCTGGATCTCGCTGGTGGATTGCGCGGTGCGCCCCGCCAGACTGCGCACCTCGTCCGCCACCACGGCAAATCCACGCCCCTGCTCGCCTGCGCGCGCCGCCTCGATGGCCGCATTGAGTGCCAACAGGTTGGTCTGCTCGGCGATGCCGCGAATGACATCGAGGATATTGCCGATCTGGCTGCTCATGCTGCTCACATCGCCAATCACCTTGCCGGTCTGTTGCAGCTTGCCCGCCAGCTGATGGGTGGTGGTGATATTGCCCGCCATCACCTTGCGCCCCATCTCGGAAGCCTTCTCCACATCCATCACCCGCTCCAGAGTCTGGTTGGCAGCTTGCGCCACCTCGCGCACCGAGGCCTCCATCTGGGTCATGGCGGCCGCGACCGAGGCGGTCTCCTGCCGCTGTTTCTCCAGATCGGCCCGCACCGATTCGGTGGTATGGCGGTTGCCGTGAGCGGCATCGTTGAGCTGGGCAGATGCGTTGGAGAGCTGGGCCAGCACCTCCCCCATCTGCTCAATCAGCAGGTTGAGCTGGCTGCCCAGCTGGCCAAATTCGTTCTTGCTGTGAAAGCCGATACGCTGGGTCATGTCACCGCGAGTCACCTCAGAGAGGACTCGCAGCAGCTCCCGCAGCGGACGGCGGATCGCCTTGCCCAGGGTGTAGGCCACCAGCATGGCGATCAGGATGGCGACCACGATGCTCGCCCCCTGAGTCAAAGTGCTCTGGCGCTGCACCTCTTTGGCATGCTGGATACTGCCGTTCATCAACTGCTGGCTGCTCGCGGTCATCCGCTCCAGCCGGTTCTGGATCTCGACGATAAGCGCGCTGGCCTGCTTGCTCTTCTCCCGCATCAGCTCCTGCTGCTTCATCAGCGCCAGATACTGGGCCAGCACCCCTTCACTGGCGGTGGTGTCGCGCACGAAGCCGTGGACATAGTGGCCCATGTCGTTCTCGAAATTCTTGAGCTCACCCTGCAGATCCTTGATGGTGCTGTTGAACCCCTCGATCTGCATCTTGTTGCGCTTGAGCGCCCCTTCGATGGGAGCCGGGATGGTCTGGTTGAGGGCGTCCATGGTGGAGAGTTCGATGGCGGAGAGCTTGGTGGTCAGGGTCTCGGAGAGCATCTTGATGAAGCTGTCGTCGATGGTGATCATCATGTCACCCAGATTCTTCTTGAACTGGGGCAGGCTGACCTGAAACTGCCCCTTGGCCAGATTGACCTTGTACAGCCGGGTGAGCAGCGCCTCGTGCTCGCCGGGCAGGGTATCGGTCAGTTCCAGATAACGCGCCACCTGCTCGCCAAGGGCGGTCATCTCGCCCTGCAGTTCGGGGTGTTCGGCCACCTGCTGCCGCAAGGCGGCCAGGGTCTTGTCGACCTGCGCCTTGGCCTGTTTCAGCTCGGCCACTTCGGCCGGCAGCTGTTTGGAGTCCTGCTCGGTCAGCACATCCCCGAGCCACTTGTTGGCACTGAGTAGGCTGATCTGGGTCTGACTGCTGGCGATCACCAGCGGCATCGACTGCTGGGTAACCTGTTCCAGCGCCCCGCCGAGGGTCTCCTGACTACGAAATGTGAGCAGTGAGCTGGCCACCATCACGGCCACCAGAATAGCGAAGCCGAGATAGACCCGCTGCAAGATGGAGAGATCCGACATTGATTGTTTCATTATTATCCCGCTGTATATGCAAAAGTCCCTTGCCTGAGTACCCCGTCCTTTTGATACCCTGCAGACCACCCTGAACAGGCGCTACAGATGACGTCCCTCCGGCTATCGGTATTTTTAACAATAACTGAAGGGAATGGGACATCAGCTGTGTCAAATCTCGGCTTGTGTCACACTTGCCGTGCAGCGCGGAGCCGCTTGGGATCCAAATTCGATTTTCTTTTTCTCATAAGGGAGTTAGCCATGGCGCAAGAAACCATTTTCAGCAAAATCATCCGCAAAGAGATCCCCGCCGACATCCTTTATCAGGACGATCTGGTGACCGCTTTCCGGGACATCCAGCCCAAGGCCAAGACCCACGTGCTGATCATCCCCAATGTGCTGATCCCCACCGTCAACGATGTGGAGCCGGAGCACGAGCTGGCCCTTGGCCGGATGTTCACCGTGGCCCGCAAACTCGCCGCCGACGCGGGGATTGCCGAGGATGGCTACCGCCTCATCATGAACTGCAACCGCCACGGCGGGCAGGAGGTCTACCACATCCACATGCATCTGGTCGGTGGCCAGCCGCTGGGACCGCTGCTCAGCCTGTAATGACTCGCCACATCGCTACCTGCCGCAGCGCCCTGCTGCTCTGCGGCGCCCTGCTGTTGCTGGGGGGCTGCGCCTCCCGCTGGCAAGACATGTTCGTCTCCTACTCCGATCAGATGGTGCCGCTGCGCAACCAGCTGCTGCTGGGCCATGCCGCCGAGGCGCTGCCCGAGGTGCGCGACTCCACCCTCGGCGATGACACCTTTGTCCTCGATCGCCTTGAAGAGGGGCGCATCGCCTGGCTCGCCGGTCAGGATGCGGGCAGCAAGCAGGCGTTTTCTGCCGCCGACAGTCGCCTCGAGTGGGAAGACAATCAGGCCGAATACCGGCTGAGCCACGGTCTGGATCAGGTGGGCAGCCTGCTCACCAACGACCAGTCGATGGCCTACCTCACCCCCGATTACGAACGCACCATGCTGCACCACTATCTGGCCCTCAACTACCTGCAACGGGGTGATGCCGATGGCGCCCTGGTGGAGGTGCGCCGGGCCAATCAGGTGCAGGAGCAGGCCCTGAAACGGCGAGCTGACGAGGTGCGCAAAGCGAAGGATGAGAGCGAAGAGGCCGAGACCGAGGGGGAGATGCGCCAGCTGATGTCGCGCGGCGCACCCGAGCTCGACCGGCTGATCGGCAAGGTCAAGAACGGTTTCCAGAACGCCTATACCTTCTACTTCTCCGCCGTGCTCTATGAGGCTGCGGGGGATCTCAACGACGCTTGGGTCGATTACCAGCGCGGCTACCAGATAGCGCCGGACAACCGCAGCCTGCAAGATGCCTTGCTGCGTCTGGCGGTGCTGCGCGGCGCGCCGGACGAGATCCGCGCGACCGAGAAAAAGGTGGGTCGCAAAGCGCCACCACTCACTAAAAATCAGGGCCAACTGGTGGTGCTGTTTGAAGATGGCCTGATCCCGGCACGGCGCGAACTGTTCCTGCCGCTGCCCATCTCCACCTCACGCGGCGATTTTCGCACCTTTACCGTAGCCATCCCCTATTACGATAATCGGGCCAGCGACACGGGGCCGCTTACAGTCACGCTCGGCAAACGGGTCGAGCAGACCAGCGAATTGGTCAGGCTGGAAGCGCTGGCCGCCAAGGATCTGCAGGAGCGGCTGCCCGGTATGCTGACCCGCCAGGCGCTGCGGCTGGTGGCCAAGGAGCAGATGCGCCGCACCGCCGCCAAAGAGGGGGGCGATGTGGGCAATATTCTGGTGGGGATCTTCAACACCCTCTCGGAGCGTGCCGATACCCGCAGCTGGCTGACACTGCCGGCGCAGGCATCGAGCTGGCAGGGGATGGTGCCGGCGGGTGAGGTGAACCTCACTCTGGGAGCGGGTGCCGCCCAGCGTCAGTTGCCGCTGACCATTCATAGCGGCCGCACCACCCTGGTGTGGGTTCAGCGCCTCGGCGCCGGCCTGACCACCCGGGTGATGCCGCTCTGAGCAAGCGGCAAAGAGAGATGAGCAAGACGATTAACCGGGCAGCTCCCAGTGCTGCCCCACTCACTCCAATCAAGGAGAGCAAGATGAAAGCATACGGGTTGGCCCTCGGGCTCGCGCTGCTGCTGACCGGCTGCGCCACCAACACCTCCGGCGTGGCGCTCTATGGAGCACCGGGCGCCGCAGCGGTGGCGGAGCAGCATCAAAACGTCAACGTCACCCTGACCGAGCTGAGCCGCCGTGAACAGAACGGACTGCTGCAGGTCAATGTGGCCGCCGCCAGCACCCAGCGTGGCGACAACAAGCTGCAATATATGTTCTATTGGTATGATGAGGCCGGTCAGGAGGTCGCCAGCGACGGTCGTGGCTGGACACCGCTCAAGCTGCATGGCTATCAGACCCGCACCCTGTCTGCCCTGGCGCCGAGCCCGACCGCCCGCGGTTACCGGATTTATGTACGTGAAGTGATTGAGGAATCCTACTGATGAAAATGAATCATGCCCTGCTGATCCTGACTGGCGCCCTGCTGCTGGGCGGCTGCTCCAGCACCACGGTCAGCTACGGTGATCCGACCGAAACCGAAACGGTCACCGTCGATTACGGCTCAAGCGATCTGCAGGCCATTGCCGACAAGATGGCGGATTCCATGCTGGCCTCCCCCGCCACCAGCGAGATCACCGCAGGCGGCCGTCCGGTGATGTTCATGGACTCCATCCGCAACAAGACCTCCGAGCACATCGATACTGAAGCGATCACCGACACCATCCGCACCAAGCTGCTGCGGGCCGGCAAGTTCCGCTTCGTTGACATGAGCAAGGTTGCCGCCGTCAAGCAGCAGCTCGAATATCAGCAGAGCAGCGGCATGGTTGATCCCGCCTCCATGGTGCGGCTTGGCAAGCAGACCGGTGCCCGCTACATGGTCTATGGCAACCTCGCCAGCATCGTCAAGGACAATGGCAAGGTGAAAGATGTCTACTACCAGATGACCATGAACCTGATGGACCTGCAAAGCGGCGAGCTGCTCTGGGCTGACCAGAAAGAGATCCGCAAGCAGGCGAAGAAGTCCACCTTTGGCTGGTAAGGCTAATCCGGTGATGCTCGCCCCCGACGCCCTGCTCGCCACGCTCCCCGTCCCATGGCGGGACGGGGCTCTCGAGCCGCTCGGTACGGGCCTCACCAACAGCAACTATCGACTGCGCCTCCCTTCGGGGCGCAGTTACTTTTTGCGTCGGGGCCACCCGGATCCGGTGCGCCTTGGCATCGACCGCGCCACTGAGTGGCAGCTCTATCAGGGAGCGATGGCCGAAGAGCTCGCGCTGCCCTGCCACTATGGTGATCCCGCCAGCGGCCTGATGCTGCTGGAGTGGTGCGACGAGCCAAACTGGCTAGAAGCTGCGCCCCCCGTCGCCGAACAGCCCCGTTTGCTGGCTGAGGTGCTGCGCAAGCTGCATCGCCTCCCTTTGCCCTCCGTGGTGATGGCGGTACGGACCCACGCCGCCGGTTATCGCGCCCGGCTGGCTCATGTACCGACCTGGTTGCCGGCACTCGAGCGCAGCCTGCTTGCCAGCCACGAGCCCGACAATTGCTGGCGACCTTGCCACCATGATCTCAATCCGGCTAACTTGTTGGGTCACGCGCCCTGGGTTATCGACTGGGAGTACGGTGCGGCAGGCCATCCCGGCTTTGAGGTGGCCAGCATCCAACGCACCCACGACTGGCCCGCAGAGCGGCGCAAGGCGCTGGAGGAGCACTATCTGCGCTCGCTCCCGCGCCATGAGTGGCCCGATTTTCACAGCGAGGCGTTCATCCCCTGGGTCGACTATATCGGTCTGCTCTGGGCCCTGCTGATGGCCGAGCAACACGCTTCGCCCGACTACGACGCACTGATTGCCCTTAACCGGCAACGACTGGAGTGACAGATGATCAACAAGGTGCGCTGGCACAAGCCAAAAACCTGGGGTCTGCTACTGCTCGGCCTGCTGCTGACCGGCTGCTCGACCCGGGTTATCTACTACTGGATTGATACCGCCATCATCTGGCAGCTGGACGACTATTTCGTCCTCACCTCACCCCAGAAGGATCTGCTGAGCCGCGAGGTCAAAGGGCTGATGGCATGGCACCGCCAGCACGAGCTGCCCCGCTACGCCCGGGATCTCGATACCCTCGCCAAAGCGGTAGCCAGCCCCATGACACCGGAGCAGATCTCCACCAATCTCGATGCGGTGCAGCAGAGCCTGACCCGCACCCTGGAAAACGCCATTCCCCGCACCGTCAGGCTGGCGAGCACCCTGAGCGATGAGCAGGTGACCCGCTTCATGGCCGATCGGCTCAAGCGCCAGCAGGAGCGGCAGCAGGAGTTTGCCAGTGAACCCAAAGAGAAGATGCTGGCGGAGTTTCGCGACAAGATGAACCAGCGCCTCGAGTACTGGATTGGCGAAGTGAAACCGGCGCAGGCGCCACTGGTGGCCCAGTGGGCCGAGTGGCAGTATGAGCTGATGCCACCTTGGCTCGAGTTCCAGACCTCCTGGACCAAAGAGCTGGACAGGCTGATGCAGCAGCGTCAGAGCCCCGATTTCACCCGCGAGCTGACCGAGCTGCTGGCACAGGGGGATGGCATGATGGATGGCCGCTTCACCGGTTATACCGAGCAGTCGCGCCAGCGCACCGTCAACTGGCTCTGCGCCATGAGCCAGTCGCTGGATCTGGCCCAGCGGGCCCATCTCTACTCCCTGCTCAAGGGCTATGCCCGCGATTTCCAGCAGATGACCGGGAGCTGACAAGGAGCTTCAGAATAATCCTAATTGGGCGGCAAGGGTTGTCCCGCCTGCGCCGCCTGTGGTAGTTTCCCCTTTCCATTTATCGGGAATACCCTTTTGCGCCTTATCGACAAAGTCAAACTGGGGCTGGTGGCACTCGTTGTCTCGCTCACCCTGCTTTGTTCCATCAATGTGATGGAAGGCCCGCTGCTACCCGATCAGCAACAGACCCAGAGCCTCTCGCAAGCGAGCGAGAGCGACGATGGCGTCATCAAGTTTGTTGCGACCAACCAGAATCACCTGCTGCGTTTTGAGCAGTCCCTGCGCAGCGACAACCAGCCCAAAAATGTGGTCTACGAGCTGATCCAGAGCTGGTCTGCCCAGGCCATTCTGCTGGTGCTGCTTGGCTGGCTGTTGCTGGCCGCACAGCTCTACCACAAGCAGCTCTTTCGCGATCCCTTCGCCACCATTCACCGCCACCGGCTGCAGCGCCAGTATCTGCAGTACCGCTTCACCCAGAGCTATCTGAGCGCCTGACCCCGAGGGGTTGGCACAGCCACTGTTTGCTCATCTCCTCCTTCTGACGGATCCCGCTTCGGCCTGATCCGAACTTGATGCATCCCTTTTTCTGCGCCTTGCCGAGCCTTGATGCTATCGGCCTGCGCACCATTCTCCTGACAGAGGCCAATTTGCCATGAGAAAAACCAGTCATACCCTTCTTAACCGCATGAGCAAGTGGCAGTACGCCCTACTGCTGCTCATGCTGCTGACCTTTACCTTCTATTCGCTGCCGACCTTTTTTGGCGAGCAGCCCTCTCTTGGTCTGCACGGTCAGCAGAGCCTGACCACCAAACAGCATATGCTGCTGACCGACAACCACCTGACCCCGACCAAGATCATCGAACAACCTGAGCGGGTCGAGCTGGTCTTTGCCAGCCAGAGCGAACAGCAAAGAGCCAAACAACTGCTGGAGCAGCAGGGCCTCGACAGCGCCGCGCTGACGCTGGAGTTCCACTCCAACGCCCCGACCTGGATCAGCCGCCTTGGTGCCGATCCCATCAAGCTCGGCCTCGATCTGCGCGGCGGCTCCCAGCTGCTGATTGGGGTCGATGTCGATTTCGTCCTCGATGCCCAGACCAAGAATCTGGTCGACACCCTGCGCACCCGCTTCCGTGAAGCCAATCTGCGCGGTGCCGGCGTGGCCCGGGCAGATCTCGGCAGCGTCAATGTCACCCTGCCGGAAGCTGACGATCAGAGTGGCTGGCTCACCATCATCAAGGAGAGTGCCGGTACCCGTCAGGATCAGTGGAAAATGACCCGCAGCGGCAACCAGCTCAAGCTGGTGCTGAGCGAGGCCGAACGCACCCAGCTCATCAACAACGCCGTGACCCAGAACCTCTCCATCCTCAAGAAGCGGATCAACGAACTCGGCATCGTCGAAGCTTCGGTACAGCGTCAGGGGCAGGATGGCATCCGCATCGAGCTGCCGGGTGTGCACAACCCCAAACAGGCGAAAGAGGTGATCGGGGCGACCGCGTCACTGGCCTTCTACGAGGCCAAGGCTGACAGCCACTTCTACATCGCCGATCGCAACGGTCAGGCCGTCGGCATGGCACGCCGGCCAGTGCTGACCGGCGAACACATCGTCGATGCCCGGGCCAATATGGGCGAGATGGGCCAACCGCAGGTCAACATCGTGCTCGACACCCTGGGTGGCAACAAGATGAACCAGTTCAGCCGCCAGCATGTGGGCAAGCCGATGGCGACCGTCTTCACCGAGTACAAGACCAATGCCCAGGGCAAGCTGCGCGCCCAGAGCGAGGTGATCAACGTCGCCACCATCCAGACCGCCCTTGGCAACCAGTTCCGTATCACCGGGATTGGCAGCCTGCCGGAAGCGCAGGAGCTCGCCATGCTGCTGCGCGCCGGTGCCCTCACCGCACCGCTCAAGATCCTGGAAGAGCGCAGTATTGGCCCGACCCTCGGGATGCAGAATATCGAAGCGGGCTTCACCGCCCTCGGGTTCGGCATGGCGGGCATGATGCTGTTCATGATGGCCTGGTATCGCAAGTTCGGCTGGGTCGCCATCACCGCGCTGGTCGCCAACCTGCTGATGCAGGTCGGCATGCTGGCGGTGCTGCCGGGGGCCGTGCTGACCCTGCCGGGGATCGCCGGTCTGGTGCTGACGGTAGGGATGGCGGTAGATACCCACGTACTCATCTTCGAGCGGATCAAGGATCGCCTGCGTGACGGCGGCTCGCTGGCCAACGCCATCGACTTTGGCTATCGCTCGGCATTTCGCACCATCTTCGATGCCAACATCACCACGCTCATCTGCGCCGTTGTGCTCTACTCCATCGGTTCCGGGCCGCTGCAAGGCTTCTCCATCACTCTCATTCTGGGGCTTATCTCCAGCATGGTGACCGGGATCTGGGGTACACGCGCCATCATCAACCCCCTGTGGGGCCGCAGCAGCGAGCGCACGCTGAAGGTGTAACGGGGCGAACTGTCCCCTGATGAGCGGATCCGGCGCCGCCGCCGGCCATTGATATGGCCAGCCAAACGCGCCGGATCAGAGACATTTCCCCCGCAGTGCCAAGGCACGTCGGGATGCGGCCGCCAGCCAGGCGCTGGCAGGCCAAGGAGAGAACTATGTTGAAAATGATTGTTGCCATGGGGCTGACCCGCTGGCGTTACATCGGCCTGTGGGCCTCTATCGTACTGACAGTGGCGAGCATCGCCATGCTGCTGGTCAACGGCCTTGCCCTCGGCCTCGACTTTACCGGTGGCACCCTGCTGGAGTTTCATATCCAGACCCTCAAGGAGGCCCATGAGCTCAACGCCATGCTCACCTCCCCGCTGGCAGGCGCGGTGGAGCTCAGCTCTGCCGGTGTTCCCGGCGAGTGGCTGATCAAGCTGCCTCCGCATGAACTGCCCTGGCAGGCCACCGAGCTTGCCACCATGCTGACCCAGCAACTGGGCATGCCGGTCGAGCTGCTGCGCACCACCATCGTCGGCCCGCAAGTGGGCGCCGAGCTGTTCCAGCAGGGGATGCTGGCGGTGCTGGTCGCCTCCCTCGCCATCTCGGCCTATCTGGCATTCCGCTTCGAGTGGCGTCAGGCCATCGGCATCCTTATCTCGGTGATCCACGATGCCATCGTGGCGCTGGGGTTGCTGGCGCTGTTCAACATCGAGTTTGATCTCAACGTCATCGCCGGTCTGATGGCGGTGATCGGCTACTCCCTCAACGACAGCATCGTGATTTCGGACCGCTTGCGGGATCTGCTGAGCTCGCGCACCCAGATGGGGATCCACGAATGTTCTGATGTCGCCATCAAGGCCACCTTCAGCCGCACCATGATCACCTCGGGTACCACCCTGTTTACCGTCGGGGCACTGCTGCTGTTTGGCGGCGATACCCTCTACGGTTTCTCCTTCACTCTGTTCACCGGCATTCTGGTGGGGACCATCTCCTCCATCACGGTAGCCTCGACCGTGCAGGAGCTGCTGGGTCTGAGCCCGCAGGCCTATCAGAAGAAGGGTGAGGAGCCGCTGGCAGAGGCGGCATAACCGCCCTTTTGGCGGTTCTTTTTACGGTCTGTTTTACCTCCCACCTTCCGGCCCCTGCACACAGGCAGGGGCCTCTTTCCAGCCCCGCTGTTAACGCTGTTAGCTTCTTTTTGCGAAGAAAATTTACGAGTGAGCAGATTGACAGCAAAAGATGAAAAAACAACCACACCTTAATAACAAAAAAGTCATTTTATTACGGCATACCCCGCAAAAGTGTGACTGAAAGCACTTTCTTTAGGTCTCAAAAGCGGCAAGATTGTAGTGATTTATCTACAAAGGGATACAAGATGTTGTTACAACCTGCCAATACAGCAAAAGCAAGACAGTTGCTGAACGAGACCATGGCTTTGGTTCTCGCCGGAGGGCGGGGTAGTCGCCTCAAACAGTTAACTGATAACAGAGCGAAGCCTGCAGTCCACTTTGGCGGAAAATTCCGCATCATCGATTTTGTGCTCTCCAACTGCATCAACTCCGGCATCCGCCGCGTCGGTGTGGTGACCCAGTACAAATCCCACAGCTTGCTGCGCCACCTTCAGTCAGGTTGGTCTTTCTTGCGCTATCAGATGAACGAGTTCATCGACCTGCTGCCCGCGCAGCAGCGCGTGGACGAGGTCAACTGGTATCGGGGCACCGCTGATGCGGTCTATCAGAACCTGGACATCATCCGCGACCATGGTCCCAAATATATCGTCGTACTGGCAGGCGACCACATCTACAAGATGGACTACGCCGCCATGTTGCTCGACCACGTCAACATGGGCGCCAAGGTGACCGTTGCCTGTATCGAAGTGCCGCGCAGTGAAGCGAGTGCCTTCGGGGTAATGGCGATCGATGGCGATCGCAAGATCAATGCCTTTGTGGAAAAACCGGCCAACCCGCCTGCCATGCCGGGCAAGGAAGATACCTCCCTCGCCTCCATGGGGGTCTACATCTTCGATGCCGAGTATCTCTATCAGTTGCTGGATGAAGACATCACCAACGACGAATCCCACCACGATTTCGGGATGGACGTGATCCCTCGCGTGGTGCGGGAAGGGACTGCGTATGCTCACCCGTTTGGCATGTCCTGCGTCGGCTGCAATGCCGAGAAACGCCCCTACTGGCGCGATGTGGGCACAGTGGACTCCTTCTGGGAAGCCAACATGGATCTCGCCTCCGTCACTCCGGAGCTCGATATCTATGATCAGGACTGGCCCATCTGGACCAGCCAGACCATGACGCCGCCTGCCAAGTTCGTGCAGGACAGAAACGGCCAGCACGGCATGACCATCAACTCGATGTTCTCTGGCGGCACCATCGTCAGCGGCTCCTTTATCCTGAGCTCGGTGCTCTTTACCAATGTGCGGGTTCACTCTTTCTGCACCCTGGATCAGGCCGTGGTCTTCCCCGGGGTCGAGATCGGACCGGGCTGCCGCCTGCGCCGGGTGGTGATCGACAAGGGCTGCAAACTGCCGGAAGGGATGGTGATCGGTGAGAACGCCGATGAAGATGCCCGTCGCTTCTATCGCTCCGAACAGGGCATTGTGCTGGTCACCAAAGAGATGCTGGACAAACTCAAGGCGTAATATCACGTCTTGAACGGGGCTCTGGCCCCTATCCGAAGGGGCCATCAGGGCCCCTTTCTTGTTTCTCTGCAGTGTCGAGCCAGCTCTCCCTTTATGCTCTTTTTGCCCTCCCCCAGCACACCGTAAATATTTAATTACAAAAATCACACTTCGTCACGCTATCCCTCGCTATTTTATTACCATAACGACTATGTCAACGCGTTTTTATCTGCATAAATGGCAGTAAACCCGCTTGTTTCACTTGATTGTTTGTTTTTACTTGGTAAGGTGAGGGCGGTTGCGTAACAAAGCACGTACCAGTGTAAACTTAAGCGTACGACTGCTTTTAGAATTCAGTCCAGAGAGAACGACATCATGCAAAGAGATCCCCTGAACAACATCCATATCCAGTCCGAACAAGTGATGATCACGCCTGCCCAGCTCAAGGAAAAATTGCCTATCTCCGCCAAGGCGCTGGCATTCGTGCAAGGGGCCCGCAATACCATCGCCGACATCATCCACCGCCGTGACCACCGCCTGCTGGTGATCTGCGGCCCTTGCTCCATCCACGACATGGAGGCCGCCAAAGAGTACGCAACCAGACTCAAGGCCTTGCATGATGCCTATCAGGACTCTCTCTACATTGTGATGCGGGTTTACTTCGAGAAACCCCGCACCACGGTGGGCTGGAAGGGCTTTATCAACGATCCCAATCTGGATGGCACCTTCGATGTAGAGCTGGGGCTGCATCGTGCCCGCGAGCTGCTCTGCTCGCTGGCCGAAATGGAGCTGCCGCTGGCGACCGAAGCGCTCGACCCCATCAGCCCGCAATACCTGGCCGAGCTCTTCTCTTGGTCGGCCATCGGCGCCCGCACCACCGAATCCCAGACCCACAGAGAGATGGCATCCGGTCTCTCCATGCCGGTCGGCTTCAAGAACGGCACCGACGGCAATCTGGGCACCGCCATCAATGCCCTGCAATCGGCCTCCTCTCCCCACGCCTTTATGGGCATTAACCAGCAGGGCCAGGTCGCGCTGCTGCAGACCCAGGGTAACCCGGATGGCCATGTGATCCTGCGCGGTGGAAAACACCCCAACTACGATTCGGTCAATGTGTCGCTGGCGGAAGAGGCGCTGGAAAAAGCGGGCCTGCAACCTGGGCTGGTGGTGGATTGCAGCCACGGCAACTCCAGCAAGGATCACCGTCTGCAGCCCAAGGTGGCTGACAACGTCATCCACCAGATCCTGGAGGGGAACCGCTCCATCATCGGAGTAATGCTCGAATCCAACCTGTTTGAGGGCAACCAGTCGAGCGAGCAACCCAAGTGCGAGATGCGCTACGGTGTCTCCATCACCGATGCCTGCATCGACTGGAAGACCACAGAGGCGCTGCTGGCCCGCTGCCACAGCCAGCTGGCAGCACCACTCAAGAGCAGAACTGGCGGTTAAGCCGTGATATCTTGATGCAACATATTGAATCACAAGGTGCCGCTGCTGACGGCACCCACAGGGACTGAAGATGGCAGAAGAGTTGAATGCCCTCAGGGACAAGATTGATGCGGTAGACCGGCAGCTGATCGATCTGCTGGCCGCCCGTCTGGCGCTGGTGGGAGAAGTGGGTGAAGTGAAGAGTCGCCACGGGTTGCCCATCTACGCGCCGGATCGGGAGGCCAGCATGCTGGCCCGCCGCCGTACCGAAGCCGAGGCACTGGGCGTGCCGGGTGACCTCATCGAAGACGTGCTGCGCCGGGTGATGCGCGAATCTTACGCCAGTGAAAAAGATACCGGCTTCAAGTGCATGAAGCCGGATCTGGGCAAGGTGGTGATCATCGGCGGTCAGGGCCAGCTTGGCCGCCTGTTTGGCCATATGTTCACCCTCTCGGGCTATCACGTCGATACCCTCGAACAGGCCGATTGGCCGCGCGCTGACGAGCTCCTCGCCGGAGCCGGTCTGGTGATGGTAGCGGTGCCCATCGACATCACCTGCCAGATCATCGACCGGCTCGGCAACCTGCCCGCAGATTGCCTGCTGGTGGATGTCACCAGCATCAAATCAGCGCCGCTCGAGCACATGCTGGCTGTGCACCGGGGGCCTGTGCTGGGGCTGCACCCCATGTTCGGACCGGATGTGGCGAGTCTCGCCAAGCAGGTGATCGTCTGCTGTCAGGGACGTGACGCTGCCGCCAGCCAGTGGCTGCTGGAGCAGATGACCATCTGGGGCGCCCGCCTGCAGCAAGTGGAAGCCAAAGCCCACGATGAGGCGATGACCTTTATCCAGGCGCTGCGCCACTTTGCCACCTTTGCCTATGGCTGGCACCTCTCCCGGGAAGGGGCCAATCTGGAGCGACTGCTGGCGCTGAGCTCCCCTATCTACCGGCTGGAACTGGCCATGGTGGGGCGGTTGTTTGCCCAGGATCCCCACCTCTATGCCGACATCATTTTGTCGTCGCCACAGAACCTCGCGATGATCCGCCGCTACTATCAGAACTTCGGCGAGGCGCTGGGTCTGCTGGAGCGTGGAGACAGGGAGGGTTTTATCGAGGCGTTCAGCCAGGTTTCCGGCTTCTTTGGCGAACACGCCGACCAGTTCCTGCGCGAAAGCCGCACCCTGCTGGCACAAGCCAACGATCGCCGCCAGCACAGCTGAGCGAGCCTGCACCAATCGATTGCCCAGGGAAGATGCCCGTCATCTTCCCTTTTTATTGATACGCCCTTTATTGCCACACTATTTCTTGGCTCTCCATTTTGACTCGCCATCCAAAAGCCCCGGCCTAAACGCAGGTTGGTGATCCTGTTGCAGACCACACTCTTCCCTTATCAGCTCGCCAGCTGAAAATAACCGCACCGGTTTTCCTACCCACTGCTAATAGTCGCTCGCTTGCCACTAATCTGACGGCAATCGAACATCGAACAGCAATACAACCGAATAGCCAAACCACAGGCCCAATCAGCCATATCGGCTATTGGCCTCTTCTGCCACAGATCTGAGGACGAACCAAACCATTGCAGATACACGAAAAGCTATAACGTCCATCCAACAGGCTCTCAATTAGACAACTCTTTAAGGTCAGCCACATCCTTCACTACGTTGAATACAATGCTCCAAACCCCGACAACAGGCCAAGAAGGCTGCCATAAATTTAATTTATGCATTTTCACCAAATGACCTAATTTTTGTTTATACCGCACATATATTTCTCCCCCAGCTCCTTCGTAGCCATTCTCCACCGGATAGAGGCCGTGCCCGAATTTGGGCTGTTCACTCAGCAGAACGTAGCCTGTTAGCCTGAAGACATTTATGAGCTGCAGGAGCAGGAGCAGGAGCAGGAGCAGGAGCAGGAGCAGGAGCAGGAGCAGGAGCAGGAGCAGGAGCAGGAGCAGGAGCAGGAGCAGGAGCAGGAGCAGGAGCAGGAGCAGGAGCAGGAGCAGGAGCAGGAGCAGGAGCAGGAGCAGGAAAGATTAATCGTTACAACGGCTTTGGCAACTTGGGCTGCAATGCGACTTACCCAGCCCCCCATCCAATCACAATCAAGACCGCAAACCGCCCAAAAGAAAATGGCCGGATATCAATCCGGCCATTTTAACGCTTGGTCAAAGACTCAAGCTTGGATATCGCTTGTCAGCAACTTCTTATTAGAAGTTGTACTGCAGAGCAACAGTCCACTCGTCGTCTTTGTTATCCAGACCAACGATTTTATACTCTGTGTAAGCCTTCAGCTTCGGAGTAAAGGCATACTGCACACCCAAGTAGGTGTAATCTGCAATGTCTTCAGGTTTAACAGTTGAGTTAGTAACGCTGTCAATCTTGGAGAAGTTGTAACCAGTCAGGAAAGTCCATGCATCGACATTATAGCTTGCTGCAAGTTCATAACCTTTGAAATTAACTTCTTCGCTACTGCGAGTGATCTGGCTTTCGTTGTACAGACCAGCGAAGTAGAAACCATTGATTGCGTAAGAAGCTGCCAGAGCCCAATCTTCTTTATCGCTCTTCACACCAGTGGTGTTGGACTTATAGTCGTTTTTAGCATAGCCAGCAGCAAGGCCAAGACCGAAGTCAAAATCATAACCCATACTGGCGGCATAACCTTTATCCAGCTTGGAGGCCAGAGCAACAGGCTTGCCGTTGTTGTCGGAACCGAAGGTCAGCTCAGCTTTGTCATCGTTGGTCTGGTAAGAAGCGTTAGCAAAGAAGCCACCCCATTTACCCATGTAAATGACCTGACCTTCTTGACGACCACCGTAAGCGTTCGCTTCAGAACCCCACTCATTGAAGATATCGGTTTTTTCGATCAAACCAGTGTAATAAGCAGTATCGGTCTGACCAAACAGTACTTTGCCGTATTGGGAACCATCGAAACCAACGTAGATATGACGCGGGTCGATATCACTGGTTTTATAGCCAGAGTCTTCTGCAGCGACTTGCCACTCGGTTTTAGCAAAAGCAGACCAAGTGTTGTTCAGTGCAACCTTACCAGACCAACCCAGACGGGTCTGCGCTTTCAGCTCACCATCAACATCTTTATATGCACCAAGATCTTTATCCCATGCATTTGTGTCGCCGTAGTAGTTAGCCTGTACACGGCCGTATACGTCGAAAGTGGTACCGTCTTTGTCATAAATCACAGCAGCGTTAGCTGCGGATGCAAACAGAGCCGGGATAGCAATAGCCAGAATTGTCTTTTTCATAGTTTCCAATGCCTACTGTAATTAAACACTAAGTCTTTGTTATTCCCTGTGTTAGCGATGTACTTTGCATCACTATGACGGCGAGACTAGCACCGGGTTTTCACAACCGCAACGAAAAAACTTGGAACTTTTTATGAAAAGCATAGTCACCGAGGCAGAAATGTGAGCCAGCTCTCACATTGTCCACCCATCAAAGGAAAACGTTTACAATGCTTTTTGCTGTTTTTTTATACTTGCGTAGCCTGTTTTTTAGGTAATTGCAGCTAACTCCCTGATAAACAACCAACCTCATCAGACCAGTGCAAAATAAGGGTGATGAAAGAGCGCCCCTCGACCCCGACAAGGGGATACGGGTATCCTTGGCCTTTCCCCGCGCAACAACCAAACTGGCCTCCTCTTTATGCTGTCAACTCGCCTCAAAGCCACCATTCGTCAAACCTACCGCCAGATTTCGGATGGCTTACCCGGTTTTGTGCCGCGTAAAGAACAGAATTTCCTGGTTGCCGAGATAGCCAAGACGCTGACCGGGGAGTATGACAAACAGCGTCGTATTCTGGTGGCCGAGGCGGGCACCGGTATCGGCAAGTCCCTCTCCTATGCTCAGGGAGCGATCCCTGTCGCAAGATTGACCCAGAAGAAGCTGGTGATCTCCACCGCCACCGTGGCATTGCAGGAGCAGCTGATCCACAAGGATCTCCCCTTCTATCACCGCCACAGCGAGTTGCCATTTCGCTTTATGCTGGTCAAGGGGCGCCAGCGCTACTGCTGCGAACATCTGCTGGAGCAGGCTGCAAGCGGTAGCGAGATGGCCAACTTCGAATTCGACTTCGGCGCCCTGAGCAAACACAAGCCGTCAGAAGCCGACAATAATTGCTATCAGGCGCTATGGCAGGCCTACACCGAAGGCAAGTGGGATGGTGATCGGGACAACTGGCCCAAACCCATTCCCGACCTGTGTTGGGATCGTATCGCCGCCGATCGCCACACCTGCAACAAGGCCCTGACCCATCATCAACACTGCCCCTTCCACCGTGCCCGCAACGACATGGACAGTGCCGATGTGCTGGTGGTCAACCATGCACTGCTGCTATCCGATCTCACCATGGGTGGTGGCATCATCCTGCCGCCACCCGATGAGTGCATCTATGTGCTGGACGAAGCCCACCACCTGCCCACCATCGCCCGGGATCACGGCGCCGCCTCGGCCAGCGTCAAAGGTTCGCGCCGCTGGCTGGAAAAACTGGTGCAAAGTGCTGGCAAGCTGACTCGAACGCTCAATAAAGAGAGCCTCATCGATCCGCAATTGAAGTTGCAGGATGCCCTCGCCTCCATTCAACCCGACCTCAAGGCGGTGGAGCAGTGGCTCGCCAGCAATGACCGGCTGTTTGGCAGCGAGATGCACTACCGTTTTGGCGAAGGGGTATTGCCAGACCCACTGCCGATGCTGGCAGAAAATCTCAAGGAGTCGAGCAAGAAGGCGCTGAGAGCGCTGGACAGAATGCAGGCAGCCATCGGTGAAGCCCTGAAAGATGGCGAGATCCGTCGCAAGGAGGCCGAGCCGCTACTGGCAGAGAGCGGTTTTCATCTGCAGCGCTTGGAGAGCTTCTGCGCCCTGTGGGAGATGTTGGGGCGCCATATTCCCGAGGGGAAGACCCCGCTCGCCCGCTGGATGGCCAAGAGTGACGATGGCGACATCTGGCTGCATGCCTCCCCCATCGAGGTGGGTTATCTGCTGGAAGAGTGGCTCTGGTCCAGATGTCTGGGCGCCGTGCTGGTCTCGGCCACCCTGACCGCCCTCTCCTCCTTTAGCTATTTCCGCCACCAGGTGGGTTTGAAGGAGCACGACGGCACCCGCTATCTGCGCCTGCGCTCCCCCTTTGATTATCAGAAGGCCGAACTCTATCTGCCCAAGATGGCCCATGAGCCCAACTCCCCAGCCTTTACCGACGAGCTGATTAGTGCTCTGCCACGCCTGCTGGCGGGTAAAGAGGCAAGCCTGGTGCTCTTCTCTTCCTACCGGCAGATGAACGAGGTGGCCATTGGTCTCAGGGCAAAGGGGCTCTCTTTGCTGGTACAGGGCGAGGCCTCCCGCAACGCCCTGCTCACCCTGCACAAGCAGAAGTGCGACGGCGGTCAGGCCAGCATCCTGTTCGGTACCGGCAGCTTTTCCGAAGGGCTGGATCTGCCCGGTCACTACCTCACCAACCTGGTCATAACCAAGCTGCCGTTTGCGGTGCCCAACTCGCCGGTGGAAGAGGCCACCGCCGAGTGGGTCGAGAAGCGGGGCGGCAATCCCTTTTTGCAACTGACGGTGCCGGAGGCGTCGCGCAAGCTCATTCAGGCCTGTGGTCGCCTGATCCGCAAGGAGGCCGATCGGGGACGGGTCACTATTCTCGATCGCCGCCTGCTGACCAAACGCTATGGCAAGGGGCTGCTCGATGCCCTGCCCCCGTTCAAACGGCGCATTGAATGACACGCCCGAATCACGCTGCTACTCAATCTTAATGAGAGAAAAGATGATATCTGGGTTGATTTTGACCAACTCAAAGAGCAATTGCCGCAGTGGGCCAAACCTGTAAAAATGAGCCCCTGTTTTCAGCAGGCAATCGTCTGACTGTTCAAGGAGATGAAATGAAACTGACTGTTCTGGTACCGGCACTGGCTGGTCTGTTGTTTGCGGGTAGCGCTCTGGCCAATACCCAGGTCGAAGTAAGTGCCCCTTATGTTGCCCAGCTGATCGACGGCCAACCGATCAACCCCAAACTGCTCGACAAAACCAGCACTTTCCCGCTCAGCGCTGGCAAGCATCAGCTGGTTGTTGCTTTTGAAGGGAACTACTCCAGCCGCAACGACATCAAGCTGGTAACTGCCGAACCGCTGGTGCTCAACTTTACTGCCGCCGACAACCAGAAGCTGGTGCTGGACTTCAAAAAGCCCCGCAATGAAATGGAAGCCAAGCAGTTTGTCAAGGATCAGAAAGTCGCTCTGAAAGACGCCGCCAGCGGTCAGACCGTGGCCAGCGAGCAGTTCGTGATGCCGAAAGTCGAAGGCTTCCAGCTGACTCGTGACTACCAGCAAGAGCTGATCAATATGGGCAAGGCATTCAACCAGCCCAAGACGGTCGCCATCTCCTCTGCTGCTGTTATGGCTGCCGCCAGCGCACCGGTACAGGTAGCGCCGAGCAAGGCCGAGAGCAACCCGGAAGCCCTGACCCAGCTGCAAAACTGGTATAACAAGGCTGATGCGGAGACCCGCAAAGCGTTCCAGATCTGGGTTATCCAGCAGCAGTAACTGGATGATTCATCCCGCATCGCCGGGAGAGACAAGGGGAGCCTGGCTCCCCTTTTTCATATCTGGAGAGGCCCTGCCGTCATGTCACTGCGCATCTTCTATCACCCCCTCTACTCTGCCCTGGCCCTGCCGGAGCGCCATCGCTTCCCGCTGGCCAAGTATCAGGCGCTGTTTGAGCACCTGGGCAGCCTCGGCTATCCACTGGCTGAGGCCGCGCCCGCCAGCCGCACACAGATAGAGAGCGTGCATGATGCGGCTTATGTTGAGGCGGCCCTCGCCGGCACCCTCGATGCGAGCGCCATCCGCCAGCTTGGTTTTCCCTGGTCTCCCTTGCTGATTGAACGCACCCTGCGCTCGGTGGGGGCCACCATTGCCGCCAGCCGCCACGCCCTGGAGCAGGGTTGCGGCCTGCAGATCTCCGGCGGTTATCATCACGCCCACCGGAATGTTGGCAGCGGCTTTTGTCTCTTCAACGATCTGGTGATCGCCGCCCAGACCTGTCTGGACGAAGGGCGCTGCGAGCAGGTACTGATCATCGACCTCGATGTCCATCAAGGGGATGGCAGCGCAGCCCTGTGCCAAGGGCGGCGCGATATTATCACCCTCTCCCTGCACGGGGAGCACAACTTCCCCCGCCACAAGCCCGCCTCCCACATGGATTTCCCTCTGCCAAGCGGCATGCAGGACGATGCCTACCTCACCACGCTGGCAGAGGCGCTCAATCTGGCGCTGCGCCTCTACGCTCCCGACCTCATCCTCTATCAGGCTGGCGTGGACGTGCACCGGGACGACGAGCTTGGCTATCTCGCCTTGAGCGATGAGGGAGTGCGCCAGCGCGATGCCATGGTATTTGACTGCGCCCGGCAGCACGGCTTGCCCATTGCAGCCGTGCCGGGTGGTGGCTACCGGCGCGACTGGCAGCAGTTGATCCCGCTGCATATGCCCCTGTTTGAAGAGGCAAAAAAGCGTTACGGCTAGCCGTTAATCTCTGATAACCGCTGTTGCAGACAACAACAAGGCGGCTCAAGGGCCGCCTCTGCGTTATATCTCACCTCATTTCGCAGTCTTTCTCCCTTATCGGGACGCGAGGATGGCGCCCTGCTGCTCTCGTTCAGGCGTGGGCCACCGGCGTAGGGTGTTTCCCCATGGGGCGCAGCAGCATCAGCAGATAGATAAGCGACACGCTGGCAATCATGATGAAGAGCAAGTTGTCCGAAAGGTGCTGCATCAGGAGCGCAGTATAGGCTGGGCCGAGCAGGCTGCCGATGGTATAGCTCAGCAGCAGTGCCTGATTCATCGCCACCAGCTGATGGTGTTCGACCTTTTCGCAGGCCCAAGCCATGGCCACCGGATAAAGAGTAAAACCGGCAGCGCCCAGGATAAACAGGGCCGGCCCCATCGCCACGCCACCGAGCATGGCTGCGCAACCCAGGATCACCACCAGCACCTGCACCCGCAGTACCGGCAGACGCCCGAAGCGATCCGCCAGACGGCCGACCGGCCACTGCCCCAAGATACCGGCACTCACCATCACCGCCATCCAGTAGCCGATCTCCCCATCGCTCACCCCCTGATGATTGAGGTAGAGCGGCATCAGACCATAGAGCGATCCCAGCACGATGCCGGAGATGATGCAGCCATCGACCCCGAGCCGCGCCTGACGCAGCCGCAGCATCGGCCAGACCCGGGTCGTTCCCTGTGCTTCGCTGTGCTCACTGACGATGCGGGTGAACAACAGCGGCAGAATCGCCGCCAATATCAGTCCGGTCGCCCAGGGCAACACGTCCATCAGGCCGGTCGGCAGCTTGCTGACCAGCAGCTGCCCAAGCACGGTTCCCAGGTAGTAGACCATCATGTAGGCGGCCAGCAGTCGCCCCCGATTTTGCGCGTTGCCGCTGCACATCAGTGCGCTCTCCACCACCACCCAGATCATGGCGCAGCCGATGCCGGCAATGAAGCGCCAGGCGAGCCAGCTCCAGAAACCGAGGGTAATGCCGAGCCCGACACAACCTGTGGCAAAGATAACGGAGGAGAGGTAGTAGCTGCGGTTGAAGCCAAAGCGCTTGATCAGGGTGCCCGCCAGCAGGGTTCCCAGCAGGTTGCCGCTGAAATAGGAGGAGCCGACCATGCCTACCTGCCAGGTCGGCAGATTGTCATGGGCCAGCCAGAGCGGCACCAGAGTATTGAGCACCGCGATGGAGAGGGTCAGCAGCAACAGGCCACAGAGCAGTAACAGCACTGGCCGGGAATATATGGTCATGGGTAGAACCGTGAGGAGAGTCAAAATGCGAGCGCATCATGCCACTGCCAAATCCATTGTCAATCGGCGCTGTAGCCAAGTTGCAAGGTTTTGTTGCACGCAGTGATTACTGCGAGATATGCCCCCATTTAACGCCAGCTGTATCCTTTTGATTAACGAGAGATTTGGCTATAAAACCGGGATATGGCCAGTTGAAAATCCCCCCCTTCGGCCACCTTGGCTCGCTTTTGCGGCCATAAACAGAAAAGGCGGCCCCGTGGGCCGCCTCTTCTTTTATACCGAGCTCAATGCTGGTTAACGCTGACGCTTTTTGGCGTACTTGCGACGGGCCCGCGCCTGGCGCTCCTCTTCCCGCTCCGCCTTCTCTTTGGCCTTCTGCTCGGCCTCGGCATCGGCCTCCACAATTTCGACGCTCACCATCTCCGGGGTCTCCAGCGAGATGCGGCCCAGCATCCCAGAGCGGAATTCGTTGACCAGGATCTCGGACGCCTTGTGCAGATCCGCCAGCCCCCCCTTGCGCATGAAGCCGCGCTGGCGAGCGATCAGATCCAGCAGCTCGATCTCGGTCTCGGGCAGCTCTTCAATCTGATAGCGCGCCTTGATCCGCTCCGGATACGCCTTGAGGAAGTAATCGGCGGCGAACATGGCGATGTCCGCATAGTCATAGACGGTATCCTTGATAGCCGCCGTGATGGCCAGCCGATAACCGCAGGAGGGCGGGTTGAGCTTGGGCCACAAAAAGCCCGGGGTATCGGTCAGGATGACGTGGTTGTCGAGCTTGATCCGCTGCTGGGACTTGGTCACTCCCGCCTCGTTGCCGGTGCGGGCGATGATGCGACCGGCCAGGGTGTTGATCAGGGTAGATTTGCCCACGTTGGGAATACCCATGATCATGGCGCGCACGCCGCGCAGCTCCAGATTGCGCTCCGGCAGCATCTCGTGGCAGAGGGTCAGCAGTTGCTTGATCTTCTCGGGCTCCTGCTGGGTCAGGGGCAACGCCTTGATCCCCTTCTCCTTTTCCATGTGGGCCACCCACAGCTCGGTGATCTCGGGGTCGGCAAGATCCGCCTTGTTGAGCACCTTGATCACCGGAGTATCGCCACGCAGCTCGGGCACCAGCGGGTTTTCGCTGGAGAAGGGGATGCGGGCGTCGAGCATTTCGATGATGACATCGACCTGGGGCATGACCTCGGCAATCTCTTTGCGGGCCTTGTGCATGTGACCGGGGAACCAGTTGATGGACATATCCGTTACTCTCATCTAGGGACTGCGGGCGCGGGCTTGCAATGAAGCGAGCGGCGAGCGGTGGTGGACGCTGGGCGTCGCAAGGGGGCGCATTTTACCTGCACCCGCCCCGATTTGACAGGCCATTCTAGCCCGCGGGTCCTAAACCGGCCAGATTTCCTCCCGTTTGTCAGCCTTGGCAGGCTGCGCTGCAGAGTCCGATTATTGATAGATAAGTGATTGATACAACATCACATTCAGATATCACTTTCACCGGATTGTCATTCACTCTCACTAAAAGTGTCATCTGCGACCTCTAGGCTGCGCTCAGGTTTTACAAGGAGCGAACCTCGATGAAAAAAATGGCAGGTGTTGCAGTGATGATGGGGGCCGCACTGGTCGCCGGCTGCAACTCAGAGAACAACTCGCAGGAGAACAAACCCGGCTCTGGCGCCCGGAACGTGATCTTCTTCCTCGGCGACGGCATGGGGCTCAACACCCTGACCGCCGCCCGCATCTACGGTGTCGGTGAAGAGGGCAGTCTCACCATCGATACCCTGCCGGAGACGGCCTTCATCAAGACCTTCTCCCACGACTCTCAGGTAACCGACTCGGCCCCCTCCATGTCCGCCTACATGACCGGGGTCAAGAGCAACAACGGCGTCATCAGCATGGACAGCGACGCCACTCAGGAGAGCAACTGCAGCAAGAGCGCCGGCAAGCCGGCCACCACCTTGCTGGAGCTGGCCAAGGCCGCCGGCCGCGGTACCGGCGTGGTCACCACCACCCGGGTGACTCACGCCACCCCCGCGGCCACTTATGCCCACCTCTGCAACCGGGATCTGGAAGCCGACATCGCCGCCCAGCTGGTGCCCGGTGGCGCCGGTTACAACAGCGCCCTCAAAGAGGGGGTGGACGTGGTGCTCGGCGGCGGCAGCAGCTTCTTCCTGCCCAAGGCCGACAAAGGCAAACGCGAGGATGGTCGCAACCTCATCTCCGAGATGAAGGCCAAAGGCTACCAGTTTGCCGGCAATCTGGACGAGCTGAACAAGGCCGAGGCGGGCAAGCCGCTGCTGGGGCTGTTTGGTGCAAGCCACATGAAATATGACCTGGATCGCCCCGCCAGCGAGCCCTCCCTGGCCCAGATGACCCTAGCCGCCATCAAGCAGCTCAAAGAGAAGAAGCAGGGTTACTTCCTGATGGTGGAAGGGGGTCGCATCGACCACGCCCTGCACGACACCAACGCCAAGCGTGCCCTGCAGGACACCCTCGCCTTCGACAACGCCATCAAGGCGACCCTCGACGAGGTGACGAAAACCGATCCCGAGTTGAAAAACACCCTGATCGTGGTCACCGCCGACCATGACCATACCCTGGTGCTCAACGGCTACGCCAAGCGTACCGGCAAGACCACCGACGACAACCCCGGCGTGCTCGGGCTGGTGAAGAACTACGAAACCGGCGAGCCGAGCAAAGATGCCGACGGCATGCCCTACACCATCATCGGCTTTGGCAACGGCTACAACCGGGTGGACGGGCCGCGCAGCAGCGTGGCACCGCTGGATGACGCCACCGTCTCCGCCAACGACTATCACCAGGAGGTAGTGGTCAAGGTGGGTGAAATCGGCAACGAGACCCACGGCGGCACCGACGTCTTCCTCGGCGCCATCGGCCGGGGAGCGGATAGCTTCCACGGCTCACTCGACAACACCGCCGTGTTCGGCAAGGTCAAGGCTGCGGCCGGGCTGTAAGGAGCATTCCCATGAAAAGAGCCATCAACCAATCCATGAAGCTGAATCTGCATAAAACCTTGGTCAGCACGGCCCTGCTGGCCGCCCTCTGTGGCGCGACCCAGGCACAGGCCGCCGATGCCAAAAACGTCATCCTCTTTATCGGCGACGGCATGGGCCCCACCGTGCTCACCGCTACCCGTCTCTACAAGGTGGGGGAAGAGGGCAATCTGGAGATGATGAAGCTGGCCCGCAGCGCCCGCATCAAGACCTTCTCCAACGATGCCCAGACCACCGACTCGGCCCCCTCCATGGCGGCGTATACAACCGGGGTCAAGATGAACAACGAGGTGATCGCCATGAGCAGCGACACCAAGGCCGTCGCCCCCGGCAAGGACGCCAACGGCAACAAGGGCATCAACAACTGCGCCAGCGACAACGGCAAGCCGGTGCCCACCATTCTCGAGCTGGCCAAGGCAGCGGGCAAGTCGGTGGGGGCCGTCACCACCACCGAGCTGACCCATGCCACCCCGGCTGCCACCTACTCCCACATCTGCCATCGGGATGCCGCCTACGCCATCGCCGCACAGGCGGTACCGGGCGGCGCCGGCTTCAACCAGGCTCTGGGGAGCGGGGTCGACGTGCTGATGGGGGGCGGCGCCAACCACTGGACGCCCTACAACAGCACCAGCAACAAGGGGGGCCGCGCCGACGGGCGGGATCTTACCGCCGAGCTGACCGCGCAGGGCTATCGCTACGTCACCACTCGCACTGACCTTGCCAAGGTCGATAGCGGCAAGCTCATCGGCCTGTTCAGCGCCAAATCCCACCTCGACTACGAGCTGGACCGCGTCGCCAAGGGGGCGGCCAATACCCAGCCGTCGCTCTCCGAGATGACCGCCAAGGCGATCGATCTGCTGAGCCAGAACAGTCAGGGTTACTTTCTGATGGTGGAAGGGGGCCGTATCGATCACGCCCTGCACGGCACCAATGCCAAGCGCTCGCTCACCGACGCGGTGGCGCTGGACGACGCGGTCAAGACGGCCCTCGGCAAAGTGGATTTGAAAGATACCCTGATCGTGGTCACCGCCGACCATGACCACACCATGACCATCAACGGTTACTCCGCCAAGGGCAACAAGGTGCTGGATCTGGTGAAAAATGGCGACGGCTCGACCCAGAACGACGTGGATGGCAAGCCGTTCACCACCCTGGTGTTCGGCAACGGCCCCAACCGTCCCGACGTGCGCCCCACCCTCACCAGCGATCAGGTGATGGCGGACGACTACCTGCAAGAGACCGGGGTCAAGCTCGGCTCCGAAACCCACGGCGGCGGCGATGTAATGCTTTTTGCTGACGGCGCCGGCAGCAGCCGCTTCAAGGGGACGCTGGACAACACCCGGGTGTTCGGCAAGCTGAAGGAGGCGCTCGGCCTGTAGACGACAGGGCCTGGCATCGCGCCGGGCCCTGCTCGTTCGAGCGATCACTCATGATGCGATATTTACTTCCGCTGTGGCTGCTCGCCAGCAGCCTCTCTTTTCCCCTCCTTGCCGATGAAGCACCCGATCTGGCCGCCCGCATCCACTATCAGGACAGGGTGACCAGCAGCGACGGCATCAGCAAGGAGAGCCAGTGGCAGGAGAAGTGGCTGCGGGTTGGCGATCAGGTGTGGAGCCAGCGGCTCATCCCGCTGCCCCTTGCCCGCGCTTACCACGCCGCTCACGATGCCACCCCGGGCCACAAGCACTTTACCCACCAGATGGCGGCGCGCTGGGTAACCCGCGACCAGCAGGGGATGCTGCAACTGCGCTACGCCGACAGCTGGCACAACCAGCTGGTGGAGGTACCGGAGGAGGAGTACGGTCAGGTGGCTTTCAAACCCGACTGGCCGCGGATCCGCCACCTCATCAACCCGGCCCTGTTGCAGGAGATGACCCCCCTCGATGAAAGCGCCCCCGAACAGGCGCGCTGGTATGAAAGACGCGAGGGCAACCAGCGTACCCGCATCCTCTGGTCGAGTCGCTGGCAGCTGCCGCTGGTGGTGGAGTCGGCGAGCCTCGATGGCTATCGCAGCTACCGGATGGAGGTTGCCCTAAAAACGCTGCCCAAGAATTTGCCCTGGCAGCAGCTGGAGGGGTATCAGACGCTCGATCTGCGGGACTTTTTCGATTGATATGAGGCTCCATAGCGGGCTGACTTGTCTCTGCGGGATGTTACACTCTGTGTACTCATCCCGGATCTGGTCTGCCATGCGTCTCCCCTTGCTCCTGCTGCTCTGCACCTCGCTCCTGCCAGCCTTTCACGCCCGGGCCATGGTGGTGGTCGCGGCTGAAATTCCCCCTTACGTGATCCGCTCTCACCAGGGCGCCCCGAGCGGCATGGCCATAGAGGTGCTGGAGGAGGCGGCCCGTCGCCTCAAGGAGCCGCTGACCATCGAGCTGATGCCGCTGGCTCGCGCCCTCAGCCAGACCCAGCACCGGCAGGATGTGCTGCTGGTGCCGCCGGTGAGAAGCCCCCAGCGCGAGCCACTGTTTCTCTGGATCGCCCCCTTGCTGGACGAGGCCTTCGTGCTGGTGACTCATCGCCAGCACCATCCCCAACCGCTGACAACCGGCGATCTGCCCGGCCTCACCATCGGCGTGATGCGCAGCTCCTATGGCCAGAGCCTGCTGCTCCCGTTCAAACGGATCAAACAGGAAGAGGTGGCCGAAGAGGTCAACAACGCCAGCAAGCTGGCGCGGGGCCGCATTCAGGGCTGGGCGGTGGCCTGGAACTGCGCCCGCTACAACCAGTTGCAGGCAGGCTTGCCGCTGGCGGATCTGGTTCGCGGTGAAACGCTGAAACAGGCTGCGCTCTACCTGGCGGCCAGTCTCCATTTTCCAGCCAAAGAGGCAACACGCTGGCGCGACACCATCGCCGCCATGCGCGATGACGGCAGCCTGGCCCGCATCATCAAGCAGTACGATTACCAGGCACCCTGACAACCTTGTCAGGATAATTGCCAAAGCCGTTCAGAATGGTTATGGTAGCCCCATGAAAAGATTCACTATTTCCTCTCACAAGCTCACACCCTGCTGAGCCCCCGCCTCGCTCCTTCGGCCGCGAGTCGCTTGGGGGCATGGCACTTTCTCGATCTCTCGACACCCTTGTGATGGCCAGCCTGCGTGAGTGGGCCTGGCCCTGTAAGCTATTGATAAGGATTATCTTATGAAACAACCGCATCTCGTTATCTCCAGCCTTGATCTGGATCGGATTGAACAACTGCTCGGCAACCATCCCCAGCACCTTGCCCTGCAAGAGGAGCTGGATCGCGCCGAAATCCGCGAGCCGGCCGATATGCCGCCCGATGTCGTCACCATGAACAGCAAGGTACGCTTCAAGATGCAGAGCAGCGGCAACGAGTTCTGCCTCACCTTGGTCTACCCGCGCGATGCCAAGGGTGACGAGACCAACATCTCGGTACTGGCACCGGTGGGCAGTGCCCTGCTCGGTCTGAAAGTGGGGGACAGCATCGCCTGGCCGGGCCCGGCCGGTCGCACCATCGAGGTGGAGATCCTTGAAGTGGTCTATCAGCCGGAGCGTGCCGGCGAGCTGCACCGCTGATCACGGTTGCGGGCAGGCCAACCCGGAAGGCCAGCCCGCACAGCCTGATCCCGATCAAGCTTCCCCTGCTTATCGGGTCGATTTTCCCCCTATTCCCCCCCGCCCCTTGAGCCTGACTCGGGGGGCAGGTATCTTGTTGGCCGCGTCATGGTCATGACGCACCGAATTTCAGGCTGACATCATGATAAACATTGCCCTTATCGACGATCACCAGATCGTCCGTTCCGGTTTTGCCCAACTGCTCAATCTGGAGCCCGACCTGCAGGTGGTCGCCGAATTTGGCTCCGCCAGCGAGGCGCTGGCCGGCCTGCCCGGCAGTGGCGCCCGGGTCTGCGTCTGCGACATCTCGATGCCCGACCAGTCGGGGCTGGATCTGCTCAAGCAGCTCCCCTCCGGTCTGGCGGTGGTAATGCTCTCGGTACACGACAGCCCCGCCCTCATCGAGCAGGCGTTGCAGACCGGTGCCAAGGGATTTCTCTCCAAGCGCTGCAGCCCGGACGAGCTGATCGCCGCGGTGCGCACCGCCGCGCTCGGCGGCTGCTACCTCACCCCCGACATCGCCCAGAAGCTCGCCAGCAGCAGCCGGGATCCCCTCACCAATCGGGAGCGGGAGATTGCCCAGCTACTGGCGCAGGGGCTGGAGGTGAAGAGCATCGCCGAGCAGCTTGGCCTCTCCCCCAAGACGGTGCATGTCCACCGCGCCAACCTGATGGACAAGCTCAAGGTCAGCAACAACGTCGAGCTGGCCCACCGCATGCTGGATAGCTGGTGATCCACCGTCTTGCCAGCTATGTCGCCATCACGCTGGCGGCCTGCTTCATCTTTGCCGCCGGCTGGTTTTGCCTGTGGAGCATCAGCCTGCATCTGGCGGGTGGCCCGGCACTGGCGGTACTGCTGTTCCCCTTCGGCCTGCGCCTCGGCCTGCTGCTGCAAAGTCCCGGCCGCTACTGGCTGCCGCTACTGCTCTGCGAAGGGGGGCTGCTCTACTGGATCAATCTGGAGGTCGGGCTGCCCCACTGGCAGTGGTTGCTGATCGGCAGTCTGCTCACCCTGCTGCCGCTGCTGATTGCCCGCCGCCAGCCAGTGCGCAACGACTGGCAGCAACTACTGTTGCTGCTCGCCACCGTCTCGGTGGCAGCCCTGCTGCAATCCCTGCTCTGGCATCTGGCGGGAGAAGATGGCCTCTCGGCCCTGCTGCTCACCCTCACCGGCGGGCTCACCCTCACCTCCACCTGCATGCTGATCTGGCACTACCTAACCCGCGCCACCTGGGTGCCGCTCGGCCCTGCACTGGTGGATCAGCCGGTAGACTGGCGCTTTCGCCATCTGGTCTGGTATCTGCTGTTATTCGTGCTGAGCCTCTGGCTGCAGCTGGGGCTGCCCAACTCGCTGGTGCGCTTCACGCCGTTTTGTCTGGCCATCCCCATCATCGCCATGGCGTGGCGCTATGGCTGGCAGGGGGCGCTACTCGCCACCCTGATGAACACCATCGCCCTGCTGGCGAGTCAGGCCTGGCACGACCACCCCCTCGATCTGCTGCTCTCCCTGCTGGCCCAGAGTCTCACCGGCCTGCTGCTGGGCGCCGGGATCCAGCGCCAGCGCGAGCTCAATCAGGCGCTGACCCGCCAGCTTGCCCACAATCGCCAACTCACCGAGCGGCTGCTGGAGACCGAGGAGAGCATCCGCAAAGAGGTGGCGCGCGAGCTGCACGACGACATCGGCCAGACCATCACCGCCATTCGTACCCAAGCCGGTATTGTTCGCCGCCTCGCCCCCGACAATGCGGGGGTGGGCCAGAGCAGCGCCCTGATCGATACCCTCTCCCTTGGCATCTACGACGCGGTGCGCGGTCTGCTCGGTCGCCTGCGCCCGCGCCAGCTCGACGACATGACCCTGGAGCAGGCGGTGCGGGCACTGCTCAGAGAGCTGGAGCTGGAGCGCCACGGCATCGTCACCCGGCTCGAGTGGCAATTGGCGGACAGCGATCTCTCCGATGCCCAGCGGGTCACCCTGTTTCGGGTCTGTCAGGAGGGGCTCAACAACGTGGTCAAACATGCCAACGCCCACTCGGTGACAATCCGGGCGCGGCACGCTGAAGAACAGCTGCAACTGGTGCTGGAGGATGATGGTCGCGGCCTGCCGCAAAGCCGCGCGGCGCAGGGCTATGGTCTGCTCGGTATTCGCGAGCGGGTGCAGGCGCTGGGAGGCACCTTGCAGCTCTCCTGCGTCCACGGCACCCAGTTGACGGTCAACCTCCCCTGCCGCAAGCGGGAGGAGAGCCATGAGTAACCTCGCCCTTCATCAGGGAGGAGCCCCATGCTGAGTTTTATGAGAAGCGCACCGGCGCAACCGCCGATCCGCGAGCAGGCCGAGATCGACGCCACCTATCGCCACTGGCGGCTGCATCTGCTGCTCACCATGTATCTGGGCTATGCGGTCTTCTACTTCACCCGCAAGAGTTTCAACTTCGCCATGCCGGACATGCTGGCGAGCGGCATGCTGGACAAGTCAGACATCGGCATGCTCTGGACCCTGTTCTACATCACCTACGGCTGCTCCAAGTTCTTCTCCGGCATCATCAGCGACCGCGCCAATCCGCGCTACTTCATGGGGATCGGGCTGATGGCCACCGGCGTCATCAATATCCTGTTTGGCCTCTCGTCCGCACTCTGGATGTTTGCCGCCCTCTGGGTGGCCAACGCCTTCTTTCAGGGCTGGGGTTGGCCACCCTGCTCCAAGTTGCTCACCAGCTGGTATTCGCGCAGTGAGCGGGGGGTCTGGTGGTCGGCCTGGAACACAGCCCACAACGCCGGCGGGGCGCTCATCCCCCTTATCGTCAGCACCCTGGCCCTGCAACATGGCTGGCGCTACGGCATGATAGTGCCCGGCCTTATCGCCATTGCGGCCGGTCTGCTGCTCTGCTGGCGGCTGCGGGATACCCCGGCCGCCATGGGACTGCCAACCGTGGGCGAGTGGCGCAAGGATGCGATGGAGCTGGCCCAACAGACTCAGGATGCCGGGCTCTCCCATCGCCAGATCCTGCGCAAATATGTGCTCGGCAACCCCTATATCTGGCTGCTGGCCTGCTGTTACGTGCTGGTCTATGTGGTGCGCACCGCCATCAATGACTGGGGCAACCTCTACATGACCGAGCAGCGCGGCTTCAATCTGATGAGCGCCAACTCGGCCATCTCCATGTTCGAGGTGGGGGGCTTTATCGGCGCCCTGGTGGCGGGCTGGGGATCGGACAAGCTGTTCAACGGCAACCGTGGCCCGATGAACCTCATCTTTGCGGTAGGGATCCTGCTGGCGGTGGGATCGCTCTGGCTGATGCCCTTCTTTAGCTATGTGATGCAGGCGGCCTGCTTCTTCACCATCGGCTTTTTCGTGTTCGGCCCCCAGATGCTGATCGGCATGGCGGCAGCGGAGTGCTCCCACAAAAACTCGGCGGGAGCGGCCACCGGCTTTGTCGGCCTGTTTGCCTATATGGGGGCGGCGCTGTCAGGCTATCCGCTGGCCAAGGTGATGGAGATCTGGCACTGGAACGGCTTCTTCGTGGTGATCTCGGTGGCGGCGGGCGTCTCGGCCCTGCTGCTGCTCCCCTTCCTCAAGGCGCAGGCACCGCGCCCCCAACCTGCCGACACTATGTGATACCGGACTGGGCGGGAGTTACGCCTCCCGACCAGCCTGACAGACCCGGTTCTTGCCCTGCCGCTTGGCGCAATAGAGCGCATGGTCGGCCTGAGTGAACAGAGGATCAAAATGCCACTCCCCGTGCCAGTGGGAGAGCCCCATGCTGACCGTGATGGAGAGGCCGCCCATGTTGCGGTTCGCGACCGCCGCCAGTAATCCTTCGCAGCGCTGCAGCGCCAGCACACCGGGCTGCGAGAAGAGCAGCACAAACTCCTCGCCACCGAAACGGCTGCACATCAGATCGGGCTGGCTACCCAGATAGGCGCCGAGCTCGGCCAGTACCCGATCACCCACCTCGTGGCCATACTGGTCATTGATCTGCTTGAAATCATCGATGTCGAGTACGGCCAGCGCGCCGCCGTCACCCAACTTTTGCTGCTTCAGCTGCTCCATAAAGCCGCGCCGGTTGAGCAGGCCGGTGAGAGGATCGTGGCTCGCCTGCTGGCGCAGCGCCAGCGCCCGGTATTGAGTACAGAGCAGCAACACCCCGAAGGTGGAGAGATAGCTCCCCATCAGCATGGAGAGGAAGGGCAACACATTGACCCCGCTCTTATCCATCAGCATCTGTACGTTGTCCTGCCACAGGAACCAGAGCCGCATCAGGTTGAAGCCGTAGAGCAGGATATTGACCACGGTAAAGACCATCACCGCCGGCAAATAGTCGGGATAGCCGTGACGCCAGACCAGATAGACGATCACCGCCCCCAGCACCATGTAGCTCAGGCAGGCCAGCATCACCCGGGACTCCATCCCCCCCTTCACGATGCACCAGCTCAGGATCACCAGATAGACCAGCATGAAGAGCACACCGACACGCCAGTTCGGAGGCTGGCCGAAAAAGCGCTGCAGCGCCAGCGGCATCAGCGCGATGCAGAGCGTGATCAGGGTGTTGGCCAGCCAGATACCGGATGGGCTGGGGAAAAATGCCTGCAACGAGAAGAGCGTCTGGGCCACCAGCGCACAGAGTGCAGACCACCACCAGTAACCGATACCGGGGATCTCCCTGTGGGTAGACCAGATGATGGAGAGGGTGATAAAGCCAAGACTGTAGCCACCCAACGCCATCAGCATCAGGGTAAAAACGTCCAGTTTCAGCAGCAGTGAGAGCGCCATACAAGAACCAGTTTCAGAAGGTAACTGAGTATATGAGAAGCGTTTGCCAAGACCCAGAGGGGACTGACTGTTTTCACAATAAAAACATATTGTTTACTCTCTCTGTGGCCTGCTTTCCCTGTCGGGATCGCACCACCGCAGGTACAGAAAAAGTCAGAGTACAAAACAAGTCACAAGCGAACCCCATCATATGTAACAAAAGGTATTGAACACAATTTGGGCTTGAACCGGCCACGTTAGATAGATATGTTGTTTTCGTGTGATTTTATGAGTGAAGCGGTGAGCAAAAAGCGCCTCTAACCTATTGAGTATTCTGACACAATTGGTTTTTGGTACATTTTTTGCTCAATTTCGATTCATAGCATCCCATATGGGGCTTTCCCCCGACCCAAGACATTCATCCTGTCTTGCCTGTTGCCGGATGCAGCAGTCTCTTGTGCCACGGAGTCGCACGGGATCAGGTTCAAGGCCGAACACAACATCGACAGAGACGTCACCCATGATCAAAAAACTGATTCTTTCTACCCTGCTCTTCTGCGGGCTGGCGACCGCCGCCCCCGCCACCGCCACTACCCCCACCTCAACCCTGGATGCCGTGCTGGAGCGCGGTGTGCTGCGGGTTGGCTTCGACGCCGGCTATCAACCTTTCGAGATGACCAACAAACAGGGCCAGTACATCGGCTTTGACGTCGATCTCGCCAAGATGGTCGCCAAGGAGATGGGCGTGAAGGTCGAGTTCGTCAACACCGCGTGGGACGGCATCATTCCCGCGCTCCTGACCAACAAGTTCGACGTCATCATGGGCGGCATGACCGTCACTCCGCAGCGCAACCTGCGGGTCAACTTTGCCGATCCCTACATCGTGGTCGGCCAAACCATAGTGGTGCGCAAGGACAAGGCAGCCGAGATCAAATCCTTCACCGACCTCAACGACCCGAAATATAAGATTGCGGTCAAGCTCGGCACCACCGGCGAGCAGGCAGTCAAGCGCCTCATCCCGAAAGCCACCCTGCTGCAGTTTGAAACCCAGGATGACGCCAAGCTGGAAGTGATCAACGGCAAGGTCGATGCCTTCGTCTACGACCTGCCCTACAACGCCATCTTCGCCTCCCAGAACAAGGGCGCCGTGGTACACCTCGACAAGCCGTTCACCTTCGAGCCGCTGGCCTGGGCCATCCGCAAAGGGGATCAGGACACCCTCAACTGGTTCAACAACTACCTGCGCCAGATCAAGGGCGACGGCAGCTACGACCGCCTCTACAAGAAGTGGTTCGAATCCAACGCCTGGCTGAGTCAGCTCAAATAACCTCAAAAGGGGGCGCCTTGCCGCCCCCTCTCGCAACACCCCACACAATAACGAGAAGAGGTTGTGACTGTGCACACACCCAAACCGACAAGACAGATGGAAAAACAGCCCAACCCGCTGCTCTGGCACGGCGTCTTTTTGCTGATGCTGCTGGTGGCCGTGTTCGGCATCTACAAGGCGGTGCAATCCGTTGACTACACCTGGCGCTGGGAACGTATTCCCCAGTACATCGCCTATCAGGCCGAACAGAAGAATTACGCCGAGTTTGACGGCACCGTGGTGGCCGGCACCACTGCCGCAGAGAAAGGCAAACTGTTCCTGCAAAACGATCTCGACCCCAACCAGCGCCAGCCCATCGCGACCAGCGGTGTGCAGGTCAGCGAAGGGGATACCGTCTTTCGTGGCGATGCCCTCGATATCCAGCTGAGCTGGACTGCCGGCCCCATCGCCTGGGGCGTCTGGATGACCATCAAGCTCTCGCTGGTGGCGGGCATCTTCGCCATTTTGCTCGGCACCCTGGCCGGACTGGCCCGACTCTCCCCCAACCCGGCCCTGCGCAATCTGGCCGTCACCTATGTGGAGCTCATTCGCGGCACTCCGCTGCTGGTGCAGATCTTTATCGTCTACTTCTTTATCGGCACCGTACTGAACCTCGATCGCTTCACTGCCGGGGTCGCGGCACTGGCCGTCTTTACCGGCGCCTATGTGGCGGAGATCGTCCGCGCCGGCATCAGCTCCATCCACAAGGGACAGATGGAGGCAGGCCGCAGTCTGGGCCTCACCTCGGCCCAGACCATGCGCTACGTCATCCTGCCGCAGGCGTTCAAGCGGGTGCTGCCGCCACTGGCGGGTCAGTTCATCAACCTGATCAAGGACTCCTCGCTGGTGTCGGTCATCTCCATCACCGACCTGACCAAGGCGGGGCGCGAGGTGGTCAGCTCCACTTTCAGCCCATTCGAGGTGTGGTTCACCGTGGCGCTGCTCTATCTGGTGCTGACCGGTACTCTCTCCTTTCTGGTGCGCCGTCTCGAGGTGAAATATGCGAAAAGCAACTGATCCCATCATCAAGGCGACCGGTGTAGAAAAGTTCTACGGCAGCGAAGTTCATGCCCTGAAAAACGTCAGCACCGAGGTCGCCGAAGGGGAAGTGGTCGTGATCGTCGGCCCCAGCGGCTCCGGCAAGTCCACCTTTCTGCGCACCCTCAACCAGCTGGAGACCATCAACGATGGCGATATCGTGGTGGACGGCATCTGCCTGACCCAGCCGGGCGATGTCAACAAGCTGCGGGAAGAGGTGGGCATGGTGTTCCAGTCCTTCAACCTCTTTCCCCACCTGACGGTACTGGAGAATATCTGCCTCGCCCCGCAAAAAGTGCGGGGACTGTCGCGCAAGGAGGCCGAAGATCGAGCCAAGGTCCTGTTGCTGAAAGTGGGGCTCTCGGCCAAGGCGGGCAGCTACCCCTCCCAGCTCTCCGGTGGTCAGCAGCAGCGGGTGGCCATCGCCCGGGCGCTCGCCATGCAGCCGCGCATCATGCTCTTTGACGAGCCCACCAGCGCGCTCGATCCCGAGATGGTGGGGGAAGTGCTGGACGTCATGAAGGGTCTCGCCCGCGAAGGGATGACCATGGTGGTGGTGACCCACGAGATGGGCTTTGCCCGGGAAGTGGCGGATCGGGTGCTCTTTATGGAGAGCGGCGAGCTGCTGGTAGACGAGAAACCGACTGAGTTTTTCGACAATCCCCCCTCCCCGCGCCTGCGCCAGTTCCTGAGCCAGGTGCTGTAAACGCAGACCCACAGCCAGTTAAAATGGTCAGTCAAAAAAGTGAGAGGAACCATGGTTCCTCTCACTTTTTCTTTGCGGATCGGATGACACAACACTACTCACTGCTGAAGCCGCTCCCGCGGTTACCGGCTCAGCGCGGGGACTTTCCCAGATAGCGCTCGACGATGGGCTTGATCCCGTCGCGCTTTTTGAGCTGATAGAGCCCCTTGTCAAACTGCTCGATAAAGCTCTCCTTGTAGGGAAAATCCCCCTTGCGACTATAACCGAGAAAACCCTGCTCTCGACTGAGCACCGGCCCCTGTTTGAGTAGCGAGATATCGGTCACCGCCAGCTGCTCCCCCTTGATCATGGCGAGCAGTTCATAGAGCAGAGAGAGGCGATCGTTGATGGTGCAATCCACCCGCCCCCGCACAATCTTGAGCAGGTTCTCCCGGTTGCTCTTCACCTCCTCCACATCGATTTTCTTCTCCTTCACCGCCTGCCAGAAGGCATCGCCGCCGACCGCAAAACCGGCATTCATGCCAAAGCGCAAACCTTGATAGTCGAGTGGAAACCTTGCCTGTGGGGTATTGGCAGCCACACTGGCGCCGCACACAACCACCAACTCTTCGTCGAGTAGCGGCTGGGAGTAGGGCCAGATATAGGGGCGAGTATCGGGCAGATAGTAGGGAGGGAAAATGGCAAATGCGCTGCCCTGCTCCACCATGCTCAGACCGCGGCGCCATGGCATCGGTTTGAGCACCACCTCATAGTCGGGCATGACGGAAGTCACCTCGCGGATGATATCGGCATAGATCCCCCGCACCTCTTTGCCCTCCTGCCAGGAGTAGGGGGGATAGCTGGCATCCGCCACTATCTCCACCCGGGTTTTGGCCTGTGCCAGCAGGCAGAATCCCAGCAACAGATAAACACAGATACGCATTAACCAATCCTCTGACGCTCAATCTGCATCAAGCATAGTCAGCGGTCACCATCCATCGGATTGAATTGCGGCCTCACTGCAAACTCGCCAGAGCCATCGGGCAAGAGGCTCGAAAATGTTAATGAAATATTGCTTTCATCCTTTATGCTGGAGAGCAATTGCTCTGAATGGATACCTGCTCATGGATGTGCAACTGATCCTGCTCTACCTATCCCCGATTTTTCTGGCCTTTATCGGCTGGGAGATGGCCTATCTGCGCAAGCATGGCGCAGCTTTTCCAACCGCCACCTACCAGTGGAAAGACCTGCTGGCCAACGCCGCGCTGGCCCTGATGCATCAGGGGGGCGATGCATTGGCAGCCATCGCCATCGCTTATCTCTATGACACCCTCTGGGGCTGGCGACTGTTCGATATCGAGCTGAACTTCTGGAGCGTATTGCTGCTCTTCCTGCTGCAGGATCTCTGTTACTGGCTGTTCCACTTCACCAGCCACCATGTGCGCTGGCTGTGGGCTTCCCACGTGGTACATCACAGCTCGGAGCGGCTCAATCTCTCTACCGCCTTTCGCCAGAGCCTGATGTATCCCATCTCCGGCATGTGGCTGTTCTGGATCCCGATGATTGTCATCGGCTTCCCGCCCGAGGCGGTAGTGGCCACCGTGCTGCTCAGCCTGGGTTTTCAGTTTTTCGTCCACACCCAGGTAGTGGGCAAGCTCGGCTGGCTGGAGTGGATCTTCAACACCCCCTCCCACCACAGGGTGCACCACGCCAGCAACGCCAAATACATAGATCGCAACTTTGCCGGCGTGCTGATTATCTGGGATCGGCTGTTCGGCACCTTTGTCGAGGAAGACCCGACCGAGCCGTGTCGTTTTGGCATCACCAAGCCGATCCACAGCTTCAACCCCCTCACCCTCACCTTCCACGAGTGGCGCGACATGCTGCGCGACGCCCGTGGCCTGCCGTGGCGACAAAAACTCGCCGTGCTGTTTGGCAAACCGGCCGGGCCTGCCAGCCGCTGAGCCTTCTCCCCGGGTCACAACTCCCGGATAGCAAGTCCCTGATAACCCATCCCTGATAACAAGAGAGCGCCATGGTGGCGCTCTCTTTTATGGTCAGTCACCACCTCGATGTCAGAGATGGGCGAACGACCAGACGGCGGGGATCAGGCTCAGCAAGGTCACTCCGGCCAACAGCCGCTCGCGACCGCTCAAGCGAAGATCTGTGCCCAGCTGGCGGCGGCTGTAGAGAAACAGCAGCAGGCCCGGCCCATAGAGCAACAGCGACAACAGCAGATACTCCACCCCGGCAGCATAAAGCAGCCAGAAACCGTAACCGCTCGCCACCAGAGCCACCGCCTGCATCAGGCCTCGGCCCAGCCCGCTCTCCCCCTCCTTGCTGAACGAAAGCTTGAGCAGAAACAGGCCGATCAGCAGGTAGGGCACCAAAATCATCGAGGTGGAGATAAGCAGCAGGCTGGTGTAGCCCTTGCCGAGCAGCCACACCAGCAGCAGACATGTCTGCACCGTCAGGCTGGTGAGCCATAGCGATGCGATAGGCGTCCCGTTGCGGTTCTGGCGCCGGAAGATAGCAGGAAACGCGCCGTGGCGGGCCGCGCTGAACGGCACCTCGGCCGAGAACAGCGTCCAGCTCACATAGGAGGCGAGCACCGAGACGATAAGACCGACGCTGATGAGCAACTTGCCCCAGGAGCCGGTCATCTGGGCCATCAACCCAGCCATGGAGGGGTTGGGCAGGGCCGCCAGCTCAGGCCGGCTCAATATTCCCAGCGCCAGCACCGAGATGAGCACATAGAGCAGCAGCGCCAGTACCACGCCGAGCACAGTGGCCGTGCCCACATCCCGCCGGTTTCTGGCGCGGGCCGACAACACCGCCGCCCCCTCGATGCCGGTAAAGACCCAGAGGGTAATCAACATGGTGTTGCGCACCTGCTCGGAGACCGGCACCGCCAGAGTGCTGCCCTGCTGATCCGCCGCGAAGGTGACCGGGTCGAACCAGTAGCAGGCGAACAGGATAAACAGCAGCAGCGGCAGGCTCTTGGCCAGAGTCGCCACCAGATTGAACAGCGCCGCCTGCTGCACGCCACGGGCCACCAGCAGGTGTACAGACCAGAGGATGCAGGACTCGCCGACAAACGCCGCCAGGGTATTGCCGTCACCAAACCAGATCTGCTCGGGGGTATCGATAAAACTGCCCAGCGCCGCAAAGGCGATGACCAGATAACCCACCACACCGATGGTGGCGCAGAGCCAATAACCCCAGGCGGAGAAGAAGCCCACCAGATCGCCGAAACCGGCGCGGGCGTAGCTGTAGATGCCACCGTCGAGATCCGGCCTTAACCGCGACAGGTAAAGGAAGCTCATGGCGAGCGCCACTATGCCCACCCCGGTCACGCCCCAACCGATCAGCACGGCGCGGGCGCCTGCCACCTCGGCCATATTCTGCGGCAGGCTGAAGATCCCCGCCCCCACCATGGAGCTGAACACCAGCGCGGTGAGAGACCAGAGCCCAATCTTGTTCTCTTTCATGGGGACTCCTTAGCGCAACCGGCTGCTCAGCGCCTGAATATGCTCGGGGCCGATACCGCAGCAACCACCGATAAGATTCGCCCCGGCCGCACGCCAGCGTTCGGCCCAGCCAAGGTAATCCAGCGGCCCCAGATCGGTGCGGATCTCGTCCAGCCCATCGTTGGCGGTGGCCTCCTTGGGTTGCGGCGGGAAGGCGTTGGCATAGGCACCGAGGCGAATGTCGATGCGACCCAGCGCCTGCAATCGGGTGCGGGCAACCTCGAAGGCTCCCTCAATCACCTCGGGCTGACAGCAGTTGAACAGGATGGCGTCCACTCCGGTCGCCACCAGCGCAGTCACCGCATCGGCCACCCGCTCGCCGGAACGCAGCCGCGGCTCGTAGCCCGGCGTCTCATCTTCCAGGGTGAAGGAGACCCAGAACGGCTTGCCATCTTCCGGCAACAGCGCTTTAAGGGCCAGTGGTTCGGCAATCAGGCTCATGGTCTCGGCCAGCCAGATATCCACATGAGGGGATAGCGCCCGGATAAGCGGGATAGCCAGCTCGCTCACCTTGTCCGCCTTGAACAGATCGGCACGGTAAGAGCCAAAGAGCGGTGGTAGAGAACCCGCCACCTGCACGCTGCCCTTCTGCTCGTCAGCCACCTCGCGGGCCAGTTGCCCAGCCAGCGCTGCCAGCCCCTCCCCATCGGCAAAGAAACGCTCATCGCCGATATGAAACGGCACCAGCGCATAGCTGTTGGTGGTGATGACCCGGGCACCGCTCGCCACGTAGGCCTGATGCACCTCGCGCACCGTCTCTGGCGCCTCCATCAAGGCCAGCGCCGACCACTCCGGCTGACGAAACGGGGCCCCCCGCCGTGCCAGCTCGCGCCCCATGCCCCCATCCAGCACCCACAATTCCCTGGTTTCCATCTGTCGTGTCTCTTTGTTATTTGCGTATGTGTCTTGCTGATCTGCGGTTTCACGCAGAATCGCAGCAGATCGTCCGGCTTCATCCGGGTGAAGTACCCGACGGTATGGCCATAAAAACATATAGATGTTTAGATGGCCAAAACAAGATAAAACAAAGTGCCACTGACGGCAATCCGTCGCAGCAGAAATCAGCATGCACACGGCGAGACACACGCAGAAATGCAAAAGGCCACCCGAAGGTGGCCTTTTGTGGCGATATGGTGAGCTGGCCGCTTAATGTCCGGCCAGTACCCGCTTGATCTGTTTCACCCAGTCGGATACCCGACCATCCTGTGGCAAGCGGCGCCAGATCTGCTCCCACTGGGCAGGGCTGAGCGGGCGGCCCAGACGACGCTGCACACCGGCATAGAGGTAGTCGTGCGCCGTGGTGGTGGCATGGGCAGAGGTGAGGAATTTGTAGACCGGATCGGTCAGCCGCACATCTCGCATACCAAGCAGCGGATAGTCATTCTTCACCGCCGCCAGCATGGTTTCACGCATGGCCGACTCGATGTAGCCACGGGCAAACAGGGCGGTCACCGACTCCAGCGATCCCTGCTCCGGCCCGTGATACTCCTCGTCAAACACCGGGCTGGGCTCAGCCACAGCGCTCTGCACCACCGCATCGGGATCCGGCTGCGGCACAACCACGGCGGGCTTTGGCGCCACCGGTTTGGCAGTTACGGTTGCCTTGCGCGGTGCACTCTGGCTGCAGGCGCCGAGTGCCAGAGCGAGCGCCACACAGGCGATCGCACGGGAATGAGACTGCATTTTCATGACTCCTGAAAGCTCCTTTTACGCATCCTGAGCAAGCTTGTCGGTAACGACGGCGGGTTCAATCCGGGTGACCAGCAGCTGATCGATCTTGTAGCTGTCGATATCCACCACTTCGAACTTGTAACCCGCATATTTGACCGAATCGGTCCGTTTGGGGATCTTGCGCAGCATGTACATGATAAAGCCGGCGATGGTCTCGTAGTTCTGATCGTCAGGGAACTCTTCGATATCGAAGGCTCGCATCACGTCGGAGATGGGGGTAACCCCGTCCACCAGCCAGGAGCTCTCGTCCCGCTGCACAATCTGCTCTTCCACCACGTGGGTAGCCCACTCGCCCATGACGGTACTCATCAGGTCGTTCATGGTGACGATACCCACCACCAGCGCGTACTCGTTCATCACCACGGCAAAGTCGCCTCTGTGGTTCTTGAAGTACTCCATCGCCTCGTAGAGGTTGAGGGTATCGGGAATGATGATGACGTTCTGCACCAGCGAGCCGCTATTGAGATCGATGCTCTGGCCACCGATGACGCGGATCAGCAGCTCTTTGGCATCGACAAAGCCCTTGATGCTGTCGAGGTTGTGGTCACAGACCAGAAACTTGTTGTGCGGGTGCTCGGCGATCTTGGCCTTGATGCTCTCTTCATCCTCTTGCAGGGTGAAGTAGATGAGGCTCTCGCGCGCGGTCATGGCGGAGGTCACGCCAAGGGACTGCAGCTCGAACACGTTCTCGATGAGCTGATGCTCCTCGCGCTGGATAACACCCGCTTCGGCACCGGCATCCATCACTGCATAGATATCGTCGGAGGTGATCTCGTCGTTGCGCACGGTGGAGACCCGCATCAGACGGAACAGGGCATTGGCCAGTCCGTTGAAGATCCACACCAGCGGCATCAGCACGGTGACAAAGAAGAGCATGGGACGCACCACCACCACGGCGATCTGCTCGGGCATGATCATGGCCAGGCGCTTGGGCATCAGGTCGGCGATGAGGATAAACATACCGGTGACGAACACGAAGGACGCACCGGAGCTGATCTCGCCAAGCCAGGGGCCCTGATAGAACTCGGAGACGATCCCCTTGATGGCGGGGTTGAGGGCAGACTCACCTAGGATACCACCCAGAATGGCAACAGTATTGAGGCCAATCTGCACCACGGTAAAGAAATTGCCCGGCTGGGCTTGCAGTGCCAGCACCTTTTCGGCCTGACGATTGCCTTCGTCAGCCATCACCTGCAATTTGATTTTGCGGGAGGCCGCGAGGGAGATCTCGGAGAGGGAGAAGAACACACTGCCGCCAACCAGCAGCATCAGAAAGAACAAACTATCGGCAAAACTCATGATTAACCTAATTGCTACGCCCGCCTTAGCACAAGACGGCAAACTGGGCCCGGGAGACCGGACCGTGAGTCCATCCGGGACTCACACAGGGGGAGTATTCTATCAGAAAACAGCCAGTTGGGGGCTTTATCTTACTCCGACCAGTTATGCAACAAAAAAGGCGCCTGACGCGCCTTTTTATTCACTTTCCGCTTAGCCCTTGCCCAGCAGGGTGCCCAGATCGTCCGCCTTGGTGTGGCGCACGTCCTTACCCTTGACGTAGTAGACGATGTACTCGCAGATGTGCTGGCAGCGATCACCGACCCGCTCGATGGCCCGCGCCGCCCACAGCACGTTGAGCACCTGCGGTATGGTGCGGGGATCTTCCATCATGTAGGTCATCAGCTCGCGGATGATGGACTCGTACTCCCGATCCACCTTGTCATCTTCCTTGTAGACCGCCAGCGCTGCATCCAGATCCATCCGGGCAAAGGCGTCGAGCACGTCGTGCAGCATCTTGATGGTACGGCGGCCCATGTTCTCCAGCGACACCAGCGGCGGCTGCGGCTTGTTGGCGTTGTCGGTCAGCATGCGGGCGATCTTGTCCGCCACATCGCCGATGCGCTCCAGATCTGTGATGGTCTTGATGATGGCCATCACCAGTCGCAGGTCGGAGGCGGTCGGCTGACGCTTGGCGATGATGCGGGTGCACTCCTCGTCAATCGCCACTTCCATGGCGTTGACCTTGTGGTCATTGGCCACAATCTTGCGCGCCGCTTCCAGATCCTGATCGTGGATCGCCGCGATGGCGTCGGTCAGCTGCTGCTCCACCATGCCACCCATCACCAGCACCTGGTTGCGCACACTCTCGAGCTCGGCATTGAACTGACCGGAGATATGTTTATTGAGGTTCATATTGTCCATACAAATAGTCCTTGATACTCCGATTATGCCTTAGCCGTTGAATTGACTGCCAATCTGTTTGTGGTGGTTCATCCTCTCCGCTCCTTAACCGTAGCGACCGGTGATGTAGTCTTCGGTCTTCTTCTTGGCCGGGGTGGTGAAGATAGTGTTGGTATCCGAGTACTCGATCAGCTCGCCCATGTACATGAAGGCAGTCTGATCCGAGACCCGCGCCGCCTGCTGCATGTTGTGGGTCACGATCACCACGGTGAACTGGCTCTTGAGCTCGTTGATCAACTCCTCGATGGTGAGGGTTGAAATCGGGTCGAGCGCCGAGGTCGGTTCATCGAGCAGCAGCACTTCCGGCTCGATGGCGATGGCGCGGGCAATCACCAGACGCTGCTGCTGACCACCTGAAAGACCGAAGGCATTATCGTGCAGACGATCCTTCACCTCATCCCACAGGGCCGCGCCGCGCAGGGAGCGCTCGGCAGCATCGTCCAGAGTGCGGCGATCGTTGATCCCCTGCAGACGCAGGCCATAGACCACGTTCTCGTAGATGGACTTGGGGAAGGGGTTGGGGCGCTGGAACACCATGCCCACCCGACGGCGCAGGGCGGAGACGTCGACGCTCTTGTCATAGATGTTTTGACCGTGCAGCTGGATCTCGCCGTCGATGCGGCAAATTTCCACCAGATCGTTCATCCGGTTGATGCAGCGCAGCAGGGTCGATTTACCACAGCCGGAAGGGCCGATAAAGGCGGTTACCTGACCTTTGGGGATCTTCATGTTGACGTTGAACAGCGCCTGTTTGCTGCCGTAGTACAGGTTGAGATCCTTCACCTCCAGCGCGGTCTGCTCCGGGCTCAGGTTGAGCAGGTCGGTCGCGGTATGCTGGGTCGCGGCGGTCGTTACGTTGATCATCTGTTACCTCAAAATCTGTCGGTGGCGGCGGGCAATCTCATCGCCCGCGGCCGGAACGCTTGGCTGGCAGGGGCCTGTCCCCTGCCCGTCTCTGTGGTGGCTGGCCTATTAATGTTCCAGCGACCGGAATTTCTCGCGCAGGTGGTTGCGAATACCGATAGCCGTCAGGTTTAGGCCGACGATCACCGTCACCAGCAGGAAGGAGGTGGCGTAGACCAGAGGACGCGCCGCCTCCACGTTGGGGCTCTGGAAGCCGACGTCATAGATGTGGAAGCCCAGGTGCATGAACTTGCGCTCCACATGCAGGTACGGGAAGTTGCCATCCATCGGCAGGGTCGGAGCCAGTTTCACCACCCCCACCAGCATCAGCGGCGCCACTTCACCGGCCGCACGGGCAATCGCCAGAATGAGACCGGTCATGATGGCCGGGCTCGCCATCGGCAGCACGATGCGCCACAGGGTCTCGGCCTGGGTGGCCCCCAGTGCCAGCGAGCCCTGGCGAATGGTGCTCGGGATCCGCGCCAGCCCCTCTTCGGTGGAGACGATCACCACCGGCAGGGTCAGGATGGCCAGGGTCAGCGCCGACCAGATCACGCCGGGTGAGCCAAAGGTCGGGCTCGGCAGCGCTTCCGGATAGAAGAGGCGGTCGATGCTGCCCCCCAGGGTATAGACGAAGAAGCCCAGACCGAACACGCCGTAAACGATGGAGGGCACGCCCGCCAGGTTGATCACCGCGATGCGGATAAGCTTGGTCAGGCTGTTCTTGCCCGCATACTCGTGCAGGTAGACCGCCGCAATCACGCCGAGCGGGGTCACGATGATCGCCATCAGGAACACCATGAAGACGGTGCCGAAGATGGCCGGGAACACCCCGCCCTCGGTGTTAGCTTCACGGGGATCGTCGGAGACAAACTTGCCGATCTGGTGGAACCAGTAACCTACCTTGGCCAGCAGGCTCATGTCGTTGGGCCACACCACATCCAGTACCTTGGACATCGGCATGGTTACCTGCTCGCCACGCATATCCTTGACGGTGATGCTGTCTCGGTCAGCCTGACTGCGCAGGGAGAAGAGCTCCTTCTCCAGCACCTGATAGCGATCGTTGAGGGCCTGACGCTCGCTCGCCAGCTGGGCTTTGAGCTGATCGGTCAGGTTATTCTCAAGCTCGGCCTTGCGCTCTTTGAGGCGCAGCCGCTCCAGCTGATAGTTGATGCTGCCGATGTCCCCTTTTTGCAGGTCGTTGGCCTGTTCGGAGAGGCCATTGGCCCGCGCCAGCACCCGCTGCAGAGCGGCGTGCAGATCCGTGGTGATCTCGCGCCCATCCTCTTTGACCGAGCTGATGTAGCCGTAGAAGTTGCCGTTGGTGGCGCGCTCAATCATGGCGAGCTCGACCGGCTGACTCTGGGATTTGATGTCGGTCTCCAGCACCCAGCGGAAGTCCAGATCGACAAACTCGCGGTTGCCGGTCTTGACCAGATAGCGGGTCAGCAGCTCACGCTCCTCCCCCTTGAGCGGCAGGCCTGCGGCGCGCAGGCGCTCCACCGGCACCAGCTCGCGATCGTTGATCTCGCCGATCAGCACGCTCTTGTTGCCACTCGCATCTTCCAGCTGCCACTCATAGATAGGGTGAGGCCAGAAGTAGACCAGACCACGCCAGCCGATGAGCAGCAACAGCCCCAGTACCGCGACCAGACTCAGGCTGACGGCGCCGCCGGTCATCCAGATCCACGGGGCCCCTGATTTAAACCACTTACCCATTGTCATTCCTTGGTCCTTACAGAGAGCTGTATTTTTCACGCAACCGCTGACGGATGAACTCGGCCAGGGTGTTGAACAAGAAGGTGAACACGAACAGGACGAAGGCTGCGAGGAACAGCACCCGGTAGTGGGAGCTGCCCACTTCCGACTCCGGCATCTCTACCGCAATGTTGGCGGCGAGGGTACGCAGCCCCTGGAACATGGAGAAGTCCATGATGGGGGTGTTACCGGTGGCCATCAGTACGATCATGGTCTCACCCACGGCGCGGCCAAGGCCCATCATCACCGCCGAGAAGATGCCCGGGCTGGCGGTGAGGATCACCACCCGACTCAGGGTCTGCCACGGGGTGGCACCGAGGGCCAGCGAGCCCTGGGTCAGGTGCTTGGGCACAGAGAAGACCGCATCTTCAGCGATGGAGAAGATGGTCGGAATGACTGCAAAGCCCATGGCGATGCCAACTACCAGCGAGTTGCGCTGGTCGAACTTGATGCCCATGTCGTGGGTCAGCCAGATGCGCGAATCACCGTGCATAAAGGCATTCTCGATGAGCGGGCTCAGCGCGAACGCCCCCCAACCGATGAAGAGCAGCACCGGGATCAGCAGGATGGCGTGCCACCCCTCCGGCAGCCAGGTACGGCTGCGCTCCGGCAAATAGTTCCACACCAGCGCGGTCAGCAGCATTCCCGCCGGCAGCAAAATAAGCAGCAGCACCACGCCAGGCAGAGAGCCCTCGATGATGGGCGCCAGCCAGAGACCCGCCAGGAAGCCGAGGATAACGGTCGGCAGGGCCGCCATGATCTCGACGGTCGGTTTGACATATTTGCGCAGCCCCGCCGACATGAAGTAGGCGGTGTAGATGGCGCCCGCAACACCGAGCGGCACCGCAAACACCATGGCATAGAAGGAGGCTTTCAGGGTACCGAATACCAGCGGCACCAGGCTCAGCTTGGCTTCAAAGTCGTTGCTGGCGGAGGTGGATTGCCACACATACTGGGGCTCGGGATAGCCTTCGTACCACACCTGTTGCCACAGGGCAGACCAGGTCACCTCGGGGTGCTCGTTCTCCACCGCAAACAGCTTGAAGGCATCGCCCTGCTGGGTCAGCAGCAGGTTGTGGCGCGGCGAAATGGCCAGCGCAGAGAAGGCGCCGCCATCGACATGCTCGCTCAGCAACTTGGTCTCGCCGGTGGCGTGGAAGAAACTGACGGTGCCATCCTTGTCGGCGCTGATAAAGCCCTTGCGAAAGTGCTCCGGGGTCAGCTGCGCCACGGCGCCATCACCCTTGAAGTCACGGATCTGGGTGAACTGGCGTTTGCCATCCTTTGCCACTTCAAACCACTGGGAGATGACGCCATTGTCATTGCCCACCAGCAGGGAAGAGGCGCCGGAGAGCAGCTCGACCCGGGTCACGTTGGCATTCGGGGCGTTGATCTCCAGCACGTTGCGCACCGAGATATCGCTCAGGTTCTGGATGTCGTAGACAGAGAGGCGGTTGCCCTCGCGCACGAACAGGATGCGCAGGTTGGGGGTGAGCAGCATCTGATCCACATGGCGCGGCAGGGAGGGAATGGTGTAGTTCTGGGCACTCCACTCAATCTCGCCGGAGAGGAAGTTCTCCTCACCGCTCATCACCGTCATCACGCCACGACCATCTTCGGTCACGGCGGCAGCGGCCATCTTGTCCTTGGTGGCTTCAAACACCATGGTCTTGAGCGCCTTGCCCTCGGGATCCACTACCACCGGCTCTTCGCCGAAGGGGTACTGGAGGCTGGGCTCAATGACGCGCACATCGTTGGGATAGGAAACCTTGAAGGAGGGCTGCACCACCTGTGCCTTGCCGTCGGCAAAACCGTAGGCAATCAGCTTCTGACCCGGCGCGGGCGGCGCCACGGCAGTGATGTCACCGGCCACCTCAGCCTGACCGAGGGATTGACCGACCTTGATCTTGCCATCGCCCTGCACGGCGAAGAAGTTGACCTGTCCGTTGTCGCTGAAGCGATAACCGATCTCGTTCTGCTCCTCCACCCCGAGCCAGGCGGTCTTGCCGCTTGTCGGCAGGGTAAACGAGGCGGTCGGCTCCATCGTGGCGCCATTGAAGATGGGCTTCACCACATAGAGCAGGTAAAAGAAGATAAGCAGTAACGCCACCAGCACCAGCGCCCCACCCGTGGTGACGCCGTACTTGGCCAATTTGTCCTTGATGCGGCGTTTTCGACTCCCCGCCATACCCAGGTGTAACGATTCCGATGACATGCAAAACCTCAATGTAAGCTAGGCTTGGCGGCATTATATGGCGGTTGCATGACAGTTTTGTTACACCCGCCACCTTAAATAAGCAGGATATACAGGGGACGGAATACCAGGGGAGAGAGGAAGTGAAGGCTTAATAACTGATTGTTTTTAAAGTGGTTATAAAAATGGCGAGCGGCGGGTTAGTACATCCCGCCGCTGACCGGCTCAGGCGGAAGCCTCACCCGATTGTTGCAGCGCCAGTTTGGCCGCCTTTTTCTCGGCGCGGCGCCGCTTGAAGAAATCGGAGAGCTGGGTCGAGCAGGCCTCGGCCAGCACGCCTGCGGTCAGCTCGACCCTGTGGTTGTGACGCGGGTCCTGCAAGATCTCGAACACCGACCCCGCCGCCCCCGTCTTGAGATCCGGGGCGCCAAAGACCACCCGCTTGACCCGGCTATGGATGAGGGCACCGGCACACATGCAGCAGGGCTCCAGCGTCACATAGAGGGTGGTGTCGAGCAGGCGGTAGTTCTCCAGCCGGCTACCTGCCGCGCGGATCGCCATCACTTCGGCATGGGCACAGGCATCGTGCTCGCTGATGGAGCGGTTCCACCCCTCCCCCACGATCTCGTCACCCAGCACCAGCACGGCCCCAACCGGGATCTCGCCGATCCCCTCGGCGCGTCCCGCCAGTGCCATGGCGTGGCGCATCCACTTCTCATCCGTTGCGGCCTGTTCCGGCGCATCGGCCCCCTCTGCTGGTTTCACGGCCATGCCTCTCTGTCTGTTCAATCTCTGCATTGGTATTCCATACTTCCACACCTTTCAGCCGACATCATGAATATCTTGCATGAATAGTGGCTGCTGCGGGGCGGCGATTATGCCAAAACTCCCTCCTCCGCCCAAGCCGCATCTTGGCTGCGCAATAAAGAAGCAGTCGGCATCTCTATGATAAAAAAGGAGTTGCACCCATGAGTGCAGATCATTAGACTTCCTCCCCGTCAGCTCAGACTGACCTTGTCGGCGTGTAGCGCAGCCAGGTAGCGCACTGTCATGGGGTGTCAGGGGTCGGAGGTTCAAATCCTCTCACGCCGACCATCATTCCCCGAAAATAGCCCAGTCAAACGACTGGGCTATTTTTTTGCTCCCGTTTTTGCTCTGACCAGCCTTCCCTTTCCCAGCCTTTTGCCCGGTTCAACCCGCACCATCACCGTCAGGAACAAAAAACGTACAGAATCGCTTGAATCTTTTTGATGCGCTCATTAATATGCGCAACTTTCCGCCGGTATCAAGACAGGGAGGTGGAGGCACAAGTGAAGGGATCACTGGCCGGCTTGCATTCAATACGGGAGCAAGCATGAACCAGACCACCGATTTCACCCCGCTCATTCCGCTCTACCCTGTTCCTCACGACAACTCCTGCACCCCGCAGGGTGAAGAGGAAGAGTTGGTCATCCAGCTGGATGTCATCGATCTGGCCGAACCTGACGATGACTACTGAGCCCGCCTGCGGGCGATTTCTCCCTCTCTTTACCTGCTTTTTTCCCTGCTTTTCCCCGTCTTATGCCTCTTGAGACGTACCGCCTTAAAAAAACGACAAACCACTACCAAAACATGATTACACAGTTTAATTGACTGCTGTTTAACCACCACTCCCCGCCCGGTTGATCCCCATCAGCTGATACAAACCTACGTTATTGCGCTCCACTTTCAATGCGGCAAGCCGTCAGCGCCAACAGAGCCCTGCGAAAGCCTGACGGTTTTAAACGAACGTTCACTATCCAGCATCAACGCCATCAGCCTATTGATTGAAATATTTAAACGCACTTCATACAGCTGTTTTTAAAAAGCCTGGAGTAAGGTCGGGATTTGTTTTTGCATTTGTAATTTTATTACGTAATAACTTACGAATCGCATGACAAGAAGGGTGACCGGACGAGCCATCGCCCGGACAGAAAAACCAGGAGCATAACCATCTGTGTAGAGCTTTTATACCAATCCAATAACTCAATTAAAAACATCAACTTAAACATCGACCCCAAACAGGCGTTTTAAAAAAACTGTTGACGTAATCGACAATATTTCGCACCTTATCAATCGTGTTACCCCGTTGTTGCGGGAACGTTTCAGGAACAGGGATTCGACTTTAGTCGTAGTTAGTAAGTTCAAAATGTAATTCTCAAAGGAGTGAACCTTATGTCGGCACCGGCTCAGACCCACTGTAGCGCCCGCCTTCGCATCCAGGGCGAGATGCTGCCCGAATACGCGCAAATTCTGACGCCGGACGCGGTGGCGCTGGTCTCCGAACTGGTAGAACGTTTTGCTCCCCAAAGAGGGGAATTGCTGAAACAACGTGTGGCACGTCAGGCCCGTATCGATGGTGGCGAGCTGCCGGACTTCCTGCCGGAAACCGCCCACATCCGTGAAGGTGACTGGACCATTCGCGGCATTCCCGCCGACCTGCAAGACCGCCGTGTGGAGATCACCGGCCCGGTCGAGCGCAAGATGGTGATCAACGCCCTCAACGCCAACGTCAAGGTATTCATGGCTGACTTCGAGGACTCACTGGCACCCGCCTGGAATAAAGTGATCGAGGGTCAAATCAACCTGCGCGATGCAGTCAACGGTACCGTCTCCTACACCAGTCCGGAAGGAAAGGCCTATACCCTGAACCCCAATCCGGCGGTGCTCATCTGCCGGGTGCGTGGTCTGCACCTGCCGGAAAAACATGTCACTTTCGATGGCGAGCCGATCCCCGGCGGTCTGTTCGATTTTGCCCTCTACTTTCTGCACAACTATCAGGCGCTGCTGGCCAAAGGCTCCGGCCCCTACTTCTACGTACCCAAGCTGCAGAGCCATCTGGAAGGGCGCTGGTGGAGCGAGGTATTTGCCTGGACCGAGGACAAGTTCGGTCTGCCCCGCGGCACCATCAAGGCCACCGTGCTGATTGAAACCCTGCCAGCCGTGTTCGAGATGGATGAACTGCTCTATCAGATGAAGGATCACATCGTTGCGCTGAACTGCGGCCGCTGGGACTACATCTTCAGCTACATCAAGACCTTGAAGAACCATCCGGATCGCGTCCTGCCGGACCGTCAGGTGGTGACCATGGACAAGCCGTTCCTCTCCGCCTACTCGCGGCTGCTGATCAAGACCTGTCACAAGCGCGGTGCGCTGGCGATGGGTGGCATGGCCGCCTTTATTCCGGCCAAGGACGCGGCCGTCAACGAGCAGGTCTTCGCCAAGGTCAAAGCGGACAAGGAGCGCGAAGCCAATAACGGCCACGATGGCACCTGGGTGGCCCACCCTGGCCTCGCCGATACCGCCATGGCGGTATTCAACGCCACCATTGCGGCTGGCGCCAAGAACCAGATCGGCGTACTGCGCGAGCAAGATGCCCCCATCACCGCCGCCGACCTGCTGGCCCCCTGTGAGGGCGAGCGCACCGAGGCCGGGATGCGCACCAATATCCGGGTCGCCCTGCAATATCTGGAAGCCTGGATCAACGGCAACGGCTGCGTGCCCATCTACGGCCTGATGGAAGATGCCGCCACCGCCGAGATCTCCCGCACCTCCATCTGGCAGTGGATCCGCCACGGCAAGAGCCTCGCCAACGGCAAGGTGGTGACCAAGGAGCTGTTCCGCCAGATGCTGGCCGAAGAGCAGGAGGTAGTCAAAGCCGAAGTGGGTGCCGAGCGCTGGCAGGCGGGTGGCTTTGCCGAGGCAAGCGCGCTGATGGAAGAGATCACCTGCGCCGATACCCTGATCGATTTTCTGACGCTGCCCGGTTACGAGCGGCTCTGAACTCCGGGCCCCGGGCGGGGCTCGCCAATAACAAGTCAATGGAAACGTGAAATCAATGAAAGAGGGAACTGATATGGCACTGACCCGTGAGCAACAGATCCAGGCTATCGAGAAAGACTGGGCGGAAAACCCCCGCTGGAAAGGGATCAAGCGCGGCTACAGCGCCGAAGATGTGGTAAACCTGCGCGGCAGCTTGCAGCCGGTGCACACTCTGGCCCAGCGCGGTGCCGACAAGCTGTGGGGTCTGATCCACGGCGACGCCAAAAAGGGCTACGTCAACTGCCTCGGCGCCCTGACCGGTGGTCAGGCGGTGCAGCAGGCCAAGGCGGGGATCGAGGCGATCTACCTCTCCGGCTGGCAGGTGGCGGCGGACAACAACTTGTCCTCCACCATGTATCCGGATCAGTCCCTCTACCCGGCCAACTCGGTGCCGTCCGTGGTGGAGCGCATCAACAACTCTTTCGCCCGTGCCGACCAGATCCAGTGGGCCAACAAGGTTGGGCCGCAGGATGATGGCTTTATCGACTACTTCCTGCCCATCGTGGCGGATGCGGAAGCCGGTTTCGGCGGCGTGCTGAACGCCTTCGAACTGATGAAGGGGATGATTGAAGCAGGTGCCGCCGGCGTGCACTTTGAAGATCAGCTGGCATCAGTCAAGAAGTGCGGCCACATGGGTGGCAAGGTACTGGTACCGACTCAGGAAGCGGTGCAGAAGCTGGTTGCCGCCCGTCTGGCAGCCGATGTGTGCGGCACCACCACGCTGGTGATAGCCCGTACCGACGCCAACGCCGCTGACCTGTTGACCACCGACGCTGACCCGTACGATGCAGACTTCCTGACTGGCGAGCGCACTGCCGAAGGGTTCTACAAGGTACGTGCCGGTATCGATCAGGCCATCGCTCGCGGTCTGGCTTACGCCCCCTACGCCGACATGGTGTGGTGCGAAACCGCCAAGCCGGATCTGGACGAAGCACGTAAATTTGCCGAAGCGATCAAGGCCAAGTTCCCGGATCGTATCCTGGCCTACAACTGCTCGCCGAGCTTCAACTGGAAAAAAAATCTGGACGATGCCACCATCGCCCGCTTCCAGCAGGAGCTCTCCGACATGGGCTACAAGTACCAGTTCATCACCCTCGCGGGTATCCACAACATGTGGTTCCACATGTACGAGCTGGCCTACCAGTACGCCCGTGGCGAAGGGATGAAGCACTACGTCGAGATGGTGCAGGAGCCGGAATTTGCCGCAGCCAGCCGTGGCTACACCTTCGTGGCCCACCAGCAGGAGGTCGGTACCGGTTACTTCGACAAGGTCACCACCGTCATTCAGGGTGGCCAATCCTCGGTGACTGCGCTGACCGGCTCGACCGAAGAAGATCAGTTCCACTGATAGGCCGAGTCCCTTGAGATACCCCTTGATATAGCAAAACCCCGGCCTGAAGCCGGGGTTTCTTTTTATCTGCCACTCAAACGAAAGTCAGGTGCACAACCGCACACCGCTGAGAGGATCAGAGCTCGAGAATCTCTTTGACAAAGGGGATGGTGAGCTTGCGCTTGGCGCGAAATGAGGCGTTGTCGAGCTGATTGAGAGTGGTAAGCAGAGTGCGCATATCGCGCGAGAGGCGGTTGAGCAGGAAGCGGCCCACATCGATGGGCAGTTTGAAGCCCCGCAGCTCGGCACGCAGCTGCAGGGCACTGAGCTTGCCTTCATCATCCAGCTCTTCGAGATGGAAACTCACCCCCCAGTCAAGGCGCGAGGCGAGATCCGGCAGCTGCAGCCCCAGCTTGCGCGGCGCGCTGCAACCGGTGACGATCAGCGTCCCTTCCCCTTTCTCCTGCCAGCGATTGTAAAAATCAAACAGCGCCCGCTCCCAAACGGCATTGCCGGCGATGGCCTCAATGCTGTCGAGGCAGACCAGCGGCAGACTTTCGAGGGCATCAAGCATGCTGGGATCGAGCTGTTCAAACTGATCGAGGGAGAGATAGGCCGCCGCTGCATCGCGGGCATTGACCTCGGCACAGGTGGCATGGAGCAGGTGGGAGCGCCCGGAGCCCTTGGCTCCCCAGAAATAGAGGAAAGGCGACCCCTGACCGATGGCCGCATTCTTGAGGGCGGTGATCAGATGAGCATTGGTGCCGGGATAAAAACTGACGAAGGTTTCATCATCCGGTAGTTGTACGGCTAGGGACAGTTGGGCCGGTTGCTTCACTCGTTGGGCTTTGACTGTGACATTTGTGGCTAAGTGTACCATCGCAATGGCAGATAGAGAACCGCCCGGACAAGCCGGGCGGTAGACAAAAGCCTTGTGAAATCAGGGCTGCGACCATTGGTAACGCAGATTGCTGCCATTATCGTCAACCTTGTGCAAGCGGCTCTCCAGCTGCAGGGCGCGTACCAACTCGCTCTGATCCCCCTGCAGGGTGAAGTTGAAGGTGACCTGATTGCCTTCCAGCTTGCCGATCTCCACCTTGCTGACGTTGGCCATCCCCTGCAGCATCTTCTGCACGGAGATCATGCTGTCCACATCGGATAGGCCATCCACCACCAGGGTCTGACTGGTTGCCGGCCCCGAGATGCGGGCGCCGTAGTTTTTCACCAGCCAGGTCGCCAGGGTATCGGCAAGCCCTTGCGCCACTTCGGCCTGGGTACCCGTGGTGTTGCCTCGGGTCAGTTCGGCCACTTCACCAGCGGCCTTGGGCCCGTAAAGTCCCCAGTCGATGCTCCACTTGTCCCCTTCTGGGGTCAGCTTGCCCAGCACCACCATCTCGGCGCCATAGCGCTGGCTCGCCTTGAGGATGGGATCGGCAAAACGGCCCCAGACGTCGGTGGCACTGACCGCCATGTTGTCGTCGAGATCCATCAGGGGAATGCTGACCGGCAGCCCCAGCGCCAGGGTCTGTTCGCGCAGTGCCTGTGCCCAGCCATCGGTAGACTGGTCTGCCAGCAGATGGCGCTCACCCTGATCCACCACCAGCCAGAGGGCCATCTGGGGACGAGCCGGGCCAAGCAGGGCGAATTTGCTCTCGGAGACCAGGCTGTTGACCTTGTCGCTCTTGAACTCGGCCTTCAGATACTTGACCGAATCCACATCCTGATAGCCATAGCTCTTTACATAGTCGCCCGGCGCAGCCAGCGCCTTGACCACGGCAGGCTGGGTCAGAATGTCCCGCTTGCCGGTCACCTTGATCAACACCTCGCCCAGCGCCTGACCCTGAGCAGCCACCATGTCGCCGGTGGTCGGGGCCTTGCCCTGATAGAGGTCGGTCACCTGAGCGGCCGAGGCAATGAATGACAAGCCGCAGCAGAGGGCGGTCACAACACGTTTGAACATGAACAGAGTCTCGAAATGGGAGATGGTGCTTATGGTAGCGGCAAGGCGCGTCCTGCGGCAAGGCTGGGACAAAGGCCATAAACAGCGAAGCCGGCAGGACGCCGGCTCCGTCAGCCACCTCGGCAGAGGCGGCGTATCACAGCAACTTACTTGGTACCGAAGATCTTGTCGCCGGCATCGCCCAGACCCGGCACGATATAGCCTTTCTCGTTCAGGCCCTGATCGATGGAGGCACAGAACAGCTCAACATCCGGGTGAGCGGCTTCCAGCGCCTTGATGCCTTCCGGTGCGGCAACCAGTACCAGCACCTTGATGGACTGGCAGCCTTTCTTTTTCAGCAGATCGATAGTGGCGATCATGGAGCCACCGGTGGCCAGCATGGGGTCGATGACCAGCGCCAGACGCTCTTCGATGTTGCTGACGATCTTCTCGAAGTAGGGAACCGGCTGCAGGGTCTCTTCATCGCGGTAGATACCGACCACGCTGACACGGGCACTCGGCATGTGCTCCAGCACACCATCCATCATGCCAAGGCCGGCACGCAGGATCGGTACGACGGTTACCTTCTTGCCCTTGATCTGGTCAACTTCTACTGGCCCATTCCAGCCATCGATGATAACCTTCTCGGTTTCGAAGTCAGAGGTAGCTTCATAGGTCAACAAACTGCCCACTTCTTTGGCCAGTTCACGGAAACGCTTGGTGCTGATATCGCCTTCACGCATCAGACCGATCTTGTGTTTGACCAGGGGGTGTTTGACTTCAACGACTTTCATTATTATCTCCTCTAACCTGCCGCAAAAAAATCGCGGAATCATACAACAAAAGCCGCCGCTTGTAGAGCAGTTTTGCGCAAAAACGCGCAAACGATTTCCTTTCTGGTTTTTCGCCGCCACTGTTAGAATACGCCCCGAATTTTACCCTCCACTTCTCACATGACGGGGACTACTCGTGACTGACAAAACCTCACTGAGCTACAAGGATGCTGGCGTGGATATCGATGCCGGCAATGCACTGGTTGAACGTATCAAGGGCGTGTCAAAGCGCACTCGTCGTCCTGAAGTCCTTGGTGGTCTTGGCGGCTTTGGGGCCTTGTGTCAAATCCCTGCGGGCTACAAGGAGCCGGTGCTGGTCTCCGGCACCGACGGTGTGGGCACCAAGCTGCGCCTCGCCATCGATCTGAAAAAACATGACACAGTGGGTATCGATCTGGTGGCCATGTGCGTCAATGACCTGATCGTACAGGGCGCCGAGCCGCTGTTCTTCCTCGACTACTATGCAACCGGCAAGCTGGACGTGGACACAGCAGCAGCCGTGGTCACCGGGATCGGTGCCGGTTGCGAGCAGTCAGGCTGTGCTCTGGTGGGCGGCGAAACCGCCGAGATGCCGGGCATGTATGAAGGGGAAGACTACGACATCGCCGGTTTCTGCGTCGGTGTGGTGGAGAAGAGCGAGATCATCGACGGCAGCAAGGTTGCTGAAGGTGATGCCTTGATCGCCCTGGCCGCCAGTGGCCCCCACTCCAACGGTTTCTCCCTTATTCGCAAGATTCTGGAAGTCTCCAAAGCCGACGTGCATCAGCCGCTGGGTGACACCACCCTGGCCAACGCCCTGCTGGAGCCGACCCGTATCTATGTGAAACCTGTGCTCAAGCTCATCAAAGAGTGCGAGATCCACGCTCTCTCCCACATCACCGGTGGCGGCTTCTGGGAGAACATCCCGCGCGTGCTGCCCGCCAACACCCAGGCGGTGATCGACGAGCAAAGCTGGCAGTGGCCGGCAGTGTTCAGCTGGCTGCAACAGGCTGGCAACGTCACCCGCCACGAGATGTATCGCACCTTCAACTGCGGCGTTGGCATGATCATCGCCCTGCCTGCCCATCAGCTGGAGAAGGCGCTGACCCTGCTCAAAGCCGAGGGCGAGAACGCATGGCACATCGGTCATGTGGCCAAGGCCGCCGATGGCGAGGAGCAGGTCGTCATTCAATGAATGACCGGATCAACAGCCAAATGACCTCCCCTATGAAACGCATCCTGGTGCTAATCTCCGGCAACGGCAGCAATCTGCAGGCAATCCTCGACCACTGCGCCAGTGGCAAGATTGGCGGTGAAGTGGTCGGCGTCATCAGCAACAAGGCCGAGGCCTATGGCCTGATCCGCGCACAAGAGGCAGGGGTGGCAACCACCACCCTCAGCCAGCAGCAGTTTGCCAGCCGGGAGGAGTATGACGCCGCCCTGCTGGCGCTGATGGCAGACTATCAGCCGGATCTGGTGGTACTGGCCGGCTTTATGCGCATATTGAGTGGTGATCTGGTGCGCCACTTCGCCGGACGGATGATCAATATCCACCCCTCCCTGCTGCCGAAATATCAGGGGCTGCACACCCACCAGCGCGCTATCGATGCCGGTGACAGTGAGCATGGCGCCAGCGTCCACTTCGTGACCGAAGAGCTCGACGGTGGTCCGGTGATCCTGCAGGCCTGCGTCCCCATCTTCGAAGGGGATGATGCCGACGAGGTGGCAGCACGGGTACAGGTGCAGGAGCACAGCATCTACCCGCTGGTGGTGCAGTGGTTCTGTGAAGGGCGCTTGCAGATGCGGGATGGATCAGCCTTTCTCGATGGCAAGCAACTGGGCCCGGCAGGCTATGCCAGCGAGTAACCGCTAATCACAGCACGCAAAATGTAACAAGGGAGGCCCAGGCCTCCCTTGTCATTTCCATAGATCAGCGCAATGACCACGTTCATCTTCGATTACGCCGCTACGCGGCTAATCAGACCGGATTGTCGATATCGATAAAGGTGACATCCAACCCGTGCACGGTCGCCAGCCACTCGCCCAGCGCCTTGACGCCGTAACGTTCGGTGGCGTGGTGGCCAGCAGCGTAAAAGTGCATCCCCATCTCGCGAGCGGTGTGGATGGTCTGCTCGGAGGCTTCACCGGAAATAAAGGCATCGATACCCTGCTCCGCTGCCAGATTGATGTAGCTCTGACCGCCGCCAGTGCACCAGGCCACGGAACGGATCAGCTCGGGGCCGCTGTCGCCACAGTGGAGCGGCTCACGACCAAGACGCTCGGCAATCAGCTTGGCAAAATCGCTGCCGCTCATCGGCTCTTCCAGCTTGCCCACCATGGCGACGCTCTTGCTGTTCCACGGCTCCAGGCCACGACGCACCTTGATATCGAGCAGCTTGGCGAGCTGGGCGTTGTTGCCCACCTCGGGATGGACATCGAGCGGCAGGTGGTAGGCAAACAGGTTGATATCGTGGGCCAGCAGGGTCTTGATGCGGCGCTGCTTCATACCGGTGATCTGGGCCGGTTCACCGCTCCAGAAGTAGCCATGGTGAACCAGAATGGCATCGGCATCGGCTGCCACGGCGGCATCGATGAGGGCTTGACTGGCGGTCACGCCGGTCACCACCTTGCGAATGCGCTCGCGCCCCTCGACTTGCAGACCATTGGGGCAGTAATCCTTGATGGCGTGGGGCTCAAGCAGGTGGTTGAGTACGGTTTCCAATTTTCGGTGAGAGATCATAAGGGTCCCTTTATAACGGCGCGATTCCCTGTTTTACCAATAAAAACAAGGCCCCGGCTCAAAACGCCAAGGGCCCTATGATAATCGAGAGCCGCCATCAAGACCATGACGGTTCCCACACAGTGATACTTCCCTCTATTGAGGCACCAGCCTGATTCAGGCAGGCAAGTCGATGCCGGCATCCCGCATCTGGGCCAGCTTGTAGCGCAGAGTACGCGGGCTGATCCCGAGCCGGTCGGCCACATCCTTGCGACTGCCGTTGCACTCTTGCAGGGTGTCGAGAATGATCTGGTGCTCTTGCTGCTTGAGTTCGCTGCCGAGACGATCACCGCCATAAGCGCGCTCTGCGACGGCAAACTCCATCTCCTGCTCGTCCACCTCTTCCAGAATGAGGTGGCTGCAATCGATCACGCCATCCGGGCTGAGGATCAACGCCCGCTGTACCACGTTATCAAGCTCGCGCACGTTGCCGGGCCAGGGATGAGAGAGCAGCCGCTCGCGCGCCTGCGGCTCCAGCTGAGGGGTGGGCAGCCCCTGCTGGCTGGCATGGAGGGCCAGCAGATGTTCAGCCAGCGGCAAGATGTCACCGGGTCGCTCGCACAGGGCTGACCAGCGCAGCGGAAAAACGTTGAGACGGTAGTAGAGATCTTCGCGAAACAGACCATCCTGCACCGCCTTCTTGAGATCCCGGTTGCTGGTGGCGATGACCCGCACATCCAGCGGGATCATCTTGCGGCTGCCGAGCCGCTCTACCTCTTTCTCCTGCAGCACCCGCAACAACTTGGCCTGCAATCCCAGATCCATCTCGGTGATCTCGTCGAGCAGCAGAGTCCCTCCCTGTGCCTGCTCGAACTTGCCGGGGCACCCCTGCACCGCGCCGGTAAACGCCCCCTTCTCATAGCCAAACAGGGTCGCCTCCAGCATGTTCTCCGGAATGGCGGCGCAGTTGATGGCGATAAAGGGCTGCTCAGCGCGGTTGGAGTTGTCGTGGATGTAGCGTGCCAGTACCTCTTTCCCCGTACCACTCGGGCCGGTCACCATGACGGTGGCCTCGCTTCTGGCCACCCGGGTCGCCAGCTGGAACAGCTCGGCGCTCTTGGGATCGCCATAGACCACGGCACGTTTTTCTACCTTCTGGGCCGGCACATAGCGGCTCACCTGGTTGAGCAACACCTCGGGCGAAAAGGGTTTGGCCAGATAGTCGATGGCCCCTTCCCGCATGGCGCGCACCGCGCCGTCGATGTTGGCGTAGGCAGTCATCAGGAGCACCGGCACCTGCGGATACTGCTGGCGTATGGTGGCCAACAGAGTCAGGCCATCCATTCCCCCCATCTGAATATCGGAGATCACCATGTCAAACGGCTGACGGGAGAGCGCCAGCAAGGCCCGCTCGCCGCTGTCTACTTCACGGCACTCATAGCCGCCAAGCAACAGGGTATCGACCAGCGCCTCACGCAGGCCATTGTCATCTTCCACTACCAGGATCCGGGCCTGAGTCATGCTACACCTCCCACGACAGCCAACCTGGCCGCATTGATATGGCTCCCTCTCGGCCGGCACAACTCCTTAACAAGGCTCATGCTGCACCTCCAAGTTGAACCTGCTGCTGATGCAGGGGGAACGACAGAGTAAAACAGGTGCCCTCTCCGGGAACCGAGGCCACACCGACCTCGCCCTGATGGGCACGCACGACGGATTGCACCACCGCCAGCCCAAGGCCGGTGCCCTGGGAGCGAGTGGTAAAGAAGGGTTCGAAAATCTGGCTGAGCAGGTGGGCAGGCATCCCCTTGCCATTGTCGATCACCCGCATCTCGACCCGGGCACCGCTGCGCACTGCACTCACCAGAAGTGACGTTGCCCCCGCCTGCTGGGCGTTGGCAATGAGATTGTTGATGGCTCCGGAGAGCGCACTGCTGTTGGCCAGCAGGCAGAGATCGGGCTCCGGTGCCTCCATATGCAGCTCGCAACCCTGCTGGGCGCAGAACGCCTCAGCCCCCGCCTGCACTTCAGCCAGCAGACCCTGCACCGAGATGGGGGTGACCACCTGATTGTCGCCATTGCGGGCAAACAGCAGGATGTCGTTGATCTGCTTCTCCAAGTCCTGCAGCCGAGCCATCAGCTTTTGCTGAAACTGGGTGCGGGATTCGGGTTTGAGGGTGCGGTTGGCCAGGTTGGCGGCATAGAGCATGGCGGCCGAGAGCGGGGTGCGGATCTGGTGGGCCAACGAAGCGGCCATATTGCCAAGGGCCGACAACCGCTTCATGTGGTTGATGCGATCCTGCAGCTGACGGGTTTCGGTCAAGTCGTTGATAAAGACCAGCTGGCCCGCCTGATCCTGCAGCGGCTGAGTCGAGAGCTGGACCCGGCGACCATCGCGCAGGGAGATCTCGTGGCCGTCATCCTCGCGCGGCTCGAAGCAGCGGGTGATGACGTGACGCCAGAGCTCCCCCTCCAGCGGCTCCCCCAGCAGGTCTATCGCTGCCGGATTGGCACGGGTAATGATGCCAGTGCCATCAAGCAACAGCACCCCGGTCGGGAGCGCCTTGAAGATGGCGTAAAGCTGGCTCACTTCGTGAGACTGGAGTGGGATATCCTGCTGTTGGGCTGTCATAAACCTGACCTCAAACTGGCGACCTGGTCAGGTTATTCAATTTCCATGCCACTAAATTAATCTATTAAAACCAATAGATTGCCGCCTTGCGTCAAGGCTTTGACCCTCAGACGTCTTTGCTCATCCCGTACTTTTTCATCTTCTCGACCAAGGTGGTGCGGCGCATGCCGAGCAGATCGGCGGCGCGGGCCACCACCCCGTCCTGTGACTCCAGCGCCTGACGGATCAGCTCCACTTCGAGGTCGGCCAGCATCTCCTTGAGATTGACCCCCTCCTCCGGCAGCTGCATGGTTCGAGGCGAGGAAAGCGGATGGTCGATCTCCGGCGGATCCTGAAACACAGCGGCCAGTGCATCCCGCTCATCCATCTCGGTCAGTCGCTCATCACGCGGCTCGCTTGGCAGCAAGCGGTAGCGGCTCGGCAGATCGGCCACATCGACAATCTGCTGCGGATAAAGAATGAGCAGCCGCTCAAGCAGGTTGGAGAGCTCGCGCACGTTGCCCGGCCAGGGGTACTGCATCAGCGACTCCATCGCCCGCTGGGTCAGACGGATGGTGCTGTGGTGCTGTTCGGCATGACGGTTGAGCAGCTCCTGCAGCAGCAGGGGGATATCGTCGATGCGATCCCGCAGCGGCGGGGTTTCGATGGGGAAGACGTTGAGGCGATAGTAGAGATCCTCACGAAAACCCTGGGTGCGGATCAGCGCCTCCAGATCCCTGTGAGTCGCGGCGATGATACGCACATCGGCCTGAATGGGCTTGCCACCACCGACCCGATCAAAGAGCCGCTCCTGCAACACCCGCAGCAGCTTGACCTGCATCGGCATCGGCATGTCACCGATCTCGTCGAGAAACAGAGTGCCCCCCTGCGCCAGCTCGAAGCGACCACGCCGTGCGGCGATAGCGCCGGTAAACGCTCCCTTCTCGTGGCCGAACAGCTCGCTCTCCAAGAGCTCCGCCGGAATGGCACCGCAGTTGATGGGCACGAACGGCCCCTGGCTGCGGCCAGAGAGTTCGTGAATGGCGCGCGCCACCACCTCTTTACCGGTACCCGACTCACCGAGGATCAGCACGTTGGCATCGGTCTCGGCAACCTGGCTGATGAGGCGACGCACTTCCTGAATCCCCTTCCCCTTGCCCACCAGCAGGCGCAGTAAAGCCTGCCCCTTGTCATGGGTCTGCTGACGGGGATGCAGAGAAACAAACGCCTGACAGAAGTGCAGGTGGCGAGTCAGCGACTCATAGGTAAACGGCGCCTCGGCAACCCCGATAAAGTTGCTGTTGGGCAGGTCGGCCTCGACCAGAGAGATAAAGGGGGGTTCGGGGGAATGCAGCCAGCAGATCCGGCAGAACACGGGCGCCGAGCTCGCCGGCCAGCACACCTTGCAGGGGGCCGGAAGAGTCGATGGCGACATCCAGATCGCCTTCAGCTACCTCTTGCCACGGGATCCCCATAAACGAGAGCACTGTTCCCAACTGCTGACGCCGCTGCGCATCGGCATCAACAATCAACACGCCCATCTCCACCATATCAATCCCTCGCGACGACCGAATATAATTCATTGTTTTATATAGATATAAAACATATATCACTTATTTTATTTCAGACAGACAAAGTGCCAAAATTCCGACACTTTGTCAAAAATTGTCGTATTCAGGCTAAGTGTATCGACATAAAACGGGGATAAACGAAATGGCTACGGCATTTTTTTCGCAGGGAATATTCAGGTGATACCGCCTTGCCGGCGGCGGTATCACTCAGATGCAGCAGTTCAAGGGTGGATATGGTGGCGCGGGGTCGCGTAGCGGCACTCGGGGAAACGGCTGCAGGCCAGAAAGAGGCGACCGGCATGGGGCCCTTTCTTGGCTTCACGCTCCACCAGCGGCGCATCGCAGCGAGGACAGTGGTGCACCTCTTCATCCTCGTCTTCAGACGGATCGGCAAACAGGTTGTCGGCAAGCTCCGGCTCCTGCACGGGAACCGCAATGCTCGGCGCAGGGCGCTCCAGATTTGGGAAGTGAAGCGGCTCTTCATCGACCGGGCGAACAGTTGCCTGTGGCGAGCCACCGCGGAGCGGCGTGCCAAGATCGACCCCGTCCAGCAACAGAGGATTGAAGGTGGGTTCGCGCCGCTGGCCCGGCAGCAAATCATCGACCAGCGGCTCGCTGGTTTTGACCAGCAACGGCAGAATCTGTTCGCGCAACTCTTCCACCTGATAACCGCTGCTGGCCGGAATTTGCAGCAGGGGCAGACCGGCGCTGTCGCAGGCAGTTTTCAGAAAGAGATCACGCGCCTTGCGCTTCTGATGACGGTGAGAGCTGTCATCCAGCTCGATGGCGCAGATAAACGAGAGGTCGGTCGGATGGCAGAGCAGATAGTCAAAATGCTTGCCGCTGATCTTGTTGAAGTGTTGCTGCCATTTGCTCTTGCCGAGTCCCGCTTGCGGGGTCAGCACATCGGCCACCCGCACCTTGGCCAGGACTCTGGCCTTGTCGCCTACCGCCAGATCCAGAACCCCGAGAAAAGAGCGCTCGGCCGGAGTGAAGAGCGTCTCCTGCAGATCGTAGGGCAGCTGCTTCTGCTCCTTGTTTCTGCTCCAGAAAATCGCCAGCACCAGCAGGGCCAGCAGCAGTAATCCCGACAGGACGAGGGTATTCATGAGAGCACAATCCAGTTCACAACACGAAAGGGGGAACACTTTACCACAGCCAGCGTCACGCAAGGCAGCAGGCAAGCGTATGGAAAGTGTAAAAGTCCCTGCTTTTTATCCATTTGCCAGCGGGCGGGGCTTCATATGACCAGCCACAGCAGGCACAATGCTGGAGAAACCCAATTCCAAGGAGAGCAGGATGCAAAAGCAATTGGTGGTCACCGTGATCGGTGCAGACAAACCAGGTATCGTCGAGAGTCTGGCTGCCGTCATCAGTCGCGAGCAGGGCAACTGGCTGGGCAGTGCCATGAGCGAGCTGGCAGGCCAGTTTGCCGGCATCCTCCATGTAGCCGTGCCCGAGGAGCACTACCGCAGCCTGTGCGAAGCGCTGGCCCTGCTGCCCGGCCTCACCATCAGTTTTGCCGAAGGGACCCCCACCGCCGAACCGGCCCATCAGGTGGTGATGACGGTCACCGGCAATGATCGCCCCGGCATCGTCCACGAAGTGGCGAGCATCCTGCGGCAACTTGATATCAATGTGGCCGATCTCACCACTGGCTGTGAACCGGCACCCCACTCCGGCGCATCGCTCTTCTACGCCCATGCACTGGTTGCCCTGCCAGACGGGCTGGAGATGGAGAGTCTTGTCTCTGCGCTGGAGTCTCTCTCCGATGATCTGGTGGTCGATATTGATGAGGCGATGCCCGAGTAATATTGCTGTCACTTTTCTGTCATATATTCACGTCATACCTGCCGCGCAGAGGCGAACTGATTAGAGACCAGAGGCATAACATGAGCACCGACAAGCTGTATGAAGAGAAAGAGCTGAGCTGGCTCTCATTCAATGAACGGGTGTTGCAAGAAGCGATGGACAAGACGGTCCCCCTCATCGAGCGGGTCCGCTTTTTGGGGATCTTCTCCTCCAACCAGGATGAGTTTTTTAAAGTTCGGGTGTCGGACGTCAAGCGCCGCATTCTGATCAATGAAGTACATGGCGGCGACGATGAAGCCAAGGTGCTGCTGCGCGCCATCCAGCAGAAGGTGATGGCCCTTGGCGAGGCATTCGACAACACCTACAAGGAGCTGCTGATCGCCCTGGCTCGCCACAACATCTTTCTGGTCAACGAAAACCAGCTCTCCGACGCCATCCAGAAGTGGCTGCGGGTGTTCTTTCGGGAGAAGGTGCTGCGCCACATCATCCCGATCCTGCTCAACAAGGAGGTCAACCCGGTCAAGTTCCTGAAAGACGAGCACACCTATCTGGCCATCGAGATGAAAAAGAATGGCCAGGTGATCCAGTATGCGCTGGTGGAAGTGCCGACCGATGACCTGCCCCGTTTCTTCCAGCTGCCGCCGGAAGGGACCCGCCGCAAGAAGCAGATCATCATTCTGGACAATGTGATCCGCTTCTGTCTGGACGAGATCTTCAAAGGCTTCTTCGACTACGACGAGATTGCCGCCTATGCGGTGAAGCTGACCCGGGATGCCGAATATGACCTCTCCGACCAGCTGGACTTGAGCCTGGTCGACAAGATGAGTGACGGCTTGAAACAGCGTCTCACTGCCATGCCGGTACGTTTCGTCTACGAGCGGGAGATGCCGGCGGCGATGATAAGCTTCCTCAAGCTCAAGCTGCAGATCAGCTCCTACGACGCCATCATGCCGGGCGGGCGGTATCACAACTTCAAAGATTTCATCGGCTTCCCCAACGTGGGCCGCGACTATCTGGAAAACCCCAAGCTGCCGGCCATCGATTGCCGCGACTTTGACGGCTTCGTCAATGCCTTCGATGCCATCACCAAGCAGGACATCCTGCTCTACTACCCGTACCACAAGTTCCACCACTTCACCGAGCTGGTGCGTCAGGCGGCGTTCGATCCGGCAGTCAGCGCCATTCGCATCAACATCTATCGAGTCGCCAAGAAGTCGCGGATCATCCACTCCCTCATCGATGCCGCCAACAACGGCAAGAAGGTGACCGTGGTGGTGGAGCTGCGCGCCCGCTTCGACGAAGCGGCCAACATCGACTGGGCCAACATCCTGACCGATGCCGGGGTCAAGGTGGTGTTCGGGGTGCCGAGCCTCAAGATCCACTCCAAGCTCTGCCTCATCACCCGCCACGAAAACGGCGAGGCGGTGCGCTACGCCCATATCGGGACCGGCAATTTCAACGAGAAGACCGCCAAGATCTATACCGACTTCTCGCTGCTGACCCGCCATCCTGACATCACCGCCGAGGTGGAGAGCGTGTTCGAGTACATCGAATACCCCTACCGGCGCTACAAGTTCAACCACCTGCTGGTCTCCCCCATCAACAGTCGGCGTCAGCTCTATCGTCTCATCGACAACGAGCTCTCCAACGCCAAGGCTGGGCAACCCAGCGGCATCACCCTCAAGATCAACAACCTGGTGAACCGTGATCTCATCAACCGGCTCTATGCCGCCGGGCAGGCCGGGGTGCCGATCCAGATGATCATCCGTGGCATGTGTGCCCTGCGCCCGGGAGTGCCAGGCCTCAGTGACAACATCAAGGTGATCAGCATCATCGATCGCTTCCTCGAGCACCCGCGGGTGATGGTGTTCCACAACAAGGGAAACCCCCAGCTCTATATCTCCAGCGCCGACTGGATGAGCCGCAATATTGACGGCCGGATCGAGGTGGGTACCCCCATCTATGACGAGCGGCTCAAACAGCGCATCATGGATATTCTCGAGCTACAACTGAGTGATACCTGCAAGGCGCGGGTGATCGATGCCGACCAGCAGAACGAATATGTGAAGCGGGGCAACCGCCGCAAAATCCGCTCTCAGGTCGCGATTTACGACTATCTCAAACGTATCGAGTCAAACAATGGACAATAGCCTCTACGCCGCCGTCGATCTCGGCTCCAACAGTTTTCATATGGTGATCGCCCATCTGAGCGAAGGGCGTTTTCGCATCGTCGATCGCATCAAGGAGCGGGTGCGGCTGGCGGAAGGGATGGATGAGCAGAAACGAATGAGCCCGGAGGCGATGGAACGCGGCCTCGCCTGTCTGTCACTCTTTGCCGAGCGGCTCACCAACATCAAACCGGATCAGATCCGCATCGCCGGCACCTACACATTGCGCCGAGCCAGCAACGCACGCGAGTTCGTCAGCGAAGCGGCCAAGGTGCTCAACCACCCCATCGAGATCATCAGCGGGCAGGAAGAAGCACGGCTCATCTATCAGGGGGTCGCCCATACCCAGCATATCGAGGGCCAGGTACTGGTCATCGATATCGGCGGCGGTAGCACCGAGCTCATCATCGGTGAAGGGTTTGAACACAAGGCCCTCACCAGCCGCAAGATGGGCTGCGTCAGCTTTACCCAGAGCTTCTTTGCCAGCGGCAAGCTGAGTGACAAGCACTTCACCAATGCAGTGCTGGAGGCGCAGCACCAGCTCGCCCCCATCGTCAACCAGTACCGCAAGCTGGGCTGGCAGAGCTGTCTTGGCAGCTCAGGCTCGATCCGCACCGTGCGGGATGTGCTGCAGGGTGAAGGGCTGACCGATGGCAGCATTACGCTGGAGGGGCTGGAGCGCCTCAAGGCGCTGATGATCGAACACAAGCGGGTCGATAACCTCAAACTGGTCGGGCTCACCGAGGAGCGTCAGGAGGTGTTTGCCGCCGCGGTTGCCATCCTGCTTGGCCTGTTTACCTCGCTGCCCATCGAGCGGCTCGACTACTCTGACGGTGCCCTGCGTGAAGGATTGCTGTATGAGTTCGAGGAGCGCTTGCAGCACCACGATATCCGCGAGCGCACGGCGCAAGCGCTCGGCACCCACTACCGGATGGACCGCAAACAAGCCGCCCGGGTGGAGCAGAGCGTGCTGACCCTGTTTGATGCCCTGCAAGGGCCCTGGCAGATGGAAATAGAGCCCTATCGCGCCATCCTCGGCTGGGCGGCACGGCTGCACGAAATTGGCCTTGCCATCAACTACAGCGGCATCCACCGCCACTCCGCCTATATCCTGCAACACACCGACCTGCCCGGCTTCAACCAGGACGATCAGGCATTGCTGGCCGCGCTGGTACGCTTCCAGCGCAAGGGGCTAAAACTCTCCGAGCTGCCGCCCCTGCCCAACCACGACCTGCAAACCGTGCTTCGCTGCATCCGCATTTTGCGCCTCGCAGTCGCCGCGCACCACAAGCGCCAGGACAACCTGCTGCCTGAGTGGAAAGTTGCGGTACAAGGGGATCAGCTGGTAGTGACCCTGCCGATCGACTGGTGCGAGGAGAACCGTCTCCTGATGCAGAATCTGGAGAAGGAGCACCGTTATTGCCAGGAGCAGGGCTGGCCACTGTTGTTCCAGCTCGGCTGAACCGCAAAGAGAGATATAAAAAAGGCAGCCCGTGGGCTGCCTTTTGCATTCTCAGGTTCTGGCTTACTGCAGCTCGGGCAACAACAGCTTGGCAATCTCGAAGTAGATGATAAGACCGGTACCATCCACCAACGTCGCGATAAAGGGGGCCGATACGACCGCCGGGTCGATACGGAAGCGGCGCAGCACCATGGGGATAACCGACGCCACGGTGGCACTCCAGAGCACGATGGCGATGATGGTCAGAGTAACTACCATGCCAATCTGGGGCCCCACCCCCAGACTCCAGGCTCGCACCCAAGCCGCCAGCGCAATAGCGGCCGAAATGAGCAGACCGGTGGAGAGCTCCTTCTTCAGCACAGTGCCGAGGTTGCGCAAACTCACCTCCCCGACCGCCATGGCTCGCACTATGGTAGTGGTGATCTGGGTACCACTGTTACCACCGGTACCGATCAGCAGAGGGATAAAGAATGCCAGGGCAATAGCAGCTTCCAACTGCTCCTCGAAAGCCCGCAGCACGGTGCCGGTATAGGCTTCGGCCACAAACAGAATGAGCAACCAGCCCACCCGCTTGCGCCACAACTGCCAGGGAGTTGCCTGCAGATAGGGGGTATCCAGCGGCGATGAACCACCCTGCATCTCGGCATCCTCGGTGGATTCGAGCTCCAGGATATCTGCGGCATCATCAACGTGGAAAATACCGACCAGCCGCCCCTGATCCTCGACCGGCAACACCGACAGGTCGCGGTCAATCAGCAGGCGCGCAGCCAGCTCCTGATCCGCACGGGCGTTGATCCGCACCGTTTCACGATCCATCAGAGTTGCGACGCTGGCAAGCGGGTCAGCGATCAGCAGAGTCTTGAGCGAGATGCTCCCCTGCAGACGCCCATCCGCGTTGACCACATAGATGTGGCGAAACAGCTGGGCATTATCCCAGGCATCGTGGATCAGCTGCTTGGCCTTGCCTACGGTATCCTGTTCGCTCACGGCCAGGTATTCATGACGCATGTTGGCCCCGACCGACTCGGTAGGCCAGTCGAGCAGGGAGTAGTACATGGCCTGGGCCTGGGTCGGGAAACGCGCCAACAGCATGGTGCGATCCTGACGGCCGAGCTTGCGCAGGATAGCCACCATCTCGCGACGGGGAATGGCTTCTTGCAAGACTGTAACTATGCTGCCATGCATGCGTTGCAACAGACGACCCGCACTCTCTGCCGACAGAGAGGCGATAAGTTCAGCCCCCTGCGGCACAGGCAAGGTATCAAAGATGCAGTTGAGCTCTTCCGGACGCAGGGTCAGCAGTTGATCGGCGCGCTGAACCGGATCCAGATTGTGTTCCAGCCAACCCTGCAGGCTGGCGAGATCGAGCAATTGATGACGGTTGAGAATGGTGTGTGTTTTCTTCATCACAAATAATCCCATGTGATTTCAGGCGAGCCTGAGCGCGAACGGAGATCCGTTCGCCATCTGAAAGAAAACAGCAATTTGATTGACGAGTAATAGGCAGGAAATGACGCCGTTCGGCGTGTCATCATCCCCACGTACCAGCTTTAGCACTGCATAACGTATCCGGCATGCCGGAAGCCACTTGGGTTTACACCTTAATCCGATGAAAACTGTCCTGATCTTGGGCGTCTCTGGACGTCGTGAGATCAGTGGCCTGTGTTTATACAGGAGCCTCGCCTAACGAGATGCTGCAATTAAACTTGCACAACGCACTGTTGTGCGGGCGGCATAATTGTCCAATCACACAGCAAGGTCAACCCCGCTTCCGCCAGAAACCACCATAGGTAACAGCTTGTTACAATTACTGGCCAAATCACGGCTCAACAACGGGATAGCCCAATATGCAAAAAGGCCCCGGTGGGGGCCTTTTTGCATTTAGCGGATGTAATCAAACAGGGTCAGCCGGCTTATCTTGCTGAAGGAGAGTTGCGACGCACTCAGCGCTGCATCCTCTTTCGACAGTGTTGATATCACCTCGTAGAGATCGGCCTCGGAAACCTTGGCCCTCGCCTCGGTATTCAGTGTGCTCAACCCCTCGTTGGAGCTCATCACCTGCTCAAGGCTATTCATTCGGCCACCCAGCTCGCCCATCCCGTGATCCATGTTCAACCGGGCGTTTTTCATATGGACGGTTGCATCAGCTACCTTATCCTCGAAGGTATCGGCAGAGATGGTCGGATCACGCAGCGCGTTGATGAAGTCGGACATGCCATTGAGAATGTTGTCGTTCTTTGGCGGATTGAGCGAAAACTGCTGTGCTGCCCCACCTGCTGGCAAATCAAGCGTCAACTCAAGGCCGTTGAACGGGATCGCGGTGCCTGGTTTGTAATCACCCGTCTGCAGTGTTGTCCCACCGGAATCCTTGATCTGATAGGTGTCGGGAGGTCCTATTGTGGTGGAAACGGTGTAGTCATTGCTGGCCAGCGCCGAGTTGTAGTTTGACTGGAAAAAGTTATCAAAGTTGCCCTGATCCGCAATGCCAACTTTGATATTGGCTGTCCCCGCGCTGGCAGTTCGCCTGGTTGCCACTATCTCGAAGAGATCCTGACCCGAGTCATTGGCCGCAATCTTCACGGTCGGCGAGACCTGGATCTCGCGCTGCCCGGTATCCCCCTGATAGATGAACTTCCCGTTGGTGTCCTTCACATAGGGCTGGGTCTTGCTCTGGTTGCCGCCAAAGATATATTCCCCCTGAGAGTTCTTGCTGTTCATCAGGTCAAACATCTGCTGCTGCAACCCTTCCAGCTCACTGGCGATGGCTTTGCGGTCATCCATGCTGATGGAGCCATTGTGTGACTTCTGGATCAGGGTCTGGGCACTCAGCATGGCGGTATTCAAAGAATCCAATACCGTCTCTTCATGGCCAAGGCTGTTCTCCAGCAGGCTACCGTTGACCCCATACTGCTTGAAAAGGTCGATCTCCTTGGTCAGCGCCATCTTTTGGCTCATGCCAGCCGGGTCTTCGCCAGCCGTCTGGAATTTATTGCCGGTCTGCAGCTGCTGATACGCGGTATTGAGCCGCTCATTGGCATTGTTGAGGGAATAGATATTCCGGTCGTAGATCATGTTGGTCGTAATGCGCATGACGTTACCTCACGGAAGAGAGCAGTGTGTCGAAAATAGTTTTGGCGGTACTGACGATCTGAGCTGATGCCGCATAGGATTGCTGGAACCGGATCAGATTGGCCGCTTCCTCTTCCAGATTGACCCCGGAGACACTCTCGTAAATACCGGAACTCTGAATAAGTTTGGACTCATTGGCCTTGAGCAAAGTCTTCGCCTGGCTGGTATTGTTACCTACCGACATAACCAGTCCAGAGTAGGCCTCATTAAAGGTCATCTTGTCGTTGGTGGTACCGCCATTGGTGCTCTTGCGCACCAGATCCTTGTTCTGTAAATCGGCCAAAGCGAGACCATTGCTGTTATCGGCAAAGCCGTTGCTGTTGTAGCTGAGAGTAAAGTTGTCACCCGCCTTGACCGTACCGGTAATACTGAACTCGTAACCTGGGGTCTGTTTGGGATTTGCATAGACAGGCCCCGTAGCGGGAGGCGGCAATTGCAGGGCTGCCATCAAATTTTGCCCCTTGCTGGCAGCAGGAGCGACCCCGATTAGAGTCGTTCCTCCTTGGCCATAGACCTCATAGTCACCGGCAGCGTTAATTTTGACCACCTGAGGCGCCGTCGAGCTCAGGCTATTGGAGCCAAAACCTGACCCTGTACCTGTATTGAATACGCCCCCCAGCTTGATATCTGCGCTCCCCGGATTATTTGTGTCCTTCTGCGCTTTGAGCGGAGAAGCCAGAGCCAAATCTTCCGGCCGGGTAATATTTTGCGTTATGCCCGCAGCTGCACTCTTGGTCGGTTGCAGCAGCAGTTTGTCGCCGGTAACTGGTGCTCCGGTCAAATCCACCGAAATACCGTGGCCCGGGATCTGGAAAGTGGCAGGTGGCATAGTCCCCGTTGCAACCGAAGTTGCATTGCCATCCTTGTCCAGTGAAAAGACTTCGTAACCGGTAGCGCTGCTGAAACGGATCTCATAATCAAAAGGAGTCACCTCTGCGCCCTTGCCGGGTACAAAGCTGACTGTAGCCCCGGAGGTTCCTCCGTTGGTGCTGTATGGCAGACCCTTGCTGGTTGGCAGGGTGAAAATATCGCTACCCAGCTCGTTATCCAGATCCATCCCCAGCCGGTTTTGCTGGTTCATGGCATCAGCCATGGCGATGGACAGCTGCCCAAGCTCACGTTTGGTCGGTTCCAGGTCGGTTCGAGCCTTGAAAAGCCCGCCCATGGCGCCACCAAAGGTGTCATGGTTGATAACAGTCTGGTTGGCTCCCAGCGTTAATTGCAGCTCCTGATTACGCGAATCCGGATCTCCAGCCACCTGTTTGAACTGCGCGACACCACCATCCAGAACCAGAGAGTGACCGGTACTCATGTTAACCAGCACACTGCCATTGGCTTGGGGGATGGTGCGAATATCCATCTTTTCTGAAAGCTGGCGAATCGCCTCATCGCGCTGATCAAACAGCATCAGGTTCTCTTCGGGTGAGCCCTGAGTTCGGATAATGGCCTGGTTCAAGTCGTTGATGCTGGTTAGCAGGCTGTTGACCTGCTTGGTCTCGTCATCAATGCGGGTGTTGATGGTGTCACTCTGTTTGTCGAACTGGGCCGAGAGGGTGTGAAACCGGTTGACCATACCGCTCATCTCGCTCATGGCGACCTTGCGGCCACCAATGTCGGCGGGAGACTCGTTGGCAGAGTGAAATGCCTTGAAGTAGGAGGTGATAGCAGCCCCTACGCTGTTGCTGGTATCGCCCAGCAAGCTGTCCACTGATGACATTTGATCATAATGGGTCATGGCTGCATGGTAGGCAGAGGTATCACGACGCACCTCCCCCTGCATATAGCTGTTGAGGATCCGCTCGGTCTTGATATCACCAGTACCCAGGCCAACAGAATTGGTATACACCAGCGTACGCTCACGCACATAGCCCTGGCTATTGACGTTCACTATGTTGTTACTGGTGCTCTGCAGCAGGCGTTGCTGTGCCAGCACACCTGATGAACCAATTCCAAGCAGATCGCTTGCCATATGTTACAGCTCCATCTCGTTGTATTGCGCAATAGCATCGCTGCGCAATACCTGTTTCAGTTTGTTGGCGTAGTGAGGATCTGTGGCATAACCGGCCTTTTGCAGCGCTTCAAAATAGTGATCCGGGCTGTCTACCTTGGCCAACGCCCCCTTGTAACGGGAGCCGGAGGTGAGAAAATCCACGTAATCGTTGAAGCTCTCTTCAAAAGAGTCGTAGGAGCGGAAGGCCGCTTTTTGGCGCGATGCAACCCCTTCCTCATACTCGAGCGTACTCACCACGGCCTTGGGCCCCTCCCAACGGGGATCAGCCTTAATGCCAAACAGGTTGTGAGTTACGTTCCCCTCGCCATCCTTGATCACCCGCTTGCCCCAGCCACTTTCCAGCGCGGCCTGAGCCACCAGTACCGCAGGGCTTAGTCCCAGCTTGTCGGCCGCTTTCTTGGCAAGTGGCATCAAGCGCTGCACAAACTCTTCCGGGCTATCAAACTCTTTGCCATCGGCACTGCTACCAGCTTGGGCGGCTATGCCCATCGGCGGCACGGTACGGTGAGGGCGTACCGGCATGGTGAGCGCAGGTTTATCCTCTGCCATCCCCTTTTCAGCAAAATCCTTGCCAACTTTAGAGGCTTCAATCAAATCATTGGCTGCCCCGGAGGGCGGTTCGTAGGGTTTGTAGGCTCGCTCCGTGCGCTGCGGCATCTTGAGCACCCGTCCATCCTTGTGGGTAAAGGTGGCCGGTGAGAGCTGCTTGGCCACCATATCAGCCAGACCTAACCCACCTTTATTGGTCATATCGGAAACACGCTGCTCATCCAGCATCCCTTCATAAAACTGGGTATAGCTGCTGTTGAACGGGCTATCCTGGGTCAACACCTGATTGGCCTGCCGCATTCCCTGAAAAATCATCTGGGTGAAAATTGACTCGAACTGGCGCGATGCACTCCGGAGCGCTTCCGCCTGCCCCTCTTTGCTGTTGCTCATCTGGCGGAGACGATCCAGGTTTTTGACGTCCTGTACGACCCCGAGATTGATACCGCTGTTAGTGTCAAAGTCCGCCATTTTGCTTACCTCTTTGCCGCCCGTGGCAACCCCTTGCCGCTTGTTACAATATGATCAGCTGTCCTTCGATGGCGCCTGCCTGCTGCAGCGCCTCGAGGATGGCCATCAGGTCACCGGGAGCAACCCCGACCTGGTTGACGGCCCGAACCAACTCATCCAGCGTGGCGCCGGTGTCAAACTTGAACATCCGCCCCTGCTCCTGCTTGACGTTGATAGTCGAACTGTTGGTGGTAGTGGTCTGCCCGCCAGAGAGTGGATTGGGCTGGGAGACCTGCTGGTTTTCCGCGATGGTGACGGTCAACCCACCGTGGCTGATAGCCGCCGGTTTCAACCTGACTTCACTGCCAATGACGATAGTGCCGGTGCGCGAGTTGACGATGATCTTGGCCGCTTCATTGGCCGGATCCACTTCCAGATTCTCGATGGTCGCGAGATAGGAGACTCGCTGACCCGGATCACGCGGCGCATAGACCTTGACCGAAGTGGCATCGAGTGCCTGCGCGGTATTGGGGCCGACCAGGTCGTTCACCACATCGGCCAGTCGGCGTGCAGTAGTAAAATCCGGGCGGTTCAGGTTGAAGGTGATGGTATCGCCCTGACTGAACGCATTGGGTACTTCCCGCTCGACGGTTGCCCCGTTGGCAATGCGCCCGACGGTCGGGGTATTGATCACCACCTTGGAGCCATCCGCCCCTTCAGCGCCCAGACCGCCGACCACCAGACTGCCCTGGGCAACCGCATAGACCCGACCATCAAGCCCCTTGAGAAAGCTCTGCAGCAGAGTACCGCCACGCAGGCTTTTCGCCTCGCCAATCGCGGAAACCGTGACATCAATGGTTTGGCCCGGCTTGGAGAAGGGCGGCAAGTCGGCATGAATAGCTACCGGCGCCACATCCTTGATCTTGGGCTTGATGTTGTCCGGCACCTTGATGCCAAAGTTGTTGAGCATGGTGCGGAAAGTCTGCTCGGTGAAGGCGTTGTTCTTCTCGCCAGTACCGGGCAGACCGACCACCAGACCGTAACCAATCAACTGGTTGGTACGAACCCCTTCAACCGAGCTGATGTCCTTGATCCGGGCGGCATGAGCCATGCCCAGCGGCAATAGACAACAGAGGAGTGTGGCAAGACGGAGTGACTTCATAACATCTCCTAGAGCGGCCACCAGGGACCATTGAAAAAGCTGGTCAGCCATCCCTGTTCCTGGGTATTGGCCAGATCACCGGTACCACCGTAGTAGATACGGGCATTGGCAACTTTCTGGGATGAAACGCTGTTATCAGACGTCACATCTTCTGGCCGGATAAGACCGGTAATACGGATATATTCGTTGCCATTGTTAAGCATGATCCACTTCTCGCCACGCACCAGCAGATTGCCGTTGGGCAATACCTTGGCCACGCTGACCGAGATATTCCCCTGCAGGCTATTGCTCTGATCTGCCTTGGCTTGTCCCTTGAACGCGCCAGTCTGGCCGATGCTCGCCGAGAGGTCATAGGGCCCTGCCGTCACCGGCACGCCACCTAAGCTAACCGCATCCAGATTGAACTTGTTGTCCTTGCCACTCTGGGTGTTGGCTTTTTTGGAGGCAGAGGTCGATTCAGCCAGCTGAATGGTGATGATGTCACCCACCTTGTGCGCCTTGATATCCGAATAGATGCCGTTGACCTGCTCCGGCTGAAAGATAGCTCCTGTCGGTCTCACCGAGACCGGCTCCGACTCCCCGTAAACGGGGGAAAACTCGGGATCATCGGGTTTTGGGGTATTGGGGGTAGAAGTACAACCACCCAGTACCAACAAGCCCAGCATCCATAAGGCTTTCATCATGCACCTCCTACTTAGGTACGCTGGATAAGGAAGGACATCATGCCGTCCACCGCCGAGAGTACCTTGGAGTTCATCTCGTAAACCCGCTGGGCCTGGATCAGGTTGACCAGCTCTTCAGTCACGTTGACGTTGGAGGTCTCCAGCATCCCCTGTTTCACCACGCCCATACCATCGGCCCCCGCAGTTCCCTGAATGGCCGCGCCACTGGACTGGGTTTCCACAAACAGGTTTTCACCCATGGGCTGCAGGCCGCTGGCATTGACGAAATCGGAAAGAGTGATCTGGCCGACCACCTGAGATGCGCCATCTCCCTTGAGCTGGACAGAGACCTGGCCATCTTCGCCAACCGTCACGCTCTGGGCATTTTCCGGGATCTGGATCTCCGGTTGCAGGGTGTAACCGTTGCCAGGAGTAACGATGGTCCCTTCGCTGTTCAGGGTAAATTGACCGTTGCGGGTGTAGGCAGAGCTGCCATCCGGCAACTGCACTTCAAAGTAACCGCGGCCACTGATCATCAGGTCGAGGGAGTTATCCGTGGTTTGCACGTTACCCTGGCTGTGATCTTTCTGGGTCGCGACCACCTTGGCACCGGCACCCAGCATCAATCCAGAGGGGCGCTCGGTATCGGCAGAGGAACGGCCACCGGGCTGGTTGATGTTCTGATACAGCAGATCTTCAAAGATGGCCCGCGACTTTTTAAAGCCCACGGTGCTGGCGTTCGCCAGGTTGTTCGAGGTGACCGAAATATTGGTCTGCTGAGCATCCAACCCGGTCTTGCTGATCCAGAGTGCAGGATTCATGGTGTAACTCCTTGGTTAGCTGATACGCAGCAACTGGGTTTGGGCCTCATCATTCTCTTCGGCCGTTTTCATTAACTTGATCTGGGTTTCGAACTGACGCTGCAGTTGAATGAGGTTGGTCATCTCATCCACCACATTGACGTTGCTGCCTTCCAGAGAGCCGGCAATCAGACCGACCGCAGCTGAGGCTGGCTCATTTTGGCCATCCTTGCGGCGAAACAGGCCATCAGTACCCTTCTCTACCGCATTGGCAGCCGGGTTAACTAACTTGATCCGCTGAAAATCCTCAGACAGGTTGGCAGCCGCACCTTCGGGACGACCGCTGATGGTGCCATCACGGTTGATCTCAAGCTTCTCCATCGGCATCGGCAGCACGATGGGCTGGCCACCATCATCCACCACGTTCAGACCGGTTGAGGTCTGCAGATTGCCAGTCGCATTCACCTGCAAATTTCCCATACGGGTATAGGCCTCACCCCCTTTGGGGTCCTGCACAGCAATCCAGCCCGGGCCATCAACAGCCACATCAAGATCCCGACCTGTTGTCATCAACATGCCATGCTGCAAGTTCTGACCGGGACGCTCCGTCATGGCAAATACCCGGCTGGGCAAGCCTTCCCCAAAGGCCTGCATGCTGCGGGCCTGCTCGAAGTCGGACTTGAAGCCGGTGGTATTGGCATTGGCGAGGTTATTGCTGCGAATAGCCAGGCTATTCATGTTCTCTTTGGCCCCGGACATGGCGATGTAAAGCAGGTGATCCATGGGATTCTCCGTCAAACAGATGACTCTGATGAGGGAACTGCAATTTGAGTGCCAACAGGAAAAATTGGAGGGATATTGAGGGGAGCCTGGACTCAGAAATACAGAGGGGGACATCAGTCCCCCTCTTAAAATAGCCAGTAGATCAATTAACGGATCTGCAGGATGGTCTGTTGCAGCGAGCTGTTGACCTCCAGGGAACGGGAGTTGGCCTGGAAGTTACGCTGGGCAGTGATCAAATCCACCAGCTCTGAGGTCAAATCCACGTTGGATTGTTCCAGCGCCGAGGATTTGACAGTACCGAATGTCCCGGAGTTGGGCGTTCCCGGCAAGGCATCGCCGGAGAGCAGTGACTGCCGCCAGGAGGTATCACCCACCTGGGTCAACCCTTGTGAGTTGGCAAACTTGGCCATAGCGACCATAGCAACCTTCAGAGTCGTGGCGTTGCTATAGGTTGCGGAGACAATGCCATCCGGCGTAATCTCGACTTTGGTCAAGCGGCCAACAGTGGAACCATCCTGTGTCAACTTGTTCACCTCAAATGGTGAGGAGTACTGGGTTACAGTACCGAGCTGAATATCTACCTGCTGGGTACCGTCTGCGCCATTGTTGATGATGCCAGCACCAGGGGTACCCAAGGGAATTGTTTTGATTGCGGCAGGCGTGGTCGGAGTGATCATCTTGCCATCGGCACCGAAGGTGAAGCGGGCTGCCAGTGGTGGAACATTGGTAACGGTTCCCGACATCGTGGTTGCCACACCGCCAGCTACATCTATCGGTTTATTCCCCTCATACATGTACATACGCCAAGCCGTCGGACTTGCCGGCTTGGTTGGATCTGTCGGATCAGCCTCTTTAACAAAATATTGGGTAATTACATGAGGGGATCCCAAAGAGTCATAGATCGTAACTGATGTGGATGAGGCATAACTCTTCGGATTGTTGATTGGATCAAAAAACGAAGGGTCTGCCGCTGAACCACCGGCGGCCAGAGGGGTTGAGTCAGATTTGAGGTTGAAACTGGCTTCGATTTTAGTGGTCTTGGTCGGCTCACCAGCACGATCAGGGATCTGGATCGGTTTGGTTGCGTTGATGCTCACCGCTTTCGGCGTGCCATCGACGTTTACCTCATAACCCTGCAGATAGGCCCCTTGGTTATTGACCATATAGCTGTTTTCATTGAGCTTGAAAGCCCCCGCACGGGTGTAGGTGCGATCTAGGTTGGTCAGACCATCCGAAGTGACAAAAAAGCCGTTACCCTGGATCGCCAAATCCAGCGCATTATTGGTAAATTGCAGTGCCCCTTGATGGAACTGCTGGGCAACAGCGCCTGTCGCGACACCATTACCGACCTGCGTCTTTCCATTGACAAAGATTGAGTTGGCATAGACATCAGCAAATTCAGCACGTGACTCTTTAAAGCCCATGGTGTTGACGTTGGCAATGTTGTTGGCGGTGACGTTCAAGTCTTTCTGTGCCGCATTGACACCGCTCAAGGCATTGTTAAATGACATATATTGCTCCTCAGATCGATGCTGTCGACTTGGTCGTTGACGGTTTCTGGTTTTGGTTGCTTCCCGAAATTTGCAGGATGCTGTTCAGGGTTGTAGTGCCCAGTCCTCTCAAATTGAGCTGGGTCGGATTTGAACCGTTCCCCAGGACCACGCTATCAACCTTGCCATAAGTAAACGCAGTGATACTTTCCGACTTGCCATCCATTGCCCCGTTGGCCTTGATGACGTACTTGCCTGCTTTTGCCGGGTTGCCATCTTTATCTTTGCCATCCCAGCTAAATTCCACGTTACCTCGTTGCTCCCCTTCCAGGGAAAACTCCTTGATAACCTGTCCCTTCTCATCTTCTACCGTAATCTTGACGTTCGAATACTTGTTCTCAAGACCCACAGCAACGACACCGGAAATGGAACCATCCTTTTCCAGATAACCCACGTTGCTTGGCAGCAATACATTCTGGCCAACCAGCGCAGATGCCTGCAACGCCTGACTAGAGGTCATCAGGGTGTTGAGATTGCTCATTTGTGCAGAAAGACTGCTGATGCCCTCAGATGTCGACATCGAGGTCATTTGAGAGAGCATCTGCGCATTGTCTACCGGCTTGAACGGATCCTGGTAGGCAAGTTGCTTGGTCAGCAGCGTCAAAAATGCTGCCTGATCCAGCTCCTTTTTGGGGGCAGTTGTCGTGCCTGTCGTCTGACTAGTGGTTCGGCTGATGCCGTTCACACTGTTGGTTGTATCAACCATGTTGCATTCCCCCTATCAGGACTTGCCAAGATTCAGCGTCTGCTGAAGCATTTTCTTGGCCGAGTCTGCAACCTGAACGTTCGTTTGATAGCTGCGCGAGGCATTGATCATGTCCGCCATCTCTTCAACCATGTTGACGTTCGGCTTGAAAATGAAGCCATCCTTGTCCGCCATGGGATGATTGGGGTTGTACTCCTTGAGCAATGGAGCCTTGCTCTCGACAATCCCTTTCACCTCAACCCCAACCGAGCCCTGATTATCCGACATAGCCTGATCGAGCTGAGCGGCAAAAATTGGCCGCCGGGCATGGTAAGTTTTTTCCACACTGGAGCTGACGCTATCTGCGTTGGCCATATTGCTGGCAACAGTGTTGAGCCGCACGGTCTGCGCGCTCATGGCCGAGCCGGCTATGTCAAAGACCTTGAACAAACTCATCACTGTTCTCCTTTCAGCGCCTTGAGCAGGCCGCTGATCTTGCTATTCATGAATTCAAGGGAGGTCTGATACTCAAGGCTGTTACGCAGGAACTCTGTGCGCTCCTGCTGCACATCCACCGTATTGCCGTCACCGGTATCAGGCTGCAACGGGTTGCGATATTGAACCGAACCGGGCGCATCCATATTCAAGGCAAAGTGTTTTTCGCTGGTGGTAGCCAGACCAAACCCCTGTTGTTGGTGCTGCGCATCCTGCAATGCCTGTGCAAAGTCGATATCTCTGGCCTTGTAGCCAGGGGTATCGGCATTGGCAATATTGCTGGAAAGCACTTCTGCACGCTTGGCACGAACCCCCAGCGTGTATTGATGAACACCAAATGCCTTGTCGAATGAAAGAGCCATAGCTCACCTCCTGCTTGATACTGTTTCCAAGCAAGAGCTATGCCACAAAAGACAGGTAATGAGAGGTACGCAAGTAAAGGGTTGCATCATCAGGAAGCACGGAATGCGCCAATAAACAGGCTGACGATGGAGAACCCACGCACAGAGGGCTTCTGGCATGTCTGGTATAAATAAAGAGGGAGGCATTGTGCCTCCCTCTGGCGTGATATTGCCGCTATTCTGTCAATCCAGCTGGAGTGCGGATTGAAGGCCTATTTCACCTTGTAAACAATCCCCGGATTGCAACGGATCATCTCGAATCGATCAGTCAAACCAGCCAGTGACTCCGATGCCCCCAGCATCAGATATCCTCCCGGATTGAGGCTTGCAGCAAACTGGTTGAGGATCTTTGACTTCACTTCTGGGGCAAAATAGATCAGCACGTTACGACAGAAAATAATGTCAAATTTACCGAGCAAGCTATAGCTTTCCAGTAAATTCAAGGGACGGAACGTGGTCAATTTTCTGACTCGTTCCACCACCCGCATTTTATTGTCACCGTATGGTTCAAAGAACATCTTCTTGCGCTCAGGTGACAAGCCCCGCGCCAAAGCAAGGCTGTCGTAGACACCCTCTTTGCACTGGTTGAGCATGGTGGTCGAAATATCCGTCCCCACGATCTGTACACCACCAGGCAAGGTGCCGGGCTTTTTCATCTGCTGCTCCAGCGCCGTCATGGCAATGGAGTATGGCTCCTGCCCGGAAGATGACGCTGCAGACCAAATCTTGACGGGTCGGCCGCTTTTACCCAGTTCAGGGAAAATCTTGTCAGTCAGCAACTGGAACGGATAGGTGTCACGAAACCAGAGTGTCTCGTTGGTTGTCATGGCATCTACCACTGCCATTTTCAGGTCACGCTCTCGCACACTCATTGCACGGGTAACCAGGTCAGACAGACTCTCGATGCCAAACTGAGCCATCAAAGGTGAAAGACGGCTCTTCACCAGATACTGTTTGTTATCACCCAGCACGATTCCGCTCTGTACCGCCAGAAAATTGCTGAACTGTTTGTATAAGTCGTCCGAAAGTGTCTTCATGCAGCTGTTCTTCTTTATTAGAGTGCGTTTTGTACGGCCTTGGCCAATTCATCCGGTTGGAACTTGGCGATAAAATTGTTGGCCCCCACTTTCTGCACCATTGCCTGGTTGAATACTCCACTGAGGGATGTGTGCAGAATAACATGCAAGTCTTTGAGATTGGGATTATTGCGGATCTCGGCAGTGAAGGTGTAACCATCCATCTCCGGCATTTCGATATCCGAAATGACGAGGGCAATCTGCTCCTTGATAGGACCATTCTTGGTCATCTCAAGCAGCATGTTCAATGCTTCACGACCATCTTTTGCCAATACACACTCAACCCCGATTGCCTCAAGTGCGCGCTGAACCTGTTTACGAGCAACCGATGAGTCATCGGCTACCAGCACAGGGCGTCCGAGAGTGGGGTGCTCGACACTCGCTTCAACCAGCTCCTGACTAACCTCGGTGGAGACCGGAGAGATCTCGTTGAGAATGCGTTCAACGTCGAGAATTTCAACCAACTCACCGTCCACTTCGGTAACCGCCGTCATGTAGTTGATACGGCCTGCGCCCTTCGGCGGCGGTAGAATTGATTCCCAGTTCATGTTGATGATGCGCTCGACCGAGTGGACCAAAAATCCCTGAATGGAGCGGTTGTACTCGGAGATAATAATGAAGCACTTGCTCAGGTCTTCAATGGGACGTTTGCCCATCGCCATGCTCAGGTCAATAACCGAAATAGTCTGACCCCGAATGTGCGCTACCCCGCGAATGCAGGAGTTCAACTTGGGCATCACGGTCAAGGGAGGACACTGCAACACTTCACGCACTTTGAATACGTTGATGCCAAATCTTTGACGTCCATTGAGACGAAACAACAACAACTCCAGCCGGTTTTGCCCCACTAGCTGGGTACGTTGGTTGACCGAGTCCAGGATACTGGCCATAAACACTCCCTAAAAACGCTTGGCATTAATCATGCATGCGTGATGGATTGCGTCAGACTATCGATGTGACAACGAACAGATTCTGAAGCAATCATAGTTAAATATGGTGATATGCGTGAACAACTTATCGACCAACGAGCAAAAATGATTAACCGACTTTTACTCATCAGCCTCTTTTTTGGCAGCATCTCTTCCAGCCACGCCTCGGACGTCACCACCTATTTGCAAGAAAAAGCACAAGAGTTCGTGTTTAACCAGCTCGAGGTGCCATTAGATGCCAAGGCTGAAGTAACGGCGGCAACCCTTGATGAGCGACTTCCATTGACCCGCTGCGACGATCTATTGACCATCAGCTTACCTGGAAAAATGGAAATTCGCCGTAATACAACAGTTTACCTGAAATGTGAGGAAGACAAACCCTGGGATGTCTATCTTCCGGTACGAGTGAGCATCCAGAAGCCCTATGTAACGGTCAACGCTCCGATTGCCAAAGGCGACCTATTGAGTGAAAGCCAGCTGCAACTGGGTTATCAGGATCAGACGCTAATCCGCGGCGACTACCTGACCGACATGAGCATGCTGGTCGGCGTACGCAGCAAACGAGAAATCAAACCGGGGCAACCAATCCGTTTGAGTCAGGTATGTGTAGTATGCAAAGGTGATCAGGTCACTCTGACAGCCGAAAATAGCAGCTTCCAGATCAAAACCATGGCCCGAGCCTTGCAAGATGGCAGCTTCGGAGAGATCATCAAGCTTGTTAATATTCGCTCCGGAAAAACTGTCGAAGGAAAAGTCAGTGCAGTCGGTGCCGTAACGGTCGCTTTTTAAATGTCGGGTTTATCACCAACTTTTTTCTAAAGTTTTGACCTGCCGCACCGATAAACAGGTAAGCAAACCTTAAAGCAGACGAAGGTAACTCAAATGGCCATCAACAATATCAACAACTTGGCGAATAATCGGTTGCAAAACACCGTTAGCAGCCAGGGGACAGGCAACAAGTCAGTCACCTCTTCTTCGCCAGAGCCCGAAAATAAAGCGGCTGCAGTCAAGCTGGACTCCGTCTCCTTGACCAGCGAGGCCCAACAATTGCAAAAGATGCAGCAGAATCTCAATGCGGCCTCAACCGGCAACGAAAGTAAGGTCGAGCGGCTCAAGAAAGCCGTTGCCAGTGGCGAATATCAGGTGAACAGCGAAGCTGTGGCCAAGAAGATGTTCAGCTTTGAGACCAATCTGGACAAAGTTCTCGGATGATGGATCTGCCTTCGTTACTGCACACCCAGGATGAACACCTCAGCCAGATGCAAAGCATTCTGGAAGAGGAGTTCTCGTTGCTCGAAAAGCATCAGGCACTGGCCCTGCCCGAACTCACCGAGCGAAAACAGCTGCTGCTTGCTGAAATAGAGAGTCTGGATAAACAGCTGGCCCAATTGCCTGAGTTGGCTCAGCAACTGGCGGCTTATCCTGACGAGATGACCAGGATCCGGGAAAAACTGGATGCCTGTCAGGAACAAAATGACCTCAACGGTCGACTGCTGGAGCTCAGCATTGTCTCCAATCGCCGTCTGGCGAGCTTTTTAAGTCAGCTGCGCGATCGCAACAGCCTCACCTACGATGCCAAGGGCAATACCCGCTCAGGCACCCGCTCCTTCGGTATCAAGGCCTGACTCTCGACGAGTCAGGCCTTGCCACTTTCTGCAATCAATAAGACCTACAGCACCAGTCGCAGTAATTCTCGCCCGTCGACACAACTTTTGACGCTCAGGACTCCCGCCTCATAGCAGCCATAACTGGCTGGCAGTTCACCGCGTGGAAAACAGATGGAGCCCGGATTCATCAAGATCTGGTCTCCCTGCCGCTCCAGTACCGGAACATGACTGTGGCCGCTCAAAAATACACTGTCCGCAGGCAGTTGCACCTCATCGGGGCGGTAGAGATGACCGTGACTCATAAACCAGCGGCGCCCATCAACCAGTAGCTGGTTGTAAGGGGCTGTGATGGGAAACGCGAGCAGCATCTGATCCACTTCGGAATCGCAATTTCCCCGCACCGCCATGATATAGGGGGCCAGCTCGTTGAGGCGCTCGGCAACTGCAGCCGGGTTGTATCCTTCAGGCACGGGATTGCGCGGGCCGTGGTTGAGCAGATCGCCGAGCAACAGGTAGTGGTTGGGCTGCCAGGTGTCCAGCCGTGACAGCACCAGATCCAGAGCCGTGATGCTGCCGTGAATGTCGGAAATAATGGCAAGTTTCATTAGGTGCTCCTTACAGCGGGCCGAAATAGAGATCCTTGGTGGCAATCGTCCCTTTCAGATTCTGGCTGGGAAGCCCGTGCAAAGTGGGATCAACCAGTCGCATCTGGTTGTAATGATACACGGGGATGATGGGCGCCTCTTCCATCAGCAGCTGTTCGGCATGCTGATAGAGTGCAACCCTGCTCTTCTCATCCAGAGTGCTGGCCGCCTGTTCCAGCAACAGATCAAAATCGGGATTGCAGTAACCGCTTTCGTTGCGCAGATCCTGGCAGCGGAAACTGTTCAGCATGGCCGAGGGCTCGACGTAATCACCGAACAGAAAGCTTCTTGCCACCAGAAAATCACCGCTATCCTTGGCGACCTGATAGTTGTTCCACTCCAGATTGTTGAGCGTGACCTCAACCCCCAACTGACGCCACATACCGGCAATCAAGGTGGCTATCTTCTTGTGGGTATCAGCCGTGTTGTAGGTAATGCTCAGCCTAAGTGGATGAGCACTGCTGTAACCGGCTGCGGTCAGCAATGCAACGGCCCTGGCCTGGCGGGTCATCTGGTCTTCCAGTGCAACAGGGAGAGAGAGGTGGGAGTAACCCGGCATATCGGGCACCAGAGACCAGGCGGCCAGTTCCTCCTGGCCGATCACCGACTTGGCCAACTGATAGCGGTCGATGGCCATGGAGAGTGCCTGGCGCACCCGCACATCCTGCAGCTCGGGGCGGCGCATATTGAAGGTGTAGAGATAGGTGCCCAACAACGGCGATCCCCAGACTCGCAGCGGATCGCTCTGCTTCATCTTCTGGTAATAGTCGGGCGATACCCGGTTGGTCAGCTGTATCTCCCCCGCCTCATAACGCAAACGCTCGGCATGTTGTGAGGCGATGGGCAGATAGGTGACTCGCTGAATGCGGGTATGGCGATCATTCCAGTAATTGCTGTTGCGCTCCGCTTCAAGCCGCTCGTTGGTCACCCGGTTTGCCAAGCGATAGGCACCATTGCTCACCAGCTTGCCGGGCTCGGTTCACTGCTTGCCAAAACGGGCGATCGCCTGCTGATTGACCGGCACGAATGGCAGCTGGCTGATGAGCTGCAGGAAATAGGGAACCGGTCGCTCCAGAGTAACCTTCAGGATCTGCTCGCTCTGCGCCTCGACCCCGAGATTGGCGGGCTCCAGCGCACCGGCATAGATGGACTGGGCATTGTTGATCCCGGCAGTCAGCAGCAAGGTCGCCGAGGGGGAACCGAGGGCAGGATCAAGCAGCCGGCGCCAGGCGTAGACAAAGTCATCGGCAACCAGCGGATCTCCATTGGACCACTTCAACTGGGGGCGCAGGAAAAACCGCCACTCGAGGCCATCTTCGCTCACTTCCCAACGCGCAGCCTGGGCAGGCACGATACGTCCCTGGCCATCCTCGCTAACCAGACCTTCAAAGAGATCCACCAACACCTCCTCACCGGGAAAACCGCTGCGCATCAGCGCCGGATCCAGAGAGTCGGGTTCACCGCCATTACCCTTGACCAACACCTGCCGATCCGACAAGCGGGGCGCCATCTCCACCGTAGTGGCGTATGCCGGCGGTAACGCCAGCACACCGAGTAAAAGCGGAGAAAGCCAGCGTTGCGCCAGCCGGGGGAAGAGACCATACCTCATGACAAAACCTCGAATAAAACCACTGCAGGAGGGGAAGGCCGACGGCGCGCCTGATGAATGCCTGATGCCGCCCTTGTTATCCCCGAAAACGCCCCGTATTGTATCGGGCTTGCCCCGGAGATGGAGTCTTTAGGGTTAATTTTTTCGGGAGTTTTTATGGGTTATGAGTGGCTGGCTCTCGCATCGGCCAGTTTATGGGCAGTTGCCGCCCTGATTTCGGTCAAACCAGCCCGCCATCTGGGCCCGTTTGCCTATAGCCGCTGGCGGATGTTTCTGGTCAGCCTGATGCTTGGCAGCATCAGTCTGCTGACTGGCGGCTGGCACACCCTCTCCGGCAGCGCCCTTCCCCTACTCGCCCTGTCCGGACTGATCGGTATCTTTATCGGCGATACCGCGCTCTACGCCTGTATGAACCGGCTCGGCCCGCGGCGCAGCGGCCTGCTCTTCTCCTGCCATGCCCTCTTCTCTGCCCTGCTCGGACTCTGGATCTTCAATGAACAGTTGACCGGCTCGCGACTGGCTGGCGCCCTGCTGGTCTTTGCCGGCGTCATGCTGGCCATCCTGTTTGGCCGGCGCAGCAGTGGCAGCGAATGGGAGCGGATACGGGGAAGTCTGGCTATCGGTGTGGCGCTTGGCCTCACCGCCGCCCTCTGTCAGAGTCTGGGCGCCATTATCGCCAAGCCGGTCATGATGAGCGGCAACGTCGATGCGGTGAGTGCATCGGGAGTCAGGATGGTCAGCGCCCTGCTGGCCCACTGCGCATTGCGGCTGACCGGATTGCCGCTGACCCGAGCATTTCGTCCCATCAACCGTCAAATCTTCGGCATGATCGCCATCAACGGCTTTCTGGCCATGGCGCTAGGGATGACGCTGATCCTGCTCGCATTGCGATATGGCGACGTGGGAATGGTGGCGATCCTCTCCTCCACCACGCCGGTGATCCTGCTGCCGCTCTTGTGGTGGCACTCGGGGGAACGGCCTTCGGCGGCGGCATGGTGCGGAACCCTGCTCGCCACGCTGGGCACAGTGCTGGTACTGGGTGCCAGCGGCCACTGACACCCGGGAGGATTTAGAAGAGAGCAATCTCGTCTGCGGTGAGTTCACGGTACTCGCCGGGTGCCAGATCTTCATCCAGCGCCAAGCCACCGACCTGCTCGCGGTGCAGACCCACCACCTTGTTGCCGATGGCGGCAAACATCCGCTTCACCTGATGGTACTTGCCCTCGTGGATGGTCAGACGCGCCTCGCACTCACCCAGTAACTCCAACTGGGCGGGACGAGTCTTCTCGGTTTCACTGCGCAACAGCACTCCTTCGGCAAAGAGGGCGATGGCATCCGGGCTCACCGGATCGGCCAGCCAGACGTGATAGGTCTTGGCACACTCGTGGCGGGGAGAAGTGATGCGATGGGACCACTGGCCATCATCGGTCACCAGCACCAGTCCGGTGGTGTCGAGGTCAAGGCGCCCCACCACGTGCAACTTGCCCATGGAGGGCTCATCCATCAGGAAGAAGACGGTCGGATGATCGGGATCCTCGTTGGAGCAGACATATCCCTCGGGTTTGTGCAGCATGAAGTAGCGATTGCGGCGATCCAGAGTGAGAGTGACGCCGTCGAACTCGATCTGGCTCTCTTCATTGATGTGAAACGCCGGCTGCTTGACCACGATGCCATCCACCATGACCTCACCCTGACGGATCAGTTTGCCAACGAGCGAACGGGTCAAATCGGAACAGTCGCACAGAAATTTATCAAGCCGCATTCACAACCTCGGAGTCCAAAAAGTAAAGGGGCAACATTATATCTGGCGGGGGCGACAACGCCACTGTTAACGGGCGGCCAATTGTGACGAAGTGGCCATCCAATGTTACACTGCGCTATGACCCATCACGGGCGATACTCATAATAATAAATCTCGGGAAGCCGCCATGAAGTCTCAAGCATCCTATCCTGTCATCCCCGTCAATCAGCTGAAACCCGGCATGTATGTCATCGCTATTGCCAGCCAGACCGGCGGAATGGAAATTGCCCAGATGGGGTTGGTCACCACTCAGGGACAAATTGCCAATCTGGTTCGTCAGGGTGTACTCACGGTGCGGATCGATCTCTCCCGCAGCAAGCTGGGTCATACCGAGAGCGAAGCGGTCGCGTCGCCCGAGCTTGGCAACGGCAGCGATCAGGCCAGACGCAGGGTCAGTGCCAACGGTGAGGGCAAGGAGCTCAAGATCCGCCGCCTCTATCAGGAAGCACGCGAGCTGCAAGGCAAGTTCATCAGCCATCTCAAGGCAGGCGAACCCATCGATATCACCCCGCTGGCCGAAGTCGCCGAAGAGATGGTAGACACCATGTTTACCCACGGCGACGCCATGCTCTGTCTGGCCCGCATCCGCGCCAAGGATGCCTACCTGATGGAGCACTCCATGAACGTCGCCATCCTGCTGGCCAACTTTGGCCGCTATCTGGGGCTGGAGCGCAGCGTGCTCAAGGAGCTGACGCTCGGGGGATTGCTGCACGATGTGGGCAAGATCATGACGCCCGACGAGGTGCTCAACAAACCGGGCAAGCTGACCGACGAGGAGTTCGCCATCATGCGCCAGCATGTGGTGCACAGCTACGAGATCTTGAGCAACACTCCCGGCATCACCCCCACCATGCTGGAAGTGGCGGCCAATCACCACGAGCGGCTCGATGGCACCGGTTATCCACAGCGGCTCAAAGGCGATCAGCTCTCGCTCTATACCCGCATGAGCGGCATTGTTGATGTCTATGATGCCATCACTGCAGATCGGGTCTACAAGGCGGGGATGCAACCGACCCAGGCGTTTCGCATCCTGCTCAAGGGGCTGCACAGTCACTTCGATGCCGAGCTGGTCACCAAGTTCATCAAATGCATGGGGGTCTATCCGGTGGGTACGCTGGTGCAGCTGTCAAACCAGCGGCTGGCCATTGTCATGCAGCGCAATCAGCAGGAGCCGCTCAAGCCGGTGGTCAAGGTGATCTATCACGCGACCCAGCGCCACTACCTTGATGTGCAGTGGCTGGATCTCGCCAAAAACGGGGTTCAGGAAACCATCGAGAACACGGTTGATCCCAAGGAGTTTGGCATCAATCTGGCCAACTTCGTCTAAATCCGCTCCATCTAGCCCGACTCGCCTTCTCGCTGCCGCTCGGCGCAATGCTGGATGAGAAACTCCTCATCCAGCGGCGACAAATCAAAACGGATACACGCCTCTTCGATGGCTCGAATATCGTGTTGATGGTGCTCGCTGAGCCAGCGCACGGCGCGGCGCAAATCTTCACCATGGGGCAGCAGGGAGTGGTCGCTCATGGGGCACCTCCGATCAGCCATCGACACCAGCCCGTCACGTCGGGCGCTCTCTTATAGCTTAGCCCTCTGCCACCCCGTCATCTTGCCTTCAATCAGGTTCAGGCAAATGCCTGCTGCCAATCCTGATCAAATTTCGCCAGCGCCGCGTCCACCGCCGGCACTCTCAGCAGCTGCTCGGCCACATCGAGCGGCAGAGTGATGGACTGGCAGCCCGCCAGCAGGCAGTCGAGCGCCTGGCGCGGCGTGCGGAACGACGCCGCCAGCACCTTGCTGCCCGGAACATGCAGCGCCAGCAGTTGCTGCAGCTCCTGCACGGTGGCGATGCCGTCGCCCCCCTGCGCATCCAGCCGGTTGACGTAGGGCGCCACGTATTCAGCCCCCGCTACCGCCGCCAGCCAACCCTGCAGCGGGGTATAGACCGCCGTCCCCAGCGTCGGCACCCCGTTGGCAGTCAGGGTCTTGATGGCTGCCAATCCCTCTTCACATACCGGGATCTTGATCACCAGATCGCGGTCCAGTTCACGCAGGGCAAACGCCTCGCGCACCATCTCGGTCTCGGTCTTGGCCATCACTTGGGCAAACAGCCGTGCCTTGGGCCCAAGCACCTCCCGCAAGGCGGGCAGCAACTCGGTCAGCGGCATGCCGCCTGCCGCAGCAATGGACGGATTGGTGGTAACGCCAGCCAGCGGCAGGATCCGTGACCAGCGGCGCACCGCAGCCACATCGGCAGTATCGAGATAAAGCTCCATCTCTGACTCCTTAAAGGGATGTTCAATCTGTCGCCATTTTAGCCAGATAACATCCGCAATTTAGTTGATCAAAATCAAATCAACTTTTGAACGAAAGCAAATAGAATGCAAATACAAAAGGAGGCGGTATGATTTTCGACCTGCAACGCTATTCAACTCACGATGGCCCCGGCATTCGCACCCTGGTATTTCTCAAGGGGTGCTCGCTGGCCTGTCGCTGGTGTCAAAACCCGGAAAGCCGCTCTCCCAAGCCGGACATACTACTCGACCGGCGCCAATGCATCGAGGGATGCCGGCTCTGCAGCGATGCCTGTCCGGCAATCTTGCGTGACAGCCAGGGTGTCCAGCTCGCCCGCTCAACCCTCGGCAATCAGGATGTGGAACGGCTGCGCGGCCTCTGCCCCAGCGAAGCGCTGCAGGTATGCGGCCGGGAGGAGAGTCTGGATCCCCTGATGACCACCATCTTGCGGGATCGCCCCTTCTTCGAGCGCAGCGGCGGCGGAGTCACCCTCTCTGGTGGCGAGCCGTTTATGCAGCCCGAATTTGCTGCCGATCTGCTGGCCCGCTGCAAGGCCGAGGGGCTGCATACCGCAGTGGAAAGTTGCCTGCACGTGCCCTGGCACCAGATTGAGCCAAGCCTCCCCCATCTCGACCTGCTGCTGGCAGATCTCAAGCATGTGGATGAAGTGCGCTTCTTCGACTGGACCCGCGGCAAGGTCGCCCTGCCTCTAGCCAACCTCAAGCGTCTGGCCGAGCGCGGCGTGGCCATGCAGATCCGGGTGCCGCTCATCCCCGGCTTCAATGCCGACCATGCATCCATAGAGGCCATTACCCAAGCTGCCGCCAGCCTTGGCACTGTGCAGGAGATCCACTTTCTCCCCTACCACACCTTGGGCGCAGGCAAATACGCCCTGCTCGACCAACCCTATCAGGCCCCCCTGCTGCCACTCGATGACCCGGCACTGCTCGCCTTTGCCCATGAGTGTGCCCGTGCGCAGGGGCTGACCCCGCTCACCCGGGGCTAGCAACACCCCATGACATCAGCCACTCACGGCCCAATGACCAGAGGATAAGACCATGACCCAGCTCGACCTCACTACCCTGCCCCCGCGGATCCGTGCCCACAAGGAGAGCCTGATCCACATCGTCCAACCGCCGGTCTGCACCGAGCGCGCCCGTCACTACACCGAGGCCTATCAGGCCCATCTGGCCCGGCCGCTGCCGGTGCGCCGCGCCCTGGCGCTGGCCCACCACCTCAAGGAGCGCACCATCTGGATCAAGCACGACGAGCTCATCGTCGGCAACCAGGCCAGTCAGGTGCGGGCGGCGCCGCTCTTTCCCGAATACACGGTGGGCTGGATCGAGAAGGAGATCGACGAGCTGGCCGACCGCCCCGGCGCCGGTTTTGCGGTGAGCATGAGAGACAAGCAGATCATCCACACCCTCACCCCCTTCTGGCGCGGCCAGACGGTGCAGGATCGCTGCTACGGCCTCTTTACCGATGAACAGAAGGGGCTGCTGGAGAGCGGCATCATCAAGGCCGAGGGCAACATGACCTCGGGGGATGCTCACCTCGCGGTCAATTACGAGCAGCTGCTTGCCCTCGGTCTCGATGGCCTCAAGGCCAAGGTAGCCGAGCGGCGTGGTCGGCTCGATCTGGCTGACTGGGCCGACCTGCAACGCGAGCAGTTTTTGCAAGCCGTCGCTATCACCTTCGATGCCGTCAGCCTGCACATCGAACGCTACGCCGCGCTGGCCCGCGACATGGCAGCACAGGAATCGCGCCCCGAGCGCCGCAGTGAACTTGAGACCATAGCGCTCAACTGCGCCCACATCGCCCACCAGCCTCCAGAGACCTTCTGGCAGGCGCTGCAGCTCTGCTACTTCATCCAGCTCATCCTGCAGATCGAGTCCAACGGCCACTCGGTGTCGTTTGGCCGAATGGATCAGTACCTCTACCCCTGGTATCGCCGCGAGGTGGAATTGTCGGAATCCCTGCCGCGCACACGCGCCATCGAACTGCTGCAAGGGTGCTGGCTCAAGCTGCTGGAGGTGAACAAGATCCGCTCTGGCACCCACTCCAAAGCATCTGCCGGCAGCCCGCTCTATCAGAACGTCACCATCGGCGGCCAGAACTGGCTGGATGGCAAGGCCCATGACGCAGTCAACGGTCTCTCCTACGCGATTCTGGAGTCCTGTGGCCAGTTGCGCTCGACCCAGCCCAACCTCTCGGTGCGCTACCACGCCGGCATGAGCGAAGATTTTCTCGACGCCTGCATTCAGGTGATCCGCTGCGGCTTTGGCATGCCCGCCTTCAACAACGACGAGGTGGTGATCCCCGAGTTCATCAAGCTCGGCGTAAGTGAGGAGGATGCCCACCACTACGCCGCCATCGGCTGCATCGAAACCGCAGTGCCCGGCAAGTGGGGCTATCGCTGCACCGGCATGAGCTTCATCAACTTCGCCCGCATCCTGCTGGCGGCGCTCGATGGCGGCCGCGATGCCACCACCGGCAAGGTCTTTTTGCCTCAGTCCCAGTCGCTGCGGGACGGCACGTTCGGCCACTTCGACGAGGTGATGGCCCGCTGGGACGAGCAGGTGCGCTACTTCACCCGCAAATCCATCGAGATCGATTGTGTGGTCGACAGCGTGCTAGAGGCTCAGGCCCACGACATCCTCTGCAGCGCCCTGGTGGATGACTGCATCGAACGTGGCAAAACCATCAAGCAGGGGGGCGCCGTCTATGACTGGGTCTCCGGCCTGCAGGTGGGGATCGCCAACCTGGGCAACAGTCTGGCGGCGCTGAAGAAACTGGTGTTCGAGCAGGGGGTCGTAGACCAGAGTGAGCTGGCCGAAGCGCTCGAGCAGGATTTTGCCGGGGTCAAAGGCGAGCAACTGCGTATGCGCCTCACCAATGCCGCCCCCAAATATGGCAACGATCTGGACGAGGTAGACATGCTGCTGGTACAGGCCTACCAGAGCTACATCGACGAACTCAAGGGGCTGCACAACACCCGTTTCGGACGCGGCCCCATCGGCGGCACCTACTATGCGGGCACCTCCTCCATCTCGGCCAACGTGCCCTTCGGTGCGGCCACCATGGCCACCCCGGATGGCCGCCACGCCCGCACGCCGCTGGCGGAAGGGGCCAGCCCCTCATCGGGTTCGGATCGTCTCGGCCCCACGGCGGTGTTCAACTCCCTTGGCAAGCTGCCCACGGCGGCCATCCTCGGCGGCGTGCTGCTCAACCAGAAGCTGAGCCCGGCCAGCCTTGAAAACGAGCGGGACAAGGCCAAGCTGATGAGCCTGCTGCGCACCTTCTTCGAGGTACACAAGGGGTGGCACGTGCAGTACAACATCGTCTCGCGGGAAACCCTGCTGGCGGCCAAGGCCCATCCCGATCAGTACCGGGATCTGGTGGTGCGGGTGGCGGGTTACTCGGCCTTCTTCACCGCCTTATCCCCCGATGCGCAAGATGATATCATCGCCCGAACCGAGCACAGTCTCTGACGGGCCCCACCAGGGGCAGCTGTGCCCCTTATATGACCGGCAAGCCACCCGAGCGGTGGCTTGCCGCTATCCACTGTCAACCAGCGAGGTCCCATGAACCCACGCCACCAACTGATCCTCACCCTGGTCCATCAGGCCCGCAAGATGAGCGTGAGCGAGCTATCCCAACGTACCGGGGTCTCGGAGGTGACGGTGCGCAACGACCTGACCGCTCTCGAAAAGCAGGGGCTGCTCAAGCGGGTGCACGGCTCGGCCATGGCGCTGGAGAGCGACGACCCCGATGCCAGGATGAACATCAACTACCTGCTCAAGGAGCGCCTCGCCGAGCGGGCCGCCCAGCTGGTGGAGGATGGCGAGACGGTCTTTATCGAGGGGGGCAGCGCCAACGCCCTGCTGGCCCGCCATCTGGCCCTGCACAAGCGGGTCACCATCATCACCATCAGCAGTTACATTGCCCACCTGCTGCGCGATACCCAGGCTCAGGTAGTGCTGCTCGGCGGCCTGTTCCAGCATCAGAGCGAGAGCGTGGTGGGGCCGCTGACCCGACTGTGCATCGAGCAGGTGCACTTCTCCAAGGCCTTCATCGGGGTGGATGGCTTTCATCCCGAGATGGGCTTCACCGGCCGCGACATGATGCGGGCCGACGTGGTCAACAGCGTGCTGGCCAAGGGGGTGACCAATGTGGTCATCACCGACAGCAGCAAGTTCGGCGCCATCCACCCGAGCCCGCTCGGTACACCGGGCCAGATCGGCGTGCTGGTCACCGACGACGCCCTGCCCGCCCCCATGCGGGCCACCCTGGCCGCGCGTGGCATCACGGTGCACTGCGTCGCCGCCTGAATCGCACCTTGCCCCCCGTTGCCGGGGTGCTCCACCACCTGACGGCTTGACGGCGCCCACCGAGGCTGGGGTATGCTCGTCCTCTTTTGGCCTCTCCCGGGCCACGAACCGAAGGACGCCGCATGCACATCAAGGACAAGTTTCTGGCCGCTCTGGTCATTCTCTGCTGGGGGCTCAACTTCGTCGCCATCAAGTGGGGGCTGGAGGGAATTCCCCCGTTGCTGCTGGGGGCGCTGCGCTTTGTCGGTGTGGTCTTTCCCGCCATCTTGCTGGGTCCCCAGACCCGCCATGCCCTGGCGCTGGCTGCTGGCCTATGGCGGCGCCATCAGTCTGGGCCAGTTCTCCTTTCTGTTCTGCGCCATGAAGTTCGGCATGCCGGCTGGCATGGCCTCGCTGGTACTGCAATCCCAGGTGGTGTTCACCCTGCTGTTCGCCATGATCTGGCTGGGTGAGCGCTGGCAACACCACCACTGGGTAGCCCTGCCGCTGGCGGGGGCCGGCCTCTATCTCATCGCCACCCATGGCGAAGGCAATCTCACCCTGCTCGGCTTCGTGCTGACCCTCTGCGCGGCCGCCTGCTGGGGCCTTGGCAACGTCATCAATCGCCAGATCGGGCTGCGCTATCAGACCACCCTGCCCAGCCTTATCGCCTGGGGCGGAGTGGTGCCCATCCTCCCCTTCTTCGCACTCTCCTGGCTGTTCGAGGGGCCGGAACTGATGACCAGCAGCCTGCTCAATATCAGCTGGCAGGGTTTCCTGTGCGTGCTCTATCTCTCCTTTGTCGCTACCTGGCTCGGCTACGGTCTGTGGGGGCGGCTGCTGATGCGCTATCCGGTGGCGCAGGTAGCGCCCCTCTCCCTGCTGGTGCCCTGTGTCGGCATGGTGGCGGCAGCCCTGCTGCTGGACGAGCATCCCACTGCGTTGCAGTGGCTGGGCTCTGCTCTGGTGCTACTCGGCTTTGTGGTGCATCTGCTGGGCGGCCGGCTGCGCTGGTTCAAACCACAGGCCGCCTGATCCGTTATTTGCCCGCCGCCATTGACCGGGGCGAGGAAAATTTCCATCATGAGCCAGCCCCCAACGGGGCTGAAGCCACCATCAGGTGACCTGCAGGACGCAGCTATCAGGAGAGCAAGGATATGCCATCGACATTCACCGCCGGATCCCGGATCATCCCGCGCCTTCTTCGCACCAGTGCCATCACCCTGACCCTCTGTTTGAGTCACTACAGCTGGAGCGCCATCCTGCCAGCCGATTTGAAGTGGGAGAGCAACAACACGGATCCCGTTTACGCGGATCCTGCAGCCAAACGGGGGGGAACATTCCGCGACTTCGTCACCAGTTTCCCCCTCACCCTGCGCAAGTTCGGGCCTGACTCCAATGGTGCGTTTGCTGCCTATGTCAGGGAGACCAACCTGCCGCTGCTGGCCACTCACCCAATTACCGGCAACCCCATGCCGATGCTGGCGAGTGAATGGGCTTTCGGCTCCGACAACAAGACCCTCTATTTTCGCATCAACCCGAAAGCTCGCTGGTCGGACGGCCAACCGGTTACCGCCGATGACTGGGTGTTTACCCTCAAGATGATGCGCAGCAAGGAGATAAACGATCCCTGGTACAACAACTACTACAGTACCCAGATTGTCGATGTGACCCGCTTTGACGACCACACCCTCTCCATCTCCAGCGGCATTGCAAAGAGTCGCCAGGATCTGCTGGAGTCACTGCCCATCAGCCCGGAGCCGAGCCACGCCATCAAGCTCACCAGCAATTGGGTCAAGGAGTACAACTGGAAGGTGCTGCCGGTCACCGGCCCCTACCAGATCGACGAGGTGAAGAAGGGCAAGTCGGTCACTTTCAAACGGGTCAAGGATTGGTGGGGCGATGACGAGCGCTACTTCCAGCACCGCTTCAATCCCGCACGACTCGAGATCAAGGTGATCAGGGATCAGAACATCGCCTGGCAGCACTTCCTGCGCGGCGAGCTCGATACCTTCCCACTGGTGATGCCCAACTGGTGGCATGACAAGAGCAAAACGCCGGAGTTCGAGAAGGGCTATATAGAGCGGCTGTGGTTCTACAACCAGACCCCGCAATCCCCCACGGGCCTCTATCTCAACACCGCCGATCCGCTGCTGAGCGATCTCGATGTGCGGCTCGGCATCCAGCACGCCCTCAATATCGACAAGATGCTCACCACCCTGCTGCGCGGTGATTATCAGCGCCTCAACAGCTACGGCGCAGGTCAGGGAGATTTTACCAACACCGAGCTCAAGGCGCGGCCCTTCGATCCGAAACTGGCGCGCACCTACTTTGCCAAGGCGGGCTTTACCTCCGCCGGCCCTGACGGCATTTTGCAAAATGGCAAGGGAGAGCCGCTTACCCTGACCATCACCTACACCACGGCAGAGCATGCCCAACGTCTGACCCTGCTGCGAGAGGAGGCCAAGAAGGCGGGGCTCAATCTGGAGCTAAACCTGATGGACGCCTCGGCTGGCTTCAAGTCGATACTGGAGAAAAAGCACCAGAGTGCCTGGATGGCCTGGAGTGCTGGTCGCTACCCCGCCTACTGGGAGCACTTTCACAAGATCAACGCCCACAAACCGCAAACCAACAACATCATGAACATCGATGACGAGGCGATGACCGCCCTGGTAGAGCAGTACGACAAGGCTTTCGATTTTGGCAAAAAGGCCGAGCTGTCGCGCCAGATCCAGCAGCGGCTCTATGAGCTCGCCAGCTTCGTGCCCACCTATCAGGTGCCCTACACCCGTGATGGTGCCTGGCGCTGGATAAAACTGCCCAAGGTGCCCGCTACGCCCAAGAGCGAGTTGCTCCACTGGCCCCTCGATGGCGGCAACAGCGGTTACAGCTATGGCGGTCTGTTCTGGATCGACGAACAGGTAAAAAATGAAACGCGGGAGGCCATCAAGAGCGGCCAGAGCTTCCCTACCGTAACTCAGGTCGATACCCGCTTCAAGCAGCCCTGAGCCAGCGGCAGATACAAAAAGACCCCACACACTGGCGGGGTCTTCTTTTGCAACCGGTTTTTTGCAACCTCAGTTGCTCGCGTCGAGCTGGGGGCGATTAGCCGCGCTTGGCCTGCTTCTGGGCAATAGCGTCAGCGATGTCGGCCGGCTCCAGCACAATGCCTTCCTGATCCGGAGTCGGGAACACGGCGACGCACAGTTCGTCCTGCTCCATGCCGTCGATCCAGCGATCAAGCCACACCTTGAGGGTGATGGACTGCGGCTTGCACTCGGCCCACTCCCCTTCGGCCCACGCCTTGGCGTATTCCGGGTGCGGCCATACCGGGATGCAATCTTCATCGTCGGTAGTCAGCATCATGACGCCGTGCTCGTCGGTCAGTACAAACAGCTCTTCATGCTCGACCAGCTTGCTGATGAAGTGATCGTAACGGTAGTCAGCGTTCAGTTGCAGCGCGGCATTGCGCTCGGTGTCGCTCAGTTCATAGCTCATTGGCCAAGTCTCTCTCAATCGATAAAGGGCGCCATGTTCACATCTTGTGGTCAGCTTGTCCAGCCTGCCCCCCCCTGACGCCAGACGGGGGAAGCGAAACGCCCATAAGGATAGAGCAGGGAGCCGGATAAAAAAGCCAGGCTCGCCATATTGGCCGGATTAAAACACCGGGGTGATCAGCTCCACATCCGGTGTTTCACTCAGTTTTTGCCGCAGCCAGTAGGCTGACTCGACCTCGACAAAGCAGAGTTGCTCCCGGCCACTCGCCGCCGCGCTCATCAACTGCTCGAAGCGAAGTTGCTGCTGCGCCAGCCAGGCTGTCGCCAGTTTGGCGCCGTGCGCTTCATCGACCACTTCGCGGCGCAGCTCGAACAGGTTGTCACTGATGGGGCTGTTGATCTTGGCCGCACTGTGCCAATACATCTGGAGATTCTCCATCATCTCGGCATCGTAGTTGGCAAGGGCATCCAGCTCGGCAGTCGCCCCCTCCTTACCGGTGGCAAAGTCACACCAGCCGGCATCGAGACTTGCCAGTTCACGGGCCTGAGCCCCTTTGGCATGCTTGCGCAGTTGGGCAATATCGCTCCCCTTGCGGGCAGGCAACCACAGATCACCCTCATGGCTCTCCAGCAAGGAGGTCAACAGAGAGACGGGGTAGACCGGAAAACCGGCAGAGTGTGAATGCAGCAGGGATACCAGAGTGATCTTGACCATGAGCAATACCTTGAACTGGGCGAACAGTCGCAAGCGAACCGTCCGGTTAACAGGAGGGCTCTATCCTATCACGTTTGGCATGGTGAGGGGCTTGCGAGGAGAAGTGGCAACCATCTGATTACGCCCAAAAAAACAGCACTCGGCAGGGTATGGCAGAGACAAAGACCAATACTTTGAACCAGCGCCCACTAAAGTGGATCCGGGAGTGCTAGTTTGCATACATCTTTAGCGTAAGGAGTAGATCCATGATTGGTATCGATCAGATTTCTGATGACGTAATAAACCAGTTGAAGATACTGGCATGCTTTGATCCGGCCAACATGAGCCTGGGCATCAAATTACGCAGCGACATGTCTGAAGAGCTGTGCCAGGCAGCGGTTCACCTGCATCAGCAAGGGCTCATCAGTGCCGAAGATGGCGGCTACCTCACCCCGTTTGGCATGACCATGGTAGAGCATCTGCAGCACCTGCTGGTCGCACTCAAACCGCTTTGACCGGCTGGGGAGCCCACAGCGAAAAGTTGAGCAGCTCCCAGCGCTCTCCCTGATGGAGATGACAGGCAAACAGCAAAGGACGCTTCGGGTCACTTTTACTTTGCCATCGACCAGCCACTCTGACTCCCTGTCGGGGATCAGGCGGGCCTCAATTTCATCCGGTTGCCGCTCTTCACCTAGCCGCACATGGACAAACTGCTGGCAAACCCGCTCAGCCTCCATGGCGGCCTGCACCGGTGCGGGTTCATCCACAATCGGGGTCAATGCAGTCAGGAGCAACAGGGTCTGGAACATGATTCACACACCGTATGAGTCAGGAACAAAGGCCATATAAACAAAAAGCCGTGGTACCAGAGGCACCACGGCTTTCTTAAATTCTGTAAGAATTACAGAGCAGTTACGTTCTCAGCCTGCGGGCCTTTCTGACCTTGGGTCACAGAGAACTGTACGCGCTGACCTTCAGCCAGGGTACGGAAACCGTTACCTTGAATGGCGCTGAAGTGAACGAAAACGTCCGGGCCGTTTTCTTGCTGGATGAAGCCAAAACCTTTGGTTTCGTTGAAAAACTTAACGGTACCGGTGATCATGTTAGACATATCTTTAAACCTGTATTCAAAATAATTACTTATGCTTTTCAGCGGGTAAAGCTCAAAAAACGGGATTAATTTATGAACAACAGGAAAAGATGTAAAACATCAAATTCATTGACATAACTATCGCCCTTTCAAGCTGCCTAGGATTATACGTGGCTTTGTAGATTACGCAAACAAATTTGTGCCCTGCCAACGGCAGGGCACAACCGTTACAGGGTCGGCGCTTCCAGCGCTTGTACCAGTGCCTTGAGGAAGCGGGCCGCCTCGCCGCCGGTACAGGCTCTGTGGTCAAATGTCATCGACAGCGGCAGTGCCCTCACCGGACGAGCCTCGCCATGGATGAACACCACTTTCTCGAACAACTTACCCGCCCCGATGATGGCCACCTGCGGCGGCGTCACGATAGGGCTGGCATAACGGCCTGCGATGGCGCCGAAGTTGGTGAGCGTAATAGTCGCCCCCTGCAACATCTCGCGGGGCACAGCACGCGCCTTCACATCGGCGATCATCCGATCCAGCCCCTGCCGGATATCTGCCCCCTCCCGCTCGGCTACGTTCTCCATCACCGGCACATAGAGGCCATGTTTGGAATCCACCGCAATGGCCACATTGACCTCTTTGAACAACCGTCTTGACAGGGTTTCACCATCAAACCAGGCGTTCATCGAGGGCTCGGCGCGGCACGCCACGCCAATGGCCTTGATAAGGCGCACCGTCACATCCTCATCAGGGCGCCAGTGACGCAAATCCACCTCGTCGGTGATGCTGACCGGCACCACCGTCTGATGAGAGAGCTCCATCGCCTTGGCCATGGCTCGCCGTGACCCTTTGAGGAATTCGTTGCCACTGCTCTGCTGGGCCTCGAATGCCTGCTGCACATCCAGTTCGGTCACCATACCGCCGCTGCCACTTCCCTTGATCCGGTCGATATCCAGACCCAGTTTTTGTGCCAGCAGTCGCACCGCTGGCATGGCTTGTACCAGCGAGCCACCCGGGGCAATGGCCCCCACCACGAAGTGATCCTCGATATGCTGCTGATGGGCACTCACCTTGCCCACCACGGTGCCATCATCTTCGCCCCCCTCGAATTCCACCAGCGGCGCACCGATATGGAGGATATCCCCCTCGGCGCCGCAGAGACGGGCAATCACCCCGGCCACCGGAGAGGGTACATCCACCAGCGCCTTGGCCGTTTCCACCGACAACAGCACCTGATCGACCTCGACGGTATCACCGGCACTCACCTTCCATTCGACGATCTCGGCTTCGGCCAACCCTTCACCCAGATCAGGTAATTTGAAAAATTTCATAGCCACTGGTTCTCCATCAGCTGGTGAGCGGCATCGGCGATATCCTGCTCGGTGATGAGGTAATACGCTTCGTTGCGATAATAGGGCACGGCGGCATCCACGCCGGTCAACCGTTTGGGCGGCGCCTTGAGGCAGGGAAGTGCCTGCTCGGTCACCCGCGCTACAATTTCGGCCCCGACCCCGAAGCTGCCACACGCCTCATGCACTACCAGCAAGCGACCGGTTTTGCGCACCGAGGTGAGGATGGTCTCCATATCCAACGGCTTGATGGTGGCCAGATCCAGCACCTCGCACTGAATATCCTGCTCGGCCAGCAGGTTCGCCGCCCGCATCACCTCCTGAATGCAGGCTCCCCAGGCCACTACCGTGATATCCCGGCCCGGGCGCAGGGTGAAACAGACATCCAGCGGCAAGCCGACACCGTCATCCACCACCTCGGATTTCATCGAGCGATAGATGCGGTCCGGTTCAAAAAACATCACGGGATCCGGATCACGGATAGCCGAGAGCAGCAGGCCATAGGCGCGTCTCGGGCTGGAGGGGATCACTACCCGTAGCCCGGGAATATGGGCAAACAGTGCCTCGACGCTCTCGCTGTGATGCTCCGGCGAATGGATGCCTGCGCCATAGGGAGAGCGATAGACAAGGGGGCAGGAGAGGCGACCTCGGGTGCGGTTTCGCATCCGCGCCGCCTGACAGATGATCTGCTCCATCCCGGGGAAGATGAAGCCCTGAAACTGGAACTCAGCCACCGGCTTGAGCCCCTGGGTCGCCATGCCGACCGCCACCCCGGCGATCAATCCCTCGGCCAGCGGCGTGTCGATCACCCGCTTGAAACCGAACTTGTCGCGCAGGCCAACCGTGGCACGAAACACCCCGCCGTTGACCCCCACATCCTCGCCCAGTACCACCACATCAGGGTCGTGCTCCATCTCGTAGTGAAGGGCCATGTTGACCGCTTCCAGCAAACTGATCTCACTCATGGCCAACCTCCTGCTTCATCCCCTTGGCAATCACTCGCTCGCGCTGGGGCAAGAGTTCGGCGGGCAGGCTGGCGTAGTGATAATCGAGCATCGCCTCCGGCGGCTGGGGCGCCATCGCCTCATAACGGGCGACCGCCTGCTCTACCTCTCGGGCGGCCTCCGCCAGCAGGCTCTGCTCCTGCTCTTCATCCCACCAGCCCTGGCTGTGCATGAACTGGCGCAGCCGCTTGACCGGCTCCTTGGCCCAAGCGGCCTCGACCTCGGCCCCATCGCGATAGCGAGTGGCATCGTCGGCCGTGGTGTGATCGCCGAGGCGATAACTGACCGCCTCGATCAGGGTCGGCCCCTTACCGCTGCGGGCCCGTTCGACGGCACTGCGGGCGGCATCGTAGACCGCCACCACATCGTTGCCATCCACCTGCAGGCTGCGCACCCCGGCGCCAATCCCCTTCTGGGCCAGCGTAGGGGCGCTCGATTGCAGCTTGCGCGGCACCGAGATAGCCCACTGGTTGTTGTTGACGATGATGACCATCGGCAGGTGCCAGACACCGGCGCAGTTGAGCCCCTCCAGAAAATCCCCCTTGGAGGTGCCACCGTCGCCAATGGTGACCACGGCGACGCGCGGTTGATTACGCAGTTTGAAGGCCGAGGCAATACCGCAGGCGTGGGTGATCTGGGTGGCGATGGGGACGCAGATTGGGAGATCTTCAGAGGGAGTCCCATCGGGTTTGAGAAAATAACTGCCCCGTTCGTCACCACCCCAATATTGCAGGTTCTTCTCCATCGGCACGCCCCGCACATAGAGGGTGGGCATGTCCCGATAGTAGGGAACGTAGACATCCTGCGGCTGCATGGCGAGCCCAATGCCAATCCCCACGGCTTCTGCGCCGAGATGGGAGGGAAAAGTACCGAGTTTGCCGGTTCGTTGCAGCGCAATCGCTTTTTTGTCATAGCTGCGCACCATCACCATATTGCGGTAGAAAGTGTGCAGTATCGCCTTGTCCAGCCAGGTCGGTAAGGTGGCGACCGGGCACCCTTCCGCATCGAGGTAACGAAGGAAAGGGATGTCGACATGGGTCATAACTGGCTCCTTGCCGTTGTAGGCGTCACCGATGCTGGTGACACTTAGATGTAAATACCTTGTTAAATAAAAAGCAAAGGGATTTACTCAGGTAAGACCAGTAGAAACTTCTTTAAAGTAGCGAAGGAGCTGAATTTTCGGCGATGAGTTGCAAGGTATGCCGTAAATGGTGCAACTTTGCAGCGCTGAATGCAGGATGCAAAATGTGAAAAAGGGGAGCCTTGCTCCCCCATTGAGTTACTCAAGTCAGCAGTTACGCCAGCCACTGTTGCAGCTGGCGGGCCATGCCAACTGGCAGCAAGTGAGCGCGACTCAACAAGCGGCTACGCCAGGGCTCGGCCAGCAAGGTGGGGCAAATTCGCATCTCCCGTCCCCGGTCAGTCACGCGCACCAACCTGTCGATAAGAGTCTCCAGCGGCGGATGCGTCGGCCAGTGGGGATAGAGGTCGGCAGTCGCAATCCCGGCCAGCTCGCACACCCGCTCCTCTTTCTCATCACCCTTCCCAGCAACCATTGGCCAGGGGTGAAGGACATGCAGCCAGCCCGGCCATGCAGCCTCCAGCAACTGGCCCAGCGTCGGCTGAGCAAAGTAGGGATCCCCTGCGGCTTTGAGCAGATGGCGCGCCCCCGCCAGCACCACCACGCCGCGAGCGGGAAGTGCAAGAAGACAGTCGGCCAGCGCCTGATCCCGCCCCCTGTTGTGCTGCTGCCACCGCTCCGGGCTCATCTCCTGCCACTCGAATGAGGGCTCGCAGAGATGCACCCGCAGCCGCACATGTTCAGGGCGCGCCATATTGCTCTGGCGCAGAGCGGAAAAGAGAGCCGGAAACTCGGGGGCCATCCAGGCGGGGAAGGCGCAGGAGTCGAGCCAGACTGGATAGAGCCGTGCCAGCGTCAGCGGCTCACCCTGCCAGCTCTCCTCCCCCGCCAGCCATGCATCGAGCAAGCCCTGATGGCGGCGGTTGCCGCACTCCAGCACCAGATCGGTCATGACTCCCCAGAGCGCCGGATCGCAGAGCCAAGCGTGCTGGCACCGGATAAAATCCGGGTGCCAGTGCGGCTCCCCCAGCCCTACCAGCTTGCCCGCCAGCAAGGCTTCCCGGATGGCGGCAACCGGGGTCATGCGTCCCCCTCCTGCCGGATGTTCGGTTGTTGTCCGACCCCATCGACCCGCTCACCAATAAGGGCGCCGACCTTTGCCAGCCAGTCGGGATGCACCATCTCCTGATGCAGGCAGGGGAAGCGCTCATAGCTGATTTCCCCTTTTGTCAGCGACGCCCAGCCACGTCCATCCAGCCAGGGTTGGCGGTAGGCTGACGCCTCGATAAAGATGACGTCCCCGTGGTAGCAGTAGTCGACCGGCTCACGGATCAGTCGGTTGTTGTGGCCCACCAGCTCAATCATGGCGCTCACCACCTGCTCGTCGAGCATGGCCAGCGCACTCCCCTCCGCTCCCAGCCTGGCCACCACGTCACCCCGAGTAAGGGAGTCAAGCGCCTCGTCCGCAACCGCAATGCCTCCCATCCGCAGCAGCGCATCGAGCATCCGCCGCTCGTCGGGCAACGGCTGGGTCTGCCACTGCTGGCAGGGGTAGGCATCGAGCAGCAGCACCATGGCCACCTCCTGTCCCTGCTCTTGCAGCATGGCGGCCATCCGGTGCACCAGCATACCCCCGAGCGACCAGCCGAGCAGCCAGTAGGGCCCCTCGCTCTGCTGACGACGCAGCTCGGTCACATAGTCGAGGGCCAGCTCGTCGAAGCTGACAGGCTGCGGGGCATCCGGCTGACAGAGCGCCCGCGCCTGCAGGGCATAGACCGCCATGTCGGCCGGCAGATGGGGCACCAGCGGCGCATAACACCAGCCGAGCCCGCCGGCGGGGTGGACGCAAAAGAGAGTGGGGCCCGATGTACCCGACTGCGTACCGGGCGCCCGCAGGGGCAACAGCATGGGCATGGCCTCCCGCTCGCCGCCAAGACTGCGCGCCAGCTGGGCGGGGCTCGGTGCTTCGAACAGGCTGGCCAAGGTGAGAGTCTGTCCTATTGATTCCTCAATACGCACCACCAGCTGTGCCGCCAGCAGGGAGTGGCCGCCGAGGGCAAAGAAGTTATCGTCGGCGCCGACTCGCGCCAGCCCCAGCACCTCGGCGAAGAGGCGACAGAGCCGCTCCTCCAGCAGGGTTTTCGGCAACGCCTGACCCACCGCCGATGTCATATCAGGCAGCGGCAGCCCCTTGCGATCCAGCTTGCCATTGGGGGTGAGTGGCAGCTCGGCCAGGTTTACCAAAAGTCCCGGCACCATGTAGTCGGGCAACGCCGCGCCAAGGGCGGGTGCCAACTCGGCCAGCGTCAACTCTCTGCTATCTATGGCCACCACATAGGCCACCAGACGGCGATCGCCGGGGGCAAATTCGGGGGCCAGCACCACCGCCTGCGCCACCCGGGGATGGCGCAGCAGCACCTGCTCGATCTCCTCCAGTTCGATGCGCTGGCCGCGGATCTTCACCTGAAAATCGAGGCGCCCCAGATACTCGATGGCACCATCCTCGCGCCAGGCGGCCAGATCGCCGCTGCGATAGAGCCGTCCCGCCCCGAAGGGGTTGGCAATAAAGCGCTCGGCGGTGAGCTCGGGCTGGCCAAAGTAGCCATCCGCCACCTGCACGCCGCCGATCCAGAGCTCCCCCGCCACACCGGGCGGCACTGGCTGCAACCAGGGGTCGAGAATGTGGATACAGGTATTCCAGACCGGATAGCCGATGGGCACGCTGGTCACCGCCTCATCTGCCCGGCAGGGATACCAGGTGACATCCACCGCCGCCTCGGTCGGGCCATAGAGGTTGTGCAGGGGGGCTGAGAATGTCCCATACCAGCGTTGCACCAGATCGGCGGGCAGCGCCTCGCCGGAGCAGAATACCTGGCGCAGTGCCCTGCAACGCGCAGGTTCGGCTTGTGCGACGAAGATCTGCAGCATGGAGGGGACAAAGTGCAAGGTGGTGATCCCGGCCTGCTCAATCAGCTCGGCAAGGTAGGCGGGATCCTTGTGGCCGCCCGGTTTGGCGAGCACCAGCCGCGCTCCGGTCATAAAGGGCCAGAAGAATTCCCAGATGGAGACATCGAACCCGGCCGGGGTCTTTTGCAGCACCCGATCCGCCGGACCGATGGGATACATGTGCTGCATCCAGAGCAGCCGGTTGACGATGGCGCCATGGCTCACCACCACCCCTTTGGGCCGACCGGTCGAGCCGGAGGTGTAGATGATGTAGGCCGCATCTTCCGGCTTGGGGGCTGGCAGCTCACAAGGTGCTGTCGTTGCCAACTCTACCGCCGCCAGCTGCTCTGCCACACCGGGGGCATCGAGGCAGACAAGTGGCGCGGCCACATCGAGCGGCATCCGCAAGGTGCAACTGGTCAACACCAGCGCAGGATCGCTGCTGGCGAGAATGTAGCCGATCCGCTCCGCCGGGTAGTCCGGGTCAACGGGTACATAGACGGCCCCCACCGCCATGATGGCCTGCTGGGCGAGAATAAGCTCGGGAGCGCGCGGGATCACCACCGCTACCCGACAACCGGGGCCCACGCCCCTCCCCGCCAGATAGCATGCCAGCTGGCGGGTACGCTGGCGCAGCTCGGCCACACGCCAGCGCTCGGCGCCACACTCCAGCGCGATAGCACTCTGATCTGCCGCCGCCAGCCCTTCGGCCAGCAGTGCGCTCAGAGTGGTAGTCGGCAGCGGATGGTCGGTCTGGTTCCAGCGCGCCAGCTCAGCCTGCTCGCAGGGCAGCAGTAGCGGCAAACGCACCGCTTCGGCCTCGTCATCCGCCTCACTCCAGGCGGCCAGATAGGCCAGCAGCCGGGCCAGATGACGCTCGCTCTCCTGATGGCTGAAGCGCCCCTGACGGGTTTCGAGGGTCAGGGTCATAGCGCCTGCCTCCTCGGCAAAGTAGAAAGCGCACTCCTCCACCGACCCCGCCGCCAGCACCTGCACCTCGCCATGAACCTGGTTGTGCCCTTCACCAAAGCTGAGGGTGCGGGCAAAGGGCATCAGATTGACCTGAGGGCCAAACAGCGGCTGGCCCGGCTGACGCTGTTGCAACCACTCCTGACGGCAGCCCTGATGGCGGCGCAGGGCGGCAAATTGCCGCTCGACCAGTGCCAGCAACTCCCCTACCCGGCTGGTGCCGCTCAGCTCGATGCGCAGAGGCACCACATTGACCTTCATGCAGGGGGTATCGGCCGCCGCTGAGCCCAGCCGCCCCATCAGCGGAATACCCAGCACCACCTCGCCAGCGCCACTCATCCGCTGCACATAGCTGGCCACCGCCGCCAGCAGCAGGCTGTAGGGGTGACAGGCCGAACGACTCGCCCGCGCCACCAATGCCTGCCACTGGCGGCCAGCAAGCCGTTGTTCAAGACGATATGTGGGGCCCGGCCCTTGCGCCGGACGGCGGGAGAGCGACGCCGGGTTCTCCACCCCGGCCAGCTGCTGCACGAAGAAATCGCGATCCCGCGCGGCGCGCGGCGAATCCTGATAGGCCGCCTCTTCGGCCAACAACTCCTGCTGGCTCGCATAACGGCAGGGGGCTGGCTGCTCGCCGGCGCAGAGCGCCTCATACCAGCTCGCCACCCGCTGGCAGAGCAAACTCAGGCCAAAGCCGTCGATGGCGATATGGTGCACGGCGATAAACCAGGCCCACCGCCCCTCGCCAAGGCGATAGAGGGTAGTGGCAAACAGCGGCCCCCCGGCCAGATTGAAGGGGACGGCCAGCTGCGCACGCATCTCGGCCTGCGCGGCTGCAAGCGGGTCGGCTTCGCTGCGCAGATCCCGCTCTGCCAGCTGCCAGCAAGCGGGATTGGCCACCATCTGCGGGCCATCGGCAGTGGCCACAAAGGCGCAGTGCAGACCGGGGATCTCGTCGATGGTCTGACGCACCGCGCGGGTGAAGTGATGGGGAGCCAGCGCCCCCTCCAGCAGCCAGTATTCGCCGGTGTTGCAGGCGGGGCTCTGCGGGTATTTTTGCTGGGCAAACCAGATACCCGCCTGAGCGGTGGTTAGCGGCCAGCGCGGGTGCTCACCACGCTGGTGGGTGGCGCGCATCGCCATTGTCTGTTCCATGGGAATGTCCTTGCGCAAACATCGAGCGGGCAGCGGCTTGCCCCTGCCCGCATGGCTGAAAAGCGAGGAGGCCAGGCCTCCTCCATAAAGAGAGTGTCACGCCTGCCAGATCGGCAGAGTGCAGGCTAGACCCCCAGGGTGGCACCGCCATCGACCACCAGATCCTGCAAGGTGATATGGCTGGCGGCATCAGAGGCGAGAAACAGCACGCAGGCAGCCACCTCGTCGGGGGTTCCAAGTTTGCCAAGGGGGATCCCCAGCTTGAACTGCCCGGGCAGACCCGCGATGGTGCGCAGCTCCCCTTCGCGCTGCTCCGCCTCCCCCTCCTGCCACATGCCGCAGAGCATCGGAGTTCGGGTCGAACCCGGCGACACCAGATTGCAGCGCACCCCATAGGGGGCAAGTTCCAGCCCTGCCGTTTGGGTGAGGCTGGTCAGCGCCGCCTTGGAGGCGCCATAGATGCCCATCCCCACTCGCGGCACCCGACCGGCATTGGAGGAGACATTGACGATGGCGCCCCTGCACCGCCCCTTAAACCAGGGGGCCAGGGCCCGCATCAGGTAGAAGGGGGCGAAGGTATTGATGGCGAAGGTGCGCTGCAAGAGGGCGTCATCCACCTCATCGAGCCTGCCGGTCGCCAGTACGCCGGCGACATTGACCAGCACATCGGGCCCCAGCCCCTCATCCAGCAGCTGTTCGCAGCAGCGGGTCACGGCCTCGCTATCGCTGACATCGATCACCACCCTCTTCACGTTGCCGGGCAGCGCCTCGGCCAGTTGCAGATCGAACGCCACCACGCAGGCCCCCGCCTCGGCAAAGGTGCGCGCCACCGCATGGCCAATTCCCTGCGCCGCGCCGGTCACCCAGACGGTTCTACCTTGCCACTCGCTCATGGGGTGCACTCCGGTTCGCTGACGTGATCTTCGTTGACCTGATAAGCCGTATCCTGACTGACATTGAGCTGGCTGACATTGTGCTGACTGGAGAGAAGCTCCCACCACTGAGCCAGGGTCGGCGTGCGGGCCAGCTCGGACAGCTCCACCACCAGCCCCTGCTGACGCCACTCTTCCACCAGCCCCATCACCGCCAGCGAGTCGAGACCGTAGTCGAGCAGGTTGTCATCCTCAGTGGGTTGCTCCTGCTGCATCTCGGCGGGCAGCCGCGCCAACACCAGATCACGCAGTGACTCTCGACTCAGGGGACGTTTGCTGGCCGCCATCACCTCGGCCACGGTAATTACCCGACCGGCATTGCGGCTGACATAGGAGAGCGCCAGCAGATGATCCTCGCGGGAGAAGTCGGCGATGGCATCTGCCACCAGGAAGGGGCGGATATCGCGCATAAAAGCATCGACCGCCGTCTGCATCACCCCGATATGGCCGTAGATGCCGCAGATCACCAGCTGATCCCGCCCCCATCCGGCCATCAGCTCCGCCAGCGGTGAGCGGCAAAAAGCGCTGTAGCGCCACTTGGTCAGCACCGTATCCTGCGGCTCGGGCGCCAGCGCCGGGACGATCGGTTGACGCTCCGGCGCCCGGGTCAATCCGGGCCCCCACATGTCATTGAGCAGCGCCCGATCGGCCTGACTCTGCTCAGCAGGCTGGGCGGTGTAGACCACCGGCATGCCGAGGGCACGCGCCTGACGGATCAGGGTGGCGATATGGTCGATGACCTGATTGATCAGCGGATTGTCCGGCCCGTAGAAGTCGACGAAATAGTGCTGCATATCGTGAACCAGCAAGGCGGCCCGGCCCGGTTCGAAGGGCCAGTTCACCCGCCCGCTGGGCAGCTCCTCAGCAGTGGGCAGCGGATAGGCGGCGAGGGATTGAATGGTCATGCACACTCCTTGGCGAGCTGCTCGCGCAGCGTCTGTTTGTCTATCTTGCCGACCGGGGTGTGGGGCAGTTGCTCCACCAGCACCAGGCGATCGGGCAGTTTGTAATCGGCCACCCCCTGCTCGCGCAGGAAACGGCGCAAGCGGGGCAGATTGAGGGGCTCGCGGCACATCAGAAAGGCGCAGCTGCGCTCCCCGAGCATGGGATCAGGCATGGCGACCAGCGCCGCCTGCCGCACCTCCGGGTGGGTCAGCAACAGCTCTTCAATCTCGAGGGCGTCGATCTTCTCCCCGCCCCGGTTGATCTGATCCTTGTTGCGCCCCACCACCATCAGATGGCCGCCGGGCAAGCGGCAGACCAGATCGCCGGTGCAGTAGAAACCGTCCCGGTCGAAAGCCCGCTGATTGTGGGCATCGGCCTTGAAGTAGCCGCGAAAGGTGTAGGGGCCACGCGTCCAGAGCTCGCCACACTCACCATCAGGCAAGGGGCGCCCGTCGCTATCCCGCACCTCCACCTCGTCACCCGGGCTCATCGGGCGGCCCTGGGTATTGACGATGTGCCACTGGTCATCCTCGATGCGGGTGTAGTTGACCAGCCCCTCGGCCATGCCGAACACCTGCTGCAAGCGGCAGCCAAGGCGGCTCGCCACTGCCTCGGCGTGAGCCGGGCTGAGGCGCGCACCGCCCACCTGCACACACTCCAGGGAGGTCTGCGGATAGTGGCTGGCCGCCTCCAGCCAGAGCGCCAGAGCCGGTGGCACCAGTGCCGCCCAGTTGATCTGATGACGCTGCACCAGCGGCAGACAGGTTGCTGCGGAAGGATCCTTTGCCAGCACTACGCAGCCACCGGCATAAAACACTCCGAGTGCGCCGGGGGAGCTCAGGGGAAAGTTGTGGGGCGCTGGCAGGGCGCAGAGATAGAACACCCGCTCATCCCAACCGCACACCGCCACGCTCTGGCGCACGCTGTAGCCATAGTCATCGTGGGTGCGGGGGATCAGTTTGGGGGTGCCGGTGCTACCGCCGGAGAGCTGGAAAAAGGCGACCTGATCGGCTGGAGTCGGTGTAGGGGTTGGCGCAGTGGCCGTCAACGGCGAACCATCAGCATGAGCCACGGTTTCAGACTGACGCCATGCAAATCCTGACTGAAGATCGCCCCCTTCTGCTGGCTCGAACAGCAGTGTCTGACAGGAAGGCGATATCCGCTCATCAAGGGCCGCGAGGCTTCCCCCTTCACCGGCAAAGCCGGGGTGAGAGGGGCTGAGTACCAGCAAGGCGGGCTCAATCTGGCGGGCAAAGGCCACCAGCTCGCGCCGCTGATGGCTATAAAGGGCGTGCACAGCCACCACTCCGCTGCGGATCAGGGCAAACCAGCAGATATAGAACTCGGCGCAGTTGGGCAACTGAACCAGCGCGGTATCGCCATGACCCAACCCGCGCACGGTCAGCCGCGCCGCCAGCGCATCGACCTCACGTTTTAACTGGCCATAACTGAGGGTGCGCTCGCCGCAGATCAGGGCCGTGCGCTCGGGATAACGTTCGGCAGAGTCATCGAGCAGGGCGGTGAGCGGTTGCCCGCACCACCAACCTTGTGCTCTGTAGTGGGCTGCCAGCTCTACAGGCCAGGGGGTAAAGGGCACCAGCGGCTTCATGCAGTTACCTCCGGCTCCCGGCTTTCGAGACCAAACGCCCGCAACATGGTGCCGAGCTTGGCGGCGGTCTCTTGCCACTCTGCTTCCGGCGAGGAACCCACCACCACTCCGGCGCCGGCATAGAGCCGCAGTTGCCTGCCGGCCAGCACGCCACAGCGAATGGTGACTACCCACTCGCCATTGCCATCGGCATCCATCCAGCCGACGGCGCCACAGTAGAAGCGGCGATCGTACCCCTCAAGCCGGGAGATGGCCTGACGCGCAGCCGAGAGCGGCGTGCCGCATACCGCCGGCGTCGGGTGCAGCGCCAGCGCCAGTGCCAGCACGGAAGAGGGTTCATGGAGCCGCCCGGCGATGCGGGTCGAGAGGTGCCACATGGTAGGAGTGGCGATCACCTGCGGCTCCGGGGGGACATCCAGCTCGCGGCAGTAGGGAGAGAGGGCCGCAGCGACTGCATCGGCCACCAGCGCATGTTCATAGCGATCCTTCTGGGCCCCCAGCAGCTCGGCACTGGCTGCCTGTTGATCGGAAAACGCGTGGCGCGGACGGGAGCCCGCCAGTGGATTGCTCACCACCGCCATCTCGCTGCGCGATACCAGCAGCTCGGGGCTCGCGCCAAGCAGGGTCTCCCCCTCCGGCAGCGGGATCTGGAACACATAGGCGCCCGGATTCTGGGCAAGCAGAGAGCCATAGGCGTGTGCAGGTGAGGTCTGCTCTGCGCTCTGCACGTCGATGGCGCGTGACAGCACCACCTTCTCAAGCTGGCCCTCACTGAACTGCTGCAGCGCTGCCCGCACCGCCCCCTGATAGTGGGCTGAGCCGGTCACTTCGCTCACCTCGCCATGGAGCTGGCAACAACGGGCGGGCAACATCGCATCCCTTGCGACCCACTGCGATTGCGCCGGGATCACCAGATGCCAGGGGGATTGGGTATCAAACGGAATGGCGCCGATGGCGATGGGATTGTCCATCCCCTGCTGGCGCAACTGACGCAGATGGGCGAGCAGTTTTTCCGGTGGAATGCCGGTAAAACTGTCGTGGATACCGGAAGCGACCAGTACCCTGTCACCGCTGGCAAAACAGCACACTTTATCCAGCCCGGCCGCTGTGGCGGGCCACTCTCCTTCCAGTGCATGGTCACACATGACGGTGCTACTCCTTGGAATCAATCACTACCTGAAACGACAAAAAGTGAGTCATTTGACTCACCACATCGCAGGGTGAGCGGCATCCTAACAAGGAGTGAAAAAACGATCAATACAAATGATAATCAATTTCATTAACTTATTTTTAGTCAAAAGAGAGGGGCGAACGAAACCGAACATCGCCGATAAAAAAGAGTTGCGATCGGAGCAAATTAAACTTGATAATGATAACGCTTATCATTTGAATGTTATGGAAGATGTAAATAATGAAATCCTCAACCTCCCGTTTTATTGCCCCCAGCCTGCTGGCCACTACCATCGTCACCCTGCTGACCCAGCAAGCCATCGCCGCCAGCAACGCCCCTCAAGCCGACGAGGTGATCACCGTCACCACCACGGCGCACAATACCCGCTCGGCCCCTGCCTCCATCTCGGTTATCAGTGCCGAACAGATCAAGGCCACACCGGTCAATGACCTTGCCGACCTGCTGCGCCACGAGGTGGGCATCCAGGCCGAGACCGACACCAATGGCCGCAGCGACATCGGTATTCGCGGCATGTCCGGCAAATACACCCTGGTGCTGGTGGATGGCAAACGCCTCTCCTCCTCCAATGCCCTGTGGCGCGGTGGCAACTTCGACAACACCCCGGTGCCCCTTGGCATGATCGAGCGGGTCGAGGTGATCCGCGGCCCCATGTCGGCACTTTACGGCTCCGATGCCATCGGCGGTGTCATCAACATCATCACCAAGCAGCCGGGCAAAACCTGGCAAGGGGCAGCCGATGCCGACTTCAAGGCCATCGAGGGCAAGGATGGCGGCGATCAGCACAGAACCAACCTGGGCTTTACCGGCCCGCTAACCGACAACCTGCTGATCCGGATGAATGGCGAAGTGTACGACCGTCAGGCCTGGACTCCGCCGGAAGCGGCCGATAGCATCCCGCTCATCGAAGCCAAGCAGACCCGCAACTTTGCCTCCACCCTGAGCTGGCTGGTGGATGAGCAGCAGCGCTTCGAGTTTGACTATCTCTACAACCAGGATGAGCGGCCCCTCGATATCTTCCGCAAGACCGGCAACAAGGTGCACAGCCGCCAGCAGCAAAACGATCGCAACCTGTTTGGTCTGACTCACAAGGGGAACTGGAGCTGGGGTGACACTACCGTCATGGCCAACTATGAAAGCTCCCAGATCGACGACTTCAACACCAGCTACTCTGCCCCGCAGCAGCGCGAACTGGAAGAGAACACCTTGACCCTCAAGGGCTATACCAACCTGGCGCTGGCCAACCACTACCTGACCCTGGGTGGTGAATATCTGGATCGGGAGCTGGTGGATGCGGTGAGCTACAAGGATATCGGCGGCAAAGAGAGTCACTCCCAGGAGGCACTATTCGCTCAGGACGAGATCGGCCTGACCGACAGCCTGACCCTGACTCTGGGCGGTCGTTACGATCACCACGAGATCTACGGCAGTCACTTCACCCCGCGCGGCTATCTGGTGTACGAACTGAACGATGTGGTGACCGTCAAAGGCGGGGTCAGCCAGGCCTTCAAGGCGCCGGCACCGCACCAGTACTCCAATGGCTACAGCATCGAGAGTTGCGGCGGCAGTTGCCGCATCTATGGCAGTGACAAGGTCAAGCCGGAAACCAGCACCAACTACGAGCTGGGCGTTATCGCAGGGCAAGGGATCTGGGAAACCAGCGCCACCCTCTTCTACTCCGATATCGACGACATGCTCACCTTCAAACAGCTGCCAAACTCCACTGACCGCACCTGGTACAACCTGGAGAAGGCCACCACCAAAGGGCTGGAGCTGACCGGCAGGCTCAATCTGACCAACGACATCAATCTGGGTGCCAACTACACCTACCTGAAAGCGGAAGGCGATCAGGGTCAGGCCCTACCTGAACGGCCGGAGCACAAGGCCAACGCCAAGCTGACCTGGCAGGCCACCGAGCGGGTCAACGCCTTCGTTGGCACCACCTACACCGGCACCCAATATGCGGAGCAGACCGTCAACAAGGCCGTGGTGCTGCACAAGCTGCCCAGCTATCAGACTTTCGATCTCGGCACCGGCTTCAAGGTCACCGAGAACTTTGATCTGCGGGTCGGTATCACCAACCTGACCGATGTGCGCCTGCAGGAGAAAGACCCCACCTTCCAGAACGTGGAGCCGGGTCGCAGCTACTACATCAGCGGCTCGGCCCGCTTCTAAAGCTCATCAAACCAACAGCGCGGGCCCATGCCCGCGCTGTGTTGCCCGACACAATAAGGGGAAGCTCCCCACTGGACAGCAATGAGCATGCAGGTTTCCATTTCCATAAGGATCGCTCATGTTCACCTCACTACTGAACGCATCACCCCTTGCCACCCTGCCCACCCCGGATGAGTTGCTGCAAGATCACCCCGTACCTCCCCGACTCGCCCGTCAGATAGCGCGCAGCCGCCAGCAAGCCCGCCATATTCTGCATGGAGAGGACGACCGCTTGCTGCTGGTGATCGGTCCCTGCTCCATCCACGATCCCGTCGCCGCCCGCGACTATGGTGGCCGGCTGGCCGAACTGCAGGGCCAATACGGGGATCAGCTGCAACTGGTGATGCGCACCTACTTCGAAAAGCCGCGCACGACGCTCGGCTGGAAGGGATTTATCTTCGATCCGCATCTGGATGGCAGCGATCGGCTGGCAGAGGGATTGCGCCAGGCGCGCGAGCAGCTGATGGCACTCGGGCAAGAGGGGCTCGCCTGTGCCACTGAATTTCTCGATCTCACCAGCATGCTCTATCTGGGGGATCTCATCAGCTGGGGCGCCATCGGTGCCCGCACCACCGAATCCCAGCTCCACCGCCAGCTGGCCTCCGCCCTCCCCTGCCCCATCGGTTTTAAAAACGGCACCGATGGCAACGTCCAGATCGCGGTCGAGGCGATCCTTGCCAGCCGGGCTGCGCACCTCTATCCGCAGCCTTCCGGTGACGGGCGGCTGGCACTGGTGCGCAGTCATGGCAACCCCGATAGTCACCTGATCCTGCGCGGTGGCCGCCTGCCCAACTATCAGAGCAATCATGTGGCAGAGGCTGGCGAGCTACTGCGCCAGCATCATCTCTCCCCTCGCCTGATGATCGATTGCAGCCACGGCAACAGCCAGAAACAACACGCCCGCCAGCTACCCGTGGCCCGGGATCTGGCTGCCCAGCTCGGCAACGGCTGCCACACCATCGCCGCCGTCATGGTGGAGAGTTTTCTCAAGGAGGGACGCCAGGATATAGCCAGCAAGCCGCTGTGCTACGGCCAGTCGGTCACCGATGGCTGCATCGGCTGGGAGCAGACGCGGGTAGTACTCGATGCCCTTGCCGAAGGGGTGGAAGCGCGCCGCCAGCAGCGTATTGCCCTGGCGGGGTAAAACCGGAACGCATGTGGCAGATAAAGATATGGCCCCGATGGGGCCATATTGCTCAGGACTTCTCGCCGCAGATCAGGCGACCGATTCACGCTCCACCAGCTGGGCTTCGAATTTGAGCGGCAACCCCTCTACCGGCTTGTGATCGAGCAGGCGCAGGGCCAGCTCGGCGGCGCGGCTGCCCATCTCCTCGATGGGGTAACGCACCGTGGTGAGCTTGGGATAGATGTAGCGGGCATAGGGAATATCGTCGAACCCCACCACCGACACCTGTTGCGGGATCTTGTAACCACGCTCCAGCAGACAGGAGATGGCTCCGGCCACCATGCCATCGTTGAAACCGAGCACGGCAGTGAACTCGACACCGCGCGCCAGCAGCTCGCTCATCGCCACATAGCCACCGTTCTCGTCGGCAAAGCCGCGGCTGATCAGGGCCGGATCAAGGGCAATACCAGCCCGCCCCAGCGTCTGGGTATAGCCCGCCATCCGTTGCTGACCATCGACGAACTCCTCGTCATCGGAGGTAATAAAGGCAATCTTGCGATGACCGGCATCGAGCAGATGCTGGCAAGCCGTGGTGATCCCGGCCTTGTTGTCGAGCCAGACGCAGCGATCTTCGGCGCCCGGCACCTGACGATTGATAAAGACGATGGGAGTGGTGCCCGCCGCCAGCTCGCTCAGCTCCTCGTCGGGCAGCGCCTTGCTGTGCAGGATCAGGGCATCGCACTGACGCTGCAGCAGAGCCTGAATGGCATGGCGCTCGCGGGTAATGTCATGGTTGCCCGACATCACAATGGTGAACTTGTTTGCCCGATCGACCATGGTTTCAATGCCCCGCATCATCTGGGCGAAGAAGGGACCACCGCAGAGGTCGCCGACCAGCACGCCAATGCAGTTGGAACGCTTGCTGACCAGAGCCTGGGCAAAACTGTTGGGCCGAAAATTGAGTTCCTTCATGGCCGCCAATACGGCCTCGCGCTTTTCCGGGGCGACCTGCGCCGTGTTGTTGATCACGCGCGATACGGTGGAAATAGACACATTTGCCAGCTGAGAAACGTCTTTTATCGTTGCCACTATCCATTCCTTTATTGTGAGGGGAACCTGCTGGTGCCGACGGCCGAGTATATCCCGCTCCCTGGAACATTTCCCGGAGCCCGATCACCACTCATGTTTCCTTTTGTAACAGAGCGTTGCTGATGATACCCGCTGCCTGCGGGATTTGAAAACGGGGCCGACTGGCGGCCCCGTGCTCAATAGGCGTGGTTGAGCTCCCGATCCGACATGAAGCGCAGCGGCTGCTGCAGCTTGTGCTGATAGATGAGGTCAAACGACAACACGTTCTGCACGTAGTTGCGCGTCTCCTTGTAGGGGATGCTCTCGACCCAGACATCCATCGGCTTGTTTTCACTCTGATCGCGCCAGCGCTTCACCCGACCGGGCCCGGCGTTGTAGGCCGCTGCCGCCAGGATCCGGTTGCCATCGTAGAGATCGAGCAAGCGCTTGAGGTAGGCGCTCCCCAGCCGGACGTTCATCGCCGGATCAAACAGCTGCTGTTCGCTGCGATAGGGCACACCGAGCTTGCCGGCAGTCTCTTTGGCGGTCGAGGGCATCAGCTGCATCAGGCCGCGCGCCCCCACAGGTGACTGGGCCATCGGATAGAGCGCACTCTCCTGACGGGATATGGCGTAGAGCAGGCTCATGTTGACCGCCCGCTCCCGCGCCACCTGACTGAAGGTCTGGGTGTAGGGTTTGGGGAAGCGCAGCTCCAGTGCATCCCACGCCTCGGCGCGGATGCTGGAGAGAATGGCCAGCTCATGCCACCCCTGATTGAGGGCGATATGACCAAACTCGATGCGCTGGGCCACCGGGTTGCGATCCATGTTGTGGATCCACTCGGCCCGTGCCGCCGTGATTTCGTTCATCGACAGCAGCTCGCGCACCCGCAGCAGGAAGGGCCAGCGCTGGCTGGCAGTGCGCCAGTCCGGTACATGCTTCACCCCCTGATTGACCATACGGTAGGGCACGCCGGTACGCTGGGCCGCCATAAAACCGTAGAAACCGCGCAGGTTGGCGGTCTCCAGATAGAGATCCTGAGCCGGTTTCTTCTGCCCCTGCACCTCGAGAGAGCGCGCCATCCAGTAGCGCCAGCGATCCTCTTTCTGACGCGCCATCGGCATCTTTTTCACCCAGCCGGATAGGCCGCGCCAATCCTGTTCCCAAATCGCAAGACGGGCCCGCAGCTCGGTGATATCGGGGTCGGCCAACCGCACCACGGTATTGTCGAGCCAGCTGCGCTGGGCCAGTGAGCGATCCAGCAACAGACGACGGGCAATGGCACGCTCAACCGGTTTGACCTCGGCCTGAGTCAGGCCGAAACGGCTGCGAAAGAGCGTCAGCTGGCGCAGTACCGCTTCCGGCTCCTGATTGGCATAACGGGCCAAACCGAGCGAGAGCAGCTTCCTTGAGTAGGGATTGCTGCTGAAATAGGCGGGATTCATCGCCTTGGCGGGCTGTTCGAACAGGGTCACCATCTGATCGCCATAGCTTTGCAGGCTACCCGACAGGTTGGCCCCCAGATGACGGATCAGGTTGGGGTTCTCCGCCTCGAACGCCAGGGTCATCCGCTGCCAGATTTTATCCTGGGTACGCTGACCGGATGCTTGCCACAGCTTGAAGAGCGGCGAGCAGGCGTCAGGGCGGGATTGACCGCTCATCCAGAGTTTGCCAGCCCCCTGCAATGCTTCACCCTGTTTGCCGGTGTTGTAGAGCGCCTGATAGTGCATGCAGAGCAGATCGGTGGAGCTCGGCTTGGCTGGATAGAAGCGCAGGAATTGCGACCACTGCTCGCTCTGGGCCAGATAGGTGAGGTAACTGCGTTCCAGTCGGTTCGACTGGGGGGTATCGCCATGCTCGCGGATAAAGCGGGTCACATCGTTGTAATCGGCCGCCCCGGGCCGAAAAGCGAGCTGGTAGTAATCGAGGTAGGGCAACAGGGGATAATGAGCCAAACGGGCTCTAATTTGCTGGAAACGGGCCTGATCATCGGCCTTTACCGCATCATAAGCCTGACGGTACAGCGACTGCTCCGCTGTTTGTGCCATCAGACCCGGCGCAAACAGCGCCGACAAAACAATTCCCCATACAGCTTTCACTGAACATCTCCATTGCGAGGCAAGAACACCGCCCGCGGGCGGTGGGTCTACTGCCTCCCATTCTACCCGTTGCCAGCCAAGGCGACAGCGGGGAGAAGAGACTATTTTTCTACGCCGCTCAGCTGGATTTCGCGCGGGTACTCTTGTCTCGCGAGGCGCTGCACATATTTCTCCAGATAGGGCACCGGCAACGGCTTGGAAGCAAGATAGCCCTGATAGAAGCTGCACCCCTGCGCCTTGAGAAACTCCAGCTGCTGACGTGACTCCACCCCTTCGGCGGTAACGTTGAACCCCATGTGGCGCGCCATGGCGATCACCGCCTCGACGATGGCCATGTTGTCGCCATCCTTGGGGATGTCCTGAATGAAGGAGCGGTCGATCTTGAGCTCGTCGGCGGGCAGCCGCTTGAGATAGCTCAGGGAGGAGTAACCGGCGCCGAAATCGTCGATGGCAAAGCTGATGCCAAGAGATTTGAGATCCGTCATCTTGCTGATGGTGTCCTCGGCATGGCCCAGCACCACGGATTCGGTGATCTCCAGATTGAGGCAGGCCGGATCCATGCCGGTTTGCGCCAGCACGTCGTGGATCCGCTCGACAAAGTCGGTGGCATGGAACTGCTTGGCACTGACGTTGACCGAGATCTGCGGGATATGGATACCATTCTCTTCCCACAGCACATACTGGGCGCAGGCCTCGTGGAGCACCCAGTTGCCGATATCGACGATGAGATCGCTCTCCTCGGCGATGGGGATAAACTCGGCCGGCGAGACCAGTGCGCGTCCCGCCGGCTGCCAGCGGATCAGCGCCTCGACGCCGATGATGTCGCCGCCATCCACCAGATGCTGGGGCTGATAGTAGAGCGTCAGCTCCTGCTGGTTAAGGGCGTTGCGCAGCTCGTTGTGGATGTGCAGGCGACGATCCGCCTGCTGCTGCATGGAGGCGTCAAAGAAGCGGCGAGTCTTGCGACCGGCCGACTTGGCCTGATACATGGCGGTATCCGCCTGCTTGAGCAGATCATCCACACCCTGCTCCCGATCAGGAAACAGGGTGATGCCGACGCTGGCACCGATGTGCAGTACCTGCCCCGCATAGGTGTAGGGCGCAGCAATCTCGGTAATGAGCCGCTCGGCAATGATGTCGGCCTGCATCTCCGCCTGGGGCGGGCTGGCCGACAGCGACGGCAGCAGCAGGACGAACTCATCCCCACCGAGGCGAGCCAGACAATCACCCTGACGCACCAGCCGTTTGAGCCGGGTCGCGACCTCCTTCAATAGCCAGTCGCCGGTGGCGTGGCCAAGGGAGTCGTTGATGGTCTTGAAGTGATCGAGGTCGATAAAAAGCAGCGCGCCGATCAGACAGCTGTGAGTCGCCTCATTGAAGGTCTGAACCAGGGTTTCATGCAATTGGCGGCGGTTGGGCAGACCGGTCAACTCGTCGTAATAGGCGAGATCCTGGATCCGCCGTTCGGCCGCCTTGCGCTCGGAGATATCCTCGAAGCAGATGACGAAGTGGCTGATCCCCCCCTTCTCATCCTGCACCGGCGTTACGATTTCCCACTGGGGATAGGTATGACCATCGGCGTGCAGGCGCTGGGTTTCACCCTGCCAGCGGCTCAGGGGATTGAGCTCGTAACCGAGCCCCCCCAGATTGGGCCAGAGATCCTGTTCCAGCTGCAGGCCGAGCACAGCCTGGCTGTCGAATCCGGTGATCTGGCTAAAGGCATTGTTGACCCGCAGGATCTTGAAGCCCGGGTCGGTGATGATGATCCCCTCATGGGTTTCGAAAGCTACCGCAGAGAGGCGCATCTGGGCATCTGATTGCAGCCGTTCCAGCTCGGCAACCATCCGCACCGTGAAGGTGTTGAGTACCGAGTTGAGGTTCGCCATGTCTGCCGGCGCCGAGCTGAGCAACGCCAGATGGCCCAGCAGCTGCCCCCGGCCATCAAACAGCGGCTGACCGTAATAGGTCTGACCGGCAGCCAGCCACGGCTGGTACTCCTCCTGCTCGGAGATCACCTCCAGGCAGACCGCGCCCTGCCGATAGAGCTGCTGGCAGGGTGTTCCCGCCAGCGGGTAATCCTTGAGCACCAGCCCGTCGGCGGCCAGCACCCGCACCCGATCCGCAGAGCTCAGCTCACCGACCCAGACCGCATCGACTTGCAGAATGTGGGAGAGCTGTTTGACCAGGGTGTTGAAGAAGTCGAGCCCGGTGCGGGCAGAGAGTGCCTGCGCCAGCTGGGTGAGCAGACTGGTCTGCAGCAAAGGCAGAGAGAGCTTGAGAGACGTTGCAGCAAGCGGGATCAGCCAGCCACAGCAAACCTCCTGGTTGGGCACGAACTGGCCGCTCCAGAGCACATGGTTGAGGGCCCCCTCTTTATCTCTGAGGTGGCCGATAAACTGTTCCGGCAGGTGTGATTCATGAAGGCGGATGAGGAAGTCGGCAAAGCCCGCTTCATCTTCCGGCAGCAGCTGATCGGCCCATGGATGAACCCCCTTTCCTTGCCACTGCTGGCAGGTGCCCTGATCAGAGAGACTCCACTGATCATGCTGCCGATCAAAAAACCACATGACCTGCGTGGCTTGATGCTTCATTTATGACTCCAACACAACAACCGACCACGTTTGATGTCCAGCAACAGGCAGCAGCAACCGCTCCGGATCCGCTCATGAGGTCGAAGAGAGGAGGGGCAAAGTGCAAACATGCGATATCAAGCAGTGGGAACCGGATATGAGGTCGACACAGGGTGCTGCCAAGAGGGGACAGAAACGATCCTATTCCCGTCATACTGCCTGCCAGTTTCAAGGAGCTCAAGCGATTTTTGGCACGAAACCGGAAAAGATCACAATTTATAAGTTGCTGAATAATGATGGCCGCATTTTGTGATTTACGTCACATTTTAAGTACCACCAATCAGTAATCTGAAGGTGAAGACACAAGCAAGACGACCCGAAGGGGGCCTATATGAAAATCGAAATTACCAGCAAAATCATCGACATCACCCCGGCTATTCGCGAGCGTATCGAATCCCGCTTTGAAAAGCTCGAACGTCTTCAGGTGCCTCTCATCACACCCCATGTGATTGTCTCCAAAGAGCGTCTGATGTTCATTGTCGAAGCCAGTGCTGGCATCCCCAACGGCAAACTGTTTGCCCAGGCAGAGCATGAGGATCTCTACGCCGCCATCAACGAATTGGGACAAAAACTGGAGCGTCAACTCAATCGCCATACCGAAAAACCCATTGCCCGTCGCGCCAATGCCGCGTTGAAGGAGCAGGTTGAAACGGACGAAGCTGACGCATAAGGCATCGCGGATCACAAAGAGCATAAAGGCGGGTTATCCCGCCTTTTTGTTTGCCTGATTTTCAGCTGGCTGAACAAAAACACCAGCCCCTAGCTGAGCCAGTGAAGACGGGTATCGACCCCCTGCTGCAAGCGGTCGAGCACCGGCAACAGCACCAGCGGATCCTCCTCCCGCGGCACACTGGCTAGCTTGTGTTGCAGCTTCTCGCGTCCCAGCAGTGTCAGATTGTCAAACACCGCCTCATCGATCAGCGGCTGTCTGGCTACCAGTGGTGGCGTTTGCAGTGCCAGCCAGAGCCGCACATCCACCATGCTCCCCCCCTGCTGCAACCGCTCATTGATGGCACTGCAGTCACTCCCCGCCCCCTCGGCCATCAGCACCTGAGCCTCTCGCAGCTCAAAGTGCGCTCGCCAGTCCCGCGTGTCCGGGCTTGCTGCCGGCTTGGCATCGAACCAGGGCTGCTCTTCAACCGCATCGGTCAGCAGCGCCAGCTGCAATCGGAAATCAGCCCGATCGCCATGCTGAAGATCCAGGTTGAGGCGTTGCCCCAACTGGCCTTCATCGACGAGCAGCTGATTACGGATTGAACTGGGTAGCATGGGATAACTCTTGGAAATGGTGATTTCATCTCTTATCGGCCACATATCCAATTCTTTTAATGGAAAAATCCGCTTCAGGGGTTCACAAAAGCGGAAGATCTGTTAGTATGCGCCTCGCACTTGGGGAGGGGTTCCCGAGCGGCCAAAGGGATCAGACTGTAAATCTGACGGCTCTGCCTTCGAAGGTTCGAATCCTTCTCCCTCCACCATTCAAGTGCAAAAATATGAAGCAATACCCCGTGGAGGGGTTCCCGAGCGGCCAAAGGGATCAGACTGTAAATCTGACGGCTCTGCCTTCGAAGGTTCGAATCCTTCTCCCTCCACCATTATTCAGAAAACCCGGCCTCGCGCCGGGTTTTCGCTTTTCTGGCCATTGTAAATCAGAGCCGGAAGCCATAGCCCTGCCACTCCCCGCCAATCCGATGGCGCAATAAAAACGGGAGGCCAGCGCCTCCCGTTGTTCAGTTCTCACCGCCATCAGAGCGTGAAGCGATAGAAGATATCCACCGCCTGTGCCACCCCGCTCATCGCCTGCAGATAGAGGCGCGGCAGCAGTTCGTAGCGCAGTTTGAACTCGGCGATGGGGCTGAACACCCCGACCCCGTATTGGAACTGCAGGCCCGGCAGCAGATAGGCTGACAGGGTCACCTGGGTGTTATCGCCACTGCCTGCCGTATCGAGGGAAACATCGCTCATCCCGAGCGACTCGCCAATACTCGACACCACCCCATTGGCCTGACTGACCGCCCCCGCCACCAGCAGACCGTTGAAACCGCCATCTTCCCCGGTGGTTTGCAGCCCTTTACCGCGCAGCAGGTAGGAGAGCTGTTCCGACTGCGCCATCTGCGGCTCGGAGTAGACATTGATCGCCGGCTTGCTGGCCGGACCGGTCACCCGCACCCCGACCGTCACCTGCCCCTCGATGGTATCGGGATCACGGTACGCCTCGATATTGAGGAAGGGGCGATCGAGCGGACCAGAGAAGAGGATCCGCCCCTCCTTGATGATCAGGTTCTGGCCATAGGCCTTGAAGCGACCATTGGTGAGCACCAGCTGACCATTGCCTGCCAGCGGCTTGCCCGGATCCTGACGAATATTGAGGCCACCCGATACATCGGTCTTGAGCCCCATCGCCTCCAGCTTCACATCGTTGCCAAGGCGGATCGCCACCTTCATCGCCAGCGGCAGGCTGGCCTGCTTGGGTGGTGGGGGCAGATCGTCATAAACCACGGTGACATCGTCAGAGACAGCGACCGCCGAGTCAGGCAGGCTCTTGACCAGAATGCGCGCCCAGGGGATATCCACCTGACCGGTCACCCGGGTCTCGTCACCCAGCGAGACGGCGATATCGGGGGAGACCTTCACCCGCCCCATCCCCGGATACTGCGCCTCCAGCTCCTTGCCCTGAATGGTGAGGCTGCCGGTCACCGGCATCTTGGCCCAACTGAGCCAGCCCCCCAGTGCCAGCGGCCCCTTGCCAACCAGCATGGAACCATCCAGCTCGGCCCGGTTGCCTTCAATCTTGAGGCGGGTCACCAGCTTGGTCAGGGTCACCATGTCGGAGTGGGTCTGCACCTCGCCATCACTCAGATTGAGCTGGCCAAACAGCAGCGGCGCCGCCAGAGTGCCATCAAAACGGGCATTGGCCGAGATAACCCCGTGCAGGGAGCGCACTTCGGGAATGAGCGGTGCGAAGGTGTCGAGTTTGAGATCATCAAACTTGAGCTGGCCGCCGAGCAGACCGCGGCCGGCAGGCTCCCTGATCAGCAGCTCGGTATCGATATTGCCGATCTGTCTGGAGGCAAAATCGAGACGAATGGCCGCCTGCTGCCGCTCGAAATCAAGGCCCAGCGCCAGCTGCTGGTAGTCGGTCTTGAGATCATCGGTGACAAAGGTGCCCGGCGTGGTACGCACCACCGCATGCAGGGTCGGCTGGTTGCCGCGCCAGCTGGCCCGGCCATCGGCAGAGAGCACCGCCTGCCAGCTAAAGTTGTCCGGCAACCAGGGACGCAAACGCTTGAGGTCAAACCCGGCCAGTGCAAACTCCAGCGAGCCTTGCGCTGCCGACACCTGGCTTCGTTTCACGCAGAGGCTGGCCCCTTGCGAACCGAGGCAGAGCTCCCCCATCGCCACGCGCTGGCGCGGCAGATCCACATCCAGATCCCAGGGCGAGGTGAGATCCCAACGACGCAGCGGGGTTTTGAGCTTGAGCTCGGAGAGCGCGCCACGCCAGTGATCTCCGCGCATGCCGCCCGCCAGTTTGAGGTTGGCCGCAACCGGGTCACCCTTCATGGTCAGGGTCAGCTGATGCTGGTTGAAATCACCATTTAGATTGAGCAGCAGCTGGCTCAGCTTGGTGGCCCCCTGGGTCAACTCGGCAACCGAGAGTGTCAGCTCGCCAGCGGGCTTGGCCCCCAGCGCGCCGTTGCCCTTGAGGGTAATGCCACCGAGATTGGTTCCCGCGTAGTAGAGGCGGCCAGCGGTCAGATCGGCTGCCACTCTGGGGGTCTGCTGGTTACCGCTTACCTTAACCTGCCCTTTGATATCCCCCTTCAGACCGGGATAGATGCCGCCGAGCTGGGGCGCATCGAGTGCCGCATCCAGCTGCCAGCGGGCGGGTGCTATGCTCCCCTTGGCCTGCAGCTGGTTGGGACCGCTTTGCAGCGAGAGGGTCGGGATCTGCCACTCCATCTTGTCGTTGCCGCGCAGCTCACCCTTGAGGGCCAGCGGATACTGGTTGAGCTTGCCATCGATCTTGAGCTTGGGCAGGTTGAGCTCCCAGTGGCCCGCCTCGTTCATCGCAAACCGGCTCTCCAGCTCTCCCGCCAGAGTGCCCTTGAGTTCTGGCAACAATTCGGCCGGATTGATCCCCTTGAACAGGGTCGTCCCCTGCCATTCGATCCCCTTGTTCCACGCAAGCTTGCCATCGAGTTTGAGCTCCCCCTTGAGGGCGTTGAGCTGCAAGGCGATCTTGCTGAGCCGATCCAGATCCCCCTTCCCTTCAAGCACAACCTTGAAAGGAGGCACGTCGGTACCCTTGCCGGCGGTATTAAGAGCAAATTGATAGCCGGAAAGCTTGCCCTTGGCGGTCAGGCTCCCTTTATCCAGCCGATAGTTCGGCTCATCTTTGGCAGGCTTGTGCAACGGCCAGCCGAGGCTCTTCCAGTCGAGGGCCAGATCGAAAGGCAGATCCGGATCGAGCGCGGCCAGAGATCCCTTGAGGTTGGCGGCAACCGGCCCCTTGGCCGCCAGCGTCAGTGCCAGTTTGCCAACCGACCCACCCAGAGTCAGGGTCGCCTGCTCCCCTTGCAGCTCGCCGTCGAGCAGCCCCTTGCGGGCCTTGGCATCCAGCGTCACCGCCAGCGGATAGTCATCCCCCAGCCGGATATTGCCCTTGAGCGCCAGATCCGCCATGGCGTGGCGCAGCGACAGCTCGCGCACCTCGATGTGATCGCCGACGGCACTGGCAGAGAGCTGCAACTTGTCGATCCCTTCGACCAGCTCGCCCTGCTTGTATTGCACCCGGGTCGCACTCACCCCTTCAAGCTGGATGGGAAATGGCAGGTGAATGGCGGGCAGTACTATGGGTTCTACCTTCGCTGCCTTGTCGTTGCCAGCTTTCGCTGTCTTGGGTGCCTTATCGCTGTCACCCTTGGCTGCGCTCTTTGCTACCGGGGAACTTGCGGCCTTGCCGCTAGCCTGAGCCGGCGCCCTGGCTGAGGTGCTGGCAGGAGCATCAGCAATGGTCACACTCAGCTTGTCGAGCACAGGCCCGCGCACGATCAACCCCTTGCGATTGAGGGTGGCGCCGATATCGAGGGATCCCAGCGTCACGGCAACACCGGGTACCGCCAGATCGAGGTCAGCCACCTTGAGGCTATCGACCTGAATTTTGAGGGGGAGCGGATGCCAGACAAAAGGCTCCGATGGCTCTTCCGGGGCTGGCTCCGAGTCAGCCACCTTCACCACCGGATGGGTCACTTCAAGAGATTTGATCCAGAGTTTGCCCTGCAGCAGTTTGCCAAGATCCCAGTCGAGCACGGCGCGATCGACGGTGACATCCACCAGCTCATCCTGCCAACCCGCCCCTTCCAGAGTCCAGCCATAGCCAAGCTGGCCCGCCACCAGCTCCCCCTTGAGGGAGGGCAGCGCCGCCCTGGCCTGTTGCCACAACCACTTGTTGCCCTGATGGGTGAATCCCAGCAGGCTGACGCCGATGAGCAGCAGGAAAATCAGCCCCATCAGCCAGAGAAAGATGCGTTTTACCCAGATCATAATTCAGGCCCCAATGCGAAATGCAGCCGCAAGGGCTTGTCCTCTTCCGATACCCCGACCGCCAGATCCAGCCTGACCTGACCGATGGGGGTCACCCAGCGCACACCGACACCGGTACCTATTTTCCACGGCTCGCTGTAGTCGTTGGTGGCGGTACCGCCATCCACAAACAGGGCTCCCAGCCACTTGTCGCTGAAGCGGTAGTTGTACTCCATACTGGCGACGCTGGTGTAGCGGCCACCGGTCAGCTTGCCGTCCGAGCCGGTCGGCGAGATGGTCTCGTAGCCAAAGCCGCGTACCGTCTGATCACCACCGGTAAAGAAACGCAACGACGGCGGCACCAGCGAGAAGCTGTCGCCTATGATGGCCCCCTGCTCGGCACGCATCAGGAATCTGTGGTTATCCCCCAAGGTACGCAGCCATTTGCTGCGTCCCCACACCCGCATAAAGCTGATGTCGGAGCCCCAGCTGGGGTCGGAGAACTCCAGCGTCAGCTGCTGGCGATCCCCCCAGTCGGGCACCAGACCACCACGCACCCGCAGCCGCGACCAGGAGACACCGGGGATCAGCAGCAAGCTGTTCCCCTCGTCGGCACCCTGGGTATAGATTTCGTTTTCCAGCCGGATAAAGACGTCACGGTCCCAGCTCTCCGGTCGCCGCGTCCAGCGGTGCACACCGACGGTCGTCAGGTCGGAGCGGGTATCGTTGTTGTCCTTGTACTGGTAACCAGTCTGGATCGAGTAGTAGTCCCGCAGCGGGTTGCCCACCGGGATCTGGTAGTCGAAGCTGAGCTCGGCCTCCGGCTGGGAGACCTTGGCGGTAGCAAAGAGGCGGTGGCCATAGCGGTTGACCCAGGGCTTCTCCCAGGTGGCACTCATCCGCGGCCCCACGTCGGTGGCGTAGCCGATACCGGTCTCAATCTCGTGATCGACCCGGTTGTCCAGCGTCACCGAGATGGGCACCCGGTAGTTGCTCGCCTCACTCAGCACCGGCTTGATATCGACCTGACGGAACAACTTGGTGGAGGAGACATCCTGCGACATCTCGGCCAGACGGATGGCGAGATAGGGGTCGCCGCTCTTGATGTTGATAAGCGGCCGAATAAGGTGGAGCGCTTCGGGGGTGGCGTCGTAGCGGATCTCGCCAAAGTGGTAGCGGTGGCCCGACTGGAAGAGGATGTAGATCTCCGCCGTCCCCTTGTCCGGGAATACCTTGACCTGGCTCTTGCCCAGCTTGGCATCGAAGTAACCGCGGGCCAGCCCGAGGCTGCCCAGATCCGCCTTGATCGACTCGTATTTGGCGTGATTGAGGGGATCCCCCTCTTTGAGCGGCAACTGATCGAGCAGGGCGCTGTAGACCTCGTCGCTGCCGGCATCCCCCTCCAGCAGAATATCGAGGCGCGAGACGATGACCGGCTCCCCCTTGTCCACCTCAATCATCACTTTGGACGGGGTTTTCTTGTCGCGGCTCAGGGTGATCTTGGGCTGGTAGTAGCCATACACCTGCAGCGCCTTTTGCACGCTCTCGGTGATTTTGGCGCGAGCCGGGCGGTATTGCCGCTCCTGATAGACGGGCAAGGCGTTGAGGTAGGCTTCAACGTTATCCTTGTTCTCCCCTTTCAACCCCTTGACCTGATAGGTGAGCTTGGCAGCCAGTGCGGGGGTGGCCATCAGCGACAGCATAAGGCCCAACCCGAGCACCAGGAGGCTACGTCGAAGGGCTGAGCCAAAGAGCGAACTCCCTGTCAGCAGGGACGGATTGCATCCTGTCAAAGGTCAATATTCCTGAAAATTGGTTAAGATGGCGGAGCGGCTCACGGCACATCGGAAGCAGAGAAACGGAGCACCCCAGCAAATTGCGAGCCCTATCCTAACATAGGCACCGGCTGGCAACAGTGCGGCATCCGTGGCAAATTCACCATATCTTTGAATACGTTGGCTACAAATCATCCGCTCTGGCGCACATCGCCGGGTTAAAAAACGCCGACCTTGGCCTTCATCTCACCCCAACGCCGCGCTCACCAGTACCACATACCCGCTACGTCCGGATTCCCGCCTGCAAAGGAACGCAAAACAACATGCGACAGGGTTTGTCGGCAGCCGGGTTCCACGGCGCGCTTTTGCTGCAGAATCTCGTCGAATGCCAGTGCCCCGTAGCACACAACCCATTTCGGTTAAGAAATGCTCGTTCAGGGCAATCGAATTATCCCGCTCCCCTTGCCGCCCCCCCTGCCCCACACTTGAAGTCAGCAATTTAAAGGAGACACATCATGCATGCACGTAGCGAACAGATGGCTGACTATATTGCCGATCGTCTCGAGTTCATCACCTTTCTCGCCTGTTGCAGCGCCCTGCTGGCCCTGCTGACCGGCATGAGTGGCCAGCAGGCGCTGGCCTTTACCGCCCTCAACCTGCCGTTTGGCCTCGGGATCCTGCTGGCCATGGCTCTGCTGGCACCGCTGCCCGCTTACTGGCGCCTGCCGGGTATCACCCTGCTGCTGGCAGCTGGCGCCCTGATGACCCTGCAACTGGGCGGCGAGTGGCTCAATCCGCTGGCCATCTGGAGCCTCTACGCCCTGCTCGGGCTGGAGATAATCTGGCAGGCCCGCCCCAAAGCTGCACTGGCGGCTGACGGACGCGGCCAATTGAGGTAACCTTGCGCCCCCGATTTGCCAACCCCAATACCCGAGGAGCGCCCGATGAAAAAAGCCTGTGCCCAGCACATTCTGGTCAAGACCGAAAAACAGTGTCTGGAGATCAAGGAGAAGATCGAAAAGGGCGCCGACTTCGGCCAGATGGCCAAGCGTTTTTCCACCTGTGCCTCTGCCAAACGCTGCGGCGATCTGGGGGAGTTCAACAAGGGGGATATGGTTAAGCCCTTTGACGATGCGGTATTCAAGGGCGAGCTGCTCAAGGTACTGGGGCCGGTGCGCACCAAGTTCGGCTTCCACCTTATCAAGGTGCTCTATCGCAACTGATCCATCCCGTCAGCGCGACCCAATCCCCTGCCAGCGAGGACCGTTTGCAACGGGCCTCGCGCTGTTTTACCGTCTCCCTTGACTTATGGGCCAAAAGCCCCCCAAGCCCATACGAATTTACTAACGTTATCAGGCTATTAAGTTTATTCTTCTCGGCACGTTCCGCACTTCGAGGATGGATCCCGCGCTATGCCCAGCTTATACAGGTGGCCACTGCTGGCCTGGTTGCTCCCTTTGGCAGGGGCTCTTGGCAGCCGCTTTCATCTCTGGCCCTGGTGGCTCGGGTTCACCCTCTGCCTGCTTGGCGCCATCATCTCTCTGGTGTTGCTGGTGCGCCTGCCCTGGTGCCGCAGCCGACACGCCAATGGCTGGGGCGCCGTGCCGCTGCTGCTGCCTCTGGCCTTTGTGGTACAAGCGCTACGCGTACCGCTGGTCAACGATGTCAGTACGGATCCTTACAACCCGCCCCTGTTGCGCTGGGCCAGCGAGCTCAGAACGGCGCAGGATCTGCCGATTAATCCGGCTCCGTTGAAAGCATTTGAGGGTAAACCCGGTCCTCTCTATACCAGGGCCTCCCCAGCCGAAGTGCTCACCGAGGCCCACGCCCTGATGGAGCAGCTCGGCTGGCAGGTGCGGCCAAGCCCTGATGGCCTCGATGCGGTGGCCACCACCGGCTGGTTCGGTTTTCAGGATGATGTGGCGCTGCGAGTCTTTGTCGGCCCCAGCGAAACCCGCATCGACATGCGCTCAGCCTCCCGTCAGGGGCAGAGCGACCTGGGTACCAACCGGGCACGGATCGAGGATTTTCTGATCCGCCTCAACGAGCGGTTGGGTCAGGCCTACAAACCCAATTTGAAGCAATAAGAAGGTCATCAATGCGCGTCGAGGTGAAACCCGACCGGGAATATGCCTGGTTCATCCGCCCCTTTTTCTGGCTGCAACAGCGCAACTACGGTCAGGTGCTCATTCCGGGCAAGTGCTGGGGCCGCTCGCCGCGCCTGTTTGCCGCCGTCGCCACCCTCTATGGCGTCATCAACCGCAAGCGCTCTCCTATCGACCCCGTACTGCGCTCTCTGGTGACGGTGCGGGTCTCCCAGCTCAACTGGTGCCGCTTTTGCGTCGACATCAACGCCATGACCCTCATCAAGCGCGCAGGCTCCAGCGAGAAGGTGGAGGCGCTCGCCAACTGGCGCGAAAGCCCGCTGTTCGACGAGCGGGAGCGGGCCGTGCTCGACTACACCGAGGCGATGACTGGCCTCGATGGGGTCAGCGATGAGCAGGCCGCCCGCCTCAAGCCCTGGTTTGACGATGACGCCATGGTGGAGCTCACCGGCCTCATCGCCTTCCAGAATATGTCGGCCAAGTTCAACGCCGCCCTCGATATCGCGCCGCAGGGCTTCTGCCAACTGCCGGTGCAGCCAGTGCGTCCGGCCCAGCCAGATAGCAAGGACGCCTGATGAGCGGCTCCCGCTTGCTGCTGGTGCTGGTGATGGGCTGCCTCATCGGCGCCTTTTTCGCCTTCGACCTTGGCCACTACCTGAGCCTGCCCCAGCTGCAGGCCCGTCAGGCCGAGCTGGCCGCCCTGGTCGATCGCCATTTCGTCAGCGCCGCCCTGCTGTTTGTCGTCGTCTACGTGGCGAGCACCGCCCTCTCCCTGCCCGGCGCCAGCCTGCTCACCCTGGCCGGCAGCGCCGTGTTTGGCGTTGCCTGGGGGCTGCTGCTGGTCTCCTTTGCCAGCAGCATTGGCGCTACCCTGGCCTTTCTCAGCGCCCGCTTTCTGCTGCGCGACTGGGTCGAGCGGCGCTTTGGCGACAAGCTGGCCAGCTTGCAGGCCGGCATGAAGAAGGAAGGGGCGCTATATCTGCTGAGCCTGCGCCTCATCCCCATCTTCCCCTTCTTTCTGGTCAACCTGCTGATGGGGCTCACTCCCATCAGAGTCAGCACCTACCACTGGGTGAGCCAGCTTGGCATGCTGCCCGGCACCTTTGTCTACGTGCTGGCGGGGAGCGAGCTTGCCAACCTCACCAGCACCGGCAATATCCTCTCCCCCGGCCTGATGGTGGCGCTGACCCTGCTCGGACTGATGCCGATGCTGCTCAAGGGCCTGCAGCGGCGCCTCGCCCTGCATCGGCTGCACGCCCCCTACCGCAAGCCGACCCACTATGACTACAACCTGCTGGTGATTGGCGCCGGAGCCGGCGGCCTCGTGACCAGCTATATCGCCGCGGCGGTGAAGGCCAAGGTAGCGCTCATCGAGAAGCACAAGATGGGGGGCGATTGCCTCAACAGCGGCTGCGTTCCCTCCAAGGCGCTGATCCGAAGCAGCCGCTTTGCCGCCGAGCAGCGCCGGGCCAGTGAACTGGGCTTTGGCCCAAGCCAAGCCAGCGCCGATTTCGCTGCCGTGATGGAGCGGGTCGCCCGCGTCATCAAGGAGGTCGAGCCCCACGACTCCATCGAGCGCTATCAGGGGCTGGGGGTGGAATGTATCGAAGGGGAGGCTCGGCTGGTCTCCCCCTGGGAGGTCGAGGTGAACGGCCAACGCCTTGCCAGCCGCCATATCGTGCTCGCCACCGGCGCCCGGCCGCTGGTGCCCACGCTGCCGGGCCTTGAGCAGGTGCCCTGGCTCACCTCCGACACCCTCTGGCAACTGCGCAGCGCGCCGCGCCAGCTGCTGGTGCTGGGCGGCGGCCCCATCGGCTGCGAGTTGGCCCAGAGTTTTGCCCTGCTCGGCATTCCCGTTACCTTGGTAGAACTCTCGGAGCAGCTGCTACCCCGTGAAGAGCGGGAGGTGGCCGAACTGCTGGCGGAACAGCTGGCCCGCGACGGCGTGCGGGTGCTCACCGGCTGGCGCGCCGAACGAGCCGACTACCTGCCCGCAGTCGCGGGGGATCTCCCCATCCGGCTGCAACTGCGCCGAGGCGAAGAAATGCAGGTGGTGGAAGGGGATCAACTGCTGCTGGCGCTGGGCCGGGTCGCCAACGTCAGCGGCTTCGGGCTCGAAGCGCTGGGGGTGGAGCTGACGCCGCGCGGCACTGTGGCGGTCGATGATTTCCTTGCCACCAACTACCCCAGCATTCTGGCGGTGGGGGACGTAGCGGGCCCTAACCAGCTCACCCATGCCGCAGCCCATCAGGGCTGGTATGCCGCGGTCAATGCCCTGTTCAGCCCGTTCAAGCGCTTTCGGGCTGACTATCGGGTCATGCCGGCCGCCATCTACACCACGCCAGAAATCGCCCGGGTCGGCCTCAACCAGAAAGAGGCCAGGGCGCAGGGCATCCCCTTCGAGCTGACCCGTTTCGAGCTGGCCGAGCTGGACAGAGCCATCGCCGATGGCGAGCGTCAGGGTTTTATCGAGGTGCTCACCGTACCCGGCAAGGATCAGATCCTTGGCGCCACCATAGTGGGCACTCACGCCGGCGAGCGGATCGCCGAATTTGTGCTCGCCATGCGCCACCGCCTCGGCCTTGGCAAGATCCTCGCCACCATTCACGCCTACCCCACCCTGATGGAGGGGAACAAGTATCTGGCAGGTGAGTGGCGACGGGCCCGTCAGCCCGCCACCCTGCTGGCGCTGCTGACCCGTTATCACCGCTGGCGCCGCGGCGCCAGACCCAACTCCAGGTAACCCGGATGCGACACTCATTGCCCTCGTTCAAACAGCTGTTGTGCGCCCTGCCCCTGCTGGCAGGCAGCCTTCTCGTCCATCAGGCCAACGCCGCCGGCAACCCGCTGTGGCAGCAGACCCTTGATGAGGCCAAAGGGCAGACCGTCTACTTCAATGCCTGGGGCGGCAGCCCGGAGATCAACGCCTATCTGGTGTGGGCCGGGCAGGAGCTGGCGCGCGACTATCAGGTCAAGCTGGTGCAGGTGAAGGTGGATGACATCGCCCAGAGCGTCAGCCAGCTGCTGGCCAACAAGCAGGCGGGCAAGCAAACTGGCGGCCCCATTGACCTGCTCTGGGTCAACGGCGAGAACTTCAAGGCGCTCAAGGAGCAGGGGCTGCTCGGAGCTCCCTTTACCCGGGAGCTCCCCAACATGGCGCTGGTAGACAACAGCCTGCCAGTGAGTGAGGACTTCACCCTGCCGGTGGAAGGGCTGGAAGCCCCCTGGGGCATCGGCCAGCTCAATCTGATGGTCGACACCGAAGAGGTCACCAGCCCCCCCACCTCGGCTGCAGCCCTGCTTGCGTGGGCCAAGGCCCACCCCGGCCGCTTCACCTATCCCAAGCCGCCCCAGTTTCACGGCTCCAGCTTTCTCAAGCAGATCTTGCTGGAGCTGACGCCGGATCCCGCCCCTCTCTATCGGGAGGCGACCGATGCCGAATTCATCAGGATCACAGCTCCGCTCTGGGCCTGGCTCGATGAGCTGCACCCGGCACTCTGGCGCAAGGGCAAGCTGTTTCCGGCCAGCGCCGCCGAAACCCGCCAGCTGCTCGATGATGGCGAGCTGGCGATGGCCATCAGCTTCAACCCGCAGGAGGCGCAGAGCGCCGCCCAGATTGGCGCCCTGCCCCCCAGCGTCGAGGCGGTCGCCATGGCAAAGGGGTCGCTCACCAACAGCCATTTTCTCGCCATCCCCTTCAACGCCAACGCCCGCGCGGGGGCCAAGGTGGTCGCCAACTTCCTGCTAAGCCCTGCCGCTCAGGCGCGCAAGGCCGACCCGGCGTACTGGGGTGATCCCGGCGTGCTGCGCAGCGATGCCCTGCCGGACCCCGCCAAGGGACAACCGGCTCTGCGCTTTAAATCGGTGGCAGAGCCCCACCCCAGCTGGCAGCTCAGGCTGGAAGCCGCCTGGGCCGAGCGCTACGGCCACTGATGAGCCGGTTCGGCTACGATCCCCTCGGTTGGCGCCCCCTGTTCACCGCAGGGTGTGCTCTGGTTTTTGGCCTTCCGCTGCTGGCGGGGGGCTGGCTGCTGCTGGCTGAGGGCTTGACCCGACCCCATCTGCAATTGCTGCTGGCCCAACCGGGCCTGTGGCACTCGGCACTGCTGAGCCTGTGGATTGGCGCCGCCTCGACCCTGACCAGCCTGCTGCTGACCGCCCTGCTGCTGGCCCAGAGTGACAGCCGGGCCGTCGGTTGGCTGCGTCGGTTGCTCTCGCCCTTGCTGGCGCTGCCCCATGTCGCATTTGCCATCGGCTTTGCCTTTCTGCTCGCCCCCTCCGGCTGGTTGCTGCGCCTGTTCTCGCCGACCCTCACCGGATTTGAACTGCCACCCGACTGGCAGACCCTGCGCGATCCCGCCGGACTCGGGCTCATCCTAGCCTTGACCCTCAAGGAGACCCCCTTCCTGCTGCTGATGGCGCTCGGTGCGCAAGACCCCACCAGGGTGGCACGCCAGCAGTGGCTGGGGGCGAGCCTCGGCTTTAGCGCCCCTCAGATCTGGTGGCGCCTGCTGCTGCCGGCGCTGTGGCCCGCCCTGCGCCTGCCCATCTATGCGGTGGCAGCCTACGGGGTGGCGGTGGTGGATCTGGCCCAGCTGCTCGGGCCCGATCTCCCCGCCCCGCTGGCCGTGCGCCTGTGGCTCTGGTATCAGGACCCGGATCTCGTCTGGCGCGGCGCCACCGCCAGCGGCGCCCTGCTGCTGCTCGCCATCACGGCGCTGCTGCTGGCCCTGTTGCGGTTGCTGGAGCTGGCCCATCGAACCTTTGGCAAACCCGGCTGGCTCGATGGCAGACGCTCAAAACCAAGCGCTCTTGGCCACACCCTTGCCACAGGCAGCGTGGCGGCCCTGATCGCCATCAATCTGGCGGTATTGGGGGCGCTGCTGCTCTGGTCACTGGCACGGCGCTGGCCCTTTCCCGCCCTCTGGCCGAGCCAGTGGAGCGGCCACTATTGGCTCGACCTGCTGCCGACCCTGTCGCCGCTGCTGACCTCCAGCATGCTGCTGGCGCTGGCGAGCGGGGCTATTGCGCTGGCGATGGCGGTGCTGAGTCTGGAGGCACAGGCGGGCCGCCGCCCCTGGCCGCTCTGGCTCATCTGCCTGCCGCTGCTGCTGCCGCAGGCCAGCCTGCTGTTCGGCATCCGGCTCGGGGTGGACTGGTTCAGTCTCGGATGGGGGGGCGATGGCATCGGCTGGAGCTGGGTGCTCTGGAGCCAGCTGCTGTTTGTCTCTCCCTACGTCTATCTCTGCCTGCACGGCCCCTATCGCCAGTTTGACCCGCGGATCACCCAGAGCGCCCTGCTGCTGGGGGCAACGCCGTGGCGAGCCTGGTGGCAGGTCAAAGCGCCGCTGCTGGCGCGCCCGCTGCTGTTTGCCTTTGCGGTAGGGGCTGCGGTGAGCCTCGCCCAATACCTGCCAACCCTGCTGTTTGGCGCAGGCCGGGTGGTCACCATCACCACCGAGGCGGTGGCCATCGGCAGTGGCCTCAACCGGCGACTGGCGGGGCTCTACGGCCTGCTGCAACTGCTGCTGCCGCTCGTTATCTATCTGCTGGCGCTCTGGTTGCCGGCGCGGATCAATCCAGCGCTCAAGGGGGGCAGCTCACGATGAACTCTCATGATGGAAATGGCCCCATGCTGAGCACCACGCCTCTTCGACTTTATCTTGATGAAAATCTGCTGCTCTCACTGCCCGCCCTGCAGGTGGCGCCGGGCGAGGTGTTGACCCTGATGGGGCCCAGCGGCTGTGGCAAGAGCTCGCTGTTGGCGGCGCTGGCGGGGGTACTGCCCGCAAGCGGCCCGATCCGGCTGGAGGGGGACGTGATCCTTGGCGAGCGCCGGCTCACCCATCTGCCGCCCCAGGTGCGGCGCATCGGCATGCTGTTTCAGGATGATCTGCTGTTCGACCACCTGACTGTGGCGGAGAACCTGATGTTCGGCATGCCGGCCAGCGTGAAGGGGCACAGGGCGCGGCGGGAAAAGGCGGTGGCTACGCTGGCGCAGGTGGATCTGACAAGTCAGGCGGACAAGCTGCCGGGGGCGCTCTCTGGCGGCCAGAAGGCTCGCGTCAACCTGTTGCGGGCCCTGCTGGCCGAACCCGAGGCATTGTTGTTGGACGAACCCTTCTCCCGCCTCGACAAGCCGCTGCGGGCCGCCTTTCGCGAACTGGTGTTCGCCCAGATCAAGGCGCTGGCCATCCCTGCCATTCTGGTGACCCACGACGAAGAGGACGCGCCGGGTACCATACTTCAGCTCACCGAATCCTGTTTTTGACCGAGGAGTTCACCTTGTTTGATCGCCACCTGATCCCCGTTATCCGCAGCCCCCTCAACCGGCTCGCCAAACCGCTCTGCCGCGCCGGGGTCAGCGCCAACCAGATAAGCCTCACCGGCTTTGCCATCGGTATGCTGGCGCTGCCGCTGCTGGCCTTTGGCTGCTATCAGTGGGCGCTGGCGGCCATCCTGTTCAACCGGCTGCTGGACGGGCTCGACGGTGCCGTGGCGCGGGAAACCGGCATCACCGACTGCGGCGGCTTTCTCGACATCACGCTCGACTTTATTTTCTACGCCGCCGTGGTGCTGGGCTTTGCCCTCGCCGCCCCCGCCAATGCGCTGCCCGCCGCCACCCTGCTGTTTGCCTTCATGGGCACCGGCTCGAGCTTTCTGGCATTTGCCATCATGGCGGGCAAGCGGGGCATCGACAATCCGGTCTACCACCACAAGTCTCTCTACTATCTGGGCGGCCTCACCGAGGGGAGCGAGACCATCGCCCTGTTCGTGCTGATGTGCCTGTGGCCCGCCGCCTTCGCCCCGCTCGCCTACGGCTTTGCCCTGCTCTGCGCCATCACCACCCTGACTAGGCTCTGGAGCGGTTACCACACGCTGCGTCCCCCCCGGCGCTAACCAGTGCCGCCCTCACCGGAGGGCTAATCCATCACGCGATGAATTGGCGATGGGTGCAGCGCACGGAACACTTGCGCCCGGATGACAATGTTTTACCATGGCGGCACTTTTATCAGTCTCCTTGAGAACCCTATGCGTCGCCTTGCCTCTCTTCTCACTCTGTCGTTGTTTCCTCTGCTCGGTGGCTGCAGCAGCACGCCGGCTGCCAAGCCCGTGGTCGTCCCCCAACCCAAGAGCGCCTTCATCAACCAGACGCCGTCGCGCAGCCCCGTTTACAGCCAGGGGGTGAGCAAAGGGGACTTCGCCAATCGCACCAATGTGGACAGGTTCGTCCAGAAGATGGTCGAGAAGCACGGTTTTGACAGCGCCCAGCTCCATCAGGTGCTGGCGCAGGCAGAGCGCTACGACTGGATCATCCGTCTGATGGATGCCCAGGCGCCGACCACCGCCAAGCCCACCGGCCCGACCGGCGCCTGGAACCGCTACCGCGCCAAGTTCATCACTCCGGACAACGTACAGAACGGCGTCAACTTCTGGCGCGAATACGCGAGCGAACTCAATCGGGCGGAGCAGATCTACGGAGTGCCGCCCGAGATCATCGTCGGCATTATCGGGGTCGAGACCCGCTGGGGCCGGGTGATGGGCAAGACCCGCATTCTGGATGCGCTGGCCACCCTGGCGTTTGATTACCCGCGCCGCGCCGAGTTCTTCACCAGCGAACTGGAAGCCTTCCTGGTGATGACCCGCGATGAGGGGATGGATCCCACCGAACCCAAAGGCTCCTACGCCGGTGCCATGGGCTACGGCCAGTTCATGCCCTCCAGCTTCCAGCGCTACGCGGTGGATTTTGACGGCAACGGCCACACCAACCTGTGGGATCCGGTGGATGCCATCGGCAGCGTAGCCAACTACTTCAAGGCCCACGGCTGGGAGAAGGGGCAACCGGTGGCGGTGCGTGGTCAGGGCCAGCTGCCCGGCTATGAGCACGGCTTCCAGACCCGCTACCCGGTCGCCTCCCTGCGTCGCGCCGGGCTGACCCCCACCAGCAGCCTTGGCAACCACAGCGAGGCGAGCCTGCTGCGCCTCGATGTCGGCACCGGCTACCAATACTGGTACGGCCTGCCCAACTTCTACGCCATCACCCGCTACAACCACAGCACCCACTACGCCATGGCGGTGTGGCAGCTGGGGCTGGCGGTGAAGGCGGCGCGCTGACAAACCGCGATCAGCAGATAAAAAAAGGAGCCTTAACGGCTCCTTTTTTATACCAATTACTTTATTTATTCACGGCAGATTGACCCGAAATCAGACCCCGGCCTTGGCCAGTGCCGCGGAGACGATCTGCTGGGCCTCCTGCTGGATGAGGTCGAGGTGCGCGTCGCCCTTGAAACTCTCCATGTAGATCTTGTAGATGGACTCGGTGCCGGAGGGGCGCGCCGCGAACCAGCCGTTCTCGGTCACCACCTTGAGGCCGCCGATGGCGGCATCGTTGCCCGGCGCCTTGGTCAGCTTGGCGATGATGGGCTCACCGGCGAGCGTTGAGGCCTCCACCAGTGCCGGATCCAGCTTGGAGAGCACTGCTTTCTGGGCACTGTTGGCCGGGGCGTCGATACGGCGGTAGCTGGAGCGGCCAAATTTGGCTTCCAGTGCGTCGTAATGAGCCTGCGGATCCTTGCCGGTGACCGCCAGAATTTCTGCCGCCAGCAGCGCCAGAATGAAGCCATCCTTGTCAGTGGTCCAGACGGTGCCATCTTTGCGCAGGAAGGAGGCGCCTGCGCTCTCCTCGCCACCAAAGCCGAACTCGCCGCTGTAGAGGCCATCCACGAACCACTTGAAGCCGACCGGCACCTCTTTCAGGGTACGGCCAATCTCGCCGGCAACCCGGTCGATCATGGAGGAAGAGACCAGCGTCTTGCCGACGGCCGCATCGGCAGACCAGCCGGTACGATGGGTAAACAGATACTGGATCGCCACCGCCAGATAGTGGTTCGGGTTCATCAGGCCGGACTTGGTAACGATGCCGTGACGGTCGTAGTCAGGGTCGTTGCCAAGGGCGATGTCGAACTTGTCCTTGAGCGCGATCAGGCTGGCCATGGCGAACGGGCTGGAGCAGTCCATCCGGATCTTGCCGTCTTTATCCAGGGTCATGAAGGAGAAGGTCGGGTCGACCTTGTAGTTCACCACCTCGATATTCAGGCCATAGGTCTTGGCGATGACGTCCCAGTAGGCGACGCCGGAGCCGCCCAGCGGATCGACACCGATCTTGATGCCCGCGTTCTTGATGGCATCCATGTCCAGCACGTTCTTCAGATCATCCACATAGGGGGTGACATAGTCGTGCTCCACCACGAACGGGCTCTTGAGCGCCTCGGCGAACGGCATCCGTTTCACGCCAGCCAGACCCGCTTCCAGAATCGCGTTGGCGCGGTCCTCGACCCACTTGGTGATCTCCCCTTCGGCGGGGCCACCGTGAGGCGGGTTGTACTTGAAGCCACCATCTTCCGGCGGGTTGTGGGACGGAGTGATCACCACGCCGTCAGCACGGGCAGCAGGCTTGCCTGCATTGTGGCGCAGGATGGCGTGAGAGATGACCGGGGTCGGGGTAAAGCCGAGGCCAGCCTGAATGCGGGTTTCAACGCCATTGGCGGCCAGCACTTCGACGGCGCTGGCAAAGGCGGATTCGGACAGGGCGTGAGTATCCATGCCGACAAACAGCGGGCCAGTGATACCGGCCTGCTGGCGATACTCTACCAAGGCCTGGGTCACCGCCAGAATATGGGATTCGGTAAAGGCACTGTGCAGAGCGCTGCCACGGTGGCCGGAGGTACCGAAGGCAACTCGCTGCTCGGGGCGGCTCATGTCCGGCTTGTTAAGGTAGTAGGCGCTGACCAGACGGGGAATATTGGTCAGGTCGCTTAAACGGGCCGGCTGACCGGCGTGGGAATGCTGAGCCATGGCGTTTTCCTTGCGTAATGGCGGCCTTGCCGGGCAAGGCCTGAGTCTTGAAAAACCGTTAGATTGCGCCGCACACCTGCGCGATCACCTCGTCGCCGTAACCCATGCTGCTCATCAGCTGAGCGACCATGTTCTGCTTGCGACTGGTGTTGGTGTTGGTGATCACCCAGAACGGGGTTTCCGGTACCGGCTTGGGCTTGGTGGTGCTGCCACTGGCGCGCAGAGCCTCGGGATCCCGCGAAAAATAGACGCGCTTGCGCCCCTTGATTTCGGTGGCCTGGGTAAACCCGACCGGATCATCCCGGTAGAGGGTACTCAGCACCTGCATGAAACGGTTGATGGACTTCTCTTCCTGCTGCAGCTCGCCTGAATCGAGCAGGGCTTGCAGCCCCTGCGGTGCAGCAACGGCACGGTGTGGTGCCGCAGGCGCTGGCTCGGCAACGGCGGCTGACGCGGCCCCCTGAGCAGGCTGTTCCAGCAGACGGCGCAGGATGTCGGAGGCACTCTCACCGATGTGCCGGGTCTGGCTGGCGATATAGAAGTAGAGATCGTCATCAAGCTCGATGGTTTTCATAGGGATGCGCTGGACTCGTCGAAATTCGGATGCGGCGATTATACATAGGCAAACCCGACAGCCCAAGGGAGGGGCTGGCAGATGTACATGAATCTCATCGAGAATACGGCATAATAGCGGCCCAAGTGTGTGATCGGCCGCACTGATAGCCGATCTGAACGGGATTTTTTAGAAAAAAAACCACACAAATTTCCCCTTCATCACACGAAATCCTTTTCTTTCCAGTGCGTTAAATCATATCGGCAACGCACTCATGACCGAACAAGGTGTCATTTTGCAACAAAAGAGCGTAGTGAACTTCAAAGAGCAGGGTCAGGAACCGGCCGTCATTCTGATCCACGGGCTGTTCGGCAGCCTCGATAACCTGGGCCTGCTGGCCCGCGCCCTCGGCGAGCACTATCGGGTCATCAGCGTCGATTTGCGCAACCACGGCGTCTCGTTTCGCAGCGACGACATGAGCTATCCGGCGCAGGCCGCCGACATACTCGCGCTGATGGATCACCTTGGGCTGGATCAGGCGGCGATAGTCGGCCACTCCATGGGGGGCAAGGTCGGGATGCAGCTTGCCAAGCTGGCGCCCGCGCGGGTGAGCCGGCTGGTGGTGGCCGACATGGCGCCGGTCGCCTATCCCCACTCCCGCCACCAGAATGTGTTCGCCGGCCTCAACGCCACTCTGGCAGCTCAGCCCCAGAGCCGCAGCGATGCAGAGCGCATTCTGGCCGAACATATCGAGATCGCCGGAGTGCGCCAGTTTCTGCTCAAATCCTTCGCCAAAGGCGACGATGGCTGGCAGTGGCGCTTCAATGTGCCTGCTCTTGAGGAGAACTACGCCAACATCATGGGCTGGCCCGAGGATGAGCGCCGCTTCGAGGGGCCAGTGCTCTTTATCAAGGGGGGGGATTCCGATTACATGCAGCCGCAATACAGCGAGGCGGCACTGGCCCAATTCCCGGCGGCAAAGGTGCGCGTCATCGCCGGAACCGGCCACTGGCTGCATGCGGAAAAACCGATGTTGTTCAACAAACTGGTTGTGGATTTCCTGTCCACAGGCGGTTAACAGTTCCAAATCCTTTGTGATATAGTGCGCCCGTCATAAGGAGTGTGCGCAATCCATGCTAAGTGAACATATCGACCTGATCGAAAGTTTGGGCCTCAAGTTATTCTTTGTGGCCATTTTCATATTGATTGGCCTGGCCATTCAGGACGTTCTCAAACGCGGCAACGTGCCCCGTTTCGGTCGTTTCATCGTCTGGTTGGTACTGTTTCTGGGTTGTGCAGGTTTTGTCGCCAAGGGGCTGATCGAACTGGGCTGGGAAGGCTCAGGACTAGGCTAACAATTTTCATCTGTGATGTATGGCCAAACAGCAAACTGATCGAACAACACTGGATCTGTTCGCAAACGAGAAGCGCCCCGGCAGGCCAAAGACCAACCCACTCCCCCGCGAGACCCAACTCAAGATCAACAAGCGTAACCAGCTTAAGCGCGATCGGGAGAATGGGCTGAAGCGGGTAGAGTTAAAGGTGGAGGCCGAGTTGCTGGAGCGCCTGAACCAACTTGCGTTGCAACAGAACATCAGCCGAGCCGAGCTGATCCAATCTATCCTGAAGCAACAGATTGAGTCCGCCTTTGCGGTGGATATTGCAGTCTGAGCGTCAAGCATTAACACCAAATACGGGTAACTAAACACTATGGCAAGTGTAGGTCTGTTTTTTGGCAGCGATACCGGTAACACCGAAGCTGTCGCCAAGATGATCCAGAAAGAGCTGGGCAAGAATCTGATTGAAGTCCGTGACATCGCCAAGAGCAGCAAGGCCGACATCGAGAACTTCGATCTGCTGATGTTCGGTATCCCGACCTGGTACTACGGCGAAGCACAGGCCGACTGGGACGACTTCTTCCCCGATCTGGGCGAAATCGACTTCACCAACAAGCTGGTTGCCATCTTCGGTTGTGGCGATCAGGAAGACTACGCCGAGTACTTCCTCGACGCCATGGGTACCCTGCGCGACATCGTTGAAGCCAAAGGCGCCATCATCATCGGTCACTGGCCGACTGCCGGTTACGAATTCGAAGCCTCCAAGGCGCTGGTAGATGACAAGCACTTCGTCGGCCTGGGCATCGACGAAGATCGTCAGCCTGAATTGACCGCCGAGCGCGTCAAAGGCTGGTGCAAGCAGTTGCACGAAGAGATGTGTCTGGGCGAGCTGGAGTAATCTCCTCCCCCTGCTTGAAGCAACAAGGGCCCCGTCGGGGCCCTTGTTCTATTTGCAATTTGCTGCCGTTCACTCTCCCCTGTGCTCGGGCTTGGCCCGCACATAGAGAGTACGTTTCACCTGCGCCACCAGCTCCCCCTGACCGTCCTGCACCGTCACCTCGAATTCGGGAAAGTATTTGATCCCCCCTTCGGTCGCCGCAACGATTTCGGCCAGCTTGCCATCGCTCAGGTTGAATTCCGCCACCAGCTTGCCCTTGCCCGGTTTGATGTAGTTGATGCTGCCCGCCTTGTCCCAGACGTAATAACGGTTCTTGAAGTAGCCCATCAGCATCAGCGGATAGATGGGATCTGTCATGGCAAACATGCTGCCGCCAAACTGGGTGCGGTTGGCATTCTTGTTCCACCAGCGGGATTTGAGGGTCACCCGGCAGTAGCGAAAATCATCGCTCAGGGTCTCTATCTTGATGCCGGCGCCCCAGAAAGGGGGCCAGGCATTGAGGGCGCGGCGCACCCAGGCCGCGTTGTCAAAAAGCCAATCCATGGATCTCATCCGACCAGATATGTGAAAGTTACATCTTATCAACATCTGCCATCCCGGCAAGTCGATCAAGGTGATTGATTATTTCAATCCAGACCCGGATGAGTGGCTAAACCCTTTGAATTTGCGGGTTTATTTTTAGGGAGGCTACGACCTATAATGACAGGCCAAGCGAGTTGAAGGTTGCCATTCCCGCGGCAGTCCATCAGAATAAACCCCACCTTCGAGAATGCGAATAAGTAGAATATGGCAGACAACAACCAAGCGTTAAAAAAGGCCGGGCTCAAGATCACCTTGCCCCGGGTCAAGATCCTGGAAATCCTGCAACAGCCGGACTGCCAACACACCAGTGCCGAAGATCTCTATAAACGCCTGATCGATCTGGGTGAAGAGATTGGCCTCGCCACCGTCTACCGCGTTCTCAACCAGTTTGATGATGCCGGTATCGTGACCCGCCATCACTTCGAAGGGGGCAAGTCGGTATTCGAACTGGCGACCCAGGAGCACCACGACCATCTGGTTTGCCTGGACTGCGGCAAGGTGATCGAGTTCTCCGACGAGGTGATTGAGCAACGCCAGAGCGAGATCGCCAAAAAGCACAATATCCGTCTCACCAACCACAGCCTCTACCTCTACGGTCACTGTGCCAGCGGTGAGTGCAAGCACGACGACTGAGTCGGCTGCAACATCAGATCACGGACAATAAAAAAGCCAGCATCAGCTGGCTTTTTTATTGTCCGAAACAGGATAGAAGCACAATGGAGGGCAGAGTCTCCCCTGCCCCACTGTATCAGCCTTCTACCTTGCCCCAAGAGTCGCGCAGGGCAACGGTGCGGTTGAACACCAGATGCTCCGGGCTGGAGAGCTTGTTGTCGGCGCAGAAGTAGCCTTCGCGCTCGAACTGGTAAGCCTGCTCCGGCTTGGCGTTCTTGAGCGAAGCCTCGACACGGGCACCCTCAATGATCACCAGGGATTCCGGGTTCAGGGCTGCTTCGAAGTCCTCTTCGGCGCCCGGGTTCGGCACCTTGAACAGACGGTCATAGAGGCGCACTTCTGCCGGCAGGGAGTGAGTAGCGCTGACCCAGTGGATCACCCCTTTCACCTTGCGGCCATCGGCCGGATCCTTGCCCAAGGTCTCGGGGTCGTAGCTGCAGTAGATGCAGGTAACCTTGCCGTCGGCGTCCTTCTCGATGCGCTCGGCCTTGATCACATAGGCATTGCGCAGACGCACTTCCTTGCCCAGCACCAGACGCTTGAACTGCTTGTTCGCCTCTTCTTTGAAGTCCGCTTCGTCGATAAAGATCTCGCGGGTAAAGTTCAGCTCGCGGGTACCCATCTCGGCGTTGCTCGGGTGAGCCGGGGCGGTCAGCACTTCATCGGCAGCCAGGTTCTCGATCACCACCTTCACCGGGTGCAGCACGGCCATGGCGCGCGGCGCATTCTCGTTGAGGTCTTCACGGATACAGGCTTCCAGCATGCTCATCTCGACGATGTTGTCCTGCTTGGTCACGCCGATGCGCTTGCAGAACTCGCGGATGGAAGCCGGAGTGTAGCCACGGCGACGCAGACCGGAGACGGTCAGCATGCGCGGGTCGTCCCAGCCATCGACGTGCTTCTCGGTCACCAGCAGGTTCAGCTTGCGCTTGGACATGACGGTGTATTCGAGGTTCAGACGAGAGAACTCGTACTGACGCGGGTGACAGTCGATGGTGATGTTGTCCAGTACCCAGTCGTACAGACGACGGTTATCCTGGAACTCCAGAGTACAGATGGAGTGGGTGATCCCTTCCAGGGCGTCCGAGATGCAGTGAGTGAAGTCATACATCGGGTAGATGCACCACTTGTCACCGGTCTGGTGGTGGTGGGCAAACTTGATGCGATAGATAACCGGATCGCGCATCACCATGAAGGGAGAAGCCATGTCGATCTTGGCGCGCAGGCAGACGGAGCCCTCGGCAAACTCGCCGTTCTTCATCTTCTCGAACAGGGCCAGGTTCTCTGCCACGCTGCGGTCACGGAACGGGCTGTTCTTGCCCGGCTCGGTCAGGGTGCCGCGGTACTCGCGCATCTGCTCGGGGGAGAGCTCGTCCACATAGGCCAGACCCTTTTCGATCAGCTCAACGGCGTAGCCGTGCAGCTTGTCGAAATAGTCGGAGGAGTAGCAGATCTCGCCGTTCCACTGGAAGCCGAGCCACTGCACGTCCTGCTTGATGGACTCAACGTACTCGATATCTTCCTTCGCCGGGTTGGTATCGTCAAAGCGCAGGTTGCACTGGCCCTGATAGTCGCGGGCGATGCCGAAGTTCAGGCAGATGGATTTGGCGTGGCCGATATGGAGATAACCGTTCGGCTCGGGCGGAAAACGGGTATGCACGCTGCTGTGCTTACCGCTGGCCAGATCTTCATCAATGATCTGACGAATAAAGTTAGTTGGGCTGTTCGCCTGACTCATGGCTCACCTCAAAAAAGCGTCACTGGCGGAAGTTGTGCCGGCTGGCACCCTCATCCCCCCGCCGTCAAGCCGGATATGATCCCTCATTACGCGCCCTGCCTCAACCTGAATTTGGCAGTTCGGGCTATTGGCGTGCTAAAAAGCGGGTCAAAGCAGCCTCGTCACGCCGGATGTATAAAAAAGCCCCGCACTGGGCGGGGCTGAAAGTGATGAAAAACAAAACAGACAATACACACACAACAAAGGCTCACACGCACAGTCAACCTTTCCCAAATCCGATAGACCATCGCCCTTGGGAAAGGCGGGTCTTGCGACCCACCTTGCGTTACGGCATGTGTACTATCAGTTCAGCTCGGTGACGCGGCTGGTGCGCTTGCCATCGAAGCTGGTGGTACGCAGGTAGACCTTGCCATCAACGGCCGGCTTGGCTGCGGCGTCGTAGGCACTCCAGGTCTTGCCATCCAGGCTGTACTGGATGGGCAGGCCCGGCAGATCCACGTTCGCTTCCAGCACACCGTTCACCACTTTGGCACCCGGTACGGAGAGGCGGTATTCAACACCGGCCTGATCCAGTTTCGGCAGGACACGCTGACCCAGCACGTTGGCGAACTGGTTCCACTCTTTGTTCAGAGTGGCCTTGTTGACATGCTTGGTCTCGCCGGAGAACTCGCGACCTTTCACATAGTTCAGCTCGAAGCCACCCTTGTGCCATGCGCGCTCGGCCATGGAGAAGATACGCGGGTAAACCATGTACTCGTACTGAGCGTCGGTACGTACGGTTTCACTCCACTGCTGACCGGAAATGCCCTTGAACTTGACCGGATCCTGGTCACCCTTGGCCACGAAGGCGTTGCCGTCGCGATCAACCGAGGTCTCGGCGTTCTGCGGCAGGTTTTCCGGGGCGAAGGCGAACACCTTGCGGGTGTCGTTGAAACGGGTTGCCCAGTAGTAGCCACGCTCAGCCGGGTGCACCTCGTTCGGGAAGTCGAAGTAGAGGTAATCCGGGTTGGAGAGGACCACTTCGTAACCCTTGTGCGCCCACTTCATCGCTTCGTTGAAGCCACCCCAGTAGAGGGTTTCCCAGAAGTTGACACGGGTGTTGTCGGTGGCGAAGTCCTTGGCGCTGTTGGCGTACTTCAGACCATCTTCCCACGCCTGCAAGGTGGAGAAGCCGTGGCCCTTGACCATCTCGCCCACTTCCTTGGCGAAGTAAACCGGCAGCTCGGCTACGTCCTTGATCTTGCCATCGTCGATCATCTTCTGGCACATCGGGGACTTGCCAAACGGCTTGTCCTGCTTGCTGGAGTCGACATTGCCTTTCCATGCCACCAGCTCTTCTTTCTTGGTGACAGCCGGATCCTGATAACCACCGCCCTGCATGATGTTCTTCGCTTCGTCACCACCGTAGTGCCATGCGGTCAGCGGCTGGCCGGCGGCCTGATGCATCTGGGCAACTTCATCCATCACCTTGGCCACGAAGGTGGCAGCACCCGGCTGGCAAGGGTTGATGAAGGACATCTTGTCGTAGAACTGAACCGAGGTGACGTTGGAGGTATCAGCCGGGTCAGTCAGGCGGAACTGGTTGGCTTCGGCTTCTTTGCCTTCAGCCATCAGACGCTTGTAACGCGCTTCCATGGAGACCACGGCGGCACGGGCGTGCGCCGGCATGTTGATCTCGGGGATAACGGTCACACCGCGCGCTCTGGCATAACGCACCAGGTCGATATAGTCGGACTTGCTGTAGAAACCGGAGCCCTGGTTGTCGCTGGTCGGGCCGGAGCCCAGTTGCGGCAGCAGGCACTTGGTTTCGGAGAGATCGTGGCAACGCTGGCTACCGACCTGAGTCAGTTCCGGCAGGCCCGGGATCTCGAGACGCCAGCCTTCATCGTTGGTCAGGCCCAGGTGCAGCACGTTGAGCTTCATGGCAGACATCTGGTCAACCAGCTTCTTCATGGTCTCCAGGCTGCGGAAGTGACGAGCCACGTCGGTCTGCATACCGCGGTATTCAAAGCGCGGCGCATCTTCAACGGTCATCTGGCTAACCAGCTTGTCATTGACCCCCAGGAGGGAGATCAGGGACTGAGCACCCCAGTAGGCGCCTTCAATGTCGTGACCCTGGATAACAGTGCCTTTCTTGCCGATGGTCATGTCATAACCTTCGGCCTGCTTGAGCTTGCTGCCCAGCTTGATGGTGACCGGGTAGCCGGTGTCGGAGAGGGTAACACCCAGCTTGGTCAGTTGTGCTTTCAGGGCTTCGGCGCGATCGCTCGGCAGATCCAGGGCATTGAGTTTGATGGTGGAGAAGTCAACCTGCGGGCCAGCCTTGACCACCTGCTTCATCGGGGTCGGCAGGATCTGGTTATCGACCTTGCCAGCCGGCAGCAGGGTGCTGGTCTGGTTGGCAGCAAAACGGGTCTCGCTGTTCATCAGGATGTTCTTGTCATCCTTGATGCGCTTCCAGCCATCAGCCGGCATCGGCTTCTCGTAGGTGGTGGCATCGTCGATGTTGCTCATGCTGGCCAGCACTTTCGGCTCGGCACCTTCGCTGGCGACATACCAGTTCGGCATGATGTCAGATTCGAACAGTACCCAATATTCGACCACCAGCGGTACTTCGACGGTGGCATCCTTGGCGAACCCCTGGAACTTCTCGGTTGGCGTCAAACGATAGAGGTCGCCGGTCAGGTGAGTGATGGTGAACTGGTCGTTGTCCACACGCTGGATGCGGCGGATGGAGGAGACATAGATGCTCCAGTCCTTGGAGGTGACGTCAGCACCGGTGTTGGTCAGGTGCAGCTTGGCAACGCCACAGCTCGCCCACTCGGAGCCCAGCGCCTGGCAATCGAGACCGGCACCGGCGCCATCGTTGGTGACCACTTCATACTTGACCACCAGGTTGTTGGCGAGGGAGTCGACCACGGCTTGCTTGGCGGCATCGGCTGCCTGGACCTGGCTGACGAAAACGGTAGACATGGCAATGGCTAACAGAGAATGTTTCAAGTTCATAACTGCTGCTCTCATTTGAAGTAAAGGTTGGATTTTCTTGGCTTTTTTTATATGGGGCCCCGAGGCGGGGCCCTTAGTTATGTCAACAATGGACTTAGACTTGAGGTGAGCGAGTCGCTCGATTAACGCAGGGCTTTCATCTCACCGGCGATGATTTCGGCCAATGGGCCCAGAATCACCTGCAGGTTCTGCTCGCCGAGCTTGACCACACCGGCCGCACCCAGGGCTTTCAGCTTGCGCTCATCGACGATGCTGCGGTCTTTCAGGGTCAGACGCAGACGAGTGATGCAGGCATCGATTGTAACCAGGTTGTCCTGACCACCCAGCACTTCCAGATACTGCTTGGCCAGTTCGGTACGGTTGGTGGACTGGGCAACAGCCGGAGCAGCAGCTTCATCATCTTCACGACCCGGGGTTTTCAGGTTCAGCTTGGCAATGACTACGCGGAACACTGTGTAGTAGAGGCCGAAGAAGACCAGACCCTGAGGGATCAGCATGTACCAGTTGGTTGCCAGCGGGTTGCGGCTGGAGAGCACCATATCCACCAGACCGGCACTGAAACCGAAACCAGCCATCCAGTGCATGGAGGCAGCGATGAACACGGAGATACCGGTCAGCACGGCGTGGATGACATACAGTACCGGAGCTACGAACATGAAGGAGAATTCGAGCGGCTCAGTTACACCAGTGAAGAAGGAGGCAAAGGCAGCAGCGATCATGATGGACGCAACTTTCTCTTTGTTCTCTTTCTTGGCGGAGTGGTAGATGGCCAGAGCGGCACCCGGCAGACCGAACATCATGATGGGGAAGAAACCAGCCTGGTACATACCGACCACGCCTTTCACCTGATCCAGGCTCTTGCCAGCGGCCAGAGCGGCATCGATGGTAGCCTGACCACCCAGGAAGTTCGGGATATCGTTGATACCGGCCACGTTGAACCAGAACACGGAGTTCAGGGCGTGGTGCAGACCAATCGGGATCAGCAGACGGTTGAAGAAGGCGTAGATACCGGCGCCGGTGGAGCCCAGGCTCACAATGGACTCACCGAAGGAGACCAGACCACCGTAGATTGCCGGCCATACTGCCATCAGGATGAAAGATACGACGATCATCACGACGGAGGTTACGATCGGTACCAGACGACGACCGGAGAAGAAGGAGAGAGCCTTGTGCAGCTCGACGCTGCTGAAGCGGTTGTAGAGCTCAGCAGCGATAACACCACACAGGATACCCACGAACTGGTTGCTGATCTTGGCAAACGCGGCAGGAACCTGCTCCACCGGGATGCTCTTGATCTGGGCCACAGCGCCCGGGCTCAGCAGGGTGGTAACGACCAGGAAGCCGACCAGACCTGCCAGAGCAGCAGAACCGTCTTTATCCTTGGACATACCGTAAGCAACACCGACTGCGAACAGTACGGACATGTTATCGATAATGGCTGCGCCCGCTTTAATCAGGAAGGCAGCCAACGCGCTCTCACCACCCCAACCATTCGGGTCAATCCAGTAGCCAACCCCCATCAGGATCGCGGCGGCAGGCAATACCGCTACCGGCACCATCAGGGCACGGCCGATCTTTTGCAAATAACCGAGAATGTTCACGGTTCCTCTCCTTAGTTAATGTTTTTCTAGAAATTAAGTGCTTATCACGTTTGACGCATAAGCCATCAAGGCTTGATTTGCAGTCTAGGGCTTTTATTTCGCTGCGCAAATTAATAAACCGATAATCGTGATCGTTATCACCCAAACAAGATAAAGGTGGTGGATAGATGTGGCTTAGTTCGCAATCTTTATTTACGCTATAAAACAACTTGAATCCGTCTTAGCCCATTGCCACCGTCAAGCCGGTCGCAACCCGACACAGAGGTATCCATATGCGCCTGATCCCGTTGAAGTCCGCCAGCCAAGTAGGCCTGTGGTCTGCCCGTTACATCGTTGACCGTATCAATGCCTTCAAGCCGACAGCAGACCGCCCCTTCGTACTGGGCCTGCCCACCGGTGGCACTCCGCTCAATACCTACAAGCGTCTGATCGAGTTACACAAGGCTGGCGAAGTGAGCTTCCAGAACGTGGTCACCTTCAACATGGATGAGTACGTAGGCCTGCCGGAAGATCACCCGGAGAGCTACCACAGCTTCATGCACAACAACTTCTTCAGCCACATCGACATTCGTCCCGAGAACATCAACATTCTCAACGGCAATGCCGAAGATCTGGTGGCCGAGTGCAAGCGCTACGAAGACAAGATCAAGTCCTACGGCAAGATCCACCTGTTCATGGGCGGCGTCGGCAATGACGGCCACATCGCGTTCAACGAGCCGGCCTCTTCCCTCTCCTCCCGTACCCGGGTCAAGACCCTGACCGAGGATACCCGCATCGCCAACTCCCGCTTCTTCGGTGGCGATATGGAGCAGGTACCCAAGCTGGCGCTGACCGTGGGTGTCGGCACCCTGATGGATGCGGAAGAGATCATGATCCTGGTGACCGGCCACGGCAAGGCACTGGCTCTGCAGGCCGCCGTGGAAGGCAGCGTCAACCACATGTGGACCATCTCCACCCTGCAACTGCATCCGAAGGGAATGATGGTGTGTGACGAGCCCTCCACCATGGAGCTCAAGGTCAAGACCGTTCGCTACTTCCAGCAGCTGGAAGCCGCCAACATCGGCCGTCTGTAAGGAGCGCCCATGTACGCATTGACCAACTGCACTCTCTATACCGGCAGCTGCGTGCTGACCGGTTACGGGGTGCTTATCGAGGGCGACAAGATTGTCGCCATCTCCCGCGAGGCCGAGCTGCCTGCGGGTATCGAGCAGATTGACCTCAAAGGCGCCAATCTGACCGCCGGTTTCATCGACGTGCAGCTCAACGGCTGTGGTGGCGTGATGTTCAATACCGACATCACCACCGAGACCCTGGCCACCATGCAGGCGGCCAACCTGAAATCCGGTACCACCAGCTTCCTGCCGACCCTGATCACCAGTCCGGATGCGGACATGAAGCAGGCCGTCGCCGTCACCCGTGACTACATGGCCGCCCACCCCAACGAGGTGCTGGGTGTCCATCTGGAAGGTCCCTACACCAACCTCAAGCGCAAGGGTATTCACCCTGCCGCGCAAATCCGCCAGCCAGCAGACGAGATGATCGACTTCTTCTGCGCCAACGCGGACGCCATTGCCAAGATCACCCTGGCACCGGAGCGCAACGATTCGGCCCATGTTCGCCGTCTGGTGGATGCGGGGATCCTGGTCTCTGCCGGCCATACTGCAGCCAGTTACGATCAGGCTATGGCTGGTTTTGACAACGGCATTCGTTTTGCCACCCACCTCTACAACGCCATGACCCCGACCCTCAACGGTCGCGAGCCGGGTGTAGTGGGCGCCATTTATGATCGCAAGGATGTCTACGCCGGTGTCATCGTCGATGGCCACCATGTGCACTGGGCCAACGTGCGTCTGGCACACAAAATCCTTGGTGAGCGACTGGTACTGGTCACCGATGCCACTGCTGCGGCAGGGGCGCCGGAAGGGTTTGAGAAATTTGATTTTTGTGGCACCACCGTCTTTTTGCGCGATGGTCAGTGCATTGACGAGAATGGTACACTCGGCGGTTCCTCCCTCACCATGATTGAAGGGGTGGAGAATCTGGTCAAGCAGGTCGGATTACCGCTCGATGAAGCACTGAGAATGGCCAGCCTCTATCCCGCGCGCGCCATTGGATGGGACTCACGTCTCGGTAGTATCCAGGTCGGTAAAGTAGCCAACCTCACTGTCTTCGATCAGGACTTCACGGTCGCGTGGACCGTGGTTAACGGACACTACACACAACAGTGACATCATGACTGGCGGACAAATAGCAAACGTAGATCTTATCAAGCAGGTCAACAGTGCAGCCGTATATCGGCTCATCGACCTGCAAGGCCCCATCTCGCGGGTCAAAATTGCCGAGTTGAGTCAGCTGGCTCCGGCCAGCGTGACCAAAATAACCCGGCAACTGATCGAGCATGGCCTGATCAAGGAGACCTCTCCGCAAGCCTCCACCGGCGGGCGGCGAGCCATCTCGCTGACCACCATCAAGCATCGCTTTCAGTTTGTCTCCGCCAAGCTGGGCCGTGGCTACCTGCAGCTGAGTCTCTATGATCTCGACGGCAAGGAGCTCGACCAGCACGTCATTCAGGTGACCGAGATCGACCAGCAGCCCGTGGTCGACATGCTGCTGCGGGAAATTGGCGCCTTCATCGACGCCAACGCCGAGCGCAGCCGCAATCTCATCAGCATCGCCCTCACCATGCCGGGTCTGGTCAATCCGGAATCCGGCATGGTCATCTATACCCCCAAGTACCAGATCCGCAATCTGGGACTGGCCAAGCTGCTTGAAAACCACTTTAACCTCCCCTGCTACGTGGGCAACGACACCCGCTCGCTGGCGCTGGCCGAACACTTCTTCGGCGAGTCCCGCGACTGCATGGACTCGATTCTGGTGAGCGTCCACCAGGGCACAGGCTCCGGGATCATCACCAAGGGTCAGGTGTTCCTCGGCCAGAACCGCAACGTCGGCGAGATCGGCCATATCCAGGTCGAGCCGCTCGGCAAGCGCTGCCACTGCGGCAACTTTGGCTGCCTCGAGACCATCGCCTCCAACGAAGCGATCATCGACAAGGTGAAGGAGCTTATCAGCCGCGGCCACCAGAGCTCGCTGCAGGAGAAGCACATCACCATTCAGGAGGTGTGCAAGGCGGCACTGGCGGGGGACGAACTGGCTCGCAGCGTCATCGAGAACGTCGGTGAGCATCTGGGACGGGCGGTAGCCATCACGGTCAACCTGTTCAACCCGCAAAAGGTGCTGATCGCCGGCGAAATCACCGCAGCCGAAGAGATCCTCTTCCCGGCTATCCGCCGCTGCGTAGAGCACCAGTCCCTGCCGAGCTTCCACCGTGGTCTGCCCATCGTGAAAGCACGCTTCCAAAACCAACCAACCTATGGCGGCTTTGCGCTGGTTAAACGTGCCCTGCTGGAGGGAGATCTGCTACAGATCATCATGGAGCAGAAGTAAGGTTTATCCTTTTGCAATAAAAAACGGCAGCCACTGGCTGCCGTTTTTTATTGGGCGAATCTCGCCCCCTCATGACTGACTTCTGCAGGCTTTGAACAGATCAAGCTCCCCGTCGTAGACCTTGGTCTGCACATCCATGATCCCCAGCATCGAGTGGAACAGGTTGTCGTGGGAGAAGCGCTTGCTGCTCGCCTCCCCGGCCAGGCAGCTCATATCCAGCTGACGGTCGGCCACCATTTGCGGAGAGAGCCAGGTCAGCAGGGGGACTTTGGTCTGATCGTCCGGCGCGAACTTGTAGGGTGTGCCGTGCAGATAGAGCCCCATGGCTCCTAGCGACTCACCGTGATCCGAGAGGTAGAGCAGGCCGGTGTTGTACTGGCTCTCCAGAGCCTTGAGCTTGTCGATAAGCTGCGCCACCACCTTGTCGGTATAGCGGATAGTGTTGTCATAGGTGTTGACCAGCTCCTCGTCGCTGCAGTTTTCAATGTCGCTGCGCGGACAGTCGGGCACGAATACCCGATCAGTGGCAGGATAGCGGCGATAGTAGGTCGGGCCATGACTCCCCATCAGGTGAAAAACCACCAGCTTGTTGCCCTTCATTCGGGCGATCTGCTGATCCAGCCCCTCCAGCAGTACCTCGTCATAACAGGAACCATCCTTGCAGAACGCCGGATAATCCTTTGGCGCTATATCGATGGTCGGCACATTGCGGCATACCCCCTTGCAACCGGCATCGTTGTCCTTCCAGAGCACCGAGATACCGGCATGCAGCAGCACATCGAGCAAGCCATCCTGAGCGTTCGCCTGCTGCTCGTCATAGCCACGGCGAGTCAGGTTGGAGAACATGCAGGGCACCGAAACCGCGGTGGCGGTGCCGCAGGAGCGCACATCCCGAAACGAGACGATCCCTTCCTCTTTGTCGGTAAAGCTGTTGGTCGGTTTGCCATAACCGTTGAGGGAGTAGTTTTTGCTGCGCGCCGTCTCCCCCACCACCAGAAACATCAGGGTCGGTTTATCCCCTTTGGCGATGACTTTGGCATCAGTCCCCAACGGTTGATAAGGAATGGGGGTGGCAAATACCACGTCGCGGGCATATTTGTAGATGCCGTTGACATAGTTGGCCGGCACTATCTGCTTGCCCAGGATCCGGTGATTGCGGCCGATCGAGACGTAATCCTGATAGTAAAGAGCCGCCACGCCTCCCACGAACAACAGCGAGAGGACCAGTGTGCCAGCCCTGATGGCCAGCCCCTTGTACCAGTTGGCCGGATAGCGCACCTTCAGCGACCAGAGCACCAGCATGGGCAACACGCCGGTCAGCAGGAACCAGAGCACGACCGGCACATTCAGGTAGGAGGTCGCCTCGCTGTTGTTGGTCTCCACTATGTTCTGGATCATGCTGGCATCGAAGATGACGCCGTACTTGAGCATGGCGTAACTGACGATGGAGCCCGTCAGGATCAACAGCGAAAAGAAGGGTTTGAGCAACCAGCGGAAGGTAAAGGGGATAAAGACAGCGTTGAGTGCGGCAAGCAGCACCAGAGGAACCGAGATAACGAAACCGGCCCGGACATGTTCCAGACCACTGATAACAGAATAAAAACGAAGAAAGAAAGGCCAGTTCAGCACCAGTGCGAAAAAGAGCACCAGCAACAAATTCACCTTCATCACACCGAGCGTGATGCGCATAGAAGACTCCTGAATGCCGGACGACACAATAAATGGCGGGGCAACACTACCAGAAACAGTGCCGCCAGCGTAGAAGGCAAAAATTAAGCGTGAATTAAGAGATAACGCAGCGCCCCGTGCGCATCATCACAGCCTCGCATCCAGTCAGCCGTTACCTTGGTTTTTTTGTTGTCTATCCATCGGATTTTGCTAGCTTGTTGGGTAGGCATTCAAGAAATGCGAGTTCATCAATGGCACTGATCGAAGCCTCTATAGAACAGCTGAGGGTTGGCCACTTTATCCATCTTCCCACCGGATGGACAAACCATCCTTTTATGTTCAATGCCTTCAAGATCAAGGATCAGCAGCAGCTGGACATCATTCGCCACCTTGATCTGAACCTCATGATGGTGGACCCCGACAAGAGCGACCTGCCGATCGAGCCGCTACTGCGCGGCGATGTGCCCGATGCTGGCCCCGACCTCGAAGAGCTGGAAGAGCTGATCGCCTCAGGCCCGCCCCCCTTTGATGAGAAAGCCTTCCGCCGCTCCATGCGTGCCGCCGACAAGGCATTTGGCCAGTCGATGAGCGAGCTGCGCGACGCATTGGGCTCCCTCAACCTGAAGCCGGACGAGGGGCTGGCCAATACCGCCCAGATTGTTCGCAATGCCGCCCTCCAGCTCAGTCAGCATGAAGGGCCGCTTGGACTGCACCTGATCCGCAACCCCCACACCGACATTTTGCTGCAACACAGCCTCAACGTGGCCTTTATCGCCATGCTGATGGCACGCGAGCTGGGCATGAACCCCATTGAACTGGAAGAGACCGGTCTGGCCGGACTTATCCACGATATCGGCGAGCTCAAGATACCGAGCCAGATCATCCAGAAGCGTGGTGAGCTCAGCAAGGCAGAGCAAAATTTTCTCAACATGCACCCGCAATACGGGCTCGATATGCTGACCCAGCTCAATGCCTTCGAGCCCAAGATCCGTCAGGTGGCACATCTGCATCATGAACGGCTCGACGGCAGCGGCTATCCGCTGGGGATCAAGGGAGGGGAGATACCACCGCTGGCACGTCTGATTGGACTGGTGGACTTTTATGACGAGCTGTTGCATCCGCGCAGCAGCGCCAATCCGGCGGCGCCCAGCCAGGCCATCAGCCAGCTCTACAAACTTTCCCAGAAGAAGTTCGATCAGACGCTGGTCAAGCTGCTGGTCAAGGTGCTGGGGGTTTATCCACCGGGATCGCTGGTGAAACTCTCGGACGAAACGGTGGCGCTGGTGTTGTCCACCGAACCGACCATGCCGCTCAAACCGAAAATTCTCACCTATATCAAGGGACAGCGCCCGGAAGCCGTACCGATGATCGATCTGCGCGAGGACGAGCGCACCATCACCGCCTTTATCAAGCAGGAAGAGCTGGATGAGGGGCAACGGCTCTTCTTCAATCTGACCCGTCGCTTCTGTTACTACTTTGCGTTTTGAGTTATCCCCAGAAGCTGGGGATAACTCATTGGACAAACCGGAATAATTGCTCGAAGACCCGCCGAAAGGTTGTCATCTGACCATGTATAAAAAACGCCCAGCCATTGGGCCGGGCGGAGCATGCCACCTCCGTGTGGCGTATCCAGCGGATACATTCATGCTCCATCCACCAATACCAACCCCGGTGCGCTTACACAAATATCAATTTAACTTGCTGATTTAATATGGTTTTATCCATCCGTTCTGGCAAACTGGCAGACCGTGCCGCCCCGTTCAGCCGCCAGAACAAGATCCTGATCACACTTATGCACGGGCTGGCGATTATTTCACCCGACTTATGAGGAGCGTTTTTTATGCAGTTGGTCCTCTCCTTGCTGCAGCAGATGAGCGTCAGTCTGGTAATCGCCTACCTCTTTTCCAAAAGCCCGCTGCTGCGACCGCTTGCCAACTATTCTGTCAGACTACCTCACAAGGTACTGATATACATTATTTTTTCCAGCTTTTGCATCCTTGGCACCTATGTCGGCCTCGACATTGATGACGCCATCGCCAACACCCGGGCCGTCGGTGCCGTACTGGGCGGCTTGCTGGGCGGTCCGCTGGTGGGATTTCTGGTCGGACTGACCGGGGGTTTGCATCGTTATACCCTGGGAGGATTCACCGATCTCGCCTGCGCCATCTCCACAACCTGCGAAGGGCTCTTGGGCGGCATAGTGCACTGGCGTCTGATGCGGGCCGGCAAGATGGATGCACTGTTCGAGCCTCGCATCGCCTTCTTTACCACCCTCTATGCCGAAATCCTGCAGATGGTCATCATCCTGCTGGTGGCGACCCCGTTCGACAAATCCCTGCTGCTGGTGCGCACCATTGCCACCCCGATGATTTTGGCCAACTCCTGCGGCGCGGCGCTCTTTATCAGCATGATCCGCGATCAACAGCAGATGTATGAGAAGTTCTCCCGGGTCTTCTCCGCCAAGGCGCTCAATATCGCCAACCGCACCGTGGGGATCATGAGTCAGGGCTTTACCCCCGAGGCGAGCCACAAGATAGCCCGCATCATTCAGGAGGAGACCGGCGTCGGCGCCGTGGCCATTACGGATACCGACAAGATCCTCGCCTTTATCGGCACCGGCGAAGATCACCACTTGCCGGGCACGCCCATCACCTCGGCTATTACCATGCGCGCCATAGAGCGCAACAAGGTGTTGTTCGCCGATGGCAATGCTCAGCCCTATCGCTGCAGCCTTTCGCCTCAATGCCAGTTGGGCTCGGTGCTGGTGATCCCGCTGCAGGGGGACAAAGGGGTGATCGGCACCATCAAGCTCTACGAGCCCAAAAAGCGGCTCTTTCTCAAGATCAACCACACCCTGGGGGAAGGGATCGCCAACCTGCTGTCACAGCAGCTGCTGGCCGGTCGGCTGGAGCAGCAGCAGCGGCTGCTGGTACAGTCCGAACTCAAACTGATCCAGGCCCAGATCAATCCCCATTTTCTGTTCAATACCCTCAACACCATTAGCGCCATCACCCGCCAGGATCCGGGCAAAGCGCGGGATCTGCTGCTGCATTTGTCACGATTTTTCCGCAAGAATCTCAAGCGCCAGAGCGGCCTTACCACCCTGCAGGAGGAGCAGGAGCACTGCCGCTCCTATCTGGAGATCGAGATGGCTCGCTTTGGTGATCGGCTGACGGTGCAAAACGATATTCCGGCCCATCTGGCCACGCTGCAGCTGCCGAGCTTTACCCTGCAGCCCCTTATCGAAAATGCCATCAAGCATGGCATCTCCACCCTGCTGGATAAGGGGTGCCTGCATCTCTACACGGAAGAGACACAGGAGACAGTAACCATCCATGTGGAGGACAACGCCGGTGCCTGGCAGCCGCGCCCGGCCGGGGATGGACTGGGAATGACCATAGTTGATCGGCGTCTCAAGAGCGCCTTTGGCGAGCGCTACGGGGTGACCGTGAGCTGCGAGCTGGAACAGTGGACGCGCGTCTCCGTCACCTTGCCCAAGGAGCAACCATGATCCGGACCCTGATAGTCGATGATGAACACTACGCCCGCGAAGAGCTGAAACAGCACCTTGCCTGTGATCCCGCCATCGAGATAGTGGGGGAAGCAGGGAATGCCATCGAGGCGTTGCCGCTTATTCAGCGTCTCAAGCCAGACGTGGTCTTTCTCGATATCCAGATGCCCAAGCTGAGTGGCATGGAGCTGGTCGCCATGCTCGACCCCCTACCCCGCATCGTCTTTGTCACCGCCTTTGACGAGTACGCCATTCAGGCCTTCGAGGAGAACGCCTTCGACTACCTGCTCAAGCCGGTGGAACCGGCGCGGCTGGCCAAGACCCTCGCCCGTCTCAAGCAGGATATCTCCCCGCAACCGGTCGAAGCGCTGGCCCCCGCCATCCGCCATATTCCCGGCTATCTGCACAACCGGGTACGGCTGCTGCCCATCGAGCAGGTGGAGTATGCCTTCTCCGATCTGGGCGGCGTTCATGTCGCCTGTCAGGGCGAGCTGTTCCACACCCAGCTCACCCTCAAATCCCTGGAGGAGAAGAGCCCGCTGCTGCGCTGCCACCGTCAGTATCTCATCGCCCCTGACGCCATCTTCGAGATCCGGCTGCTCGATAACCAGCTGGCGGAGATCGTCACCCCGAGCGGCGCCCGGGTACCGGTCAGCCGCCGCTACCTGAAAGAGCTGAAGGAGCGACTAGGGCTGGAGTGAACTGTGGAGTGTGCGCCGGATCACAGCCGCCGACCGTTCGGCACGCCATGGCGCCGCTCAACTTTTTTCACCTGCCATTAACAGCTCAACGTCCTAGAGTGGCTGCGCACACCTAAAAATAACAATGCAGGAGCGTAGCAATGATCTGGTTCTTCCTCTGTGTCGGCTTACTTGTGGCCGGCTATTTCATTTATGGCAAGTTCATCGAACGGATATTCGGCCCGAAACCGGAGCTGAAAACCCCCGCCATCACCATGGCTGACGGGGTGGACTATGTCCCCATGTCGGACAAGAAAGTCTATCTGGTTCAACTGCTCAACATCGCCGGCGTCGGCCCCATCTTCGGCCCCATTCTGGGTGCCCTCTATGGCCCGGTCGCCATGCTCTGGATCGTCTTCGGCTGCATCTTCGCCGGCGCGGTTCACGACTACTTCTCCGGCATGCTGTCGGTACGCGCCAGAGGTGCCTCGGTACCGACCGTAGTCGGTGAGCATCTGGGCAATGCCGCCAAACACTTCATGAACCTGTTCGCCGTGGTGCTGCTGATGCTGGTGGGCGTGGTGTTCGTGCTGAGCCCGGCAGGGCTGCTCGCCAACCTCACCTCCACCGATCTGGTCTACTGGATCATGGCGATTTTTGCCTACTACATCCTCGCGACCATAGTCCCCATCGACAAGATCATCGGCCGTTTCTACCCCATCTTCGGCGCCCTGCTGGTCTTCATGTCGGTCGGCCTTATCATCGGCCTGATTGTCTCCGGCAAAGGTTTCTACAACACCGGGATGGACTTCTCCAACCTGCACCCGACCGAGCTGCCGCTCTGGCCGCTGCTGTTCATCACTATCGCCTGTGGCGCGGTATCCGGCTTCCACGCCACCCAGTCACCGCTGATGGCGCGCTGCATGCAGAACGAGAAGTCCGGCCGTTTCATCTTCTACGGCGCCATGATCGGTGAAGGGATCATCGCCCTTATCTGGTGCACCCTGGGTCTCTCCTTCTACGACAGCACCGAAGCGCTCAACGCCACCATGGCCAACGGTGGCCCTGCTGCCGTAGTGCACGAAGTCTCCACGAGCCTGCTCGGCACCGTGGGCGGCATTCTGGCCATTCTCGGTGTGGTGATCCTGCCTATCACCTCGGGCGACACCGCGTTTCGCAGTGCCCGCCTCATCGTGGCGGACTTCCTGAAGCTGACCCAGAAACCGATGGCCAAGCGTCTGCTGATCGCCATCCCCATGTTCATCCTTGGTTTCATCATCTCCAAGGCCGAGTTCGGGGTGATCTGGCGCTACTTCGGCTGGGCCAACCAGACCACCGCCGTCATCATGCTGTGGGCTGCGGCCGCCTTTCTCATCAAAGAGGGCAAGCTGCACTGGGTCTGCACCATCCCGGCCATGTTCATGACCGCCGTGGTGTTTACCTACCTGGCCAACGCCCCCATCGGGTTCGGGCTGGAGATGGGGATCTCGACCATCATAGGTCTCGCCGCCACCACCGTGATTACCGTGGCCTTCCTGGTGAAATTCCGCCAACCGCTGGTCAGCAACCCCAGCGAAGGGTGATGCCGGTATCCGGTTGTAAAAAAAGGGGCCAGCAGGCCCCTTTTACATTGACAAAAAAGCCAATAAAACAACCCGAAATCTCCTTAAGCTCCTATACAGCAGAGCCCCTTTAGATTCCGTGCGGCCTGACGATAAATATGTGATTCTTAATTGCTTTCCCGAATATATGAATCAATGATAAAGCTGTGCTTGAAGCCAGTGGAGGTTATACATGTTCCTTGATTACTTTGCCCTTGGCCTGCTCGTCTTTGTCGCGCTGGTCATCTTCTACGGAATCATCGTGATCCACGATATTCCGTACGAAATTGCCAAACATCGGAATCACCCTCATCAGGATGCCATCCATGTTGCCGGCTGGGTCAGCCTGTTTACGCTGCACGTGTTGTGGCCTTTCCTCTGGATCTGGGCAACCCTCTACCGCCCGGATCGCGGCTGGGGCTTTAACCAGCGCCTGCAAAAAGATGAAGATGATATCGCAGCCCTCAGAGAGGAGCTGGCCGAGCTGAAAGGCCGTCTCAACCATATCGAACAGCAAGAGCAACAGGGATAAATCATGGACCTGCTACTGATCCTGACCTACACGGCACTCTGCGTGGCCATCTTCAAAATCTTCCGGATCCCGCTCAACAAGTGGACTGTTCCCACCGCAGCGCTGGGTGGCGTCGTGCTCATCGGCACCCTCATCATGCTGATGAACTACAACCACCCCTACTCCGAGATGGCGCGCAACTACTACCTCTCCACCCCCATTGTGCCGCTGGTCAAAGGCCGGGTGGTCGAGGTGCCGGTACAAGCCAACCAGCCGGTGAAAAAGGGTGACGTGCTGTTTCGCCTTGATGACGAGCCTTTCAAGCTGAAGGTGGAAAGTCTGACTGCACGGCTCAATGCCAACAAGGATCAACTCAAGTCGATCGATGCCAGACTGCGCTCCGCCAAGCTGGATCGGGATCGCGCCAGCGACCTGATGCGCCGTGGCGTCGGCAAGCAGCGCGACCTCGACGTGACTCAGGCGAGCGTGGACGAGATCGCCGCCCAGATGGATCAGCAACGCGCCACGCTGGAAGACTTGCAAGCCCAGCTCGATGAAGCCAAATACCAGCTGGCCCAGACCGTGGTCTATGCCCCGAGCGATGGCCATGTGGTGCAGCTTGCCCTGCGCCCCGGCATGATCGCCACCCCCTTCATGTATCGTCCGGTGATGACCTTCATCCACAAGGATGAGACCGCCTATGTCGGCTGGTTCTGGCAGAACAGCATGCAGCGTCTGGCGGTGGGTGATGAAGCCGAAGTGGTGATCGACGGCATCCCCGGCAAGATCTTCAAGGGCAAGGTGACTGCCGTGATCCCGGCCATCGCCGCCGGCAACGTGCAGGCCAACGCCATGCTGCTGGATCAGACCAGCGCTATCCGCCCGGGTCGCATGCCGGTACTCATCTCCATCACCGACCCCGAGTGGGCCAAGTATCAGGTGATTGCCGGAGCCAGCGGCCAGGCCGCCGTCTATACCGAGTACTTCCAGCACGTCTCGGTGATGCGCAAGGTACTGCTGCGCATGGCAAGCTGGATGAACTACCTCTTCCCCTTCCACTAAGCACACATGTATTCAACGGGCCGGCATCATGCCGGCCCGCTGTTTTTGTGGCGGCAAGATCCCTATAATGGCGCCATCCTGCCAAGCCCCGCGCCAAACCTGCATGTTCGTTCTCAGACCCTATCAAACCGACGCCGTCAACGCCGTCATCAGCCACTTTCGCAAACACCCGGATCCTGCCGTGGTCGTGCTGCCCACCGGGGCTGGCAAGAGTCTGGTAATCGCCGAGCTGGCCCGCAAGGCGCGCGGTCGGGTGCTGGTGCTGGCCCACGTCAAGGAGCTGGTGGAGCAGAACCACGCCAAGTACGAGGCGTGGGGGCTCAAGGCCGACATCTTCGCCGCCGGCCTCGCCCGAAAGGAGGCGAGCGCCCAGGTGGTGTTTGGCTCGGTGCAGTCGGTAGCACGCAATCTGGATGCCTTCGACGGGGCGTTTTCGCTGCTCATCATCGACGAGTGCCACCGGGTCTCGCTCGATGACGACAGCCAGTACCATCAGGTGATCGACCATCTCAAGGCCGCCAATCCCGCCCTCAAGATCCTCGGCCTCACCGCCACCCCCTATCGCCTCGGGCTGGGCTGGATCTACCGGCGCCACTACCACGGCATGGTCAAAAGCCACGGCGAGCGGCTGTTCGGCGACTGCGTGTTCGAGCTGCCGCTGCGCTTTATGGTCAAAAACGGCTACCTGACGCCGCCGCGCATGGTGGATGCCCCCATCGTTCACTACGACTTCAGCAAGCTGGTGCCGCGGGAGAATGGCCTGTTCAGCGAGGCGGATCTCAACGGCGAGCTCAAGCGGCAGGAGCGGGTTACACCCCATATCCTGAGCCAGGTGCTGGAGTATGCCGCCGACCGGCAGGGGGTGATGATCTTCGCCGCCACCGTCGAACACGCCCGTGAAATCCACGGCCTGCTTGGTGCCAGAGGGGAGCAGGCAGCCCTTATTACCGGCGAAACACCGGGGCCGGAGCGCGATGCCCTCATCAACGCCTTCAAGGCACGCGAGCTCAAGTTTCTGGTCAACGTGGCGGTGCTCACCACCGGCTTCGACGCCCCTCATGTCGATCTTATCGTGATGCTCAGACCCACCGAGTCGGTCTCGCTCTATCAGCAGATCGTCGGGCGGGGCCTGCGCCTCTCGCCGGGCAAGGAGGATTGTCTGGTGCTCGACTACGCCGGCAACAACTTCAACCTGTTTGCCCCCGAAGTGGGGGAACCTCGCCCCCATGCCGGTACCGAGCCGGTGCAGGTGCCCTGCCCCGCCTGCGGCTTTGCCAACACCTTCTGGGGCAAGACCGACGAGGATGGCAAGGTGATCGAGCACTATGGCCGCCGCTGTCAGGGACTGTTTGAAGATGACGAGGGCAATCGCGAGGAGTGCGACTACCGCTTTCGCGCCAAGATCTGCCCCGCTTGCGGCGCCGAAAACGACATCGCAGCCCGCCGCTGCCAGAGCTGCGATCAGCTGCTGGTCGACCCTGACGACAAGCTCAAAGAGGCGCTCAATCTCAAGGATTGCATGGTGATCCGCTGTGCCGGGCTGACCCTCACCGCAGGGCGCGGCAAACAGGGGGAGCGGCTGGAGGTGACCTACCACGATGAGGATGGTCTCACCCTCAATGAGTACTTCGGATTTCACTCCGAGGGCGCGCGGCGCTTGTTTCAACAGCACTTTGTGCGTCATCATTGGCCCGCCCCGGGTCTGGAGCCCGAATTTGCCACCCTGGCGAGCGTGCTGGCGGCAGAAAGCCAGTTTCGCCATCCCGATTTCGTCATCGCCCGCAAATCGGGGCGCTTCTGGCAGATAAAAGAGAAGATTTTTGATTATGAGGGTCGCTATCGCACCGCCAACTCGCTGGCGTGATGGCCAGTGGCGACCGGCATAAATCGTATGAATTGCTTTGCCACGGCCGATCCTGCATCGGCAGGTGAAACAAGGTTGAATTATCAGGGTCAGTGCTATCGGTCTGGCCCCTTCGTCACGTTAGAGGATGTTATGCAGCGGCTGTTGATTGGTTTTTGTGCTCTTTTCTCTCTGGCGGCTCATGCCGCCCCGCTGACGCCCCCTCAGGGTGGCCAGTACGCCATCATAGTGCAGGGTAACAATGGCGTTGAGTTTGCCCGTCATGCGGATCAGATGATCGCCCCCGCCTCCACCATGAAGGTGCTCACCGCGCTGGCGGCCCGCCTTGAGCTGGGTGCCGACTTCCGCTTTGCCACCGACATTCAGGCCCAGCCCGGCGCCAAGCAGGGCAACGTCATCAATGGCGATATCTGGATCAACTTCGTCGGCGACCCCACCCTGTCACGGATGGATCTGCTGGCCCTGTTCAAGCAACTCGGCGTCAACCAGATCAAGGGCAACGTCTACGTCAACACCGGCGCCTACAACGGCTACGAGCGTGGCAACGGCTGGTCGTGGGGGGATCAGACCCTCTGCTTCGCCGCTCCCGTCTCCTCGGTCATCATCGACAAGAACTGCGCCTACGGCACCATTACCGCCACCCAGATCGGCAAACCGGCGGTCGGCAACGTGGCCACCGGCGTGCCCATCGGCATCGGTGCCGACAACGTGGAAGTGATGAGCTACGCCGACATGGCACGCCAGTTCTGCGCACTGGAAGTGGACATGGCCAAGGGCAACTTCTACGAGCTCAAGGGCTGCATCACCCCGAACAAGGATCCGCAGGGTCTGCGCTTCGCCATCCACGACGTGGAGGCCTGGGGCTGGGACAACATTCGCTGGGCGATCGGCACCGTGCCGGTATCAAGCATGACGGCCTGCTGCGGGTTACCCACAAGGCACCGGACAACGCCGAGACGCTGGGCACCCACTACTCGGTCTCCCTGCCGGTGATGCTGGCCAAGATGCTGAAGAAATCGGACAACCTCTATGCCGATACCTTCCTCAAGACCGTGGGCCGCCACTACTACAACAAGCCGGGCAGCTATCGCAGCGGTACCATGGCGGTGCGCGCCATCCTGACCAAGAACGGCATCGATCTGGGCAACGCCACCCTGGCTGACGGCTCCGGCCTCTCCGCTCACAATCTCATCAGCGCCCGCCAGATGCTGTCGGTGCTGAACTTCATCCAGAAAAATGATGCGGAGCTTGGCCTGATCAAGCTGCTGCCAAGCTCGCAGGTAGATGGCACTCTGGCGTGGCGGCGCAGCGTCACCGCCCCCATGATGAAGAACAAGGTGCATGCCAAGACCGGCACCATCACCGGCACCTCCAACCTGGTGGGCTTTATCGATACCGCCGGTGGCCAGCGCAAGGCGTTCGTGATGTTCCAGCGCGGCCTGTCGCAAGACCCGGCGACCCACGATCGCTACCGTGCCAGCAAGGCCCCCTGGCCCTGGACCGTGTTCGAGAAGGGGGTGCTGGAGAGCATCTACCAGCAGCAGCCGATCCAGATTGCCGACGAGAACTGAGGCAATAGAGCCGCTCGAATCACGGTATCGACAATTTCAACTTTAAGTCGTGACGAGGGGGGGATATGCTGTCCCCTGCCTCTTATCAATGGCCTGACCTGACGGTTTCACATAACGGCCTCACCAACGGAGAGAAAAGATGTTTGCAGTGATTTTTGGTCGCCCCGGCTGCCCCTATTGCGTTCGTGCCAAGCAGATTGCCGAGCAGCTGGTTGAACAGCGCGATGATTTCAAATTCCGCTACGTCGATATCCACGCCGAAGGCATCACCAAAGAAGATCTGGCCAAGAGCGCCGGCAAGCCGGTCAACACAGTGCCGCAGATCTTCCTGGACGAGCAGCACATCGGTGGCTGCACCGATTTCGAAGCCTACGCCAAAGAGCATCTGGGCCTCTATCAGCAGTAATGCCTCTGTCGCTGGCAACAGCGCAAAAAAATCCGGCGCCATTGGCGCCGGATTTTTTATGGGGCAATCACCGGTTTACGGCGTCAGCGACTGGGCAGCAAAGCGCGCAATGATGGGGTTGTGATCGGAGCTGTCGGTCGCCGGTGAACTCACCTCGACCAGATCCAGATTGCGGTAGTAGAGGTGATCCAGCGGGCGACCGAAAGCGGTACGGCGCAAGTCAGGCACCGGCACGGCCTCCTGCAGACCCAGCTCTTCAACCAGCTTGCTCAGCCAGAACTGGCGTTTGTCGCTCCAGGTGTTGAAATCACCGGCCAGGATCACCGGCCCCTGATGGCGGCGCACCAGCGCGGTCAAATCATTGAGCTGCTCGCGGAAGGTGGCCATCCCCAGTTCGAAGTTGACCGCATGGAGGTTGATCACCAGCACGCCGTCAGGATCGCCCTGCAACGGATAGAGGCTTACCAGCCCGGATTTGGGGATGCGCAGCAAGGGTTCGGGGGAGCGCACGCCACAGACGAACGCCTGCGGGGTCTTGGCCACCGTCATCACCCCGAACGACACGCCGCCCTGGGTGAAGGCCTGCAGCTGTTGCCACTGGAAATCACCGGCGCGCAGCCAGTCGAGCATCTCGGGACGGGTGGCCGACTCTTGCAGCAGCACCAGATCCTGCCCCTTGGCGTAGCTGTCCATCCCCTCGCGCCAGTTCTTGCGCTGTCCCTTGTAGAGGTTCCAGACCGTGATGCCGAATTCACGGGGCAGCGCCGTGGTCGCCAGCGCCACCAGCGGCGGACGCTGGCAGTCGATACCCGGCACAATCCCATCGGCCGTGACCAGATGGTTCTGATCCGGCACCTCGAAACAGCCTACCAACCCTAGGGTCAGCAGGGAGGTGCCAAGAATGCGATAACTATTTTTCATCGGCTAAACCGCCCGCCTTTGCTTTGTATCTTGACCATCACAAACGTCATCAACGCCGACTAAGCTGATAGTCCCTGTTCCACTCAACCAGAAGGACGCTGTCTCATGGCGAAAGAACTTCGGTACAACGTGACGTTTTATGATCAACAAGGAAACTGTCATCAAGTGGAGCTGGCCACCGTCTACCAGATCAGACGTGACCCGCAGTGCGATCTCTGTCTGTTCGACACCCTTCAGTATGTAGGGTCAGAGGAGATGCTGGAACGCATGATACGGCAAAAAACCGGGCTTGAGCAGGAAATATCCATCATCAACGCCCGGCTTATTTGATCAGGCACTCACCGGAACCGGGCGGGATTTGCCGTGTTCGTCGATGGCGACATAGGTGAAGATCCCCTCGGTCACACAGTAACGCTGGGCGTCGTTTTCGCGCAGTACCGGCTTGACCCACACCTCCAGCTTGAGCTTCATGGAGCTGCGGCCGATCTTCATGCAGCGGCCGTAGCAGCAGACCACATCGCCCACCTTGACCGGACTGTGAAACGTCATGCCTTCGACGGATACGGTACAAATACGTCCTTTTGCCAGCTCCTTGGCCATAATGCCCCCACCTATATCCATCTGGGACATGATCCAGCCACCAAAGATGTCGCCATTGGGGTTGGTATCGGCTGGCATTGCCAGGGTTCTCAGCAACAACTCCCCATCGGGGTGACGTTTTGTATCTACCATCATTACCGCCTCTCTCTCATGGATGGCGGCATGATAGGGGGCGATCACCCCCTTGGCAAACCTCAATTGCCCGAGGCGGCGAGCTCGGCAAACCAGTGGGCCGGATCGGGCCAGCGATAGTTGAATCCCATCTGCTGACAAATCAGCTGACCGTCGATGGGCTGAAATTCACCGGCAGGCTCGATAAAGACCGGCACGGGCAGCCCCTGCTGGCGCGCCGCAAAGGGGTAGAACTGCTCACGTCGCGGATGCACCGGCGCACTCAGGTTGAAGACATCCCCGTCCTTGCCCCGCTCCAGCAGCAAGATGCAGGCCGCCACCACATCGTCCAGATGGACCAGATTGACCGACTGGGCGCCGCCATCCAGGGTCTTGCCCGCCAGGAAACGGCCGGGATGGCGATCCGGGCCATAAAGGCCGGAGGGGCGCACTATCATCACCACCTCGAAACCGGCCGCCAGCACCGCCTGCTCCGCCGCCAGCATCCGCTCGCCACGGGCATGGCGGGGTTTGGGCTGTTCACCCTCCTGCTGCCCCGCTCCCCATACCGAGGTGGCGCTGACAAACAGTACCCGCCGGGTACCACTCGCTTTGGCAAGCGCGCAGGCTTTTGCCACCGCCTGCGGATAGTCATCGGTCTTGCTGGGCGGTACGCAGATAACCAACGATTCGCAGGGGATGGGCCACGCATCCGACATATGGGCAGAGATCGTCAGCGGATGAGCAGCGATCCCCTCCCCCTGCAGACGGGCCGCCTTCTCGGCGCTACTGACCGTCACCGACACCTGCTTGCCTGCCGCCTGCAGGGCCCGCGCCAGCGGCAGCCCGAGCCACCCCGCCCCCAGAATGCCGATCGTCCCGGCGAAATGTTGCTCTGTCATCGTCCCTTCTCCTGCTTGACGCTATTTGCCCCGCAGCTTACCTGCCTTGGTCGGAAAAGGAAGCCTTGGCCAACTCTCCTACAGCCTACAGATAGACAAATGCCGCCAAGATGGCGGCATTTGTCTATCTGGTTCTGTGTCAGCTTCGTCAGCTTCTTATAAAGCCTTTTCTATAGCTCTTTCACCTTGCACGCTTGCTCTGAGCATCAGCAAAAAGGTAGCCACCAGAATCTCTGCTGATGGTTATGAATTCATCTTCATGTTCCCCGTCAAAAAAGGTGCATTCATACGAGGCGGATCGTTCTGCTTCAATTCTTATGCCCGTTACAGTTGCTGGGACTGCACTTCCAATGCTCATCGCAGCAAGTTCTTCCACTCTGGAAATATCAGACTCTAGCTCAGGAAGAATCGCCTCTGCATTACGCAAACAAGCTAAACGGTCTCTGCCTGAAGGGTACTCGACCCAAACAAGCAATCTCCCGATTTGAAATTCGTCACACTCTGGATATGACCCCAAGAGACTTAAAAGGCGATTAGTCATAAGCACCTAACAAATTTGTTCTGTGAAGTGAACCACTCTAACACAGACGTATTTATGAAAAACTTTCAATGCCTTAGTGCCATTCACCTTAAAATACGACCTCGATTAGAGTCGGAAATATGGATGCTTTTACTCTATAACGAGCCCGTCCCTACCCAAATGACTAAAAAGCGGGCCAGTGGCCCGCTTCGTTTTATGCCGAGTTAACCCCATCCTCACACCGGCGGATGGAACTGGCTGGCCTCGCGGGTGGCCATCTCCTCGTAGGTGGCCCACTTCTGCCACGCCACTTTTTGCGCCACCTGCATCAGCCGCTCGGCCTCCTCCGGATGGCTCTGGGCCAGCACCCGATAACGGGTCTCCTCCTGCCGATATTCAGCAAGGGGAATGGAGGGGCGCAGGCTGTCGAGGCTGAAGGGGTTCTGCCCCGCACTGCGCAATACCGGGTTGTAGCGCATCAGCGGCCAGTGACCGGAGGCCACCGCGCGTTTTTGCTGGGTCAGGCCAAACTCCATATCGATACCGTGGGCGATACAGTGGCTGTAGGCGATGATAAGCGACGGGCCCGGATAGGCCTCCGCCTCACGCAAGGCCTGCAGCGCCTGCTGCGGGTTGGCACCAAAGGCGATGCGGGCAACATAGACGTTGCCGTAGGAGATGGCCTGCAACGCCACATCCTTCTTGGCCAGCGTCTTGCCCCCCGCCGCGAACTTGGCGACGGCACCGAGCGGGGTCGATTTCGACATCTGCCCACCGGTGTTGGAGTAGACCTCGGTATCCATCACCAACACGTTCACATCGCGGCCGGAGGCGAGCACATGGTCGAGCCCCGATGAGCCGATGTCATAGGCCCAGCCATCGCCGCCGATGATCCAGACCGAGCGGCGCACCAGCTGATCGATAAGTGACAGCAGCTCGCGGGCCTTGCCGGATTTCACCTCTTCCAATCGCTCCCGCACTTGCGCCACCCGGGTGCGCTGGGCGCGGATCTCCGACTCCAGCCGCTGCGGGGCGCTGATCAGGGTATCGACCAGCTCGGCGCCCAGCTCCCCTTTCATCGCTTCAAGGGCCGCCACCGCCTGACCGTGATGCTGATCGGCGGTGAGACGGAAGCCAAAGCCAAACTCGGCGTTGTCCTCAAACAGGGAGTTCGACCAGGCCGGCCCCTTCCCTTCGCCGTTCTTGGCCCACGGGGTAGTCGGCAGGTTGCCGCCATAGATGGAGGAGCAACCGGTGGCGTTGGCCACCAGCATGCGATCGCCAAACAGCTGGGTCAGCAGCTTGAGATAGGGGGTCTCGCCACAACCGGCGCAGGCACCGGAGAACTCGAACAGGGGTTCGAGGAACTGGGTGCCACGCACGGTGGAGAAATCCACCCGCTCGCGGGCAGGCCAGGGCAGGCTTTCGAACCAGCGCAGCGCCTGCTTCTGACCAGCCAGATGGGGGGCCTTGTCCATCATGGTGATGGCGCGCTCGCCCTCGTGTTCCTCATCCGCCCCGACCCGCACCGGACAGGCCTGCACGCACTGGCCACAGCCGGTGCAATCTTCCGGATAGAGTTGCAAGGTGTAGCGACTGTCGGGGAAGCCCTTGGCTGTGACGGGCACCGACTGCGCCGCCTCGGGGGCAGTCGCCAGCCAGTCCTGATGGTAGAACTTGGCCCGCAGCGCCGCGTGGGGGCAGACAAAGACGCAGTTGCCGCATTGGATGCAGATATCCGAATGCCAAATCGGGATCTCGCGGGCGATATCGCGCTTCTCGAAGCGGCTGGTGGCAGTGGGGTAAGTGCCATCCACCGGCAACATGGAGACTGGGATCAAATCGCCGCGCCCCGCCAGCATCTCGCCGGTGACCCGCTGGACAAACTCGCTGCCACCCGGTGCCAGCGGCAGCGGATAGTCGCTGATCTGCTCCTCACCGGCCGGGATCGCCACCTGATGGAGATGAGCCAGGGTGTCATCCACCGCCGCGAAGTTGCGCTCGACCACTTCTGGCCCCTTGCGGGCATAGCTCTTCTCGATGCTCTCCTTGATCAGCGCAATCGCCTCGTCCCGCGGCAAGATACCGGCCAGGGCGAAGAAGCAGGTCTGCATGATGGTGTTGATGCGATTGCCCATGCCGTTGCGCTCGGCGACCCGATCGCCGTCGATGCAGTAGAGCTGGATGTTGAGGGCGCGAATGCGGGCACGCAGCCGCTCGGGCAGCTCGGCCCAGACCCGGTCAGGCTCATAGGGAGCATTAAGCAGCAGGGTCGCACCTTCGGCGGCGTGCTCCAGCAGATCGACCGACTCGACAAAGCCCCACTGGTGGCAGCCGATAAAGCTCGCCTGTTCGATAAGCCAGGGGGCGTCGATGGGCTCGGGGCCAAAGCGCAGGTGGGAGACGGTACGCGAGCCCGACTTCTTGGAGTCGTAAACGAAGTAGCCCTGGGCGTGGAAGCCCTCCAGCTCGCCGATGATCTTGATGCTGTTCTTGTTGGCGCCCACGGTGCCGTCGGCGCCAAGGCCGAAGAAGAGTGCCCGCACCCGGCTGGCAGGCTCCAGATCACCGATGGGGTGCCAGGCCAGACTGAGGCCCGACACGTCATCCACTATCCCCACGGTAAAGCGCGGGCGCGGCGCATCGGATGCCAGCTCCTCGAATACCGCCGCGCACATGGCGGGGGTGAACTCTTTGGAAGAGAGGCCATAGCGACCGCCGCTAAGCCACGGCAGCCGCTTGATAAGGCCGCGCTGCAAGCCATCGATAAGGGCGCTCTGCACATCCAGCAGCAGTGGCTCACCACCCGCCCCCGGCTCCTTGGTGCGATCGAGCACCGCCATGCGCCGCACGCTCTGCGGTAGCGCATCGAGCAGCGCCTGTACCGGGAAGGGGCGATAGAGGCGAATGACCAGCACCCCGGTCTTGCGATCCTGCCGGTTGAGCCAATCCACGGTGGTGCGGGCGGTGGCCGCCCCCGAGCCCATCAGCACGATGACGTCGGTGGCATCGGGCGCGCCGTGATACTCCACCAGCCGGTAGTGACGACCGGTCAGCTCGCCGAGGTTGTCCATGCACTGCTGCACCCGCGCCGGTACCGCCTCGTAGAAGGGGTTGACGCTCTCGCGGGACTGGAAATAGGTATCCGGGTTCTGGGCGGTGCCGCGCATCACCGGATGATCCGGGTTGAGGGCCCGCGCACGGTGGGCGCGTACCCAGTCGTTGTCGATAAGGGCGCGAATTTCATCTTTGTGCAGTGCGACTATCTTGTTCACCTCGTGGGAGGTACGGAACCCGTCAAAGAAGTGGATAAAGGGCACCCGGCACTGCAGGGTGACGCTGTGGGCGACCAAAGCCAGGTCCTGCGCCTCCTGCACCGAGCCGGAGGCGAGCATGGCAAAGCCGGTGCTGCGCGCCGCCATCACATCCTGATGGTCGCCAAAAATTGACAGCCCCTGCGCCGCCAGCGAACGGGCCGCCACATGGAACACCGCCGAGGTCAATTCACCTGCGATCTTGTACATGTTGGGCAGCATCAGCATCAGCCCCTGACTGGCGGTGAAGGTGGTGGCGAGCGCCCCCGCCTGCAGGGCGCCGTGTACCGTGCCAGCCGCCCCCCCTTCGCTCTGCATCTCCACCACCGTGGGGATGTTGCCCCACAGGTTGGTCTGCCCTTCTGCCGCCCAGGCATCGGCCAGTTCGGCCATGGTCGAGCTCGGAGTGATGGGGTAGATGGCACACACTTCGCTCAGCTGGTACGCCACCCGGGCCGCGGCTTCGTTGCCGTCAACCATGATCAGTTCATGTTTCATTGGGACTCCTCCGGTTGGCGCAGCTCGATGGCGTGGCAGGGACACTGGTCGTGGCAGGCACCGCAGCCGGTGCAGCGCTCGGCATCTACCTGATACCCCAGACCAGGCCCCAGCTTGGCGATGGCCTGCTCGGGGCAGCTGCCATAGCAGCCGTCGCACTCAAAGCAGTTGCCGCAGGAGTAGCAGCGCGCCGCCTCGTAGCGGGCGGCCACCTCATCCAGCCCGCCGATGATCTCGCCAAAGTCGTCCCGCGCCGAGGGAGGTTTGACCGGCTGGCTGCTGGCCGGGGCGTGGGTCTGGAACCAGAGCTGCAACTGCTCCGGCCCCACCAGCGGGTAGGAGAGCGGTTTGTGATAGTGGCGACCGCGCAGCCAGGCATCCATGTGGCGCGCAGCCTTCTTGCCGTGGCCGGTGGCGATGGTGACGGTGCGCTCGGAGGGCACCATATCGCCGCCTGCAAACAGACCCGGCACATCCGTCATCAGGTTTTCGCCAACCTGCACCACCCCCTCCTTGTTGACCCGCACGCCGGGGATGCTTTCCAGCACGCTCAAATCAACTTCCTGACCGAGCGCCAGGATCAGGGAGTCCGCTTCAAGGGTTTCAAACTTGCCGGTGGGCACCGGTTTGCCCTCGGCATCCAGCGCCATCACCTCCACTTCGATATTGGTGTTATCGAGCTGGCGGATGGTGCGCAGCCAGTTGATCTTGATCCCCTCCTCCTCGGCCTCGTCGGCCTCGAAGGCGTGGGCGGGCATATGGTCCCGGTCGCGGCGGTAGATGATCATCGCCTCTTCCACACCGAGGCGGCGGGCGGTACGGGCCGCGTCCATGGCGGTGTTGCCGCCGCCGTAGATGGCTACCCGCCGTCCCAGTTTTGGCGGCGGCAATCCTTTCTCTTCGGCAAGACTGGCCTGTTCGAGGAAACTCACCGCATCGAGGATCTTGCCCGCCTCCCGGGCCGGAATATCGACCCGCTTGGCCAGATGGGCGCCGATGGCCATAAAGACGGCGTCAAAGCCCCCCTCGTCGCGCTCGCGCAGCACATCCTCCACCTTGTGATTAAGAGTGAGGGTCACCCCGGCCGCCACGATGCGGGCCACCTCCCGATCCAGCACATCGCGGGGCAGACGGTAAGCGGGAATACCAAAGCGCAGCATGCCGCCCGCCAGCGGTCCCGCTTCGCGGATCTCCACCTGATGGCCAAGCCGGTTGAGGTGCCAGGCGCAGGAGAGACCTGAGGGGCCGGCGCCGATCACCAGCACCTTCTTGCCGCTGGCAGGGGCAGGTGGCGCGGGCTGCCAACCGCGGGCCAGCGCTTCGTCGCCGAGGAAGCGTTCGATGGCATGGATAGAGACGGATTCATCCACCTGCCCGCGGTTGCAGGCGCTCTCGCAGGGGTGATAGCAGACCCGGCCATGAATGGCGGGCAAGGGGTTCTCTTCGATCAGGGTCTGCCAGGCCGCTTCAAAGCGACCGGCCTGCGCCAAAGAGAGCCAGGCCTGGATATTTTCTCCGGCCGGGCATGCGTGATTGCAGGGTGGCAGGGCCGGCCGCCAGACGGGTAGCCGGGTACGCACCGGGCCTGTTCCCGTTTTCAGGGAGAGATCCGGCAATGGGGTCATGTCCAGTTGTTTGCTCATACATTGCTTTCTTCTTTTTGTGTGACAGGCCCCACCCGATGGCGCTTGATACCGTTTAGCCGAGGCGGACGGTGGCCGGATGAGGAAGAAGCGAAAGCGTTAGAAACTGGGAACTGAGTCGATAATGGCGTCTTTTTTGTACTGATTAGCGAATCAGGATCAAAAAATGTTGCATTTAATGGGTGGTTTTAAACAGAACGTGACCGGGATAACATCTTTCCCGCTTGACTCCACTCCTTATCTCGCCAAGGTTGTGGCCAAGCGGGCAAAAACCGGATAGCCCGGTTGCCCCTCTGCGATTTTTTGCAAAAAAAACTGCATCTATCGAACCCGCATCTCTGCGCCCCGCAAAGAGATTGCCCCTCGCAGTGGGAACCGTTATGTTCCCCTTTTTCCAGGCGAAAGCGCCGCTTCACAAGGATACGAAGATGCCAAGGCTAGACAGCATTCACCTCTACCCCATCAAATCGACCGCCGGCATGCCTCAGACACGCGCCCGGGTCACTCAGGAGGGACTCGCAGGGGATCGCCGCTACATGGTGGTCAATCCTGATGGCACCTTCATCACCGCCCGTACCCACCCCCAATTGCAGCAGGTGGTTGCAACTCCAGTTGCAGGCGGCCTGCAACTGAACTATCCGGGGTTCGAGCCTCTCTCCCTGCAAGAGTCCGACTTCAGCCGTGCCCCTCAAGCGACAGGGGTCTGGGGCGACCGCTTCACCGCCCTGCATACCACCCCCATCGCCGACAGCTGGCTGAGCCGGGTCGCTGGCGAACCGGTAGCGCTGCTTTGGCTCGGCACAGAATCCGACCGCTTTCGCGAGAAGACCGGCACCCGGGTCAGCTTTGCCGACGGTTATCCCCTGCTGCTGATAAGTCAGGCCTCCCTTGAGGATCTCAATCTGCGCTCCGATGCGCTGCACCAGATGAGCCAGTTTCGCACCAATCTGGTGGCGAGCGGCACTCGCCCCTTCGAGGAGGACAGCTGGGTGCGCATCCGCATCGGCGAGGTGGAGTTTCAGGTCGCCAAGCCCTGCAGCCGCTGCATTATGACCACAGTGGAAGCGGGCACCGATCGCTTCAATGCCCTCAAAGAGCCGCTGGCGACCCTCACCCGTTACCGCCGCGGCGAGGATGGCGAGGTCTACTTCGGCCAGAACCTGGTGGCCCTCAACGAGGGCTGGATTGAAGCGGGTAGCGAGATCGAGGTACTGGAGCGCAAGCGCCCTGCCCCCTACCCTGACGGCGCACCGAAAAAGCGCGAGCTGATCTGCGTGGCCCGCGAACCGCTGGCGCGGGATCTGGAGACCTTCTGGTTCGAGGCGGCCGATGGCGAGCCACTGCCCGACTACCTGCCGGGCCAGCATCTGCCCATCAGCCTCGATATCAAACACGAGCGGGTTCAGCGCCGCTATACCCTGAGCTCTACGCCGGATCGGCCGGAGCGCTACAGCATCAGCGTCAAGAAGGTAGGGGGTGGTCGCATCTCCCACTGGCTGCACCAGCAGATGCAGGTGGGCAACACCCTGCTGGCCGCAGTGCCGGCTGGCGAGTTTCACCTTGGTGCCGAGCGCTCGCTTCTGCTGCTCTCGGCAGGCTCCGGCGTCACCCCCATGCTGGCGATGGCCCGTACTCTGGCCTTGCGCGGCGAGCTTGGCGATGTCCACTTTATGCACCTGTGCCGCAGCGAGGCGGATATTCCGGCAGCCAGCGAGCTGCACGCCATGGCGCAGCAGGGGATGACCCTCACCATTATCCTGAGCCAGCCGGACAGTCACTGGCAGGGGCAGCAAGGGCGGCTCGGCGATGAGCATCTCGCACTGGTCAAAGGGTTGGCCGGACGGGAGGTGTTTATCTGCGGCCCCCACGGTTTTATGGCCGATGCAGCGGCAAAAGTGGCAGCGCGCGGCGTACCTGCCACACGCATCAGACAGGAGAGCTTTGGCGGCGCCATTCTCTCGGTTGCCCGCGCTCATCAGCCAGTGCAACTGCGCATCGGTGAGCGGGAGTTTGCCGGCAACAATCAGGGCACCATCCTCGATCAGGCCAGCAAGCAGGGGGTAGATCTCCCCTGGAGCTGCCGCGCCGGCATCTGCGGCAGCTGCAAGCAGACGCTGGTATCTGGCGAGGTGGATCACCCCGACGCCCCCGCCATCAGCGCCGCCGAGCGGGCCGAGGGCAAGATCCTCACCTGCTGCGCAGTGCCGCTGACCAACCTCGTCATCAAATAAGGTGATCGAGCCGCGATAACGCGCGGACAATAAAAAACGGCTGCCGAGGCAGCCGTTTTGCTTGGTAAAAACAGGCGAGATTAACCGCGCAGGGCGGCGATCCGCTGCTCGATGGGCGGGTGGCTCATGAACAGCTCGCTCATGGAGCGCTTGCCGTTGATGCCAAAGGCCATCATGGAGCCTTCCAGCTGCGGCTCGGCACCGCGGGAGAGGCGCTCAAGGGCGGCAATCATCTTGTCGCGACCGGCCAGCTTGGCGGCACCGGCATCGGCGCGGAACTCACGCTGACGGCTGAACCACATGACGATGATGGAGGCGAGTACGCCAAACACCATCTCCAGCACGAACACGGTGATCATGTAGGCAAAACCGCCGGTGCTGCTGCTCTCTTCATCGTTGTTGGAGCTGAAAAAGTTGCTGATGACCCCAGCCACGATGCGGGCGAAGAACATCACGAAGGTGTTCACCACACCCTGGATCAGGGTCAGGGTCACCATGTCGCCGTTGGCCACGTGGCTCACCTCGTGGGCCAGCACCGCTTCCGCCTCGTCGCGGCTCATGCTGTAGAGCAGGCCGGAGGAGACAGCCACCAGCGAATCATCGCGGCGAGCACCGGTAGCAAACGCGTTCATCTCGGGAGAGTCGTAGATCCCCACTTCCGGCATCTGGATCCCGGCTTCACGGGCCTGACGGGCCACAGTGCTCACCAGCCAGTGCTCGGTCTCGTTGCGGGGCTGCTCGATCACCTGGACGCCATAGCTGCGCTTGGCCATCCACTTGGACATCAGCAAGGAGATAAAGGAACCGCCAAAACCGAACACGGCACAGAAGACCAACAGGCCGGAAATACTGGACTTGTTGATACCCAGAACCGAGAACAGGATATTGAGTACCACCCCCAGCACCAGCATGACGGCCAGGTTGGTCACCAGGAATAGTATTATTCGCTTCATATTGACTCCTTGTGAGAATAACGGACATGGCCGGGGTTCATTGAACCTCCCTATCACCATGTTATGGATGGCATTTTAGGGAGATTCGATGAATGTTCGCTGAATATGCCGTCACAGCAGTGGCGAGATATCGAGGCGGCCCTGCAGGTTAGCTTCAAACGGATTGTTTATAAAGGGAATTTCCCCCAGAAACGGCGCTGGCAACAAGCCCCTGAGGGTGTCCAGATTTTCCTGATAGTGGCTCATCGAGCTGTGCAGCCGATTAATAACCCAACCTGCGACCGGCAGCTGATCGTTGCGAATGGCGGCGAAGGTGAGCAGCGCATGGTTGAGGCAGCCAAGCTTGGCCCCCACCACCAGAATCACCGGCATGTTCTCCTGCTTCACCCAGTCTGACAGCAGGTGCTTGCGATCCAGCGGCAGATACCAGCCCCCCGCCCCCTCGACGATGGCAAGCTCGGCCCCCGCCTGTTCAATCTTGCGCAACCCCTCGCTCAGCCCCTGCAGACTGATGGGCTGGCGCGCCTCGCTGGCCGCGATGTGCGGCGCAATCGGCGGCTCGTAGGCATAGGGGTTGACCGCCTCGTAGGGCAGCGGCAGGCTCGCCGCCTCCTGCAACAGGACGGCATCGAGGTTGCGCAGCCCCTCGGGCGTGCGGGCACATCCGGCCGAGACCGGCTTGTAACCCGCACACTTGATTCCCTGTGCGCTGAATTCCCGCAGCAGGGTGCGCGCTACCAGCGTCTTGCCTGCGTCCGTGTCGGTGCCGGTGATAAAGAATGACTTCATAATGCTCTCTCCTTGGCAGGAGAGGGCCCAACGCGCCCCTCCCCCTCATAACTCTGGCTGGTTCAGCAAGGTTTGCCGAGCCGGCCCAGACAGACCCGGTAACTGGCCACCAGCTGGCCATCGGGCTGACGAAATGCTTCATACGCCTGAGCCAGCCGCTGCAATCTGGCGCGACCGCTCAGTCCGGCCGGTGCACTGCGGGCACACTCATCATTGATCTGATTTGCCCCGATCCCCTTGAGATCGCGCAACAACTGCGGCAATTCAAGATAGGCAAGATCCCAGTTTCTGCACTCAAGCCCCGGGGTAATGGCGCCCGCCGATAACAACGCCTGCTCCAATTGTGGCAGGCCAAGGAAGCGGTTGACATGGGCTCGGCCATCTACTTGCTGCCAGGCTGCGCGCAGTTGCCAGAGCGATTCATCGAGCAGGGTGGAGAAGAAGATCTGGCCACCGGGTTTGACCACCCGCAGCAGCTCGGCGAAAGCCTGCGCCGGTCGCTCGCACCACTGCAGCGCCAGACTGGAAAATACCCAGTCAAAAGCGTTGTCGGCAAAGGGGAGCTGTTCGGCATCGCCGCACACCAGTCGGGCGCCGCTGCCGCGCAGGGCCGCCTGCTCCAGCATGCCGGGGGCGAGATCCAGCCCGGTCAGCCCGGCGCAGCGGGTGGCAAGATGAGGCAGGAAGAAGCCGGTGCCGCAGCCCAAATCGAGCCCGCAGCCCCGACGCTCCTCACGTACACCGGCCGCGCTCATCAGCTCGAGCAGCGCCAGCCCCACTTCCTGCTGAAAGCGGGCATGGGCGTCGTAGTGACGAGCCGCCGCCCCGAAACGACGAGCGAGCTGCGCCTTGTCCACCGTTTGAAAACGCTCAGCCATGGCAAGCCTCCCCAACCGTTGTTGCAGCAGGGCTGGCACCCAAGGCATCGAGCAGGCGATCCACATCCTGTTCGCGGTGAGCTGCACTCAGAGTAATGCGCAGCCGGGCCGTACCGACCGGCACGGTGGGCGGGCGGATGGCGCCAACCCAGACACCGCGATCCCGCAGTCGCTCGGCCAGTTGCAAAGCAGCAGAGCTCTCCCCCACCAGCAGCGGCTGGATGGGGGTACTGCTGACCCCGAGTTGCCAACCCAACGCCTCTGCCCCTTGTCGGAAACGGGCGATGAGCTTACCAAGATGGGCGCGGGCCTCATCGGCGGCGCGTACCAATTCGATACTCTTGCTGACCGCACAAGCCTGCGCCGCCGGCATATGGGTGCTGTAGACATAGTGGCGGGCAAAGTTGACCAGATACTCCACCAGCTCGCGGCTGCCGCCGACAAAGGCACCGGCGACGCCAAGCGCCTTGCCAAAGGTGCCCATCTGGATGTGTACACTGGCCGGGTTCACCCCCTGCGCCGCCAGCGTGCCGCGCCCCTCGGGCCCCAGCACGCCGAGACCATGGGCATCGTCGATCATCAGCCAGTTGCCGCTCCGGGCTGCCAATGCCGCGAGTTCACCCCAGGGGGCCTGATCACCATCCATGCTGAACACCCCTTCCGAAACAATCAGTCCGCGATTTGGCTCAAGCTGCCGTTCAAGGGCCGCCATATCGTTGTGGGCAAAGCGCTTCATCTTGCAGGGGAGCTGGCTGCCCATCTCCTGCAGGGAGGCGTGGTTGAGTTTGTCCTGCCACAGCAGGTGTTCCTTGCCAAGCAGCGCTTTGAGCACCGCCTGATTGGCTGAAAAACCGCAGTTGAAGAGCAGCACCGCCTCCACCCCCAACCACTCGGCCAGGGTCTCCTCAAGCTCTTGGTGGGCACGGCTGTACCCGGTCACCAGCGGCGAGGCGCCGGAGCCCGCGCCATAGCGCTCAATCCCCGCTTTGAAGGCGGTCTTGATGGCAGAGTGATCCGCCAGCCCCAGATAGTCGTTGGCGGAAACGTTGAGGTAGTCGTGCCCCGCCACCCTGAGCCGTCCGCCACTCGCGCCATCGGTCACGACGCGGCTGCGTAGCAGGCCGGCCTGCTCGCGCTCGACCAGCGCCGCGCCCAACCCAAAGGGGCCCGTTACTGCAGGGCCGTTCATGGCTGCGCGGCCCCGGCTCGGGGGCGGGTGGCGTCATAAAAGAGATCGCTTGGTTCGCTCTGGCGGCTCATCTCGGCCAGCAACTCCTCTTCTTGGGCCTGATCCGGCTTCTGGGCCCGCTGGGCGGGACGAATGCCGAGCCGCTTGAACAGCTGCATATCGCTGTTTTCGTCCGGGTTGGGGGTGGTCAGCAGCTTGCAGCCATAGAAGATGGAGTTGGCCCCAGCCATAAAGCACATGGCCTGCATCTGCTCGTTCATCTTCTCTCGCCCGGCGGAGAGGCGTACATGGGAGGCTGGCATCATGATCCGCGCCACGGCGATGGTGCGGATAAATTCGAACGGATCGAGGTTCTCCTGATCCTCCAGCGGCGTCCCCTTTACCTTGACCAGCATGTTGATGGGCACACTTTCGGGGTGGCGCGGCAGGTTGGCGAGCGCCATCAAGAGGCCCGCCCGATCTTTCGCCTGCTCGCCCATGCCGACGATGCCGCCGGAGCAGACCTTCATGCCGGCACTGCGTACATGTTCCAGCGTATCGAGCCGATCCTGATAGGTACGGGTGGAGATGATCTCGCCGTAAAACTCCGGCGAGGTGTCGAGGTTGTGGTTGTAGTAATCGAGCCCCGCAGCCCCCAGACGCGCCGCCTGATCGGCGGTGAGCATCCCGAGCGTCATGCAGGTCTCCATGCCGAGCCCGCGCACCTCCTCGATCATCCGGATGATGTAGGGCATGTCCTTCTCTTTGGGGTTACGCCAGGCGGCCCCCATGCAGAAACGGGACGAGCCGTTGGCCTTGGCTTCGCGGGCCCGCTCCAGCACCTTCTCCACCTCCATCAGCCGTTCGGCCTCAAGGCCAGTGTGATAACGGGCGCTCTGGGGGCAGTATTTGCAATCCTCCGGGCAGGCACCGGTCTTGATGGAGAGCAAGGTGCTCACCTGCACTTCGTTCGGGTCAAAGTGGGCGCGGTGGACACTCTGGGCCTGAAACAGCAGATCGTTGAATGGCAGGGCAAACAGGGCCTGAACCTCGGCGAGCGTCCAGTCATGACGAAGGGCGTGACCGCCCGTAGTGAGAGCATTCATACATGGCTTCCGGTTGTTATTGGTGGGATCCTGCGCCCGCCATCCTTGCAAAAGGTCTTTGCAAGAGCGTGAGCGCAAAACCCGCTGCCGAGCTCGTGCGAATAGTGATCTGCGCAGAGCCAAGTGGCTGAAATTGTTGGCTAGTGTAGAGAGCCCGCGTAGACTGTCAACACCGACCAGATCAAACCAATTGACAACAGAACAACAAATGACCAACCAAGAATTTGACCTGCACCATGTGTGGCACCCCTACACCTCTCTCACTCACCCCCTGCCCTGCTATGAAGTGGCCAGCGCCAAGGGGGTGAAGATCAGCCTCAGCGATGGCCGTGAACTGGTGGATGGCATGAGCTCATGGTGGGCTTGCGTGCACGGCTATCAGGTGCCGGAACTGGACGCCGCCGCCACCGCCCAGCTCGGCAAGATGTCCCACGTGATGTTTGGCGGCCTCACCCACGCCCCGGCGGTCGAGCTCTGCCGCAAGCTGGTGGAGATCACTCCGAAGGGGCTGGATCGAGTCTTTCTGGCCGATTCCGGCTCGGTGGCAGTGGAAGTGGCGCTCAAGATGGCGCAGCAGTACTGGCACGCCAAAGGGACGCCCAGAGCCAAATTTGTCGCCCTGCGCAGCGGCTATCACGGCGACACCTTCGGTGCCATGAGCGTCTGCGACCCGGATGGCGGCATGCACGAGCTCTACAAGGGATTCCTGCCCGAGCACTATTTTGTCCAAGCGCCCAGCTGTCGCTTCCACGCCGAGTGGGACGAGCAGTGCGTGGTGGAGCTGGCCGCACTCATGGCGGATCATCACGAGGAGATCGCCGCCATCGTGCTTGAGCCCATCGTGCAAGGGGCTGGCGGCATGCGCTTCTACCATCCCCGCTACCTGCAGTGGGTACGAGCCCTGTGCGACGAATTCGGCGTGCTGCTCATCGCCGACGAAATAGCCACCGGCTTTGGCCGCACCGGCCAGCTGTTTGCCTGCGACTGGGCCGGCATCACTCCCGACATCATGTGTCTGGGCAAGGCGCTCACCGGCGGCTACCTCACCCTCTCGGCAACCCTCACCACCGAGCATGTCGCCCGCACCATCTGTGACGGCAAGGCGGGCGTCTTTATGCACGGTCCCACCTTTATGGGCAATCCGCTTGCCTGCGCGGTGGCCAACGCCTCCATCGAGTTGCTGCTCGCCTCGCCGTGGCAGGAGCGGGTGCGCGCCATCGAACACCAGCTGCGTACCGAGCTGGTGGAGCTGACCCTCAACCCGGCGGTCGCGGATGTACGGGTGCTCGGCGCCATCGGGGTGGTGGAGATGAAGGAGCGGGTGGACGTGGCGCGCATCCAGCGCAAGTTTGTCGAACTGGGCGCCTGGATCCGCCCCTTTGGCAAGCTGGTCTACCTCATGCCCCCCTTCGTTATCACCCCCGAAGAGCTGCGGGTGTTGACCGGTGCCATCAGCCAGGCGATTGCCGAGGGCGAGTTTTAAACATCATCGCGGGTGGCCTCACCGGCCGCCCGTCTGTGGCATCCCCATTTGATATATAAAGAGGGCAAGTTTATGCACCTCACACCCCGTTCACTTGCCGGAATGTGAGCAAAACACCAGACCTGAGGCGCCAAGAGGGGTAGACTGCTGCGGTTTTACCATCAAGAAAGATTGCTCATGCGCCTCTCCATTGCTGCCAAAATCAACTTTTTCCTGCTCTTCATCTTCTCTATGGTACTGGTCTTCTCCGCCGCCTATCAGGCGGTGCGCGAGCGCGATCTCATCCTGAGCCTCATCAAGGAGCAGAGTCAGGAGCAGACCGAAGCCTACTTCGACGGCCTCAACATGCTGATGCTGACCGGCAAGATGGATGCCCGCGACACCCTGCGCGCCAAGTTTCTCGAGCACGCTCATGTGGAGGATGCCCGCATCGTCCGTGGCGACGCGGTAAGCAAACAGTTCGGGCCGGGGCGCCCAGCAGAGCAGGGCAAGGATGACTATGACCAGCTGGCGCTGGCGGGCAAAGGGAGCCTGGAGGTGGTGCACAACGGCATGCACAGCCGGCTGGTAGTGACCCGTCCGCTGCTGGCCAAGAAGGATTTTCGCGGCACAGACTGCACCAGCTGCCATCTGGTGCCGGAGAATACCGTGCTCGGCGCCGTCCGTTTTGATTACTCTCTCGACTCCCTCTTTACCCGGGTCGAGCAGAATATCCTCACCTCGGCGCTGATCCTCACCGGCATCTTCGGGCTGGGGCTGCTGCTGACCCTCTGGGTCATCCGCACCTGGATCGTCCGCCCCCTCAACCAGCTGACCCGCTCGATGGAAGAAGCCACCGACATGCATGACTTCGGCCACCGGCTGGAGGGGGACGATGGTGACGAGATTGGCCGGCTGGCGCTGGCCTACAACCAGATGCTCGACAGCGTGGAGCGCCAGCTTGGCAAGCGTCCCGTTTGCAGCAAGCGGGATCATGAACAGACCCGTACTACGGGCCAACCAGAAGACTAGAGATAGTAGAAGAGCAGGCTGGCGATAAGGATAAGCAGGAGGATCGCCAGATGGACGTGGCGGGCATCCTCCCGGCGGCGATGACGCTTGCGGCCAACAAATAGCGCCACCAGGGTGAGCAGACAGCAACCCCAAAGCCCGTGCAGCAGCCAGGGGGTAAAAACCGGATCCCATCCGGCCCGCACGCTCTCGCCGCCATAGACCAGAAAACCGTAAGCTCGTTCGGGACGGGCGTGGTGATAAATAGAGAGCAGCACGATAAAGCCACCCCAGCAGAGCAGTACCAGCCCCTGCAACAGCCGTGTCAGCCAATCGGGCCCCTTCCGCCGATCTTTCACTCGCCTCTCCTGCCCCGCGACCCCATATCGGGTGAACCATGCCGAAAACCCCACCAGGGTCCGACATTTTTGCTTGTTTATCAAACCCGCGCGGGTAAGATTAACGGCTTAGTCTGCCATCATGGGCCAATGATTGCCCGGGCCAGACCCATAGCGCTGCAAAGAACAAGCTGGAGACAATATTTCGATGACGCACGCATCCGTAGTTGATGTGCTGACCGGTAAACATGCGGTTGGCACCACCCTGACTGTACGAGGGTGGATCCGGACTCGCCGTGATTCCAAGGCGGGGATCTCATTTTTGGCCATTTCCGATGGCTCCTGTTTCCATCCGGTACAGGCCGTCGTCCCCAATACCCTGGCCAATTACGAGAATGAAGTGCAGCGTCTGACCACAGCTTGCTCCGTGGAAGTGACTGGCGTCGTGACCGAATCTCAGGGCAGCGGCCAGGCGTTCGAACTGCAGGCCACCGAAGTCAAGGTTGTCGGCTGGGTCGAAGATCCGGACACCTACCCGATGGCCGCCAAGCGCCACAGCATCGAGTATCTGCGTGAACAGGCTCACCTGCGCCCGCGCACCAACATCGTTGGCGCCGTGACCCGGGTTCGTCACTGCCTGGCTCAGGCCATCCACCGCTTCTTCCACGAAGAGGGTTTTGTCTGGGTAGCGACCCCGCTCATCACCGCCTCTGACACCGAAGGTGCCGGCGAGATGTTCCGCGTCTCTACCCTGGATATGGAAAACCTGCCGCGCACCGACGCCGGCAAGGTGGACTACAACGAAGATTTCTTCGGCAAAGAGGCCTTCCTGACCGTATCCGGCCAGCTGAACGCCGAAACCTATGCCTGTGCCCTCTCCAAGGTCTACACCTTCGGCCCGACCTTCCGCGCCGAAAACTCCAACACCAGCCGTCACCTGGCCGAGTTCTGGATGGTGGAGCCGGAAGTGGCCTTCAACAATCTGGAAGATAACGCCGCGCTGGCCGAAGCCATGCTGAAGTACGTCTTCAACGCCGTACTGACCGAGCGTCGCGACGATCTGGAGTTCTTTGCCCAGCACGTGGACAAGGATGCCATCGGTCGTCTGGAGCGTTTCGTCTCCTCCGACTTCGCCCAGATCGACTACACCGACGCCATCGAAGTGCTGCAGAACTGCGGCAAGAAGTTCGAGTTCCCGGTCTCCTGGGGTATCGACCTCTCCTCCGAGCACGAGCGCTATCTGGCCGAGGAGCACTTCAAGTCTCCGGTAGTCGTGAAGAACTACCCGAAAGATATCAAGGCCTTCTACATGCGCCTCAACGACGACGGCAAGACCGTTGCCGCGATGGACGTACTGGCTCCGGGGATCGGCGAGATCATCGGTGGCTCCCAGCGTGAAGAGCGTCTGGAGGTGCTGGATGCCCGCCTGGCCGAGATGGGCCTGAAGCAGGAAGATTACTGGTGGTATCGCGACCTGCGTCGCTACGGCACCGTACCGCACTCCGGTTTCGGTCTGGGCTTCGAACGTCTGGTGGTCTACGTGACCGGTATGGGCAACGTCCGCGACGTGATCCCCTTCCCGCGTACCCCGCGTACCGCCGAGTTCTGATAACGACAACCTGTCGCACAGATCTGAAAAGCCGACCTTCGGGTCGGCTTTTTTATTGCCCGCTTTATGGCGATACTCAGGATCAATCGGCACAAGGGATCTGTAGCCCATGGGATATCGTCTGCTTCTGTTACTGTTACTGCTCTCTCCCCTGCGGCTTATGGCCGAAACCGTCCGCCTGACCACGCTGGAGTGGCCCCCGTTTACCACCCAAAGCCTGCCCGATGGCGGCCTCACCGGCCATATCGTCAAGCGCGTCTTTGCCGAGGCGGGGCTGGAGGTGGAGTTCGATTTTTTCTCCTGGCAGCGGACGGTGTGGCTCGCCTCCGATCCGGCCCACGGCTATATCGGCTACTTCCCCGAGTATCTAGCCGACAACCAGAGCGACAAGTGGCGTATCTCCGCCAGCGTGGGGGACAGCGTGCTGGGTCTGGCGCAGAAGGCGGGCAAGCCCATCCCCTGGCAACGGCTTGAGGATCTGGTACCCTACCGGATCGGCGTGGTGGCGGGTTACGTCAACACCCGGGAATTTGACGCCATGATGGCGAGCCAGCAGCTCCACACCTTTGCCGTGGATGGCGATCACCTCAACCTGCGCAAGCTGCAGCGCGACCGGCTCGACCTCGCCGTCATCGACCGGGATGTCTTCTATTGGCTGATCCGCCACGATGACAAGCTCCATCCCGAGCAGCTCCAGTTCAATCCGAAGATCCTCGAGCACAAGAGCCTGCACATCATGTTCCGCCCCGACCAGCAGGCATTGCAGCAGCGGGTGGACAAGGCGCTGGCCAGACTCGATATCCAGAAACTGAGCGAGGAGTACCAGCGCCGCTATCTGGCCGATAAATAAGGACTCTTTCGGAATGAGCGGCAAAAGGCCGCCACTGCCGAAAAAAACATCCGAAGAGCCCCCTTTTTACCCCTCTTGTCCTCCTGCCAACCATCCGCAACCAGTTTTCATTTGTCTCCCTTCCTCCATGCTTTTGCACCACCCTATCGGGCAAGATGCCCCTGCTTAAGGGATGGCAACCGGATGAAAAAATGATGGATTTGTTATTAGGTGGTTTTTAAGTGGTTTAATCAAAAATTCATCGAGTTATTGAAGTAACTCAATTTTTTCACTTTTGCAGGGGAGCAAAATAATAACTAACCCTTTTGGGCTAATTAAAAACAGACAATGACAATTCATGGTTCAGGCTACCCGCGGCAACATGGGTTGAATCACACGAGGTAATGGAATGATCTTGATGGAATTTTTGGTGGTACTCGGCTGCTTGCTGCTCGGTACCCGCTTTGGGGGCATGGGGCTTGGTCTCATCAGTGGTATCGGTCTCTTCCTGCTGACCTTCGTTTTCGGTCTGGTGCCGGGCGAACCGCCGGTGCAGGTAATGCTGACCATTCTGGCGGTGATCGGTTGTGCCGCCACCCTGCAGACTGCCGGCGGTCTCAACCTGATGATGCAGGTAGCCGAGCGTCTGCTGCGCCGTCACCCGCAATACATCACTATCCTGGCACCGCTCACCACCTGGACCCTCACCTTCCTGTGCGGTACCGGCCACGTGGTCTACACCATGTTCCCCATCATCGCCGACATCGCGCTGCAGAAGAACATCCGTCCCGAGCGCCCGATGGCTGTCGCCTCCGTTGCCTCCCAGATGGCGATCTGCGCCTCGCCGGTATCGGTTGCCGTAGTCTCCATGGTCTCCATTCTGGCGGCTGGCCACGGTATCGGTCAGGCCTATGGTCTGCTCGACATCCTGATGGTCGCCATCCCCTCCTCCCTGACCGGCGTTATCGTGGCGGCCCTGTGGAGCCTGCGTCGCGGCAAGGATCTGGACAAGGACGAGGAGTTCCAGGCCAAGATCCAGGATCCGGAGCAGCGCGCCTTCATCTACGGTGGTGGCGAGACCCTGCTCAACACCAAATTCCCGAAAGAGGCCTACTGGTCTACCTGGATCTTCTTCGCCGCCATCGCTGCCGTGGTGCTGCTGGGTGCCGATGAGGCGCTGCGCCCCGTCTTCACCATCAAGGACAAGACTGGCCCGCTCTCCATGAACCTGGTGATCCAGATGATGATGCTGATCGCCGGTGCCATCATCCTGATGCGCTGCAAGGTCAAGCCGGGCGAGATCGCCAACGGCGCCGTCTTCAAGGCGGGCATGGTCGCCATCTTCTCCGTATTCGGGGTTGCCTGGATGAGCGAAACCTTCTTCCAGGCCCACATGCCGCTGCTCAAAGAGACCCTGGCCCACGTGGTACAGGCCCAGCCCTGGGCCTACGCGCTGGTGCTGTTCCTTATCTCCAAGCTGGTGAACAGCCAGGCCGCGGCCCTCACCGCCATCGCCCCCATGGGTCTGGCACTGGGTGTGGAGCCGAAACTGCTGATCGCCTTCCTGCCGGCGAGCTACGGCTACTTCGTGCTGCCGACCTACCCGAGCGACCTGGCCTGTATCGGTTTCGACCGATCCGGTACCACCCGCATCGGCAAGTTCATCATCAACCACAGCTTCATCATTCCGGGGCTGATCGGGGTGGTGACCTCCTGCTCGCTGGGCTTTATCCTGACCAGCATCCTGCTCTGACCGGCGCTCCCTGTTCAATCACTGCCACAGGCCCCCGCACGGGGGCCTGTGCTTTGGTGGCGCACACCATACCGCTTTGCCAACCGCCCGCACTCTGGGTAGCATGGCCCCTCTTTTCTTTGCGGAATCTTCCCCATGTCTCGCGTCATCGTACTCTGGAGCGGCGGCAAGGATGCCATGCAGGCCCTCTGCCATGCCCGTGAAGCGGGCCATCAGGTGGTGGCACTGGCTACCTTTGCCCCCCCTGCCCCCCGCTTTCTGGCCCATCCCCTGTCGCAAGTACGTCGACAGGCGGCGGCCCTCGCGCTGCCCCATCTGCTGGTCACCATAGAGGCGCCGTTCGATCTCGGTTATGAGCGGGCGCTGGCCAAGCTCAAGGAGGAGTGGCAACTCGATGGGGTGGTCACCGGCGATATCGACAGCGTGGGCGGCGCGCCTAACTGGATCCGCGAGCGCTGTCGCCCGCTTGGTCTCACCGTGCATACACCGCTCTGGCAACTCTCCCGCGAGGCTCTGCTGGCGGATCTGCTGGCCCGCGGCATCGTCGCCCACCTCTCCTGCGTCGATACCAAAGTGTTGGCCTCCGAGTGGGTGGGACGCACGCTGGATGCGGCCACCCTGGCCGAGTTGCAGCAGCTGGCAGCAACCCGGGGCTTCGATGCCTGCGGCGAGCAGGGGGAGTACCACACCATGGTGACCGACGGCCCGGGCTTTGCGGCGCCGCTGGTGCTCGGCCACTGGCAGCTTGCCCGTCAGGAACAACTTGCCTATCTGCTGGAGGATGAGGGGTAGCGGCGCAGCGCTGTTCGATGTCTCTGCACCGGTACGGCAGATAAAAAACGGGAGGCGATGGCCTCCCGTTTTGCTTGTCTTTGACGCCGACCTATTTGGCCAGCTTGCCCAGCACCCGCTGCAGCAGGCGGATGCGCGGCTCGATGCTATCGAGCAGCAGGAATTCCGCCTCCGAGTGGAAACCGCCGCCCATGGGGCCGAAACCATCCAGCGACGGCACACCCGCCGCTGCGGTAAAGTTGGCATCCGAGCCGCCACCGGCCTCCAGCCAGTTGAAGGTGATCCCCTCCTCCTTGGCTGCCGCCTCCACCAGCGCCATCACGGCCTCGGTGTCGCCACTCGGGCGCATCGCCGGCTTGAAGGTCTGGCGATCCACCTCGACCCGACAGCCCGCAAGGAAGGGGTTGTTGGCCATAAAGGTGAGCCGCTCGTGCACCGCTGCCGCCTCTGCATTGCTCCAGAAGCGCAGATCGACGATCGCCTCGGCAAAGTCGGGCACCACGTTGACGCCGGTGCCGCCCTGTACCACGCCGACGTTCATGGTGGTGCCGGTCTCCATATTGACCTGCTCGTTGATGGCCAGCACCCAATGCGCGAGTTCGGTGATGGCGGAGACCCCTTCGGTCAGCGCCGAACCAGCGTGGGAGGCCTTGCCGTGGAAGGTAATACGGTACTTGGCATTGCCCTTGCGGGCGCTGATGAGATCCCCATTGGGACGGGCTGCTTCGGCCACCAGCACGCAGCCGCTCTGCCTGGCTTTTTCCACCAGCCAATCTTTGGACCAGGGGGAGCCAATCTCCTCGTCGCAGTTGCAGCAGACCAGCACCCTGAGCTTGGCCAGCTGCGCCGGATCCATCTCTTTCAGGGCATACCAGGTGGAGAGCAGGCCGCTCTTCATGTCCGAGACGCCCGGGCCAAAGGCCTGATTGCCTGCAATCTTGAGCGGGCGCTTGGCCGCCGTCCCCTCGGGGAAGACGGTATCCATGTGGCCCACCAGCATCACGTCGTAGTGATCGGCCCCCGGGGCATTGGTTGCCTCGAGGCAGGGGCCACACTCGGCGGCGAACTGGTGGCGGGTCACCTGCCAGCCGATGGCCTCATATTTCTCGGTCATGATGTCGGCCACTTTGGCCACCCCGGCCGGGGTGCGGGTGCCGCAATCGAGGTTGATGAGCGGGGCCAGATCGGCCAGATAGGTATCGAGGGAAAACGGGCGCGTGAGGTTGGTCATTATCTTCTCCATGAAACAATCTGCGATAAAAGCAGCTTGTTTTTGCAACAATGCGGAACGGCGGGCTGTTACACCCGCCTTGCCAACAGCGGTCGACCAGCCCGAACCGGGTGGCCGACCGCCCTGTAAACCACAGCTTTTACATGAACAGCAGATAGTTGAGGGTCAGCGCCGTCACCAGCGCCCCCGCCATGGGCACGCAGGTGCGCTTGACCACCACGAAGGGGGAGACCTTGGCGATGCCCGCACAGGCGATCAGCACCGCCGCAATCGGGGAGACGGTGCGGCCGATACTGGAGGCGAGCTGCATCGGCAGCAGCATGGTCACCGCAGGTACGCCGAATTTGGCCGCCACGGCAGGTGCCAGAGTCGAGAAGCTGAGGAACGCCGCGTTGCCAGAACCCATGATCACCGCCGCCACCATGATGAGGCCCACCATCACCAGGGTCATCAGGCCGCTGCCGATGCCAGCATTGCTGGCTGAATGCAGCAGGGTATCGATGGCGCCGATGGCTTTGAGGGATTCGGCAAACAGCTCGGCACAGACGATCAGCGCCACTACCGGGCCAAACACCTTGCCCATGCCGTCGAGGAAGCTGGAGAGCCCGGCGAAGGCGGTGCGCACCGAGCGGGTTCGCAGCAGCTCACACAACATGCCGATAAAGACCGACAGCAGCATCGCCACTTCCACACTGACGCTGATGGTGGTCACCAGCAGTTTGGAGAAGGTCATCATCAGCACGAAGGGGATGATAGGCAGCAGGGCATACCAGGTGGGCGCCGCTACCGCGTCGGTGCCCTGCTCGTCCAGCTCGGCGTGTTCGCCGCGATGCTGGGCCGGATCCCAGCCATCCTTGCGGTCACAGTGGCGCTGCCAGAAGAAGTGCAGCACCATGGTCACCAGCAGCATGGGGGCCACCAGCCAGATCTGGTAGTCAACGAAATAGCTGGTCGGATCCATGCCGGACTGGCCGGCGGAGAAGATGGCGTTGGTCTGGGTCGGGCCAATCTCGAACGCCTGGGAGGTGGCGATGACGCCACAGGCGGAGGCCGGACTGATACCGAGGTTGCGCATCACCGGATACATGGTGACCATCAACAGCAGACCAAGGCCGGTGGCGGAGGTAACGAACAGGGAGACAAAGACCGCCACCAGATAGCAGATGGAGAGCATCAGGTAGCTGGACTGAATGCCTGCCACCGGTTTGACCGCCACCCGCACCAGCGCCTGGGAGGCACCGATATGGGACATGTAGGTAGCAAAGCCGGCCACCGCCATGATGGTGAGGCCGAGGCCCGCCGCACGGTAGGAGAAGATCCCCTTGAACACTTCGAACAGATCGAACAGGGCGAAGCCGGTGCTCTTGTCAGCGGGCAGAATGGGGTGCAATCCCAGCCAGTAGGCCAGGGTGAAAATGGCCATACCGGCCAATGCCAGCACCGCCTGCGGGTTGTAATCCTTGATGATGCCGTAGACCACGGCAACCAGTACGAGCAAGACGAAGACGAGTTCCAATATTCACTCCTGATAAATTTATCGAAGAGCGAAATCTAGTGATCTGACCAGAACTTGCCTTTGATCCCCATCAATAAAGGGGCCATCACCACTATCAGACAGCATAATATGTCGAGCAGGTAACACTTTTTCATCATTCACACTACCGAGAACCGTTTTACACGGTTTAATCGGGAATTGTGTAACGCGACTCCCCTCTTTTTTGCGTTGGATCAACATAAGCAGCCCCCGAAGCGGCCAAGATGCGCATCGACAAGAGCGACCATTTCGCGCCGGAGAGAGTTATGACAAACCAAGCCACCGCAGGTGTCTCGACCTGCGATTATCAGCTGTGGGATATCCTCGTCGAGTCTGCAAAGGAACGCACCACCATTCGTTACTCCAAACTGGCCAAACTGGCCGGACTGGAGCAGCGTCAGGACGAACTGCGCACCCTGCTGCAGCGTGTTCGCATGTACTGCACCGAAAACCATCTGCCAATCCTCTCCGCCATCGTGGTGGACGATGTGGGCAAATACAGCGGCCTCTCCTCCAGTCTGCCCGACGCCCCCTGGGAACGCGCCCGGGTCTTTGATCACCCCTGGCATCCGCTGCACTGATACCAGCTGCCCCCGGCAGCACAGAAGAGATACTCTTCTGCCTCTCCAGAGCGCGCCACCCGGCGCGTTCTGGCTATCTGGCTCCCCGCGTTTCCTCCTCTCGCCCCTTCCGACGGTGCCATCAGCGTTGCCATGGGATCGCCACAATGCCAGAATCGGGCCCTTGCACTCTGTTGATTCGGATTTTCGGGCGCGGCCACGGCCAGCGCCCACAAGAGAAGGACTCCCCATGGCCACCACCCTCTATGGCATCAAGAACTGCGACACCATCAAGAAAGCCCGCAAGTGGCTGGATGAAGCCGGCATCGACTACCGCTTTCACGACCACCGCGCCGATGGCCTGAACCCGGACGATCTCGACCGCTGGCTGGCCAAGCTCGGCTGGGAAGCGCTGCTCAACAGCCGCGGCACCACCTTCCGCGCTCTGCCGGATGAGGCCAAACAGGGGCTCGACACCGCCAAGGCGCGCGCCCTGCTGCTGGAGCACCCGGCGATGATCAAGCGCCCGCTGCTGGATCGTGACGGCGAGCTGACCCTGGGTTTCAAGGCCGATCACTACCAATCCCTCTTCTCCCGTTAAGGACAACTAAGGACAACTGATGTCGGATGTCATCGCACTGGCCAAGGATCTGATCCGCCGCCCCTCCGTTACCCCGCTGGATGAAGGGTGCCAGACCCTGATGGCGGAGCGCCTCGCCAAACTCGGCTTTGTTATCGAGCCCATGGTATTTGAAGACACCACCAACCTCTGGGCCCGCCGTGGCAGCGAGGGGCCGCTCTTCTGCTTCGCCGGTCACACCGACGTGGTGCCTGCCGGCCCGCTGGACAAATGGCACACCCCGCCGTTCGAGCCGACCATCCGGGATGGCGTGCTCTACGGCCGTGGCGCCGCCGACATGAAGGGCTCGCTGGCAGCCATGGTGGTGGCGGTCGAGCGCTTTGTGGCCGAGCATCCGGATCACACCGGGTCGATCGCCTTCCTTATCACCTCCGATGAGGAGGGGCCCTTTATCAATGGCACCACCCGGGTGATCGACACCCTGGAAGCGCGTAACGAGAAGATCACCTGGTGCATCGTCGGCGAGCCCTCCTCCACCGCCGTGGTCGGGGATGTGGTGAAAAATGGCCGCCGCGGCTCCATCACCGGCGATCTGCTGGTGCGCGGGGTGCAGGGCCATGTCGCCTATCCCCATCTGGCGGACAACCCCATTCACAAAGCCGCGCCAGCGCTGGCTGAACTCGCCGCCACCGTGTGGGATGAGGGCAACGCCTACTTCCCCCCCACCAGCTTCCAGATCGCCAACATTCAGGCGGGTACCGGCGCCTCCAACGTCATTCCCGGCGAACTGCACGTCCAGTTCAACTTCCGCTTCAGCACCGAACTGACCGACCTGGATATCCGCGAGCGGGTCGAGGCGCTGCTGGATAGACACGGTCTCGATTACCAGCTGAACTGGACCCTCTCCGGCCAGCCGTTCCTCACCGATACCGGCAAACTGCTGGCGGCGGCGGTCTCTGCCATCGAGGCGGTCAATGGCCAGCAGCCAGCCCTGCTCACCACCGGCGGCACCTCCGACGGGCGCTTTATCGCCCCCACCGGCGCCGAAGTGATCGAACTCGGCCCGGTCAACGCCACCATCCACAAGGTGAACGAGTGCGTGAAGGCGGACGATCTGGATCTTCTGGCCGACATGTACCAAGGGGTGCTGGAGCGACTGCTGGCATGACACAGGAACAGCTGATGGGGCTCGACGAGAGCCACCTTATTGTGGTGGGGCGCGGCCCCCACCGCCTGACCCCGGCGGCGGCAGCCTCCTTCAACGACATGCAGGTGGCCGCCGCCCACGCCGGTTTCAACCTGCAACCTGCCTCCAGCTGGCGCGGTTTTGATCGCCAGCTCGCCATCTGGAATGGCAAGTGGCGCGGCGAGCGACCGCTGCTCGATGCCAACTGTCAGCCCATCGATGCCCTGCAACTCGGCGAGGAGGAGCGGCTGCACGCTATTTTGCGCTGGAGCGCCCTGCCCGGCACCAGTCGCCACCACTGGGGCACCGATCTCGACATCTATGACCCGGACTGCCTGCCGGCAGACACCAAACTGGCGCTGGAGCCCTGGGAGTATGAAGCCGGGGGCTGGTTTGCCGACTTGAGCGAGTGGCTCACCGACCATATGGGGGATTTCGGTTTCTTCCTGCCTTACGCCAAACCGGTCGGCGCAGGCAGTGGCGTCGCCTACGAGCCGTGGCACATCAGCTTCGCCCCCGAAGCGGGCGAGCAGCAGCTCGACCCGGCTGTGCTGGCACTTTGCCTGCAACAGGCGGATATTGAAGGCAAGGCGACCATTCTGGCCAATCTGGACAAGATCCTGGCTCGTTACGTCACCTTGCCATCCACTGAATTGCCCTGCGATGAAAGGAGTAGCACATGAATCTCTGGCTCTGGATAGGGCTGCCACTGCTCTTTCTGCTCGGGCTGTTTCTCAACGCCATCAAAGACATGAAACGGCTGGAGAAGCAGTTGCCCAAATACAAGGACAAGATCCGTGAAGTGAAGGACGATGACGACGACTGAGTCGTGCCATCCGGGGAGCACCAGTGTGCTCCCTTCTCTTTTTCTCCTGTTTATCTCCTCCCCTTGCCGCTACTCCCCCGGCGTCAGGTTTCCATCTGACCATCACTGCCAACATCCCCTCTCACCCACTCTGCGGGGTCAGAAGATGGCGCGCGAGTGGTGAAAAAATGTCAAAAGATGCAAATTAATGCACGATTAAACCACACAAGGGGGTCTTAAGTGCATATAATGTGCCTACTTTGCCGTTAGTCAGAAAGGAGTTCGCCCTTGGATGCCGTGACCATCAACAGTTTCTTTTTTGTCGGTGCCCTGTTGGTTGGAGCCAGTGTCCTGCTAAGCGCGCTCTCTTCCCGTCTCGGTATTCCCATTCTGGTCATCTTCCTCGCCGTCGGTATGCTGGCGGGGGAAGATGGCCCCGGCGGCATCCACTTCGCCGACTACTCCATCGCCTATCTGGTGGGCAACCTGGCGCTGGCCATCATCCTGCTCGACGGCGGCATGCGCACCCGGGTCTCCTCATTCCGGGTGGCGCTCTGGCCAGCCCTGTCGCTGGCAACGGTCGGGGTAGCCATCACCACCGGCCTGACCGGGCTCGCTGCCGCCTGGCTGTTTGACCTCAACCTGATGCAGGGGATGCTGATCGGCGCCATCGTCGGCTCCACCGATGCGGCGGCAGTCTTCTCCCTGCTCGGCGGGCGCAGCCTCAACGAGCGGGTGAGCGCGACGCTGGAGATAGAATCGGGCAGCAACGACCCCATGGCGGTCTTTCTCACCGTCACCCTGATCGAGGTGCTGGCCAGCAGCCAGCAGGATCTCAACGCCGGTTTTCTGCTGCTGCAGCTCATCAAACAGTTCGGCCTTGGTGCCGGGATCGGCCTTGCCGGTGGCTGGCTGCTGTGGCGGCTGATCAACACCGCCCGCCTGGCTCCTGGTCTCTACCCACTGCTCACAGTGAGCGGCGGCCTGCTCATCTTCGCCCTCACCACAGCGGTGGGTGGCAGCGGCATCCTCGCCATCTATCTCACCGGTCTGTTGCTCGGCAACCTCTCCCTGCGCAGTCGCAGCACTACCTTGTCGGTGCTGGATGGCCTGACCTGGCTCAGCCAGATCGGCATGTTTCTGGTGCTGGGGCTGCTCGCCTCGCCCCACAAGCTGCTGCCCATCGCCCTGCCGGCACTGGCGCTGGCGATGTGGATGATCCTCTTTGCCCGCCCCATCTCGGTCTGGATCGGGCTGCTGCCGTTCAAGAACTTTGCCCCGCGCGAACGCTGGTTTATCTCCTGGGTTGGCCTGCGCGGCGCGGTGCCCATCATTCTGGCGGTATTCCCCATGATGGCGGGGCTGCCCAACGCCCAGCTCTACTTCAACGTCGCCTTCTTCGTGGTGCTGGTCTCGCTGATTTTGCAGGGCAGCTCGCTGCCGCTGGCCTCAAAACTGGCGCGGGTGGAAGTACCGGCCCCACCGTCCCCCATCAACCGCTCGGGGCTCGAGATCGATCTCGACAGCCAGTGGGAGACCTTCGTCTACCAGCTGGGGGAAGAGAAGTGGTGCATCGGCTCGCCGCTGCGGGATCTGCGCATGCCTGCCGGCACCCGGGTCAGCGCCCTGTTTCGCGGCCGCGAGCTGCTCCACCCCTCGGGTAGTACCTGCCTGCAGGCGGACGATATCCTCTGCGTCATCGGCCATGAGCGCGATCTGCCCGCCCTTGGCCAGCTCTTTAGCCAGGCGCCGGAGCAGGATCTCGGCCCGCGCTTCTTCGGTGACTTCCAGCTGGATGCCGCGGCGCGACTGGTGGATCTCGCCCCTATCTACGGGCTGGATGTGAGCGAGGTGGCGGATCAGACACTGGGCGATTTTATTGCCAGCCAGCTTGGCGATAATCTGGTAGTCGGTGACAACATCGAGTGGCAGGGCCTGATCTGAACCGTGGCCGAAATGGATGAGAGCATTCCCGTCAAGATCGGGGTTCGTTTTCAGGAAGAGGATCCGGTCTAGACGACCGGCCCGTATCAAGTCCCCCAGCAAGAAGGGAGAGAGTTATGCCATATCAGAGTTTGCAGTCCGGTCTGCTGCCCCCCTCTGCCAATCTGGGGGTGATCGAGGGCTTTTTTGGCAAGGGATGGAGCTGGCAGGCCCGTGCCCGCTACGCCCAGTGGCTGCCGCGCCACGGTTACGGCTTCTATATCTACGCCCCGAAAGAGGATGGCTATCTGCGCAAGCACTGGGCCCTCCCCTGGCCCGAGCAGCAGCTGGCGGATCTCGCCGAACTGGCACGCCAGTGCCGCGCCAACGGGCTCGCCTTCGGGGTGGGCTTGAGCCCCATGGGGGCGCATCACGACTATGATCGCAAGCGCCCGGCGCTGCTCGAGAAGGTGCGCCTTATCGACGAAGTGCTGCAACCCGACATTCTGGCAGTGCTGTTTGACGACATGAAGGGGGATACCCCGGACCTGGCCCGGCACCAGCTCACCATCGCCCACGACATTGCGGCCCACAGCAAGGCGAGCCGCCTCATCTTCTGCCCCAGCTACTACTCGACCGATCCGGTGCTGGAGAAGGTGTTCGGCGCCATGCCACCCCGCTATCTGGAGGAGATTGGCGAGCAGCTCGACCGCCGCTTCGAGATCTTCTGGACCGGCCCCAAGGTCTGCTCGACCGAGTATCCGGCAGCACACCTCAAACAAGTGACCGAACTGCTCGGCCGCAAACCCTTCCTGTGGGACAACTACCCGGTCAACGATGGCAGCAAGGCGAGCAGCTACCTCTATCTGCGCGCCTTCGAAAACCGCCCTGCCGAGCTGGCGGATCAGCTCTCCGGCCATGCGGTCAACCCGATGAAGCAGGCGGCGCTCTCCGCCCTGCCGCTCGCCACCCTGCCGATGAGCTACAAGCTCGGCAAGCAGTATGATCCCGACAAGGCGCTGCACGCCTCCCTCAACGCCACCTGCGGCCCGCAGATCTCGGCGATGATTGAGGCCGACCTGCCGCTGTTTCAGGATCTGGGGCTGGCCCGGCTCACTCCCGAGCAGATTGCCACCCTCAAGGCGCGCTACCTGCCGTTTCGCGATCAGGCTTGCGTCGATGAAATCGTGCGCTGGCTGGACGGCGAGTATGTGTTCGACCCGGACTGCCTGACCGATTAAACCGCCCCCAAGGGCAGAAAGGAGGTTGTATGGATGCACACCTGCTTTACCAGAACCTGGCGGTGATCGCCGCCTTTTTACTGCTCTACAGCCTGATCGCGGGGCGCTTCGAGTCAAAACTGATCAACGGCCCCCTGCTCTTTCTGCTGAGTGGCTGGCTGCTGGGGCCGGGAGGGCTGGAACTTGTCTCCCTCTCCATCGACAGCGCCGGCATCAAGCTGCTGGCAGAGCTGACTTTGGTGATCGTGCTGTTCAACGATGCCGCCAACACCAACTGGCAGGTGCTGCTGGCCAACCGCCAGCTCCCCATCCGGCTGCTGCTGATCGGCCTCCCCCTCACCCTGCTCTGTGGCGCCCTGTTTGGTCACTGGCTCTTCCCTGACCTGCCGCTCCTGGAGATGGCCATCCTCTCCACCATTCTTGCCCCCACCGATGCGGCGCTCGGCAAGGCGGTGGTGAGCAACCCGGCGGTACCGGCACCACTGCGCGAAGGGCTCAATCAGGAGAGTGGCCTCAACGACGGCATCTGCGTGCCTGTGCTGCTCCTGCTGCTCGCTCTTATCGCCCCCACCGAGGAGCACACCGGCACTGCAGCGCTGGCCATCACCCTGATGCTGGAGGAGATCGGTATCGGTCTTTTGGTCGCCTTCGTGCTGACCGTCCTCACCGTCCGGCTGCTGAAAGTCTCCTATCTCAACGGCTGGCAACTGCCGCTCTGGCGTCAGCTCACCATGCCCGGGCTGGCCCTGCTCTGCTTTGCGCTGGCCCAGACTCTCGGTGGCAGCGGTTTTATCGCCGCCTTCGTCGGTGGTTTGCTGATGGGACGGCGCCTTGGCGAGCACAAACACGCCTATATGGATAGCTGCGAGGGGTATGGCGATCTGCTCTCGGTGGTGATCTGGATGGTGTTTGGCGCCACCCTGATGCCCATCCTGCCGGAGCTGCTGCACTGGCAGTTCTGGCTCTATGCGGCAGCCAGCCTCACCCTGCTGCGGATGGTGCCGGTCTGGCTGAGCCTCATCGGTACCGGCCTCAAGCCGGAGCTCAAGCTCTTTATCGGCTGGTTCGGGCCGCGTGGGCTTGCCAGCATCGTCTTTGCGGTGATGGTGCTGCAAAACGAGCCGGCCCTTATCGGCCAGCGCCCCATCATCGCCACCGTGCTCTGCACCATCATCCTGAGCGTCATCCTGCATGGCCTCACCGCCAACCCCTGGGTCGAGCGTTTCAAGTCCCGCTGAGCCACTTTGCTTTCATAAAAAAATGCCACCTTGCGGTGGCATTTTTCTTTGGTGGCATGGGTCACTGACGGCTCTTACCCGAGCGCCAGCCAGCCCCCCACTCCCAGCATCAGGGTACCGGCGATGCGGTTCATCAGGGTGACGTTGCCGCTCTTGGCGAGGAAGTGGCGCAGGGTGCGACCGCCGCTGGCGTAGAGCAGCAGGCAGGAAAACTCGATGACCAAAATCAGCGCCACCAATGCGGTGATCTGCGGCGCCATCGGTCGGCTGGCCGAGATAAAGGGGGGGAGCAGGGAGATCATGAAGGCCCACCCCTTGGGGTTGGCAATGGCAGTGACAAAGCCCTGCAGCGCCAGCCCCATGGGGCTGCTCTGCTGCCCGGCCGCGAGATCGGCCGGAATAGCCATCTTCCCCTTGGCCTGCCACATCTGGATGCCGAGCCAGATGAGATAGGCACCGCCCACATATTTGAAGGCGGCGAAGATAGCCGGGTAGTTGAGCATGATGGCCGCCACCCCGATCACCGAGAGCACCGACACCAGCCCGACGCCGATCAGCTCGCCCCACATCATGTGCAGGGTGCGGCGCACGCCAAGGCTCATCCCCAGCGTCATCGCCAGAGTCATGCACATGCCGGGGGTGACGGAGACAAAGAAGAAAGTGGGGATAAAGAGCGCCAGAATGGCCGGATCAATCCAGCTGGACACGACAAACCTCCATGGCAAAACAGGGTAGCAAACGAGGATCAGGCTGCGGTAAACGGCGCCGGAATGTTATTTGAGCAAGCCTGTCATCTTGCCCATCCCGCGCTTTTCAGACAAGAAAAAACCTTTGCTTTCAGCATATTTCAGCAAGAAAAGGCTGTGACACCCCCTGTCGCGGCTGTGTAAGATAGCGCCTCCTTCATTTTCGGGGTTACGTCTCATATGTCATTGAATAATCTATCAATAAGAATTCAGGTACTGATACCGCTGCTGCTGGCCAGCCTGCTGATGATGGTGATGATTGCCATCAGCAAACAGGGTCTGGACGAAGCCATTAGTGACATAGATGAGACGACCCAGAGCGTGGTGCGCAACAAGGACGACATTGCCAGGCTGATCCACGCCACCTACCGGCTGCGCACCAGCGCCATCTACGGCCTCTACGACGCGGCCCAGTTTGCCGCCCTGCCCGCCAACCTCAACAGTGCCGAGCAGGAGATCACCACCATTCTCGGCCGTCTGGTGATCCCGGGCGCTGAGCAGGATAACCGTCAGGTGGCCGCAGCCCTGCAGGCCTACCTTGGCCACACCCGCAACAACATGCTGCCGCTGCTGACCCAAAAGCATCAGGGGGGTGGCGATGCCGCAGCATATGAGGCCGCCCGCCTCCAGTTCCGCGAGCTGGGCGAACAGCTCATCAAAGAGATCGACACCATGTCGGCCCACATCAACCAGCTGACCCAGAGCGAGCTGGCGCAGGAGCAGGCCCACTACCATGCCACCCTGCTGCGCACCCTGCTGCTCACGGCCGTCGCCCTGCTGGCGGCACTGCTGTGTGGCTGGTGGCTCTCCGGCCGCATCGTCAGCCCCATCGGCCAGCTGCAGAGCGTGATGCACGCCGTCGCGCAGGGTCGCTTCAACGTCCGCGCCAGGGTCGAGGGTGACAACGAACTGGCCCAGCTGGCCAAGGATATCAACCTCACTCTGGGGCAGCTTGGCAGCACCATCGAAACCCTGACCGGCATCAGCAACAACGTCGCCTCCGCTGCGACCGAGCTGGCCGCCGTGATGACCCAGGCTGAAGCCAACGCCCAGCAGCAGCGCGGCGAAATTGAGCAGGTTGCCTCCGCGGTGACCGAGCTCTCCAGCACGGCCGACAACGTCAACCACAACGCCGCCGTGGCCGACGAGCTGGCCCGCGATGCCAACAGCCGGGTTGAGCAGGGGCTCGCCCTGTTTGGCGAGAGCATTGCCGCCAACAGCCGGATGGCGGGTAGTCTGGAAGATGCCGCCGCCATCGTCGCTCGCCTCAAGACCCAGTCCGAGCAGATCGGCAAGGTGATTGAAGTGATTCAGGGGATCTCCGAGCAGACCAACCTGCTGGCCCTCAACGCGGCCATCGAGGCGGCCCGTGCCGGCGAAACCGGGCGCGGTTTTGCCGTCGTCGCCGACGAGGTGCGGATGCTGGCGGCCAGAACCCAGGCCTCCACCAAGGAGATCCAGGCCATCATCGAGCAGTTGCAAAGCCAGTCCCAATCCGCCAATCAGGGGGTTCAGGAGACGCTGGAGATCCTCGAGAACAACCAGCGCCTCTCCGCGCAGGTACAGGATCTGCTGAGCGGTATCACGGGTGCGGTGCGCCAGATCAACGACGCCAACGCCCAGGTGGCCACCGCCGCCGAGGAGCAGTCCTGCGTCACTGCCGACATCAACCGCAACATCACCAACATCCACGAGATCGTGAGCCAGAGCTCCGCCGGTATCAGCCAGAGTGCCAGCGCCAGCCATGAACTGTCGGATCTGGCCGAGCAGCAGCGCAAGCAGCTCTCTCACTTCCAGCTCTGACACGCGGCCTGAAAGATAAAAAGAGGCCTTCGCAGGCCTCTAGATAGCAATAAAGCCCCTTATTTTATAAATAAGGGGCTTTATTTATTCGGCCACTCCGGATGCCGTTCAGAGGTCATTTACACAGGAAAAACGAGCCGGGGGGCACACAGGGGCCCCCTCCGATCTGCGCCAGCGCTATCGCTCCTGAGGGAGGCACAATGTGAAGCTTGAGTGGCAATGGGTTGCCGCCTGACGGCAACTGTCTCACTCAACCTTCCCGACTTATGCCTGCACGTTGACCTGCTGCTCTTCATCACCACGCTCTTTGCGCCGCTCGGCGGCCTCTTGCAGCAGCGCCTCACGCTCCTTGTCGAGATCAGCCAGCATCCGCTGTTTCTCCTTGATGCTCAGCTCGGGATTATTTGAGATCTCCTCCTTGGCCTGTGCAATCTTGTCGAGCTTCTCCTTGTCCACGCCCAGACGCTGTGCCACCAGGCTATCCCTTGCAATACGAGTCAAGCCGCTCTGCGGACCGGCCGCACTGCCCGAAGAGGAGCTCTCTGTGGTGGAGAGCCCCCCTTGGGCAGTGAAGGCTGCTGTACTCATCACGCCCTGACGGGAGTAGGTCAGTGGCGTGGCGGCTCCGGAGAGGGTTACCCGCTCCCGGCTTGCCTGAGCATCACTGCCCGCCACGGTGCCCACAGGGGTATCCAATACCGGCTGCACACTCTTGCTATTGACGGGATAGGGTTGGCCTACCCGATTGTTGATGATCATCTCGACCTCCTGGACTCCATACGAAACCAATCATGCAGCCAATATTCAGCAATAACCGTGCCCATTCACTCCGGTGTCCTGCGTGACGAGCGCATACGCCCGGCAGGTAAGCCCGGACAAGGTTGCCGGATGGTGGCGAGAAGGCAGATAGAAGGTGGTTGTTTTAAACGCCATTTTTTGGCCATTGGTGTCATAAGGGGCTGGGCTGCGGGGGCAAATGTGAGTATGGTAGAGGCACGTCACTCCCCCTCACGTGAGACCATCATGAGCCTGAGATTCAAGAAACCCGCTTTTATCGCCCTGGGGCTCATTGCCCTCGTTTCCGCCACCTGGCTCGACTACTACCTGCCGGAACACACCATCGCCACCATCACCGGGGTTGAGGTGAAGCGCACCGACAAGGATGGCCCCATCAGCCAGAAGAACCCGGCTGACGGCCCCACTACCGATGTTTACTACATCTATACCGAGCGCACCGGCGAGAAGATCCGGGTGTTCCGCAACGAGGATACCGAGTGGGGCTGGCCCTTCTACTTCAAGTTCAACGCCGCCGACGTACAGGCCAAGGCCAAGTCGATGGAGTTTGAAAAACGGCTCGCCATCATCACCTCCTACGGCTGGCGCATCAATATGCTCTCCATGTTCCCCAACGTCACCAAGATCGAGAGCACCGAGCCTGACGCCTCCACTTGGAGCTTCTTCCGCTGGTTCTGGTTCGGCATCTGGGCACTGGTGATGGGCAAAGCAGCCATCGCGACCTGGCGCTACTTCGATCGTCTCGAGGACGAGCTATGAGCGAGCCGAGCAAGACCCGCACCAGCTTCTACCGGCGGCTCTATGTCGCTTGGCTGATAAGCCAGGGCACGGATACGGTGCCAGCCATCATGGAGGCGACCGGCATGCCGCGCCGCACCGCGCAGGATACCCTGACGGCGCTGGCCGAACTCGATATCAGCTGCGCCTTCGAGCAGACCGAGGGGGCTCGCCACCTGCAGGGGCACTACCGCATCAGCGACTGGGGTCCCATCAATCCGGCGTGGATCAAGGCCCAGCTGCCGCTTATCAAAGAGACGCTGAGCTATCCCTGAAATGACGTCGAGTCAGGCCTGCGACTGGGGAACCCTATTGCAATCCGGCGTGGATCAAGGCCCAGCTGCAGCTTATCAAGGAGACGCTGAGCTATCCCTGATCCGGGAACCGCTCTGCAATCACACTCTGCTTTAAATTAAAGAGGGACCAGCCGACAAGGCTGGCTCCTCTATTTTATTGCTGATGGTGTGGCAGGTCGCCCTACTCGGGCATGGCCGAATCCTGCAACTCCTCGTCAGACTCCCCCTTGGTGCAATCGATGATGGAGCGCTTGGGGTTGTTCGGATCGCGCAGCAGCAGGGGCGCCAACCCCTCGTCATGCTTCTGCTCGTCGCCAAACTCGCTGCCGTAGGCGTTGTGAGTCAACCGGCGGGCATTGGCGATGGGGGTATCGACAAAGAGAGCATGCACTTCGAAGCTGGAAGCGGGCACGATAAAACCGACCACCGGCAGGCCGTGCAGCTCCTCGTGCACCTTGTACCAGGCAAAGCCGTCGCTCACCTTGTAGGGGGTGTAGTTGGCCAGTTGTAGATTGGCGGGCCTGCCCGTCTCATCCACATAGAGATCGGTAAATTCACAGGTCGCCAGCCCCTGCCACATCCGCTCGAATGGCGTCGCACAGCCTGTCAGTTGCAACCCGGCCAGCAGCACCAAGCCTCTCTTCCACATTCCCCGCCCCTTCTTGCAAAAATGAACCGGCGCTCAGTCAAACGCCCGCAGCCGCGTCACCAGCAGATCGATAAAGCCCGGACGATCCAGCCCCAACAATACCAGCGCATTGGCTGGCTTGCCGGTCAGACCATAACGATCCACCACCGTCATCCCCACGGTATGCTCCCCGCTGGTCTCGATATCGACCCGGCACTCGACCCCGTGGAACAGCTCGGGAGCCAGCAACCAGGCAATGGTACAGGGGTCGTGCAGCGGCGCGCCAGCAAATCCCCACTTGGGATCCCGATGGTAGATCATGAAAAAGTCGAGCAGCCCGGCCACACACTGGGCCACCGGATTGGTGATGGCGCGCACCCGCTCGATATCCTCGTCCATCACCTGCGCCTCGTGGGTCACATCAAGGCCACACATGGTGATGGGGATACCCGACTTAAAGACCATATCGGCCGCTTCCGGGTCCACATAAATATTGAATTCCGCCGCAGGCGTCCAGTTGCCAGCCCCTGCGGTGCCCCCCATCAAGACAATGCGGGCAATCTTGGGTTTGAGCTCGGGATGTGCCGCCAACAGCAGGGCGACATTGGTGAGCGGTCCAGTCGGCACCAGGGTCACGGGCTGCGGGCTCTCGCGCAGACATTTGGCCATCAACTCGATCCCCGTCATCCCCTGCGGCGCAAAGGCGGGATCCGGCAGTTTGGGGCCATCGAGGCCCGATTCGCCATGGACGTTGTCGGCGATGATCAACTCGCGGGCCAGCGGTTTCGGCGCCCCCGCCGCCACCAGAATATCGTCCCGCCCCAGCAAGGTGAGGATGCGCAGGGCATTGTTGAGGGTCTTGTCCGGCGTCTGGTTGCCCGCGCTGGTGGTAACTGCCAACACGTCAAGTTCTGGGCTGGCCAGCGCCAGAATCAGGGCGATGGCGTCGTCGTGGCCGGGATCACAATCGAGAATAACGGGCAGTGCCATGGAGAGGGTCCTTACAACATAGGGGTGGATAAGGGGCCGGATTTAGCCGATCCCGAGCGAGCGATTTGAACCATTTGTTAGGCCATGGGCTTCGAGTTGAACGCAGATGATGAATAGAACTATGAGCTAACAAGTATTTTTTCCATCATCCTCGGATCGTTTGGCATTGATGCATATCCTTGTCTGATGTACCACGAAACTAGCCAGCTAGAGTCGATCGTGCGATCAAAAGGGTGGGGCTCAAGCCGAATAGATGTACAGCAAAGGCTTTTGGCTAGCGCTTCTGAGTACGCAAGTAAACTGCGACCGGCCCCTTGACCTCGATACTCAGGAAGAACAAGTATTTCGTAGATGAAGCCATTCTTCTGATCGCTCCAATCTTCGTAGCAAAGAAAACCAACCTCGCATTCATCTATTTTTGCAATGTAATTCCTCGACCTTCCGTTTTGCGCGCGTTCTGCACGCTCGCGGAGCATTGAGTGCGAAATAAGGTCAGGTTTTTTACTTTCGGTGATGGATAGCACTCGCGCTCCAGATGTGAGATTGGCCTAACAGGGAGCCATACCTTAACAAGCAAGCTTCGGATGAACTCGGGAGGGGGTCACAAAACGGGGCCTTGTTGGTGACCCAGGCGGTATGCACGGCACACCGCCTCGCTCAAAGCAGCTCATTATCAAGAGGTTGTGTGGCGCATCCCGTTCATTTTCCGAGGCTGCGCACCGCCCATTCGCCCGGCCGCGCCGGTTCGGGTATGATCGACCCACGTTTTCTGCCCGTGCCCCCTATGTCCGTTATCGTCGACACCTTTATTGCCCCGCCCTGCAATGCCGCCATCGAGACCCTGTTCAAGGATGGGCACCTGCTGCTCATCAACAAGCCGAGCGGCCTGCTGAGCCTGTCGGGCAAAAATCCGCAAAACCTCGACTCGGTGCACTATCGACTGGTGCAGGATTTCCCCGGCTGCACCCTGGTGCATCGCCTCGATTTTGGCACCTCAGGCATCATGGTGGTGGCCAGAAACAAGGCCATCAATGCCCTGCTCTGCCAGCAGTTCAGTCAGCGGGCAGTAAGCAAGGCCTACAGCGCCCTACTCTGCGGTCATCTGATTGACGACGAAGGAGTTATCGACGCCCCCATCGCCAAGGATCCGGCCCTCTTTCCGCTGATGAAGATCTGCGCCGCCAGCGGCAAACCCGCCCGCTCCCGCTATCGGGTGGTTGAACGGCTGGCGCAGCAGATACAGGGGCAGACCGTGCCTTTGACCCGGGTACGACTGGTGCCGGAAACCGGCCGCACCCATCAGCTGCGGATCCACAGCCAGCTGCTGGGCCACCCCATCCTCGGCTGCGATCTCTATGGTGGCCTGCTGCCGCCCGGCTGCGAACAGGCGCCGCGGCTGATGCTGCATGCCAGCGAGCTGGATTTTGCTCATCCGGTGAGCGGCGAGCCGATGCAGATCCGCTGTGCAGCGCCTTTTTAGGAGCAATAAGTAGAGACAACCAGCGCGAGTGCGACGGGATCAGTGAAAGGCGTGACGGGAGAGGAAAAGCGGTAAACGGCGGATAAAGATAGGGGCCGCGCTTTCGCAACGGCCCCCACCCCCCACTCTTTGTGGTGCTATCAGATCAGCTTGCGGGCAGCGCCCAGTACGATCTTGATGGCATCAGATTCGGTCTTCGCCATGGTCTCGGCGTTCGGGATCTCTTGCTGGGTACGGTTGACGATAACGCCAGCCACCATACCGGCACGCAGGCCCTGGCTGGAGCACATGGTCAGCAGGGTTGCAGATTCCATCTCATAGTTCAGCACGCCCATGGCTTGCCACTCTTTCATGGAACCCTGGAAACGGCTCACTACGCGGCCGGATACGGTGTCGTAACGCTCCTGACCCGGGTAGAAGGTGTCAGAGGAAGCAGTCACACCGATGTGCAGCTTGGAGCCCATCTCTTTGGCGGTGTTCACCAGCGCAGTGGTACAGTCGAAGTCGGCAACAGCCGGGAACTCCATCGGTGCGAAGTGGAGGCTGGCACCGTCGAGGCGCACGGAGCCGGTGGTCACGATCACGTCACCCACGTTCAGGTGCGGCTGGATGGCGCCGGTGGTGCCGATACGCAGGAAGGTGCGGATGCCCAGCTGGGCCAGCTCTTCTACCGCGATGGAGGTGGACGGGCCACCGATACCGGTAGAGCAGATGATCACGGCCTTGCCGTCCATCTCGCCGCGCCAGGTAGTGAATTCACGATGGCTGGCCAGGTGCACCGGGTTATCCAACAGCTCTGCGATACGCTTCACGCGCTCGGGGTCACCGGGGACGATCGCCAGGGTGGCGCCTTGCAGATCCGCTTTCTTCAAACCCAAGTGAAATACATCAGACATATTGGACTCCTGGTTGCCCCCTGCCAGCATGGTCAGGGCACAAGTTAAGATGATTCTTTATGATACTTTCAAGCCTTTACCCCCCTCTTCGGGGAGGCGCCAACTATGGTCGAAAGCGCTTTCCAATTCCTTGAAGCGCCTCACACTTCCACGCATTGACAGTGACAAACATTGCGCAAAACGTTTGCTAACTCAATGAAATAATTGACAAACGTTTTTCTGCAAATCGAGTCAGATGCGGGAAAGTCAAGCCTGGTTCAGCGCTTAATTAACGACTCGTGATCGACCCCGTAAAGTTGTAAACAAGATGCTTTTGTATCCCTTTCTAGATGGTAGCCTAGCTCTCAACTACCACTTAATGGCTAACTATAGGAAGTCCATCATGGCTACATTCAAGTTCTATATTCCCGCTATCAACCTGATGGGTGCCGGCTGTCTGCAAGAGGCTGCCGCCGATATCAAGGGTTACGGCTATCGCAAGGCGTTGATCGTCACCGACAAAATTCTCAACCAGATCGGCGTGGTCGCCAAGCTCACCACCCTGCTGGCTGAACATGGTATTGAAAGCGCTGTTTTCGATGAGACCAAACCCAACCCCACTACCAGCAACGTCGAAGCGGGTCTGGCCATGATCAAGGCCAACGGCTGCGATTGTGTCATCTCGCTGGGTGGCGGCTCGCCCCACGACTGTGCCAAGGGCATCGCGCTGGTCGCCGCCAACGGTGGCAGCATCAAGGATTACGAAGGGGTGGATCGCTCCGCCAAACCGCAACTGCCGCTTATCGCCATCAACACCACCGCCGGTACCGCCTCCGAGATGACCCGCTTCTGCATCATTACCGACGAAGCGCGCCACGTGAAAATGGCCATCATCGACAAGCACGTTACCCCGCTGATGTCGGTCAACGACCCCGAGCTGATGCTGGCCAAGCCGGCCGGTCTCACCGCCGCCACCGGTATGGATGCCCTGACCCACGCCATCGAGGCCTATGTCTCCACCATCGCCACCCCGGTGACCGATGCCAGCGCCGTGATGGCCATCGAGCTGATCGCCAAGCACCTGCGCACCGCCGTTCACCACGGCGATGATCTGCACGCCCGCGAGCAGATGGCCTATGCCCAGTTCCTGGCCGGCATGGCCTTCAACAACGCAAGCCTGGGCTATGTGCACGCCATGGCCCACCAGCTGGGCGGTTTCTATGACCTGCCCCACGGTGTCTGCAACGCCGTGCTGCTGCCCCACGTTCAGGCGTTCAACGCCCAGGTGAGCGCCGCTCGTCTGAAGGATGTCGCCCGCTACATGGGGGTGGACGTGAGTGCCATGAGCGACGAACAGGGCGCCGCCGCTGCCATTGCCGCCATCAAGCAGCTGGCGCTGGATGTGAAGATCCCGGCCGGTCTGGAGCAGCTCGGCGTCAAGGCCGACGACTTCGATACCCTGGCCAGCAACGCTCTGAAAGATGCCTGCGGCTTCACCAACCCGAAACAGGCCAGCCACGAAGAGATCGTTGCCATCTTCCGCGCCGCCATGTAACGGCCACCGGATTGCCAGAAAGGGTCGCAGTGCGGCCCTTTTTATTGGCTGATGGATCAATGGCTTTTTACTTCCGTGGAGGGAGTCGGTATGATTTGCCGAGCCAAAAAAGACTGTATGGATGATCTGAACTCGATATGCGGATGAAACACCTGATTGCCGCGGCTTTGACCGCCCTCACCCTCTCCGGTTGCAGCCTGGTCTATCGTATCGATATTCCCCAGGGCAACTATGTGGAACAAAAACAGGTCGACAAACTGCGCCAGGGGATGACCCGCGAGCAGGTCAGCTATGTGCTGGGGACCCCCATGCTGCGTGACGGCTTTGACCCCAACACCTGGTACTACCTCTATGAATTCCAGCCGGGCCACGGCGACAAGGAGCGCAAAGAGCTCACCGTCACCTTCGCCAACGACAGGCTGACCACAGTGACGGGTGACTTCCCGCTGCCAGCAGCTTTCAATACCCCGCTCTGATATACCGCAAAACCGGCCTCGCGCCGGTTTTGTTTTATCCAGCCCCGCGTTATGCATCCTGCCCGTGATCCTGTCAGGGGATACAGTGTCATCTCCCCCATTGCAGCTACCCGCAAATTGCCTGATGCTGATGAGCAGCCACCATGGCATCAACACCATCGAATGACACAGGGAGAATCCCCATGAGCCGGATCCTGATTGCCGGGGCCAGCGGCCTGATCGGTCGCGAACTGGTGCAGCAACTGCCTGCCGAACATGAACTGACCCTGCTCTGTCGCAAGCCGGGCAAGGAGGCGCACCACTGGCTGCCGGTCAATTTTGATGATCTGGCCAGCGTCACCCTCTCCCGCCCGGTCGATATCGCCTTCTGTACCCTTGGTACCACCCGCAAGGAGGCGGGCTCTGCCGAGGCATTTCGCCGGGTCGATCTCGACTATGTGGTCGCCTTTGCCGATCTGGCCCGCCGCCACGGTTGTCAACGGCTCATCGTGGTCTCAAGCATGGGGGCCAGTGCATCGTCCCCGGCTCTCTATCCGCGTACCAAGGGGGAGATGGAGCAGGCCCTGCTGGCCCAATCCTGGCCACGGCTCGCCATCGTGCGGCCCGCTATGCTGCTCGGAGATCGCCAGCCACCGCGCCTCTCCGAGCAGATCTTTCAGACCATCTACCCGCTGTTTCGGCCACTGCTGGTAGGCAAGCTCGCCCGCTGGCGCGCCATCGAGGCCCGTCAGGTGGCCCGCGCCATGATCGCCCTCTCGAAACTGCCCGCCGGGTGCGAGATTGTCGAGAATGAGCAACTACTGGCCCTCTGAGCCCGGCCTTTTCCACCGCTTTCGCATACCGTCGTGAAAACAGAAGGGCAAGCCAACCGGCTTGCCCTTTGTCTATCTGTTGGCGTGATACACCCCAACCACCTCTTGCCACCATTGACCGCGCTCAGCAGTCAGGGCAACCGCCATCAACAGCGAATATGGTCGATAAAGGCGTCGATCTGCTCGCGAGTGCAGGCCGGATTCATAAAGACCGCCTTCTCCCCGGCGATGTAGGAGTATTTGCCGCGGGCGTCGTAGTCTGAGTGGGCCACCGCCTCCACCCAGTTGGTGTAGAGCCCCACCTTGCCGCGCCCCTTGAACAGGCTGCGGTGGTAATCGGTGTTGCGCTGCAGCCGCGCCTTGTAGGCAGGGTCGCTGGAGCGGGCCAGCTCGAAGGCGAACTCGGCTTCTGGGTCACTCACCCACTCGGGGTTGTAGATCTTGAAGCCGACGCTCGGCCCCTGATTCTCCTGCGCCACCAGCTTGACGTTGCCGAGCTGGCTTAACCGGAAGCGGAAGTAGTTGGCATTTTGCAGGCAGTGGGCCAGCACGGTGCGATACCCCTCCACCCCCATATAGTTGAGCGCCGCATAGGCACCGAACAGACCGCTCGCGCCGCGGGAGCACTCGATGGTGGATTGCAGGTGGGTCTGGCCCTGAATGTCCCGCTCAAAATAGGAGAAGTTCTCCGGGTCATTCTCCATCGCCTTGAGGTCATCCTGCTCTTTAATCATCACCAGACTGGAGGTGTAGGGCACATAGCCCCACTTCTGGAAGTCGACGGTAAAGGAGTCGGCATATTTGAGCTCGGCAAAGCGCGCCACGTTGCGTTCGATCCCGGCCAGGGTCGCGGCATTGATGCCAAGCGGGTTGGCGGCAAAGTCGTAATCGAGGAAGAAGATCATCGACCAGCCGATGGCGGCATCGACGTGGATATGCGGTTTGACTGCCACTTCGAACTGCTCGCAGAGGCGATTGCGCAGCTCGAACACGGGTTTCACCTGATCCACCCCGAAGGTATCGGTGGTGCCCATGGTGAGCATGATGGTGGGTACCACGTGCTTCAGGGCAAAACAGGCGGTCAGGGTGCGCTCGAGGTGGTCAAGATCGATGTCATTGTTCTCGCCGACCTGAATGCGGATGGTCTTGTTCTCGATATCGACCCCGAGCAGGGAGAGGTTGGTGATGTTGGAGTAGTGACCGCCCTGGGAGTTGATGATGCGGTAATCCTGATAGTGGCCGAGCCCCTTGTGCTTGGCCTCCGGCAGGCTTTTGCGAATGCCGAGCAGGTAGCCATAGAGGTTACAGAAGGTGCCCCCCTGGGTGAAGATGCCGGTGGCACGTTCGGGATCATAACCCGCCAGCAGCGCAATCTGGCGTACCACCTTCTTCTCCAGCTCCTCGGCCACCCCGGCATATTCGGAGTAGACCAGATTGGGGTTGGCCAGAATGCCCAGCTGGGCACCGTAGATGGCGGGATCCGCCGACATGGTGATGACGTTCTCGACGCTGGAGGGGTTCTCCCAATCCTTCGACAAGGCGGCGGCAAACAGCAGCTCGGCCATCGGCTCGCCCGGGGTGCGCATGGTGGCGGGCACCGGCATGGTCTCGCAGAGATCGGCAAGGCGGGCGCGGCCATCTGGCCAGGCGTTCAGGCGGGCATCCGGGGCCAGGCCACGGGCCCGAAATTCATTGAGGGTGGCAAATCCGGGTTCGCGAAAAACCGGCCATAGATCGGGATTGCGCGAGAAAAAGTTGGCTTTGACTGTGGCGAAACGGGCGGAGAAATCGGGGTGGACGGCATTGACTCTGTCGTCTTGAAGATAAACTAAGTCACTCATTTTTATACCATTAGTACAGCAAATGTGCGGCCGTTATACCCCTGTGCCAGCGGGGCCGACAGTGATAATATCTAATGGCCTACCCTACTTTTTGTCATGTATCAGCCATCACAAGGGCTGGCAAAAAGGCGCCTTTGAGGCGCCTCTTTATATTTCGTGATCTTGCTCTCATCCTGGCTGACAACGCACTAACGGACCGCCATCAGCGCAGGGAGGCCAACAGCCACCGGGCAAACTCCGCCAGCTCGCTCTGCTGCTGCGGGAAGGCCGCCAACCAGGGCTGCAGACGCGCGGCGACAGCGTCCGGTCGATAGCCGCAACCCGCCAGTTCGGCCGCCAGCAGATCAAAGGGGGCCGGCTCCAGAGTATCGCTGAAGAGCTGCGCCCGGGTGATGACCCCTTTTTCCACATCAAAGTGCAGCTCCACCCCGCCCCAGCTGAACCGCTCCTCCAGCAGATGGCTGAACGCCGGGGCATGACCATAGTTCCACTCCCAACTGCGCTGACGGGCGAAGGTCTCGGCAAAGCCCGGCAGATCCGGCATCTGCTCGGGGGAGATATGCTCGGGCTCAACTCGCGCACCGTAATGGTGGAAGAAGGCTTCCTGCAGCGCCTCGCTCACCTGTTGATGGTCGATCCCCGGCAGCAGTTCGCACAGGTTGGCCACCCGGCTGCGCACCGAGGTGATCCCCTTGGCCGCCAGCTTCTTGGGGTCGGGGTTGAGGTAGTTGGCAAGGCGGCCGAGATCGGCGTCCAGCAGTAGGGTGCCGTGGTGAAAACCGCGATCCAGAGTCTCCCGATAGGCCGACCCCGATACCTTGCGCTCCCCGTCCGGAGTCGCCACCAGCAGATCGTTGCGACCGGAGGCAAACGCCTCGATCCCCAATCCCTTGAGCCCGTCCAGCACGATGGCGGTGGAGACGCTCTTGTCATACTCCGGCTTGCCCGCCATGAAGGTGAAGCAACTGTTGCCAAGGTCGTGAAACACGGCGCCACCACCGCTGCTGCGGCGCGCCAGCGTCACTCCGTCCTCTTCCATGCGGCGAGTGTTGCACTCCTTCCACGGGTTCTGGGCACGGCCAATCACCACGGTATTGGCGTTGCGCCAGAGGAACAGCACCCGTTGACGGGGATCCATCTGGCGGAAGATGCACTCCTCGACGGCGAGGTTGAAGAGGGGATCGTGAGAGTCGGAGACAAGCAGACGCAAACGGGACATGAAACAGCCTTATCCGGAACAGGGGGTAACATCATAACACCAGAGCTCGCCAACCGGGTGACGAGGCTGATTTAACCATCAACAAACAACCTGAATACATATTTCCCTCATGTTGAAAACATCGCAGAAGTATCGCATGACATGACGACACAGGCTGACGCTTTCCCGACAAAAAGCGGCAATTTAAACGAAGATTCGGAGGAAAAAACGGCATGATAATGGCTAAAATGCAGCCATTTTCGCAAGCCATATGACTCCGGGATGGGGCAGGCAAGTTGTGAAAACAGACTTCGCAGGCAATTAGTGTGATGAAAAACACAAAAACAAATTCTTATACCGCTACTGCCCTGCTCCGCTAGCCTTTTTCCCCTATTGCAGGTTACAAAAAATTGTTTGACTCTAGCTCTGATACCGCCTCCCGAGAGACACCCTGTATGACGGAGCTCGAACCCTCCCCACGCTGTACGCTCTGGTTCCTGCCCATGCTGGCCAGCTGGATGTTCTCTGCGCTTGCAAGCGTGCCACTGAAGGCCGAAGAGCAAGTCACACTCCAGCTCTCCTGGCAGCATCAGTTCCAGTTTGCCGGTTACTACGCTGCCATTGCCAAGGGCTACTACCGTGAAGCCGGGCTCAACGTCACCCTGCGCGAAGCCACGCCCCGCACCGATGTGGTCAAAGCAGTGACCAATGGCCAGGCGCAGTTTGGCATCAGCGGCAGCGACTTGCTGCTGGCCCGCGCCGCCGGCAAGCCGGTGGTGGTGCTGGCAGCCATGTTGCAGCACTCTCCCCTGCTGCTGCTGACGCTCGATCGACCCGATATCCGCAATGCCGCCGATCTCGCCGGCAAGCGGCTGATGCTGGAACCCGGCTCCGGCGAGCTGCTCACCTATCTCAGCAAACATATTCCCGCCCGGACGTGGCAGATCCACCCCTACGACAACGGCGTCGAAGCGCTGCTCTCAGGCAAGGTGGATGCCATCAGCGCCTACAGCACCACGGAGCCCTTCTACCTGCAGCAAAAGGAGATCCCCTATCGGGTCTTCAGTCCCCGCAGCGCCAACAACGACTTTTACGCCGACAACCTATTTACCTCCGAGCGGGAGCTGGCGACCCGCCCCGGCCGGGTCTTTGCCTTTCGTCAGGCGAGCCTGCGCGGCTGGCGCTATGCCATGGATAATCCGGAGGAGATGATCGACTGGATCATGGAGCACTACCCTAGCGGGGCCGGACGGGAGCAACTCACCTTTGAAGCGCGCGAGACCCGCTCGCTGATGCAGCCCGACTTTGTCGAGCCGGGATACATGCAGCCGGAGCGCTGGCAGCAGATCGCCAATATCTATCGGGAGGCGGGCCTGCTCGCCTCCGACATCAGCCTCGATCGCTTTCTCTATAATCCAGCCCAGGAGCGGCTGCGCCAGCAGCGGCAACTGCTCGACAAGAGCGTGGCCATCGCCATGCTGATCACCTTTACCCTGCTAATCCTGCTCGGCATCTTCCTCCACCTCTACCTGCGTCTGCGTCAGGAGTCGCGCGACCGCCAGCGCCTCACCCGCGAGCTGGCCCAGAGCGAGCAGCACTACCGCTTCGTGGCGGAGAACAGCGCCGACGTGATCTGGACCATGGATACCGCCAGCCTGCGCTTTCGCTACATCAGCCCGGCCATCCAGCCGCTGAGCGGTTACAACGCGAGCGAGCTGTTCGCCCTGCCGTTCAAGAAGCTGCTGCCCGATGCCGCGCGCATAAAACTCAAGGAGGAGATCACCGCCACCCTCGCCGCCTGGTATCGCGGTGAACATGAGCAGACCCGCAGCGTCATTCGCACCGATCTGCGCCACAAGGATGGCCATCTGGTAGCCACCGAGACCATCACCACCCTGCACGGCAACGAGCAGGGGGAGCCGGAAGCCATTCTGGGGGTAACCCGCGACATCACCGAGCGGGCGGCCCGCGAGGAGATGATGCGCCGCCTCGCCTTCTACGATCCCCTGACCGGTCTGCCCAACCGCCGTCTGCTGCAGCAACGGCTGAAAGAGGCGCTGGAGCACAACGCCGACCAACCATTGGCACTGATGTTCATCGATCTCGATCACTTCAAGCCGATCAACGACACCTTCGGCCACGAGACCGGCGATGTGCTGCTCAATATGGTGGCCAAGCGGATGCGCTACTGCGTGCGGGAACATGATCTGGTGGCACGCCTTGGCGGCGACGAATTTGTTATCCTGCTGCCCGACACCAGCGACGAGGCGCTGACCATCGCCGACCACCTCCATCACAGCCTGCGTCACCCGTTCAGGATGAGCGACGAGCAGGAGCTGCGCATCTCCAGCAGTATCGGGATTGCTCTCTATCCGGAGCACGGCGAGGATGCAAAAACCCTGATGCACCACGCGGATCAGGCGATGTATCAGGCGAAAAACCGTGGCCGTGGCCGGGTCTGTCTCTATACCGCCGGGCTCGATCCCGCGCAGGGCTCGCTGGTGTGGCAAGGCAGCCACGAGTGCGGCCATCCCCGCATTGATGCCGAACATCGCCAGCTCTTTGTGCTCACCAACCGGCTGCTGGAGCGGATGAAGGATCACGAGGCCCATCCCGCCCTCTATCTGGAGAGTCTGGAGAACCTGTTCGAGATGGCGCACCACCACTTCACCTTCGAGGAGAGCCTGCTGGCCGAGCTCGATTACCCCGAGCTCGAGACCCACCGTCAGGACCATCAGCAACTGCTGCAAAAAGCCAGCCAGCTGATGACCGCCGCCCGCGCAGGCACCCTCGGCAACGACGAGTTGCTCAACTTCATCATTCAGGAGCTGGTTGTCGGCCATATGAGTCAGGCTGACCGACGCTACTTCCCGCTGCTGAAGGGACGCTGACTCAGCGCCCCGGCCACCTGAATGTGTGAAACGAGAAGGGCCACCCAGGTGGCCCTTCTGTCATTGTGCGCCCGGCTCGTTTGCCGTGATCGCGACCCCACGGCGCGACATCAGGCTGTAGTAGAGCAGCGGGATCACCACCAGGGTGAGCAAAGTGGAGACCAGGATCCCGAAAATCAGGCTGATGGCCAGCCCGTTGAAGATGGGATCATCGAGGATGAACAGGGCCCCGATCATCGCCGCCAACGCGGTCAGCATAATGGGTTTGGCCCGCACCTGCGCCGCCGCAATCACTGCCTGTTCGAACACCACGCCACTCGCCCGCTGCTGCTCGATAAAGTCCACCAGCAGGATGCTGTTGCGTACGATGATCCCGGCGAGCGCAATCATCCCGATCATCGAGGTGGCGGTAAACTGGGCCCCCAGCAGGGCGTGGCCCGGCATCACCCCGATGAGGGTGAGCGGAATGGGGGCCATGATGATGAGCGGCACCAGATAGGAGCGGAACTGGGCCACCACCAGCAGGTAGATGAGGATCATCCCCACCCCATATGCGATGCCCATATCGCGGAAGGTCTCGTAAGTGATCTTCCACTCCCCGTCCCACAACAGCGCCACCTCTCCCAGCTTGTCGGGCTGCTGCACGTAATACTGGGGCAGCGAGATGTCGGCACCAGCGCTAAACATGCCGTAGAGCGGGCTGTCGGTATGGCCCCCCATGTCGGCTACCACCATCACCATGGGCAGCATGTTCTTGTGCATGATATACCCGGGGGCCACCTCATCACGGCGGCTCACCAGCTCGGATACCCGGATGAGCTGGCCGCTCTGGCTGCGCACCTTGAGGGCCAGTACGCCCGCCAGATCCCGTTTGTCACCGGGGGCGAGTTCGATGCGGATCGGCACCGGATACTTGGCGCCGTGCCCCTGCAGCCAGCTGGCATCCTGATAACCCACCCCGCCATTGAGGGTGTTCACCAGATCCCCGAGATCGACCCCGAGCAGGGCCGCCTTGCTGCGATCGATCACCAGCCGCCACTTGGGCTGCGGGTCGGTCAGATAGATATCCACGTCCACCAGATCCGCTGTGGCCACAAAACGGGCCTGTACGGCGCGCGCCGCCGCTTCGCGGGCGGCCTGAGTCGGGCCATACACTTCCGCGACTATGGGGGACCAGACCGGCGGGCCGGGCGGCACTTCTACCACCTTGAGATTGCCTCCCACCGCGCTGGCGATGGCCTGCAGTGGGGCCCGGACCGACTGGGCAATCTGGTGGCTGCTGCGATGGCGCTCATGCTTGTCTACCAGATTGACCTGAATATCCCCCACGTTGGCGCCGCTGCGAATGAAGTAGTGACGCACCAGCCCGTTGAAATTGATGGGAGCAGCGGTGCCGGCGTAGATCTGGTAATCCTTCACCTCGGGCACCTTGGCAAGCTCCCGTCCGACCGCCAGCAGGGTGCGCTCGGTCTGCTCCAGGGTCGCCCCCTCCGGCATATCGAGCACCAGCTGAAATTCCGATTTGTTGTCGAAGGGGAGCATCTTGAGCACCACCCACTGCACCATGGGCATGGCGGCGGCTCCCGCAACCAGCAGCAGGATAGCCAACCAGAGCTTGTGTCTGGATTTCTTGGCGCCGTCACCGATCAGGAAAGGAGTCATCAGCCGGTGAAAAAGACCAGCCTTGGCCTCGCCGTGGGCACCGTGCGCCTCCTCCTTGAGCAAATGGCTCGCCAGCCAGGGTGAGAAGATAAAGGCCACCAGCAGGGAGATAAGCATCCCCATGCTGGCATTGATGGGGATGGGGCTCATGTAGGGGCCCATCAGGCCACTGACAAAGGCCATCGGCAGCAGGGCCGCGATGACAGTCAGGGTCGCCAGTATGGTCGGCCCGCCCACCTCGTCCACCGCCCCCGGAATCAGATCCTTGAGCGACCCCCTGCTCAAACCGCGATGGCGGTGGATGTTCTCCACCACCACGATGGCGTCATCCACCAGAATGCCGATGGAGAAGATCAGCGCAAACAGCGATACCCGGTTGAGGGTAAACCCCCAGGCCCAGCTGGCAAACAGGGTCAGCGCCAGGGTGATGACGATAGCAACGCCCACCACCAGCGCCTCGCGCCAACCCATGCTCACCAGCACCAGCAGCACCACCGCCGTAGTGGCAAAAATCAGCTTGCCGATCAGGGTGTTGGATTTGGTCTCGGCGGTGACGCCGTAGTCCCGAGTCACCGTCACCTCGACCCCGGCAAGGATGAGCCGGTTCTGCAAACTCTCGACCCGTTCTTCCACCCGCTTGGCCACATCAACCGCGTTCTGGCCGGGCTGCTTGCCGATGGCCAGCGTCACCGCCGGATAACTGGCTTGCCCCTGCCCCATACAGCTGCGCTTGGTCGGAGTCTCCTGACCCAGAGAGACCCTGGCCACCTCCCCCAGATAGACCGGCTTGCCGTCGTGCAGCCCCACCACCAGCTCGCGGGCCTCCTGCTCACTTTGCAGGAACTGCCCCACCTGCACCTTAATCTCACTGTTGTTCTGCTCGATAGCCTGTGTCGTGCCTACCTGATTGGCGGCCGCAAGTCGCTGGTTCAGCTCGCCCCAGCTGATGCCATGGGCGCTGAGGGCTGCCGGATCCGGCATCACCCGCAGCATGGCACGTTGGCCCCCCAGGCTGTAGATATCGCGGGTACCGGGAATGCGCTTGAGTTCTGTCTCCAGCTCATGGGCGACCCGGGTCAGCTCGGGGGCGCCCAGTTGCTTGCTCCCCTCTTTGCTCCAATCTTTGCTCCATAAGGTCAGACTCACGATGGGGACATCATCGATCCCCCGGGGTTTTACCAGTGGCTGACCGACTCCGATCCCCTGTGGCAACCAGTCTCGGTTGGAGTCGAGCTGGTTGTTGAGATCGACGATGGCCTGCTCGCGGCTCACCCCCACCTTGAACACCACCACCAGCAGGGCGCCATCGGGCTGGGAAAAAGAGTAGAGGGTATCAATTCCCTTTATCTGGGAGACCACCTGCTCGGCAGGGGTGGTGACGAGAGACTCCACCTCTGCCGGCGTGGCTCCCGGGAAGGGGATATAGACATCGGCGAAGGTGACATCGATCTGCGGCTCCTCCTCCTTGGGGGTCACCAGCACCGCAAACAGGCCGAGCAACAGCCCCACCAGCGCCAGCAGCGGGGTGATGGCCGAGCCCTGAAACAGCGCAGCCAGACGACCGGCAGGCCCCAGCCTCTCCTTGTTGCCGTTCAGCTCGCTACTCATGGGCCACCTCCTGCTGCTGCGCCCAACCATCGGAGGCCAGCTTGTCACCGGCTTGCAGACCGGCCAGGATCTCGCACTGCCCTTCAAAGCAATGGCCGACCCGCACCGGCGTCAGAGCCCAGCCAGCGGGTTGCTGCAGATAGACGCCGTTGAACTCCCCTTGCCGCAGCAGAGCGCGATCCGGCACTTGCAACACCTGACGCTCACCCTGCTTGAGCTGCACCTTGAGCCACATGCCGGGCAATACCCCGGTGGTTTGCGGCGGCAAGTCGAGGCGCAACCTGAAGGCGTGACTCTGGCTGTCGGCATAGTTGAAGCGGGTCAGTTTGACCGGGGTAACAGACTTGCCATCCGGCAGCAGCACCTGCACATCCGCAGGCTCACGAGCAAGCGTCAGGGCGGATTGGGGTAACTCCACCTCCACCCGCAGTGTATCTAGGGAGAAGCCGGAGAGCAGAGGGGTGCCGGGGGCAACTGTCTCCCCCAGCTCCACCAACCGCTTGGTCACCACCCCGGCGTAGGGAGCCAGAATGCGGGTATAACCGTAAGCCTCGCGGGCCTGAGTGAGGGCCGCATCGGCCGCATTGACCTCGGCGCGGGCGGCGCGATCAGTCGCCTGGGCTCTGTCGAGCTGGGCGCGGGTGATCACCCCCTTGGCAATCAGCGCCTGAAAGCGGGCAAGCTGGCGCTCTGCCTCTACCTGCTGGGCCTTGGCTCTGGCAAGCCGCGCCTCGGCACCAGAAACGGCGGCAAACTGCTCCTTGCCGCTGATCTCGAGCAGCGGCTGTCCCGCCTGCACCTGATCGTTCACATCCACCAGCATGCGGGAGACCCGGCCGCTGGTCTGGGCTGCCACCGTCCCCTGATTGATGGCACTGACAGTGCCATCCAGCGTCAGCCAGTCGGTCACCTGATGGGGAACCAGAGTCAGGGTGGCATCACCATTCGCCTCGGCAGACCATGTCATCGGAGAGACAAGAGCGGAGGTCACGGCCAGCATGGCGGCCCCCAACAAGCGGATCTGTTCCATGATATTTCTCCTTCCCCGATCCATTCAGGCAGAGCGGGGGTGGCAGAGCTTCTCCCGCACCTTTACCAAGACCCGATCAACAAGCAAAATCCCGGCCACCATCGCCGCAATAAACAACAGTATCATGGGCTGACCACTGGAAATGAGACTCAAGGCTGGCCCCGGGCAGATACCCACCAATCCCCAACCGATACCGAACAGCGCAGCACCACCGACCAGATTGCGATCCAGCTTTGGGGCAGGTACGGCCGCGATGGGCTCGCCCAGCACACTCTGGCGGCGGGGTTTCACCAGCAGGAAGTAACCCGGCATAAAGACCAGCAGAGCCCCCCCCATCACGAAGGCGAGGCTGGGATCCCAGGCCCCAGCCAGATCGAGAAAACCGGTGACCCGGGCGGGATCCACCATGCCGGAGATGGCCATACCCAGTCCAAACAGCAGGCCCGCAAACAAACTTGTCAGCAATTTCATGGCGATCAGCCCCTTACGACAGATGATGAGTGACGAAGACGGTGATAAAGCCAGCAGCCATAAAGGTCAGGGTGGCGACGATGGAGCGCAGGGAGAGCCGCCCCATGCCGCAGATGCCGTGGCCACTGGTGCAGCCATTGCCGACACGGGTACCGATGCCAACCAGCAGACCGGCCAGCAGCACAACCGGCCAACCGGGCAAGGTAGTGAATGCAGGCATGCTGGCCCAACCCAGAGTCAGCGCTAACCAAGCGCCCGCCCCCAGCCCCAGCAGAAACAGCACCCGCCAAGGCGCACGGTGTTGCAGCGCACCGGCCAGAATACCGCTGATCCCGGCCACCCGGCCGTTGAACAACATCAGGATCAGGGCCGACAGCCCTGCCAGCATGCCGCCGCCCAAAGAGAGCAGCCATTGGCTTTCCATCATCAAGATTCCTTATTTTCTGAGTGACAAAAATGGGTTTGCAGCGCCGTCAGCACATCGGCGGCCACCTCGCTCACCAGCGAGTAGTAGATCTGCTGGGAGACCTTGCGCGAACGGATCAGGCCGTAGCGCTTCAATACCGAAAGTTGCTGGGAGAAGGCCGACTGCCCCAGCTGGCTATGGGCCAGCAGCTCCCCGACCCCCTTCTCCCCCTCCACCAGCTGGCAGAGCACCATCAGGCGTTCGGGATGAGCCAACGCCTTGAGCAGGGAGGCGGCAGCTGTCGCATGTCTGTTCATCTCGTCGAATTGGCTCATAAGAGTAAATTAGCAATTGCTGATATTTGTTCTATTGTATAAAACAACACTAAATTAGCAACATCTAAAATAGATGCGAAGAAAGGCCATGACAGTAGATAACGGAGTCAGAATCGTCGCGGGTTGCATGTTGCTGCTCTCGTTGATCCTTACCACCTGGGTCCATCCGGGTTTTGTCTGGTTGAGCGCCTTTGTCGGGGTCAACCTGATCCAGAGCGCCTTCACCGGTTTCTGCCCGGCAGCCATCATCCTGAGGCGCCTTGGGTTTAAATAAGCGTGCTTGATCGGAGTTGGATGGGTCATGTCAGCCGTCTGTTAGCTCCAGCGCAAGATCTGGCCAGCAGCATAAAGGCGGCTCGACAACCGCAAACGGCCGTCAAGCGGTCGCGGCGAAGTGAGAGCTCAAATTTGTTTCAGGATGTTTCCGCCACTGGCTCGGGGTTTACCCTCTGCATCAGCTCGGCTATCATTCGAGCCTCTTATCAATAGCGGAGACCATCAGTGGGCAACTCATCAAGTGACAGTTGTAGACCGGCCCTGTCAGCCGGTACCAAGGTCGCGAGCTAGCCGCAGGTCTTTCTCTGCCGCATGCTCGCAGCCCTGCGAGAAGCGGAAATCCACTCCCCTCTTCTCTTTTTACACTTGACGTCTGGCGACCATTGGCCAAAAGCCGTGGCCGTCATGCCTGCATAGTTTCTGCTTCCCACAAGGAGGCTGCTATGCGTTTTGTATCAACCAAGTCCGTTGCCAACCCGATGATGGCAACACAGGCTCATCCCCTGCTGAGCAAGCTGGGTCGTGGCTGGCTGCCACTCTGGCTGCGCGGCAAACAGCGCCAGCACCACTACCGGCTGCAGATCCGCTGCGAGGATCGCGCCGATATGGAGCAGGTGCTGGAGATGGTGAACCACACGCTGCAACCTGCCGGCCTGCAGCCCATGCAGTCGATGCGGCCGGGACGCAGCGGTGGTCGGGAGCTGGTGCTCAATGTGCACTGCACCCCGCCCCAGCGCCGCTATCTGGTGCAGTTTGTCCATCAGGTGGGCGTTGCACACCCGGTGCGCTGGGAGTTGCGGCCACGCAGTGATGGCAATCCCCAGCTCAACTGAGCCAAACCATTAACTCCGGGGCTTGCCAGCCCCGTTCAATCCGAGTGAAAAAGTGCCTGCTTCTCCGTGCAAATGGGAGAGGCAGGCCCATTTGACGTGCGTGCTCATCCCCTTTGTGATGGCCTTCACCACGCGCGTCTACTTATCTGCCCGGGTTATGCCAGCACCATCTGGCAGCCCGCTCATCCCGAAGGCCATCGGCAACCAAGAAGGAACAGGCCATGAAAATGTGGCAACAACTTGATCTGATCTCCCTGATCGATACCCTAGCCAGCCTGATGCTGGCCTTCGTGCTGGGGGCGCTGGTCGGGCTGGAGCGCCAGTACCGACAGCGTACCGCCGGTCTGCGTACCAACGTGCTGGTCGCCGTGGGCGCCGCGCTGTTCGTCAATCTGGCCCAGCGTATCTATGACCTGCACGGTGGCAGCTACAGCGTGGTCCACGTAGTGGCCTATATCGTCTCCGGCATCGGCTTTCTCGGCGCCGGTGTCATCATGCGCGAGTCGGGCAATATCCGCGGCATCAACACCGCAGCGACCCTGTGGGGGGTGGCCGCCGTCGGTGCCGCCTGTGGTGCCGGTCTGGCTATAGAAGCGATTCTGGGGGCGCTGTTCGTGCTCGCCGCCAACACCCTGCTGCGGCCGCTGGTCAATCAGATCAACCGGCGTCCGGTGGATAATCTCGACACCGAGGTGACCTACAAGGTGACGGCGCTCACTCCGCGCGAGCACCAGAAAGAGGTGCTGCACTGGCTGGAGGAGATGCTGGAGCAGGCCAACTACCCCCTGAGCGAGCTCGACATCGAACCGTTTGGCGAACGGGATCTGGAGATTTCGGCGGTGCTGCTCGCCACCTCCATCGATGGCGACGAGCTCGACGCCCTGATGGGCAAACTGGGTATTCACCCCCATATCAAACAGGTCTTCTGGCGCGCCAGCACCACAGATTGACCGAAAAAGGCCAAAAAAAGAGCCGGCACAAGGCCGGCTATGTTTATTCGGGTGGCTGAAATCAGCTGGTCAGATCGTCGAAGAAGCGTTTCACCCCTTCGAAGAAGCCTTCCGATTTCGGCTTGTGGGTCTTGGCAGCAGCACCGCTGAACGACTCGTCCAGCTGGCGCAGCAGCTCTTTCTGCTGCTCGGTGAGGTTGACCGGAGTCTCGATCACCACCTTGCACATCAGATCCCCTACCTGGCCGGAGCGCACTGACTTCACGCCCTTGCCACGCATGCGGAACATCTTGCCGGTCTGGGTCTCCGGAGTGACCTTGAGCTTGACCCGGCCATCCAGGGTCGGCACTTCGATCTCACCGCCCAGGGCCGCCGCGGTGAAGCTGATGGGCACTTCGCAGTAGAGGTTGTTGCCGTCACGCACGAAGATCTCGTGCTCTTTGACGTGCACCTGTACGTAGAGATCCCCTGCCGGAGCCCCCGCTTCCCCCGCTTCCCCTTCGCCGGAGAGACGGATGCGATCGCCGGTATCGACACCTGCCGGGATCTTGACCGACAGGGTCTTGGTGCGCTGGTAGCGACCTTCACCGTGGCACTTGCGGCACGGATCCTTGATGATCTTGCCGCGACCGTGACAGTGCGGACACGCCTGCTGCACCGCGAAGAAGCCCTGACGCATCTGCACCTGGCCGGAGCCATGGCAGGTCGGGCAGGTCTGGGCGCTGCTGCCGGTATGGGCACCGGAGCCGTTACAGACTTCACAGTGAACCAAGGTCGGCACCTTGATCTCCTTGGAGACCCCGCGTACCGCCTCTTCCAGCGTCAGCTCCATGGTGTAGCGCAGGTCGGAACCACGGGCCGGGCCACGACGACCACCGCCACGGCTGCCACCGAAGATGTCACCGAACACATCGCCAAAGATGTCGCCAAAGTCGGCACCACCGCCGAAACCACCATGGCCACCGCCACCCTGGCTCGGGTCGACACCGGCATGACCGTACTGGTCATAACGGGCGCGCAGGTTGGCATCGGTCAGGATCTCGTAGGCTTCCTTGACCTCTTTGAACTTCTCTTCGGCACCGGCATCGCCCTGGTTGCGGTCAGGGTGATACTTCATGGCCAGACGCTTGTACGCCTTCTTGATCTCGCGCTCGTCGGCATCTTTCGATACCCCCAGCACCTCGTAGAAATCGCGCTTCGACATACTCATCCTGTGGTTACGCAGACGGGCGTTGGTCACCCAACGCCCGTGAATTCATAAACTAAACCGATGGGCGAAGCCTGCTTCGCCCATCTGGGTCGGGCTTACTTCTTGTCGTCTTTCACTTCTTCGAACTCGGCGTCGACTACGTCGTCGTCAGCCTTGGCAGAAGAGGAGGACTGACCGGCGTCAGCACCGGCGGCACCTTGTGCCTGAGCCTGCTGCTGGGCAATCTCCATCAGCTTCTGGGACGCTTCCAGCAGAGCCTGCTGTTTGGCTTCGATGGCAGCCTTGTCGTCACCCTTGATGGCGGTTTCCAGCTCGCTCAGAGCGGCTTCGATCTTGGTCTTGTCGTCGGCAGGCAGGGCTTCACCGGCTTCGGTGCTCTGCTTGCGTACGGAGTGAACCAGACCATCAGCCTGGTTGCGGGCATGCACCAGCTCTTCGAACTTCTTGTCCTCGGCCGCGTTGGCTTCGGCTTCGCGTACCATGCGTTCGATCTCGTCATCAGACAGACCAGAGGAGGCCTGGATGGTGATCTTCTGCTCTTTGTTGGTCTCTTTGTCTTTCGCAGAGACGTGCAGGATACCGTTAGCATCGATGTCGAAGGTCACTTCGATCTGCGGCAGACCACGCGGAGCCGGACGGATGCCTTCCAGGTTGAACTGGCCCAGAGACTTGTTGTCGCTGGCGCGCTTGCGCTCACCCTGCAGCACGTGAATGGTCACGGCAGACTGGTTGTCTTCGGCAGTGGAGAACACCTGGGACTTCTTGGTCGGGATGGTGGTGTTCTTCTCGATCAGCGCAGTCATCACACTGCCCATGGTTTCGATACCCAGAGAGAGCGGGGTAACGTCCAGCAGCAGTACGTCGGTCTTGTCACCGGACAGTACGGCACCCTGGATGGCAGCACCCATGGCCACGGCTTCGTCCGGGTTGACGTCTTTACGCGGCTCTTTGCCAAAGAACTCGGCAACGGTCTTCTGAACCAGCGGCATACGGGTCTGACCACCAACCAGAATCACATCGTCGATCTCGCCAACTGCCAGACCGGAGTCTTTCAGAGCTACGCGAACCGGCTCCAGAGAGTCCTTCACCATGTCTTCCACCAGGGATTCCAGCTTGGCGCGGGTCACCTTGATGTTCATGTGCTTCGGACCAGTGGCATCTGCAGTGATGTACGGCAGGTTGACGTCGGTCTGCTGGGCAGAAGAGAGCTCGATCTTGGCTTTCTCGGCGGCATCTTTCAGACGCTGCAGAGCCAGCTGGTCGTTGCGCAGGTCGATGCCCTGCTCACGCTTGAACTCATCTACCAGATAGTTGATGACGCGATTGTCGAAGTCTTCACCACCCAGGTGGGTGTTACCGTTGGTCGCCAGTACTTCGAAGGTGGTTTCGCCTTCGACTTCGTCGATCTCGATGATGGAGATATCGAAAGTACCGCCACCCAGGTCATATACGGCAACCTTGCGCTCGCCCTTGACCTTGTTCACGCCGTAAGCGAAAGCAGCTGCAGTCGGTTCGTTGATGATGCGCTTAACATCCAGACCGGCGATGCGACCGGCATCCTTGGTAGCCTGACGCTGGGCGTCGTTGAAGTAGGCCGGAACAGTGATAACTGCTTCGGTTACCGGCTCGCCCAGGTAGTCTTCGGCGGTCTTTTTCATCTTTTTCAGCACTTCGGCAGAGATCTGCGGCGGTGCCATTTTCTTGCCCTTCACCTCAACCCAGGCGTCACCGTTGTCGGCTTTGGCGATGGCGTACGGCATGATCTTCAGGTCACGCTGTACTTCGTCATCTTCAAAACGACGGCCGATCAGACGCTTGATGGCGAACAGGGTGTTTTTCGGGTTGGTGATGGCCTGACGCTTGGCCGGCTGACCAACCAGGATCTCGCCATCATCGGCATAGGCAATGATGGACGGAGTAGTACGATCGCCTTCTGCGTTCTCGATCACGCGAGCAGTGTCGCCGTCCAGAATGGCAACGCAGGAGTTGGTAGTACCCAGGTCAATACCGATGATTTTACCCATTTGAGAAATCTCCAAATACTTTGAATAAACTGGCGAGGAACTCGCCTTAATGCGTTAACGGCTAGGTGGGGCCTGCCAATCTGGCTTTCAAGCTCCCGGCATCAAATTTTTTGTGCCGCCGTGGCCTTGCATCCTATATGGGGTCGCAAGCGGCCACTTCAAGCCCTGCCCCGCAAAAACCCTACCTTTTGTCGTGATCAGTCCATGACAGACCAGACAGATAAACAAAAAGCCCGCCAAGCGGCGGGCCTGGGCATCAAGTGCCGACTCAGTCGGCGGCCTTGGATACCATGACCATGGCCGGACGGATCACCCGACCGTTCAGCTCATAGCCTTTCTGCATCACGGCGATCACGGTGTTCGGCGCCACATCGGCACTCGGCACCATGCTCATCGCCTGATGGGCATTGGGGTCAAACGGCTGGTTGGTCGGATCCAGCGCAACCAGACCGAACTTGGCCACACCGCTCTGCATGGATTTGAGGGTCAGCTCGACACCTTCCACCATCGGCTTGAGGGCGTCGTTCTCCTTGTCGGCGAGCTCGATGGCGCGCTCCAGGTTGTCCAGCACCGGCAGCAGCTCGGCGGCGAACTTCTCCAGCGCAAACTTGTGCGCCTTCTCCACGTCCAGCTCGGTACGACGACGCAGATTCTCCATTTCGGCAGCGGTACGCAGGGCGCGTTCGCGCTCTTCCGCCGCCTTCTGGATGGCGGTCTCCAGCTGCTCTTCCAGTTCGGCGATACGGGCCTGCTCGGCTGTCACTTCACTGTCTACATCGGTCGGCTCGACTGGCTGGGCTTCCACTTGCTCCATCGCTTCAACCTTTTGCTCTTCGTGGTTCATGACATCTCCAGATTCCGGGGTTACTTACGAGGGCCTTGACGTCTGGCTGAGCGACCAGTGACATCAGACCGACTATGTTGGCGCTATTATGGGGATGGATCCCTGTCTTTCAAGGGGAAAAAGGGCAATCCGGGTCACGCAGACAGGACAATTGGCACTTTCCTTGCTGCATCTCTGGCAATCCAGCTCAGCTTTTAACCAGTAGCGTCAAGGAGATAGCCCTCTCCCCTCTGCAAGGGAAGCGCGCGGGAGGACGTCACAAGCGTGACAAACCGCTGTATACTGCCCCCAATACTCACCCAGACCCGACAGACTATGGATTCTCCGTTCAAAACCATCGCCCTGATTGGCAAGCCTCACCACGAGGGAGCCAACCAGACGCTGACCGGCCTGCATCAATACCTGACCTCACGCGGTTTCCGGGTACTGGTGGAGAGCCGGGTTGCCCAGACCCTGAGCATCCTCGATGAAAACGTCATGGATCTGGTTCAGCTCGGCCAGCAGGCCGATCTGGCCATCGTAGTCGGCGGTGACGGCAACATGCTGGGCGCGGCGCGGGTACTGTCGCGCTTCGATGTGGCGGTGATCGGGGTCAACCGGGGCAACCTCGGCTTTCTAACCGATCTCTCGCCGCAGGATTACCTACTGCCGCTGGAACAGGTGCTCTCCGGCCACTACAAAAGCGAGCACCGCTTCCTGCTGGAAGCCTCGGTCTATCGCCATGGCGAGCGCAAGTCGAGTAATCTGGCGGTCAACGAAGCGGTGCTGCACCCGGGCAAGATCGCCCACATGATCGAGTTCGAGGTCTATATCGATGGCAGCTTTATGTATAGCCAGCGCTCGGATGGCATCATTGTCGCCACACCGACCGGCTCAACTGCCTACTCCCTATCGGCAGGTGGCGCCATCCTCACCCCCAAGCTCAACGCCATCACGCTGGTGCCCATGTTCCCGCATACCCTCAGCAGTCGCCCCATTGTACTCGATGCCGACAGCGAAGTGCGGCTGCTGGTCTCGCCGGACAATCAGGACGATGCCATGCAGGTGAGTTGTGACGGTCAGGTGACGCTTGCTGTCCACCCGGGGGACGAGATCCTCATCAAGAAGAGCCACCATCAGCTTCATCTGGTGCATCCGCTCGACTACAGCTACTTCCACGTGCTGCGCAACAAGCTCGGCTGGGGCAGCAAGCTGTTTTAATCGGCGCTGACCGACAACGGCATTGCCACAGAGGGCGCCTGAATTGGCGCCCTTCTCTTTTCTTTTGTGGCAACGTCCCCTGCACTCTCATATCAGTACCTCGCGCCAATAGTCAGCACCGCATTCTCATAGCTATACCGCACTGGCGCGGCTTTCCTTTGTTAAAAATGGTGGCGCCCTCTTTACTGTATATAAGACCAGTATATACTGGATGCATACACAGTAATGTTGACCTATACAGGATGAGACTATGCTGACCCAGCTGACCGTCAACAACTTCGCCATCGTCAAGTTTCTCGAACTCGATCTGCAACCGGGGATGACCTGCATCACAGGTGAGACCGGTGCCGGTAAATCCATCGCCATCGACGCTCTCGGTCTCTGTCTGGGTGAGCGGGCCGAAGCCAGCATGGTGCGGCCCGATAGCGACAAAAGCGAGGTCAGCGCCCGCTTCCTGCTCGACAACAACCCGGCCGCCCGTGCCTGGCTCGCGACCAACGAGCTGGAGAACGAAGGTGAGTGCATCGTGCGGCGAGTCATCTCTGCCGAAGGGCGTTCGCGCAGCTATATCAATGGCGTGCCCGTCCCCCTCACCCAGCTCAAGAATCTGGGCCAGCTGCTGGTCAACGTACACGGCCAGCATGCCCACCAGATGCTGCTCAAACCCGACTACCAGCTCGCCCTGCTCGACGGCTACGCCGGCCACCATCTGCTGCTCGACGAAGTACGCCAGCACTATCAGCAGTGGCGCCAGCTGCAAAACGAACTTAACCGGCTCAAGGCCGAGCAGCAGCAGCGGGAGGCCCGTCGCCAGCTTATCGAGTATCAGGTGCAGGAGCTGGACGAATTTGCCCTGCAGCCGGGCGAGTTTGAGGAGATCGAGGAGGAGCACCAACGGCTGGCCAACGGCACCGAATTGATGCAGGAGTGCGGCTTTTGCCTCGATCTGCTCTACGACAACGAAGAAACCACCATTGCCGGTCTGCTGCAGACCGCCGTTGATCGGGCCGAGGGGCTGGTCAGCATGGACAGCCGCCTCACCCCTGTGCTGGAGATGCTGAACGAAGCCCTGATCGGGGTGCAGGAGAGCCACAGCGAACTGCGCAGCTATCTGGATCGGCTGGAGCTGGATCCCGAACGTTTCAACGAACTGGAAACCCGCCTCTCCAAGGCAATCAATCTGGCCCGCAAACATCACGTCAAACCGGCAGATCTGGCCCAGCATCATCAGGAGCTGGCCTCTGATCTCGCCCGCCTCAACTCAGACGAGGAACGGCTAGAGGGGATGGAAGACGAGCTGGCCGAGGCCCGTCAGGCGTTTGTTCAGGCCGCCGAGGCCCTGAGCCAGAGCCGCCAGCGTTACGCCCAGGAGCTGGGCGCCAAGGTGACCAGCAGCATGCACGAACTGGCGATGCCCGATGGTCGCTTTGCCATCGAGGTGCGCCCCGATGCCCAGAGCAGCCTCTCTCCGCTGGGTATAGATCGGGTCGAATTTATGGTCACCACCAACCCGGGCCAACCGATCCAGCCGCTTGGCAAGGTGGCTTCGGGCGGTGAACTATCGCGTATCAGCCTTGCCATCGTAGTGATCAGCGCTCGCAAGGTCTCCACTCCGACCCTGATTTTCGATGAGGTGGATGTGGGGATCAGCGGCCCGACAGCGGCCGTGGTGGGTCGCCTGCTACGTCAGCTTGGCGAGTCGACTCAGGTGATGGTGGTCACTCACTTGCCGCAGGTGGCGGGCAATGGCCACCAGCACATGGTGGTGAGCAAGCACACCGACGGCAAGACCACCGAAACCCGGATGGATGCGCTCGATCAGAGCGCCCGGCTCAACGAACTGGCTCGCCTGCTGGGAGGGGATCAGATCACCGACATTACCCTGGCCAACGCACGCGAGCTGCTGCACCATTAATCCCCTGGCCAGCCTGATGGCAACATATCCACCGGCTGGCTCTGGCAATAGCATGCATAGTCAGCAGTAGAAAGACACCCCATGCCATTTGCCGAGACGGTAAGATCACCGACCCAGATCAATAAAATGGTGGATTTGGCCAAGCAGGCAGCAACATCTGCCGGGATCGGGTTGCCTTGACGAGGGGGATTTCGCATAGTGTTGCCCCCTTTATGGGTATCCAATTGTGAGGCTTTGTCTATGATCCACGTTTTTGGCCACAAGAATCCCGACAGTGACAGTATCTGCAGCGCTCTGGTGATCGCTGACTGGCTCAATGCACAAGGCCGTCAGGCCACCCCATGGCGCCTCGGCGATCTGCGTACCGAAACCCGCTTCATTCTGGAGCAAGCAGGTGTTGCCGAGCCCGAGCTGCTGACTCAGGATCTGACCGATAAAGATGTCTGGCTGGTCGACTTCAGTGATCTGGAGCAGGGCCCAGCCACCCTCTCCCAGGCCAATGTGCTGGGTCTGGTGGATCACCACCGCCTCGGCTCCCTGATCACCCAGTCTCCGCTGGATGCCTGGATCCGTGCCGTTGGCTGCACCTGCACCATCGCTTTTGATCTGCTGAGCCAACAAGGTGTCGTTACCCGCAGCCAGGCTCGTCTGATGCTGGGTGCCATCATGAGCGACACACTCTGTCTCACCTCGCCAACCACCACCGAGCATGACAAGATCGCCTGCGAGCGTCTTGCACCGCTGGCCGAGGTATCGCTGGCCGAGTTTGGTCAACAGCTGCTGATGGCAAAAACCGATCTGAGCGGCCTCACTCCTGCTCAGTTGCTGCAGCAGGATGAGAAAGCATTCCAGGCCGAAGGTCTGAACTTCATCATGAGCCAGATTGAAGTGGGCAGCGAACAACAGCTTGCCGACCAGATCGACACTCTGCAGCAAGAGATGGCACACCGTGTTGAAGCCGAAGGGCTCGACTTCTTCGTCCTGATGGTGACCGACCTGACCGCCGCCGCCAGCCGCATCTACTTTACCCGCCATGCCAAAGTACCGGCAGAGTCCAGCTACCACCCCGGCTTTGTCAGCCGCAAGAAGCAGGGGCTGCCCTGGGTGATGGAGTTGCTGGCCAAGGCTTAAGCATGCCTATCACCAAGCCTCAGCAAAAGCCCCGCCTCTGTGCGGGGCTTTTTTATTTCACCACCGCTCGAGTCGCGACTTGCCCCCCAATTGACAGGTAACACCATAACTTTGCTTACATATTTTCGGCTGTTATTTGCCATGGCTTTGCTGCACGATTGTCGCCCTGTAACCCTTTCGTGTTCTGATTTCATTCAGGTGTTCAATGAAAATAAGCTCCAAGCTGAGAACCCGGGCGATCTTCACTCTGCTCGGGCTGGCACTGATCGGCTGGCTGGTATGGCCAAGCGATCCTCCCAAAGCGATCCTCAAAGCGCCGGTTACCCGGGAAGATATTGCCCAGACCGTGCTGGCCAGCGGCGTGCTTCAAGCCGTTGAACAGGTTGATGTCGGCGCTCAGGTTTCCGGCCAGGTCACCAAGCTGGCGGTCGAGGCAGGCGATCGGGTCAAGAAGGGGGATTTGCTGGCGGAGATTGATCCGCTCATCGCCCAGAACAACCTGAAAACCGCCGAGGCCGAGCTGGCAAGCAACCGCGCCCAGCTCAAGATCAAGCAGGCTCAGCTCAAGCAGTATCAGCTGGCATGGCAGCGCCAGTCACAGATGTTCAGGCAGGAGGCGAGTTCGCGCGCCGATCTGGAGAGCGCCGAAGCGCAGCTGGCCGTCACCCGGGCTGATCTGCAAAGCAGTCAGGCCAACATCGACAACGCCATCATCAAGGTGGAGCGAGCCAAAACCGAGCTCGGCTACACCAAGATCCTGGCGCCGATGGATGGCACCGTGATTACCATTGTCACCCGCCAGGGCCAGACACTGGCAGCGAGCCAGACGGTACCGACCGTGCTCAAGCTGGCCGACCTCGATACCATGACGGTCAAGGCGCAGATCTCCGAAGCGGATGTCACCAAGGTGAAAGCGGGGATGCCGGTCTATTTCACCCTGATTGGCGATCCGGATACCCGCTATCAGGGGAAATTGCGCGCCGTGGAGTTAGCGCCCACCAACATCAACGATCAGGCTGCAACCGGTACCACCACCAGCAATGCAGCCGTCTACTACTACGCCCTGTTCGATGTGCCCAACCCCGACCATACCCTGCGGGTCGCCATGACGGCCCAGGTGACCATAGTGCTCGGTGAGCGCAAGCAGGTACTCACTGTGCCGCAAACCGCCCTCGGCAAGTCGCTGGGAGACAACGAGTATGAAGTCACTGTGATCAAGGACGATGAGACGACCGAAACCCGCCATATCAAGACCGGCATGAAAGATGAAATCCGGATCGAAGTCGTGAGCGGTCTGGACGAAAAAGAGCAGGTGCAGCTCAATCACGGCGCACCTGCCGCTCAGGATGATGTGGCGGTCATGCTATGAGTGAGCCCCTGATCCAGCTAAAAGGGATCGAGCGGCGCTACCAGAGCGGCGAGCAGGAGGTGACCGTCCTCCATCCCCTTGATCTCGTTATCGAAGCCGGAGAGATGATCGCCATCGTTGGCGCCTCCGGCTCCGGCAAATCGACCCTGATGAACCTGCTGGGCTGCCTCGATCGCCCCAGCGGTGGCCAGTATCTGTTCCGGGGAGAGGATACCGCGACGCTCGATGCGCTGGCGCTCGCCCGCCTGCGCTGCCACCACTTCGGCTTTATCTTCCAGCGCTATCACCTGCTGCCCCATCTCGATGCGGCCGCCAACGTCGAGATCCCGGCCATCTATGCCGGTACCAGTCGCCATGACCGACAAGCACGGGCACGTCAGCTGCTCGGTCGCCTCGGGCTCGCCGAGCGCAGTCACCATACGCCGGGACAACTCTCCGGCGGCCAGCAGCAACGGGTCAGTATTGCCCGGGCGCTGGCCAATGGTGGCGAGGTGATCCTGGCGGACGAACCAACCGGCGCGCTGGACAGCCAGAGCGGCAAGGAGGTGATGGCGATCCTCAAAGAGCTCCATCAGCAGGGGCACACCATCATTCTGGTGACCCATGACATGGAGGTGGCCAGCCACGCCGACCGGATTATTACCCTCAAGGATGGTCGGGTGCAGGAAGATAGCGGACGCAAGGTCGCCGCCAACCAACCTGTCCTCAACGTGCCACCAGCCGCTGGCGAAGGGGCCAGTTATGACTGGGATCGCTATCGGGAGGCGGGGCGTATGGCGGTTCACGCCATGCTGGCCCATCGGATGCGCACCTTCCTCACCATGCTCGGCATCATCATCGGTATCGCCGCCGTGGTGAGCGTGGTCGCGCTGGGACAAGGGGCTAGAACCAAGGTGATCGACCAGATCAATGCCATGGGCACCAACACCATCGAGATATTCCCGGGCAAGGGGTGGGGTGATGAGAAGATGGCGAGCATCCAGACCCTCAACAAGGGGGATCTCGATGCTCTGCTCGGGCAACCCTATCTGGCCGGCGCCAGTCCCGAGATTGCCAGCCCGGGCCAGCTGCGTTACCGCAACAAGACCAGCAGTGGCAGCGTGACCGGGGTGAGCAACGACTACTTCAAGGTGAAAGGAATGACGCTGGTGAGCGGACGCCTGCTCGAATGGCAAGACATCCAGCAGCGTGCTGCCGTCGCCGTGGTGGACAAGAAGAGTATTGGCAGCCTGCTTGGCAAGGATGATCCCGTTGGCAAGGTGGTGATGGTCGGCACGCTGCCGGTGCGCATCATCGGGGTTGTCTCGCAGGAGACAGGTTTTGGCCCATCCAGCCAGTCGGTCAATGTCTGGCTCCCCTACAGTGCGGTGATGAGCCGCCTGATTTCGCAGCATCACTTCAGCCAGCTCACCATTCGGGTCAAGGATGGCATACAGCCGGCACTGGCGGAGCAGGCGGTGATCGAGCTGTTGACCAAACGCCACGGCGTGAAGGACTTCTTCACCTTCAGCAGCGACAGCATCATCAAGTCTGTGGAGAAAACGACCGCCACCATGACCCTGATGGTCTCGGCCATCGCGCTGATCTCGCTGATCGTCGGCGGTGTCGGGGTAATGAACATCATGCTGGTGTCGGTGGTGGAGCGAACCCGCGAGATCGGCATCCGCATGGCGGTCGGAGCCCGTCAGTCCGACATATTGCAGCAATTCCTGATTGAAGCAGTGATGGTAAGTCTGCTCGGTGGGATTTGCGGGGTTGGCCTCTCCCTCGGGATCGGCATGCTCTTCTCCCTGCTGGTCGACAGCATCAAGATGCAGTTCTCGCTCTTCTCTATCCTGATGGCCTTTGGCTGCTCGTCACTCATCGGGATCCTGTTTGGTTATCTGCCAGCGCGCAACGCGGCAAGGCTCGACCCCGTGGTCGCACTGGCGAGGGAATAACATGTACAAATTATCCTGGCTGGCTCTCTGTATCGCCCTTGGTGGCTGCAGCCAGCAGAGCACCTATCACCGGCAAGATCTCGCCATCGCTCCCGTCTGGCAGCAGGCGAACAGCGAACAGCTTGCCACCCAGGCTGGCCCCTGGTGGCAGGCCTTTCACGACCCGCAGCTCAACCAGCTGGTTGAGGCGGTGCTGGCCGCCAACCCGGACATGCGCATTGCCGCCCTCAATCTCAAGAGCGCCCGGCTGGGTGCTGATCAGGCCGATACCAATCTCACCCCCTCGGTCAATGGCAGCTTGGGCGCGAGTAGCAACAAGGATCTGAAGAGCGGTAAATCAACCAGCAGTATGGGGCCATCACTTGGCCTGAGCTATGAAGTGGATCTGTGGGGCAAGCTGGCATCGGCGCGGGATCAGGCAAGCTGGGAAGCGGCCGCCAGCGAGCAGGATCTGGCCAGCACCCGTCTGATGCTGATCGGCAATAGCCTCGAGCAGTATTGGCAGCTTGGCTATCTCGCCTCGGCCATTACCTTGAGCGAGCAACAGCTGGCCAACCTGGCTCGCACCGAACAGTTGACCCAGGCCAAATACAAGGCCGGGGCCATAACCCGACTCGATCTGGCACAGGCCCGCCAGCAGCAAGCGGGCAAACAGGCTGAGCTCGCCTCTCTCAAGGCGCAGCAGGAGCAGGCCCGTAATGCCTTGCGCCTGCTGCTTGGCCGCAGCCACGGACAGCTGGAGTATGCACCGACTTCGCTGACAACCCAGCCCATTCCTGAACTTGCAGTCGGCATTCCAGCCGATCTGCTGGCCCGTCGCCCCGATGTGAAAGCGGCGGAGCTGCGGCTGCGCAAAGCCCTGGCCAGAGGGGATGAGATCCGCACCGGTTTTTATCCGAGCCTCACCCTGACCGGCAGTGCCAGCACAGCCTCGGACAGACTGGCGCAGGTGCTGCAAAATCCGGTCGGCTCTCTGGGTGCAACCCTTGCCCTCCCCTTCCTTGAGTACAACCACACCCGTCTTGCTATTGCGAGCTCACAAGTTGATTACCAGATTGCCGAAACCGAGTTTCGCAAGCAGCTCTATACCGCACTGGTCGAGGTGGAAGACAATCTGGCAGCTCGCAGCTACGGCCAACAGCGGCTCAGCTACCTGCAGGAACAACTCGGGTATGCCAAAGAGTCTGAGCGATTGGCCAAGGCGCGCTTTGAAGCTGGGGCTACCGGAGTTCAGGCCTGGCTCGACGAGCAGAACCGCCTGTGGGATGCCGAGCAAAGCCTGCTGGCTCAGCAGAAGGAACAACTCAACACTACAGCGAAGGTCTATCGTGCCATCGGCGGCAGCGATAAGCTGACCCAATAATCAACATGCCCCACCTCGTGAAAGCGGGTGGGGCCTTGTACATTACCCCCATTTTTACTCCCCCCCCTCCAACGCTCTCCCTTATCTAGAAATATGCAGGATGAGAGATAACGCTTGGTGCAGTTTTGTTTCTGTTGTCATATTCCCCTTCCCATCATTTTGAAGCAAAGACATACAAGGCAAACAACCCTTGTCGGGATCGAGCCGCGCACTACCTGCATTTATCGCAGCTCATAAAATGCTAGAGATAAGGTTTACGGAGAACCAGTTCATAAAGAGGGAGGAAAACGAGTGGTGAGCGGATTGAATAATGCAGTGAGAATATGCAGCAGACAAAAATAATGCCGCACAGAGGCGGCATTATCGAATATCCAAACTGACAAAATCAGATCAGGAAATCGTTCAGATCTTTGCCCTGCTCAACTTGAGCGGCAATGGCTTTCGGCATGCGCCCTTGACCGGTCCAGGTTTTCTCCTGACCATCTTCCTGATATTTGTATTTCGGTGGGCGCGGAGCACGCTTGCTCTTGGTTGCGCCAGTAGAGGCAGCAGGGGCAGCAGCAGTTGCCAGTAGTTCGCGGGGATCAATACCTGCCTGCTGCAGCATTTCAGTGAACTCGCTCAGCTTGCGCTGACGCTCTTCCTGTTCCGCACGCTCCTGCTCAACAGAATCAGCGCGCTCTTGATAAACCAGATCAAACTTCTCTTTCGCTTCCAGCAATTGCTCAAACGGCAGCTCACGAATAGCCGCACGCAGACTACGAATGTTCAGCAGAACCTTCAGAAACTCGTTCATTATTTCCTCACAAAAATCGGTCACAGAGATAACGGTTTTAGAATAGCATGGACAATTCACGACAACATACAGTTTTTATTTACTTCAAGCTTTTTATTCGCAGTTAAGTCAGCGGTGGTTGTCTGTGTTCGCAAAAGAGAACACAGATAATAGATGAAACACGCTTATGCTAGGCTGCCGTTCTGAAAAAACAAGGCTAAATAAACGACAAAGATAGACTCATAATTACCACATAGTGCCGATGATCCCACTCTACATCGGCCAAGTCTATGTTTGATAGACATGAGAAATACCTTAATAAAAAGCACAATGCAATACAATCCACTATATCAAATCAGGAGAGTAGGTCTGCAAACTCAGTGGTTAATGATATACCCCTTCCCCAATTAAGCCCTCGAAGAAATTGCCATCAAAAAATCATCTTATCCATATAAATCATCATGTTATGATGACCCAGATAGCTGGTTCTTGATTTATACAGCTGCAAAGGTAGTAACCAATAGGAAAGGCAGCACTTTAAGAACTGGCTTTCCCGTGAGATTACTGCCCCTTGGCTTCCTTTGCTGCACTATTGGCTCGCTGATCAACGCTATTGATCACTGAGGTGGCTACAGAGCCTGTCAATAAAGGCTCGGTTGGGTATAGCACCAATGCCTCATGACGCAGTGCATTGGCCTCCTCAATCCGCCCCAGCGCATTAAGAGCTATGACCATATTGGCGTATATATTGGCTCTTGGCGTATGGCGAACAAACTCTTTGCCCCAATCAAGATAAGCGTCAAGTTCACCTTTGTTATGGGTCCGCAAACCGACCATAAGACGAACCGAGTTCACATCGAACTCAACTCTGGTCAACCATGCCATTGGATTGACTATATCCAGCAACAAGGTCGGCTCCTTATAGCCACCTCGCTCATATTTGGTAACTACCCAGGCGGTATGGATCGCAGTCAGCATAAAAGGAACCACGACCAGAGGAATCGCAATTGCCATAAAACGCAATAACAACCAAGGGCGACACTCAAATTCCCACCATGTGGTACGCCCATCATTGGTAAGGGCAGCTTCTTCAACCTCAGCATCAATGATGTAAATCAACGTCAGAAGCAGCCACCACAATGCGATAGCATGATAGAGAGGATATTCTGTCTGGGTATGCAACAAGATGGGTGTAACCAGCGCCAACAACGCCATTCCATGACTCAATCTTGTCTTGCTTAGCCGCCACAATAATGCTCCCCCCATGATCACCATTCCGATCATAGGGGCAATGCCACCTTCAACAGCCCAGTAGAGAAATTCATTGTGAGGATGGTCAAGATTGTATTCTATCTGCACCATAGCCGGATTCAGCGCTTTATCCGCCATATAGTGATGCAGGAATACAGACTCAAAACTGCCATATCCCCATCCAGTCCAGGGTGCCTGTAAAATCAGCTTTATTGCGTAGGGCCAATAAATGGATCGCATACCTCCAGATTGATAAATCGCTAGGCCACGCTTGGCTCCCTCCATCCAGTATTGTGATAGCAAGCCAATCACTACCGCTAACATAACCAGAGCCAATACACGCCAAAGCAATTGGTGACGATGGAGTTGCGGTAGCAATAAAAACAGGGCTAACAGGCCACCCAATTGCCCCACCCGGGATTGCAAAACAACCAGCAACAGTGTCACAGATAGAATGACACCATAGCGCAGAGTCATCAGCAAGCGACTCCCATCGCTACGTAATTCCAACCAGATAGCAAGAGCAACCCCGGTTGCCATAAAGGTTGCCATCACATTGGGCTGTTGAAAGATCCCGTAAGGGCGATTGGCCTTGGTGTCATAGCCAATCCAGTTGCCCGGGGTCAGTAGATAAAACTGCACCAGACCAATCACAGCCTCTATCGCGATCGCAATCAAGACGAGATAGAGCAATCGGTCACGCTGCAACCGATTAAATCGCCATTGATAGAGCCCAAATAAAAACAGCAGACCAGCAAACAGCCCCAGCAATCTGGGAATGGCAAAATCCTTAAGTGCAAAGCCTGGATAGAGCATAGGGAACAGCAGTAAAAAAGCCCCTATCCATAACCCAGCCTGTAATGAAGAAAATACCAGGCGCTGGCGTAGCGTCACCTGCCACAGTCCTAGTCCAATAACCAACGAGGCAAAGGTCCATCCCCATGCATTAAAGGGAAGATATAGCCCAGCACCGCCCGGGTTGTGCATAAAAAAGTGCATGCCCATCAGCCAGTAGAGCACGCTTAAAATCATCATGATTCGCGTTAACGTCATAGCCCAGTTCCTGAAGCAGACCCAAAACTGAAAGGGCACCGAAAAGATAGATAAAAAGAAAGGGGGCAAATAGCCCCCTCCACTAAGTCAACCACTCACATTATGCTGCTTCTGGCCGACGAAAAGCATGGCGTACCAGCACAATTGCGACCCCCAGCATACCACCGAGAAGGGTTGCCAATACCACTATCAATGGACGTTTGGGTTTATCACGGCTTAGTGGCTCTTCTGGAGCATCAAGATACGAGAAGGGTCTGAAGCTAATATCATCCATTTTGACAAGCTTGAGACGATCAATCTTCACCTGAAGCTCGGTTAATTTAGGTTGATATGTGGCCAGATCTAGAGTTTTGAGCACCTTCAGTTTTTCTTCCAACCCTTTAGTGCCTAAAGTGAGTGCAAAGCGATCATCGTTATTATAGTTAGTCAGTGGTTGCTCAACGCCAGCAGCTTTGGCAATTGATATAGTCAGAGTCAGATTATCAATATCACTTTTTAACGCACGTTCGGCATCTTCTTTGATTAATTGCAAGCTAGTGTTCAAAATAGAAATATCAGCTGACTGTTTTTCCTTCAGTTTACTGACTATTTCGTGCTGTTGCTTTGAAATAATGAATTGAATATAGGTTTCCAGCAACGTTAATGCCTGACTTGAATTTTCTGCACTGCTCGTAATGATAATCCCTGGTTTTTCCCCTTTTCTATCCACGGCCTCAGCAGTGATTAACTCGGCCCACTTACGTAACCACAGGCGTTGTTCACGCGAATCCAACTGAGCCGACTGAACTTGTTCTTGGAAGAAGGAACTGCCCTTCAAAAAATCGCGACGATTCTCATAAGAGTTGAACTCACGAACGAACTCATCATACAACTCCTGTCCACTGGGAAAACCGCTTATCCCAAACAGTGTAGCTTGGTTGGCCATTCGTGATAGAGGACGCAGATCTTCGCTACGCGGCGCAAAGATCACCGCCTTGGCCGACCAAACTTGTGGCGACAATAGAGCATAGGCAATACCTCCCATAGCAAACACGCCAGTCACCAACAATATCAGAACTTTTTGACGCCACAGCACCAGCACCAACTCTCGCAGATCTATCTCATCTGATGTAGATACTTGTACCCACGGCTCAGGAATAATTGGCGTTTTTTTGCTCATCTTTCTCTCTTCATTGTTAATGTTAAAAATATTACAACATGATTACCATTAAGGGGCACCAACAAAAAAAGGGGCTTGGCGGTCTTTATCCGACAGCAATAAAGGCCACTGTTCAGATAGTGGCCATTTGATCGCTAGGTTAGGGCTATCCCATCGAATAGCAGCTTCATCATTGGGATGATAATAATCGCTACATCTGTAAAAAACATCAGCGCTATCACTGACCACATAAAAACCGTGCGCAAAACCAGGAGGAATCCAGATAAGCTCACCGAGTTCTGCATTTAATCGACGACCCAACCATTGCCCGTATGTGGGCGATGCAGACCGAATATCAACCACCACATCAAAAATGGTTCCGCTAATGACCTGCACCAGTTTACCTTGTGGTCGGCTACGTTGGTAATGCAAGCCACGCAAAGTGCCCCCGACAGAACGACTTAGATTGTCTTGCACCAGCGGATAATAGCCACAGTGTTGCTCAAACTCATCTTGACGAAAACACTCGCGAAATTTGCCACGATGATCAGAAAAAGTTGTGGGCGTAAGAATCATAACCCCCACCAGCGATGTTGTACGATATTGCATTGATAAATCCATACGAAAAAATCAGATGGCCGCTTGCTGTTGACTGTCTAGGCCGTTACTTGACAACGTATCCTTCTGCTCGAAAACACCACTCGAGTCACACACCTAGCGGCGTGGCGAGGAACCATAGCATATATTATTTGTTGCTTACGTATTGGCGAGCACTCGTAACTGGTCGGCATCTCCACAGAACGATGGCTTCAGGCTCTTGGCGCTGTCCACCACGCTGTTGTCGTAAAAATAGAGACCAGTGACCGTATAGTTGTTCTTCCGCTTAAGTGGCTTCTCTTCCAAAGAGATAGTGGTACCCTCTTTATCAAATTCCACCACCCCATAACGTTCTAGGTCAGCACGTGGCAGGCAAAGACGGTTGTAGTACATCTCTCTTTGGCCGCGACTGTCTCCAATTGCCTCTGTAGGTCGTAGCCGTAAAGATATTGTCACCCAGTACCTACACAGGGATTAACGCTTTACCCATAATTAAGGCCTGGGCCAACTCTGCCGAGCGCGGCTGAACCTTGTATTGCAAGTTCAGGCCCCACTGGCTGCCATCACCCTGCAATTACTCAAAACGGGTAGAGCTTGCAGGGTGCTGATGATCAAAATATCGCGAATATCGGCCAACATCAGGGTAGTCAGCGGGTAGCAGACATCGGCTTGTCATAGATAGATGGGCAGCTGCTGCTTGCTCACCGCCATGGTCACCGGATAGAGACGGGTGCCTGAGCCACCGGCCAGAATAATGCCTTTACGTTTGGTCATGATGCTTGTTTCTTATTTTTAAATTGCAAAAGAAAAGGGTGGCTTGTGGCCACACCTTTCTGTTTTATCCCTGCCAGCCAGGGAGGCATTCAACACATCCCTGGCCAATGATTTATTTGCCGAGGATCTCGGTCAACATCCGCTCCACACCGACGGTCCACTCCGGCAGCACCAGATCGAAGGTGCGCTGGAATTTACCGGTATCAAGGCGGGAGTTATGGGGGCGTTTGGCCGGAGTCGGGAAGGCACTGGTCGGCACCGCATTGAGTTTCGTGACAGCAAGTTCAACCCCGGCCTCTCTGGCTTTGGCAAACACCAGCTGGGCGTAGTCAAACCAGGTGGTGGCCCCAGAGGCAATCAGATGGTAGAGCCCGGCGACCTCGGGTTTGCTCTGCGCAACTCGGATCGCATGAGCGGTACAATCGGCCAGCAACTCGGCGCCAGTCGGGGTGCCGAACTGGTCATTGACAACCGACATCTCGCTACGCTCTTTACCAAAACGCAGCATGGTCTTGGCAAAGTTGGCACCGCGGGCGGCGTAGACCCAGCTGGTGCGGAAGATCAGGTGACGGGAGCAAATAGCGGCGCCTTGTTCACCCGCCAGCTTGGTTTCGCCGTAGACGTTAAGCGGTGCCGTTGCATCGGTTTCTACCCAGGGGCGCTCACCGCTGCCATCGAACACATAGTCGGTGGAGTAATGTACCAACCAGGCACCCAATGCTTCCGCTTCTTTGGCGATAGCAGCCACACTGGTGGCATTGAGCAGTTCGGCAAACTCCCGCTCGCTCTCTGCTTTGTCCACTGCGGTATGGGCCGCGGCGTTGACAATCACGTCCGGTTTGACCAGACGTACCGTTTCGGCCACCCCTGCCGGGTTGCTGAAATCGCCGCAATAGTCGGTGGAGTCAAAATCAACGGCAGTGATCCGCCCCAGCGGCGCCAGTGCGCGCTGCAGCTCCCAGCCTACCTGGCCGTTTTTGCCAAACAGCAGAATATGCATCAGGCACGCTCCCCATCGTTCTGTTCAATCGCGGAATAGTGCTGCTCAATCCAGGATTGGTAGGCGCCGCTCTTGATGTTACTCACCCACTGCTGGTTATCCAGATACCACTGCACGGTTTTGCGAATGCCAGACTCGAACGTTTCTTGTGGTTGCCAAGCCAGCTCACGGCTCATCTTGGTCGCATCGATCGCATAGCGGCGATCGTGACCGGGACGATCCGCTACATAGGTGATTTGATCGCGGTAAGAGCCCGCTTTCGGCACCATTTCGTCCAGCAGATCGCAGATGGTGTGTACCACCTCCAGATTCTGTTTCTCGTTATGGCCGCCGATGTTGTAGGTCTCCCCGACCACGCCCGTTATCACCACCTTGTAGAGCGCGCGCGCGTGATCTTCCACGTAGAGCCAGTCACGGATCTGGTCGCCCTTGCCATAGACAGGTAAAGGCTTGCCATCCAGCGCGTTAAGAATGACCAGCGGGATCAGCTTCTCGGGGAAGTGATAAGGGCCGTAGTTGTTGGAGCAGTTGGTGACGATGGTCGGCAGACCGTAGGTGCGGCGCCAGGCGCGCACCAGATGGTCGCTGGAAGCCTTGGAGGCAGAATAGGGGCTGCTGGGGGCGTAGGGGGTGGTCTCGGTAAAGAGCGGCAATGGCTCACCGGCAGCCACTTCATCCGGATGAGGCAGATCGCCATATACCTCGTCGGTGGAGATATGGTGGAAGCGGAAGGCCGCCTTGCGAACCTCGTCCAGGCCGTTCCAGTAAGCGCGAGCCGCTTCCAGCAACATATAGGTGCCAACGATATTGGTCTCGATAAAATCAGCCGGCCCTGTGATGGAGCGATCAACATGGCTCTCGGCGGCCAGATGCATCACCGCATCCGGCTGGTGCAGGGTAAACACCCGATCCAGCTCGGCACGATTGCAGATATCGACCTGCTCAAACGCATAACGCTCGTTTGTCGATACATCGGCCAAGGATTCCAGATTGCCGGCATAGGTGAGTTTATCGAGATTGATAACAGCATCCTGGGTATCACGGATGATATGGCGCACCACGGCAGAGCCGATAAAGCCTGCGCCACCGGTAACGAGAATTTTCATAGATATGCGTTCTCTTGCGAGGAGTGAATACGGAATTGGGTATCGGGGGTATAGAACGGTGAGCAGCTTGAGCAGCTCAAAAAAATCAACAGATCAACAGATAGCATCTGTTACTAACACTATGGCAGAGCTGCCATTCCGCTTAATTGTTGAGCATAAAGATGGGTAATACAGTGGCTACCGCCCCTGGGTTACAGCCCCCAGTTTGCTGCTTTTAACCGATTTTTGTTTGCTGTTGGTCATCGTGTCCTCCAGCATTTTTATGTTTTGATGGTCGATAACTGTGTTACCCGCTCGCATTTTATAGCCAAAAGAGGGGTACCAAACCAAACGACACATAGTCTACCAGCCCGATAAGGGGCAGATTCTATCTCGTTTTCTGTAAACCTGCACAGCAAAAAAGTGCCTTCTACTGTTGTTTTTAATCAAGATTCGATGGAGAACCGAAAGCACTTGATGAACTCATCCGAATCACCTTTCAAAATCGAAAAGTTCGCAGCCAAGTTACCGTTTTTCAGACGAAAAAAATGGGGCAACCGCTCGTGTTGCCCCATTTTATAGTAAGCTTTAACTGACTCTTTTATCAAATTGTGATCTATCGCTCAGAAGAGCTGGACACACTTTTGCTCAGTCACCTTTTGACTCAACCGCTGCAGCCATGCGCGCCTCTTTGCTCTGGTGGCTGGTGAAGTAGCGCATCACCAGCACAAAGAAGAGCGGCACGAAGAAGATGGCCAGCACGGTGGCACTGATCATCCCCCCCATCACGCCGGTACCGATGGCGTTACGGCTGCTGGCGCCGGCGCCGGAGCTGATCACCAGCGGCAGTACCCCGAGGATAAAGGCAAGCGAGGTCATCAGGATCGGGCGCAGACGCAGACGCGCCGCTTCCACCACAGCCTCACCCAGTCCCATCCCCTTGTCATAGAGCTCTTTGGCAAATTCCACGATCAAAATCGCGTTCTTCGCCGACAAGCCTATGGTGGTGAGCAGGCCCACCTGGAAGTAGACATCATTCTCCAGCCCACGCAGAGTTGCGGCCAAAATAGCCCCCAGAACCCCGAGTGGCACCACCAGCATCACCGAGAAGGGGATGCTCCAGCTCTCGTAGAGGGCAGCCAAGCAGAGGAACACCACCAGCAGCGAGATAGCGTAGAGCGCAGGCGCCTGCGAGCCGGCCTGCCGCTCCTGGAAGGAGAGCCCGGTCCACTCGATGCCCACCCCTTCCGGCAGCTTCTTCACCATCTGCTCGATGGCGGCCATCGCATCACCGGTACTCTTGCCGGGCGCCGCTTCCCCGACGATTTCCATCGCCGGCACGCCGTTATAACGCTCAAGACGCGGTGAGCCGAAGCTCCACTCGGTGCTGGCAAACGCGGAGAAGGGCACCATCTGACCGGCGCTGTTGCGCACATACCAGAGCTTGAGATCTTCCGGGTTCATCCGGAAGGGCGCATCAGCCTGCATATAGACCTTCTTGATCCGGCCACGGTCGATGAAATCATTGACGTAGGCAGAACCCCAGGCGCTTGCCAGCGTGTTGTTGATCTCTGCAATGGAGAGCCCCTGCGCCAGCGCCTTCTCGTAGTCAATCTTGATATCGAGCTGCGGCGTATCTTCCATCCCGTTCGGGCGCACCCGCACCAGAGTGGGATCCTGCGCTGCCATGCCGAGCAGCTGGTTGCGCGCCGCCATCAGTTTCTCGTGGCCGATACCGCCGCGATCCTGCAGGAAGAAGTCAAAACCGGTCGCCGTACCCAGCTCCGGGATCGGAGGCAGGTTAAAGGCGAAGACTTGCGCCTCCTTGATGCTGAACAGATAGCCCATGGCGCGGCCGATGATGGCATTGGCGCTGCGATCCGGGCTCTTGCGCTCGCTCCAGTCCTTGAGTTTGATAAAGGCCATGCCGCTGTTCTGACCGCTACCGGCGAAGCTGAAGCCCGCCACCGTCAGTACGGAGTCGACATTGTCCTTCTCGTTTTTCAGGAAGTAGTCGCGCATGTCCGCCAGCACCACCTCGGTGCGCTGCTTGGTCGCCCCCACCGGCAGTTGCACCATGGACATGATGACCCCCTGATCCTCCTCCGGCAGGAAGGAGGTAGGCATCCGCATAAAGAGCACAGCCAGCACCGCCAGCATGGCACCGTAGATGAGGCTGTAGCGCACGCCCTGCTTGATCACCTTGCCCACCCCGCGCTGGTAGCGCTGGGTGCCGGCATCAAAGGCGCGGTTGAACCAGCCAAAGAAGCCGCGCTGAGCACCGAACTCGCCGTGTTTCATCGGCTTGAGCAGAGTGGCACAGAGCGCCGGCGTCAGGATCAGCGCCACCAGCACCGACAAGGTCATGGCCGAGACGATGGTCAGCGAGAACTGGCGATAGATGGCGCCGGTCGAGCCGCCGAAGAAGGCCATCGGCACGAATACGGCGGAGAGCACCAGGGCGATCCCCACCAGCGCGCCGGTGATCTGGCCCATCGACTTGCGGGTCGCCTCAAGCGGGGAGAGATCCTCCTCGCTCATCAACCGCTCCACGTTCTCCACCACCACGATGGCGTCATCCACCAGAAGGCCGATGGCGAGCACCATGCCGAACATGGTGAGGGTGTTGATGGAGAAGCCAAATGCCGCCATCACCCCGAAGGTACCGAGCAGCACCACGGGCACCGCGATAGTCGGGATCAGGGTCGCCCGGAAGTTCTGCAGGAACAGATACATGACGCAGAACACCAGGAAGATCGCCTCGATCAGGGTCTGCACTACCTCCTCGATGGAGATCTTCACAAACGGCGTGGTGTCGTAGGGGTAGACGATCTTCATGTTGGCCGGGAAGTACTCTGACAGCTCGTTGAGCTTGGCGCGCACCTTCTCGGAGGTATCCAGCGCGTTGGCACCGGTCGCCAGCTTGATAGCTACCGCCGCGGTAGGCTGACCGTTGTAGAGCGCCTCGGCGTCATAGCTCTCGCCAGCCAGCTCGACCCGGGCCACATCTTTCAGCCGCACCTTGGCGCCATCCTGAGTCACCCGCAGCAGAATGTCGTTGAACTGCTCGACGGTGGAGAGACGGGTCTGGCCCATGATGGTGGCGGTGAACTGCTGATCGGCCACCGAAGGGGTTCCCCCCAGTTTGCCGAAGGCTACCTGGGCGTTTTGCGCCTTGATCGCCAACTGCACATCACTCGGGGTCATCTGCACCCTGTTGAGCTTGTTGGGGTCGAGCCAGATCCGCATGGAGTACTGGCTGCCGAATAGAGTGATATCCCCTACCCCGTCCAGACGGCTCAGCGGCTCCTTGATGTTGGAGACCACATAGTCCGCCAGATCGTCGTTCTTCATGCTGCCATCGCTGGAGATGAAGGCGGCAACCATCAGGAAGCTGCTGGAGGTCTTCTGTACCCGGATCCCTTGCTGCTGCACCTCTTGCGGCAGCAGCGACATCGCCTGCTGCAGCTTGTTCTGCACCTGCACCTGGGCGATATCGGGATCTGTTCCCGGCTGGAAGGTCAGAGTGACCGACACCCGGCCGGCAGAGTCGGACTGGGAGGACATGTAGAGCAGGTGATCCAGCCCCGTCATGTTCTGTTCGATGATCTGGGTCACCGAGTCCTCTACCGTCTTGGCAGACGCGCCCGGATAGCTGGCGGAGATGCTCACCGCCGGCGGTGCAATGCTCGGATACTGGGCCACCGGCAGCTTGATGATGGCCAGGCTGCCCGCCAGCATGATCACCAGCGCGATCACCCAGGCAAAAATGGGTCTGTCTATGAAAAATCGAGCCATGAAGCGACTACTCCATCCTACTTGTTGGCCGGGGTGACGGCTGTTGCCGGCGCCGCAGCCTGTTCAGCCGGATTGACCACGGCACCCGGACGCACTTTCTGCAACCCGGCCACGATCACCCGCTCGCCGGCATTGAGACCGGACTCCACCACCCAGCTGGTATCGACGATGCGACCCAGCTGAACGTTGCGCAGATCCACCTTGTTGTCAGCGGTCACTACCAGCACGGTAGCGCCACCGTTGGGGGTGCGAGTCACCGCGGTTTGCGGCACCAGCAGCCCTTTGGCTCGCTCGCCCTCTTGCAGGGTGGCGCGCATGAACATGCCGGGCAGCAGCAGATGGGTGGGGTTGGGGACAATCACCCGCAGGGCCACCATGCCGGTGGTCTCATCCACGGTGACGTCGGAGAACTGCAGCGAGCCCTCTTCGCCATAAGTGGTGCCATCTTCCAGCTGGAAGCTCACCTTGGCGCCCTTGTGTTCGTCCTGCACGACCTTGCCCTCGGCCACCAGCCGCTTGAGACGCAGCAGATCGGCGGTAGACTGGCGCACATCGACATACATGGGGTCGAGCTGCTGAATGACGGCGAGGCTGTCAGCCTGCTGGGCGGTTACCAGCGCCCCTTCGGTCACCGCGGAGGTACCGATGCGGCCGCTGATGGGCGCAGTGATGCGGGTGTAACCCAGATTGATCTCGGCGGTGCGCAGGGCCGCCTTGCTCGCCATGATCTCCGCCTGCGCCTGCTTCCAGCTGGCGTCGGCATCGTCATAGTCCTGACGGCTGATGGAGTTGACCTTGAGCAGCTCCTGATAGCGCTTGGCCTTGAGGCGGGCGCTCTGCTCGTTGGCCTGCGCCTTGGCCAGATTGGCCTTGGCGCTGGCGACGGCAGCCTGATAGACAGCCGGATCGATCTGATAGAGCAGATCGCCAGCCTTCACATCGCTCCCCTCGGTAAAGAGGCGCTTGAGGATGATACCCCCCACCTGCGGGCGCACTTCGGCCACCCGCAACGGGGCGCTGCGGCCGGTCAGCTCGCTGGTCAACTTGAGCGGAGCACTCTGCAGGGTCACCACGTCAACCGCGACGGGAGGCATGCCCCCCTGTCCCTGCGGCGCGCCCTTGTCGCCACAACCTGCCAGCAAGCCTGTTGCCAGCAGGGCAAGACCTACCGAACGAGCAAGAATATGTTTATGCATGAAACACCTGAGCCTTTGCCAGTCAATGAACAATCAGGGCCACGTGGGCCCTGTTGGTAAAAATCGGAAAGATGAGGCAATATACATACATTCATAAATGTATGTAAGTGACTTTTTTTGCTGATTAAGGGGCGCAGAAGCAGATGGCCAGACGGACCAAAGAGGAGGCACAGCAGACCCGCTGCACCATCATGAAGACGGCGCTGGATCTCTTCTGCAGCCAGGGGCTGGCCAAGACCAGCCTGACCGACATCGCCAGAGCCGCTGACCTCACGCGCGGGGCCATCTACTGGCACTTCAAAAACAAGGAGGAGCTCTTCTTCTCCCTCTGGGAGGAGCTCTGCCAACCCCTCGCCCACCAGCTCGACGCCTGCGTCAATGAAGAGGAGCCCGACCCCCTCGGCAAGCTGCGCGACTTCCTCAAAGAGGTGCTGACCCGCATCACCCGGGATCAGGCCCACCAGCAGATGTTCACCATCCTCTTCAATCTCGAATCGCTGGAGGGGGAAGCCATCTCCCTGCGCGAACATATCCGCAGCCAGTCCAGCAACTTCTTCCGGGATCTGGAGACCACCCTCACCAACGCCATCCGCCGCGGACAGCTGCCCGCCAATCTGGATCTGCGGCTAGCCTCCACCCTGCTCCACTGTACCCTCGATGGCTACATCATCAACTGGCTCCACTTTCCGGAGCGGATCGATTTGGCTGCCGAGTCGGAGTACCTGCTCGACTGCATGTTCACCATGCTGACCCAACCCCGCAATCCGGCGGTTCGTTCCTAGTGTTCACCCTCTGCGCCAACTTGCGGACCGCTTTGCCAGCGCAGCCCCCGATTTGCTAAGGTAGCGCCCCCTGTAGCCGCCTCGGCCCGAGACCATCGTTGTGACATCCACTGACGCCATCACCCAAGATACCGCCCATTCCGCCAGCCTGACTCCGGCGCACATCGCCTTTACGGCCCGGCTGACCGCTGGCTCCCACCTGCTCAACCTCGACTGCGGTGACGGGGTGGATCTCTGCTGGCTGCGGGATGGCGGTTTTCGGGTCACCGCCTGCGAACCCGAGCTGGCGCTGGCCCGCAGCGCATCGCGCCGCTCGGGTCAGGCGGTGCGCATTTGCCCCATCGCGGGGATGCGCAGCGTGCTCCCCTATGACGGCATCTGGCTCAGCCGCCCCACAGACCTTGCAGGGCAGAAAGCAACTGACACCCTGAGCCATCTCGCCACCCTGCTCAAACCGGGTGCGCCGCTGGCGTTGCCGGTTGCAACCGATCTCGCGGCAGCCATGGCGCAACTGGCCGAACGACTCAAAGAGGATGAGATCCCGCTGGCGATCTGCGCGGAGCAGCCAACCCAATCCGCCGCAGCGTTGAGTTATCTGCTGCTCACCCGCACGACCGCTTGATTGGCGGCGCCGGTTAACCCCTTAACGGCGCTCGCTTTTATCCCGCGCAGGCCCTGACCCGAAGGCCCTGCACGCCCTCTGTCAACCCACCATCTTCAGCACACCATTTTCAGCACTCTATGCCGTATCTTGGCCGCATCTTGCGCGTTTAAATATGGGCGCTTTCCGGTCGGGGAAAATAGCCATTAACAATATTTAACTCGGCATTAACCCATTCAAGACAGACATAATGCGGATTCTGTGTTAGAAAGTGTGATTAATATCAAAATTTAATAACAAATCAGACAATACAACCAACACCGGATTTCCTTATGAAACTTGTCCTCAAACTCATTGCTGGCATCCTTGCCGGTCTCTTGCTCGGTCTCTACGCCCCTGAGTGGGTGGCGCGCGTGCTGTTTACGGCCAAGACAGTCATAGGTCAGCTCATTACCTTCACCATTCCGCTCATCATCCTCTTCTTCATCATGAGCGGTATCGCCAGCCTGCCGAAGAACTCAGGCAAGCTGCTGGGCAAAACCGTGGCCCTCTCCTACTGCTCCACCATTCTGGCGGGCCTGTTCGCCTTTACCGTGGCGAGCCACCTGATCCCGCAGCTGACCACCGCTGCCGAGCCCACTACCGCCGAGGCGGTCAAGCTCGCCTCCTACGTCAATCTGGAGATCCCGCCGCTGTTTGGCGTGATGTCCGCGCTGGCCGCCGCCTTCGTGTTCGGTATCGGCATCAGTGCCACCCAGGCCACCGATCTGCGCCGGGTCGCCGATCAGGGCCGTGACATCATCGACCGCCTGCTGGCCAAGGTGATCATTCCGCTGCTGCCGTTCTACATCGCCGGCGTCTTTGTCGAGATGACGGTGGAAGGCACCGTGTTCGCCACCCTGAAGACCTTCGGCGTGGTGCTGGTGATGGCCATCCTGATGCACTGGATCTGGCTCTCCGTGCTGTTCGTCGGTACCGGTCTGGCCCTTGGCCGCTCACCGGCCCAGCTCATCAAGAACATGCTGCCGGCCTACTTCACCGCGCTGGGTACCATGTCGAGCGCCGCCACCATTCCGGTTGCCCTGCAGTCGAGCAAGAACAACGGGGTGAGCGACGGCATCGCCAACTTCACCGTGCCGCTGTGCGCCACCATTCACCTCTGTGGCTCCACCATTACCCTGGTGACCTGCGCCACCGCGGTGATGTTCCTCTCCGAGCATCTGGCCATTCCGGGCATCGACACCATGCTGCCCTTCATCATGATGCTGGGTGTGATCATGATCGCCGCCCCGGGCGCACCTGGTGGTGGCGTGATGTCGGCACTGGGTCTGCTCACCTCCATGCTCGGTTTCGGTGAAGCCTCCATCGCCCTGATGATCGCCCTCTATCTGGCGCAGGACAGCTTCGGCACCGCCTGCAACGTCACCGGTGACGGAGTGATTGCCCTGTGGGCCGATCGCTTCGCCAATGGCAGCGAGAGCGCTGCTCCCGTGGCCGAGGCCAAACAGGCGTAAGCTCGCCAGGATGGCCCGACCATCCTCTGCCAAAACCACAGGCCCGAACCTCTGTTCGGGCCTGTGTCGTTTCTGCCTTAAGCCATCTGACCTGAGCCAATAAGGCACCATCAGCGCAAGTCGGCCCCCCACACCATCAAATCGGTATCCTGGGGCCACCCACTGCACTCGTCAGATTGTTACTCTAGCGAAACAGTTGCTAAGTAGACTGTTGCGCTCACGATAACAATCAAGCGCATCAACCGCCGCCGGGCCATACTTGCTGCCAGCATCACAGCCGCCCGATCACCACGTGGGCGGCCGCCATCACCGCAGGAGAAGAGATCATGTCCATCTGGTTATTGAGTCTGCTCGCCTCGTTTGTGCTGATCCTCGCCATGACCACCATCATCTGGTGGAGTCAGTATCGGCTGGCCCAGCAGCGACCGGACAAGCAGATCCGCCCCTGCGGCTGCTCAAGCGCCAACGCCGACCACCTCGGCCAGTCAAACGAGCCGCCGCGCAAACCATAACGGGCTGCGGGCGACGAGCCACAAAACCGCTGCCATCAAATCTGACAAATGCAAAGGGGACGCTCGCTGGCGTCCCCCTCTCTTGCTCTGCCTCTTTGGCCCTCTTGATTGCCCCTTATCTCCCTTGTGCTGGTTTTGCCTTCCCCATCTCACTCGGCCGGTTTCGCCTCGTCCGTCTCCGGCGTAGTGGCCGGATCCTGATACTGCTGATAGATGGTATAAAACTCGGCCTTGTTGCGCAGGGCCGCGGCGACACAGGCGGGATCAAACTGGCTGCCGGCATGCTCCTCCAGATAGGCAAAGGCCGTCTCGAACGGCCAGGGCTGCTTGTAGGGGCGCTCGCTGGTCAGAGCATCAAACACATCGGCCACCGCCACGATGCGCGCCGCCAGCGGGATCTCCTCCCCCGCCAGCCCCAGCGGATAGCCGGTGCCGTCGAAGCGCTCGTGATGGCTGGCGATGATATTGGTCAGCATGTCGGTGTGGTGAATGCCGTCGAGGCCAAACTCGCTGATCATCAGGTTAATCATCTCCTGCCCCTTGCCGGGGTGGCTCTTCATGATCTCGAACTCTTCCGGGGTCAGCTTGCCCGGCTTGAGCAGGATGCCGTCCGGCACCGCAATCTTGCCGATGTCGTGCAGCCCGGAGAAGAGATAGACAAACTCCACCTCCTCATCGCTGAGGCCAGTGACAGGGGCCAGGGTTCTGGCGATCAGCCGGGAGTAGGCCGACATCCGGTGCAGATGGTTGGCGGTCTCCTCATCCCGATAGCGGCTGAACTCCCGCGCCGTGGTCAGCGCCCCGCCAAGGGTCTGAATGGAGAAAAACTCGACGGCGATGATGGCCGAGAGCATCTGGGCATAGGCTGACAGCTCGCTTCGGATCGGCTCGTTGAAATAGTCCGGCTCCATGGCATCGCAAAACAGAAAGCCAAACAGCTTGCTGTTGAACAACAGCGGCTCGGTATAGCTGGAGGAATAGCCCGCCTCCAGCAGCTTGCGGCTGTGCTCCGATGCAGAGTCACGCAGAACATCGAGATTGCCGAGCACGCGGGTGTGGTGGTGCTCCGCCAGATAGCGCAGGGAGGGCACATCGCTCAGCTTCACCTCGTACTGCACCAGCGGAGAGTGGCCTTCGGTGCTGTGGGCAAAGGTCTTGAGCTGATCGGTATGAGGGTCGTAGATCGCGATGGCCACCCGGCTCAGCTTGTCAAAACGCTCCCTGAGGGTGGCGTGTACGCTCTGCATCCTTTCGCCAAATGAACTCTCCATGACCATCTCCACCGGATCTCCGTGGTGGGATTATAGTGAATCCCTCTGTCCCCCTCACCTCTGTTGACAGGAAAATCAACAAAGCGGGATCCCGATAACAACCCCGCTCTGCGGGGGCGATAGCCCCATTGATGGCAAGCCATTGGCGGCGATTCACGCCGCCCAATCCTGCCTACTCGGAGATATTGTTCGGTTCTCCCGGCTCCGCTGTATAGTTTTTGGTTAGCCATTTAGGTAAAATCCGCGCCCTTAAAGAGAAGCCACCTAAGAGTGATTGAGCGATGTCCAACACAAAACAGGCCCCCAAAGTAGGATTCGTCTCCCTGGGTTGCCCGAAAAACCTGGTCGATTCCGAGCGCATCCTGACCCAGCTGCGTACCGAAGGGTACGACGTGGTGCCCAGCTATGACGATGCCGAGCTGGTTGTCGTCAACACCTGTGGCTTTATCGACAGTGCAGTGCAGGAGTCGCTCGAAGCGATCGGCGAAGCGCTGGCCGAGAACGGCAAGGTGATCGTCACCGGCTGCCTTGGCGCCAAAGAGAATCAGATCCGCGAGATCCACCCCAAGGTGCTCGAGATCACCGGCCCCCACGCCTATGAAGAGGTGCTGGGTCACGTCCACAAATATGTGGAGAAGCCGCAGCACAACCCCTTCACCAGTCTGGTTCCGGCCCACGGCGTCAAGCTGACCCCGCGCCACTACGCCTATCTGAAGATTTCCGAAGGGTGCAACCACCGCTGCACCTTCTGCATCATCCCCTCCATGCGCGGGGATCTGGTGAGCCGCCCCATCGGCGACGTGCTGGCCGAAGCCAAGCGCCTGAAAGAGGCCGGCGTGAAGGAGCTGCTGGTGATCTCCCAGGACACCTCCGCCTACGGCGTCGATGTGAAGCACCGCACCGGTTTCTACGACGGCATGCCGGTCAAGACCAGCATGGTTGCCCTGTGCGAAGAGCTGGCCAAGCTCGATATCTGGGTACGTCTGCACTACGTCTACCCCTACCCGCACGTGGATGACGTCATCCCGCTGATGCGCGATGGCAAGATCCTGCCCTACCTCGACATCCCGCTGCAGCACGCCAGCCCGCGCATCCTCAAACTGATGAAGCGCCCGGGTTCGGTCGAGCGTACGCTGGAGCGGATCCAGAAGTGGCGCGAGATCTGCCCGCAGATCACCCTGCGCTCCACCTTTATCGTCGGCTTCCCGGGCGAGACCGAGGAAGATTTCCAGATGCTGCTCGACTTCATCGACAAGGCGGAGCTGGATCGCGTCGGTTGCTTCAAATACAGCCCGGTCGAAGGGGCACTGGCCAACGAGCTGCCGGATCCGGTGCCGGAAGAGGTTCAGGAAGAGCGCTTCCAGCGCTTTATGGAGCTGCAACAGCAGGTCTCCATCCGCAAGCTGGCCCGTAAAGTGGGTCAGGAGATGACCGTTATCATCGACGAAGTGGACGAAGAGGGCGCCACTGGCCGCTCTTTTGCCGATGCACCGGAGATCGATGGTCTGGTTTACCTCAACGGCGAAACCGGCCTCAAGCCGGGGGACATGGTCAAGGTGCGGATCGACGAATCCGACGAATATGACCTGTGGGCCAGCCTGATTGGCTAACCCTGCCATGGGTAAACACGCCGCGCGTTGAGCCGATAGCGTTCAACGTAACTAAACAAAAAGCGCCTGATGGCGCTTTTTGTTTAACAACTACCGGCGATAAACCCCTAGCCGAGGTCGTGCAGCGCCTTGCCAAGGGGCGCAGTGAGGCGCAAATCAGAGAAACGCACCGCCAGTCCCTGCCGCTCCGGTGTGCAGCACATCACCCCGATAAAGCAACTCTCGCTTGGCGGAAACGGGGCGAGGCGCAGCAGCGGCCACACCTTGCCATCGGTGGAGTATTGCAGGCGCAAACAGTCCGCCAGCCGGGTCAGCCGCAGCCAGAAACGGCGCGGATTGCCGCTGAAAATGCCGGTGGCCCAGTCAGAGCGCGGATTGGTCAGCACGCTGCCGATCATCGGCTGATCGTCGTTGTACTCGATACCGGCCTTGAGCCAGTGCGCGTCGTCTTGCAGCAGCATCAACCCCGCCTGATCGTAGAGGGTGGTGAACTCCCCCTCGACGCAGACCTGAAAGGTAAACTCACCCGCCACCTCGCAGCCGTAAACATGGCCGCTGTGGCGCTCGAAGCCATACCAGGTGCTACGCCAAAAATCGGTCTGCTGGTCTGTCACCACCTGCAAACCATCGCTGGTCTGGTGCCATTCGGCAGGCTCATTGAGCCAGCGCCACTGCGTCCCTTCCATCATCTCGTTTAACTCCTGTTGTCTCGCCAACTTGCCACTGGCGCCAGCCTGCCGCTTACTTGCCCTGCTTGAAGAGGATGGCGGTAAAGTGGCTCTCTTTGGTGCGCGGGAAGTAGCGATCCTTGTAGCACTGCTTCTCACTGCTCTCGCAATGTACCCCGTTGCTCAGGGTGTAGCTGCCAGGGTCGGCCCCCTGCAGGTTCTTCTGCAAACGGCTGGCCGCCTGCACCCCGAGATGGGCGCGGGTCAGGCCGATGGAGATCCCCTGCGGGTCGGCGCAATAGCCGCCCTTCTTGTCGCACACCACCTTGGCGGCGGGCGAGAAAACGGCCGGAGCCGCGTGAACGCCCCCGATTAGCAGCAGCGCCACCAGCGCAGCCGAGCGTTTGAACATGGTGTTACCTTGATAAACCTTGCAAATCAGGGCGTTAATTTATCACTCCGCTCCCGTGATGGCCAATTGCAACCGCCCTATCAGCCGGTTGCAGTGCCAAGCCCACATAGAGGCTTGGCGCCAAGCGGGCCGCCACCGCTGCAGGGCTGGCTTATCGGGGGGCGAACATGTGTAATAGCCGCCTGTACACGTCAGTCAAAGAGTCCGCCATGCAACTCAAACCCCTTCTCAAGGGACGCTTTCAGCCCCACTGGCAGGCCAGCCATGATCTCATCGAACAGGTGGTCATCTCCTGCATCACGGAGCGGCGCCTGATCCCCGAGGGGGAACCCCTGATGCGTCAGGGGGAGCTATTGCGGGATCTGGTGCTGGTGCCAAGCGGGCGCATCGCCATGGGCCACACCGCCATGAATGGTCGCCGCTTTCAGCTCGGCACCCTGGAGTGCGACAACCAGCTGTTTGGCGAGATGGAGTTCTTCACCGGCTACCGCTGCCAGCTCGACATCATCGCCGAGGAGCCGCTGGAAGTGGCCCGCATCGACGGCGAGCAGCTGGAACAGGCGCTGGTCGCCCACCCCAAGGTGGCGCTCTTCTTTGCCACCGCCATTGCCATCGACTATCAGGACACGGTGGATATCTTCACCTGCCGGATGCTCTATCCCATCAGCTACAACATCGCCCTCGACCTCTATCACAGCCACTGCCACGACAATCCGGTGAGCGGCTTTCGCAAGGGGTATCAGGAGGCGGAACGCTTCGGCACCACGGACAGGGTCTACCGGCGGGCGGTGAAAGAGCTGATGGATAAGGGACTGGTGGAGCGTGGCGAAGAGGGGTTGCAGATCCGCGATCTGGCGGGGCTCAGGGCCTTTCTGGAGCAGCCATAAGTCGCAGGCATCAGTCGCCGCCTGAACAGCAACAAGCGAAACAGCAACAAAAAAGAGGGGCTGTCGATACCGCCCCTCTTGCTGTTTACTCTCCCGCTCAGGCCAGACAAGGCTGGGGCCGGGCCATGCGCAGCGACGCCACCAGCATGGCGAGGATCACGCCGTAGATAAGCGGGATGGCGTACATCACCGCCTGCAGGCCGATCACCTGCTCGAACAGGGCGCTGATGGCCGGGCTGAACATGGCCCCCGCACTGCCGCTGATGAGGATGTAGGAGACGTTCTTGCTCGATGCCTGCCGTACAAACGACACCCCGTAGGCGATAAAGGCGTTGTAGAGCGCGGCGCAGACAAAGCCGTAACCGTAGGTGAGGTATGGCAGCTGGCTCAGGTTGTCAGTGGTGACGATAAGCGCCGTCATCCCCATCGCCAGGGTGATGATCACCAGGAGGAAGGTGCGGATCGCAACGCGGGTCACGATGGCGGTGGAGACCAGCGCGCCAAGCAGGGCCGCCGTCCAGTACTGGGTGATGATATTGCCCGCCTCCTCGAAGGGGATGCCGAACTTGTTCTTCACGAACATGGGCGCCCAGGTGAGGAAGGTGTAGAGCGCCAGCATGCCGAGAAAGAGCCCCAACCCGCCGCTGATGATGCCAAGGTTCCACTCCGAGTGCTCGTTGCCGGCGCTCTCGCCGCCCGCCTCGCAACTGCGAAAGTTGGTCAGCACCGCCACCAGCATGGTCGCCAGCGCCACCACGCCCACCGCCAGATAGCTCCAGCTCCACGCCATGGCGTGAGTCAGGGTGTAGGTAGTGATAAGCGGGAAGACCACCCCGGCCACGTTGAAGGTGGCATCCTGCACCACCAGCATGGTGCTCTGCATCCGCGCCTGCCAGACGCTCACCACCAGAGTCCCCGCAATGCAGAGCCCCACCCCGCCGCACAGGCCGATCACCGTCATGGCCGCCATCACCACATAGAGCGAGCCGGTCAGATGGAGCGAAGCCGCCGCCAGCGCGATCAGGCCGTAGCAGAGCAGCGTCATCCGCTTGAGCCCCACCTTCTCGATGAGGAAGAAGGCGGCAATGGTGCCCGCCAGCGCCCCGCCGTTGAGCAGGGAGAAGATGGAGGCCACCTGATTGACGTCGGCGCCGAACTTGGCGGCGATGGGGTCGATCAGCATGCCGAACTGGGTCGCAAAACCGGCCATCACGAAGTTGGCCAGGAAGCTGATGGCAGTGAGGGAGAGCTTATTGTTCATATTGGATCTCTCTTGGGGTCAGGGTGCGTGCAGGGTTGGGCGGGCCGCGGCGCTTACAGCGCGGTGTGCAGCGCCAGCTCGATCATCTGGTTGAAGGAGAGCTGCCGCTCCTCGGCAGTGGTCTCTTCACCGGTCAGGCAGTGGTCGGAGACCGTCAGGATGGCGAGCGCCTCGATCCCCTGCTGATGGGCCAGCCCGTAGAGACCGGCCACCTCCATGTCGATGCCGAGCACGCCGAACTTCTCCAGCGCCGGAATGAGGTTTTCGTCCGGATCGTAATAGAGATCGCCGGTGAAGATATTGCCCACCTTGACCGGAATGGCCTTCTCCTGCGCCTTGGTAAAGGCCTTGTGCAGCAGGGCGAAGTCGGCCGAGGTGGCCATCTGGTAACCGGCGCTGCGCTTGGCGTTGGTCGGGGAGTCGGTGCCCGCCGCCTGCGCCAGAATCACGTCACGCATCTGCACGTGGCGTTGGGTCGCCCCCAGACTGCCGATACGGATGATCCGCTTGACCCCGAAGTCGTTCACCAGCTCGTGGGCGTAGAGCACCATGGAGGGGATCCCCATGCCGTGGCCCATCACCGAGATGCGCTGGCCGTTGTAGTAGCCGGTGTAGCCCAGCATATTGCGCACATTGGTCACCTCGCGCGCATCGGTCAGAAAGGTTTCGGCGATATAGCGGGCCCGCAGCGGGCCCCCGGCATGATAACGGTCTCGGCGAAATCGCCCGGGTTGGCATTGATATGAGCGGTCATTATTGTTGTGCTCCAGTTTGACTCGTGTGGATGAGGGCATCCTAGCCCCCGCCCCCTCGCCCCTTGCAGGACAAAAGTCCTGTTGCCCCGATCGAGATCCCAGTTCCGGCAACTTCTCCGGGGCCAGCCCCACGTGCCCCCCTTCACCGCCGCTTGTTGGCTCTTAATCAGCCCTGCCCTTGCGGCAAGCGAGCCGTCACTCGCTCAGCGATAACGCCCCTGCGCCCCAAAAAGCGCGGGGGGCCTGATGGCCCCCCGCAAACACACCGGATGAGAAAATGCCTTACTTGGCGGCGCTATCCTTCACGCACTTCTGGACAAAGCTGTTCTTGGCCGCGCCAGCCAGCTTCTTGTCGGCCGCCGCCTTCTCGCACTTGGCCGCCGGATCCACTGCCGCGCCCGTCTTCACGCACTTCTGGATAAAGCTGTTCTTGGCCGCACCGGCCAGCTTCTTGTCGGCGGCCGCCTTCTCGCACGCGCCGGTCGCGGCGCCAGCGGCATCTTTCACGCACTTGCCGACAAAGCTGGTCTTGGCGGCGCCGTTAAGCTTTTTGGCCGCGGCCTGCGCCTCGCACTGCAACTGGGCTGCGTCGTTGGCAAAGACCGGATTGGCCAGCAGCACGCTGCCGCAGAGCAGGCCGAGCAGAATGGTACGCTTCATGGGAGATCTCCTCTCTATCTGGTGATGTGTTTGCATGGTCATATTTGCATGACGATGTGTTGCAAATGGCTGTGATTGCAACAGCTGATTGTTGCCGCAGATCCCCCGCCTCGCCAGCTTGGGAGACGGGCACAGGGCAACTATCGCCCGCACTATAGCGCCGATTGGCAGAGCGGGGTTGTCCCCCAGCCAGTCCTTCCTCAACAGCAAGCCATCCCTCTCTTCCCCGTCACACTCGCCAACCCCAATAAAACCAAGGGCCATGGGAATCCAGTGCCATGCTGCCGCGATTTCTTGAGCCAGCGCAAAAAATCAGTCATTACTGACACTTACGTCACTTTTTGACTGGGGATCACAGATTCGATTGGCTTAACATAGCCATCCGGTGCCTATTCATCTGCGATGGGCTGCTGCCCTCGCTGGTCAATGGAGCATTTTGGAAGCTGTAATCCACGGGCGGTAGCGTGGGTTTTGCACAGTGATTCATGCATTGCGTAGGTTGGCGCTGAGCGTAGCGAAGCCCAACAAGCGTGCCCTCGGTCAGTTGGTGGCCATTAGGTGCAACCGAACAGACCGGATTTTTCACCCCGACACCGGAAAGGAGAACCATGCGCTATCGCCGAGCAACAACCAGTGGGGCATGTTGGTTCTTCACCGTCAACCTGGCTGACCGAAAACAGGATCTGCTGGTACGTCATATCGACCTGCTGCGCGAAGTGCTCCGCCACGTCAAACAGCAACACCCCTTCGAGATTATTGCCATGGTGGTGATGCCGGATCATCTCCATGCCATATGGCAACTACCGCCGGGTGACAGTGACTATCCCATGCGCTGGTCTCTGATCAAGGCAGGCTTTTCACGGGGCATTGCCAAAACAGAGCGGATACGGGAGAGCCGACTCAGAAAACGGGAACGCGGTATCTGGCAACGCCGTTATTGGGAACATCTGATCCGGGATGACAAGGATCTGCAAGCCCATGTCGATTACATCCACTTCAATCCGGTCAAACATGGTTATTGTGCCAAACCTGTCGATTGGCCTTACTCCTCCATTCATCGCCATATCGCCGCAGGATGGATAGGGTCAGATTGGGCCATTAATAGTGATTCGGGTCGGGAATAATCGGCTCGGAATGTGTTGTAGGTTGGCGCTGAGCGCCAGCGAAGCCCAACAAATGGGAGATATTACTCCAAAAAATACGATAGAAATCGTGGCAATAGAAAATCAGCAACCAAATTTAGCATTCTCGGTAAACGTTGGGCTTCACTTCGTTCAGCGCCAACCTACTAGATAACTAGACAGATAGATGAGGATATTATGAACACAAAGCAAGTTATCTTTATTCACGATTATCTAACAAGGTATTTCAGCGATAGTGATGATCCAGTCTCGCCACCTGGAATAAAGAATGAAACTTTATTGGACTCTGCAGTAAATAGACCATTTATGAGTGCGGGAGGGGTGGACGCTTACGATAGTATATTTGACAAAGCTGCTGCATTATTTCATTCACTAATAAACAATCATTGTTTTCACAATGGAAATAAGCGTGTGGCTCTACTTTCTACTCTTGTATATCTAAGTGAAAATGGTTACTTACTTAACTCCGCCTCTGATGAGGATTTATTTGAATTTACTAGACAAGCTGCTGCACATGAACTATCAGAAGATAGAGCCCATGAGTTGGGCATAATATCATACTGGCTTATGTGTAACTCAAGACGCCGTAAAAATGGTGAAAACCAACTCAAGTTTTCTGACCTAAAAGAAATATTGATTGGATTTGATTTTGAAGTTTCTGACTGCATGGGAAGAACTCATGATGTAATACAGAATGGTCGTGTAGTAACAACAATTCTGCAGAAAGGAAGCAAAGGAAAGGAAGATTATGACAAACAGTATATATCTAAGCTAAGGAAAAAATTAAAGCTTACCGCCGAATATGGCGTTGATAGTTATGCTTTCTATGGTGATCGTGGATTTGACCAAACGCTAGGTCGCTTTATGAAGATGCGAGACAAAGTAATGCGTGAGCTAGCGAAAATATAATGACATAAAGAATCCCCCATTACCGGGGGATTTTTATTTCTATCGGTTATCTCAACTCAGCGGCTTAACCCACCAAAAACGCCCTTAACCGGGCAAACTCCGCTGGCAAATTAACGGAGAGCAGCGGCAGCTCGGCGTGCTTGGCCAACGGGCCGGGCAGCGGCACATCGAGATTCAGGATCTCGTCCACCGACTCCTTGAACTTGGCCGGATGGGCGGTGCAGAGGAACACCCCCACTTCATCCTCGGCCAGCTGTTCCCCCAGCAGATCCCAGGCAATGGCGCCGTGGGGCTCGCACAGGTAATCCAGCTGGTGCAGCCGTTTCAGCGCATCTCGAGTCTGAGCATCGTCACGCATACCTGACCCTAAGGTCTCCAGCGCCCAGCCTTTGCGGCGGCACAGTTCTTCTACTCGTGGCCAGTTATTGGGGCGGCTCACATCCATGGCATTCGACAGGGTTGCCACTGTCTGGTGCGGCTCCCACTGACCGGTTTTGAGGTAGCGCGGCACAGTGTCGTTGGCGTTGGTGGCGGCGATAAAGCGCTTCACCGGCAGCCCCAGCGCCTTGGCAATCAAGCCTGCGGTGAGGTTGCCAAAGTTGCCGGACGGCACGCTGATCACCGCCTTGGCGCGATCGGCCTTGGGCAGCTGGGCCACCGCTTCGAAGTAGTAGCAAACCTGCGCCAGCAGACGGCTGATATTGATGGAGTTGGCGGAGTTGAGGCCAATGGCTTTTTTCAGCGCCTCGTCGTCAAAGGCCTGTTTTACCAGCGCCTGACAGGCATCGAAGTCGCCGTCGATGGCGATGGTGCGAATATTGCCGCCGAGGGTGCAGAAGAGCTTCTCCTGCAAGGGGCTGATCTTGCCCTTGGGATAGAGGATCACCACCTCGATCCCCTCCAGCCCGTAGAAGGCGTGGGCCACGGCGGCGCCGGTGTCGCCGGAGGTGGCGGTAAGGATAGTGATCTTGTCATTTGTTCTGAACGCCGCGAGGCACTGGGCCATAAAGCGGCCGCCGAAATCCTTGAACGCCAGGGTCGGGCCGTGGAACAGCTCAAGGGCATAGGTGCCATCCTTGAGCTTCACCAGCGGTGCCGGGAAGGTGAAAGCGGCGTTAACAAGCTCGCTCACTTTGGCGGCGGGCACTTCGTCCCCCAGCAGGTGGCTCAGGATGCGGGCAGAGCGTTCGGCCAGCGGCAGATCGAGCAGGGCATCCACATCGGCGAGCGGTTCGAGTTGTTCGGGGAAGAAGAGCCCCTGTTCGCGACCCAAGCCCTGACGCACCGCCTGCGCGAAGCTCACCTGTTCGCTGTTGTCCTTGATGTTGTAGAGATTCATAGCTCGCTTCCTGTTACCCGTGCCCCGGCCATGTCCAGTTTGCAGACCCGGGCAAATCCATCTTCGTTCTGCACGAAATGTGCTTCCATCCAATCTTTCATCCGCTCGGCCTGCGCCAGCTCCTTCATCACCACAAACACGGTGGGGCCGGAGCCGGAGATACCGGTGGCCAGCGCCCCGTTCTGGGCCGCCTGCGCCCGCACCTCGGCAAAGCCTTCGATCAGCGCCGCGCGGTAGGGCTCGGCAATCACGTCTTTCAGCACGCTCGCCGCCAGCGGCTCCTGCCCGGTGTAGCTGGCGTGGACAAAGGCAGCCAGGCGGCGACCATAGGTGAGGCAATCCTGACGGCGATATTGGGCCGGCAGAATGGCGCGGGCCGCAGCGGTGGAGACCACAGTGCCCGGATAGCAGACCACCCAGTACCACTCGTCAAACACCGGAATGCCCTGGCTGATAACCCCCGCCTCCTCCACCACCAGCTGCATGCCGCCGAGATAACAGGGGGCCACGTTGTCGTAGTGGACGGAGCCGGAGATGCGCCCTTCCATCTCACCCATCAGCAACAGCAGGGCGTGCTCGTCGAGAGGCTCGCCGTGAAAGGCGTTGAGCCCCTCCAGCGCCGCCACCACGCTACAGGCGCTGGAGCCCAGACCCGAGCCGACCGGCAGGTTCTTCTCCAGCACCATTTCGAGCGGCTTGAGGCCAAGGCCGCGCTTCTCCAGCGCCTCGCCATAGGCGACCCAGCAGTCGAACAGGATATTCTTTTTCGGATCGTCCGGCAGCTTGTGGGCGTAGCGGCCCACGGCGGAGAGGGCGAACGGCCCAGCTGTTGCAGAGAGGGCCGCTTTTACCTGCACCCGATCGCCCAAGAGGGAACCATCCACGGGGGCGAGCGCCGCCCCCAGTACATCGAATCCCACGCTCAGGTTGGCGCTGGAGGCGGGTGCATAGGCGACCACGCTACTGCTCTGGTACATGTCTGAACTCATGCTTATAGCTCCTGCTTCCAGTTCTGGGTGCGCAGCACGTCGGCAAAGACGCCCGCCGCAGTCACTTCGGTACCGGCGCCATAGCCGCGCAGCACCAGCGGGATCGGCTGGTAGTAGGTGGAGAAGAAGGCGAGCGCGTTCTCACCGTCTTTGACCTTGAACAGCGGCTCGTCGGCCCCGACCGCCTTGATGGCGACCTTGCACTTGCCACCTTCAATCGATCCCACATAGCGCAGCACCTTGCCTTCACGCTGGGCCGCGGCGAACTGGTCACGGAACCAGCCGTCAGCCTCCGGCAGGCGGGCCATAAAGGCTTCCACGTCGCCACTGACGTCAAATCCCGGCGGCAGCGCCTGCTCCACGTCCACATCGGAGAGCTCCAGCGCCATGCCCGCCTCGCGAGCCAGAATGAGCAGCTTGCGCGCCACATCCATGCCGTTGAGATCGTCGCGGGGATCCGGCTCGGTAAAGCCGTTGCCACGGGCGATCTTGGTCGCCTCGGAGAAGGCCATCCCCTCGTCCAGCTTGCCGAAGATAAAGGAGAGGGAACCGGAGAGGATGCCGTCAAACGCGCGCAGCTTGTCACCGGCCATGATGAGGTTCTGCAGGTTCTCGATAACCGGCAGACCGGCGCCGACGTTGGTCTCGTACAGGAACTTGCGACGAGTCTGGCGGGCGGTGCGGCGCAGCGCCTTGTAGTAATCGAGCGAACCGGTGTTGGCCTTCTTGTTGGGAGTGACCACATGGAAACCGGCGGCGAGGAAGTCGGCGTACTGGACGGCCACCGCCTCGGAGGAGGTGCAGTCGACGATCACCGGGTTGATGATGTGGCTCTCCTCCACCAGCTTTTTCACCCCGTCCAGCGAGAAGCTGTCGCGGGCTTCCACCAGCTGTTCGCGCCAGTTGGCGAGGTTCAGACCATCCTTGTTGACCGCCATCTGGCGGCTGTTGGCGATGCCGACCACCCGCAGACCGGTGCCCTGCTCGGCCAGTACCGGTTGCTGGCGGGCAATCTGATCTACCAGTGCGGCGCCGACGCCACCCACCCCGACCACGAACAGGTCGATAAAGTGCTGGCTGCCAAAGAAGTTCTGGTGGCACGCCTTGATCGCTTCCGCCACCTTGCCGGAGCGCACCACCGCCGAGATGGAGCGCTCGCTGGAGCCCTGCGCGATGGCAACGATATTGATGGAGGCTTGTGCCAGCGAGGTGAAGAAGCGGGCTGCCATCCCCTTGCTGGTGCGCATGCCGTCACCGATCAGGGAGATGATGGCCAGATCGTTCATGATCTCGAGCGGGTCGAGCAGCTGGTTCTTGAACTCCAGCTCGAACTCGCGCTCCAGCACCTTGCGGGTCTTGTCGCTGTCGTAGCTGTGGATACAGAAGCTGACGCTGTATTCGGAAGATGACTGGGTGATCAGCACGATGCTGACCCCGGCGCGGGAGACGGCGGAGAAGATGCGACCGGCCATGCCGACCATCCCCTTCATGCCGGGGCCGGAGACGTTGAACATGCACATGCCGGCCAGATCGGAGATGGCCTTCACTTTGAGGTCATCATCACCGCTCTCGGGGCCGATCAGGGTGCCCGGCCCCTGCGGGTTGAAGCTGTTTTTGATAAGGCAGGGAATGTGGAACTGGGCTACCGGCGCGATGGTTTTCGGGTGCAACACCTTGGCGCCGAAGTAGGAGAGCTCCATCGCCTCCTTGTAGGAGAGGGTTTTCAGCAGGTAGGCATCCGGCACCAGACGGGGGTCACAGCTGTAGCAGCCCTCGACATCGGTCCAGATCTCGCAGCACTCGGCATCGACACAGGCGGCCAATACGGCGGCGGAGTAGTCGGAGCCGTTGCGACCCAGCAGCACGGTTTCACCCTTGTCGCTACCGCCGGTAAAGCCCGGCATCAGGTAGAGGCATTGCTGCTTTTCTGCCACAACAGGACGCAACCCCCTGGCGGCAAAGCGCACCCGGGAGGCTTCGATATCGACGTGAGCTTCGAGGTAGCCGCCATCGGTCACCAGCAGCTCTTCCGGCACGATGAGACCCAGCTCGAGGCCACGCACCCGCAGCAGTTCGTGCATAAAGGCGATGGAGAGGTTCTCGCCACGGCTCAGGATGCGCGCCTGCACATTGTCCGGGCAGAGCCCCAGCAGGCGGATGCCCTGCATCAGCCGCTCCACCTGATCCAGTTCGCTGGTGAGACGAGCCTGCAGCGCCTTGTCATTGAGCGCCGGATAAGCCGCCTTCAACCCGGCCAGCAGGCGGGAGAAGATACCGTTTACTTCAAACAGGGTACTGCTGGCATCCATGCCACGGCTGGTCTGCTCGACCAGCGCCACCAGATGGTTGGTTACCTTGGCAGGAGCAGACAGCACCAGGGCTACCTGAGACTGGCCATGGGTATTCACCGCAATGTCGGCAACCCGTAAAAAACGCTCTGCGTCGGCCAGAGATGACCCGCCAAACTTCAACACTCTCATCGCTTTCTCTCCCTGTAATCCCTGCTGTATAACCGAAAAACCGGTCTGAAAATCATCCAACAAAAAGGCCCGTACTGGGTGGGTACGGGCCTTTTCTGATTTCTGTGCTTGTTCGTCAGCGCATCAACCGGCCCCAGTGCCACCTGTGGTGGTACCGGTAATAATGGTGGTGATGATATTGGTGAATAGCTGCATGACGAACACTCGTGAACGAAACTGGCTTTTAGCAATACCGCGCCGGGCGCAGGGCTGTCAACTTAAACCTCTTTGCCAAGTTTGCGGGCAAGGTCCTTGCAGAGCAGGTGGAGCATGTTCAAATCCCGCTGCGGCAGCATGGGTACCCGGTCCATCACCCACTGATGCAGTTTTTCATCCTGCGAAACTCCGAGTTCACCCAGAATTTCTGCTGTTTTGCTTTTGAGCACGCGAACCTGTCCGCTGTTATCAATATTTTCTGCTGCGACACTTGCCTCATCGAGCAGCGGGCTCAGCTCGTAGGCGTAGAGCATGATCGCCTGCCCCAGATTGAGGGAGGGGTAGCTCACCTTGAGGGGCAGATAGCTGATGAGGTCGACCTCGGCCAGCTGCTCGTTGGAGAGGCCAGACTCTTCGCAGCCAAAGACGATGGCGACCTTGTTGAGGGAAGGCTTGGCGCGGATCTGGTCGCGAATTTCAGCCGGGGTGAGGTAGTGCTGGTAGCGACCACGCTGGCGGGCGGTGGTGGCGATCACCAGATCCATATCGGCCAGCGCCTCGGGCAGGGTGTCGAACGCCTCGGCCTGGGTCAGGATCTCCTGCGCGCCGTGGGCTACCCAGCTCGCTTCATCCTCTTCGTGCACCCGGCTTGCCACCAGTCGCATGGCATCAAAGCCCATGGTTTTCATGGCGCGGGCGGCGGCGCCGACGTTGGCGGGGCGGGCAGGTGCCACCAGGACAAAATAGAGCTTCATCGGGTTTCCTCACAGGCCGGACGGCCTCTCAAACAGACGGCAAACAGTCGCTAAACCATCGCCAAAACAGGGGCGCAATCTACCGTTTATCCGCGAAAATTGCCACTTGAACAGATGTTTCAATGTTGCCATAGTGGCCTGACGCACGCCTTTTTTGCGCCCGTTTTCCGGCGCGTTCGGCCCGAAGAATCACAAGGAAGAGAGAGATGCAGCAGCCATTGGAACAGGCCGTCGCCGAGACCATCTTGCAACGGTTCGAGTCGTTTTACAGCCGGTTTCTCGAGATCACCCGCGGTAGCAAGAGCCGCTTCGAGAACAGCGACTGGCTGGGAGTGCAGCTGGCGGGGCGCGAGCGCATTCGCCTCTATGACCACCATGTGGGGGCCACCGCCAGCTCCATCCGCCAGATGATGGGAGAGCACCACGCCACCCAGGAGCTGCTCAAGCGGGTCAAGGGGGCCTTCAGCGATCTGCTGCCCAAGTGCGAGAACTTCGAGGTGGCGGAGTCCTTCTTCAACTCCGTCTATCGCCGGATCTTTCGCCATCGCAACATCCGCGACGAGAACCTCTATATCCACCCCTTCGTCAGCCGCGGCGACAAGCCCGATCTCGGCGCATTGCTGCGAATCTATCGCACCGATCTGGCCCACCTGCCACAGACCCTGAGCCAGCTTTTGGGGGATTACAGCTTCACCCTCCCCTACGAGGACAAGCAGCGGGATATTGTCGACATCCACCGCCATCTTGCCGAGAACGGCCCGCAAATACTTCATGATGAGCCCTTTGCCATCGAGCTATTGAAAGAGGTGTTCTACCGCAACAAGGGGGCCTATCTGGTGGGGCTGATCCGGGTGAAGGATCAGGTTTTCCCCTTTATCCTGCCCCTGCTCAGCACCGGCCAGAGCATCTATGTGGACACCGTCATCTTCGAGCCGGATCTCGCCTCCATCGTCTTTGGCTTCGCCCGCGCCTACTTTATGGTCTATGCCCGTGAACCGGCGCTGTTTGTCGCCTTCCTGCGCCAGATCATGCCCCACAAGCCCGATTACGAGATCTACAACGCCATCGGCTGCCAGAAGCACGGCAAGACCGAACTCTATCGCCACTACCGCCACCATCTGGCCCAGAGCCGGGATCAGTTCATCATCGCGCCGGGCATCAAGGGGATGGTGATGAGCGTGTTTACCCTCCCCTCCTACGACGTGGTGTTCAAGGTGATCAAGGACGAGTTCACCCCGCCCAAGGAGGTGAGCCACGAGCAGGTCAAAGAGAAGTACCGGCTGGTTAAACAGCACGATCGGGTTGGCCGGATGGCCGATACCCAGGAGTTCACCAACTTCGAGTTTCCGCTGGATCGCATCTCGCCGGAGCTCCTTGCCGAACTCAAAACGGTGGCACCGTCGGCCCTCACCATCACCGACGACAAGCTGGTGATCAAGCACCTCTACACCGAGCGCAAGATGATCCCGCTCAACCTCTATCTGGACAAGGCGGACGAGCAGCAGACCCGGCTCGCGCTGGAGGAGTACGGCAACGCCATCAAGCAGCTGGCAGCGGCCAACATCTTCCCGGGGGACATGCTGTTCAAGAACTTCGGCGTCACCCGTCACGGCCGGGTGGTCTTCTACGACTACGACGAGATCTGCTACATGACGGAGTGCAACTTCCGCCAGATCCCGCCGCCCCGCTACCCCGAGGATGAGTGGAGCGCCGAGCCCTGGTACTCGGTGGCCCCCAACGACATCTTCCCCGAGGAGTTCGCCACCTTCCTGCTGCAAAAGCCGCAGGTGCGCGAGATCATGCTGCAGCTGCACAAGGAGATGTTCGACGCCAACTACTGGAAGATGCTGCAGAGCAACATCAAGGTGGGGGTGTTCGAAGATGTCTACCCCTACCGGCGCAAGAAGCGCTTCAAGTACCAGCGCGGCGGCTGATCCCGCTGGCCCAGCGCGAATGGCAGCAACGAAAACGGGGTGGCCCAAGCCACCCCGTTTTGCTATCCGCTTTGCGCCTTAACTGCCGCGACGGCGGATCACCCCCTCCTGCATGGTGCTCGCCACCAGCACACCATCGCGGGTAAAGAACTGGCCGCGCACCAGACCGCGACCGCTGCTGGCGCTCGGGCTGTCTACCACGTAGAGCAGCCAGTCGTCGAAGCGGAAATCCCGGTGGAACCACATGGAGTGATCGATGGTAGCCACCTGCATATCCGGCTCCCAGTACGACACCCCGTGCGGCTGCAGCGAGGTGAGCAGGAAGTTGAAGTCGGAGGCGTAGGCCAGCAGGTATTTGTGCACCCGCAGATCGTCCGGCATCTGGCCGTTGGCCTTGAACCAGACGTGACGCACCGGGTCCTGCACCGTCGGCCGAATAGGGTCGACCAGGGTCACCGGGCGCATCTCGATGGGCTGCTCGCAGAGGATCTTGTCCCGCAGCGAGGCCGGAATCAGGTTCTCGTAGGGGCGCACCAGCTCCAGCTCGCTCTTGAGCTCCTCCGGCGGGGTGATGCCGGTGGGCATCTGCGCCTGATGCTCGAAGCCATCGGCCGGCACCTGAAACGAGGCGTTGAGATAGAAGATGGGCTTGCCGCCCTGAATCGCCTTGACCCGGCGGGTGGAGACGGTCTGGCCGTCACGGATATTCTCCACGTCATAGACGATGGGACGGGTCACATCCCCCGGACGCAGAAAGTAGGAGTGAAAACTGTGAACCTGACGGCCGGTCTCGACCGTCTGCTTGGCGGCTGACAAGGCCTGCCCCATTACCTGTCCGCCAAACACGGCCCGCAGACCGAGATCCTGGCTCTGGCCCCGAAACAGGCCCTCCTCGATTTTTTCCAGCGCCAGCAACGCCAGCAGCCCATCAAGTACCTTGCTCATTGTTCACTCCTCTGTCAGAGCCGCACAGGCTAACAAGCTCACCGGAGCAGAGCAACCGCCACGCGTCCGTTCATGTCGCCCGGAAGGCGCAGAAACAGAGCGCTTCGAATCTGTTTTTTCCCCGGTGAAACCGTTAATCTGAAAAAAGTCGATAGAGGCGAGGTCACCAGCCATGCACGTTCGTTATCCACTCACCCTCTCTGTCGCTTATCCCTCTTGTTTGCGCCTGCGCCATCCGCTGCTTGCCCCTCTCCTTGCGCTCTCGCTGCTCCCTGCCAGCGCGGCGCAGAGCGCGGTGATCATCACCGGCGAACTGCCCCCCTACTCCTCTGCGGAGCTGGCCAACGGCGGCGAGCTGGCAAGCAAGGTGCTCACCATTCTCAAAGAGGCTGGCCACCCGGATCTGCAGATCTCCTATCAGCCCTGGCCACGCGGACTTAAAAACATCGAGCTGGGCAACGCCATCGCCGCGTTCCCCTTTACCTGGACCAACGAGCGCAGCAACAGCCTGCTGTTCAGCACCCCCATCGCCTTCGATATCCAGTCCTGGTACACCACGCCCGACAAGAAGGGGTTGGAATCCCCGCCCTGGCAGCAAAAAACCGCCTGCGTGCCCAAGGGGTGGTTCTCCGACGCCATCGAGCGGGTCATCAACGATCAGGGGCTGATCGTCAGAACCACCAACCGCCTCAACCAGTGCGTCGAGCTGCTGAAAAAGGGCAAAGTCGATCTGGTGCCCATCAACGACACCTCGAAAAAGAGCCTATCCGAAGAGGACAGCGCCGCCCTCTACCGCCTCTCGCTGTTTCGCCAGAACGTCACCTTCTATCTGGTTACCTCCCGCAACGAAGAGGGGGAGAAGTTTATCCACGACTTCAACGACAAATGGAACGCCCAGGCCTACTGATCCGACCGCCCTTCCGGCTCGCAGACACCGCCACATATCCCCTCCCCCTGGCCGAAGAACACAGCCTGGCCGCATCGGCACCATCAATACCGCAGGATCGGAGGCCGTTGCCACCCCGCTATTCGGTGACTCACTCTGCAACCACTTATGGGATTATTTCACTGGTGATACAGCGAGCCAGCAACTCGTTACATGGATGCAAAAATCATCGCATTGGGCGGGAGCTGGCTGGACGACCTTCTTGCCACCATGGCTGGCCGACAACACCAAACAGCGGCTCGACTTTTTCTCTGCGAAAGATACAATCCATGCACTGGAGATGGCATTCCTCCACATGCATACGCACACAAACCGCCGTTGTGGCTAATGATGCCTACGTTTCAGTCCAGGTCAGGGCTGCGTAGCATATGCACCACTGTCCTGGAGTCTCTGCACTAAAGGACGATTTATATGCTTAATTCGATTCTCGCCATCAGCGTTGGCGCCTCGTTCGGAGCCATATTTCGCTGGCTACTGGGCACATCCCTGAACGCTATCTTTCCTACCCTCCCGCTGGGCACTCTCGTGGCAAACTTGCTGGGAGGCTATCTGATCGGGATCGCTATCGCTTTCTTTTCCGCAAACCCCAATCTCCCCCCTGAATGGCGGCTGCTGGTGATCACCGGTTTTCTCGGCGGGTTAACCACCTTTTCAACATTCTCTGCTGAAGTCACTTCATTACTGCAGGCAGGTCGATTGGCCTGGGCAGGAGGGGCGATTTGTGTCCATGTACTGGGTTCGCTGGCTATGACTCTTGCCGGCATGTGGTCAATGTCAATGCTGCAACGGATGTGACAGGAGTATCTATGCAAGGCTATCAATTAACATTTTACACTCGCCAGGATCGCTCAATCGAGGGTCAACCCTTGGCACAATGGCTGGTCGAACAGGCTAAAGAGCTCGGTATTCAGGGGGCCACCCTGTTGGCTGCCAATGAAGGACTTGGGCATGACCGGCGTCTGCACTCGGCTCATTTTTTCGAACTGTCAGATCAGCCATTGGAAGTGACGTTTTCAGTCACTGACAACGAGGTAAACCTCATTTTCGACCTGCTAAAGAGACACAACACGAGTGTGTTTTATACCTTGATGCCCATAGAGTTCGGGATGTCTGGCGATCGCTAATCTGGTAATCAAATCACTATATCGCCTCTTGTCTGGCATAAGAGGCGATATCGCTTCACCGCACGATTTTACTCTTTCATTGTCTGTTCCAGCACTACTGCCACCGGGGCACTAACCATCGGATGGTTGCGTTAGATAAAAAAAGCCCGCACCAGTTGGTGCGGGCTTTTTGGCAAGTTTGCACGTCTATCAGTGTGTGTCACTGACAAACGGCGCTTATTTGCTGCCGGTGCCGGAGTTGCGGGTAGACGCTTGCGGCTTGCGACGGGCGGTGGTGGCACGGGCACGGGGCTCCTTGCCTTGCAGCTCCTTGTGGCGCTTGACGGCGCGACGGATCTGGGCGGCCTGCTTGTGGCGGCTGCTCTTGCCATCCTGCTGCAGATCGACCTTGGATTCGGTCTCCGGCGGCAGGTTGACCAGACCGCGCAGGTAGTTCACTTCCGGCAGTTTCAGCTCTTGCCAGCCGCCGCGCGGGATAGCACGATCCAGCTTGACGTCGCCGTAGCGGATCCGCATCAGGCGGCTCACCTGCACTTCCTGGGATTCCCACAGGCGGCGCACTTCACGGTTGCGACCTTCGGTCAGGGTGACGTTGAACCACTGGTTCAGACCCTCGCCGCCAGCCGGCTTGATCTTGTTGAACTTGGCCATGCCATCTTCCAGCTGTACGCCCTTGCGCAGGCGCTGCAGCATGGCTTCGGTGATTTCGCCAAACACGCGCACGGCATATTCCCGCTCCACTTCGTGGCTCGGGTGCATCAGGCGGTTGGCCAGCTCACCATCGGTGGTGAACAGCAGCAGACCTGAGGTGTTGACGTCGAGGCGACCAACCGCGATCCAACGGGCCCCTTCCATTTTGGGCAGGCGATCAAACACGGTAGGACGACCTTCCGGATCGTGACGGGTACACATCTCCCCTTCCGGCTTGTGGTAAGCCAGCACGCGGCAGATCACTTCCTCTGCGGCACGGGTCTTGACCTGGTGACCATCCACCCGGATCACGGCGTTCACTTCGACGCGATCCCCCAGCGTGGCGACCTTGCCATCCACACTGACCCGACCTGCGGTGATCAGGGCCTCCATCTCACGACGGGAGCCGTGACCCGCGCGGGCCAACACTTTTTGCAGTTTTTCACTCATCGGGGTTACCTGATTGTTGATCGCTGCCCGTAAACATGGCGGACAACGGGGGTTGCAGCTCGGGATCCAGCTCGGGGAGCTGCTCCAGACTCTGCAGATTAAAGTAATCCAGAAATGCTCTGGTGGTGGCGAGCAGCTCGGGGCGACCCGCCACCTCTTTGTGGCCTATGCTGCGCACCCAGCCACGATCTTTCAAGGTATTCACTATCTGGCTTGAGACCGCGACCCCGCGGATCGCTTCGATCTCGGCCCGGGTGATGGGTTGACGATAGGCAATCAACGTCAGCGTCTCCATCACGGCGCGCGAGTAGCGGGGCGCCCGCTCGCTCCAGAGCCGCGAGAGCTCTTCGGCATAATCCTGACGAGCCTGAAAGCGCCAGCCGGAGGCCACTTCCTTGAGCTCGACGCCCCGTTCGCTGTAATCCTGTTTGAGCTCCGCCAGCAGCAGTTGCACGTAGCGGGTGGTGACCGGATAGTCGGCCAGCACGCTGCCTTTGAGCTCGCTGACGTTGAGCGGACGCCCGGCGACAAAGAGGGCCGCCTCGATCAGCGTCTTTAATCGTTCAGCTGGCAGCGCCATTGGGCGTTCCTCGCAAAAGCCATCTCAATAGGCAAGACCACGCTTCCCCTCCTCACTCTGGTTGGCCAGGGCAAAATGGATCGGACCAGAGGCTCGGCCTGCAAAATCCAGATCAGCTGCTCCTTGCACAGCTCCAGCAGTGCCAGAAAGGTCACCAGCACGCCCATCCGCCCCTCTTCGGCACGCAGCACCTGCTCAAGACGCAGGGTCTGGCCCAGCGAGAGCATGGCGAGGATCTCCGCCATGCGCACCCTGGTCGGGATCTGTTCGCGGCGGATCTGGTGATGCTCAAAATGAGTCGCGCGTTTTACCACACTTTGCATGTAAAGGGCGAGCTCAACCAGCGAAACATCGGGCGCCAGTGGCTTGAGATCGCCAAAATCGGGCGGCAGGGCGGCCGCGATAAAGATCTCCCGCTCCACTCGTGGCAGCTCGCTGACCCGCTCCGCACCTACCTTGTAGCGCTCGTACTCCTGCAGCCGGCGAATAAGGGTGACGCGGGGATCTTCCCCCTCCTCTTCGTCCTCCAGCTCGGGCGCCTTGGGCAGCAGCAGGCGGGATTTGATCTCGGCCAGCCAGGCTGCCATCAGCAGATATTCAGCCGCGAGCTCCAGATTGAGCCCCTGCATCAGCTCCACGTACTCCATGTACTGGGCGGTGATCTGCAGGATCGGCAGATTGAGGATATCGAGCTGCTGACGCCGGATGAGGTAGAGCAGCAGATCGAGCGGCCCCTCGAAGGTATCGAGGAACACCTCCAGCGCATCGGGCGGGATGAACAAGTCCTGGGGCAGCTCGTGGTAGGGCTGCCCCAGGACTTTCGCGATGGGAGGTGTGACGCCTGCGCCGTTATCGCCGGTGCTGGTCGTCACAGGATCTGCGGTATCACTCAAACGGGGTCGGGTCTCCGGCACCGCGACGACGCACGACCGGGTCATCGTCGGAGAAGTCCACGACCGTGGTGGGCTGCTCGCCCAGATAACCGCCGTTGACCACCAGATCGATCTGCTTGCCCAGCTTGTCGTAGATCTCCTCCGGGTCGAACTCCGCCATCTCGGAATCCGGCAGGATCAGCGAGGTGGAGAGCAGCGGCTCGCCGAGGGCTTCCAGCAGCGCCTGGGCAATCTTGTTGTCCGGCACCCGGATACCGATGCTCTTCTTCTTCTCGTTCATCAGGCGGCGCGGCACCTCTTTGGTCGCCTTGAAGATGAAGGTGTAGGCACCCGGAGTGTTGTTCTTGATCAGGCGAAACGCGCCATTATCGACTTTGGCGTAGGTGGCGATCTCGGAAAGATCGCGGCAGACCAGGGTGAAATCGTGGTTGGCGTCGAGCCGACGGATGCGGCAGATGCGCTCCAGCGCCCCCTTGTCACCCATGTGGCAACCCAGCGCATAGCCGGAGTCGGTCGGATAGACGATAACGCCACCGTTCTGGATGATCTGCACCGCCTGGCTGATCAGACGCGCCTGCGGGTTTTCCGGATGTACGTAAAAGTGCTGACTCATACCTTGTTCTCGCAATGGGGGCAGCAACATCTGCCCGCTTGATGGCCATGGAGCCGGGCTCCACGGCACTCACTTACTATTCTGCTTTAAAATTCTTCTCTTGCCGCCGGTCAGCGGCTGGCCACCAGAGCTGCATGCTCTTCCTGACTCAGCCCGAAGTGATCGGGAGAGACCAGCCAGAGCGGCGTCCCCTCTTTGGGTAGCCAGAGATGGCGACCCAGCTCGGCCCAGTTGGAGGGGAAGTGAAAATCGGACCCCACCGAAATGGCCAGACCATATTCGTTCGCCCACTGGCCCAGATTGGCCCGCTCCTGCGGGCTCTGCTGCGGCAGCGAGACCTCCATGGCATCACCGCCTGCCGCCTTGAAGGCCACCAGCAACCGCTTGATCCACTTGGCGGTGAGATCGTAACGGCTGGGATGGGCCAGCACCGCCAACCCGCCCGCAGCGTGAATCGCAGTGATCGCCTCGCCCATCTCGGGCCACTGGGCAGGAGCATACCCCTTGTTGCCTCGGCTCAGGTACTTCTTGAATACCTTTTGCATGTTGTCGGCCACCCCGCGCGCCACCAGCACCCGGGCAAAGTGGGCCCGGGTCACGGCGGCGTCACCGGCCAGCGCTTTGGCCTCTGCATAGGTGCCGGGAATGAGGCACTTCTCCAGACGGCGCCCGATCTCCTGCGCGCGCTCTTCACGGCGAGCCTGCTGACCGGCCAGAAAGTCAGTCAGCTGCGGATTTTTTTCATCCGCCCCCAGCGCCACGATATGAATTTCGTGATGCTCCCAGCCGGTGGAGATCTCGACCCCGCTCACCAGTCGCAGCGGCAGCTGCTCGGCGGCGATGGTGCTGCGTGCTTCATCAAGGCCGGCAAGGGTGTCGTGGTCAGTGATTGCTAACACATCGACCTCTTTCTCGGCGGCGCGGCGCACCAGTTCGGCAGGGCTCAGCACGCCATCCGAAGCGGTAGTATGACAGTGAAGATCGAATCTCATCGGGTTATTCCGCTCTCGTGGTCAGGTCACCATTCATGAAAAATCGGTGAAAGAAGGCTAAAAAGCGACTTGACTTGGCCGCGGCTTTATCGTTTTCTGTAGGCACTTCATTGCAAACATCTTTTTACAGGACTTTATCATGCAAACGACTTCCATCCTGACCATTTGGTGGTGGCACACTCCCTGACATGCGGGCGTGTGGTCGTTGCTGTACCTGTAAACTGACAGCAAATTAAGAACCCAAAGAAAAAGCCCGCTGACCCCAGCGGGCTTTTTTATTATCCGGCAAATGGAGCTGTGATGAAACCGAGAATTCAGACAAGCGTAATGACCAGGCGATGGCGCCCCTGCTGAAACCGCCAGAACCCACCTCATTTTCAAGGCACTTTTTCAAGGTATTAGACGTCATGAACATCGGTAACACGCATCACACGCAAGGGAACGCACTATGACAGCCACGCACCGCCTTCCTCTGGGTGAATTCGATACCCTCAAACTCAACGCCCCCTATGTGGCCGATCCACTGGCGCTCTACAGCGAGTTTTGCCAGCAGCGTCCCAACACCCTGCTGCTGGAATCAGTCGAGATCGACTCCAAGGCAGGCAAACAGAGCCTGCTACTGATCGATGCCTGCCTGCGCATCGAGTGCCGCGGCCGCACCGTGCGGGTACGCAGCCTCAATGACAACGGTGCCCAGTTGCAGAGCCTGCTGACCGAGCGCCTGCCCACCGCCGTTATCCAGAGCCTGGTGGCCGGCGAGCTGCAACTCGACTTCCCGGCCTCCGATCGGGAGCAGGATGAAGATAGCCGCCTGAAGGGGATCAGCGTGCTGGACGTGCTGCGCACCCTGCAACGGGAGCTCGATTGCCAGCTCGGCAAAGAGGCCCTGTTTATGGCGGGCAGTTTCGCCTACGACCTCATCGCCTCTTTTGAAGATCTGCCCGAGGTGCCACAGGGGAGCAACGACTGCCCCGACTACTGCTTCTACGTGGCCGAAACCCTGATCACCATCGACCATATCGAGCGCACCACCCAGCTGATTGCCTGCATCTTTGGCGGCGACAGCGACGAGAGCCGGGTGGAGGACAGATACCACCGCCTGAGCGAGCGTCTCGCCCGGTTCAAGCAAGCCTGCCAGCAGGCGCCGCAACAGGAGCCGGTCACGCCAGCCCTGAGTGGCGGCATCAGCGTGGACAAGAGCGACAAGCAGTTCTGCGCCGAGGTGGAGAAGCTCAAGGGCTTTATCCGCCGCGGTGACATCTTCCAGGTGGTGCCGTCCCGCTGCTTCTCCCTGCCCTGCCCCAGCCCCATCGCCGCCTATCGCCGCCTCAAACAGACCAACCCCAGCCCCTATATGTTCTACGTGCAGGATGAGGGCTTCACCCTGTTTGGCGCCTCCCCCGAGAGCGCGGTGAAGTTCTGCGCCACCAGCCGCGACGTGGAGATGTACCCCATCGCCGGTACCCGTCGCCGCGGCTTCAACCCGGATGGCAGCATCAACCGGGATCTCGACGGCCGCATCGAGCTGGAACTGCGTCAAGACGAGAAAGAGGTAGCCGAGCACCTGATGCTGGTAGATCTGGGCCGCAACGACATCGCCCGCATCTCGGAGCCCGGCACCCGCTACGTCAAGGAGCTGCTGAAAGTGGATCGCTACAGCCACGTGATGCATCTGGTCTCCAAGGTGGTCGGCACCCTGCGTTCCGACCTTGACGCCCTGCACGCCTATCAGGCCTGCATGAACATGGGCACCCTCACCGGCGCCCCCAAAATCCGCGCCAGCGAGCTTATTCGCATGGTGGAAGGCAAGCGCCGCGGCAGCTACGGCGGCGCGGTCGGCTACATCAACGGCGCCGGCGAGATGGATACCTGCATCGTCATTCGTTCTGCTTTCGTGAAAGATGGCGTGGCCCATGTGCAGGCCGGTGCCGGGGTGGTCTATGACTCCAAGCCGCAAGCCGAAGCGGACGAAACCCGCGCCAAGGCGGCCGCCGTGCTGGCCGCCATCGCCGCCAGCCATGGCACCTCCCTGCAAGCCCTGAGCGCCCAGCAGGAGCAACATAAGGACGTGAGCCATGACTAACATCTTCCTGCTCGACAACTTCGATTCATTTACCTACAACCTCGTCGACCAGTTCCGCTCCCTCGGCTATCCGGTGCGGATCTACCGCAACAGCCTGCCGGCCAGCCGCATCATGAGCGAAATCGCCGCCTGCGAAGGGGATGCCGTGCTGGTGCTCTCCCCGGGGCCGGGCGCCCCCCACGAGGCGGGTTGCCTCATCGACCTCATCAAGCTGGCTCGTGGTCAGGTGCCCATCCTCGGTATCTGCCTCGGTCATCAGGCCCTGTGCGAAGCCTACGGCGGCACCGTCGGCGCGGCGGGCGAGATCGTCCACGGCAAGCGTTCGCTGATTGAGCACAACGGCCACGGCGCCTTCGCCGGCCTGCCGAGCCCGCTGCCGGTAGCCCGCTATCACTCGCTGGTCGCTACCTATGTACCGGAAGAGCTGACGGTGATTGCCCACTATCAGGGCATGCCCATGGCCATCGAGCAGCAGGATGAGCGGGTGCTGGGCTTCCAGTTCCACCCGGAATCCATCATGACCTCGGAAGGGGCCCGTCTGCTGACTCAGGCGCTCGCCCATATCACCCGCCCAGAAAGCAGCGTGCGTTAAGGTAAGGAGACCAACATGCATCATCATCTCAACACCCTCTATCAGGGTCAGTCTCTGAGCCGTGAAAGTACCCGCGACGCCTTCGGCCAGGTGGTACGTGGCGAAGTGGATCCCATAGTTCTCGCCAGTTTATTGACCGCCCTCAAGATCAAGGGGGAGACCCCGGAGGAGATCGCCGGCGCCGCCGAGGCCCTCTTGGCTGAAGCGCGCGACTTCCCGCGTCCGGATTATGAATTTTGCGACATCGTCGGCACCGGTGGCGATGGCCTCAACACCATCAACGTCTCCACCACCTCGGCGCTGGTCGCCGCCGCCTGCGGCCTGAAAGTGGCCAAGCACGGCAACCGCTCGGTCTCGAGCAAGTCGGGTTCGAGCGATCTGCTCGACAAGATGGGCATCAAGCTAGACATGAGCCCGGCACAGGCGCGCCGCTGTCTGGATGAGCTCGGCATCTGCTTCCTGTTCGCCCCCCAGTACCACGCCGGGGTGCGCCACGCCATGCCGGTGCGTCAGGCCCTCAAGACCCGCACCCTGTTCAACGTGCTGGGGCCGCTTATCAACCCCGCTCGCCCCACCTATCAGCTGATGGGGGTCTATGCCCCCGAACTGGTGCGCCCCATCGCAGAAACCCTGCTGGCACTGGGGCTGAAAACCGGTATGGTGGTGCACGGTGCCGGGCTGGATGAAATCGCCATCCACGGCCCGACCCAGGTGGCCCAGATCCGTGACGGCGAGATCCGCGAATTTATGATCACCCCGGCTGACTTTGGCCTCGAGACCTATCCGGTCAGCGCCATTCAGGGCGGGGAACCGGAAGAGAACCGCGCCATCACCGCCGCCATTCTGGAGGGGCGTGGCACCCCGGCCCACAACGCCGCCATTGCCGCCAATGTGGCACCGCTGCTGCTGATGGCGGGCAAGGCGAAGGATCTCAAGAGCGCGGCGGCCGAGGTGCTGGCGGTGCTGGCAAGCGGCAAGGCAGCGGATCTGGCTGCTCGGCTGGCCACTTTGAGCCATCAGGAAGCGGGTCATCAGGAGGCATGATGTCAGCCGCCATGTTGCACAACAGTCATTCAGAACGCCCGCAGGGCAAGAGCCAGTTTCGCAAGGATAACGAGATGTCAGACCTTATTGCCCCCCATGCTTTTCTGAACATGGCCTCTATCAGCCAGACCATTCTCGGCAAAATCGTGGCGGCCAAGCAGGAGTGGGTTGCCGCCCGCAAACTGGCCCAGCCGCTGGAGAGCTTCCAGAGCACGCTGACCCCCAGCGATCGGGATTTCGTCGGGGCGCTCAAGGCGGGCTCCACCCGCTTTATTCTGGAGTGCAAGAAGGCCTCCCCCTCCAAGGGCTTGATCCGCGACGATTTCAGCCCGGAAGCGATCGCCGACATCTATGGCAAATACGCCACCGCCATCTCGGTGCTGACCGACGAGAAGTTCTTTCAGGGGGATTTCGCCTTTTTGCCGCGGGTACGCAGCCGCGTCAGCCAGCCGGTGCTCTGCAAGGATTTCATGATTGACCCCTATCAGGTCTATCTGGCCCGCCACTATCAGGCGGACGCCATCCTCTTGATGCTCTCGGTGCTCACCGACGAGGGCTATCGCGCCCTGTTCGCGGTGGCCAAGGAGCTGGGTCTGGGCGTGCTCACCGAGGTGAGCAACGAGGAGGAGCTGACCCGTGCCATCGCGCTGGGGGCACCGGTGATTGGCATCAACAACCGGGATCTGCGGGATTTGAGCGTCGATCTCAACCGCACCAAACAGCTGGCCAAAGACATTCCAAGCGATCGGGTAGTGATCAGCGAGTCCGGCATCAACCACCGCGCCCAGGTAGCGGATCTGCGCCACCACGCCAAGGGCTTTCTGGTGGGCTCATCCCTGATGGCCGAGCCGGATCTGGAGGCTGCGGTGCGCAAGCTGGTACTGGGCCAGAACAAGGTGTGCGGCCTGACCCGCGCCGAAGATGCCGCCGCCGCCCATCAGGCGGGTGCGGTATTTGGGGGTCTTATCTTTGTTGCCAAAAGCCCGCGCTATGTGGACATCCCCGCCGCTCGCGCCGTGATGGCGGGCGCGCCGCTCTCTTACGTCGGGGTATTTCGCAACTCCCAGCCCGCCACCATCGTCAAGACGGTGGAGGCGCTGGGGCTCGCTGCGGTGCAGCTGCACGGGGATGAAGATGCCGCCTATCTCGAGGGATTGCGCGCGCTGCTGCCGGCTGGCTGCCAGATCTGGAAGGCAGTTGGAGTCACAAGTGGCGAGCCGCTGCCCGCCCTCGACTACCCGGCCGATCGCCTGCTGCTGGATACCAAAGTGGGCAGCCAGAGCGGCGGCACCGGTCAAGCGTTCGACTGGGCCATGCTGGCCACGCTCGACAAGAGCAAGTTGATGCTGGCGGGCGGCCTCAATCCCGACAACGCCCTGCAGGCGGCGCAAGTGGGCTGCCTCGGCCTTGATTTCAACTCCGGGGTGGAGAGTGCCCCGGGCCAGAAGGATGCGCACAAGATTGCAGCCGCCTTCGGCGCACTGCGCCAGCTGTGAAAGAGCGCTGAGAACCCGCCAAACACATGCACCAAATGAATGAATCGCTTAAGCCTATAAATACAAGGAATAGTCTATGACCCTGCTCAACCCGTTTTTCGGCGAATTTGGCGGCATGTACGTGCCCCAAATCCTTATCCCAGCCCTGCTCCAGCTGGAGAAAGCCTTTGTCGATGCCAAGGATGATCCGGCCTTTATCGCCGAGTTTCAGTCCCTGCTGACCGAGTATGCCGGTCGCCCGACCCCGCTCACCCTGACCCGTAATCTGACCAAAGGCACCAAGACCCGCCTCTATCTCAAGCGTGAAGATCTGCTGCACGGCGGCGCCCACAAGACCAACCAGGTGCTGGGTCAGGCGCTGCTGGCCAAGCGGATGGGCAAGAGCGAGATCATCGCCGAGACCGGTGCTGGCCAGCACGGCGTGGCCACTGCGCTGGCCTGTGCCCTGCTCGGCCTCAAGTGCCGGGTCTATATGGGTGCCAAGGATTGCGAACGCCAGAAGCCCAACGTCTTTCGCATGAAGCTGATGGGCGCCACCGTCATTCCGGTGCACTCCGGCTCCAGCACCCTCAAAGATGCCTGCAACGAGGCGCTGCGCGACTGGGCTGCCAACTACGAGTCGGCCCACTACCTGCTCGGCACCGCCGCCGGCCCCCACCCCTTCCCCACTATCGTGCGGGAGTTCCAGAAGATGATCGGCGAAGAGGCCAAAGCCCAGTGCTTCGAGAAAGAAGAGCGCTTGCCCGATGCGGTGATCGCCTGCGTCGGCGGCGGCTCGAATGCCATCGGCATGTTTGCCGACTTTATCGATGAGCCGTCGGTGCGCCTCATCGGCGTCGAGCCAGGCGGTCACGGTATCGAGAGCGGCGAGCACGGTGCGCCGCTCGGTCACGGCAGCAAGGGGGTCTTCTTTGGCATGCACTCCTACCTGATGCAAGACAATCAGGGCCAAATTCAGGAGTCCTACTCTGTCTCGGCGGGGCTCGACTTCCCCTCCGTCGGCCCGCAGCACGCCCATCTGGCCGCCATCGGCCGCGCCGAGTACCCCTCGGTGACCGACAAGGAGGCGCTGGACGCCTTCCAGGAGCTGGCCAAATCCGAAGGGATCATACCGGCACTGGAGTCCTCCCACGCGCTGGCCCACGCCCTCAAGATGGCCCGCAGTGAACCGGAAAAAGAGCAGGTGCTCATCGTCAACCTCTCCGGCCGTGGCGACAAAGATATCTTCACCGTCGCTGACATTTTCGAGAAAGAAGGAACCTTGTCATGAACCGTTACGCACAACTCTTCTCCCGTCTGGACGCGGCCAATCAGGGCGCCTTTGTGCCGTTCGTGATGCTGGGAGATCCCACTCCTGAACTCTCGCTGGCCATCGTCGATGCGCTGGTCGCAGGGGGCGCCGATGCCCTCGAGCTCGGCATTCCCTTCTCCGATCCGGTAGCGGATGGCCCCACCATTCAGGGCGCCGCTCTGCGCGCTTTTGCCAGCCACACCACCCCGGACGACTGCTTCGAGCTGCTCGGCCGCATCCGCGCCAAGTACCCGCAGCTGCCCATTGGCCTGCTGGTCTACGCCAACCTGGTCTATGTGCGCAAAATCGACGGCTTTTACGAGAAGTGCCAGCAGGCTGGCGTGGATTCGGTGCTGGTTGCCGACGTGCCGGTACAGATGTGCGCCCCCTACAAGGCGGCCGCCGACAAGTTCGGTATCGACAGCATCTTTATCGCCCCGCCCAATGGCGACGCCGAGACCCTGAAACAGGTGGCGGAGCTCGGCAATGGTTACACCTATCTGGTGAGCCGAGCTGGCGTCACCGGTGCCGAGACCAAGGCCGGCATGCCGGTGGAGGGACTGATCAACACCCTGCGCGAGTTTAATGCGCCCCCCGCCCTGCTCGGCTTTGGCATCAGCGAACCGGCTCAGGTGCGTGAGGCCATCGCCGCTGGCGCCGCCGGTGCCATCTCCGGCTCCGCCGTGGTGAAGATCATCGAGACCCATCACCAGAACCCGGAGCATATGCTCACTCGTCTGAAGGAGTTTGTGGAAGGGATGAAGGCCGCGACCAATAGATAAGGTTGGATTTGGGGTCAGCTGGTTGTGACCCTGATCTGCCAGTTCACATAACCACGCCATAACCATGAGAAAGGGAGCCTGACCGGCTCCCTTTCTTTTTATCTCGCTTGCACCCGCTTGCAGCTCCTAGCTGTTTGCCCCCTCGCCCTCCGGGAGAGGGCTGGGGTGAGGGAAGTCTACGTCAACCCTATTTGCTCACATTGAACACTACTAATGACTAATTTATTGATCCAACACAGATTCCCACCAAAACACGCTTCTCAACGCACGACCATCCCCCTTAAGATACCCGAATGACAATCAATCTATCGGAAGAACGCCATGACAGCGATTGTTGCAATCTCGCAGGTTAACAGCAGCGAACTGGGGGCTGTCACTCAGGGGCGGTAGCCTTGCTGATGCTTGCCATCACCGACTCCTTCGCTGTTTCTTTACACAAGGGTAATAGAAGCGTTAAACAAGGAGATCAAGCAAATATATTAAAATATCAGAGGCATACTGATGATATTTTATTTAATTTTTTCCATGGCAACTATCAGGGCTGAGGCATATGGAAGGCTCTACTATCGGATTGGTGCGACTGTCTATCTAATCACTGTTATACGACTTTCAGCGGAGTGGAGTAAATGTCAGATTCCTTTAAAGAACTTGAAAATCTGAAATCAGTATCCGTAGGCATAAATTCCGATGAAAAGGGCTATATCGACAAACAATGCCCATCAGAGGATTGTGAATTTCTTTTTAAAGTGAACAGTGACGACTGGATTAATCTTTTTAAAGATGAATCGGTTTGGTGCCCGATGTGCGGGCACGAAGCTCCTGCAGACAATTGGTTTACAATTGCTCAAATCGAACATGCTAAAGAAGAAGCTATAAATATAGCAAAGGGGTTAATAAACAAATCTCTTTCTGATATGGTGAAAAAGTTTAATCGTAGCCAGTCTAAAAATAGTTTAGTCTCAATTAACATGAAGCACAATTATTCAAACGTTAGGACATATACTATTCCAGCGAAAGCCGCTGAAGCGATGGAATTAGAAATTACGTGCGAGAAGTGCAATTCACGTTTTTCAGTTTTAGGGAGCGCTTATTTCTGCCCTGCGTGCGGGCACAACTCTGTCACGAAAACATTTAGCGATTCGCTAAGAAAAATTAAGGCTAAATCGGATAACATAGATGTAGTAAGGAAAGCGCTAATCGAAGCGTCAACTAAAGACGATGCCGAATTAACTTGCCGCTCTTTATTGGAAACCAGTATTTCTGATGGTGTTGTGGCATTTCAAAAGTTCTGTGAAGGATTATATGAACCATTTGGAAAAGCACCATTCAATGCATTTCAAAGGCTTGAGCAAGGCAGTAGCTTATGGGCAAACGCCATTGATAAAACCTATAGCGATTGGCTATCCCCTTCTGAAATTAATGAGTTAAATATACTATTTCAAAAACGCCACTTGCTTGCTCATAACGAAGGAATTGTGGATGACAGGTATATTACTAAGTCTAATGATAGTTCATATAAGGTAGGTCAACGAATCGTGGTCTCAAAAAAAGATGTTGAGGCCCTGTTGGTAATCCTTAATAAGTTGGGGCAAGGATTGAAAGAAGCTTGTTGCATCGTATAACAAGAAAATCAGCTGCGCACCTGTGGTTCCGAACGCAGAAAAGCTGCGCCAACAAATCTGGGACACCCACCTTTCTGAGCAAGGAGTAGCATAGCCAGAACACAATAGATGGGGGTCCAAGGTCTGATTCATTCATGGCAATAGGCTGAACTGAACCTTTAAATTATTATAGCACCACATTAGGGAGTTTTAGATGTTGCTTTAAGATACTCCTCGAAACTTTCCCAAGGAATAACACCAAAATCACCAGCAGCCACAAAAACATCACTCATTTCATCATCGGTACGACTCATTTTTTGTGATAGCTGTTTGGCTAATATCTCTATATTGTGTTTTAGAACATCTTGTGTGATCCGATCCGTGGTACCTTCCAACTGCTCACGATACTTAGAAATCCGTTTCAACAATTCAAGTATTTCATCCATACCCTGTTTCCTGTGCGTTTAATCACACAGTACTATAGCATGAGCATGAAAAAAATCAGATACAGAAACTGTGCCACGAAAAAATGAAAAAAAGGCCAGAAGGCCCCAAAACAAAAAGTTTAACTATGAACACCTGTATTTAGTGCTCTTAATCCTTTTCCTTAATCTCTGTTAGAAACTCAACCAACATTTCATAAATCTTGTCCATTATTGGAAGAGAGAAGTCAGCACACCCACCTTTCTGAGCAAGGCGTAGCGCAGCCATAACACAAAAGATAGGTGCCCAGTTTTTTACTCAGCCACAATATATCCAACAACTCTTTCCAACCCCACCACTACCGCCCCCTTCCCCACACCCGCCACCCCATCAATAACAGCATCAATACAACCCCCGGCAGCCAGACCCAGTAGAGCTCGGAGAGGATCACCGCCTCACCTCGGGCGGTGAGATAGGCCTCCAGCTTGAAGGGGGCGACCCGGATCACCTGCCAGGGGCGAAGAAGCGCTCATCACGCCACGGCCAGAGCCAGCCAACCCCCTTGCCGCCGGTGGTGAGGGAATCGAGCAGGCTGTGGGAGAGTAGCGAGACCAGCAGGTGGCGGAATGCTTGGGGTATTCCTATGAGCAGGCAGACTCGTCTCTATTCGTGTCTCAAAGCGCTTGCCATGGGTATCCATCTTACGCATCATTCACAATCTATAGAGTCATACGAAAACGGAATGGTTATGAAAAGGGTTATTACTGCTTTTAATGCTGTTGCAAGCACAAGTTTTAGCCGAAGGTGCCTCCCTGAAAGCCAAAGACCCGCTCGATTTTGTTCCCAAGGGATATGTTGTCTTTGAGAAAATCGAGGGGGATTTAAACAAGAATGGCCAGAGTGATATGGTCATCGTCGTCAAGGGCACTGACAAGCGCAATGTCATTGTTGATGAACACCGTGGTGAGCTGGATCGTAATCGACGAGGACTTATCATCGCGTTCAAGAAGGGGGATCACTATGAGCTGGCTCTCGAAAATCCAAACTGTTTCTCCTCGGAAAATGAAGATGGTGGTGTCTATTTTGCCCCTGAGCTTTGGGTCTCCGTAGAAAAAGGGATCTTGCAAATTCACTATGGCCATGGACGTTATGGTTACTGGTCTTACAAATTCAGATATCAGAACGCCGGTTTCGAATTGATTGGCTACGACATGAGTGAAAACCGCGGCCCCCTCGTTGAGCGGATGACGAGCATTAACTTCTCAACCAAAAAAATATTAATAAAGGAGAACATCAATCAGGATGCTCAAGAAGATGGTGACGAGATCTTCAAGGAAACTTGGAAGCGCTTCAAACTCCCGGCTCCATTCACCCTTAAAACGATCACGGATTTTGACAACTTCTATTACGACAAGTTATATAAAATATCTAACTGATTATATGGTAGAGCTGCGTCTCCATTTCCCAAGAAATACCGTTACAATAAGCGAGCGACAATTATTTGCGAACATTCGTTCTAAAAAATATAATATCAACTCAAGCATATTGGTCACACCATGTACAATTATAGAACAAGTTACTTTGCATCAATCTTATCAAAGAGTAATTCACTCATAGCAAAGATTATTTTTATCATCCTCACCACAATGTTCGCGACCATGACTGCTTTTGGAAAGACAGTCAATGATAATGCTATCTGCAATCTTCCTTCTGCTATGTGCAAACTGGAAGCAGACCTATTGGCAGCAGATAAGGAGTTAAACAAAACTTATCAATCCATATTACAAAAAAATGCATCTGGCGGTTTTGACGACAGTTACGTAAGCAAAGGAGAAATACGAAAAACTCTCATCCAGAGTCAACGGGCCTGGCTTTTATTTTGGGATGAAAACTGCAAAGCCTATTACACATTAAATAGTGGTGGAGCACAGAGAAATGAAGCGAAGATGGAGTGCCAAATAGATATGCTACAAGAACGTATTCAGTATCTAAAGAAAGTTTATTTATAACAAAACCATTTTATTACGGTGGCGCCAATGATGATCCTGTTCCTACTCTCACTACTTCTATTTTCACCCCATACGATGGCGATTGAACCGGCACCGGTAGCCATTTCGCTTGAACATGACCATAGCATTTTACTCACTCAGCAGGTGCAACTTAGCCAGCAAGATAACAAGATAACATTACGCTGCGCCAATCAAATGCTTACGTTTGAGCAAGATGGTATGGGGGATATCAAAAGCCCCGTGCAACGCTACGACTATCCACACTTTAGTTTGCTGACACTCCCGGTAAGCTCTGGTTATGGTGGTGTGAATATATTCCATCGTCTGGTGAAATTGGTGGGTAACGATTGTTCACTCGCGACCAATGATGAAATTGCTAATCCCGAGCTGATGTCAGACAAGATCGAGAGTTCGATGAAATCCGGCCCCAGATATACTGATCGAACCTATCAGCTCAACGCTGACGGCAAGCTGGCACTTATCAGCGAGCGAGAGAATTACGCCTATTTCTGTATCGAAACTCTACATCCTGCCAAAATTGCCGCTATCGGCTGCGATAGCAAACTCCCTGATATCTACCTGACCGTCGGTGTGGCACGAGCCTCTTTTTATGCCAGCGCCGAGAGCGAAAAACCACAAAAGAGTTACCTCATCAAGGGCGATCGGGTACACCTGCTTGATTTCAGTTTTCCGCATGCCCGCTACAAGGTTGCGTTTCACGGCAAAATCGTTACTACCGGCTGGATTGATGCTGCAGATATCGATTTGCCACAATAAGTCGCAACAAAATCAACACCAGCATCAATACAACCCCCGGCAGCCAGACCCAGTAGAGTTCGGAGAGGATCACCGCCTCACCTCGGGCGGTGAGATAGGCCTCCAGCTTGAAGGGGGCGACCCGGATCACCTGCCAGGGGGCGAAGAAACGCTCGTCACGCCACGGCCAGAGCCAGCCAACCCCCTTGCCGCCGGTGGTAAGTGAATCGAGCAGGCTGTGGGAGAGCAGAGAAACCAGCAGAAACGACCAGACAGTGGCGGCGCGGGCCCTTAACTGGCGGTGAAACAGTATGGCCAGAGTGGGCAGGGCAAAGGCAAACAACAGGGAGTGGGTAAAGCCGCGGTGGCCAAAGACATGGCCGTAGGCGACCCCCAGTTTAAAGGCGAGCACATCGGCATCGGGCAGCATGGCGATGGCAACCCCTGCCAGCAGCAGGCGGGGAGGGATAATCCGGCTGCCAAGCCCGAGCCCAAGGCAGAGAGGTACGGCGGCGTGAGTGACTATGGTGGGCATAGCATAAAGCTCCAAGTGAAAACGTGAGCCTACCCTACCCCCGCTCGGTGAAGTGAAGGTGAAGTGCGCCCACTGTATTGGTTCGCTGTTAGCTCAATGCAGCGCCAATCAGCGTTGGCGCGTTAACTTGAAATGTTCATTTAACAGCGGCTGACATGCAGAACGGGATCGTGATAAGTAGTCTCTTCGATTCACATCACAGGAATAGTGGCAGCGATGAATGTACCAAAAAGCGTCGTGCAGATTGCGAGCGTTATCAGCCTTTGGTTAATGACAGGATGCATGGCAGAGGCCGCCTCTGCGCAGCCGCATCAAGAGCCGTACGCGCTGATCTATAACGGGCCGGTTTCTGATGGGGATAGCACGAAGGCGATTGCTGATGTGGTCAGGCAGGTGGGCTTGCCAGTGAGGTATCTCTCCAATATCAGAGAGCTGCCTGCAGAGCTCGATAATGCCAGGGTGTTTATCGTTGGCGGCACAGAGGACGATGTGGAGCCGCTCCTCAACGCCTTCACCTCGGACGCGCGTTCGGCATTAAAAACCTATTTGCAGAATGGTGGCCGCTACCTCGGGATCTGTGGGGGTGCCTTTGTGGCATCCACCGGCTGGTCTGAAGAAGAGGGCTTTGTGCCGGCGCTGGGCCTTGTCCCTGCAACATCCGATGATTATGACGGCGACTTTAGCGCCAGGATCTTCCCGATCACCTGGCTTGGTGAAGAGCGCCAGATGTATTACCAGGCCGGCCCGCAATTTACGCCGGTGCCAAGCCCCGAGCAGGTCAAGGTCATCGCCCATTTTCAAAACCATCATATTGCCGCGCTGATCAGCTCATACGGCACAGGCAAGGTGGCGGTTTCCGGGCCACACCCCGAAGCCCCCGAGTCATGGAAAGCGAACGCGGTGGACGGCGACAAGATGGAGTCGAATATTCATCTAGCCGTTGGACTCGTCAACGAGTTGCTCTCCGAAGAGCCCGTCACCCATTCGAAGTAGGCGCATCCCTACGCCCCTGGATTTGCTCCCATTGCTCGGCCCGGAAGTCAGGGTACCCAATCAGCCGCGATCCATAAAAAACCACCTCCCTGCAAAAGGTCGGTGGTTTTTTATCGGTGGCAGATCACGGGTCGCCGATAAGAAGCGCGCTACCTCAACTTTCGCCCGGGAGCGAGCACAGCTCTTCCTGCACCTGCGGCTATCTCCTTGTGTGAACGCGTAAAGAGCGGCTGACGGCGCGTTGGCCAACCTTTAAAGGAAAATGCTGCGCTGTTGCCAAGTGAGGCGTACCGGCAGATTTCCGGCGTGTTGCTGTGCCCATGATCACACAGTCACAACTCTCGCCCTCCTCTCACCGCGCCCCTGCTTTTTATCATCTAGAGTTAGCGGGCAGTGCAAAGCTGCTGATTTATATACATTCGCCGCCAAGAGGGATCTTTTTTCATGACCGAGCATATCGATCTGCTACCTATCAGCACGGATGATGAGCAGGACGCAGGCAACCGTTACCTCTACTACACCGAAGGGGATCTGGCCCGCATTCTCGCCAATCTGGAACAGCTGCGCCATGCGGTGTTTCCCGCCGCCATCGGAGAGAGCGAAACGGGCGCCGCCGTGCCCCACAACTTTCCGTCCGTCTGTCTGGTGGGGCTGGGGCGCTGCGGCTCCAACATCGCGCAGGATGTGGCCTCGCTGGTCTACAACGCCCGCAGCTTTTATCTCAATGAGTTCAACAGTGAAGAGCAACGCAAGCGGGAGAAGGAGTTTGGTCCGGTGAGCTGGATCCGGCGCAATCTGCGGCTGCCAAACAACGGGGCCCGGCCGGTCTTTCTGATCGAGCCCATGGTGATGCTGGGGGATCTGGACAAGGACATCGATGGCCGCATCCGCCACTCCAATCGCAGCGGCGAAGGTGGCTCCTTGCGTGATTACGCCAAGATGCGGGTGATGGACTTGTCGGAGATCCACGCGGGAGGCGCGGGTAACGCCCCCATCCTTGGCCAGTATCTGGCCAAGATCATCCTCAACAAGAGTCCCCACTACTTCGCCAACTCCGAGTGGCAGGCCATTCATACCTATCTGGTGGACTCCTGTGGCATCAAGGCCAACCAGTCCCGCCTCTATTTCTACATCTTCAGTGCCGGGGGCGGCACCGGCTCCGGCATGGCCTCCGAGTTCGGGCTGGCCCAGCAGTACTCCTACATGAGCAAGACCTTTTCCCCCCCGTCAGAAGAGGAGGAGCACCTCTCCCTCGGGGAGCACTTCATGTTCGATCCCATCTTCACCAGCGGCATCTGCATCCTGCCCAATATCTGTGATCGGGGTATCGAGATCTCGGAAGCGCTGCACATCAACGCGGGGCGCCTGCTGTGCAAGTATCTGGCCGAGGAGTGGGACTTCTCCTATCACTTCGACAACGAGCAGGCGTGCGATGCCAGCATGCTCAAGCGGATCAGGCCCTGGAATGCCATGATGCTGATCTCCAACGACATCATGCGCTATGCCGAAGAGAGCGACGATGGCGAGATCCAGCATGTTGACGTCAACACCATGGAGAAGTACGCCAACCAGTACATCTCCCAGCAGATCTTCAACATTCTTACCGCCCAGGCCGTCACCACCGACTACGACGAAAACTACTTTCGCCGGGCGGGCATCGACATCAGCGAGACCATTCGGCTCGATGCCAACGACCTCTTTATGAGTCTGGCGGGGCCGGTGGCGGTGGCGTATGCCGAGTCTATCTCGCCCCCCGGCGGCCTGTTTGACAAGGAGGACGGGCTCAATGTGGACGATCTCTTCACCCGTTCCATCGAGCTGCCCCACTTCAACAAGATGACCCAGGCCATCGAGGGGATCAGTCTGCTGCCCATCGAGGCGGGCAACTATCGGGAGTATCTGGACGACTATGTGAAAAGTGGCCATGACCCGGCCCACCTCAACGAGCTGCACTTCTTCAAGAACTGCTCCTCCGTGGTGTCGATCATCTCCCTGCCCAAGGAGTACAAGCTCTCCTATATGGATCTCAACCGGCTCAAGTCTCACCTCAACGGGCTCTTCCCCAATACCACCCTCAAGCGCTATGCGCTGGTCATCGGGGCGTCGGCGAACATCTCCCTCACCACCCTGATCGTCAAGAGCCCCTGCCTGAGCGATGACTTCCTGACCCTGATCGTGGCCTTTATCAAGCGCTGCTTTGCCAAGGATCACTATCGCTTCGATGAGCATCTGGACAAGGCGGTGATCGAGATGATCAGCAATGAGGAGTGGAACGATGAGCTGCTCGACAGCATGCTCAACGAGTTCGAGAACCCGGCCAAGATCCTCGATACCAACTGGTACGCCATCAAACCCATGTATGAGAAGAAATATCGGGAGCTTATCCGCGAGAAAGAGAAGTTCGTCTCCATCAACGATATTCGCCTCAGCCGCGAATCAGTGAAAAAGGCGCTGCTCTATCTGCGGGAAATCTATCGCCACCGGGTCAGCAAGACCCGCATTCTCTCCCTCAACCCAAGGCTGGGGGAAGCGAACGCTCGCTAGCACCCTGCCCATAAAGCAAAGCGCCCGCCCCAGATGGGGCGGGCGCTTTTTTACTGGCGCAGCCTGGCTTTATCTCATCAGAGGGAGACAAAGATCCCGGCCAGGGTGGCGCTCATCAGGTTGGCGAGGGTCGCCGCCAGCACCGCCTTGAAGCCCATATTGGCCACATCGTGACGGCGCTCCGGCGCCATGGTGCCGATGGAGCCCAGCTGCACCGCAATGGAGCCCAGATTGGCGAAACCACAGAGGGCGAAAGTGATGATGATCTGGGTGTGGGCGCTCAGATCTGCCTTGATATTGGCAAAGTCCAGATAGGCGACGAACTCGTTCATGATCACCTTCTGACCAATCAGGGATCCTGCCGCCATCATCTCGCTGGCGGGCACGCCAATCAGCCAGGCCACCGGGGCAAACAGATAGCCAAGCAGCTGCTGCAAGGAGAGATCGGCCCAGCCGAACCACTCGCCGACCGTGGTGAGACCTGCGTTGATCATGGTGATAACGCTGACAAAGGCGAGCAGGATGGTGCCGATGGCCACAGCGATTTTCATGCCGCCCATGGCGCCACCCGCCAGCGCATCGATGGCGTTGCTGTAGTCGCTCTTGTCGAGGGTGATCTCGGTCTGATCGCTCACCTGCTGCTGCTCCGGCACCAGCAGTTTGGCCATCAGCAGGCCACCCGGCGCCGCCATAAAGGAGGCGGCGATGAGGTACTTCAGATCCACACCCAGACCGGCGTAACCGCCCAGCACCGAGCCCGCCACCGAGGCCATGCCGCAGGTCATCACCGCAAAGAGTTCAGAGCGGGTCATGCCGGCGAGGAAGGGGCGAATAAGCAGCGGCGACTCCCCTTGCGACAGGAATATGTTGCCGGTGGCCACCAAAGACTCGGCGCGGCTGGTGCCGAGCAGGCGGTGAATCGCGCCGCCCAATACCCTGATCACCCACTGCATGATGCCGAAGTGGTAGAGCACGGCGATCAGCGCGCTGATAAAGATCACCAGCGGCAGTACCCGCACGGCGAAGATAAAGCCGTTGCTGGCCAGATCTCCGAACACGAAGCGGATACCGCTGTCGGCAAAGCCGAGCAGGGCGGAGACGCCATTGCTCATGGCACCGAGCATGATTTGTCCGGGGGGGAAATAGAGCACCAGAGCAGCAAAACCGGTTTGCAGGGCGAGCGCCCCCAGCACGGTTCGCCAGCGGATGGCTCGGCGGTTTTCACTGGCCAGCCAGGCGATAAACATCAGGGCCAGCATACCGACCAGACTCAATAACAGTGTCATCTTGCACCTATGAAGAGAGGAGTTTCATATGGCAAGTCTGCAGACAGGCGTCGCGGGCGATCCGGCGGGAGAGGTGCCGACCCACGCGACACGCAGACCACAAACCTACAGGTTAGTGGCGGGTCCCATCCTGGGGTCATTCACGTTCCGGGTGACAGCATGTATCGGGTGACGCCAGCGCCGTCGCAGGGGGAGATGCGGCCGGGTGGCAGGTCGGGCGGCGATGGTACAGTGATCATCGTCACAGAAAAAGCGGTAAAACGATTGGCCGAAATAACTTTTTCAACTCGTTCACACAACGAAACAGGGCCAGCGTGATGCTGGCCCTATTTCAATCCGTACTTGAGTACTCAGATGATTACTTGAGGCGCTTGCCGCTCGCATCCACCACCTGCTCGCCATCTTCCTTGGCGAAGGCCCCTTTTTGCTGATCGGGCAATATATCGAGCACCAGTTCCGACGGGCGGCACAGCTTGGTGCCGAGGGGGGTGACCACGATAGGCCGGTTGATGAGGATGGGGTGGGCCAGCATGGCATCGATCAGTTCATCATCGCTGAAACGATCTTCCGCCAGACCGAGCGCCTCGTAAGGAGGCACGTTCTTGCGCAGCAGATCGCGCACCGGCATGCCCATGACGGCGATCAGCGCCACCAGCTGGTCACGGAAGGGGGGCGTCTCCAGATAGTAGATGACCGTGGGCTCGACGCCGCTGTTGCGGATCAGCTCCAGGGTGTTGCGGGAGGTACCACATTCCGGGTTGTGATAGATGGTGATTGCACTCATTTGCGTGTCTCTCATGAATCAAGTGAATAGAAAATCGATAGCATCAGTTGGCGGCCATCTGTTAATGGCCATCAGTTAGCGGCTCAGCCCCGCTTCGTACCAGGGTTTGCTGGCGTTAACCACCCGCACCACTAGCAGCATAACCGGCACCTCGATCAGCACCCCGACCACGGTAGCGAGCGCCGCGCCGGAGTGAAAACCGAACAGGCTGATGGCGGCGGCCACCGCCAGCTCGAAGAAGTTGGAGGCGCCGATCAGGGCGGAAGGACAGGCGACCGAGTGCTTCTCCCCCACCTTGCGGTTGAGCCAGTAAGCCAATCCCGAGTTGAACAGCACCTGGATCAGGATCGGTACCGCCAACAGGGCGATAACCAGCGGCTGCTCGATGATGGCGTTGCCCTGAAAGGCGAACAACAGCACCAGAGTGAGCAGCAGGGCCGCCACCGACCAGGGCTGGATGCGGGTCATGACGCTGTCAAAGTGGGCCTCTCCCTTTTGCAGCAAGGCCTTGCGCAGCAGTTGGGCGATGATGACCGGGATGACGATATAGAGCACCACAGAGGTGAGCAGGGTATCCCACGGCACCACTATGCTGGAGACCCCGAGCAGCAGCGCCACCAGCGGGGCGAAGGCAAACACCATGATGAGGTCGTTCACCGCCACCTGCGACAGGGTGAAGTAGGGATCGCCGTTGGTGAGGCGGCTCCAGACAAACACCATGGCGGTGCAGGGAGCCGCCGCCAGCAGGATCAGCCCCGCCACATAGCTGTCGAGCTGATCCGCTGGCAGCCAGTCGGCAAACAGCACGCGAATAAAGAGCCAGCCAAGGAAGGCCATGGAGAAGGGCTTGACCAGCCAGTTGATAAAGAGGGTGACCCCAATTCCCTTCATATGGCCCTTCACCTGATGCAGGGCACCAAAGTCGATCTTGAGCAGCATGGGGATGATCATCACCCAAATCAGCAGCCCCACCGGCAGGTTGACCTTGGCCACCTCCATGGCGCCGATCGCCTTGAAGAGATCCGGTAATCCCTGCCCGAGGCCAATCCCCACCAGAATGCAGAGAGCGACCCAGGCCGTCAGATAACGTTCAAAAAAGCCGATGGCAGGCACGGCCTTGGCATCACATGTTGCAGACATCACAGCTCCCGATGCGGCGCAATTCCGCATCTCCTATTGATTCAAAAAGGTTCAAAACACGGATTTATAACCAGTAACGGCATATTCAAACCGCCCCGGCACGAGCTGGGGCGGCGACTCAATGGTGTTGGCAGAGACGGCGCAGGGCATCGGGCCCCACCGGCTCCTCGGCAAGCAGCGGCACCACGGCGTAGCGGCTGGCGTGTTGCTGCTCGACCGCCTCGATATAGGGCAACTGGCGCTCGGCCCGCAGTTGCAGCAGCGGCGAGCTGACCGAAGCTTGCTGCAAGCTGTGGTTGATAAGCCAGCCCCAGGGCTCGATGCCCGCGCGGCGCAGATCGGATTGCAGATTGGTTGCCTCCTGCACTGGCGTCGGCTCGGGCAGCGTCACAATCAACACCTTGGTCTGTTTGGGATCCTGCAACTGCATCATGGGGGTGGTGAAGTGCAGCCCCTTGTTTCCCATCTGGCGAGCGATCTCCCTGTGGTAAGCGCCGGTGGCGTCGAGCAGCAGCAGGGTGTGGCCGGTGGGGGCTGTATCCATCACCACGAAGCGCTTGCCCGCCTCGCGAATGATGCGGGAAAAAGCCTGAAACACGGCGATCTCCTCGGTACAGGGGGAGCGCAAGTCCTCCTCCAGCAGTGCCCGCCCCTGCTCGTCCAGCGCAGCTCCCTTGATGGCCAGCACCTGAGCGCGGTAACGCTCGGTCTCGGCGTGGGGGTCGATGCGGCTCACCTCCAGATGGGGCAAGCTACCTGCCAGGGTCTCGCTCAGGTGCGCGGCGGGATCCGAGGTGGTGAGGTGCACCGGCAGGCCGCGGCTGGCCAGCGCCACCGCCACGGCAGCCGCCAAGGTGGTTTTGCCTACCCCGCCCTTGCCCATCAGCATGATGAGGCCGTGACCGTCGGCGGCCAGCTCGTCCACCAGCGCACTCAACTCGGGCTGGGCTTGCTTGACCGTGGACTGTGCGGTCGAGAATTGAGCGGTTGTTCCCTCTGATTGCAGCAACAGACGCAAACTGTCGAGCCCCACCAGATTGGTGGCCAGCAGCGGGATATGAGCCTGCGCCAGCCCCTTTATCCCCTGCGGCATTTGGGCGAGAGCCCGTTGTTCACGCTGCCAGAGCGCCATTGCCAACGGATCTCCGGCAATGGCGCCTTCGGGGAAGAGGCCATTGATCACCTGTTGCTGATTCAACAAACCGATGGCGGCCAGCTCCTCGTGGGTGCGAGCCACTTCCCTCAGGGTGGAGTGCTGGGCCCGCGCCACCAGCACCAGACGGGTACGGGCAGCATCAGCCAGCGCGGCGACCGCCTCGGCATACTGGCTGCGCTGTTTCTCCAGCCCCGCCAGCGGGCCGAGGCAGGAGGCATCCCCCTTGCCCTGCTCCAGAAATTCGCTCCAGGCCCCCGGTAGTTGCAGCAGCCGGATGGTGTGGCCGGTAGGGGCCGTATCAAAGACGATATGGTCATACTCGGCCAGCAGCGCCGGGTCGGTCAGCAGGGCGGTGAATTCGTCAAAGGCGGCGATCTCGGTGGTGCAGGCGCCGGAGAGCTGCTCCTCGATGCTGCGCACCACGCTCTCGGGCAACTTGCCGCGCACCGGCCCGACTATCCGCTCCCGATAAGCTTTGGCCGCCGCGGGGGGATCTATCTCCAGCGCCGACAAACCGGGCACTGCGGCGATGGTGGTAACGCGATTACCGATCTCGGTGGCAAACACCTGCCCCACGTTGGAGGCGGGGTCAGTGCTCACCAGCAGCACCCGCTTGCCGGCATCACAGAGGGCCACCGCACTGGCGCAGGCCAGCGAGGTCTTGCCCACCCCGCCCTTGCCGGTGAAAAAGAGAAACGGCGGTGGATTGGTCAGAAAATGGTACATAGCCTCTCCCGAATGGTGCGTCGCGCCTTAGCAGCAACCGCTGCCAGAGCAGCAGCCGCCCTTGACGATCCCCTTGATGGCCGCTTGCGGCGCAGGCAGCCCGGCATAACGGGCCAGCTCGCTGCGGCTCGGGTAACGGCCGGTCAACACAACCTGCCCCTCCACCAGCACCAGCGGCAACCCCTCCTCCCCGGCGTGGGTCAGAAAAGCGCTGACGGCAGGTGTCTCGGCAAACTGCATCGGCTGCTGGGCCAGATTGAAACGCTCGATGGCCACCCCCTGCGCCTTGGCCCAGGCTAGGTCGGCAGCGAAGGTGACCAGTGCCTGATCAACCTCGGTACCGCAGACACCGCTGGAGCAGCAGAGGGCGGGATCAAAAATCTGAATGGAGGACATGGCATTACTCCTTGTTGCAGCAGGGCTGTGCAGGCAGAACATGGGGGGAGCAAGCTGACTCGGCACGCATCACGCCGCACGCCTCGGGATGACCGGCACAGCACTCCTCGGTGAGGTAGGCGATCACATCCAGCATCAGGGGAATATTGGCGCGGTAGCGCAGAAAGCGCCCCTCCTGCTCCACCGACAGCAGACCGGTGTTGAGCATCGCCTTGAGGTGAAACGACAGGGTATTGGGGGCAATATCGAGCTCGCTGGCCAGTTCACCGGCGACCCGCCCCTCCAGCCCGGCCTTCACCAGCAGCCGCCATACATCGAGCCGGATGCCGGATGCCAGCGATTCAAAGACCTTGGTAGCCATCTCTTTGTTCATAGTTGCCTCTCGTTGGATGCCCTTTCATTTCAACTATACAAGAATTATTGAAATGATCAATTTGCAGACTCTCATTTCGCCATGATGCGAGGGAATAGCAAAAGAACCGGGAGAAGAAGCAGGGAGGGGATTGCGTCGGATGAAACAGAGACGCCCTCCGGCAGGGAGGGCGCCAGCCAAGGGTCTGCAACAGACTCTTACTTGGTCACGGGAACGGCGTTGAAGGTGAGCAGGGCCGCCTTGTGGGCATCACTCAGAGTGAGCTGGTTGCCGTTGATGGAGTAGGTTGCCACCTTCTCCAGCTTTTGCAGAAACTCGGTCTCTTTGTTCATGGCGTCGCCGATGCACATCATGCGAGTGGAGCCCATGGCCCCCAGCGTCAAGACACCGTCACCCTGCTTGGTGATACCGCCAAAATAGCGGTTGCAGCCGCCTTTGCCCGCCACCTTGCCGTCGACAACTTGCAGGGTAAAGGTATCGCCGGTGGCACCTTGCAGTTGCCAGCCGGATGCCTGCAGTTGAGTCATGGTAGAACCGGTCGCCATGGCGCAGCCTCCCAGTGCCAGCGCGGCCAGCAGAGTCAGTTTCTTGTTCATGGATTCACCTCTTAATGATTGGACTCATCAATACGGCAGCCTGTTTAACATGCTCAGCGCCTCAGCCAAAGCGATTTATTGTGATCGGAGTTCACTTAACTCCGCTCTGGCATGTGCCATGCTTAAGCTCAGTTCCGGACCCAGGGAGGGGAAAAGAATGACCAAGGCGCTTCTCATCACACTGCTCGCATCCTGCACCAGCGTGGCCGCTCAGGCTGCCGACTGGGATCTCTTCAAGCAGCCAGCCGACCCCGCACTCTATGTGAAAAGTTACTCCGGGGTGCTGCTCAACAGTCAGAGCCATCACAGCGACAGTTTTGATCTCTGGCTGGTCAACAGCGGCTATCAATATCCGCTGATGGATGATGTCAGCCTCTTTATGGAAGCGGGACCGGCGGTGGCGGATCAGAACCGCCAATCAGGTTTCAACATGAGCTCGGGGGTTCGCTATCAGCTCTCCCCCGCCTTCAATGTCGGCAGCCAGATCCGCCATCTGGAGCTCAATCAGGGCAGCACCCTGCTGGAGCTCAACTCCAGCCTGCTGCTGACGCCCAGACTCTCCCTTACCGCCAATTACGGCGTCAGCACCTTCAAAGCCGATCAGGCGCTGAGTCTTGGGGTGGGTTTCAACTTCTGAATCAGATCAGCGGCGTGGCACTCACCACCACGCCGTTGCGATCCGCGTAGATGTAATCCCCTTCATGAATGGTCACGCCGGCAAAGTTCACTACGGCGCCAAGCTCGCCCTGCCCGCGCTTCTCGGTCTTGACCGGACAGGCCGCCAGCGCCTTGACCCCGAGCGCCAGTGTCGCCAGAGTGCCCACATCCCGCGCCGCACCGTGGATCAGGATCCCCTCCCACCCCTGCTCCACCGCCTTGATGGCCAGTTGATCACCAAGCAGAGCCCGGCGCAGTGACCCCCCCCCGTCAATCACCATCACCTTGCCCTGGCCGGGACGATTCACCAGCTCCCGCACCAGACTGTTGTCCTCGTAGCAGGAGAGGGTCACGGCGCGACCATAGAAGATGGCCTTGCCACCAAAATCGTGAAAACAGGGTTCAGCCACTTGCAGCATATCGCCGTGCTGATCGCAGAGGTCGGGCAGAAGATCCAGCATGATTTGATTCCTTTCAGATGCATGAAGATGTTCATTCTTTCATCAACAATCGGCTCTGACAATCCAGAAAGCAGCGATATCTCCCAGACAAACTGCTGATTTATCGCTTAATACCGGCACCAGCCAGAGCTGTCCCTTTTCGATCCAGTAGATGGCGTTCTGGCCAAAGCGGGCAGCCAGTGCGCAAGCCTCTGGCAGGGGCAGCGCCACGGCGAGCGAGGACTCGCGCCAGCTTTCGTCCGGTGCCGCTCCCCACACAGGGCCAGCCATATTGACGCCCGGCATGGACTCCAGATGACGCCAAAGTGCCCGCTCGCGACGCCGGTTGCGACGCTCTCCGACCCATTGGCTGGCTGGATTCCAGGCTGTAACGATGGCAAATTCGGGCCAGGAAGGCATTCCAAATGGCGCTAAAAAGCAAATTTTCTTGTAGTTTTCCCACAAAATCATGTCAATCACATGTTACATTCCATTACATTTTATAGGGGCGAAAACCCGGTTAAGGCCAAGTATGATGCTGTTGTGCCACGGTTTGACCTATATCAAAACAGAGTTAAAAAGTTGCTATCTGACGGCAAAGGGTGTTGTTATGCTCCTGTTAACTGATAAAATGCGGCAACTTCGTAATGGATGACCTTTCCAGGCTTTGCTCGAGTAGTCTTCTCGGGAACCTATAAGTGGCACAGGGATATTTGCCGATACTGATGCCAAATTCACACTATGCCGACCTGACCTTCATACCCAGGATGACGTAATTAATTTTCAGGATCAGTCAGGAAATCGGCTTGAAACGCCAAGAAGTGTTAAATTTAAGATAATTAACTGATAAGAATCTGGGAATACTCATGCAAACACCACACATTCTGATCGTCGAAGACGAACTGGTCACTCGTAATACCCTGAAAAGCATTTTCGAGGCAGAAGGCTACATCGTACTCGAGGCCAACAACGGCGACGAGATGCATCAGGCCCTCACCTCTCACACCATCAATCTGGTGATCATGGACATCAACCTGCCGGGTAAAAACGGCCTGTTGCTGGCCCGCGAGCTGCGCGAGAACGACAACATCGCCCTGATGTTCCTGACCGGTCGCGACAACGAAGTAGACAAGATCCTGGGTCTGGAGATCGGCGCCGATGATTACATCACCAAGCCGTTCAACCCCCGTGAACTGACCATCCGTGCCCGCAACCTGCTGAGCCGCACCATGAACGTGGCTGCCGGTGGCGAAGAGAAGAAGCTAGTTGAGCGCTACCTGTTCAACGGCTGGGCGCTGGATATCAACAGCCGCGCACTGGTCAGCCCCACTGGCGACATGTTCAAGCTGCCGCGCTCCGAGTTCCGTGCCATGCTGCACTTCTGCGAAAACCCGGGCCAGATCCAGACCCGTGCCGAGCTGCTGAAAAAGATGACCGGCCGCGAGCTCAAGCCCCACGACCGTACCGTCGATGTGACCATCCGTCGTATCCGCAAGCACTTCGAAAGCGTCAACGATACCCCGGAGATCATCGCCACCATCCACGGCGAAGGTTACCGTTTCTGCGGCGAGCTGGAGCAGGAGTAATTCCGCACCGCTTACCCATCCGAAGAGGCGCCCGTGGCGCCTTTTCTTTTTCCGGACCCCGGTGCGCCATGAAGAGTGGCAAAGAGAAGCAAATTGCGGACAAACAAAAAGCCCACTCGCATGAGTGGGCTTTTTGCTTTGAAGCTGGAGCGGGCAGCGGGAATCGAACCCGCATCATCAGCTTGGAAGGCTGAGGTAATAGCCATTATACGATGCCCGCCTGGCATCTGAAATTTGGAGCGGGTGATGGGAATCGAACCCACGTATGCAGCTTGGGAAGCTACCGTTCTACCATTGAACTACACCCGCGTCAGGGCTCCTACTATATGCATTTTGCCGGTGAGCGCAATGCCGTCCTTGCCACTTTTTTCAATAAATCAATCTGTTCGGACAAGGATTGAACAGTCGGTTGCTTTTTCAAGCAAACATTTTCAACACAGATAATTTACAAGGTTGCCAAGGCCAAACGGCGAGGATAGTCTTGCGCCACTCGACGCGAGGATGGTGGTAATGGATAAAAAAACGCAAAAACGTCTCTATGGCTGGTTGCGCACGCAATCGAGTCACGGTCGCCGCTGGATCACGATTTCCATCGCTTTTGGCCTGGGTCAGGGCATTCTGATGGTGGCGCAAGCCTGGCTGCTGGCGACCCTGCTCCACGGCTTCATCATTGAGGGCAAACAGCCGGAACAATCCATCACCCTCTTTATTACCCTGCTGCTGGTAACCCTCGGCAAGGCGGCACTCGCCTACGGCCGCGAAGTGGCCAGCTTCAAGGCCGGCAGCGCGGTGCGCCAGACCATCCGCCAGCTGGTACTCACTCGCTTAAGCCGTCTCGGCCCTGCCTATATCCAGCGTCGCCCGGCTGGCAGCTGGGCCAGCCTGCTGCTGGAACAGATTGAAAACATGCAGGATTTCTTCTCCCGCTATCTGCCGCAGATGGCCATCGCGGTCTTTATTCCGGTGGTCATTCTGGTGGCCGTATTCCCGGTCAACTGGGCGGCGGGCCTGATCCTGCTGGGCACAGCACCGCTTATCCCCATCTTCATGATCCTGGTCGGTGTCGGCGCCGCCGATGCCAACCGCCGCAACTTTCAGGCGCTGGCCCGTCTCTCAGGCCACTTCCTCGATCGCCTGAAGGGGCTGCGAACCCTGCAACTCTTCATGCGCACCCAGGCGGAAGGCGACGCCATTCGCGACGCCTCGGAAGATTTTCGCGAGCGCACCATGGAAGTGCTGCGCCTTGCGTTCCTCAGTACCGCCGTACTGGAGTTCTTCGCCGCCATCTCGGTCGCGCTGGTCGCCGTTTACTTCGGCTTCTCCTATATCGATCACCTCGATTTTGGCCACTATGGCAGCAAAGTTACTCTCTTTACCGGCCTGTTCGTGCTCTTCCTTGCCCCCGAGTTCTACGCACCGCTGCGGGAACTGGGTGCCCACTACCATGCCAAGGCACAGGCCATCGGCGCTGCCGAACAGCTGCTCGAATTCCTCGAAGCCGAGGTGAGCGAGCCAGCCGCAGGCAACACCCCTTTTCACGCCGACAGCCCCATCAGGGTGGAAGCCAAAGGTCTGGAAGTGCTGAGCGCCGAGGGCAAGGTGCTGGTCGGCCCCATCGACTTCACCCTTGAGGCCGGTTCACGCACCGCCCTGGTCGGCATCAGTGGTGCCGGCAAAAGCTCGCTGGTCAATGCCCTGCTCGGCTTTGCCCCCTATCGCGGCGAGCTCAAGGTAAATGGTCAGGAGCTGGCCACCCTCGATATGAGTCAGTGGCGCCTGCAACTGGGCTGGCTCTCGCAAAACCCGCAACTGTTCCACGCCTCTCTTCGCGACAACCTGCTGCTGGCCAAGCCAACAGCCAGCGATGCCGAGCTGGAGGAGGCCCTGAAACGGGCGCAGGCATGGGAGTTTGCCATGGAGAAGGGGTTTGACTATCCGGTTGGCGATCAGGCTGGCGGCCTCTCGGTCGGTCAGGCCCAGCGCCTCGCACTGGCGCGTACTCTGCTCAAGTCAACCCAGCTGATGGTGCTGGACGAGCCGACGGCCAGTCTGGATCGCCACTCGGAGCGCGCCATCATGGCCACCCTTGAAGAAGCGATGGCCAACCAGACCCTGCTGATGATCACCCACCGCCTCGACCAGCTCGGCCAGATGGATCAGATCCTGGTGCTGGAGCGCGGTCAGCTGGTGGAACAGGGCAACTTCCAGCAACTTTGTCAGGCAGAGGGGCCGTTCGCCCGGCTGCTCTCCCAACGTTCCGAGGGCTCTCTCGATGACTGATCTCTTGCCGTTTCTGCGCCTCTACCGTCAGCATTGGCTCAGCCTCTCCCTCGGCCTGCTGCTGGCACTGGTCACCCTGATTGCCGGGATGGGGCTGCTGTCCCTCTCCGGCTGGTTCCTCTCTGCCGCCGCCGTTGCCGGGATGGCAGTCGCCAGTCGCGACAGCTTCAACTACATGACGCCGGCTGGCGGGGTGCGCTTCTTCTCCATCATCCGCACCGCCGGTCGCTGGGGTGAGCGAGTAGTAAGCCACGATGCCACCTTCCGGGTACTGACCCGGCTGCGGGTCTGGTTCTGGCAAAAGCTCTCGCCACTCTCCACCGGTACGCTGGCAGGCTTTCGTCAGGCGGATCTGCTCAACCGGCTGGTGGCCGACATCGACGCAATGGACCACGTCTACCTGCGCCTGCTCACCCCCATCGGTGCCGCACTGCTGGGCACGGGCGCCATGGTGCTGTTCCTCTCCCTGTTCGACAGCCGTCTCGCCCTGACCCTTGGTGCCATTCTGCTGTTTGGCATGATCGCCCTGCCGCTGGTGTTCTACTTCCTCGGCCGTCGCCCCGGTCAGGCACTGATCGCCGAAAAGGCCAGCCTGCGCACCCGCATGGTGGACTATCTGGATGGTCAGGCCGAGTTGCAGATGTTTGCCGCCGTCCCCAAGGCTCTCGGTGAACTGCAACAGGCCGAGCAGGCACTGCTCGCCGCCCAGGCCCACATGGCCAAAGTGAGCGGGCTGGCCAACTTCTCGGTGCAACTGCTGAGCGGCTGGACCCTGACCCTGATGCTCTGGATGGCAGGCCACGGCGTTGCGGGCGCGGCTCCCGATCCCGTTACCGCCCTGATGGTATTTGCCACGCTGGCGAGCTTCGAAGCGCTGATGCCGCTGGCGGGATCCTTCCAGCACCTCTCCACCAGCCTCACCTCGGCACGCCGCCTGAACGAGATCCTGCAAGAGGCCAAGGCGCCCGAGTGGGGCAGCGAGCAGGCTCACGCCAGCCAGGGTTCCCTGCAGATCAATGACCTCTACTTCGGTTATCCCGGCAATCCGCAGCCGGTGCTGCGCGGCTGCACCCTGCAACTGCACGCTGGCGAGAAGCTGGCGCTGCTGGGCCAGACCGGCTGTGGCAAATCGACCCTGATGGGCCTGCTGACCCGCGAGTGGAGCCCGCAGGCGGGCAAAATCCTGCTGGGTGGCAAGCCGCTGACCGACTACAGCGAAGGGGCGCTGCGCGCCTCCATCTCGGTGGTGAGCCAACGGGTACACCTCTTTGCCGATACCCTGCGCGGCAACCTCAAGCTGGCGGCACCGACCGCCACTGACGAGCAGCTGGTTGAGGTACTGACCCGGGTTGGCCTTGCCACCCTGCTGGAAGATGAGGCGGGTCTGGATGCCTGGCTCGGCGACGGTGGCCGCCCGCTCTCCGGTGGTGAACGCCGCCGTATCGGTATCGCCCGCGCCCTGCTGCACGATGCGCCGCTCTGGCTGCTCGATGAGCCGACCGAGGGGCTAGACAGCCAGACCGAGCGGGAGATCATGGCGCTGCTGTTCACCCTGGGGGCCGACCGCTCCATGCTGCTCATCTCCCACCGTCTGCTGGGACTGGAGCAGATGGATCGCATCGCCCTGATGGAAGAGGGGCAGATCCGCCTCTGCGCCCCCCATCAGGAGTTGCTGGCAGATGAGTACTATCGCAGCCTGCATCAGCGGCTGGCACCGGCCTGATATCTGCCTGATGGCGGTCACACCCTGACATTCGGGGTCAAAACGGGGCTGGCCGCCACAGGCGACTGGCCCCTATAATGGCCCCTCATTATTCAACAAGATGCCGACATGGAGCGCCTGCGCCTTTCTACTGTCCTCATCACCGACACAAGATACGAGATGATGAAACGCCTGATCCTGATGATGCCCCTGATTGCCTCCGGCTGTGCCAACTACGCCTTCAACAGCAATCTGGATAAAGAGAACTTCGACGACTACTTCAAACCCGGTAGCGTGCGGATTTACGAGCAAGCTCAGCTGGCCGATCTCAACTACCTCTACCTCGGCACCGTCGAGGGGGAATCGTGCCAGGCCGATGCCAAGCAGCCGGTGCCCAACGCAGGTGAAGCGCGCACCCTGGCTCGCCGCCGCGCTGCCGACATGGGCGGCAACGGCGTCACCTTCGACAAGTGCAGCGAATTCAGCGATACCCCCGGCTGCCTGAAGCAGGTGATCTGCTACGGTCAGGCGCTGAAAGTGGCTGAAGAGAAGTAACGACTCATGGCGCTCGCCATCGTGCGTCTCGGCTCGCCCCGTCTCCCCGACGAGGGGCTGCGGATCGGCACGGTACGTCGCCCGCCCCGCGGCGTACCAAAGACCGAGTTTGCCAGCCAGAACTGGTATGACGTCTGGTTCCCCAACCTCGCCCCTAGCAGCGAAACCATGAAGCTGGGGCAGGCCGCGGAGACCCCGGCCCAGTGGGCAGCGTTTGGCAAACAGTACAAGGCCGAGATGGCGCAACCTGCCGCCAGGCATGATCTGGCACTGCTGGCCGCCCTCTCCCACACCACCAACCTGTCGGTGGGTTGCTACTGCGAGCAGGAGTCCCGCTGCCATCGCGCCATTTTGCGGGAGTTGCTGGCGGCCGCAGGTGCGGACATCCGCTAGCACCCGCATGCCATGCCGGTAAAAATAGAAACAAGAGGGCATCATTACGATGCCCTCCTGTTTTCAGGTATGGCATAACGTGCCAATTCGCTATGCGCTATCGCACCTGCTGGCGCAGCAGCGTCTCTTGCTCAACGGTCATCCCTTCAGCCACCGCTGCATCCGGCGTTCGTACCAGCCACTCAGCCAGATCAGCGGCCGTCTCCTCCAGCGGCCGGAAGTTGAGACCATGCACAATGGCCGCCTCGGCGCTGATCCGGCCATAACCGGCATACTCCGGTAACATATTGGGCAGCAGGGTCGGATAGCTCAGCCAGGGCTCAACACCGGCCGCCAGCAGTGCCGGCCAGGGCACCCAATCAGCCTCTATGGGGGAGGCAACTCCCACTCTCGCCGCCAGCCGCTCGACCCAATCGGCCAGCGCAATGCCCGGTTTGACCAGATTGAAAACTCCCGCCAACTGCTGCTCGGCAGCCCGCAGCACAAACTCGGCGCAGTCGCGCACATCCAGATATTGCAGTCGATCCTGCCCCGCCCCCGGCAGCAGCCAGCGCCCACCCTGTTGCACCCGCTTCACCCACCAGGCCATGCGGCCGGTGTGATCATGGGGGCCGCACAATACGCCCGGGCGCAGGATGCAGAGCCGATCCCCCCAGCGGGCGCGATACACCTCTTCGCACACCACCTTGAGCGGGCCATACTCCTCGGGCTGCTCTCCCCCACCGATGACATGCAGGGGCGCCGATTCATCCATTCCGGGTTGAGCAAAGTCGCGATAGACGCTGATGGTGGAGATAAAGATGAGCCGCTCGCAGCGCCCGAGCAGGGCCGCCGACAGGCTCGCCGCATGCTCTGGCCGATAGCAGCAGGTATCGATGACCAGATCCCACTGCAGCCCCTCTCCCTGCAGCGCACCCAGATCGCCATTGCGATCACCGGTGAGCTGTACCAGCTCCCGCCAGTCGGGATGCTGGTGATGGCCGCGATTGAACAGGGTCACCTCGTGACCCCAATCGAGCGCCAGCGCAGTCAGGTGGCGCCCCAAAAATCCGGTGCCACCGATAATCAGCAGTTTCATCCCTCTCCCTCCTCATCCATCCGGCTTACTGTTACGGTCTTCGCACCGTGGCGAGCCAGCACCGCCCCTCCTGTTTGTCCCACCCTACGCAACTTGGCGCCAAGGCACAGCCCTCGATATACCGGGATGAGACGGGGATCACGGCAGCCGACGGCGAGGGCGCCGCACGGGGAAACCTGCGTTTTGGGGCCGCATGTGCTAAATTGCCAGGGTTTTCAGCCAGGATCCGCCATGAAGTTCGAAATCGACACCCTCGGAATTATCCGCTCTCCCTACAAGGAGAAGTTCGCCATTCCGCGCCAGCCCGGCCTGGTCAAATCGGCCCGTGCCCGCCTCGAGCTGCGCCCCCCCTACGATCAGCCGGACGTGCTACGCGGCATCGAGCAGTTCTCCCATCTGTGGCTCAGCTTCGTCTTTCACCAGACCATGGAGCAGGGGTGGAATCCGACGGTTCGCCCGCCGCGCCTGGGCGGCAACGAGCGGGTCGGGGTCTTTGCTACCCGTTCCACCTTTCGCCCCAATCCGCTCGGCCTCTCGGTGGTCGAGCTGCACGGGGTGGGTCGCGAGCGCGGTAAACTCTGGCTGGAGCTGGGGGCCGTCGACCTGCTCGATGGCACTCCCATCGTCGATATCAAACCCTATATTCCCTATGCCGACAGCTTGCCGGAGGCCCGTGGCGGCTTTGCCCCCGATGCCCCGACCCCGCCGCTGACGGTGAGCTTCAGCACGGACGCAGAGTTGCAGCTGCAAACATGGAGCCAGCGCTACCCCGAACTGCGCCAGCTGGTGAGCGAAGTGCTGGCACAGGATCCACGCCCTGCCTACAAGAAGGGCAAGCCGGACGAGAAGGAGTACGGCGTGCGGCTGTTCAACTGCAACGTCCGTTTCCGGATCAGCGAACCCGCCTGCCTGGTCATTGCCATCGAACCGGCCTGACCATCAGGGTCAGGCCAATCTTTTCACGGGCGCTTCACACTGCTCACGGTTTAATTAACCTGTAAATTGTGTGGTATTGATCAGCTCCTCAACGAGCCGGCAGTGATACCATCTCCATGGCAGTATCATGCGGAAAATACAGACGATTTTCCTCTAACGGGCGCTCCGGCCTGCACCTGTGTGCATCCGGCAGGCGTCGCCAATGGAACTGGCCTCCTCCGATCGTTTCGCTCATCGGGAGATGCCACACGGATGTGACTCTTTGACTGAAGGAAACCAACCATGCTGATGAACAGTGAACAACGCTACGGCACCCTGAGTCTCGGGCTGCACTGGCTCACCCTGTGGGCCATGATCGCCGTCTATGCCCTGATCGAATTTCGCGACATTTTTCCCAAAGGAGACCCGGGTCGGGACCTGATGAAGGAGTGGCACTTCATGCTGGGGCTGCTGATCTTCGCACTGGTCTTTGTCAGACTGGCCCTGCGCTGGATGAGCCCGACGCCGCGTATCGTGCCCGAGCTCTCCCCCCTGATGCACAAGCTGGCCAAGCTGGCCCATATCGCCCTCTACGGCTTCCTCATTCTGACCCCGCTGTGTGGCTGGCTGCTGCTGAGCGCCGCCGGCAAGCCCATCCCCTTCTTCGGGTTTGAGTTGCCTGCGCTGATATCGCCGAGCCCTGACGCCAAAGGGTTTATCAAGGATGTGCATGAGACTCTGGGCAACCTGGGTTATGCCCTGATCGCCCTGCACACTGTGGCCGCCCTCTTCCATCACCATGTGCTCAAGGACAACACCCTGACCAATATGCTGCCGCCACGCCGCAGCTAAGGCGTTGCAGACAGACAAAAGAGGGGGCCACCATGGCCCCCTCTTGCTATCCGGCATCCATCACGCCTGCCTGGCCAACTGCTCGCTGCCTTTGCCACGCCCCTCTTTGGCCAGTGCCTTCACATTTCCTTTCCCCTCGACGGGCACGCTCTCTAGCTCCTGATTGGCTGGTACCGGTGCGGGAGAGCTGGCAGAGCTCTCATCCGGACGAGAGTGACCGATAAAGTTGCCTCCCTTGCTGATGGAGAGGCTGCCGCCCTTGAACGTCCCCTGCATGCGGCCACTCTCGAGTATTTCGACTTCGGCGGCAGAGCAGGTACCATCCAGCAAGCCATTGATGATGACATGGGGAGCCTTCACCTCTCCCTCGACACGACCACCCGCCATGATGCGCAGGATCCCGTCGCTCAGCACTATGGTGCCGACCAGCACTCCACGCACCTCCAGATCCCCCTCAAGCTGCAACTCCCCCTTGAAGCGGGCACCTGCGGCGATCACCGTTGCCTTTTCCGGCACTGAGCCCTCGCTCTTGGCTTTTCGTCCAAACATTCCGAATCTCTCCCCCAACCAGACAAGCAGAACCAGCGGCATGGGCGCCACTGGCCATAAATAGGCATCCGACCCCAGCACATAGAGCAGCAGTGCCGCACCCCAGCAGAGCCAGACCAGATAGAGAAGGTCGCTACGCTCCCGCTCCTGCAGGTGGCATCGCCACCTGATGGCCATCTCTCTCATCACCACACCCTTTGCAGCATGGCCAGTCAGCAAATGCCGATGCGATGGCCATCGATAACAACATGCTCGGGATAGACGACCAATCGGAGGAAACTCTGAAGCCCGGGTGATTCAGTCCCGATACAGGCGGGAGGCATTAGGATACGGATTGACTCCGCATAGCGAACATCTTCTAATTGACTGCTTGGATCCCTATGACCGCCGCACACACCATGAAAATTCTCCTGGTCGAAGACGACAAGCTGCTCAATCACCACCTCTCCTCTCTGCTGACCGAAGCAGACAATCAGGTCTACAGCACCGATCAGGCAGGGATTGCGCAGCACTATGCAACGGATTACCCCATCGACGTGGCCATCATCGATCTGGGTCTGCCTGATATGGATGGCCTGCAACTGATCCGCGAACTGCGCGAAAAGCAGATCCCCTTTCCCATCATCGTCCTCACCGCCCGTGGCAACTGGCAGGACAAGGTGGAAGGACTGGAAGCAGGTGCCGATGACTATCTGGTCAAACCGTTTCAGAAGGATGAGCTGCTGGCGCGTCTCAACGCGCTGGTGCGCCGCAGTGCCGGCTTTATCTCGCCGCGAGTGAAAGCGGGTGACTACGAGCTCGATCTCTCCCGCAAGGAGCTGACCATCGCCGGTGAAGTGGCCGTGCTCACCAGCTTCGAATACCTCATTCTGGAGTACCTGATGCGCAACGCCCGTCAGGTGGTCTCCAAGCAGCAGCTGCTCGACCAGCTCTACGGCGATGGCGAAGGGGATCCCAACACCATCGAGGTCATGGTGAGTCGCCTGCGCAAGAAACTGGATCCGGAGGGGACGATTCAACCCATCTCCACCATCCGCCGTCAGGGTTACATCTTCAACCTGTCGTGCAACTGATGCGATTCTGCCCGCTACTGCGGATGGTGCGGGTGCTGCGCCGCTCGCTGCATATCAAGCTGCTGCTCAGCTCCCTGCTGGTCATCGCCCTCAGCATGGGCTTTGCCGTCTATGCCCTCTACCTCGGCCATGTCGAGGAGCAGACCCAGAAAGCGAGCGCCCGGATGCAGGAGAACCTGGCCAAACTCTTCTCCTCGACCGAGCCGAGCCATGGCGGCCCTACCGATCTCAGCCACATCTCCCGCAATGCCGGGGATGCCGACCTCGATACCCTGATTTGCCGCGCCGATGGCGAGCGTATCTGGTCGAGCCTGCACATGCCGGAAGTGATCAAGGCCAAGGAGAGTATCTGTGGCGACCTGATGCAGTATCTGGGGGGGATGGATCTCGACTACTTCTTCAAGAAGCACACCATCAAGAACGGCGAGAGCTACTTCGTCTACAGCCTGCGTTTTATCCGCAATCCCGGCAACGGCACTACTGCATACTACGTAGTGATGATCGATTCGGCCAAACGCTACCACGCCGAATCCCTCGCCTATCTCGGCCATATCGCCCGTCAAGCGGTGCTCGCCTACATGCTGCTGGCCAGCCTGCTGCTGCTCACCACCTACTGGAGCCTCGGCTCCCTGCGCACCATTGCCCGCCAGATCGATGACATTCGCTCCGGCAAGTTGGACTCTCTCTCCAGCGACTTCGAGCAGGAGCTCACCCCGCTCACCGAGTCGGTCAACCAGCTGCTGGAGAACGAACGGCAACAAACCCAGCGCTACCAGCACGCCTTGAACGATCTCGCCCACAGCCTGAAAACCCGGCAGGCGCTGATCCAGATGACCACCCGCGAGCTGGATCTGGGCCGGGAGATCCATGACAACATCAACGAGCAGATCCTCACCATGGATCAGATGATCCAGTACCAGCTCAGACGCGCCGTCACCGGCCGCCAGCGCCTTGCCAGCAAGGGAACCGAGCCGGTGCCACTCATCGAGAAGCTGCTCGCCAGTCTGACCAAGGTCTACCGTCACAAGAAGCTGCAAACCCACTTCACATTCGATGATGATGCCCTGTTCCACGGCGAGCAGGGGGACTTGATGGAGTTAATGGGCAACCTGCTCGACAACGCCTGCAAGTTTGCCATCAGCGAGGTGCGGGTGACCCTCCGTCGCCATCTCGAGCGCCTGCGCATCGAGGTGGAAGATGATGGCCCCGGCATCGACGAGGCCAAATCCGAACAGATCTTCCAGCGCGGCGTGCGCGCCGACAGCTCCCCGGGTCAGGGCATCGGTCTGGCGGTAGTGACCGAAATCGTCCACAGCTACGGCGGCCAGATCCGGGTGGATGAATCTCCTCTTGGCGGTGCCCGTTTTACCCTGGACTTGCCCTGACCTCCGGCCAGCCTCCCTGCAAAACCTCTGCGTTGCGGGCCCTTTAGCGGCCCGCAACCCTTTGCTCATCAGACCACATATTGGTCGCATTCATGTCCCTCGATGTTACAATCCGGTCACAAAAAATCGGGAAAGGTAATGAAAACATGAAGATCCGAATGCTATTGCTGGCCGCCCTGCTCTGCCACGGCGCCGTACAGGCGCAAGAGAAGGCCCCCGATGGCTGGCAAGATGGCCCCATGACCCGTCTCAAGGCACAGGCCCTGCTGCAAACCCTCAACGCCACCTTGCTGAGCAACCCGAGTGCTACCGTCACCCTGCAAAACTGGTGCGCCGACCACAAGATGGCGGGCGAACCGCGCATTCGCGCCCTGCGTGACCAGACAACACGCAAACCAGCCGATGCCGCCACCCGCGAGCTGTTCAAGATCAGCGCCGATGAGCCGGTGGGCTATCGTCGGGTGCAGCTAACTTGCGGTGATCATATCTTCTCGGAAGCGGACAACTGGTATGTCAAAAGCCGCCTCACTCCGGAGATGAACCAGCTGCTCGACAGCAGCGACACCCCGTTCGGGCTCGCGGTCAAGGCGCTCAACTTCAGCCGCAAAACCCTCTCTTCGACCCTGCTCTGGTCACCCCTGCCGGCTGGCTGGGAGATGAAGATGCCCGCCATCACCACCAGCAAGGCGCCATTGGCCATCCCCGAGCAGGTATTGCAGCACCGTGCCCTGCTCTCCCGTGAAGATGGCACGCCGTTCAGTCTGGTGGTCGAGACCTACCGCCGGGATCTGTTCTCCTTCCCGCTGGATGCGGGCAGCAAGTGAACATGGACGGGATATAAGGGGAGTCGCCCCGGTGCAGTGGATGGGGCAATGCAGTAGGCGGAAAGTAATGAGAGCTCGATAACCGGCACAATGCGCAAGCGCTGGTCGGTTATCGACTTATTGATGTGGCATAAAAAAGGCCATCCGGCCAGATCTGTATCCGGATGAGCCGGCATTTATATCAATAGGCATATCAAACGGCTTGATATAAAAAGAGGCCGGACTCTTTCCATTTAGTCCAGCCCCAGGCTACACGGGAGCGATGCATATCAGGCTTCAGGATGCACGGCTTAAAGCGGTGCGGCACCATAACGGTTGGCATATGGGTTGCCACGCTTGGCCTTGAAAAAGAGCACCATCAGCGGGCCGATAATCGGGATTAATCCCAGCAACAAAAACCAGCCATTGCGGTCAATATCGTGCAGACGACGCACACTCAATGCCCAGCAGGGCACAATAATAAAGAGACCATATACGCCCATCAGTTTGTAGCCATAATCCAGCTGTTTGGTCAGCAGCGAGAGAATGACACAAATAACGGTGTTGATAAGTACAAACATCCAATATTCTTTGCGCGAGGCCCGTCCTTTGAAATCAGCAAATTTCTGAATTGCACGAAAATACCAGTTCATAAAAACTCCAGCTTCTGCGTCTATGTTGATTTTGCACGGAGGAGACAGAAATAAGCGATAACATACCCATCGGTATTGATGTTGGTCGCTTGTCATGACCTGCTGCGGCCAGACAAAGATAATGGGACATTGCGATATTCAGCAAGGGGATTTGGATTATAAAATATAAAAGAAAACACCACATTAATCGCCAATATGACCGATGAGCGCCGCCAGCTGCGCCAGCCCTGACTTTGCGCAATGTGACAGGCCGCTGGTTTTAAAGATTTTTGATAATTTTTGATAACTTTTCATCGTGCGAACGCGCACAATAAGGGCTTTGCAGCAGAGCCATAGGGGTGTTTCCGGTCAATGCTGGCCCCGCAAGCCGCACGGTAACGAATGGCAGCTGAAGAATGGAAGCTGGATAACGGCAGCCAACAGTGCGGTAACTGGATAAACGCTACGTTGGCAAGCCAGGCTCAATAACAGCGCATGGATATCAGGGATGACCAGATGAACAAGACTGCGGCTATATTCTCCATTCTCTTCAGCATGAATCTCCATGCAGGCCAGACCATTAACAGTGATGCTCATCCGGTTATCGGGGTATGGCGCCTCAATTTTGCCGATACCAGCTGTTATGAAGAGTACGACTTCAGGGCGGATGGCCGTCTCTATACCTCGGCAAACCAGCAGCAGATCGAATCATCCTATATTATTGAACGCGAGCCATCCGCTTCCGGATTTTACAAGCTGGAAGAGCATATTCTCAATGAGAATGGCGGCAAAGATTGCTTTGATATGTCGCAGAATGAGGATACCGACTATGTCTACTATCTGAAATTTTCGCCATCGGAAGATCAGTTGTTAATCTGTCTCGATGAGAGCGATGAAGAGTGCATTGGCTATTTTATTCGTCAGTCCAGTCCGCACCAACAAAAACTCCAGCAGATAGCGGTAACCACCATGTAGCCCCTGTCTTTATGGATTCCATTTATTTTGTGCTGGCCAGATATTTAAAATATAAAAAGAGGTTGGGTGAGTTCACAGCAAATAAAAACATCTGACCTTGCTTCGACAATACATCTAACAATGTTGCCCACCAAAGAGATAAATATGGTTGTGCTAACCGGTTATATCATTGTGCCTGCCTCCGATTTACCAGCCGTCATGGGGGAGCTTGATAACCATATCCAGCTGACCCGACAGGAACATGGCTGCCAGCAGTTCGAGGTGATGCAAAGCAGACTCAATCCATGCCGCTTCGAGGTCTGCGAGACCTTTCGCGATCCGGCCGCCTTTGCCGCCCATCAGGCCCGGGTCAAAGCCTCCCGCTGGGGGGATATCACGGTCAATGTCGAGAGACACTATACCGTGACGGGACTTGGCGAATAGCCGTAGCCCCTCGCCTATTTTCCACCTTCAACGATTGAGGGACTTATGATCCGCCCATTATCAGAATCCGATCTCGATGCCGCAGTCGAGCTCTGGTATCAGGCCTCGGTCAAGGCCCACGGCTTTATTCCCGCCGACTTCTGGCATGCGCAGCGTGCAGCGATGCGGGATATCTATCTGCCCGCCAGCGAGAGCTGGGTTTATGACGACCAAGGGCTGCTGGCGGGGTTTATCTCCTGGCATCAGGGCTCTGTTGCCGCCCTCTTCATCGCCCCGAGCTTGCAATCACAGGGGCTGGGTCGCCAGCTGCTCGACCACCTCAAGTCACGGCATGAGCAACTTGAGCTCACCGTCTACGCCGAGAATGAGCAGGCGCGACGCTTTTACACCCGCAACGGCTTTCACGAGGGGGAGCAGAGAATATGCGAGCATAGCGGCCACGCCGAGATCATCATGCATTGGCAGCGGGGCATCTGAAGTCAAAAACAGTGGCTGATTGCTGACATGCTGCGGCAGGGCGGGCAGGCGTTACCTTGAATGCCATGACGCCATTCTCTACAATGCCCCACTTTATATCCATTTCGGGTCATAGCCATGAGCGATACCAGCACCAAGCCGGCACTGCCGGATCACCTCTCCTGCAATCCCCGCAGCCCCCACTATGTGGCGGCCTGCTTCGAGCATCCGATCGGTATTCGCCTGAACGGCAAAGAGCGCACCGACGTCGAAGAGTACTGCATCAGCGAAGGCTGGGTGAAGATCCCCTCCCCCAAGGCGCTGGATCGCCGCGGCCAGCCCATCCTGATCAAGCTCAAGGGCACCGTCGAAGCCTATTACAGCTAATTGCAGCTGCCCGCTTCGGTTAAAAACAAGGCCACCCTCGCGGTGGCCTTGTTGTTTGCGTCGCTCAGCCCTGACAACGGGCTGAACGGGTTTATACCCCCAGCCGATCGCGCAGGGTGTACCAGGCGGCGCCGGCGGCGGTGAAGGGGATGCGGAACAACCGGCCACCCGGGAAGGGGTAGTGCGGCAGTTTGGCAAACGCATCGAAGCGCTCCGCCTGACCGCTCAGCACTTCGGAGAGCAGCTTGCCCGCCAGATGGGTACAGGTGACCCCATGGCCGCTGTAGCCCTGCATGTAGTAGATGTTGGGGCCGATGCGGCCAAACTGCGGCAGGCGCGACAGGGTGAGCAGGAAGTTGCCGGTTCAGGTGTACTCCACCTTGACGTCAGCCAGCTGCGGGAAGGTCTTGAGCATCTTGGGGATGATCAGCCGCTCGATATCTTCCGGATCCCGCGCGCCATAGACCACGCCGCCGCCATAGATCAACCGGTGATCGCCGGAGGTACGGTAGTAGTCGAGCAGGTAGTTGCAATCCTCCAGACAGTAGTTCTGCGGCAAGAGTGAACGGGCCCGCTCCTCTCCCAGCACTTCGGTGGCGATCACCTGGGTGCCGCAAGGCATGCTCTTGCTGGCCAGTTCCGGCACCAGATTGCCGAGGTAGGCGTTGCCGGCCACCACGATAAAGCGTGCCTTCACCGCTCCTTTGGCGGTCTTGACCAGCGCCGGCTGACCCGGAGTGATGCTGGTGACGGCGGACTGCTCGAAAATCTGCCCCCCCTGGATGCGGATCGCTTCCGCCTCCCCCAGCGCCAGATTGAGGGGGTGAATATGGCCGCCGCTCTTGTCGAGCAGGGCGCCGACATAGCGATCGCTCGCCACCACCTCGCGCACCCCCTTGGCATCGAGCAGCTCCAGCTGCTCATTGCCCCACTTCTCCCAGCGCGCCTTCTGCGCCTTGAGCTCGTGGAACTGCTTCTCGGTCTCGGCGGCAAAGACGCCCCCCTCCTGCAGATCGCACTGGATGTTATAGTGCTTGATCCGCTCACGGATGATCTGCCCCCCCTCAAACAGCATGGAACCGAGCAGCCTGGCCTGATCCGGCGGGCAGTTCGCTTCTATGGTGTCAATGTCGCGGCTGTAGGAGTTGACGATCTGGCCGCCGTTGCGGCCGCTGGCGCCAAAGCCGACTCGTGCGGCCTCCAGTACCACCACCTTGTAGCCCTTCTCTACCAGATGCAGGGCGCTGGAGAGGCCGGTATAACCCGCCCCGATGACGCAGACATCGCACTCCAGCTGCTCAGTCAATGTCGGGTAGGGCGCGTGTTTATTGGCGCTGGCTGCGTAGTAACTGTTTACATGTTCGGTCATGATCCCTGTTTCCTTACCGGTTCTGTTGCCAAACTACTGTCAGGATTAAAAGCTCGCCGGGGTGTGGGCACTGACGATGCGGCAGGTCTGCCCCGACGGATTGCTGAAACTGTGGGGCTCGCCGGTGTCGATCACATAGCTGTCGCCCGCTTCGAGTTGATAGCTCTGGCCTGCCACCGTCAGGGTCACCGACCCCTCCAGCACAGTGCCGACCTCCTCCCCCTGATGCTTGACCTGCCCGCCGGTGTCGGTGCCGGGGGGATAGGTCTCCAGCATAAAGCCGAGCTGGCGGCGGTTGTTGCCATTGTGCACCAACTTCATCGAGACCCCCTGACTGCCCAGCTCGATAAGCTGTTCAGCCTTGATCACCACGCTGCAGGTGCGGCTCTCCTCCTCGGCGAAAAAGCGCGACAGCGGCAGGCCATAGACGGTGAGCAGCTTTTGCAACGACGCCACCGAGGGGCTCACCTTGTCCTGCTCTATCATGCAGATGGCACCGTGGGTCAGGCCGCTCAGCTCCGCAGCCCGCCGCTGGGAGAGCCCCAGCTGATGGCGCACTGCCGCCAACCGCTCGCCCATGGTACGGGCACCACTCTGCGGCACCAGCTGCAGACGAGCCTCGCACTCACTGCTCTGTGGCCCGCTCATGGCAGGCCCCCTCTCATCTTCAGCCTGCACTCCCGCAACATGGGTCATCTCCCTCTTCCCTCTGGTTAAAATAGCGGACCAGCACCATCCCTGGCTGTTTGCGATGCTACACACACATCGTTAATTATTTTGCACACCCCAACCATCACACCAAGCCACCGGATCGGGGTAAACTGCGCTACACAGCCCATTTTCTAGCACGCAGCACACCAACAATTCAAATATATTTAACACTTGAAAAACATTTCAGCTCAATTTATGGTCTCCCTGTGCTTATTATTTTATACGGCAGCACCACAGGATGAGCCGCATCATCGCCACCTTGCTGCCAGGTTTCACCATTGAGGCTTGCCATGTCCGCTACCAGCTCCAATCAAAGCTTGATCAAATCCCGCGCCTATATAGATGGTCAGTGGTGCGAGGCCGCCAGCGGCCGCACCTTCGAGGTCACCAATCCGGCTACCGGTGCCGTGATCACTCAGGTGCCCGACATGAATGAAGAGGATACCCGACGCGCCATCGCGGCCGCCCACGCGGCACAACCCGCCTGGGCAGCCCTCACCGCCAAGGAGCGCAGCAACAAGCTCTACGCCTGGTTTGCCGCCATCACCGCCCACAGCGATGAACTGGCCCGCATCATGACCTGCGAGCAGGGCAAGCCGCTGGCGGAAGCCAAAGGGGAAGTGACCTACGGCGCCAGCTTCATCCAGTGGTTCGCCGAAGAGGGCAAGCGCGCCTATGGCCGCACCATCCCGGGCTTTAGCGGCGATCGCCGGCTGGCCACCATCAAGCAGCCGGTCGGGGTCGTCGCCGCCATCACCCCGTGGAACTTCCCGATTGCCATGATCACCCGCAAGGCGGGCCCGGCGCTGGCCGCCGGTTGCACCATTGTCATCAAGCCGGCCGCCGAAACACCGCTCTGCGCACTGGCGCTGGCGGTACTGGCCGAGCAGGCGGGCATCCCCGCCGGGGTCATCAATATCGTCACCAGCCACCAGCCGAGCGCGGTGGGCAACGAGCTGTGCAACAACCCGACTGTGCGCAAGCTCTCCTTCACCGGCTCGACCCGCATCGGCAAGCTGCTGATGCGCCAGTGCGCCGACACCATGAAGCGCCTCTCGCTGGAGCTGGGCGGCAACGCCCCCTTTATCGTCTTTGACGACGCCGACCTCGACGCCGCCGTGGCCGGGGCGCTCGCCTCCAAATACCGCAATGCCGGGCAGACCTGCGTCTGCGCCAACCGCATTCTGGTGCAGGCCAGCGTCTATGACGCCTTCGCCGAGAAGCTGACTGCCGCCGTCGCCGCCTTCAAGGTGGGAGATGGCATGAGTGAAGGCACCCAGATCGGTCCGCTCATCAATCCGGCCGCCGCCAGCAAGGTCGCCGAGCTGGTGCAACAATCTGTTGCCGCCGGTGCCGAAGTACTGCTGGGTGGCGAGCCCCACCCCGCCGGCCCCCTCTTCTACCGCCCCACCATTCTCGGCAAGGTCGCCAGGGACAACCCCATCCTGCAGGAGGAGATCTTCGGCCCGGTCGCGCCGCTGGTGCGCTTCGAGAGCGAAGCCGAGGCCATCGCGCTGGCCAACGATACCCCCTATGGTCTGGCCGCCTACTTCTATGGCCGCGACATCGCCCGGGTGTGGCGCGTCGCCGAGCAGCTTGAATACGGCATGGTAGGTATCAACGAGGGGATCATCTCAACCGAATTGGCCCCCTTTGGCGGCATCAAGGAGTCGGGTCTGGGTCGGGAGGGGGCAGCCGAGGGGCTGGAGGAGTATCTGGAGACCAAATACCTCTGCTTTGGCGCCATTCGCTAGAGCAATAGCAACAAAAGGCATCGCATTTACAGATGCCTTTTTGCTGCAACCCATCGTTTTGATAGATAGAGGCAGATAGAGCCGAGCAGTCTGATGGGCTGCTCGGCGAGCACGGGCGGTTTGCCGCCCGCCACCAATTCAGTCAGGGAATTTCGGGGCCAGGGCCCCTCAGGGAGGAAAGATGAGTCAGTCAGAATCAAACAAGGCGTGGCAAGCGCGCCGCGAAGCGGCCGTGGTCAACGGCGTTGGCACCCTGCTGCCGGTCTTTATCGACCGTGCGCAGAATGCCGAGCTGTGGGATGTGGAGGGCAACCGCTACATTGACTTTGCCTCCGGCATCGCCGTGCTCAACACCGGCCACAACCATCCGAAAGTGGTGGCAGCGGTACGCGAGCAGCTGGAAAAATTCAGCCACACCTGCTTTCAGGTCACCCCTTACCCAGGCTATATCGAGCTTGCCGAAAAACTCAACGCCCTGGTGCCCGGCCCGACCCCGAAGCGCACCCTGTTTCTCTCCACCGGCGCCGAGGCGGTCGAGAACGCCATCAAGATCGCCCGTGCCCACACCGGTCGCAGCGGCACCATCGCCTTCAAGGGGGGCTTTCACGGCCGCACCATGATGGGGATGGCGCTCACCGGCAAGGTGGTGCCCTACAAGACCGGCTTTGGCCCCTTCCCGGGCGAGGTCTACCACATCCCCTTCCCCGCCGATTATCTGGGGGTGAGTGAAGAGGATGCCCTGCACGCCCTCGACCTCTGCTTCAGCGCCGATATCGAGCCCTCCCGCGTTGCCGCCATCATCATCGAGCCGGTACAGGGCGAAGGGGGCTTCTATCCCGCCTCGCCGAGCTTTATGCAAAAGCTGCGCAGCATCTGCGACCAGCACGGCATTCTGCTCATCTGCGACGAGATCCAGAGCGGCTTCTGTCGCACCGGCAAGACCTTCGCCACCGAGTATGCCGGCATCGAGCCGGACATCATGACGTTGGCCAAGAGTCTGGCGGGCGGCTTCCCCCTCTCCGCCGTGGTGGGCAAGGCAGAGATCATGAACGCGGCCAAGCCGGGCGGCCTTGGCGGCACCTATGCCGGTTCCCCCATCGCCTGCGCCGCCGCGCTGGCGGTATTGCAGGTGATCGAAGAGGAAAAACTCAACCAGAAAGCACTGGATCAGGGTGAGCAGATCAAGGCGGGGCTGCAACGCATAGCCGAGCGTTTTGACTGCATAGGTCAAATTCGCGGGCCCGGTGCCATGGTGGCCATGGAGCTGGTGAAACAGCGCAATGCCGACCAGCCCGATCCCGACCTCACCAAACGTCTGGTGGCCGAGGCGGGCAAACGCGGTCTGGTCCTGCTCTCATGCGGGGTGCGCGCAAATGTCATCCGTTTTCTCGCCCCGCTGACCGCCCCGGCGGCAGTGATTGACGAAGGGATGCAAATCCTTGAAAAATCACTGGAGGCCGCGCTGGCCTGACCAGCAGGAAAGTAACCGCTAACCTGTGCAAAAAAATGCAGTTTTGCCCCCTTTTTTTCTTGTCAAGGGGGCCCTGCAAATGCACAATGCGCCGCCACTGCAAGGACCGGTATTACCACATCTCGCCGGTCCTTTTTTGTACAGTGAACAAACCCATAAACGAGGCCGGATCACCCCCGGAAAAGATAGCGAGATTGGCAGCAATCTCCCGACACCACATTCAGTGAGGAACAACATGGGGCATCTCAATGCTTTCCGACCGGCTCTGGCCGGTGCGCGCCACCCCGGCGCCCTTGATTCCCGGGCCTCTTTCCCGGTTTCGTTGATGGAGTGTGCCGCCCCGGCACCGCGTGAGGAACAGGCATGATGAACGCCCAACCGGTTGGTCTGAAAAAGACCCTGAAACTGTGGCAGGTCGTGGTCATGGGTCTTGCCTACCTCACCCCCATGGCAGTGTTCGACACCTTCGGCATCGTTACCGAGATCACCGAAGGCCATGTCCCTACCGCCTACCTCTTTGCCCTCATCGGCATGCTGTTCACCGCCCTGAGCTACGGCCATCTGGTGCGCAAGTTCCCGTCGGCAGGCTCCGCCTATACCTATGCCCAGAAGGTGTTCCACCCCTATGTCGGCTTTATGGTGGGCTGGACCTCCCTGCTCGACTATATGTTCATGCCGATGATCAACATGCTGCTGGCCAAGATCTATCTGCAGGCGCTCTTCCCGAACGTAGAGCCCTGGACCTATATCTTCGGTCTGGCGGCGGTGATGACCGCCCTCAACCTGCGCGGCATCAAACTGGTGGCCAACTTCAACAGCGTCATCGTCATCATGCAGTTCAGCATCATCGCCGTCTTTATCGGCCTGATCGCCTGGGGCGTGCACAATGGCGAGGGGCTGGGCACCGTGGCCAGCAGCCGTCCCTTCTTCTCCGAGCAGATCAACATCTCGCCGCTGCTGATGGGGGCCTCGATCCTCTGTCTGTCGTTTCTCGGCTTTGATGCCATCAGCACCCTGTCGGAAGAGACGCCGGATGCGGATCGGGTGATCCCGCGCGCCATCGTGCTGACGGCGCTGATCGGCGGTGTGCTGTTTGTCACCACCTCCTACTTCCTGCAGCTCTTCTTCCCGGACATCTCCCGCTTCCAGCATCCGGATGCGGTGCTGCCGGAGATCGCCCTCTATGTCGGTGGCAAGCTGTTCCAGGCGGTCGTGCTGGTCTGCACCACAGTAGCGGTACTCGCCTCCGGGCTCGCCTCCCACGCCGGCGTATCGCGCCTGCTCTACGTGATGGGACGGGATCGCGCCCTGCCGAGCCGCTTCTTCTCCTATGTGCATCCGAAGTGGCAGACCCCGGCCTGCAATGTGCTGCTGGTCGGCCTGCTCGCCCTCTCCGCAGTTTCGTTCGATCTGGAGATGGCGCTAGCCCTGATCAACTTTGGCGCGCTGGTGGCCTTCACCTTCGTCAATCTGGCGGTGATTGCCCACTTCTATGTGAAGCTCGGTCGCAACAAGAGCCTCAAGGATCATCTGATCTATCTACTGCTGCCGCTCTGTGGCGCCGCCTGCATCGGGGTGCTGTGGCTCAACCTTGAGCCCTCCTCCTTCGAGTTGGGTCTGATCTGGGCTGCGCTCGGTGCCATCTACCTCTTCCTGCGCCTGACGGTGTTCCGCATTCCGCTGCGCACCAGCGAGGAGATGGCGCAATAAGCCAGCCGCGCGGATAAAACGATAAAGGAGCCTGCGGGCTCCTTTGTTTTTACTCTGTCATGCTGATTGTTTAGCGCGTTGCTCTTCGTTTTAACGCTTTGCGGTTGCTCTCCTTCACTGCGCTGGCGATCCCCCTGATCTGCTGTATGTGATGCGGTTATGACCGCCACCTTTTGGCCGCCCCGCATGTTTTGCCATTGCGCTTTTTGCTGAAAATGTGACTGATTTCAAATCGGCACCCGCCACTATCGCCCTCCGTGACGTGGCACTGACCAGGCAAACCATTTAACTTAGTCATTTTTATGACTAAAAATGCAATCGCTATTTTCCCCCGCCAACCCCCTTATTCCCGCCAGCAACGCCTCCGGGAGGTTGGGCAACAGCCCAGGGGATGGCGGCAAATATGATCAGGATCAATCTTGAGGCGCAATGCGCCCTGCAGGGACAATCAGGACAAATTTCGCACAGCAGGAAAATAGTGAACCGCCCCCCTGAATGCCCCCGTAAAGAGGGGGGCGGCACGGGGTCGGCCACAGGGGGCGAGTGACCACTTACATTCGCGGCGATTATGCAAAAAAATGCGATATTGAGCCGATTATTGCTTGTCAAGGGGGAATCCCGAATGCACAATACGCCGCCAATAAAGGACCGATGTTCACTGCGACATCGGTTTTTGTATTTTGAAGAGCAGTGCAAACCCACCACAAGAGGCCGGAAACGTTCCGGAAGTGATACCCGAGATTGCCAACAATCTCCCGACGTTAATGAGGAAAAACATGGGGCGTTTCAATGCTTTCCTGCCGGCTAATACCGGTTTGCGCCTCCCCGGCGCCTTTGATCTGCAGGCCTGCGAATCCACCGCAATCCTGTACTCGTTGCAAGCACGTGCTGCGGCACTGATTGAGGAGAAAGCGTAATGGCATCTCAAGGCGCCAAGCTGCTCAAAACCCTGACCCTGACCCAAGTGATCGTCATGGGTTTGGCCTACCTGACCCCCATGGCTGTATTCGATACCTTCGCCATCGTCGGTGACATCACCGAAGGCCGGGTCGCCACTGCCTATCTGCTGGCCCTCGGCGGCATCCTGCTGACCGCCTTCAGCTACGGCCATCTGGTGCGCAAGTTCCCCTCTGCGGGCTCTGCCTATACCTACGCCCAGAAAGTATTCAACCCCTACATCGGTTTCATGGTCGGCTGGTTCATCCCTGCTCGACTACATGTTCATGCCGATGATCAACATCCTGCTGGCCAAGATCTACCTGACCGCCATGTTCCCGGGTGTCGAGCCCTGGGTCTTCATCTTCGGTCTGGTGACCGTGATGACCTTCCTCAACCTGCGCGGCATCAACCTGGTGGCCAACTTCAATGGCCTCATCGTGGTGATCCAGCTGGCCATCATCACCATCTTCATCGGTCTGATGGCATGGGGCATCTACCACGGTGAAGGCGCCGGCACCCTGATGAGCAGCCGTCCGTTCCACTTCGAGTCAGCACAGCTGGTACCGCTCTTCACCGGCGCAACCATTCTCTGCTTCTCGTTCCTGGGCTTTGACGGTCTCAGCTCTCTCTCCGAAGAGACCCCGAACGCCGGCAAGGTGATCCCCAAGGCGATCGTGCTGACTGCCCTTATCGGCGGCATCATCTTCGTGGTGGTCTCCTACTGCCTGCAGCTCTACTTCCCGAGCCTCTCCCGCTTCCAGCATCCGGATGCGGTACTGCCGGAGATCGCCCTCTATGTCGGTGGCACCTTCTTCCAGTCGGTAGTGCTGGTCTGCACCACGGTCGCGGTACTGGCCTCCGGCATGGCGGCTCACGCCGGTGTGTCGCGCATCCTCTACGTGATGGGTCGTGACCACATGATCCCGGAGCGGGTATTTGGCTACATCCACCCGAAATACCGCACTCCGGCCATCAACGTGCTGATGGTCGGTGCGCTGGCTCTCTCCGCCGTGTCGTTTGATCTGGATACCGCGCTGGCGCTGGTCAACTTCGGTGCGCTGGTGGCATTCAGCTTCGTCAACCTGTCGGTGATCGGTCAGTTCTGGGTGCGCGAGAAGCGCAACAAGACCCTCAAGGACCACATCGTCTATCTGCTGATGCCGCTGCTCGGTGCCGCCACCATCGGCGCCCTCTGGATCAACCTGGAGCAGAGCTCCCTCGAGCTTGGCCTGATCTGGGCTGGCCTCGGCGTGACCTATCTGTTCTTGCGTCTGGCGGTGTTCCGTATCCCGTTCCGTCAGTACGAAGAGGCGGCCGACGCCTGATCGCCTGCGGATAGCGCATAACAAAAGGGGAGCCATGGCTCCCCTTTTTGCTGCCGGTCTGTTGCCGGTCACACGGGCTTGGGCCCGGTCTGCTTACTGCTTATCCAGCACGGCGGTCGCAGCAGCCTTGAGCGGATCGCGAGCGATGGTCTTGGCATCCTGCTCCGCCTTGTGCAGTTGCTGGTTTGCCTTGTCCATCTTCTGCTGCACACCGTTGCTGCTCTCCTTGAGGTCGGCGCGCTTCTCGCCCAGCAGGTCGGTGCGACCTTTTTGCACCTCGGCTTTCACCTTCTCTTTCTCCTGCTTCACCAGCTTGCTGGTATCACAGTTGCCCTTGACACCCAGAGTGGCGTTCACCGCTTCGTTTTTGAGGGCCTTGTCGAGGTTGCAATCTGTTTTCAACAGGCTGGCCTGTGCCCCTGCCGAGAGCAGCCCCAGCGACAGAGAGAGGATCCATGCACGCATCATCTTGTTTACTCCTGCTTGCCAATAAAGGGGCGCAGTGTAGCGATCACGTCCCGGCTGGCAAGGCGGCAGTGCCTTCATTCCCCCTTTTGTCACCCCAGAGCCAACCGGCTCGGTCAGCGCCTGTCGCCGCAGCTCGTCGTCATAAAAACATCATCGAAATGTCACGTTGTCATATTTCTGTCATTAACCACTGATTAAATGCGCGGGTCATCAACAACCCAAGACGGCACGGCCGTCCCAAGAGGCTTTATGCAACAGAGTGACTCCCAACAGCAGCAGTCAGCGACCCGCGCCCTGTTCAACTGGATGAGTGTCATCGCCCTGGTTTACCTGATCCTGGTAGCCGTCGGCGCAGTCTCCCACGGTTTCAAAGGTTTCTCCGGCGGCGCCGAGGGCGCAGCCCAGATCTTCGCGTTTGCCAACAACCCCTTCGTCGCCCTGCTGCTCGGCATCCTGGCGACCGCGCTGGTGCAATCCTCCAGCACTGTGACCTCGGTCATCGTCGGTCTGGTTGCCGGCGGCCTGCCCATCGGCATGGCCATCCCCATGGTCATGGGTGCCAACCTCGGCACCACCATCACCAACACCATCGTTTCGCTGGGCCATGTCCGCGACCGTACCGAATTCCGCCGCGCCTTCGCCGCCGCCACCGTACACGACTTCTTCAACCTGCTGGCCGTGGTCATCTTCCTGCCGCTGGAGCTGATGTTCGGTCTGCTGCAGCATAGCGCCGAATGGCTGGCCAACATGCTGGTGGGCTCTGCCAACATGTCGATGAAGGGCATGGATTTCATGAAGCCGCTGACCGCACCGGCCCAGCAGCTGATCGACAGCGCCGTCTCCTTCCTGCCGGGCAAGGGTGCCGCCATCGCCACCATCGTCATCGGTATCCTGCTGATCCTGGCCAGCGTCACTTATCTGGGCAAAGTGCTGCAGAAGGTGCTGGTTGGCCGCGCCAAAGAGGTACTGCACAAGGCATTGGGCCGTGGCCCGCTGAGCGGCATCACCTCCGGTGCGCTGGTGACCATCATGGTGCAGTCCTCCTCCACCACCACCAGCCTGATGATCCCGCTGGCTGGCGGCGGCGTGTTCAGCACTCGCCAGCTCTACCCCTTCACTCTGGGCGCCAATATCGGTACAACCATCACCGCCCTGCTGGCTGCCACCGCCATCAGCGGAGCCGGTGCCCAGCTGGCCCTGACCATTGCGCTGGTCCACGTACTGTTCAACGTCTTCGCCGTGGCGCTGATTTATGGCCTGCCATTCCTGCGTGACCTGCCGGTGCGCGCCGCCGAAGGGCTGGCCCGGATTGGCAGCGAGAACAAGCTGCTGGCGCTTGGCTATGTGGCGGGACTCTTCTTCGCCCTGCCGGCCCTGATGATGGTCGTGGCCAAGTAAGCGCTGCCGCCATAACAAGGGGCGAGTCACCGACTCGCCCCTTTTTACGTCTGCGCTACCCTGCTTTGCCTGCCCGCTCACATCCTCCCGCCCTGTGGCTCGCCATCAGGGGCGGTGCGCGATAAGATGGCTCCTCATTGCACTCTTTGTCTTTCTTGGAATAGGAAAACCGATGAAATTCATACTGATCGCGCTGCTGGTTGCCGGTGTCGCCTATTACTTCTACTCCAGCAGCAATAACAAGAAGCTGGCCGAAGATAATGTTCGCCAGGGAGCCGAGTTCCTCGCCAGCAATAAGGAGAAACCGCTGGTGACCACCACCGCCTCCGGCCTGCAGTACGAAGTGCTGACTCCGGGCACCGGCACGGTTCACCCCACCGCCACCAGCAAGGTGAAGGTGCACTACGAGGGCAAGCTGCTGGACGGTACCGTCTTTGACAGCTCGGTCGCCCGTGGCGAGCCCATCGAGTTTGGCCTCAATCAGGTGATCAAGGGGTGGACTGAAGGAGTTCAGCTGATGGTGGAAGGAGAGAAGACCCGTTTCTATATCCCGGCCAACCTCGCCTACGGTGACCGCGCCGCCGGCAAAATTCCGCCGGGATCCGTGCTGATCTTTGATGTGGAGCTGCTGGGTATCAAGTAAGCCCCTGTGGCGAAATCCCACGCCCGAGCTTATCTTCGACGTGGCGCTGCCGGGTATCCAGTCAACCGCAGCTCAAAGAGGGCCGACCACCAGTCGGCCCTCTCTGTTTGGAATGAACTCTGGCCATCAGCGCCCATAAAAAAACCGCCCTCGGGCGGTTTTTTGCAATCAGGCTGAATCAGTTCAGATGGACTGCTCTTCGCCCCCCAGGGCGGCAAACAGCGCCGGAATGAACTGGGAGAGCTCGGCGGTCACCAGCGCGAAGTCGGCATCCAGACGGGCGGCCGGGTCTTCGCTGGTCACGTCGTCGTTCTGCTCGCGCAGCTCTTCGCTGAACTTCAGGCGCTTGATGGAGAGATCATCCCCCAGCACGAAGCTAACGGTCTCGCCCCAGTTGAGGGCCAGCTTGGTCACCAGCTTGTCGTTGGCCAGATGGTTCTTGATTTCATCCGTCATCAGATCCTGCTGCTTGCAGCGGATGATGCCGCCGTGCTCCATGGCACTGCGCAGCTCGGCTTCATCTTCCAGGGTGAACGAAGCTGGCAGATTGCCCTCGTTCAGCCACTCGGTCATGGTGATTTCGGGCGGGTTCTTGAGGGCTACCGGCACTACCGGCAGGGAGCCGATGGATTTGCGCAACAGTGCCAGCAGGTCATCCGCCTTCTTGGCAGAGCCCGCATCCACCACCATCAGGTTGTCGGCCGGATTGATCCAGGCGAAGGTCTGGCTGGTACGGCTGAAGGCGCGCGGCAGCAGGGTATGGAGGATCTCCTCTTTCAGCGCTTCCTTCTCTTTCTTCTTGAGGGCACGCCCCTGCTCGAACTCGATCGCCTCTACCTTCTCCGCCAGCATCTCCTTGACCACGGTACCGGGCAGCATCTTCTCCTCCTTGCGAGCGCAGATGAGGATATGGCCGGAGGCAGAGTGGGTCAGGGTTGAGCCGAATTTGCCAAGGGGCTTGACCCACCCGAACCGGGAGATGTCCTGACTGCCGCAAGGGGTGAAGGCACAGGCCTCCAGCTGGGTTTCCAGCTGCTCCACGGTCAGGTCAAAGGGGCGGGTAAAGCGATAAATCTGCAGGTTTTTAAACCACATGGCGTCCTCGGTCTCGATAGATTGTCCGGCGGGCATTGTACTAGAGAGGCGCTTTGTGATCAGCCAATCATTCTTGCTAAATAAAGGGCGATCGACTTCACAGGGTGCCATCCCAGTTACCGGAACTGTCATCAAGTTCCCCTAGACTGCGAAGGTGAAGTTGTTAACAAGGATGAAGATATGTTGCGGCCCAGTCGCCCCGAAGACATGGACGAGATCGTCGAAATCTGGTTGCTGGCCTCCCTGCAGGCCCACGATTTCGTCGATGCCTCCTGCTGGTGGCAGGCTCAGGAGGATCTGCGCACCCGCTACCTCGATCACGCCCATATCTGGGTGTTCGAGGAGCGCGGTGACCTGCTCGGATTTATGGCGCTGGTAGACAACTACCTCGCCGCCCTCTTTGTGCGCCCCGACCGACAGGGACGCGGCGTCGGCCACGCCCTCTTGCAGGAGGCGAAGCGTCAGGGTGCGTCGCTCCACGCCAGAGTCTTCGTGGAAAATTCCCAGGCTGTGCGCTTCTACCGCCGCCACGGCTTTGTCATCGAGGCGGAGGAGTCCGACCCCCTTACCGGCCACCCCCAGTACAAGATGTGCTGCGAACCCGCATGAACTGACGGCAGCCCCCTGTTTTACTTGAAAAAAGCACGGGGCATCCTCATCTTGTCACCATCGGGTGCCACCGGCACCATCCCAGGATCCGGGTTGCTTTCTCATGAAAATCCTCCATACCGCCGACTGGCATCTTGGCCATCAACTCCATGGTCACGACCGCCGTTTTGAACACGATGCCTTCCTCGACTGGCTGACCGATACCCTCAAGGCACGCGAGATCGACGCCCTGCTGGTAGCGGGCGATCTGTTTGATACCGCCAATCCGCCCGCCAGCGCCTGGCAACAGCTCTACCGTTTTCTGGCGCGGCTGCGCGCCGAGCTGCCTCACCTCAACATGGTGCTGATCGGCGGCAACCACGACTCCCCCTCCAAGCTGGATGCCCCCCACGAGCTGCTGCGCGCCTTTGACCTGCATCTGGTAGGCAGCATCAGCCGCGATGGTGATGGCAAACTCGACATCGACCGTCTGCTGGTACCGCTGCAAGACCGGGAGGGCAAGATTGCCGCCTGGTGCGCCGCCGTGCCCTTCCTGCGCAGCAGCGATCTGCGGGTGGAACAGCTGGCAGAGGGGCAAGACAGGCTGATCGAAGGGGTACGCCAAATCTACGCCGAGGTGCTGGCCGAAGGGCGCGCCCGCTGCGGCGATGATCTGCCGCTCATCGCCATGGGCCATGCCTATCTGGCGGCAGGCCAGCTCTCCGAGCTTTCAGAGCGGCGAGTGCTCGGCGGCAACCAGCACGCCCTGCCTGCCGAACTCTTTGCCGGTGCCGACTATACGGCGCTCGGTCACCTCCATCTGGCCCAGAGCCCGGCCGAGGGGGTGCACTACAGCGGCTCGCCGCTGCCGCTTTCGCTCGCCGAAGCCAACTACAACCATCAGGTGCTGGAAGTAACCTTTGCAGAAGGCAAACTGGCCGGGCTGGAGCGGATCCCGGTGCCCCGCGCAGTGGAGATGATCCGTCTGCCCCAGAGCCCTCTCGACGAGGCACTCGAAGCCATCGAGGCACTGACGCTCCCCCCTTGTCCACAAGAAGCACAACCCTTCCTCGAAGTGCGGTTGCTGCTGCCCAAGCCAGAGGCCCGCATCCGCGAGCGGATTCTGGCGGCCATCGCCGACAAACCGATGCGGCTGACCCGCATCAGTACCCAGTATCAGGGCTCGGGCAAAGGGCTGGCCGATGGTCGCGAGCGGCGCAGGCTGGATGAGCTCTCCCCCACCGAGGTGTTTCGCCTCTGCTATCAGCGCCAGTTTGAGGGGGAGCCCGAGGCACAGCTGGTCGCCTCGTTTGAAGAGATCCTGGAGCAGGTGAAGGAGTCAAACCAATGAAAATCTTGTCTCTGTCTGGTGAGAATCTGGCCAGTCTGACCGGCGCCTTCACCATCGACTTTACCCGCGGGGCACTCGGCGCCGCGGGGCTGTTTGCCATCACCGGCAATACCGGCGCCGGCAAGAGCACATTGCTCGACGCTATTTGTCTCGCCCTCTACGACGAGATGCCGCGCTTTATCGCCAATCGCAAGAACGTGGCCGAAGTGGGCCGCATGGATGACGAGGAGAAGCTCAAGGCCAACGACGTGCGCGGCATCCTCAGCCGCGGCCATGCCAGCGGCTTTGCCGAGGTACAGTTTCGCGGCTGCGATGGTCGCATCTGGCTGGCCCGCTGGGCGGTGCGCCGCGCCCGCAACCGCGCCGAAGGGCGCTTTCAGGCACAGGAGCGCACCCTGACCGATGTCGAGTCGGGTCAGGTTTTCTCCGGCAGCAAGCGGGAGCTGCAGGATCGCATCGATGAACTGGTGGGGCTCTCCTGGGAGCAGTTCCGCCGCGCGGTGATCCTGCCGCAGGGGGAGTTTGCCGCCTTCCTCAAATCGGACGCCAACGAGCGCTCCGCCCTGCTCGAACGAATGACCGGCACCGAGCTCTACTCCGCCATCTCCATCCAGACCTATGAGCGGGCGCGGGAGGAGCAGCAGAAGCTGACCGCCATCACCCAGCGCCTCGGCGACGTGGCGCTGATGGACGAGGCAACCCGCGAGCAGTGGGTAAGCCGGCAGGTGAGCCTCGCCACCACCCTCAAGCATGAGCAGCAACAACAGCAGCTGATGCAGGATCTGCGTGACCTCAACGGTCGCATCGCCACCCAGCAGCAAGGTTGCAGCGAGGGTGAAGCCGCGCTGGAGGCCGCTCTGCAGGCCCACGGCGCCGCCGCTCCCGAGCGCGAGGAGTTCGCCCGCGCCGAGCAGGCACAGGTGGCCCGCGCCGATCACGACGAGCTGGCCCGCCTCACTCTTGAGGTGCAGCAGCAGGAGAAGGTGATCGCCGAGCTGGGGCCGGAGCTGGCCAAACTCGAGGAGCAGACCCAGCAGAGCGCCCTCACCGAACAGCAGCTGCTGGCCGAGAAAATTGCCGCCGAGCGCGAATGGGGCGCCCTGCAACCCGAACTCAAGCGGGCACAGGAGCTGGACACCCGCATTCGGGAAAAGCAGCAGCAGTTGCAGAAGATCCAGCAGGAGGGGACTCAGGAGCGGGAAGTGCAGCTCACCCTCGAGCAGGGGTGGCGCGAACAGAGTCAGCAGGTGGAACAGCTCAGGCGCCAGCACCAGCAGTGGAGCCTCTGGCTGGAAGAGAACAAGGAGCTGGCACCGGTCGCCCGCCAGTGGCAGCCCCTGCTCACCGCCATGCAGGATTGGGCCGGGGATGCCGACAAGCTGCAACAACTGCTCACCCTGCGGGATCACAAGCTGCGCGCCCTGCAGCAGCTGCAGCGCCAGCTGGAACAGGGTCAGCAGGAGCGCGACTACTGGCAACATGAACAGACGCGGCTACAGCAGCAACAGAACGAGTTGCAGGAGCAGCAGTGGGAGAGCCGCCTCGCCAAGGCGCAGGAGCTGTGGCAGCAACAGACCGAACAGCTGGGCCAGCTGCGCCAGCTGCTGGAGCTGGCCGACTATGGCCGCAATCACGGCGAGCAGCATACCCGCTTGCAACAGGAGATTGCCCAGCTGGAGCAGGCGCTCGGCAAACTCGCCACCCTTGGCGACGAGCTGGCGCCAGCCCGCGAGCGGCTCGCCCTGCAGCGGGACGAGGCGCGCCACGCGCTGGAGCAGTCCCGAGCGGTGGCCACGTTCGAGCAGTATCGCCATATCCTGAGCGATGGCACCCCCTGCCCGCTCTGCGGCGCCGAGGAGCACCCCTACAGCCAGAGCCAGCCGCAGGTGGCGGGTATTCTCGGTCAACTGGCGGAGCGGGCCCGCAGCCTGGAGCTCGAATGGGAGCGGCTCAACCACCAATACATTCAGTGCGAGAGCGAGCGTCAGGAGCTGGCTCGCCAGCTGGCAGTGCGCCAGCAGCACCTGCCGGAGCTGGAGGCGCGCGCCGAACAGCTGACCCAGCGCTGGCTGCAGCTGGGAGGCGATACCCTGCTGGGCCATCCGCTGCCGCTGCGCCAGAGCCCCATCGAGTGGAACGAGCTGATGAGCACCCTGCTCGGCCACGGCCAGACGCTGGAGCAGGGGCTGGCCCACAGCCAGCAACTGCTGCGTCAGGCCCAGCTAGGCCAGCAGCAGTTGCAGGGAGTGCGTCAGCAGCTGAGCCAGCTGGGCGCCCAGCACCAGCAGTTCGAGCAGCAGTGGCAGGAGACTGACCGTCATCGCATTGCGCTGGAAGGGGAAGTGAAGGCAATGGGCGAGCAGGAAGCGACCCTGCGCCAGCGCCTCGAACAGGGGGGCAACCGTCTCGATGAACAGATGGCTGGCCAACCCTGGCGCCAGTGGCTCGGCAGCCAGCAGTGGCGCGAGTGGCAGCGGGCCTGCGAGGCCTGGCTGCACGGCCAGAGCGAGTGGGAGCGGCTGGCCAGCGAGATCGCCAGCCTCACCCCGGCCCGGAGCGCACAGGAGGCGCGCCTGCAGACCCAGCGCGAGCTGCTGCACAGGCTGGAGCGGGACTACAAGGAGCACGAGCAGCAGCGGCAGGGCCTGCTGACAAGCCGCGCTGCCTGTCTGGGTGGCGAGGAGATCGCACTGGTCGAGAACCGCTGGCAGCAACGACTGCAGCAGCTCGCCAGCGAACTTGAGGCGATGCAACAGAGCGCCCGCGCCCTGCGCGAGCGGCAGACCGAGCTCAAGACCCGTCTCACCCATGTGGAGCAGGAGAAACAGGTGAGCAGCCGCCGCAAACGGGAGGTGCTGGGCCGCTGGGCTGCCCACGCCAGTACCCTCGGCATCGCCGAATATGACTTGCGCCGCCTGCTGGCCATCAGCCCCGATGAGCTCAAGGCGCGCCGTGCCGCCCTGCAAGGGCTGGAGGATGCGGTTGGCGAGGCGCGCACCCGCCTTGCCGAGCGGCAGCGGGCGCTGGCGCTGGAGGAGAGCAAGCGGGAGCGCTATCGCGAACATCACCCCGAGCTGGCTGCCCTGCCGCAGGAGGAGCTGCTGCTGCGGCTCACGGCGCTGGAAGCCCACTGCCGCGAGCTCGACGAGCAACTGTTCGAGTGCAAGAGCACGCTGGCGCAGGCCGAAGCGGCCGCCCTCAAGGCGGGCAGCCTGCAACAGGAGCTGGCCGCCCAGCAGGCGGTGGCCGATCACTGGCAGCAGTTGTGCGATCTGATCGGGCAGGCCAACGGCGCCAAGTTCCGCACCTTTGCCCAGAGCCTCACCCTCGAACGCCTGTTGCTGGAGGCCAACGCCCAGCTCGCCGAGCTCTCGCCCCGCTACCGGCTGGAGCGGGTGCCCGGCACCGATCTGGCACTGCAGGTGGTGGATCTCGACATGGGGGACGAAGTGCGCTCGGTGGACTCCCTCTCCGGCGGCGAGAGTTTTCTGGTGTCGCTGGCGCTGGCGCTGGCCCTCTCCAGCCTCTCGTCGCGGCAGACCCAGGTCGAATCGCTGTTTATCGACGAGGGGTTCGGCACCCTGGATCCGGACAGTCTGGATCTGGCGCTCGCCAGCCTCGACTCCCTGCAGGCCGCCGGTCGCCAGATCGGGGTTATCTCCCACGTCCAGACCCTGGTGGAGCGGATTGGCGTACAAGTCAGAGTTGAAGCCCTCGGTGGCGGCGAAAGCCGGGTTATCGTCCCCTGACCGTAGCCAATCCCCAAAACGACAAGAGCCCGCCAATTGGCGGGCTCTTGCTTGCACGGAGCTCGTTAATCGAAGCGGTAAGCCCCCATGTAGAGGCTGCCGCCATCCCAGCTCTCGTGCAGCAGGGTCGGTGCCTTGCCCTGCGCAGCCCCCAGCGCCACAAAGAGCGGGCGCAGGTGGTCATCGTGGGGATGGGACTCCACCGCTCCGGGGGCCAACCGACGATAGTCGAGCAGCGCCTCTCGCTCCCCTGCCGCCATCGCCCCTTCCAGCCAGTCGACAAACTGGCTCGCCCAGCGCGGCACCGGCGACCCCTCGGGCCCCAAGGCCCGCAGGTTGTGGGTGATGGCGCCGGAGGCGAGGATACCAATCCCCTGACTGCGCAAGTCGGCAAGTGCCTCCCCCAGCTGCCAGAGCTGGGTCGGGGTGAAGCTGGCAGGGATGGAGATCTGCACCAGCGGGATCTCGCTGTCCGGGTCGATCAGGGAGAGCGGTGACCAGACCCCGTGGTCCAGCTCGCGCCTCACCGGGGTGGCTGCCAACCCCGCCAGCGTCAGCTGATCGCCCACCGCCTGCTGTAACCATTCGGGGCTGCTGGCTGGCCAGCGCATCCGGTAGAGCGGCTCGGGGAAGCCGTAAAAGTCGTACATCAGCGCCGGCTTGGGCTCGACGTTGATTTGCAGCTCGCGACTGAACCAGTGAGCGGAGATGACCACCAATCCCTTGAGATCCCCCAGCCGCAGGGTGCTCAGAAAACGGGTGGCAGGTTGATCACGCAACACCAGATCCGGTGCGCCGTGAGAGATAAACCAGACAGGGGCGAGGGACATAACAGTGACTCCAGCAAGGGTTTGGATGGCGATTTTTGCCACAAGGCAACGCCGCTGAATTCATTATCAGCCCGCCTAAACAAGTTAACAATCAGGCTAAATAGATAAGCACTATCAACCTATTTTTGATAATCAGGCGACCAGCCCCACCATTGTCAAAAGAGGGCACCCGGCTGGTTAGCCCGTTTTGCGGTTGCCCCCGCCACCTGATGACCGTTCAATGCCTCTCGCCGGAAAGGGCCACGCGGGTCGCCGCCCCCTGCGCCTGCCACTCCTGCAACAGCAATCGCTCTGCGGCCACCTCTGCCGAGAGCGGTGCCGCACCTTCGGCCGAGTGGTTGCCGGTAAAAGCTGATCGCCAGTGGTGATTGCCCGGCCAGCTGGCGTCAGGCATGGCATGGGCCAGCAACAGTGCCCCCGCCAGCAAAAGCAGTACCGGGCCACCCCATGGGCTGTTTTCCATCTGTTTCCCCTTCACAAGCGCGCCAATGGGCTAACATCTTTGCGCAAGCTGGTGACAAGACGGTGACAGTGAGCAGGTGGTCATTTTACAACATCTGAACCTTCTCTCCGCCAATAAGACACAGATGGCAACATTTGTCGTCAATCAGCTCAGACCAGTGGATGCATGCTCTAAAAAGTGACCAACAGGAAAACGTTATCCCTGAAAAGAAAACGTTATCTGGTCAAAACGTTGTTTCTGGATCATAAAAAGAATCCAAAAACTGGTGTATATTGCTCGGCGGAAACTCCTTAACCATGAAGACTGACATGAAAAAGACCAAAATCGTCTGCACCATCGGTCCCAAGACCGAATCCAAAGAAATGCTGGCAAAAATGCTGGACGCCGGCATGAACGTCATGCGCCTGAACTTCTCTCACGGTGATTACGAAGAGCACGGCACCCGTATCCGCAACCTGCGCGAAGTGATGGCCGAGACCGGCAAGCGCGCAGCTATCCTGCTGGATACCAAGGGTCCGGAAATCCGTACCATGAAGCTGGAAGGTGGCAATGACGTAGCACTGGTTGCTGGCCAGACCTTCACCTTCACCACCGACCAGACCGTGGTTGGCAACAAAGACAAAGTGGCCGTGACCTATGCAGGTTTCGCCAACGACCTGCGCGTCGGCAACCGCATCCTGGTTGACGACGGCCTGATCGGTCTGGACGTCATCGAAATCACCGAGCGCGAAGTTGTTTGTAAAGTACTGAACAACGGCGATCTGGGCGAGAACAAGGGCGTCAACCTGCCGGGCGTCTCCATCAAGCTGCCGGCCCTGGCCGAGAAAGACAAGCGCGACCTGATCTTCGGTTGCGAGCAGAGCGTTGATTTCGTTGCTGCTTCCTTCATCCGCAAGAAAGAAGACGTACTGGAAATCCGTGAGCACCTGAAAGCCCACGGTGGCGAGAACATCCAGATCATCTCCAAGATCGAAAACCAGGAAGGTCTGGACAACTTCGACGAGATCCTGGCTGTTTCCGACGGCATCATGGTTGCTCGTGGCGACATGGGTGTAGAGATCCCGGTTGAAGAGGTTATCTTCGCCCAGAAGATGATCATCGCCAAGTGCAACAAGGCCCGCAAAGTGGTTATCACTGCCACCCAGATGCTGGACTCCATGATCAAGAACCCGCGTCCGACCCGCGCCGAAGCCGGCGACGTGGCCAACGCCATCCTGGACGGTACCGACGCAGTCATGCTGTCCGGTGAGTCCGCCAAGGGTAAGTACCCGCTGGAAGCCGTGACCATCATGGCCACCATCTGCGAGCGTACCGATGCCGTGATGCCGTCCAACCTGTCTGCTTCTAACGACAGCAACAAGCTGCGCATCACCGAAGCCGTATGTAAAGGCGCGGTAGAGACCTCCGAGAAGCTGGACGCCCCGCTGATCGTGGTTGCCACCGAAGGCGGCAAGTCTGCCAAGGCTATCCGCAAGTACTTCCCGAAAGCCTGGATCCTGGCGATCACCACCAACAAGAAGACCGCTGCCCAGCTGGTTCTGACCAAGGGTGTGGTTGCTCACGTGGTTGACAGCATCGCCTCTACCGACGATTTCTATCGCATCGGTAAAGAAGCCGCGCTGGAAATCGGCATGGGCCAGAAAGGTGACGTAGTTGTGATGGTCTCCGGTGCTCTGGTACCGAGCGGCACCACCAACACCGCTTCTGTTCACGTTCTTTAATCGGAACTGAACAAGCTGAAAACGGCGCCTGCGGGCGCCGTTTTTTTTATCCCTCCCCCCTGCTTCGCAAAGAGTGCCGGTGTTAGAATCCCCGCGGATTTAATCTAGGTGGGAAATTTCCCGATCACCGCGCAATAACCCGGAAGTTATATGCAATCAACACCCTTCAAGAGAGCATCGGCCATCCTGTTGCCGCTGCTCTGCCTACTCGTCAGCCTCTGCGGTGCCCCGCAAGCCATGGCGCAGGATGTTCCATCCCGCGCTTCCGTCCAGCGGGCGCTGGACAATCTGGGCAAATCCGAGACCCTGACCGTCAGCCAGCAGGCCGACCAGAAGTTTCTGACTGAAACCCTCACCCTGCTCGACAGCATCGACAAGGAGGAGGCGAAAGCCAAGGCGCAGGCCCAGCGCATTCGCAATCTGCCGGGTGAGCTGCGCGACATCAGCGCCAAGCTCAACGACCTGACCCAGGGCAAGAGCCCGGAGCAGATCAAGAGCGAATACGCCAGCATGAGTCTGGCCGAGCTCGACAACCGCCAGCCCGATGTGCTGGCCAACATGCAGGCCGCCCAGGAGGCGCTCGGCGCCATCGGCAGCCAGCTCACCAACCTGCAGACCCTGCCGGAGCGCGCCCAGAGCAGCATGAGCCGTGCCTATCAGCGCAGTCAGGAGATCCGCAGCCGCCTTAATGCCGGCGAGAGCGTCAGCAGCGCCGAGAAGATGAAGCTCAACACCGAGCTGGCACTGCTCGACCTGCAACTTTCCCAGCTGCAAAAGGATCTGGACAACCGTACCAGCATGCAGGATCTGGCGGTCAAACAGCGCGACTACCAGAACGCCCGCCTCACCAGTGAAGAGCAGAAGCTGCAACTGTTGCAGGAGCAGAGCAGCGCCAAGCGCCTCGGCGACACCGAGAAGACCGCCGAACAGACCGGCGAGCTGGTAGCGACCGAAGACAGCCCGCTGGTACAAAAAGAGCAGGTTCTCAACCACCAGCTCAGCCAGCAACTCATCAGCGCCACCACCAACCTCAACTCGCTGGTACAGAAAAACCTGCAGGCCAAGAGCTGGCTGGAGCGCGGCACCCAGACCGAGCGCAACCTCAACGAACAGGTGCAGATGCTCAAGGGTAATCTGCTGCTGTCACGCATCCTCTATCAGCTCTATCAACAGCTGGAAGCGGCGCCGACCATCGCCGTCAAAAACCTCGAAGAGCAGATCGCCGATCTGCATCTGGCCCAGTTCGAGCTGAGTCAGCAGCGTGACCAGCTGTTCCAGAAGAACCTCTATCTGGACAACCTGATCGCGAGCAGCAAGGAGCCGGTCAGCGATGAAGACAAGGAGAGCCTTGCCAAGCTCATCGATACCCGCATCAACCTGCTCGATCAGCTCAACCGCCAGCTCGACAGCCAGCTCACCAACGCTATCAGCCTGCAGCTGACCCAGCAGCAGCTGGCGCGGGTCTATGCCTCTATCGAATTTACCCTGCAACAGCACATCTTCTGGGTAAGCAGCAACAAACCGATCGACTTCAAGTGGTTTATCAGCTGGCCCGCCCAGGCCTACAAACAGGCCTCCGACTGGGTGCTGAAACCGGACTGGAGCCAGTGGCGCGAAGAGCTGCTGGGGATCTCCCTGCTCGCCTTCCCGCTGCTGCTCATCGGCGGCCTGCTGATGTGGAAGCGTCCGGCACTGGCCGAACGCCAGAAAAAGATTGCCAAGGATCTGGGCCGCTTCCGTCAGGACAGCCAGTGGCACACCCCGCGCGCACTCTTCTTTACCCTGTTGCAGCGCCTGCCGGGCAGCCTGTTCATTCTGGCGGGCGGCCTGCTGCTCACCTACTGTGGTCTGTTGAGCCCCAAGCTCATCTTCCAGATCACTCTGAACCTGGCACTCAGCTATCTGGTCTTCAGCATCTACATGGCGGTGATGCGCCCGGGCGGACTCGGTGAATCCCACTTCCGCATCCCGCGCGCCGAGCTGCAGGCCAAGCGCAACAGCATGCGCTACCTCTGGTTGCCGCTGCTGCCCCTCATCATGCTGTCGACCAAGGCGGTGGTAGAACCCTCCTCCCTAGGCAACGACGTGATTGGTCAGGCACTCACCCTGATCCTGCTGGCGCTGGCCGCCTATCTGGTGTTCCCCATCTCCCGCGCCCGCATCAAGGGTGAGGCGAGCATGGCCCAGACCATGACCGCCATTGCGCTGGCCCTGGCCCCGGTGGCGCTGATCGTGCTGGCGGTGCTCGGCTACTACTACACCGCGCTCAAGCTGACCGGTCGCCTGATCGAATCCTTCTATCTGCTGATCATCTGGAGTCTGGTCTACCGCACCGCCCTGCGCGGGCTGGAGCTGGCGGCCCGTCGTCTGGCCTACCGCCGCGCGGTGGCCAAACGTGAGCACAAATCTTCGGAAGATGCGGAAGGTGGCGAGTCCATCGAAGAGCAACCGATGGATCTGGAGGATGTCAGCCAGCAGTCCCTGCGTCTGACTCGCACCGTACTGCTGCTGATCTTCGGCGTCGCCTTCTACTGGCTCTGGTCCGATCTGGTCGCGGTATTCTCCTACCTCGACAGCATGGTGCTGTGGCACCGCACTGAAGGCACCGGTGCCAATGCCGTGCTCTTCCCCATCAGCCTGAGTGACGTGCTGATCGGCCTCCTGCTGCTCGGCGGCGCCTGGTCGCTGGCACGCAACCTGCCGGGTTTGCTGGAGGTGCTGGTGCTCTCCAAGCTCAATCTGGCTCAGGGGACGGCCTACGCCATCACCACCATGCTCAACTACGTACTGATCGGCTTCGGCTCCCTGACCGCCCTCTCCATGATGGGCGTGCAGTGGGACAAGCTGCAGTGGGTAGCGGGTGGTCTGTCAGTCGGTATCGGTTTTGGCATGAAGGAGATCCTCTCCAACTTCGTCTCCGGCATCATCATCCTGTTCGAGCGTCCGGTGCGGATCGGTGACACCGTCACCATCGGCTCCTTCTCGGGTACCGTCTCGCGGATCCGCATTCGCGCCACCACGCTGACCGACTTCGACCGTAAAGAGGTGATCATCCCCAACCAGCAGCTGATGACCGAGCGTCTGATCAACTGGTCGCTGAGTGACACCGTGACCCGGGTCATCGTGCGGGTGGGCGTGGCATACGGTTCCGATCTGGAGCTGACCCGCACCCTGCTCAAACAGGCGGCGGACGAGAACAGCCGGGTGCTGAAAGACCCGGCGCCCATCGTCTACTTCCTCACCTTCGGTGCCAGCACCCTGGATCACGAGCTGCGCTTCTTCGTGAGCGAACTGGGGGATCGCAACCCTGCGGTGGACGAGTTGAACCGCAAGATCGACCAGCTGTTCCGCGAGAACGGCATCGAGATCGCCTTCAACCAGATGGATGTCTACATCAAGAACATGCAGGGGGAGGAGCAGAAGGTCGAATCCAGCTCCGGCGCCCTGCCGCCACCTCCTGCCGAAGAGGGCAAGCAGCCCGCTTAAGGGGAAGACTGTTCCGGCAAAGCCGCTCACCTGTGTGAGCGGCTTTTTTATTGCGTTCACATGATCGGTCAGCAGATCGGAGGAGGCTCGGCAAGCCCTGGGGAGGTGGCTACCCGGCAAGTGTGGCCCTCTCTGGCGCCAGAATACCGTTATTTTATAAACAAAATTGTTTATAAAATAAGCCGCTAAACGCGTTGAATCATTGCCGCAAGCCGCTCTGATGACATCGGCAGACACCCAGCAGCCCCCTCCGAACCGGTGCAACATGCTGCTACAGCCCCCTTTTACCCTGCTTTCAGATGAGACGATAGCCAGCCCCGGCCGCGCCCCAGAAATCCATTTACCACCTGCGCTGGCTAACCTATGTTAGAGAAAGTGACAAAAGGATCAGGGAGCACCACGTGACGATGGAAGAGAGAGAACTGCAGCAGATCCTGTTTCGCTCCTTTGACGTGATACCGCTCCCCATTCTGGTGTCAGAATCGGTGGCGCGCCGCGAGGGTCTGCCCGATACCGGTGACAACATCCCCGTTCGTCGCCATCGCTTTCTCAACCGCGCCTTTCGCGAACAGCTCGGGTATGACCTGGCCGATCTGCCCGATATGGACAGCTGGTTTCGCCTCGCCTATCCCGATGCAACCTACCGCAGCGCGATCATTCAGGCTTGGCACACCGAGGTAGAACAGTCACTGCAACAGGGTCTGGAGGTGGCAGAGATGCCCGCCCTGATCCGTTGCAAGAATGGCCAGCACCGCTGGTTCGTGGTAACGGCCCAGCTGGGGGCCGATGCCATTCCGAATGGCCATATCGTCACCTTCCGCGACATTCACGACCTGCAGTGTATGGTGGAAGAGGTGAGCCGCCTCTCCTGTACCGACCCCCTCACCGAGCTGTGTAACCGTCGTGGTGCCGAGCAGCAGCTGCAATCCCACCGGATGCAGGGCGATGCCTTTGCCCTGGTGCTGGGCGATATCGACCACTTCAAGCAGATCAACGACCGTTACGGTCACCCTGCGGGGGATGCGGCGCTCTGCGCAGTTGCAGACACCATGACAGAACTGCTGCAACCGGGGGAGTGCCTGGCCCGCTGGGGCGGCGAGGAGTTTCTGCTGATCTTTCCGGATCACACGCTGGAGCAAGCTGCTTGCCGCGCCGAACGGCTGCGCCAGCAGGTCAGCGAGCTGGCCATGCCATGGCAGGGACAGACTATCACTCTCACCATCAGCCTTGGCTGCGCCGCTACCCGGGGCGATCAGAGCATCGACTACCTGCTGATGATGGCCGATCGGGCGCTTTATCTCGCCAAGGAGCAGGGACGTAACCGGGTGGTGGTCACGAAAGAGTAAGGGAGGAGAGGAAACAGGTTCTGGGCCTGTTACTGCTTATTTCTTGATGCGGATCACCGGGGTCTCGCCCACAGTCACGGCACCAGTCATCTTCACCAGCTCTTTGATCTCGTCCATGTTGGAGATGACCACCGGAGTCAGGGTAGATTTGGCTTTCGCTTCCAGAACGGCCAGATCGAACTCGATGATGGTGTCGCCGCGCTTGACCTGCTGGCCTTCCTGAGCGATACGCTTGAAGCCTTCGCCTTTCAGCTCAACGGTGTCGATACCGAAGTGAACGAACAGCTCGATGCCGGAGTCAGATTCCAGAGAGAACGCGTGGTTGGTCTCGAAAATCTTGCCGATGGTGCCGTCGCACGGAGCAACCATTTTGTTGCCAGCCGGCTTGATGGCGATACCGTCACCAACGATTTTCTCGGCGAAGACGACATCAGGCACATCTTCGATCGGCACGATTTCGCCAGACAGCGGAGCAAAGATTTCGATGCCACCGGTGTCAGAGCTATCGTCAGAAACCAGTTTCTTCAGTTTGTCGAACAGACCCATATAAAGCTCCTAGAGATGATTTTTCGCTGTTTGCAGCCGATCTTAGCAGACTGCCTTCTGCTTAATAAAGTTATCTACGCATGCTTCGATTTCAGCAGCGGTGGCAAAGCTCAGTGCTTGATCAGCCATTGCCTTCACATCTTCGAAGTTGGTGTTGCGGATAAGCTTCTTGATACGCGGTACAGAGATGGCGCTCATGGAGAACTCATCCAGACCCATACCCAGCAGCAGCAGGGTGGCACGCTCGTCACCAGCCAGTTCACCACACATACCGGTTCACTTGCCTTCGGCATGGGAAGCATCGATAACCATCTTGATCAGGGTCAGGACGGAGGGTGACAGCGGGTTGTACATCGCGGAGATCATCTCGTTACCACGGTCGACAGCCAGGGTGTACTGGGTCAGGTCGTTGGTACCGATACTGAAGAAATCCACTTCCTTGGCAAGATGATGAGCCATGACGGCAGCAGCCGGGGTCTCGATCATGATACCCACTTCGATGGATTCATCAAAGGCTTTGCCTTCGGCGCGCAGTTCGGCTTTCAGCGTCTCTACGGTAGCTTTCAGGCTACGGAACTCTTCGACAGAGATGATCATCGGGAACATGATGCGCAGTTTGCCGAAGGCAGACGCGCGCAGGATGGCCCGCAGCTGAGCGTGCATGATGTCTTCGCGGTCGAAGAAAATACGCACGGCACGCCAGCCCAGGAAGGGGTTCATCTCTTTCGGGAAATTCATGTACGGCAGCTCTTTGTCGCCGCCAATGTCCATGGTACGCACGATGATCGGCTGATCCGGCATCGCTTCGGCCACTTCTTTGTAGGCTTTGAACTGCTCATCTTCGGTCGGCAGCGCGTCACGGTCCATGAACAGGAACTCGGTACGGTACAGACCCACGCCTTCGGCGCCATTGCGGATGGCACCTTCGGTATCCTTGACGGTACCGATGTTGGCGCACACTTCGACCTGATGACCATCCAGAGTGATGGCAGGCAGATCTTTCAGCTTGGCCAGCTCGTCTTTCTCGGCCTGATAACGGGCCTGAGTCTCTTTAAACTGGGTCAGCTCGGCTTCGCTCGGGTTGATCACAACTTTGTTGTTGATGGCGTCGAGCAGGATCATCTCACCGTTCTTGACGCGATCGGTGATGTCGTTGGTGCCCACGATGGCCGGCAGCTCCAGGGAGCGAGCCATGATGGAGGTGTGGGAAGTACGGCCACCGATGTCGGTAACGAAACCCAGCACATATTTCAGGTTGATCTGAGCAGTTTCGGACGGGGTCAGGTCTTTGGCGACCAGAATCACCTCTTCGTCGATGGTGCTCAGGTTGACAACGGCGATGCCCAGTACGTTCTTGACCAGACGGGTACCGATGTCACGGAAGTCGGTTGCGCGCTCGCGCAGATAGGGGTCGTCCAGCTCGGCCATCATCTTGGCGTACTGTTCGATCACCTCGTAGATGGCTTTGTCGGCGGATGCCTTGTTATCTTTGATGAAGGATTTGATATCCCCTTCCAGCTCTTCATCTTCGAGCAACATGATGTGGCCTTCGAAGATGGCCTCTTTTTCTTCGCCGAAGGTGCGACCGGCCATCTCTTTGATGGCTTCCAGCTGTGCAGCTGACTTGGTGCGGGCTTCGAGGAAGCGGTTGATCTCGACATCAATCTGGTCAGCAGAGATCTTGCCCTGATTGATAACGATTTCATCTTCTTTCAGAAGAAGCGCCTTACCGAATGCGATACCGGGGGACGCAAGAATGCCAGATATCATAATCCTTCCTATTAAAACGACTGTGGGGGAGGAGTAAAGCTGGATTACTCCAGCTCGTCCATCAGGGCAACCAGCTTCTCAACGGCTTTCTGAGCGTCCGGGCCGTCGGCCTGGATGGTCACGTTGGTGCCTTTGGTCAGACCCAGAGTCTGCAGCTTGAACAGGCTCTTGGCGCTGGCGGATTTGCCACCGGAGACCACAGTGATCTCGCTTTGGAATTCTTTGGCTTCTTTCACGAACTGAGCTGCCGGACGGGTGTGCAGGCCGTTTTCAGCAGTAATAACAACAGACTTCTCGTACATGGTTTCACCCCATATTATTGATATTTTTTAGTGAGCAGGTCGCTTTTCAGACAACCTGACCCACCGTGTCAGTATGGATATGTTGTAAAGTAACGAAAGCAGACCCGCAATGGTTTAATCCAGGTCAATTTTCTGTGCAGTATTTCGGTGTCTTGGTCGGGATTTTTCCGTTATTGGGCTACAAGCCGCATCAGGACTGGCCTGAAATTATTTTATAACGAAAAATAACACTTTGTTACTTTGTGATACCTGACCATCAGACACCGCGTGACGCCGCACAGGATATGAGATTTATCACAGAATGTCTGCTTTTTTTCTCGCTCCGGAGCTTGTTATTTTACCCCAAAAAATAAGGGCCCGAGTGGCGCTGGGCGATGCAGAGTCTAGCCCATAAAGAAACGGCGCTCCTGGGAGCGCCGTCTGGTCAGTGCAATCTTGTTGTTTACTGCTGCAATTCCTGTTCGCTGAATACGCCGGCAAACAGGGCGCTGGAGAGGTAGCGCTCCGCGGCGCTCGGCAGGATAACGACAATCGTTTTTCCTTCAAACTCCGGCAGCTCGGCCAGACGGCTGGCAGCCACCACGGCAGCACCGGAGCTGATCCCGGCCAGGATCCCCTCCTCCTCCATCAGGCGGCGGGCCATTTCGATGGCTTCGTCACTGGTCACCTGCTCAACACGATCAATCAGGGAGAGGTCGAGGTTGCCCGGAATAAAGCCGGCACCAATACCCTGGATCTTGTGGGGGCCCGGTTTGATCTCTTCACCGGCCAGCTTCTGGCTGATGACCGGCGACTCGGCAGGTTCGACCGCGACAGAGACCACCGCCTTGCCCAGAGTCTTTTTCAAGTAGCGGGAAACACCGGTAATGGTGCCACCGGTACCGACCCCGGCCACGAACACATCCACCTCACCGTCAGTGGCATCCCAAATCTCGGGGCCGGTGGTCTTTTCGTGGATCTCCGGGTTGGCCGGGTTTTCAAACTGTTGCAACAACACATACTTGCCCGGCTCGGACTCGAGGATCTCGTTGGCCTTGGCGATGGCCCCTTTCATGCCAAGCGGTCCTTCGGTCAGCACCAGATTGGCCCCGAGCGCCTTGAGCAGCTTGCGGCGCTCCAGACTCATGGTGGCCGGCATGGTCAGGGTGATGGGATAGCCGCGAGCAGCCGCGACGAAGGCCAGAGCAATACCCGTGTTGCCGCTGGTGGGCTCGATGATCTCCTTACCCTTGGTCAGGATGCCGCGCTTCTCGGCATCCCAAATCAGGTTGGCACCGATCCGGCACTTGACGCTGAAGCTGGGGTTGCGGCTCTCGATCTTGGCCAGCACGCGGCCTTTGGTAACACGGTTGAGACGAACCAGCGGGGTGTGACCGATAGTCTGGCTATTGTCCTCAAAAATTTTGCTCATGGTGCTATCCCTGTGTTTGTTACGACGATGAAACAAGATTACCCTGTGGTTTCTGAATGAGAAGTGACTATTCGTTATAACCATATGGTATTACAACATATAGAGCTTATTCTCTCTGGCCCCTGACTCCGGGAGCCAATCGTCAAAGGAACCGACGTTATGGGATTTTCAGGAAGCAGCCAGTATCTCGCCTCCGATGCATTGAAGATGGCGGTCAATGCCGCCATCACCCTCGAAAAACCGCTGCTGATCAAAGGGGAGCCAGGCACCGGCAAGACGGTGCTGGCGGAAGCGGTCGCCGACCATCTTGGCACCGATCTCATTGCCTGGCATATCAAGTCCACCACCAAAGCCCAGCAGGGACTCTACGAATATGATGCGGTAGCGCGGCTGCGCGATTCCCAGCTCGGCGACCCCAGAGTGGCCAATATCAGCCACTACATTCGCCAGGGCAAGCTGTGGCAGGCTTTTAGCGCCGAGCAGCGACCGGTGCTGCTGATCGACGAGATCGACAAGGCCGACATCGAATTCCCCAACGATCTGCTGCTGGAGCTGGATCGAATGGAGTTCGATGTTTACGAGACCGGCGAGCGAGTCAGGGCTCGCCAGCGGCCGGTGGTCATCATCACCTCCAACAATGAAAAAGAGCTGCCGGATGCCTTCCTGCGCCGCTGCTTTTTCCACTACATCCGCTTCCCCGACAAGGCCGAGATGCAGGCCATCGTCAAACTCCACTATCCCGACCTCAAGGAGAGCCTGCTTGGCGAAGCGATGGACCTCTTCTTCGAGCTGCGCGAGGTAGAGGGGCTGCGCAAGAAGCCCTCCACCTCGGAACTCTTGGACTGGATCCGCCTGCTCCTGGCCGACGATATCGCCCCCGAGGCGATGCGCGCCCGCGAGCCCGGCAAGCTGGTGCCCGCGCTATATGGCGCTCTGCTCAAGACCGAGCAGGATTTGCATCTATTCGAGAAGCTCGCCTTTCTGGCCCGGCGCGGCAGCTGACTCATGCTGATCGACTTTTTTACCCATCTGCGCCGCCACAAGCTCCCCTGCAGCCTGCGCGAACTGCTGGACTTGCACGCTGCACTGGCTGCCCGGTTGGTCGCCATCGATATGGACGAGTTCTACCAACTCTCCCGCTGCCTGCTGGTAAAAGACGAGGCTCACTACGATCGCTTCGATCGCGCCTTCGCCGAATACTACGAGGGACTGGAAGCCATTCCCCTGCTGCCGGAGAGCCTGCCCGAGGAGTGGCTGCGCAAGGAGTTCGAACGGCTGTTGAGCCCAGAGGAGAAGGCGTTGCTCAAATCCCTCGGCGGACTCGACAAACTGCTGGAGACCCTTAACCAGCGGTTAAGCGAACAGAAAGAGCGCCACGCCGGCGGCAACAAGTGGGTGGGAACCGGTGGCAGCAGCCCGTTTGGCCACGGCGGTTTTCACCCCGAGGGCGTCCGCATGGGTGGAGAGGGGCTGCACGGCAAGGCGACCAAGGTATGGGAGGCCCGTCACTATCGCAACTTCAGCGACGACTCGCCGCTCGGCCAGCGCGCCATTCAGCTGGCGCTGCGCAAGCTCAGACGCTGGGTGCGCAAAGGCAATCCCGACGAGCTTGATCTCGACGACACCATAAAAAGTTCTGCCCGCCAGGGTTGGCTCGATGTGAAGTTGCGGCCCGAGCGCCACAACGGGGTGAAACTGTTGGTCTTTTTCGATGTGGGAGGCTCCATGGATGCCCACGTGGCCGAGGTACAACGCCTCTTCTCCGCGTTGCGCCACGAGTTCAAGCATCTGGAGTACTTCTATTTTCACAACTGCCTCTACGACTTCGTCTGGAAGGATAACGCCCGCCGCTTTGAGGAGCGGTTCGATACCCTGCGCCTGCTGCGCACCTACGGCAGCGACTACCGGGTAATCCTGGTGGGGGATGCCACCATGGGCCCCTACGAGATCACCTGGCCGGGCGGCAGTGTCGAGCAGTGGAACGAGGAGTCGGGTCAGGTGTGGCTCACCCGCCTGCAGCAGCACTTTCCCAAACTGGTGTGGATCAACCCCACCCCGCGCCGGGAGTGGCTCTGGCACCCCTCCATCAAGCTGATGAATGATGTGGTTGGCGGACGGATGCATCCGCTGACCCTGGCGGGTCTCGCTGCGGCGATCGACCAGCTGTAACCCTCTCTACCCTATAAACCGACAAGCCGGGAACGCACCCGGCGAGGAGCAAAGATGACCGCTATCGTGATCAGTGGCTCAGGCCTCTATACACCCCCCTTTGCCGTCAGCAATGAAGAGCTGGTGGCCGCCTTCAACCAGTATGTGGATCTCTACAACGAGGAGAACGCCTCCGCCATCGACGCCGGCCAGCTCCCCGCCAAGCAGCACTCCAGCTGCGAGTTCATCGAGAAGGCGTCCGGCATCAAGAGCCGTTATCTGGTGAGCCGCGAGGGAGTGCTCAACCCCGACATCATGCAGCCGCTGCTGGCTGAGCGGCCCGATGAGATGCCCTCCATCATGGTGGAGATGGCGGTGGCCGCCGCCGAACAGGCGCTGATCGCCGCCGGCCGCGAGCCGGGAGAGATCGATCTGGTGATAGTGGCGGCATCCAACATGCCACGCCCCTATCCGGCGCTGGCCATCGAGCTGCAGCACTATCTGGGAGCGAGCGGCATGGCCTTTGACATGAACGTGGCCTGCTCGTCTGCCACCTTCGGTATCAAAACAGCCGCCGACATGCTGGCGGCAGGCAGCGCCAAACTGGCGCTGGTGGTCAATCCGGAGATCTGTTCGGGGCACCTCAATTTTCGCGATCGGGATAGCCACTTTATCTTCGGTGATGCCTGCACCGCGGTGCTGCTGGAGCGGGAGGCCGATTGCAAGGTGGCCAATCCGTGGCAACTGGTAGCCAGCAAGCTGGTGACCCAGTACTCCAACAACATCCGCAACAACTTCGGCTTTTTGAACCGGCTGAGCCCGCGCACCCGCTACAGCGACGACAAGCTGTTTCGTCAGCAGGGGCGCAAGGTGTTCAAGGAGGTGTTGCCACTGGTGTGCGACCAGATAGCCAACCAGCTCGATGAGCAGGGCTGGCCCGCAGACTCTCTGAGCCGGCTCTGGCTCCATCAGGCCAACCTCACCATGAACCAGTTCATCGGCCGCAAGCTGCTAGGCCACGATGCCAGCCAGCAGGAGGCACCGGTCATCCTCGACAGCTATGGCAATACCAGCTCGGCGGGTTCCATCATCGCGTTTCATCTGTACAATCGCGACCTTCCTGTCGGGGCGCGCGGCGTCCTCTGCTCGTTTGGCGCCGGCTACTCTATCGGTAGCCTGCTGCTGCAACGGTGCTGAGGATGGTGCGCCTGTCGCGGCGGCCATAACAACAAAAACGCTGTTCAGGTGAAATCATGATGAGAATCTCGGGGCGCTGCGCCCTGCACTACGGGGTAACCCTGTCACTCTTTTGTCTCTATGGCTGGCAGGTCTGCCCGTTTCTCGAGAGCCTCACCCTGCCCCAGTTGCTGGGGCCGACCCTGGTGACGTTCGCCATCATGTTCACCGTGCGCAACCAGCTGCTCTCAAGGCGGCCCCTGCCGCGTAACGGGCTGGACGGGTTCGGACTGGAGGTAGGTTTCTACCTGCTGGGAGCACTGCTGCTCTCGGGCTACAACGCCCTGGTTCACGACTTTCCGCTGGAGAGTCACCTCAAGGTATTGCTGGGGATGACCACCCTCGGCTTTCTGGTGGCGGCCGACCTGACTCTGGAGCGGGATTGGCATCGGGCCAGAGCACGGCAAGCCGAGCAGAACCTGGCACTGAGCCAGCCGCTGGCCATGCCGCTGCCACGCAAGTTCACCCTCTTTACCCTGGCAACCCTCACCTTATTGGGGTGCGTATTCTTCTTGCTGTTCAACAAGGATCTGGAGTGGCTGGTGACGGTGGAGCGCAGTCTGCCGAGGGTCGAGGCCCAGCACTACATCCTGTGGGAGATCGCCTTCGTGATGACGGTGACCTTCAGCTATCTCGCCCTCATCATTCACGGCTACGGCCGCAACCTTGGCCTCTCCCTGCGCCACCAGACCAGCACCATGGCCAGAGTGCAATGCGGTGACTTCGATGCCCGGGTGCCGGTCACCCGGGATGACGAGTTTGGCCTTATCGCCGCCAGCACCAATCAGATGATCGGCGAGCTGAAATCCCGCAGCGACGAGCTCAACCTCACCCGTGATGTGGCCATTCTCGGCCTCGCCTCGCTGGCGGAGACCCGCGACAACGAGACCGGCGCCCATATCATCCGCACCCAGCACTACGTCAAGGCGCTGGCACTGCATCTTAGCCTCAGCGACTGGGATAGCTATCCACTGGATGATGCCACCATAGATCTGCTGTTCAAATCGGCCCCGCTGCACGATGTGGGCAAGGTGGGCATTCCCGACGCCATCCTGCTCAAGCCGGGCAAGCTGACCGATGAGGAGTTCGCCATCATGAAGCGCCACCCGCAGATCGGAGCTGATGCGCTGGCGAGCGCCGAGGCGCAGCTGGGCTCCAACTCCTTCCTGCGGCTGGCGCGGGAGATCTCCCTCACCCACCACGAAAAGTGGGATGGCAGCGGCTATCCGGCAGGGCTGGCGGGTGAGGCTATTCCTCTCTCAGGGCGGCTGATGGCGGTGGCGGATGTCTACGATGCCCTCATCTCGAAACGGGTCTACAAACCCGCCTTCAGCCATGAGGACGCGAAGGAGATCATCGTGAAAGGAAGCGGCAGCCATTTCGACCCGAACATCGTCAACGCGTTTCTCGCCTGCGAGGCGCAGTTCAAGGAGATAGCGGCCAAATTTCAGGATCATCGCTGAGTCGGCAAACCCGTTAACGAACCGACAGGTGAAAACTTTGCCTCCTCAAGCTGTTGACAATAAACTTATTTTTGCAAATCACCGCTATTTTTTGACCATTTGAGCGGCACAATCCCGACGCTGGATCACAAGATGAAGGGAAAGTGCCGTCATTTGTCTCTTGTCCACTCGGATAGCTTCCAATGAGTGCGAGGTTTGCTATCATCCGGAAATATTTTTTACCTGTAACCGGTCACAAAAGAATCCCTCATGTACACACAGTTCTTTGGCCTCTCGGAACACCCGTTCTCCATCTCGCCCAATCCCAAATATCTCTATATGAGCGAGCGGCACGGGGAGGCTCTGGCCCATCTCAGCTACGGATTGCAGGATGGCGGCGGCTTTGTGCTACTGACCGGCGAAGTGGGCACCGGCAAGACCACCGTCTCCCGCTGCCTGCTGCAACAGCTGCCCGCCGAGACCGAGATCGCCTATATCCTCAATCCCTCGCTGACCGAGCGGGATCTGCTGGCGGCCATCTGTGACGAGTTTCAGCTTGCCTACCCGACCGAGGCGGGGATCAAGCTGCTGTTCGACCTTATTCGCGACCACCTGCTGGCCAATCTGGCCGCAGGCAAGCGCAGCGTGGTTCTGGTGGATGAGGCCCAGCATCTGCTGCCAGAGGTGCTGGAGCAGCTGCGTCTGCTGACCAACCTCGAAACCGACGAGAAGAAGCTACTGCAGGTGGTGCTGATCGGTCAGCCAGAGCTGCAGCAGATGTTGCGCCAGCCCCTGCTGCGCCAGCTGGCCCAGCGCATTACCGCTCGCTACCACTTGCTGCCCCTGGGTGCTGGCGATGTCGATGCCTATGTTCGCTTCCGGCTGCAGGTCGCCGGCTGCGTGCAGCCCATTTTTACCCCAAAAGCTATCCAGACCCTCCACCGCCTGAGCGGTGGCATTCCCCGTCTTATTAACCTCATCTGCGACCGCGCCCTGATCGCCGCCTTTGCCCGTGGCAGCTACAAAATTGTCCATGGCGACATCAGTCAGGCCGCCTTTGAGGTGAGCGGGATCCGCGACGAGGGGAGCTGGCTCTCGGGCCTTGCGGTCGCGCTGGCTGGGGCCCTGCTGGTAGCTGCGGGCTGGTGGGGCTGGCAGTTCTTCGGCGTCTTCCCCACCCGGCCGGTGGTCAAGGTCGAGGTACCAGTTACCGTCGATGAGACCGCCGAGCAGCAGGAGCAGCTTACCGAGGCGATCAATCAGGCGCTCGACCCCGAGGGCGCAATGCAGAATCTCTACCGGGTCTGGGGCTACGAGCCCGAGCTGGAGGATGCCACCTGCGACAACGCCCCCCGCGCCGGCCTGCGCTGTCAGGAGGGGGAAGCGAGCCTCGACGAGCTGCGCAATCTGCAATACCCCGCCATGGTCAGTCTTACCGACGAGACGGGCGGCATCTACTACGCCACCCTGGTCACTCTCGGCCCCAAGCAGGCGCGCCTGATGATCGGCAACCAGAGCTGGCAGGTTGAGAGGCAGTGGCTCAGCGACAACTGGGGCGGCAGTTACACCCTGCTCTGGCGCATGCCCAAGGGGGGCGCTAGCCTGATCGGCAACAATGCGGGGCAGGCCCAGATCCAGTGGCTCGACAATGCCCTGAGCCGCGCGCTGCAACAGCCCGAGCGCAAGGTGCGCCGTTTCGATAGCGAGCTCAAGAACAAACTGCAGCAGTTCCAGCGGGATCAGGGGCTCAACCCTGACGGCATCGCCGGCAGCAATACCCTGCTGCGCCTCAACGCCCTCTCCGGTGAACCCATGCCCAGACTGGAGGAGGCCTCCTGATGTCTACCCTGCTCAAGGCGCTGCACCGCGCACAGCAACCGCAGCCACAAACCTGTATCCCCGCCATGGGGCTTGCCATGCCCCGTGAAGAGGCTCGGACATCCCGCCGCCTCGTCTGGCTGCTCGCTCCACTCGCCCTGCTGCTAGGTGCTGGCGCCAACTATGGCTGGCACCTGCTCCACCTGCGCCCCATCGAGGAGAAGGTCGAGGTGAAAGAGGTGGTCACCCCGCCCTTCGTGCGAGTGGAGCCCAAGGCGATGGTAACGCGGCCGCTGCCACCTCCCCTGCCGGAGCCGGTGGTGCAGCAGCCCAAGGTTGCAACCGCCACCAGCAATCCGGCCGCCAGTCGACCAACCCTGGCCGAACAGCTGATGCGCGCCCTCAACGAAACACCGCTGCAACAGGAGTCGGGTACAGTGCCCCAGAGCGTACAGCCGGCCCAGCTGATGCCGCTGAATGCCGCGCCGCTTTCGATCCGCCAGCAGGTTCCCGCGTTCAGCTATGGCTCTCACGTGTTCTCATCCAACCCCGCCAAACGGGCTGTGGTGCTCAATGGCCGTGAATACCGGGAGGGGAGCGAGATTGCCCCCGGGGTGCGCCTGGCCTCCATCGCTCAGGAGTACATGGTGCTGGATGTGGGTGGCCAGAGTGTCACCCTCAAGGCGCTGCAGGATTGGCAGGGCTGAGATTCGCCACAACCAGGGTGCAGACCGGCACTTGGTTGCCTCTTTAATAAGCAATGGAACGCTCAAGGTGTGATGAAATATCAAGTTTTGCCGATTGCAACCGCACGAACGTTGTGTCCAAACGGCTCGCCGTACACAATAGCCAGCTGCACCAAAGCCCGAAAGAATGTTGACGAACATGACCCGACCATCCAGGGATGAGATCTTGATCAAGCTGCTGGCCCAGTGCCGCCGGCTGCCCATGGCCCGCATCACTCAGGCGGTCTTTCTGCTATTGCTGATCCTGCTGGCCCAGCAGTGTGCCAACCTCACCTGGCGTCTGCTCGCCCTGGCCACGCCCCAGAGCAGTCAGCCGTGGCAACCCTCCGTCATTGCAACTGCGGGCCAAAGTGCCCCCCGTCTTGAACTAGGGGAAGTGAGCCGCCTCTCCCTGTTTGGCAAGGCAATCCCCAAGGTGCAACAGATCAAGGAGGTCGCCGCCAACGCACCGCGGACCCAGCTCAATGCCCAGCTCAACGGCGTGCTGGCCAGCTCCGATCCGGCCAAATCGATCGCCATCATCGCCATGTCGGGGATCCAGAACTCCTACAGCGTGGGGGATCTCATCGACGGCACCCAAGCACGGATCCGTCAGGTCTACCCGGACCGGGTCATCATAGAGCGCGATGGCCGCGACGAAACCCTGATGCTCGATGGCGAAGAGTACGGCAAACCCCTGCCCCAACAAGGCGGTAGTGCCCAGCTCTCTTCCGTGCGCAGCGAGCTGATGAGCGATCCCGGCAAGATCACCGATTACCTCAATATTTCACCGGTTCAGGTGGATGGCCGCCTGGCCGGCTATCGCCTCAATCCGGGCAACAATCCGGAACTCTTCAACCAGAGCGGGCTGCAGGCCAATGATCTGGCCCTCAGCATCAACGGCCTGGATCTGCGTGACAACATGCAGGCCATGCAGGCAATGCAGCAGCTGGCTGGCGCTACCGAATTGACCGTGACCGTCGAGCGGCAGGGTGAACAGTTCGATGTCTATGTTCGCTTGTCAGAATAATGATTTTGGAGTCGTACCAAGAATGACCAATAAAGGGAAAGGCTGGCGTCTGGCCACCATAGCGGCGGCACTGATGATGGCAGGATCAGCCTGGGCCACCGAGTATTCGGCCAGCTTCAAGAACGCCGATATCGAAGAGTTCATCAACACGGTGGGCAAGAATCTCAACAAGACCATCATCATCGAGCCCTCGGTGCGCGGCAAGATCAACGTCCGCAGCTACGACCTGCTCAACGAGGAGCAGTACTACCAGTTCTTCCTGAGCGTGCTCGACGTCTACGGTTTTGCCGTGGTGCCGATGGATAACGGCGTGCTCAAGGTACTGCGCTCGCGCGATGCCAAGACCTCCGCCATTCCGGTGGTGGATGGCAGTAACCCGGGCTCTGGCGACGAAATGGTGACCCGGGTAGTACCGGTGCGCAACGTCTCGGTGCGCGAACTGGCCCCTCTGCTGCGTCAGCTCAACGATAACGCCGGTGGCGGCAACGTAGTGCACTACGAGCCCTCCAACGTGCTGCTCATCACCGGCCGCGCCGCCGTGGTAAACCGGCTGGTTGAGGTGGTCAACCGGGTCGACCGTGCTGGCGATCAGGATGTGGACATCATCAAGCTCAAGTTCGCCTCGGCTGGCGAAATCGTGCGGCTGGTGACCAATCTCAACAAGGATAACAACCCGCAAGGGGGCACCACCAGCTTGCTGCTGGCCCCCAAGGTGGTCGCCGACGAGCGCACCAACTCGGTGGTGGTGAGTGGTGAACCGAAAGCACGCGCCCGCATCATCCAGATGGTACACCAGCTCGACCGCGACCTGCAGAGCCAGGGCAACACCCGGGTCTTCTACCTCAAATATGGCAAGGCCAAGGATCTGGTGGATGTCCTCAAAGGGGTCAGCTCCAGTATCGAAGCGGACAAGAAGGGGGGCGGCAACGCGGCCTCCATGGGCGGTGGCGGCAGTATCGGCGGTGGCAAGCTGGCCATCTCTGCCGATGAAACCACCAACGCCCTGGTCATCACCGCTCAGCCCGATGTGATGGCAGAACTTGAACAGGTCATCGCCAAGCTCGATATTCGCCGCGCCCAAGTGCTGGTAGAGGCGATCATCGTCGAAATAGCCGATGGCGATGGCCTCAACCTCGGCGTCCAGTGGGGCAATGCCAATGGCGGTGGCACCCAGTTTACCAACACCGGCCTGCCGATCGGTGGCGCCATCGCGGCAGGCAAGGATTACCAGAACGGCAGTACTGCCGCCGCCAGTAAACTTCTGGAAAACTTTAACGGTATGGCTGCCGGCTTCTATCACGGCGACTGGGCCATGCTGGCCACGGCGCTCGCCTCCAATACCAAGAACGATATTCTCTCCACTCCGAGCATTGTCACCATGGATAACAAGGAGGCATCGTTCAACGTAGGCCAGGAGGTGCCTGTCCAGACCGGTTCACAGAGCTCGACCTCTGGCGACAACATCTTCAACACCATAGAGCGCAAGACGGTCGGCACCAAGCTGGTGGTCACCCCCCAGATCAACGAAGGGGATTCGGTTCTGCTCACAATAGAGCAGGAGGTATCCAGCGTGGCAACCAAGCCTGCAGAAGGCACCTCTACTCTTGGCCCCACCTTCGATACCCGCACCGTGAAAAACGCAGTATTGGTTAAAAGTGGCGAGACAGTCGTTCTGGGTGGCCTGATGGATGAGAAGACCAGCGAGAACGTGTCAAAAGTGCCGCTGCTCGGTGATATTCCGGTGCTGGGTTACCTGTTCCGCTCCACCTCCAACAGCACCTCGAAACGCAACCTGATGGTCTTTATCCGGCCCACCATCTTGCGCGATGCCGACGTCTACTCCGGCATCTCCAGCAACAAGTACTCCCTGTTCCGGGCCGAACAGCTGGATGCGGCCGCCCAGGAGGGTTATCTCACCTCGCCCAAACGCCAGGTACTGCCGGCTTATGGTCAGGATGTAATGATGTCGCCCGAGCTGCAAAAGGAAGTACAAAAGCAGGTTGAACAGATGAAGGTTCGCCAGCAGAGCGCGGTAGAAAGCACCACACCCTTTGTGCAGAGCCGCCCCTGATGAGTGCCTATCATCTCGACGGGAGCAGCCTGCCTCCCCCGCTGCCCGAGCTCCCCTTTGCGTTTGCCCGCAACTACGGGGTGATCCTCAGCGAGCGTGACGGCGCACCTGTGCTGCAGTGCCGTACCGGCGTGACGCCGCAGACCCTGCTGGAAGTTCGCCGGGTGGCGGGCTGTGCCTTTGCGGTGGAGCAACTTGACAACGACGCCTTTGAAGAGCTGCTGATGGCCCACTATCAGCGTGACTCCTCCGAGGCGCGCCAGCTGATGGAAGATCTCGGCAACGAGATGGACTTCTTCGCGCTGGCCGAAGAGCTGCCCCAGAGCGAAGACCTGCTGGATGCCGATGACGACGCCCCCATCATTCGCCTCATCAACGCCATGTTGAGCGAGGCAATCAAAGAGGAAGCCTCCGATATCCATATCGAGACCTTCGAGCGAGCGCTGGTGATCCGGTTTCGCATCGATGGGGTGCTGCGGGAGATCCTGCGTCCCCATCGCAAGCTGGCCTCGCTCCTGGTCTCGCGGATCAAAGTCATGTCGCGGATGGATATCGCCGAGAAGCGGGTGCCGCAGGATGGCCGCATCTCATTGCGCATCGGCGGCCGCGCCGTCGACGTGCGGGTCTCCACCATGCCGTCCAGCTACGGCGAGCGGGTGGTACTGCGTCTGCTCGACAAGAACACCATTCGCCTCGAGCTCAAGCAGCTCGGCATGACGGCGCGCAACCGCAGCATCATCAGCGAGCTTATCCGCAAGCCCCACGGCATCATTCTGGTCACCGGCCCGACCGGTTCCGGTAAATCCACCACCCTCTATGCGGCGCTCTCCGAGATCAACTCGCGGGATCGCAACATTCTGACCGTCGAAGATCCCATCGAATATGACCTCGAAGGGGTGGGTCAGACCCAGGTCAACAGCAAGGTGGACATGACCTTCGCCCGCGGCCTGCGCGCCATTCTGCGCCAAGACCCGGATGTGGTGATGGTGGGGGAAATTCGAGATCTGGAAACCGCCCAGATCGCGGTGCAGGCCTCCCTCACCGGCCATCTGGTGATGTCGACCCTGCACACCAACACCGCCATCGGCGCCATCACCCGGATGCGGGACATGGGGATCGAGCCCTTCCTGCTCTCCTCATCGCTACTGGCGGTACTGGCCCAGCGGCTGGTGCGCACCCTCTGCCCCGATTGCCGCGCATCGCGTCCGGCCACCGAGCAGGAGCGCCTCTCCATGGGGATCAAACTGGAGCCGGATCAGCATATCTGGCATGCGGTGGGCTGCGAGCAGTGCAACCACACCGGTTATCGCGGTCGGACCGGCATTCATGAACTGGTGGTGGTCGATGAGGCGGTGCGCGAGGCGATCCATGGCGCCAGCGGCGAGATGGCCATCGAGCGGCTGATCCGCGGCCACACCCCCAGCATCCGCCGCGACGGCATCGACAAGGTACTCAAGGGGCAAACCAGCCTCGAAGAGGTGCTGCGCGTGACCCGGGAAGATTGAGATGGCGGCATTCGAATACAAAGCCCTCGACGGCAAGGGGCGCAGCAAGAGCGGTGTGATGGAGGGGGATTCCGCCCGTCAGGTTCGCCAGCTGCTGCGAGAGCAGGGGCTCACCCCGCTCGAGGTGAACGAGACCACCGAGAAGGCGAAACGGGAGGCGACCCGCTTCGCCCTGTTCCGGCGTGGCGCCTCCACAGCCGAGCTGGCCCTGATCACCCGCCAGCTGGCGACTCTGGTGGGGGCCGGTCTCACCATCGAAGAGGCGCTCAAGGCGGTGGCCGAGCAGTGCGAAAAAGCCCACTTGCGCAGTCTGGTGGCAACCGTGCGCAGCAAAGTTGTGGAGGGTTATTCGCTGGCCGACTCGCTGGGGGCTTTTCCCCATGTGTTTGACCAGCTGTTTCGCTCCATGGTGGCGGCCGGTGAAAAGTCGGGTCATCTGGAGAAGGTGCTCAACCGCCTCGCCGACTACACCGAACAGCGCCAGCATATGCGCACCAAGCTGTTGCAGGCGATGATCTACCCCATCGTGCTCACCTGCGTCGCCATCGGGGTTATATCGATCCTGCTTACCGCGGTGGTGCCCAAGGTGGTGGCCCAGTTTGAACACATGGGCCAGCAGCTGCCGGGCACCACCCGTTTTCTCATCGGTACCAGCGAGCTGATGCAGGCCTATGGCCTCTGGTTCCTGCTACTGCTTTTTATCGCCAGCTTTGTCTGGCGCTGGTGGCTCACCGACGAGAAGCGCCGCCGGCGCTGGCATCAGGTGCTGCTCGGCCTGCCGGTGATTGGCCGGGTCAGCCGGGGTCTCAACACCGCCCGCTTCGCCCGTACTTTAAGCATCCTCAACGCCAGCGCGGTGCCGCTGCTGGAGGGGATGAAGATCGCCGGTGAAGTGCTCTCCAATGACTTTGCCAGAATGCGCATTCTCGAGGCCGCCGAACGGGTGCGCGAGGGGACCAGTCTGCGCAAGTCGCTGACCGAGACCAAGATTTTCCCGCCCATGATGCTGCACATGATCGCCTCCGGCGAACAGAGCGGCGAGCTCGACAGCATGCTGGAGCGGGCGGCAGACAACCAGGATCGGGAGTTTGAATCCCAGGTCAATATCGCCCTCGGGGTGTTCGAACCCATGCTGGTGGTCTCCATGGCCGGGGTGGTGCTGTTTATCGTGATGTCGATCCTGCAACCGATCCTCGAGCTCAACAACATGGTGAATATGTAAGGTTCGGATGTCCGAATACGCTTCGCTATTCGAACCTACCAATCCAATCGACCTCGTAGGTTCGATTAGCCGACAGGCGTAATCGAACGATCGCGGTTTAACAATCAATCGTCGATGGTTCATGCCATCTCATCTGTGAGGGAGTCAAAGTAATGCAAAAGCGTCGTCAATCCGGTTTTACCCTGCTGGAAGTCATGGTGGTCATCGTGATCTTGGGCATTCTGGCCAGTCTGGTGGTGCCCAACCTGATGGGCAACAAGGAGAAAGCTGACCAGCAGAAAGCAGTCTCCGACATCGTGGCGCTGGAAAATGCCCTCGACATGTACAAGCTGGACAACAACCGCTACCCGACCACCGAACAGGGTCTGGAAGCACTGGTGACCAAACCCTCCATCGACCCGGCGCCGCGCAGCTACCGCGATGGCGGCTACATCAAGCGCCTGCCGCAAGATCCCTGGGGCAACCAGTATCAGCTGCTGAGCCCTGGCCAGTACGGCAAGATCGACATCTTCTCCATGGGTCAGGATGGCGAAGCGGGTACCGATGACGACATCGGCAACTGGAACCTGAAGGATTTCCAATAAGTGATGCTTCCTCACCGCACTCATTGTGAGCTGGCTGCATGAAGCCCGCTTTCTCCTCTCACCGCCAATCCGGCTTTACCCTGCTGGAAGTGTTGCTGGTCGCCATGCTGATGGGACTGGTGGCCACCGCCGTCACCCTCAGCATGGGTGGCGCAAAAGGTGACAGGGAGATCGACAAGCAGGCGCGCCGCCTGATGGCGACGGTGCAACTGGCGCAGGAGTACGCGGTGATGGATGGCCGGCTGGTGGGTATTCGCGTCGAAGAGAATGGTTGGCAGTTTATGCAGCGTCAGGCCAAGGATCGCAAGTGGCTGGCCCTGACCGGTGACAAGCAGCTGGGTCAGGTGCAACTGCCGGAGAACATGGTGCTGACCCTCGAGCTGGAGGGATTTGGCTGGCAGCCCGATCCCGATGAAGATCGCGAGAAGAAGCGGGATGACAAGGAGCGCACCCCGCAGCTCCTTATCTTCCCCGGTGGCGAGCTGACTCCCTTTACCCTCACCTTCAGCCAGCAGGATGACGATGTGCGCTACACCCGCATCGTCAAGGGGGACGAGTTCGGCCGCCTGACCCTGCTCACCGGCGATGAGGATGAAGAGGTGACAGAGTGAACGCCCGCGGTATGACACTACTCGAAGTGATGGTGGCGCTGGCGGTCTTTGCCATCGCGGGTCTCGCGGTGATGAAGACCGCCAGCGAGCACCTCTCGGCCCTCAACTATCTGGAAGAGAAGACCCTCGCTACCTGGGTGGTGGAGAACCAGCTGGTGCAGCAGAAGCTCAAGAACAAGTGGCCCGGCGACAGCTGGGTAGAAGGGGATGAGCAGATGGCCGGGCAGACCTGGTACTGGCGCTATCGCGGGGTCGCGACCAGCGACAGCAACTTCAAGGCGCTCGATATGGAAGTACGCACCGAGGCCAAGGCCGAGAACCCGATCGCCATGATGCGAACCTATATCAACCGATGATCCCGAGCAACACCTGCCCTTCCCGTCACCGTGGTTTTACCCTGCTGGAGATGCTGGTGGCCATCGCCATCTTCGCCACTCTCAGCATGGGCGCCTATCAGGTGCTGCAAGGGGTACTCACCAGCGATGAGGTAGCCAAGCGCAAGGAGGCCCGCCTCTCCGAGTTGCAGCTCGCCTTCACCCTGCTGGAGCGGGATGTCACCCAGATGGTGCCGCGCAGCGGCCGCCTCGAGGGGGAGAACAACAAGGTGCTGCTGGCCGCCTCCCGTTTTGGCCAGCAGAGCGATGACTGGGGCATGGCCTTTATGCGCAGCGGCTGGCTCAACCCGGACGGCATGCTGCCCCGCTCTCATCTGCAGCGGGTCGGCTGGCGGCTCAAGGATCAGAAGTTGGAGCGCCTCAGCTACCTCTATCCGGATCCGGTGATCGGCACCGAGCCGCGCACCCAGCAGCTTCTGACCGGCGTCACCGCGTTTCGCCTCTACTTCTACGACAAGGGGAGCTGGAAGGAGGAGTGGACCCAGCGCAGCGTGCTCCCTTACGGGCTCGCGGTCGAGCTGGATCTGGAGGATTACGGCACCATTCGTCGGCAATTTTTGATTGGCGCCGGCGGCCAGCGCGCCGAAGAGAACAGCCAGAGCAGCAATCCCAATCCGGGCGGCGACAGCAATAACGGCAACAACAGTGGCAACGGTAATAACAGCGGCGGCAACCAGAACGGGGGGAGCGCCAATGCGAACTAACCCTGTACTCCCCGGCCGCCAGAGCGGCATGGCCCTGCTGGTGGTGCTGCTGATCCTCTCGGTGATGGTGATCATCGCCAGCAATATGAGCGGCCGTCTGCAACTGGAGCTGCGCCGCGCCAGTAATGTCACCGCCGGCAAGCAAGCCTGGTGGTATGCACTCTCGGCGGAGGCGCTGGTGAGCAAGGTGCTGGCGCAGGATTTCAAGGATGATCCCGAGGTGGTAAACCTCGGCCAGAACTGGGCCCGCAAGAACACGGTGTTTCCGGTGGATGATGGCCAGCTCAAGGGCGAGGTGACCGACCTGCAATCCTGCTTCAACCTCAACAGCCTGAGCGTACCCAATCAGGCGGGCAACAACGGGGAAGAGCTGGAGCAGCAGCCCTATCCGGTGCAGGTGTTTCGCGCCCTGCTCAAGGAGCTGGCGATGGATGATTACGAGGCGGCCCAGCTCACCGACGCCATCCGCGACTGGACCGACAAGGATACGGTGCTGGTCTCCAGCCTCGGCGCCGAGGATGCCTACTACGAGGGGCTCAAGCCGCCTTACCTCACCGCCAACCAGTGGATGCTGGGCAAGGATGAATTGCGGGCGGTGCGCGGCGTAACGGCCAGGGTCTATGCCAAACTGGCCCCCTATGTCTGCACGCTGCCAAGCGACAAACTGAAGATCAATATCAACACCCTGCTGCCCGAACGCCCCGAGCTGCTGGCAGCCCTCTATCTGGGCAAGATTGGTAGCGATGACGCCAAGCGGGTACTGACCGAGCGGCCGAAGAAGGGGTGGAAAGAGAGCAAGCTGATGACGGATCAGCTGCCCGTACCTCTTGAAACCGTCAAGGGGCTCAAGGAGGCGCTGGTGGTCAAGAGCGACTTTTTCGAGGCCCGCGTTGTTGCCGAGGTCGGCGACAGTCGCGCCTGGCTGGAGAGCATCTTCCAGCGGGGCAAGGACAACAAGCTGGTCATGCTGCGCCGCCTCAATAGTGGCGCCGAATAAACAAGCGCTGACGGGAGCGACTCCCGGCAGGGCAAACATTGGATGCAGCCTGCGGGCTGCGCACCGGTTGCGTCGGCCTGGCCCGCGCGAACCGGTATCGCAGGAGAGAGATGCGTGAGCGAGAGTCTGGTCATCCGTCTGGGGACCACCAAACAACAACCGGTCGCCTGGCTGGTCTGGTCGAGTCAGGAGCAGGAGATCATCGCCTCCGGCGAGCTCCCCTCAGCTGACGCGCTGGGCGAGCTGCAGGAGCGCGCTGGCGGCCGCCCCGTGGTCACCCTGGTGCCGGGCAGCGATCTGATCTTCCGCCGCGTCACCCTGCCGGGGCGCTACAACCGCCAGTCGGCGGCGGCCCTACCCTATCTGCTTGAAGAACAGATCGCCTCCGACGTGGATGAGCTGCATCTGGTGGTGCTGGCCCACGACGGCCCGCAGGTCGACCTGATGGCGGTGGATCGCCAGAAGATGGCCGAGTGGCTCGGCTGGCTCGAGGCTGCCGGCCTTAGAAGTCAGCAACTGCTGCCCGATGTGCTGGCACTGCCGCAGGCGGCTGATGGCTGGTCTGCCCTGCAGCTCGGCGCCGAGTGGCTGATCCGCCAGAACCCCTGTCAGGGGATCGTGGTAGACGAGTCGCTGCTGGCCATCTTGCTGGCCGCCGAAGCCGAACCTGTCACCATTCACAGCCATACCCCGGCGCCCGCCATTGCGGCGGCTAACTGGCAGCCGGCCGAGCCCGAGCTCCCCATGCTGCTGCTGGCCAAGGGGGCCCTCACCTGCCGCGCCAACCTGTTGACCGGCCCTTACCGGCCACAGACCGAATATGCCCGCTACTGGTTGCAGTGGCGCAAGGTGGCCATTACCGCCGCGCTCTTGCTGCTGGTGGCACTCGTCCAGCGCGGTGTCCAGCTGCATCAGCTGGCGGAGCAGGACAAGGCGCTCAAGGCGGAGATCCGTCAGGTCTACAGCCGCATCTTCCCTAACGAAAGCCGCATCGTGAACGTGCGCAGCCAGATGACCCAGCACCTGCGGCTGATGGGTCAAGCGCCGCAAAACGGCATGCTGCTGATGCTCACCGAACTGGCCCCCACCTTTGCCGAAGTGCCCGGCCTCAAGCCACAGGTAATGCGCTTTGATGCCAGCCGCCGCGAGCTGCGGCTGCAGGTGACCGCCCCCGGCTTTGCCGAGATAGAGCGGTTCCGCGAGCTGGCGGGCAAGCGCTTCGAGGTGCAGCAGGGCGAGGTGCGCAGCACCGAGGGCAAGGTTGAAGGGGCGCTGGTGCTCAAGGGGAAATCATCATGATGGAAAAATTGCAGAGCTGGTGGCAGGGCATCACCGCACGAGAACAGCGACTGGTGGTTGCAGGCAGCATCCTGCTGCTGGTCGGCCTCTTCTACTGGAGCGTCTGGCATCCTCTCAACAACCGCATCGCCGAGCGCGAACGTCAGGTGCAAAACCAGCAACAGACCCTCGCCTGGCTCAAGGAGAAGGGGGAGGAGGTGCTGGCCATGCAGGGCGGTCAGGGGCGCCAGATAGACACCAGCGGCACCCTAGAGGGGGTCGTCAACCGTACCGCCTTCAACCACAAGATCAAGATTGCCCGCCTGCAACCACAGGGGCAGGAGCTGCAGGTGTGGATCGATACGGTCCCGTTCGATGATCTGCTGCTCTGGCTCGCCACCCTGGTGGAGCAGCACGGCATTCAGGTTCAAATCATCGAGCTGGCCCGCGAGGAGCTGGCGCCGGGTCTGGTCAAGGTCAGACGTTTGCAGTTGAGTCGTCCCCAATGAAAAAACGCATCCTGATTGCCAGCCTGTTTCTGGCAGCCTACTTCATCTTCCTGCTGGCGACCCTGCCTGCGGCGCTGGTGGTGCGCTATCTGCCGCTGCCCGCCAACGTTGCCAGCCTGCTGAAGATGGAAGGAGTGAGCGGCACCCTGTGGAGCGGCCAGATCGCCCGGCTGCAATATGCCAGCGAATCCATCAGCCAGCTGCGCTGGGATCTCAATGGCTGGTCACTGCTGCGCTTCGCCCCCGAAGTGGCCATTCGCTTTGGCGAGCGCAACGGCCTCAACGGTCAGGGCGTTGTCGGCTGGAATGGCGCCGCCTTCGGCCGCGACCTGACCCTCAATGCCCCGGCCCCCTGGGTGATGGCGCGCATCCCACTGCCGCTCCCCTTCCCGGTCACCCTCACCGGTCAGCTGCAACTCAAGGTGGATCAGTTTGCCCAGGGCACCCCTTGGTGCGACAACCTCTATGGCAACCTCGACTGGTACAACGCCAGCGCCGATACCCCGGCGGGCAAGCTGGATCTGGCCGATCCCGAGGTGAAACTCACCTGCCTCGACTCCAGACTGGTGGCCGAGCTCAAGCAGGGTTCGGATGCGGTACAGACCAGCGGTCGCCTCGAGCTGCAACCCAATGGCCAATACCTGTTTCAGGGCAGCCTGAAACCGGGCCCAGCCCTGCCAGAGCAGATGCAGCAGGGGCTCCCCTTCCTCGGCCAGCCCGACAGTCAGGGCCGCTTCCCCCTGCGCTATCAGGGCCGGATCTAACCCCTTCAATAACAAGGCCCCGGAGTATTTCCGGGGCCTTTATTCACTAATAACCTGCTCCTGTTACCAATATTTGTTTATCTCGCGGCGTAACGCTTCGGCGGTTGCCTGACCGCTTTCCGATGCCAGTGCCCGCCCGGCGATAAAGGTCTTGGCCCGGATCCCTTCAAACAGATGGATATCTTCCGGCACGATACCGCCGGTGATCGACAGCTCCAGCCCCAGCTCGGAGAGCGCACGCATCTTGCTCAAATCGGCCTGGGTCCAGCTGACCCCGGCCAGCTCGGCATCCCGCGAGCGGTGATAGATAGCCTGGGTGATCCCCATATCGGCCCACTGTTTGGCATCATCCAGCGTCCAGTTGCCATAGATCTCGATCTGGATCTCCCCGCCAAACTCGTCCGCAACTTTCTTGCAGGCAGCAATGGTAGCAACATGTGCGGCGGCCGATACCGTGATCCAGTCAGCTCCGGCCGAGAAGGCCATGCGAGCCAGAATGGTACCACCATCTGTGGTCTTCATATCACACACGATAATGTGATCAGGGTGACGCTCGCGCATGGTGCGTACCGCAGACATCCCTTCTGCAAAAGCCAGAATAGTGCCGACCTCGATCACTTCGACATAACTGGCGACGCGATCGGCAATATCCACGGCAGTAGCAAGATCGGTAGAATCCAGAGCAATCTGTAACATGGGTTTGGTCATACTATATTTCCTCAATTTAAAACCTTGGCAGAATGAATTGGCCCATTGATTTAAAGTCAATAAAGGGCCGTAACCTGATGTCACTAACATAAATAGATGGGCAATTTAAATAACGGGTCGACTAATTAGCGCTGGCCGTAATAGGCATTCTCACCATGTTTTCTGAAATAGTGTTTGTCAGACAACTCCTGCGCAATATGGATGGCCGGATTCAATGCTCTGGTTGCCAGCGCCATGGTGGCGACCTCCTCCAGCACCAGCGCATTGTGCACCGCATCCACCGCACTCTTGCCCCAGCAAAACGGGGCATGGCCAGTAATGACCACGCCTGGCAAGGCCTGCGGATCCAACGCCCGTCGCTGAAATTCTTCGACAATGACCTTGCCGGTATTTTTTTCATAATCAACGCGAATTTCATCTTCGGTCAACGGACGGGTGCAGGGAATATCGCCATAGAAATAATCGGCATGGGTGGTACCCAAGGCGGGAATATCCATTCCCGCTTGCGCCCAAATAGTGCCATGACGGGAGTGGGTGTGCACAATACCGGAAATACCTTTAAACGCTTTATATAAAACCAGATGGGTTGCGGTATCACTGGACGGGGATAAATGCCCATCGACGATCTGGCCTGCCAAATCAACCACCACGATATCGTCAACGGTCATATTGTCGTAAGAGACCCCGGATGGCTTGATAGCCACCACGCCCAAGCTGCGATCTATCTGGGATACGTTGCCCCATGTCAGGGTAACCAGACCGTATCGGGGCAACAGCAGGTTGGCCTCCAGTACCGCCTCTTTCAATGAGTTGTACATTTCGTTCTCCTGAGCCCCTTGCGGGGCTACGTTGGGTGCCTCAGACCACTTGCGCCAGCGCCTGATCAATGACGTTGAATACATCTGCCGTGCTCTGGCACGCTCGCAGCTTGTCGAGGTTGATCCCGCTCTCGCTGTTTTCATCCTCCAGCACCTGAGTCACCTCCATCAGTCCCTCCATGTGTTCATCCGAGGTACTGCCCGCCAGCGTCACCAGCACGTCCACCGGCTCCTCTTCCCCTTCAAATTTCACCGGCGTGGTCAGGATGACCAGTGCAAACGCCGTGCGATTGACTCCATCCTCCGGCCTTGCATGGGGCATCGCGAATTGGGGGGCAATCACGATATAGGGTCCCATCTTTTCAATGCTGCCGATGATTGCATCGTGGTAACGCGGCTCTACTGCGCCGGAGCGGATCAGCATGTCGGTGCCCAGCTTGATGGCGCTTCGCCAGTCGCTGGCGGCCGCGTTGAGCAATACCGAGTTGTTTTCCATCAGAGATTGTTTGAATTTCATCTTGTTCTCCTTGCCCGCGGCTACATGCAGCGAGGCTCATCGGCTTAATTTGCAAAGTTGTTCTTGATGATGCCCAGCAGTTCATCACCAAACGAATTGGGGTTGAGCATGTTCTGTACGCCCAGCACGAATTTGCCCTCACCGGGGCTCATCTCGCCGGCCAGATGCTTGGAAGAGACGATGATGTCGGTGGTCTGCAGCTTGGTTTTGTAATCGGCCACGGCGCAGGAGTCCATGACATGGGGCACGCCACGCTGCTCGAGAAACTTGCCGATCTTCATCTTCATCATCATGGATGAGCCCTGACCGTTACCGCATACCGCCAGGATCCGCACTGCATGTCCCCCTTTGGCACTCTCGACTGGCGAGGCTGGCTGATCGGCCGCTTCTTCTGCCACGGCGGCACTCGGGACAGCCATATCTTCTTCCATCCGCAGGGTGCGGGAAGCGAAGTACATATAAAGCCCGGCGCCGGCCAGCAATACCACGAAGAACAGGGAAGATAGCGAGAGGCCCTGCATGATCACCGGGAATACCAGCGCCCAGTCAGCCATCCCCATCCAGCCGTTGAAGCTGGTGCCATTGACCGCGAACAGGTGGATAGCCCAGGCAGAGCCCAGCACCTCGATGATCCCCATGACGAAGCAGATCTTCATCACCGCTCGCCAGCCGCCAAAGTGGTTGGCGAACACCCCTATGGTGGCGTTGGAGAAGAACATGGGAATGAAGCCCGGGATAATCATGATGGGCGCCTGGAATGCCAGCAGGGCAAGCACAGCAAGGAACTGACCGATAGCCCCCCACATGAAGCCAAAGACCATGGCATTCGGCGAGTAGGCGTAGATGGCGGCGCAATCGATTGCCAGGACGGCGTTGGGAATGACCCGTTCGGAGATCCCCTTGAAGGCCTCGGAGAGTTCGGCAACGAACATCCGCACCCCCACCACGATGACCTGAATGGCGACCGCAAACTTGAGACCGGTTTCGAGAATGTAGATGGACCAGTGAGTCTGACCCGCCATCTGTTGCAGATTATCGAGGCCAAACGAGAGCAGGATGATACCGAAGAAGATGGTCATCACGATGGCGGTCGCCGTGATGCTGTCGTGGAAGATGTGCAGCCACTTTGGCAGCTTCAGGTGATCGACGCTCTCTTCCTTGTTGCCCAGTTTCGGCGCCACTTTGGTGGCAATCCAGGAGGCGACCTGTTGCTGGTGGCCGATGGAGAACCCCGCCCCGCCAGTTACTTCCTGAGTCGGCTTGAACATGATGTTGGAGGAGATCCCCCAATAGAGCGCCATGATAACGGCGGAATAGAGGATGGTTTCCCACATCGAGGCGCCCATCACCATATAGAAGACCGCGATGAGGCCCACCTGCTGAAACATGATGTGGCCGGTCAGCATGATGGTGCGGATCCCGGTATAGCGCCGCAGCAACACCAGCAGAATATTGAGGGCAAGGGCCAGCAATACCGCATAGCCGACCCAGGAGTAGTTCTCTCCCATGGTTTCCATGGTCGCCATCATGGTGGTGTAGGGATCAATCACTGAACCGGTGAGGTGATGATATTCCGCAATTTTGTCCACCACCGGCTTGAAGCCTGCCACCAGCGTACTGGCGCCCACCTGCACCAGCATGAAACCGACGATGGTCTTCACGGTGCCCTTGACGACCGTCGTGCCATCCTGCTTGAGCAACAGGTAGCCAATACAGGTCACCAGCCCCAACAGCAAGGGTGCCTTGGTCATCACCTGACTGTAAAAGATGTAAAAAGCGTTGTAGAGGGTTTCCATATTTATGCTCCGTCCAGATGAGGACAACTCATGGCTATTGGATTGGTGCGGACATCTCACCATTCATATGGGCATTGCTTTACCTGACGCCCCGCGAGCAGATTCAACTGTCACCACTCACTATCAAATCCAAAATAATCATACATAATCACATGGTGATTTATTGTGATGAAGATCGAGGTCGGGAGAATCTCTTTTTTCCACCATCCGGATGTGAAATTTAGGTTAAAAGGGTACTCAAAGCTGCATGAAAGGATTCAAAGAATCCCTATAAATAGGCGAAAAATAAGTAAACCCAATAAATACAATCACTTAAAAACATGTTCATCTCTTGATTGTGATATGCCGCAATTAATCTCACAAAACAATCACCACAATCATTGATAATCATAAAAGTGAGTAATATAGTCACAATCAATCAAAGCAAATCACTGACTCGCAACCATGCAAGTCATGTCATCACCCGATGAATCACCACTGTGTGAACCATCCAAATCAGAAAGGTATGTGAGATGAGCAAGATTGAAGAAATCACCCGTGAATCATGGATCCTCAGCACCTTCCCCGAGTGGGGCACCTGGCTGAATGAAGAGATTGAGCAGGAAGAGGTCAAACCGAATACCTTCGCCATGTGGTGGCTGGGTTGCACCGGTATCTGGCTGAAGTCTGCTGGCAATACCAACATCTCCATCGACTTCTGGTGCGGCACGGGCAAGCGAACCCATGGCAATCCCTACATGAACAAGCAGCACCAGATGATGCGGATGGGGGGCGTGCGCAAGCTGCAACCCAACCTGAGAACCTCACCTTTCGTGCTCGATCCTTTCGGGATTAAAGATATCGATGCAGTGCTCGCTACCCACGATCATGCCGACCATATCGACGTCAATGTGGCGGCTGCCGTGCTGCAAAACTGTGGTGAGCATGTGAAGTTCATCGGCCCGAAAGCCTGTGTCGACCTCTGGTTGCGCTGGGGGGTGCCTGCCGAGCGTTGCGTGGTGGCCCGCGTAGGTGACGAGATCCCGGTGGGCGATATCGTGATCCAGGTACTCGATGCCTTTGACCGTACCGCGCTGGTCACCCTGCCGGCGGGGGTCTCTTCCACCGACAAGAGCATTCTGGATGGCATGGATGATCGGGCAGTGAACTATCTGGTCAAGACATCCGGGGGCAACCTCTACCACTCGGGTGATTCTCACTACTCCAACTACTATGCCAAGCATGGCAATGACTACCAGATCGATGTGGCGCTGCTCTCTTATGGCGAGAACCCCCGCGGCGTGACCGACAAGATGACCTCATCAGACATCTTGCGGGCCGGGGAGTCCCTCAACACCAAGGTGGTGATCCCGTTCCACCACGATATCTGGGCCAACTTCCAAAGCGATCCCCGCGAGATCGAAGTGCTCTGGAACATGAAAAAAGATCGCCTCGGCTATCGCTTCAGCCCCTTCTTCTGGCAAGTCGGTGGCAAATACACCTTCCCGACCGACCAGAGCAAGCTGCACTACCAGCACCCGCGCGGGTTCGATGACATCTTCATCGATGAGCCGGAGCTGCCTTACAAATCTTTCCTGTAAGCACGCCTGTCAGACGTCGGGTAATACGAGGGAGGGTGATGGAGATGGGCCAGCAAGGCGTCATCTCAATCACCCCCTCTATTGCCCCCACCTCACCGGATAACAAGAAGATCAGACGATGCGCTATCACGCCCTGGCCCTCGATCTCGATGGCACCACCCTGACCAGTGCTCACACCATCATGCCGGCCGTCAAAGAGGCCATCATGAGGATCAAGGAGCAGGCCACCGTCATGCTGGTCACCGGCAGACACCACACTGCCGCCCACCCCTATCACCACGAACTGGGGCTGACCACTCCCATCATCTGCTGCAACGGCACCTACGTTTACGACTACGACCGGCGCGCAGTGCTGGCAGAGAACGCCATTCCCCATCAGCTGGCACAACGCTTTATCGCGCTGGCAAGGGAGCACCGGCTCAACCTCGTCATGTATGTCACTGACCGCATGGTCTACTCCGCTCATCAGCCGGTGCGCTACGTGGCGGCCCTGCAGCAGTGGGCCAGCGGCTTTGCGCCGCCGATCCAGCCGCAGGTAGCCAGTGTTGACTCGTTTGAAGAGGAGCTGGCCAACAGCAGCCATGTCTGGAAGTTCGTGGCCGAGGGAGAGATCGCCGCCATTCAGGCCTTCTCACATCACCCCTGGGTACGCGAACACTTCAGTGGCGAGCAGTCATGGACCAGATCGGGTCGATTTTGCCCGCCGCGGCAACAGCAAGGGAGCGCGACTGCAGGATTATCTGGACCAGCAAGGGATCAGCCCGGCGCGACTGGTCGCCATCGGCGACAACCACAACGACACCTCCATGCTCTGCCTCGCAGGGATGGGCATCGCCATGGCCAATGCCGAGCTGGAGGTCAAACAGATGGCCAACCGGGTCACCTGCGAGAGCAACGACGAGGGCGGGATCCTCGAGGTATTGAACCGCTATTTCCCTATCTGAATGCAGGAGCTTGTATGCACCACTTTGACCATGCCTTACGCCTCGGCCTCTATGAAAAAGCGATGCCCTCTGCACTGGAGTGGCAAGAGAAAATTCTGTCGGCCAAGGAGCTTGGCTTTGATTTCATCGAGATATCCATTGATGAATCAGATGAAAAACTGCAACGGCTCGATTGGTCAGATAGCGAAATCTATCGGCTCAGACGCCTGTGCGAGCAGCACAGCTTGCCGTTGCACTCCATGTGCCTGAGCGCCCATCGCCGCTTTCCGTTTGGTTCGCAGGATCCGGCCATCCGCGCACAGGCGGCCATCATCATGGAAAAAGCGATCAATCTGGCGTACAAGCTCGGCATTCGCTGCATCCAGCTGGCGGGCTACGACGTCTATTACGAACCGCAAAGCGACGAGACCCACCGCCACTTCATCGACGGGATGAAGGCGGCTGCCAAAATGGCAGAGCGGGCAGGCATCATGCTGGGTGTGGAGATCATGGATACCCCCTATCTCAACTCCCTCAGCAAATTCGAGGTGCTGAAAAAGCAGATCTCCTCCCCCTACTTCATGGCCTATCCGGATGTCGGCAATATCACCGGCTGGAACTATGACACCTGCACCGAGCTGCAATTGAGTGCAGACCATATCGTGCAGATCCACCTCAAAGACACCCGCAAGGTAACGGCCAGTTGCAGCGGGCAGTTCCGTGATCTGGTCATTGGCGAAGGAGAGGTCGACTTTGCCGCCATTTTCCATACTCTGGCAAAAATCGGTTACAACGGCCCTCTGGTGTTGGAGATGTGGGCCAAGGATGAAGAGTGGGCCAGCGACCTGAAAACGGCCAAAGCGCGACTGGTCGAACACGCTCGGCAAGCCGGTCTGGCGATCGCCTGAACGCCCATTATCAGAAGAGTAAACAAGGTTGCTGTCATCGACACCCATGCGCGATATAATCACCACCCAATCAGATTCAATCATCATCAGGCATGATATGACAGAAGCACATCGCCATAACGCCATTTTGGAACTGCTCAATCAGAAACGTCATCTGTCGGTCAACAGCATAATGCAAGCCTTTGATATTTCTCCGGCCACTGCGCGCCGCGATATCAACAAGCTCAATGACTCCGGCAAGCTGCGCAAGGTGCGCAACGGGGCCGAAGCCCTGATGCAGGCCAGAAAGACCCACTGGTCTCCTCTCGACAGCAATGAAAGCCTCAATCACAGCGAAAAGGTGCGCATCGCCCAGGCGGCTGCTGCGCTGATTAAACCGGGGGAAAGCGCGGTCATCAACTGTGGCTCCACCGCCTTCGTGCTGGGTCAGGAGATCTGCGGGCAGGATGTTCAGGTCATCACCAACTACTTCCCGCTCGCCAACTACCTGATCGAGAATGACCATGACGGCGTCGTGATCATCGGCGGTCAATACAACAAGTCACAATCCATCACCCTGGCACCGCAGGACGAGATCTCCTCCCTCTATGCCGGGCACTGGATGTTTACCAGCGGCAAGGGTGTCACCGCCGATGGTCTCTACAAGATGGATATGCTGACCGCCATGGCGGAGCAGAAGATGCTCAACCACGTCGGCCGACTGGTGGTACTGGCCGACAGCAGCAAGGTGGGACAACGGGCAGGCATGCTGTTTTGCGCCGCCAGCAAGATCGACATTCTGATCACCGGCAAGGATGCGGATAAAGAGGTTATCGAGCAGATCAAAGCCAAAAATGTGCAGGTCATTCTGGTCTAGGACATAAAGTGCCAGGGCGCTTTGTCGGCGCCTTCATTAAAGGCCATTTTCGGTCAGAAACCGCAGATACAAAAAAGCCCAAGCGGGTGACCGCTTGGGCTTTCTCTTTGAATATGGCGGAGGAGGTGGGATTTGAACCCACGGATGGTCGCCCATCGCCGGTTTTCAAGACCGGTGCATTCAGCCGCTCTGCCACCCCTCCGAACGGCGAGCATACTACGTCAAGCGCTTGTTCATATGCAATACATATTTCCTGTGGGATAGTGTGCGGGAGCAAAATGGCAGGTGGCTTGAAATTGTTCCTCGTCATCCCTATTTGTTCTTCATAGAATGCTTAGGCTTTAAGTGATGACGAGACGGCCGCTCGCCGCCTCAACAGGACACCAAGAGGACACCCAAGATGGATACCCGTTCTATCTACACCGGCACCCAGAGTGCCGCACGCGATACCAACAAGGTGCTGCGTAATACCTATATGCTGCTCTCCCTCACCCTCGGCTTCTCTGCCGTGGTGGCGGGCATCGCGACCGTGATGAACATGCCGCCGCTGCACTGGGCCATCTTCCTCATCGGCGTATACGGTCTGATGTTCCTGACCGAGAAGAACCGCAACAACAGCATGGGCCTGGTATTCACCTTCGCCCTGACCGGTCTGCTGGGCTATAGCCTGGGCCCCATCATCAACATGTACATGAACAATGGTGGTGGCGAGATCGTGATGACTGCCCTTGGTGGCACCGCGCTCACCTTCTTCGGTCTGTCGGCTTATGCCCTGACCACCAAGCGTGACCTCTCTTTCATCGGCGGTATGCTGTTCGTCGGTTTCTGGGTACTGCTGGTGGCCATGATTGCCAACATCTTCCTGCAGATGAGCGCCCTGAGCCTGGCTCTGTCCGCCATGTTCATGCTCTTCTCCTCCGGGGCCATCCTGCTGACTACCCAGCAGATCGTGCGCGGCGGCGAGACCAACTACATCTCTGCCACCGTCACCCTGTATGTCTCCATCTACAACATTTTCCTGAGCCTGCTGAGCCTGCTTGGCGGCAACCGCAACTAATCAAAAACCCCGCTTCGGCGGGGTTTTTATTGGCTCCTGTTTCTGTCAGGATAAGTTGCAAATCAAGGATATGATGCGAAGCGGCCCTGATCCAAATCAGGGCCGTTTCTCCTTTGGCGGGGTAACATCCTGCCCTCGTTTCGTTCAAGGGTTGTTCCTGTTTCATGCCGATGGATCTCTCTGGCCTGCTGCGCCGACTGCTGACCGATAGTCACATCTACTTCGCCCTCAAGGTGCTGCTGGCCATTCTCGGTCTGCTCGCCTTCACTTTGGCCACCGGCAATATCCAGCTCACCGTGCTGCTCTCTCTCGGGGTAGTGGCGGGCGCCATCGCCGAAACCGACGACAGCCTGTGGGGACGGCTCAAAAACCTCGCCATGACGCTCATCTGCTTCATATTCGCGTCCCTCTGTGTGCAGTATCTCTACCCCACCCCCTGGCTGTTTGCCATTGGGCTCGCCAGCTCCACCTTTATCTTCGTGATGGTGGGGGCGCTCGGCGCCCGCTACGCCACCATCAGCTTCGGCTCACTGCTCATCGCCATCTACACCATGCTGGGGGCCGCCAAGGCGCCGGATCTCTTCTACCAGCCGCTGGCCCTCGGTGCCGGCGCCCTCTGGTACGGACTGGTCTCTTTCATCTGGCTCTGGCTGCTGCCCTACAAGACCCTGCACGAGCAGCTGGCCCAGAGCTACTTCGCCCTTGGCCGCTACCTGCTGGAAAAGTCCCGCTTCTTCCCGGCGGACGAGCACGGCGCCCAGGCCATTCGCCACAATCTGGCCCAGCTCAACATCAATCTGGTGAGCGCACTGACTCTCACCAAGTCGGCCCTCAACGCCCGCCTGAGCCGCCGCCATCCGGCCAGCCCCGAGCTGGCCAGCCTGCTGCGCCTCTACCTGCTGGCGCTGGAAATTCACGAGCGTGCCACCTCCAGCCACTACCCCTACAGCCGGCTGGAGGCGGAGCTCAAGCAGGGCATCGTACTGGAAGGATTTCAGGAGGTGTTTCTGCAACTCTCCGAGGCGTGCCAGCGGCTCGGTTACGCCATTCTGGTGCACAAGCCCTATGCCCATAACAAGCGCATTCACTGGACGCTGGAGGCCCTCGGCGATCAGCTGGAGTTCACCAATCTCAAGCAGCACTACCCGAAAACCCTGCTGACGCCGATGAAGTTCCTGCGCCGCAATCTGGCCAGCATCAACCAGCTGCTCGGCAGCGCCGAAGTGCTGCAAAACCCCGAGCAGCCGGAACAGGAGTTGCCCGCGCTGGCGCGGCCGCCCCGCCTGCCGCTGCTGACCCAGCTCAAGCAGCACCTCACCTTGCACTCCATGGTGTTTCGCCACGCGCTGCGTTTGTCGCTTGGTCTGGTGATCGGCTACGGCATACTGCAAGCCTTTGACCTGGAGAAGGGCTACTGGATTTTGCTGACCGTGCTGTTTGTCTGCCAGCCCAGCTACAGCGCCACCCGCCGCCGACTGGTGCAGCGGATGCTCGGCACCTTCGCAGGGATTCTGGTGGGCATTCCGGTGCTCTGGCTCTTCCCCGAGCTGCACGTCCAGCTGGTGGTGATGGGGCTGGCCGCCTTCCTGTTTTTCACCCAGGTGCGCAACAACTACAGCGCCGCGGTCTGCTTTATCACCCTCTACGTGCTGATGGCGTTCAACCTGCTCGATGGCATCGGCTTTGCCATTCTGGGGCCACGGCTGCTCGATACCCTGCTCGGCTGCCTGATCTCCTACGGGCTGGTGGCCTGGCTCTGGCCGGACTGGCAGTACAAGCGGCTGCCGACGCTTATCGCCAACTCGCTCTCGGCCAACGCCCGCTACCTCTCGGCGGTACTGGCGAGCCTCAAGCAGCAGCGGGACGAGTCCATCGACTATCGGGTGGCGCGCAAGAGCGCCCATCTGGCGGACAGCGAACTGGCCACCGCCTGGCAGAGCATGCTGGTGGAGCCGCAAAAGCGCCGCCGCTTCCTCGATCTCTGCTTTACCCTCACCTGGCGCAACCACGCCCTGCTCTCCTACATCTCGGCACTGGGGGCCCATCGCGACAAACTGGAGGCCATCAGCGGGCTGGATGAGGTGCGCCACCACATCTGCCACACCCTGGAGCAGGCCGCCGGTCATCTGGCGGGCAACCCCTCCAGCTCCATCGGTGGTCAGTGCCCGGTGATCAGCCCGGATAGCAGCGAGGAGCAGCTGATGCTGACCCAGCAGCTCAACCTGATCAGCGAGCTGGCGGATCAGCTGCTGCATCTGGCCAACGAGAGCCGGTTGCTCACCGGGGATCAAGGCGCTACCATGCCCGCCCAATCCTGATAGCCCCATTAGCGAGGAGCCCTCATGTCTGCGTCCGAAAAACATCAGCTGGAATTCAACGGCCAACTCATCGAGACCGATGCCAAGGGCTACCTGCTCAACAGCAGCGACTGGAGCGAGGAGCTGGCGCTGGTGCTGGCCGCGCAGGAGGGGATCACGCTTGAGGAGCCGCACTGGGAAGTGGTGCGCTTTGTGCGCGCCTTCTATCTGGAGTTCAACACCTCCCCCGCCATCCGCGCGCTGGTCAAAGCGATGGAGAAGCAGTACGGCCCCGAAAAGGGCAACAGCCGCTACCTCTACAAGCTGTTCCCGGAAGGCCCAGCCAAGCAGGCGACCAAGATTGGCGGCCTGCCCAAACCGGTGAAGTGCATCTGACCCCATAAAGCGGGCGGTGCAAAATCACCGCCCATTCCATTCGTTGTTGGCAACAAAAAGCCATTTATCTACCAAACAACCTTGCAAAGAATCCCTTCTTTTTTTCTTGTGTTACTGGCTCAGTCATACTTTCTATCTGAGCAAGTTGTTCAAGGCTCGCCTCTGCATACAGCAAGGCTCCATCAGGATAACAATTAAATAAATTTGTCAAACTGCGAGTTGAGTTCAAATCTAGTGGATTCGGCTCAACTATTTCTGTCGCCTCAACCAGTGCCAAGTCATTTTCTATAGCGTCATCAACTGCACGCCAAAATATATCCAGACGACCATGAGAAAAAACATCGTCCAGTTTGTCACGAACTGCAGAGTTACAACTGTAATCACTGCGTAATGCTTTCAGTGCCTCGTTGGACAAGAAAACACCTCCACAGTAATTTTCTGTCAGGCGATTATCAAATACGCAGTTTTTAAAATCTTCTGGCACTAATTGTTTCCAGTCACTAACATAGCGTGACATTAATTTATCATCAGCTAAAAATGAAAATGCAGCGCCTCTGAGGTAATGATGTTTGCGTAAAAACCCAGAAATAATTGCTATATAAAAGGCATGACCTTTGTTAAAAGGTAAATCTTTTTCGATAGTTCTCGCTTCTGCGAATCTTGACTTTAATTGTTCAGTGTAAAAATCATCCACTCCAAATTGCGAAGCAATGGTCTTGTAATGCTCAAGATCTTGCAGACCTTTAAAATAAATTAAATGAACTTCTTCTTTACTGATTGGGTGATAAGTAATATCCCATCCCATAACACCGCCTCAAATAATAACTTTTATTCACCTTGAGATGAATTTGAGTGTAACAAAGAACCAAGTATCCTGTCCGATATGGAATATGATTCTTGCCAGTGCAATAAAACTACCAAGGATGTCATATCACTCAGCATGGTAGTTGTCATTTTTCCACCTCTATTCGTTAAACCGCAAGCTCCACCAACTGCTCCGCCAACCGGTGACCGTGCAGGTAGGAGGCGATCAGCTCGCTATCGGCCTTGCCGATTGCAATCTGCTGATACCAGTGCTCCAGCATGGCGGCAAAGCCGCGCTGGGTCAGCACCGGCTGCCAGTCGTTGGGGGCCAGCATCTGCGCTGCCTTGTCGCGGGCGATGCTGCCGCGGGTGCAGTTCTCAAGGTGCAGGGAGAGGTTGTCGCCGTAGGCATCGATGCGCTCCTCGGTGATCCCCGCGCTGCGGTTCATGCTGCCGCTGATGGCGCGATCGCCGCTCTGCCAGCTGACGCTTACCACGGCCAGCAAACTCTTGTCCTGCGCATCGGGGCGCAATACAGCATGAAAGTCGCCGTCCGGCACGCCGCCATAGAAGCAGAGGCTGTCGAGCACATGGATAAAGTCGTCGAACATAAAATCCCGCGCCTTGCCCGGTAGGGCAAAGCGGTGCTTTTGCCAGTTAAGCTCGGTGAGCGGCTGGGCCCGTGCCTCGGCCATGGCGGGCAGATAGCGGCGGTTAAAGCCGGTAAAGAGGGCACAATCTTGCGCCACGGCGAGATTGGCCAGCGCTTCTGCCTCGGCCAGATTGTCGCACAGGGGCTTGTCGACAAAGGTAGGGATCCCTGCCCGCAGGCACTGCTCGGCCAGCTCGCGGTGCACGGCGGTGGCGGCGTGGATCATCACGGCGTCGGGGCGGCTGGCCAGCATGGCCGCCACATCGGTAAAGCACTCGGCGACCCGATACTGGCGGGCCAGCAGCTCCAGCACCGCTGGATTGCGGGTGCAGAGCAGCGGGGTGACCCGCCCATCGCTGGCAAGCAGCGGCAGATAGGCTTTTTGGGCGATATCCCCCAGACCAATCATGGCAATGCGCATGACAACTCCTTGTTTTATCTGGCAAGCGTGTGAAGGGCTGCGGCAACGACTCTTGCGGCAACCCGGCAATGCAAACTGGCGGACAGGGTAACACTCCCCTCGGGCCGCCTCCATCGGCGGCACCAAAAACAGCAGGGGCGACCCGCTGGTCGCCCCTGTCGATTCATCCCTTGCCTCTCCGGCCAACCAATGGCGGCCTGCGGGCATCAGCCCCGTGACAGCCCTTTGAGGGACTGGCAGTCGTAGTAGGTGATGCGCGGCTTGTCGTTGTAGTTGAGATCGATCACCCCGAACAACATCTTCTGCGCCGGCAGATAGATGTGAACGTAGTTGGCCTGCTTGGCATCGGCGACCTTGAGACTCTCCTGACTGTTGTTCATGTAGGAGTTGAGCATGCCGGCGCTGCTGTAGCGCTCCAGCAGGTTCATCGGCATCTCTTCGTTGTGCTTGAGGGTGCAGTTGTTCTCCGGCTTGGGCGGGAACTGACCAATAACCACTTTGCGCCCTTCCGGGCTGGTCTTGTCAACAGAGGTCATGCTGCCGGCACAGGCCGTCAGCAGCAGAGCGGGCAATAACAGAAACAGTTTTTTCATGGAACCTGAACTCACAAAATGAGGCCATCCCGGCCCGGGTTTTCGCCGCGGTGGGGGCCGGAGCATCTGCCGCCAGCCTCACCGCCGTCGCTTGTTATATAGGTCTCGCCAAGGCGAGTGGCGCGCATCTTCACACCCCGCCCGTCGATATTCAATCACTATTCAATCAATAGGGCGGGAAGAGTGTAACCAGATATTTCATGGGGTTATCCAGCCCGCGCTGGACGCACCTTGCCGCCCTTTTCCGCCAACCATCCCATCGGCGCAAGCCCCCATCCTTGCTGGCCTTGGGGCCGACTCCCCTTGCCTCTTTTGGCCGCTGTTATCCGGTGATCGGGGGGATGGTTTGCTGCGCCCCTCCCCCTTGGGTTTACCCATGCCAAGAACCAATCGTTTCACCTATGTAACGCTTCAAGGGATTCGTGTTTCACCTGCGCAAAAATCAGGGTTGGACTGGCAGCGGCGGTTGGCAGGCAGGGACGAACAGCGATCGTCCGACTGGGTCACAAGGGATTGGCCGAACTGGAGAAATGGTGGGACGGGGCTGAACAGGACGGCTGGTGATGGCCGGACAATGACTTTCCCTCAACCGGCCTCACCGGCCCGAACGCTTGTGGTGCGCTCAGGCGGAAGCGAGCGGGGTGGCGGCCTTGATCACCTCGGCCAGCCACTCGATGGCGAGATTGCCCTGACTTTTGCGGTGTCTGCCGACCACCACCTCGAACTGCTGCGGCGCCCCGGCCAGCTCCACGGTGCGAAAATCGCCGAGGGCGGCGATGGCCGACGGAATGCAGGCCGCCACATCATTGACCGACATAAAGGCTTGCAGCGAGGTGTAACAGGGGAGCGTCGCCACCGCCGCACTGGCAACCTGCTGCGGGCTCATCTGCCCTTCGAAATTGCCGACGCTGTTGGCGAACTGCACAAAGGGGATGGCCGCCATATCCTGCGGAGCCTTGTCCGGAAGATATCGGGAGTCGCGGCGCAGCACGCAGCAGTAGTGATCCCGGCGCAGGGTGGCGCGCAGCAACCCCGGGTCGAGATAGGCATCAAAACCAATCACCAGATCGACCTCGCCGCTGGCCAGCCCCTCCAGATGCAGTTCGGCCTGAAAGTCCACCACATCGAGCCGGATGGAGGGCGCCTGACTGCGCAGGGCGCTCGCCAGCCTTGGGATAATGGCGAGCTGGGCATATTCGTTGGCCATCACCCTGAAGGTGCGCTCGCTGCTGGCGGGATCGAAGGGGGTTGCCACAAAGACCCCGTCGATATCGGCCAGGATCTGCTCGAACCTGGCGGCCAGCTCGCAGGCGTAATCGGTCGGCTGCAACCCGGCGCTCTGGCGGATAAACAGCTCGGCGGGAAAGAGATCGCGCAGCTTTTTCAGATGGCTGCTCACCCCCTGCTGGGAGATCTCCAGCAGCTCGGCCACCCGCGACACACTCTTGTATCTCACCAGCAGCACGAGTAACCGCATCTGCCTGATATCGATCTTCTCCACCCTTACCTCACCAATTTCAGTTGTATCACATACAAATCACCCATGATTTACATTGTATCATTGGCTCTCTAACCTTGCAGCTCTTCCAGCAAAGCGAGGTTAACGATGAAAACTGTCATTCTGATTGGTGCTCAGGGGAAAATGGGGCAAGCCGCCCTCAGCGGTCTGGGCAAGCACAAGGTCATTACCGCCAGCCGCTCCGGCGAAGGGTGTGATTTTCAGGTGGATATCACCAGCAGAGAGTCCATCGAGCGGCTCTACCAAAACGTGGGTTCCTTCGATGCAGTGGTCAATACCGCCGGCTATTGCGAATACGCCCCCTTTGGCGAGATGAGCGACGAGCAGTGGCAAACCACCATCCAGAGCAAGCTGATGGGGCAGATCAATCTGGTCAATATCGGCCTCAACTACATCAATCAGGGGGGCTCCTTCACCCTGATCTCCGGCATCCTCAATATCAAGCCGATCCCGCTGGCCATTGCCGATGCCACCACCAGCGGCGCCATCGATACCTTTGTCCAGTGCGTGGCCCACGAGCTGCCCCGCGGCATTCGCATCAATGTGGTCAACCCGACCGTACTGGAAGAGGCGTGGGACGTATATGGCGAGATGATGCCGGGCTTCCAGCCGGTGCCGGGCGCTCTGGTCGGCAAGGCGTTTGAGCGCTCCGTCGATGGCTTTATTAGCGGTCAGGTGCTCTATGTCGATGCCTGATCCGGTTCAGGTATGACCCCAATGCCTTGGTAATTCTTTGTCGATGTTTTTCCTCTTCCCCGAAAGCGCCAGCTCTCGGGGCTTTTGCATGGCGGGGGCTAAAGCTGCAATAGAATGGGTTTCGTATTGAGCCCATTTTGGCTAACATGCCGCACTTCACTAAGCGACAAGGGCAAGGACGCGATGAGCAACAAGACACTGCAATCCCTCTTTCACTGCAAACGCTGGGCCGATGGCGAGCTGCTGGATGCCATCGCCACGCTCGATGCGCAGCAATATGGCGAGGCCCACCACACCTGCCTCAGGATCTTCAACCATATCCATGTGGTCGATGCCATCTTCAAGGCCAATCTGCTGGGGGAACGCCACGGCTTTACCGCCACCAATACCCCGGAGACACCGACCCTGACCGCCCTGCACGGCGCAGTCACCGAGCTGGATAACTGGCTGGTGGATTACGTTGGGGCACTGAGCCCGCAAGAGGGAGCAACCCCACTCTCGTTTCGCTTTGTCGATGGTGACCAGGGGCAGATGAGCCGCGACGAAATGCTGCTCCATCTGGTCACTCATGGCGGCTATCACAGGGGCGCCATCGGGCGGATTCTGGTGCAGTGTGGCATCACGCCGCCGCGCGATACCCTGACCACCTTTTTGCATCGCAACGAGCCGGAGCGGCGCAACCGCTGATCCCGGCACCGGCAGCCACCACAGCCGCCGGTTTATGGCGTCCAGCTCACAGTCATGATGGCTTCGTTTGGCTTACCATGGCGCTCTTGTCCCTGTTGCCATGCAAAGGGCTGTTGCAGGCTATTTGCCGGAATGGATTACCGCTGATCGAACCCCTGTTTGGCTGCTGCCGTTTATTGGCGGCGGCCATGGTGGCTTGTGCGCTATCGGCGCCTATAAAACGCGTTATTTATGGATATATAACGATGAAAGCATCAATTGCAGTCAGGGCCCTGTCGCCCTATATATTCGCTATTTTGTCAGTTGGGCTGATATCCAGCGGATACAATGCGCTGCCGATATATTGCGGCCTCGCAGTGGTGCTCTATCCGGTGCTGGTTGCCATGCTGGCCAACGACTGGGAAAAAGAGGGGCTGGTCTATCGCGAATCGACCCTGGTCGAGGTGGATGTCAATGTGCGCGGGATCCTTATTACGGAGCAGAGACGACATCTGGAGAACCTCTATTTTGTCTCGCCGGAAATAATGCAGGCCAAGCTCACCCGCCTCGCCCGTATCAAACTGCTGCTCTGTGGCGCCATGTTTGCCGTGTCGCTCTATGAACTCGCCCTGCAAGCCGAGGCTCAGTTTGCCCTGCCCGCCGTCAATATGCTGGATATCAATCTGCTGGATATATGCGGCCTGATGATCGGCCTTGGCGCCGTGCTGTTTCTCGGCCACTGCGCGAGAAAAAGCCTCTCCCTCTATGAAGCCTGTCGCCATAAAAACTATCTGGTGCACTCTTATGACGAGCCCGGTGCCCAGCTCTATAGCGCCACCATTGCGCTCAAGGGGGACAACCTGCAAGTGCGCCATACCCGCATCTTCGATGCACTGCTGGCGTGGTATTGAACAAGCGTTACCTGAAACTCGGGATAACGACCTTGCAGGGTGTTTCCTCTTCCCCCAAAGCGCCCTGCTCTCGGGGCTTTTTGTATGGCGGGGGCAAAGCCGCACAGAAGATAGAAAAAAGGAAGGAAGTCGAGACTTCCTTCCTTTGGGCTTGTGCAGCGGCCTGTGACTCAGTTGATCTTGCCCATTTCAACGGCAAAGCTGGTCGCCAGCTGGGCAAACTTGAGAGCGTGGCCAGCCGAGGGATCCGAGTTTTGCAACGTATCCTGCGCCGTGTGGATCCTGGGGTTGTATTCGCTAAAGCGTGACTCGAACGGCATGGCGGCGGGGTAGCCCTGATTGTGCCAGGAGGCGTGATCCGAGCAACCATAACCACAGCTGTCATAGCCATAGCTGACTTGCGGCAGGTAGGCATCGATCAGCTGGGTGAGGTAGCCGGTCAACCCCTTGTCGGTGTAGTCGGTCATAAAGACGATGTCGTTCGCCGAGCCCTTGTAGTTGGTCATGTCCAGCTGGAGCGCGGCCAATACCCTGGTGTTGGCCGCCTTGTAGCGGCTGGCGATATCCTTGGAGCCCCGCAAGCCCACCTCCTCCGCCGCATAGCCGATAAATTGCAGGGTGCGCTCCGGCTGGCGGCCCTGCTCGGCGATGACCCGCAGCACCTCGGTCAGGGTAGCGATGCCGGAGGCGTCATCATCGGCGCCGGGGGCCAGCGTCTTGCTGTTGGGGGCCGAGCCTGCGGTGGAATCAAGATGGCCGCCGAGCACCACCACCTCGTCCGGATAGCGGCTCCCCTTGAGGGTCAGCACCACCGATTGTTGCGGGTAGCCGCTATGTTTGACCCGGCTGACGCTGGCCCATGGCAGGGTGCTACCGAGGCTCTGCCACTGGCTGGCCACCCAGTCGGCAGATTGCGTGCCGGTGGGGGTGGTGTAGTAGCGGTTGCGCCAGCCGGACAGCTTGCTGATGGTGCTGGCGATATTGCCTTGATCCAGATGGGGCAGCAGCCGGTTGACACTGGCCCCCTGGGTCAACGGCGGGGCGCTGAACAGGTTTTGGCTAAGGGGCTGGGCCATGCTCTGCAGCGCATCGGCCAGGGTCGTGTGCACCACATAGCCGCCGCAGCGCTGGTGCCCCTCGTGCATCAGGTGCGAGAGGGAGCCAAGCTCGCTTGCCTCAATCTGGGCCAGCTGGACGGGCGCCCCGCTGGCACTGAACAGGGGAGAGAGCTTGGCATTGACCTGCTTGAGTTCAACCCCGCTATCGGCCCCAATGGTGATCCACACGGGCACCCCCGCCTGAACGGCAAGGGGAATCAGGGGGAGCAAAAGGGCTGCAGTCATCGCTTTCATGTCGGATCCTTCCGGTTATGGTTAACAGTAAACAGGCTTAATAGGTCTCATAAGAAGACCAAGCTAGTCTAGTCACCCACTGCCGTTAAATCGACCACTTCCTGCACCAAATGGCACCACCTGATGTAAAGCGCGCCAGCCGGGGGTTTTATCTCTAGCGGGCCACCTGTTTTTCCCTCCCCGCCCCTGTTGACCGACTAGCATCGCCCCTTGATTGTTCCGCCTGCGCAACAGCTGCTCGCTTATGCGTTGCACCAGTAAAACAATTTGAGGGGTTCTAGCACCCGGCCATAGCCGCAGGATGACCAGCAGCCAGCGCCCGATCACTGTCCGGTTGGCAGCAAGGCCGCAGAGAATGAAGAGTTTGATAGCGGTCATAAAACGCGTTGTTTCTGATGGTTACATCAGGTTAAGGCTCACCTCGACAGTGTCGTTTGGCTTACCATGGCCGCTCAGAACCTGTTCGGCTGCGATGAGTTGCGGCCCTCGTGGATCAAGGGAGCATATTGGAAGCAGGCATCTTGGAAGCAGGTATCTCGGAAGCAGGAATCCATGGTGGCGGTAGCGTTATGCCTTGCTCACACAGGCAGGTGTCCCGGATTTCGTATTAAAACGGGATAACAGCGGGCGGCAAGGCAACAGCACGAGAAGGAACATTGCATGATGATATTCAGCGTCTTTGGCCGACTGGTCGGCGTAAAACGGGAGGGGGAGCAGTGGCTGCTGTTTAACGTCAGCCTGCCCGAGCGCAAATACTCGCGCATCCGCGATGTGATTATTCCCGACTTTCTGACCGAGGATGAGATCCCGCGCTGGCTTGACGATATCTATCATGAAGCCGCCAGCGCCGCCCATCCCGATGTCGTGCGTATCGAGTAAACCGCCCGTTTGCTGCCTGTCGGCCATGCCATGGTTCAGATCGGCGGGGCTGCTTTGTCCCTCCCCGCCACTGTGGCCCTGCCCACACCGCCCTTGATTGTTCCGCCTGCGCAACAGCTGCTCGCTTATGCGTTGCACCAGTAAAACAATTTGAGGGGTTCCAGCACCCGGCCATAGCCGCAGGGTGACCAGCAGCCAGCGCCCGATCACTGTCCGGTTGGCGACAAGGTCGCAGAGCAAGAAGAGTTTGATAGAGGTCAAAAAACGAGACGTTTCTGATAGTTACATCACTTTAAGGCTCGCCTCGGCAGTTTCGTTTGGCTTACCATGGCCATTCAGAACCTGTTGAACTGCGATGGGTTGCTGCCAGCGCAGGTCAAGGGAGCATATTGGAAGCTGTAATCCATGGGCGGTAGCCTGCAATTTGGCTGCACAGCACCTTGATAAGAAGGGTGGGTGTCCCAGATTTCTTAATTTGTGGGCTTATTAAGTAAGGATTTAATTTTGATTATTCCTGAAATTAAAAGGTTTTCTAACAATGTTGAATTACATGTATTAGATTTCATTAATTTAACACCAGAAATCACTAAACAAATAGATGACCAGTTAGTCCAAATATGTGAGGGAGATAGTGACTCCGATCTGGATTTGGTTAAGTCTAATTTTCTCAAATTCCTCGAGACCAAGGATGAGCGAACTAAAATAGGAGCTGTTGCAGAGTTTTTTGTTCATTTATATTTAAGGCAAATGAAATTAAAGCAAGAGTTTCTATTTTTCAATCTTGAGGAAGGATCAATAAAAAAAGGGTTTGATGGTTTCTTTTCCAGTGAAACAGAAGAATATCTAGTTGAAAGTAAATCGGGATTGGCCTCTACAGATGGCATTAGCCACAAGAATAAAATAAAAGAAGCATACAGTGACATATCATCTGTAATAGCTGGAGATAGTAGAAAAAGTAAAAATAACCCATGGAGAAACGCTTATAACCATGCATGCCACGCGGATGTTGGCACTAGCAAAACGATTAGAAAAAAAATTAAAGAACTATCAGATCTTTTTGACAACGGTGAGTTTGGAAAAGTAGACAAGTTTAATATCATCCCATGCTCAAGTATATTTTTGATGAACGGTTGGGATTCTAATTTCTCTCATCAAATATTAAGAACTGATGATGCTTTTTTTGAATCATTAACAGCTAAGTCAACGAAAGCTATCTGTATAACAAAGGCAAGTTATAATTCATTCCTGCTATATCTTAGAGGTGAATCGTGAGCAATTCAGATACGTTAACTTGGTTAAGTAAAGATTCACGTTTTTATGAAATAAATGAAAAAATAGCTAAAAACATTAACTTAAATGAGAAGGAGAGCACATATGCATTATCAGTTGCCATTCTTCTAATTAAAGAGTTTGAAAGAGATAGAAGGAGGGCTTATTTCTTGGAGTTTGGATACTTCTTAATCCTATCATACTCATTACAAAGTAATAATTACACTCCGTTATTTGATCTAAGTACTAACCTGGGATTTTATCCTATCTCTAAGTTCATTATAGATAATGACCTTATTGAAAATAGCTTTTCTAATGAACTTGTAGCCAATGGACTGAAAAAATTCAAATACAATGATATAACAGAGACACTAGAGCAAAACAAATATAGAAATCAATTAATTGAAAGTAGTGCAAATGATAATTGCTATATAGCACCGACATCATTTGGTAAAAGTGCAATGATAGTGGAACTCATAAAAAATATAACATCAGGAAAAATATTCATTATCGTTCCAACTAAGTCACTACTCACTCAAACCTACAAATTGATAAGCTCTTTCTTTACAAATAGAAAAGTAATTTTCCATGATGAAATGTATGATGGCGAAGATAGTTTCATAGCTGTATTTACTCAAGAACGAGCGCTACGACTATTAAAAAGTCAAAATAATATGCAGGTTGATGTTCTATTAATTGATGAGGCTCATAATCTCTTTGAGTCATCATCTAGGAGTATTCTATTAAGTCGATTAATTCGTAGAGTTAGAATGAGAAAACCAGACTCTCACCTCTATTATTTCTCGCCATTGATAAATGATAGTAATAACTTGAAATTTGAAGAGCAGCAAAGGATAGAAACAAGAAAAATTCAATTTAATATTAAAGAACCTGATATTAGTGAATTTAGATTGGATGGCTCTGTATATAGATACAATCGCTTCCTTAATGAATTTTTTGAACAACAAGAGAAAACCGCTGTCTTCCCTTATATTTTTTCTAATGCAAAAAATAAAAATTTCATTTATCTAAGAGCGCCTAAAAAGGTTGAAGAGTTTGCAGGGCTTTTAGCAAACACCCTGACACTTTCAATCACTAAAGAACTAGAAGAATTGGCCCAAGTTATATCGCAAAATGTACATGAAGACTTTTACTGCGTTGAGTTAGTGAAAAGAGGAATGCTGTATATTCATGGGAAACTACCTGACCTGATAAAAGAGTATTTGGAGTTTAAATTCCGCACTATAAACGAGCTGAACTTTATAGTTGCAAACTCAGTAATTCTTGAAGGCGTGAATTTACCCATAGACAATTTATACATTTTAAATACACACTCCCTGGGTGCAAAAGAGCTCACCAATCTGATTGGTAGAGTAAACAGACTTAATGAGGTATTTAGTGGTGACGCCCCTAACCTTTCTAAATTAAAGCCCTCCATACACTTTATTAACACGGAGGAGTTCAATAGAAAAAATAGCAACATGAGCAATAAAATTAAGGAGTTAAAGGCAGGGCGTACTAATGATGATGAAGTTAAAAACCCAACATTACTAAATTTTGACATTACGAAATTTGAAAACATAATTGATACATCAACTAATTTAGATGCCATCGATGCAGCTAGAAATGCAAAAGAAAAAGCCTTGTCTATCATTGAAAGGGAAAAGTTTTTAACTGAGCTACCAAGCTCAGAACTAGAGAGATTAAAAATTCTCTTTTTTGAGTCAGGATTGCATTTAACATATATTGATCCAGATGATGCATTTGATGAAATAACTAATAATGTTAAGAGTATTAAAGCACATCCTAACTTTGTTGATATGGATACAATAGAGAAGATATATCACATTTTCATATCTGGATTTGAAAATAAAATCCTTGATCAATCATTTTCTCGTCTAAAAAATGAAAAAGCCCAAAATTATTACCGTTCGTTCGTCAAAAACATTCACATGTTAACCCTCAAAGAACATATTAACTCGACCGTCAGATATTTTTATAAAAATGCAACCGATACAGGCAATAATTTATTTTATATTGGGCGTTCATATGGTGAAGTTAACAAGGATGGCAACTCTAGCGGCACAAGGACTTATATAGATTTATCGACAAAAAATAAAAAGGAATTGGTGAATTTAGCTCTGGTTAAAATAAAAATGGAAAGTGACTTTCTTTCATATAAACTAAATGAGTATGTAGCCATATTAAAAGAGTTTGGCGTTGTATCCGAAGATGAATATAACATGTTTATTTATGGTACAGTTAGGAAGGCTAGTACTAATTTAACAAGGTTGGGATTAAGCGGGGCGATAATAAGAAAGTTTGAGTTGGATGGGCAAATCAATAATATAGAAATCGATTCTTTTGGGCATGTTTTTGTTAACGATTCTTTTATGAAATATCTTAATAAACAAGATGATTTAGTACAATTTGAGATTAAGAAGTATCTGGCGTTATAACCTATCACAGGTGATAAATTAGTTATATTGCTGTATTTAAAATATAAAAAGGCGACCATCCGGTCGCCTTTTTATTTCCAACAATATCCCAATCAGGAATATCACCGTGCCGGTCGCTTGGCACCATTTCCTTTCGCTGCAGGCTTGCCGCCCTGAGTGGCGGGTTTGGCAGAGCCGGCACGGGTCGGCGCCTTGCCCTTATGGGCGGGTTTGCCAGCCGGTTTGCCCTTACCTGCACTCTTACCAGCACTATGACCTGCGCCTTGTCCGGCGGGCTTGCCGTTCCCCAGCTTGAGCTCGGAGCCCAGCGGCTTGCCATTGCCGCTCTTGTTGGCGTTGCCGCTAGCGTGCTGGCCGTTGCTCTGGCCCGCCCCCTTGTTGCCTGCGCCATTACCACGCTGATGGGCAATGTTGCTGTGGCGAGTCAGGGCCGGTTTCATCCCCTTGCCGCTGGCGGCGCGCTCGTTGCGTCCTTCCGCAGGCACCAGACAGCCGGGGCCACTGCCAATCAGGTGGCCCTTGCCCATGGCGAGCAGGGCTTCGCGGATCATCGGCCAGCCTGCGGGGTCGTGGTAGCGCAGCAGCGCCTTGTGCAGGCGACGACGACGCTCGCCCTTGGCGACAAAGACATCGCCCCCTTCGCGGCTCACCTTGTTTAACGGGTTTTTCTCCGTGTAATACATGGTGGTGGCGTTGGCGAGCGGCGACGGGTAGAAGTTCTGCACCTGATCGAGCTTGAAGCGGTTCTCTTTGACCCAGAGCGCCAGATTGACCATGTCTTCATCGGTAGTGCCCGGGTGGGCGGAGATGAAGTAGGGGATCAGGTACTGCTGCTTGCCCGCCTCTTTGGAGTATTTGTCGAACAGCTCCTTGAACTGGTAGTAGCTGCCCATGCCCGGCTTCATCATCTTGGAGAGGGGCCCCTCCTCGGTGTGTTCCGGCGCGATCTTGAGGTAGCCGCCGACGTGGTACTTGGCCAGCTCCTTGATATAGCGGGGATCTTCGACCGCGATGTCGTAACGCACGCCGGAGGCGATGAGGATCTTCTTGATCCCCTTGAGATCGCGTGCCTTGCGATAGAGGTTGATGGTCGGGCTGTGGTCGGTGTCCATATGCGGGCAGATGGTGGGCCAGACACAGGAGGCGCGACGGCAGGTCTGCTCGGCTTTGGGGCTCTTGCAGCGCAGCTTGTACATGTTGGCGGTGGGGCCGCCGAGATCCGAGATGACGCCGGTAAAGCCCGGCACCTTGTCGCGGATATCTTCGATTTCTTTCAGGATCGACTCTTCCGAGCGGCTCTGGATGATGCGCCCTTCGTGCTCGGTGATGGAGCAGAAGGAGCAGCCGCCAAAGCAGCCGCGCATGATGTTGACCGAGGTCTTGATCATGTCGAAGGCCGGGATCTTCTCCTTGCCATAGGCGGGGTGCGGCACCCGCTGGTAGGGCAGGCCGAAGACGCCGTCCATCTCCTCGGTTTCGAGCGGGAAGGCGGGCGGGTTGACCCAGACGATGCGATCGCCGTGAGCCTGCGCCAGGGCGCGGGCACAGCCGGGGTTGGTCTCGTGGTGCAGAATGCGCGAGGCGTGGGCGTAGAGCACCTTGTCCTCTTTGACCCGCTCATAGGCGGGCAGCTTCACGTAGGTCAGCTCCCACGGCTTGGGCTTGGCCGGCTGCACCAGCACGGGTTTGGCCTCCTGCGCGGCGGGTGCCGCGTCGGTGGCGTCATCTGCGCAGGGCGCCCCTTCCATATAGGGGTTGGGGATGGGATCGATGCGGCCAATCTGGTCGAGCTTGCTCGAATCCACCCCTTTCCAGCCCGGCAGCGGCTCCTTGCGGATAACGGCGGTGCCGCGAATATCCTGCATGGTCTCGATGGTCTCCCCCGCTGCGATGCGGTGAGCCACCTCCACCAGCGGCCGCTCGGCGTTGCCGTAGATGAGGATATCGGCCTTGGCATCGAGCAGAATGGAGCGGCGGATGGTCTCGGACCAGTAGTCGTAGTGGGCGATACGGCGTAAGGAAGCCTCGATGCCGCCGATAACGACGGGCACCTCCTTGAAGGCCTCCTTGCAGCGCTGGGTATAGACCAGGGTGGCACGATCCGGCCGCTTGCCGCCCACATCCCCCGGGGTGTAGGCGTCGTCGTGGCGCAGCTTTTTGTCGGAGGTGTAGCGGTTGATCATGGAGTCCATGTTGCCCGCGGTCACCCCGAAGAAGAGGTTCGGTTTGCCCAGACGCATAAAGTCATCCTTCGATGACCAGTCCGGCTGGGCGATGATGCCGACCCGAAAGCCCTGCGCCTCCAGCATCCGGCCGATGACCGCCATGCCGAAGCTCGGGTGATCCACATAGGCATCCCCCGTCACCAGAATGACGTCGCAGCTGTCCCAACCCAGCTTGTCCATCTCTTTGCGGGACATGGGCAGGAAGGGCGCCGTGCCGTAGCACTCGGCCCAATAGCGGGGATAGGAGAAAAGGTTGGTAACCGGCTGCATTTTAACCACCTGGAACAATTCGGGTCGCGCATTATACCGGTTGCGGCCAAGGGGGGCGATGGCTTTTTGCCCCCAGAGTTCGCACGGGATAAGGGCTGGCCATCCATTCCGGCAACCACTGGCTAGCAAACGGGCCAAAAGCAAGGGCGCCTGCAGGCGCCCTTGTTGGCAACGCTCACCCTGACGGCGGCGCGTCAGTGAGCCGGGGTCTGTTCGTCCCCCTCCCCTTTGCCGGTCAATTTGGCGGCCAGCGCCTCGTCCACCTGCTGATCCCGCTGCCCGGTCATGCCGGCGTGGCGGGCGATCAGGTGGTAGGTGGCGGGCACTACCAGCAGGGTAACCAGAGTCGCCAAGGAGAGGCCGAAGAATACCACGGTACCCACCGCCATCCGGCTCTCGTAGCCCGCCCCCATGGAGAGCATCAGCGGCACCGCACCGATAATGGCGGTGAGCGAGGTCATCAGGATCGGGCGCAGGCGGCGCACCGAACCTGCGATGATCGCCTCCTCGAATCCTTCGCCGCGCTGGCGCAGCTGGTTGATGAACTCGACGATGAGGATACCGTTCTTGGTCACCATGCCGATCAGCATGATCATCCCGATCTGGCTGTAGATGCTCATCTCCTGCCCCGTCAGCCAGAGGCCAAGCAGGCCGCCGAAGATGCCGAGCGGCACCGTCATCATCACCACGGTCGGGGTGAGGGTGCTCTCGAACTGGGCCACCAGCACCAGATAGACCACCAGCAGGGCGAGGCCGAAGACCATCGCCATCTCCCCCTGATTGTAGCGGTAATCCTTGGAGTCACCGGCGTAATCGACCGTCATGCCGCTCGGCAGATGCTCGTTGGCCCAACCATCGAGGAAGTCGAGGGCCTCACCCAGAGTGTGATCCGGTGCTACGTCGGCGGTCAGGGTCACCGCCTTCTGGCGCTGGTAGTGGTTGAGGCGGTTGGCGGTCGCCACCTGCTTCACCGTCGCCAGGGTCGAGAGGCTCACCATCTCGCCATTGGCCGCCTTCAGGTAGATGCGACCGAGATCCGAGATGCCGTTGAACTCCTTCTGGTTGGCGCGCAGGTAGACGTCATACTCCTCGCCCCTGTCCACATAGGTGGTCTTGCTCACCCCGCCCAGCATCGCCTGCAAAGTGCTGGCAACGGTGGAGACCGGAATGCCGAGCTGGCTGGCGCTGTCGCGCGAGACGGTCACTTGCAGCTCCGGGGTCTTCTCGGCGTAGTCGAGATCCGGGCTTATCATCAGGCCGCTCGCCTGCGCCGCTTTTTGCAGCTCCAGCCCCTGCTGGTAGAGCTCGGCATAGTCGTTGCCCTGCAGCACGAACTGCACCGCGGCGGTGGAGCCGCCCCGAAAGCCCGGCTGGAAGGTGCGGATCATCACGTCGGGAATACCGGCGAGTTTGGCACCCAGCGAACGGGAGAACTGGGTGGCGGTGATGTCGCGCTCGGCCCAGTCGGTGAGCTGGATGATCACCATGCCGGTCTGATCGCCGCCACGGCCAAAGGCGGGGGTGCTGAAGCTCATCGCCTTGACCACCCCCTTGCCCAGCATCGGCATGATGGCGGACTCCACCTGCTGCATGTTGCGCTTCATCCGCTCGATACTGGTCCCCTCCGCCCCCTTGACGAAGACGAAGACCACGCCGCGATCCTCGGTCGGGGTGAGGCTGCTCGGCAGCTGGGTAAAGAGGGCGCCGATACCGGCCAGACAAAGCAGCAGCGCCAGCGGCATCCAGCGCGAGCGGCGCAGCAATCCCTGCAGCAGGCGGCGATAGTGCCCCTCCACCCAGCCAAGGCCGCGATCGAGGGCCGCCGTCAGCCGGTTCGGCTTGTCGAGCGGGCGCATCAGCCAGGAGCCCATGGCCGGGGTGAGAGTCAGCGCCACCAGCGAGGAGCAGAGCACCGCCAGCGAAAGCAGAATGGCAAACTCGGTAAAGAGCCGGCCCACCATGCCATCCATAAAGGCGATGGGGATAAAGACCATCACCAGCACCGCGGTGGTGGCGATGACCGCAAAGCCCACCTCGCGGGTGCCGTGCCAGGCCGCCAGCAGGGGCGGTTCACCCCGCTGCAGATGGTGGTGAATGTTCTCCACCACCACGATGGCGTCATCCACCACCAGACCGATGGCGAGAATAAGCGCCAGCAGAGTGATGAGGTTGATGGAAAAGCCGAGATACCAGGCGCCGATAAAGGCGGAAATCAGCGACACGGGCACCGTGATGGCCGGAATAAGAGTGGTTCGCCCCTGACCGAGGAACAGGTAGAGCACAGCCACTACCAGCACGGCGCAGATGGCCAGGGTTTCATATACCTCGTCGATGGCCTGCTTGATAAAGATGGTGGAGTCGTAATCGACCTCCAGCTTGGCCCCCTCAGGCAGGAAGCGCTGCATCTCCACCAGCTTCTTCTCCACCCCCTGCGCTACCGCCAGCGGGTTGGCGGTGGACTGGGCGACAATGCCTATCCCCAGACTCTCGCGGCCGTTGCGCTGGTAGGCGCTGTCTTCGTTCTTGGCCCCCACCTCCACATCGGCGATGTCGGAGAGATAGACGCTCTGGCCGTTGGCGGCGGTGCGCACCTGCAACTGCTGGAAATCTTCAGCCGTGTGATAGAGCCGGGCAATCTGCACCGACATGGTCATGGAGTTGTTGCGGATCTCGCCGCCCGGCAGCTCGATGTTCTCGCGCTTGAGGGCATCCTGCACATCCGCCACCGTCACGCCGCGCGCCGCCATATCAGCGGGGCGCAGCCGCACATACATCACCTGGGTGAGATCGCCGGAGAGCTCCACTTCGCTCACCCCGTCCACCAGACTGAGGGGGTCGACCAGCACCCGGTTGGCGTAATCGGTCATGGCGGTGCGATCCATCTGGCTGCTGCTGAAGTTGAGCCAGACCGCCACATCACCGCTGCCGCTATCCTTGGTCACCAGCGGATCGTCGGCATCCTCCGGCAGCTTGCTCTTGGCGCGGGTCAGGGCATCGCGCACATCGGAGACCCCCTCCACCATGTTCCAGCCCAGCTTGAACTCCACCGTGATCATCGAGCGCCCCTTGCGGGTCACCGAGTTGATGTTCTTGATGCCGCTGATACCGGAGAGCTGATCCTCGATGGGTTTGGTGACCTGACTCTCCATCACCGCCGGGGCTGCCCCCTCATAGGTGGTGGTGATGGTGACCGACGGGGTCTGCACATCGGGCATCTCCCGCACCGTCAACTTGCTGAAAGCGACCAGACCGAACACGGTGAGCAGGGCGCTGAGCACCACCGCCACCAGCGGGCGGCGTACTGAGATATCGGAGAGCCACATCAGCCGTTTACCTCCGCCAGATCGCGGACTTTGGCGCCATCACGCAGATTGACCAGCCCCTCGACCACGATGCGATCGCCGACTTTCAGCCCTTCGGTTACCCAGACGGTCTCCCCCTCGGTCTCGCCAAGCACCACCGGCACCCGCTTGACCCGGCCATCGGCCTCGAGGCGGTAAACGAAGCGCTGCTCGCCGGCATACTCCACCGACTGGGCAGGAATAAGGGTGAGCTGGCGGGAGGGGAGCGAGAGCTCGACGTTGAGCAGCATGCCCGGGCGCAGCTGGCCGTTGTGGTTGGGCAGCTCGACCCGCGCCTTGATGTTCTGGGTCTCGTTGGAGATGCGGCTGTCGAGGGTGGTGAGGGTGCCGTTGAAGTGCTGATCCGGCCAGGCAGCGCTGGTCGCCGTTACCGCCATGCCGGGGCGCAGCAGGGCGAGGTAGCGCTCCGGCACCGCCAGATCGAGGCGCAGGGTGTCGATATCGTCGAGGTGCAGCAGGGTATCGCCGCTATTGACCAGCGCCCCTTCGCTCAGATCAATCAGGCTGACGGTGCCGGCAAACGGCGCCTGCAAGTTACGCAGGGAGAGCTCGTAGCGGGCGGCATCGACGCGCGCCTGCACCTGATCGACGGTGGCCTCCTGCCCCTCCAGCACCGACTGGGTGACGGCGCCACGGGCCACCAGCTTGCGCATCTCGTTAAGCTTGCGGTGCTCGTCGCGCAGGCTGGCGCTCTGCTCGGCCAGCTCGGCGCGCTGCTTGCCGTTGTCGAGGGCGATCAGGGTCTCCCCTTTGGTAACGCCCTGCCCGGACTTCACGGCGATATTGACGATGCGACCGGTCACCTCGGGACTGATGACGACGGAGCGGTTGGCCTCCAGCTTGCCCACCAGCTTGAGGGTCGGCTCGGCCAGACTCTGCTTGACGGTCTGGGTGCGAATATTGATCTCGCGGGTCGGGGCCTTGGCTGCCGGTTGAAAGTGACCAACCGCCCACCAGATGGCAGCCACCAGAGAGAGCAGGCCGAGGCCCAGCCAGATACGCATTTTCATCGAGCAATCCATGAAGAGTTGAGAGAGGGAAATCTGATTGGGGGCCATTTTAGCCCCAGACTATGCCGTGACTATGTATAAATGTGACAAAACGTAACAGGAGTGGCGCAAGATCACTGCAATCAAGCCTTTTCGATCCCTTTTTCAGCAGAGTCGCATACACTAGCGACAGTTTTCTTCGCAATATAGCCAAATCGCCTATGCCAAATGTGTCTGACCGACGTTTCCTCTCACGCCTGACCTGGCTGCTGTTTGCCTCCGTCATCCTGCTGGTTGGTCTGACCCTGCGGCAAAGTCTGAAACAGATAGAGGATCTCTATCTTAGCGATACGGCCAACAGCGCCATTCGCCTGCGCGATCAGTTCAAGCAGACCGAGATCTTTCTCGAGGCGATGCGCGGTCAGGCCGAAGAGCGGCTGCGCAGCGATCCCCAGTCGGTACTGACCCGCCAACTCTATCGCCATCTCGAACAGCTGCCGGAGGGACTGGCACTCGATCGCCCGCCAGCCGACCTGCCTGCGGGGCTGGTCGGCAACCTCACCGGGCTGGGGCCCCTGCCCCCCCGTGGCAGCGAGCGGGAGGCTCGCATTCATCTGGCCCTGAGTCTCTCGCCCCTGCTCTCCACCGCCAGCCAGCGCCTCGGCAAGGAGATCGCCTGGGTCTACTTCACCGGTGCAGACAACTTTGTCTACCTCTACCCCTGGCGCCCCTCCAGCCAGTACCGTTTTACCAATGCCATCTATGAGAAGTCCTACTGGCAGGATGCGCAGGCGACCCCCAATCCGGGCCGCACCACCATTCTCTCGCGCCCCTATGAGGACTTTGCCGGGCTGGGCACCATGATCACCATGTCGCAACCCCTCTATAAAGGCTCGACACTGGTGGGGGTCATCAGCATGGATGTGCTGCTCTCGCGCCTGCACCAGCAGTTGCAGGCGCTCACCCCAAAGCTCGGAGGTTACCTGCTCATCAATCAGTACGATCAGGTGCTGGCCTGCAGCAACTCGGATCCCCATCCCCAACAACATCTGGCACCGGACGATCAGTACCGCTGGAATCAGGGGGGCTTTCAACTCACCCAGGCGCTGAGCGATACACCGCTGCGGCTGGTGCATCGCATCCCCCTGTTTGAGCTGCTCGTTGCGCTGATCTGCCAGTCGGCACCAACCCTGCTCGCCATCGCCTTCATGTTGCTGGCGGCCCTTTCCAGCCTGAGATCTCGCCGTCTCAACCTGCAGCTCAACTACCTCTCCTGCCACGATGCGCTCACCGGCGCCTTCAATCGGCACTATCTGACCCAGCAGGAGCAGAGTGGCCAGCTGGCAAAACAGATGCCTGTCGGGGTGATCCTGTTCGATGCGGATCACTTCAAACGGGTCAACGACCGCTTCGGCCACGGAGTGGGTGATATCGTGCTGACCCGGCTGGTGCAGATCTGTCAGGAGCAGATAGGCCCATCGGATTGCCTGATCCGCTGGGGGGGCGAGGAGTTTTTGCTGCTGGTCGCCCGCTGTGACGACGCTCGTCTCGCCGCGCTGGCCGAGCAGATCCGCAGCGCGGTAGAGCATTATGACTGGCGCAGCATAGTGCCCGAGCTGGCCGTCACCATCAGTCTCGGTTACCACCCTCACGCAGATTCCATCCCGCTGCACGAGGCGATCCGCCGCGCCGATGTCGCCCTCTATCAGGCCAAAGGCAATGGCCGCAACCGCTCGGAAAGATGGCAGGGTGACGAGGCCCAGCTCACAGAGTAAGCTGGGCCCTCCACACTTTTCAGGAGTCACTTCGTGCCACGAAAACCCCGCGTAGGGCTCGCTCTGGGGAGCGGCGCCGCCAGAGGATGGGCCCATATCGGCGTCATCCGCGCTCTTGAACGACTCGGCATCAAGCCCGATCTCATCGCCGGCTGCTCCATCGGCAGTTTTGTCGGCGCCGCCTATGCCGCTGGCGAGCTGGACAGACTGGAGAACTGGGTACGCGGCTTTACCCGCCTGCAGGTGGTGAGCCTGCTCGACCCGGCCCTCTCCGGCGGCCTCTTTCGCGGCGAAAAGGTGTTTGGCATTGCCGCCAACCATCTCGGGGATCCCGAGCTGGAGAGCCTGCCCATCCCCTTCGCCTGCGTGGCGACCGAACTCGATACCGGCCGCGAGATCTGGCTGCAACGGGGGCCGCTGCGCCAGTCGGTGCGCGCCTCCTGCGGCATGCCGGGGATCCTCACCCCGACCCGGGTCAACGACCGCTGGCTGGTCGATGGTGCCGTGGTCAATCCGGTGCCCATCTCGCTGGCGCGCGCCATGGGGGCCGAAGTGGTGATCGCAATCAACCTCAACACCGACATGCACCAGCCCTGAACCGACGAGCCGGATCAATCCGGTGGCGGCCTGCTCAGCCAGTGGCTCAATCGCGGTGAGGCAACACCGGCCACGCCCGGCATGTGGAGCGTGATGAGCGGCTCCATCAACATCATGCAGGAGCGGATCACCCGGGCGCGGATGGCGGGGGATCCCCCGGAAATCCAGCTCTGCCCTCGCCTTGGCAGCTTCTCCATCATGGACTTTCATCGTGCCAGCGATGCCATCGAGGAGGGGGAAGCCTGCGTCGAGCGCAACCTCGACCAGCTCAAGGATGAACTGGGCCGGCTCGGGGTGATCTAGCCCGCAGCCCCATCGCCAAAACCACCAAAACAAAAAGAGCGCCTTGCGGCGCTCTTTTGCTATGCGGGAACGATTGGCTTAGAAGAGTCCCAACCCCTTGAGCATCACGATCAGGATCAGCAGCGGCGATACGTAACGGATGATGAAGAAGAGCGGCTTGAGGATCGGCAGCTCCAGCTCGCCACCATTGGTCAGGGCATCGCGCAGCTTCTCCTCGCCCCATACCCAGCCCACAAACAGGCAGAGGAAAATACCGCCCAGCGGCATCAGGATGTTGGAGGAGAGGTAGTCGAACAGATCGAAGAAGGTCTTGCCGGCAATATGCACATCCGCCATGGCGCTGTTGGAGAGCGCACAGGTGGAGCCGACGGCGCCCAGCACCAGCAGGTTGATCAGGGTCGCTTTGGGGCGGCTCATCTTGAAGCGCTCGGAGAGCACGGATACCGGCACCTCCAGAATGGAGAGCATGGCGCCGGTGGCAGCGATGGCCGACAGCACGAAGAAGAGCACCATAAAGAGGTGGCCAAACGGGATGCTGGCAAAGACCGCCGGAATGGTGATGAACAGCAGCGACGGGCCGGCGGTCGGTTCGAAACCGAAGGCGAACACTGCCGGGAAAATGGCGATACCGGCCAGCATGGAGACGAACAGATCGGCACACATCACCCGGAACGCGGTGACCGGGATATTCTGATCATCACGGAAGTAGCTGCCGTAAGTCATCATGCAGCCCATCCCTATGGAGAGCTTGAAGAAGGCGAGCCCCATGGCGGTGAGCACCACGGCACCGGTGATCTTGGAAAAATCGGGCGAGAAGAGGAAGGAGAGCCCCTGACTTGCCCCCGGCAGGGTCAGGCTGCGCACGCCAATCACCAGCAGCAGAATGAAGAGCACCGGCATCAGCTTCTTGGTGACCGCTTCGATCCCCTTGGAGACCCCCATCAGCAGGATGCCCCCCATCAGGGCCAGCACCAGCCACTGCCACAGCAGACTCTGCAACGGATTGCTGATCAGCGCGTTGAAGGCATCGCCGGTGACCTTGGGATCGGTCGAGAGGATGGAGCCATCAACCGCCTTGAAGATGTAGGCGAAAACCCAGGCAGCCACTTCCGAGTAGAAGGACATGATAAGGAAAGCGGCCAGCACGCCCATGACGGCGATCAGCCACCAGGGTTGCCCTTTGGGCGCCAGCTTGTTCAGGGTGGTTACCGCATCGGTTTTGCTTTTGCGGCCCAGCATGATCTCGGAGATCATCACCGGCAGGCCGACCAGAAGGGTTGCGATCACATAGACAAGCAGAAAGCCGGCACCGCCGTTCTCACCCGTCAGATAGGGAAATTTCCAGATGTTGCCAAGACCGACGGCAGAACCTAGGGTGGCGGCGAGTACGCCGAATTTGCTGGTAAAGCCGTCTCTGGCCTTGGGGGTGGTTTGACTCATTCTTGTCTCACTTTCTTTCGCATCATGCGAGATGAACCGGGTTTTGAGGGTCGGAATTTTCTGAGGTTTGGTGTGGTTTGCCAAGATGTTTTGCGTAAAAGCTCTATGCAGTGCACAGATACGGGAAACGTCTGGCCGGGCACTGTTTCAGGGACAAAAAAATGCCGCCCAGGGGCGGCATTTCTCTATCTGTCACAGTGACGATTACGCCTTGGCGAGATCGTCCGGACCAATCTGGCCGATTTCGGCGACTTTTTTGTCAGCCAGCAGCCAGAGAGTGAACTTGTGCAGTTCCGGGTGATGAGCCAGGGCAACCAGGAAGGCACCACCGACTTCACGATAACCCAGTTCGTAGTTCTTCAGGGTTGTGGGGGGAACACCCAGCAAATCAGCAAACTTCGGACGGCTCAAACCAACCGCTTCACGGATCTGACGGATCTTCTTGCCAACAGTGACGATATTTGAATTCATATTGTTCCATACTCCGTTTGGCGGATTTAATCCGCCTTTTATTTTTCGCGACGACTCGTAGTCAAGTGTATCAGTTTTGTTCGGACTCGTTATGGTCGAGCCTCTATCTTTATGAGCGCCTTTCGGCGACAACCCTTGCCTTCAAGGGGGGATGGTAATCGCTCAGCCGCCTCAGGTAAACAGTCTCGAAAAGAAACCTTTATTGTTGCCATCCCAATAAACCGTATAATTCGCCGGCTACCCATTAAGAGGAATAAGTATGGCGTTTCCCGGCATTATCTCTCGCCTGCACACGGTTTCCAGCGACATAGAATTGCAACTGCAGCTCCAGCAGGGAGCGCAATATCGCGCCGAAGCATTCTGGCTTCCCGCCTCACTGAGCGATCAGAGCGGCACCATTCTGACAACCCTGTCAGAGAAATGTTCACTCTTTCTGGAACAGGATGAACCAGCCCTTCAACTGCGCAGTCATGACGGCGTGTTGCAGCAAAATGGTCTGCTGCTCACCGGCAATGGTCAGGAGATGATGCTGGCCGTCACGCCGGGAGATAAAGGCATAGTGCCGGAATCAGAATTGGCTGACATGGCCAAATGGCTGGAAGCGGGCCACCTGCACTTTGTCTGCCCGGCGGCCATCCAGCCGGTCGCCCGTGCCATCCTCAATATCTGGCCACTGGATCCCTATCTGGCCCGCCATTTTCTGACCAGTCTCACTCCGTTGCTGCAAAACGCGACCGAGCAGGATTATCTCGCCGTCTTTGCTGCCAGAGCGAATCCGGCCAACCCGCAGCCAGACTGGGTTCAGGCCTATATGAAGCTCGAAAAGCGCCTGCACAGGGCCTATCTGGATCACTAATTAATCTGGATAAACAGCCAGTTATCGACACGACACAATTTGCCATCAGGTTCATTTGTGAGCTTGATCATGTTTCAAAATCGGCATAGAGTGCGCCTCGTCATCGGAATGACATCGTTGCCTGGCTGCGGTTTTTCACGCTCAGCGTGCCCTGCCAGCGCATCTGACACACCAGGAGAGTGTGCGACCCGACACCGGGTCACTGCCAGACTCGACGCCAGCAGTACGGCGGAGCCTGCAGCTTACATAAATTCAATAGTGCGAAGCATGTGAACAACGTGCGATCTCAACGAGGATTTTTTTATGATGAAAATGGCTCCTTCCCTGATTGCCATCACCATGGCTGCTCTGGGTGCCACCGCTGCTCACGCCGCTGACGACATCTACTTCGGTGCCGGTGTTGGTGCTGCTCACTTCAACGGTCTGAACAAGCTCGAAAGCACCAACGTTGGTGAAGAAGATGCTGCTGCAGCCAACGCATTCGTCGGTTACAACTTCAACGAAAACTTCGGTACCGAGTTCGGCTACCAGTACGCTGGTCGTGGCAACACCGACGGCAACCGTTACGAGAACCAGGGCGCCACCCTGTCCGGTATCGCTCGTCTGCCGCTGGGCGGCGACTTCTCTGCCTTTGCTGAAGGCGGCGCCTACTGGGCTCACACCGATGGTCTGGGCGTAAGCGACACCAAAGTATCCCCGCTGGCTGGCCTGGGCGTGACCTACAAGGTTAACGACGCACTGGATCTGCAAGCTCGCTACCGCTACATGTGGGACGTGGCTGACCTGCACGCTGACAACGGTGACCGTTACAAGTCCAACCAGAGCGTTGCTACTCTGGAAGCCGTATACCACCCGTTCCGTTCTTCCTACGTAGCCCCGGCTCCGGCTCCGGTTGTTGAAGAAGCACCGGCTCCGGTTGCTCCGCAAATCGTTGAGAAAAACTTCGCTCTGAACTCCGACGTCCTGTTCGCCTTCGGCAAAGACAGCCTGAAGCCGGAAGGTGTTGCAGCCCTGAACGCTCTGTACCAGCAGATCGTTGAGTTCCAGCCGAAAGATGGCAACGCTGTTGTTGTTGGTTACACCGACCGTATCGGTTCCGACGCTTACAACCAGAAGCTGTCTGAAGCACGTGCCCGCACCGTTGCCAACTTCTTGGTCAGCAAAGGTATGGCTGCTAGCAAAGTTGCCATCGAAGGTCGTGGCGAAGCCAACCCGGTTACCGGCACCAAGTGCAACGGCGTGAAAGCTAAAGCTCAGCTGATCTCCTGCCTGGCTCCGGACCGTCGCGTAGAAGTTCGCGTATCTGGCGTACAAGAAGTTCAGAAGTAATCTGACTCTGCTTGTGTGCATGAAGGGGGAAGCCAAGGCTTCCCCCTTTTGTTTATCCCCTCTTTTATATCTCTCTGCTAACACCGTACGTCCTGCCCCCCTTTCCCCCTGATCTTGCCTGTATGGCGTCAAAGGCATACAGTAGTTGCGCCTGTAAGGGATTGGATAAGCGCGAGATAACGCTTCCCTTCCGGCCTGTTGTCCATGATGCCAATGCCTCATGAGTGTCCCGAAGCCATCCGCTATCCACTTTGCTGGCGAATTTTTCGCAGCTAATAAAAACGACTGTTTCGAATGCCCGCAAGGGCAGATGCAACGAGGATAATTCGATGAAAATCAACATGGCACCAACTCTGATTGCACTGGCGCTCGCCGCAGCAGCTACCACGGCCCAGGCCGCCGATGACTGGTACGGCGGTATGGGCGCAGGCTGGGCCTATGCCCACAATCTCGACGATTTCGGCAAAGATGCCGACAAGGATGCTACCGCACTGAACCTGTTCGGTGGCTACAACTTCAACCAGAACTTCGCCGCCGAGCTGGGCTATCTCTACGCTGGCAAAGCTGGCGTAGACGGTACCGACTTCAAGGCTCAGGGGGGCACTTTATCCGGTATCGCTCGCCTGCCGCTGGGCGATATCTTCTCCGTATTCGCTGAAGGTGGCGCCTACTTCAACCACGTCAACGGTAACGGCAACGACGCCAACGGCACTGCGCCGCTGGCAGGCCTGGGGCTGACAGCCAAGCTCTCCGACCTCATCGATGTGCAGGCTCGCTACCGCTACCTGTGGAATCTGGGTGACGAGCAGAAAACCTGGGAGAGCGACATGAGCGTCGCCACCCTGGAGCTGGTGCTGCACCCCAACCGGACATCTTATGTCGCACCGGTTGCCGCTCCGGCCCCCGAGCCCGTTCCCGAGCCCGTAGTCGTCGACAAGAACTTTGCCCTGAGCTCTGACGTGCTGTTTGCCTTTGGCAAATCCAGCCTCAAGCCAGAAGGTGTCGCAGCGCTCAATACCCTGTATCAACAGATCGTCGACGTGCAGCCGAAAGATGGCAGCGCCGTGGTGGTCGGTTATACCGACCGCATCGGCTCCGATGCCTACAACCTGAAGCTCTCCGAAGCCCGTGCCCGCACCGTGGCCGACTTCCTGGTGGGCAAGGGTCTGCCGGCTGGCAAGGTCTCCATTGAGGGTCGTGGCGAGGCTAACCCGGTTACCGGCACCCAGTGCGACGGCATCAAGGCCAAGGCCAAACTGATCGCCTGTCTGGCCCCGGATCGCCGCGTCGAAGTGCGCGTCACCGGCGTCCAGCAAGTAACCAAGTAACCAAGTTCTGTTTGCGTAGCGAACGCTGTATTACCTGAATCAAGGGGGGATGTCCGGGCATCCCCCCTTGTTATTTATCCTTCGCTTCCACACCACTCAAACCAGCTTGCCGTCATGGTCTTGCCAGCATAAAGTCTGCACTCCCGACCGGTTCAAGTCATAGATAAATACACAATGCATGACGTGCGTTATACCCCCTCCCGCATTCGCATGAGATGCGTCTCGCGCTCGGCAGGCAAATACAACTGGCTGCTGCTTCCAGGTGGTCCGGGGCTCGGCTCGGAAAGCCTGCAGATGCTGGCAGAGCAGCTGACGGTCAACGGCACAGTCTGGCTAATTGATCTGCCCGGCGATGGCAGCAATACCGACATGATCGATCATACGACTGCGTACGAGCGCTGGCCGGATGTACTCATAGAAGCTGCCGATGCACTTCCCAACCCCGTTTTCATTGGTCATTCAACCGGTGGCATGTATCTGCTCTCGGTATCTGAACTGGCTACGCGGCTGGCTGGGCTGGTGTTGATAAGCTCGGCCCCCTCTGCTCGCTGGCAGGCCGACTTTGCAAGCATGTGTGAACAGCACCCCTTGCCCGAGAGCGAGACTGCCGCGCAAGCTTTTTCCCGCGAACCAAATGTCGCGACCCTCAGGGCGCTCGTCATGGCAAGTGCTCCCTGGAACTTTTCGACGCACACGTTGGCCATGGGGCGGGCCATGCTAGCGAGCCTCCCCTTCAACCTTGCGGCCATGAGCTGGTCGGCAGACCACTTTGATGAAACGTACGAAGCCCGCTGGTGGCCAGCGACTATCCCGGTGCTTATTATTTCCGGTGGTGATGATCGAGTAGTCGCTCAGCAGCAGTGGCAGGATCCCCGCTATCAGGGGGATAACGTTCGGCAGGTAACCATCCCCAACGCAGGCCATTTCCCTTGGTATGAAGCACCAGATGAGGTCATGGAAGCAATCATTCAGTTCGATCGCTCACTATCGCAATAACTCACCGGATGCAAAAAGGGATGCCGAGGCATCCCTTTGTTTTTTCTGCTATTTAGCGCTGAGTTGAATCAGAAAGAGGTGCGGCGGTAGCGGCGATACTCCGGATGCCAGAAGTTCGCTTCGATGGCCTGATCGATGACCTCGTCCGGGGTCTGCACCGCCTTGCCCTGCAACATGGCGGTCTTGGCCACCATCTTGGCGATGTAGCGGGAGACCTGATGGATATCCGCCAGATCCGGCAGCAGGGAGCCCTCCTCCCCTTTCACCAGCGGTGAACAATCAGCCAACGCACGACTGGCCGACATCAGCATGGCGTCGGTCACCCGGGTGGAGCCGGAAGCGATGACGCCAAGGCCGATCCCCGGGAAGATGAAGGAGTTGTTGCACTGGGCGATGACGTAGCGCTTACCCTTGTACTCCACCGGTGCAAACGGGCTGCCGGTGGCCACCAGCGCCTGACCGTCGGTTCAGCGAATAAGATCTGCCGGTGTCGCCTCGACCCGGGAGGTGGGGTTGGAGAGCGGGAAGATGATGGGACGGGCACAGTGCTTGTGCATGGTCTTGACCACCTCTTCGGTAAACAGCCCCGGCTGGCCGGAGACCCCGATCAGGATGTCCGGGCGACCGTGCTCCATCACCTCCAGCAGGGAGATGTTATCCCCCACCGGCCAATCGGCGATGCGCTCCACCGGCTGGGAGAGGCGGCGCTGGAAGTCGAGCTGGTTGGGGATCTTGTCGGTGATAAGGCCGAATCTGTCCACCATAAAGACCCGGCTGCGCGCCTGGGCATCGGTCAGCCCTTCGGCCTTCATCTGCGCCACGATCTGCTCGGCGATGCCGCAACCGGCGCTGCCCGCGCCGAGGAAGGCAACCCGCTTCTCGGAGAGTTTGGCGCCGGAGGCCTTGCAGGCTGCGATCAGGCTGCCGAGCGTCACCGCCGCAGTGCCCTGAATGTCGTCGTTGAAGCAGCAGAGCTCGTTCTTGTAGCGGTTGAGCAGCGGCATGGCATTGTTCTGGGCGAAGTCCTCGAACTGCAGCAGGATGTCGGGCCAGCGGCGCTTGACCGCCTGAATGAAGGCATCGACGAACTCGGCATACTCTTCACCGGAGATGCGCGGATTGCGCCAGCCCATGTAGAAGGGGTCGTTCAGCAACTGCTGGTTGTTGGTGCCGACATCCAGCACCACCGGCAGGCAGTAGGCGGGCGAAATGCCGCCACAGGCGGTGTAGAGCGACAGCTTGCCGATGGGAATGCCCATGCCGCCGATGCCCTGGTCACCCAGACCCAGGATCCGCTCGCCGTCGGTGACCACGATCACCTTGACGTTCTGCTTGGTGGCGTTTTGCAGCATGTCATCGATCCTCTCCTTGTCCGGATAGGAGATGAAGAGGCCACGGGCGCGGCGATAGATGTTGGAGAACTCCTCGCACGCCTTGCCCACCGTCGGGGTGTAGATGATGGGCAACATCTCGGTCAGGTGGTTGTGCAGCAGCCGGTAGAACAGTGTCTCGTTGGTGTCCTGGATGTTGCGCAGGTAAATGTGCTTGTCCATGTCGTTGCCGAACGCCATAAACTGGCGATAGGCACGCTCGGCCTGCTCCTCGATGGTCTCGATATTCTGGGGCAGCAGCCCCTCGAGGTTGAAGTTGCTGCGCTCTTCGCTGGTGAAGGCGCTCCCCTTGTTGAGCAGCGGGGTCTCCAGCAGGGCGGGACCGGCGTAGGGAATGTAGAGAGGACGTTTCTGGTTATTATCTTCAAACATGGATCTTGATACCTAAACGGTTAGCTAGACGCAGGAACCCGCCGATCCTAGGGGCTTGTGTCATTAATTTCAAAGAGTTTGCATATCCGTTGCAAAAGGTTTGCGACCGAGTCGACGAAATGCACCCGGGGTCTGACCAGTCAGGCGTCGAAACGAGTTGGCAAAGTTGGCGCCATCGCTATAACCGACCCGGGCGGCCAGCTCGCTGAGCGGCCAGTTGGTGTAGAGCAGCAGCTGACGCGCCTTGTTCATTCTGAGCTCGGTCACCCTCGCCATCGGCCCCATGCCAAAGTGTTGCTGACAGAGGCGGTGCAGATGGGGCACCGAGCAGGCCATCTGGTCAGCGAGCTGGGCCACGCTCCAGGGTTCGTCGAGGCGTGCCTCGACCCGGCGAAACAGCGCCTGCAGGCGCAGCTCCGGCGTGCCACGCACCTCTCCCTGCAGGGTGCGCTCCAGCAGAGCCAGCAGCAGAGTGAGCAGCAGGGGCTGGAGCGGGGAACGAACCCCTTCGAGCTGGATCAGGCTGAGCAGATGATGAAGCTGATCACCGCCATCCCCCTGCCAGATACGATGACCAAGCCGGTGTAGATGCTGCCAGCGCGGCACGTCATCGAGCAAAATCCAGCTCATCTGCCACTGCTCCCCCACCAGCTTGAGGCCGCCGGGCACGGCGGCGGGTAAAAAGATGAGCGAACCATTCGGGACAGGCTGCTCGCCCCGGTCGGTAAGCAGTGCCCCCCCCTCACTGTGGCTCGCCATCAGAATGTGAAACTCGGGCCGATTGCGGCGAATGAGGTAGTGCTCCCGAATGGTCGAGAGGCCGGTCAGAAAGATACCGGCCTCGCCGAGCAGCGGCAGCCCTTCGCGCCCCAGCATCCGCTCATCGCAGGAGGGCGCTATCTCCAGACACTCGCTGACAAAGGGCATAACACCTCAACAGGATAGTTTCACACAATAAACCAGAGAGAGACTCACAGTGAAGCCACTCGCCACTCCCCCTATCATACCCATGACAAACCTTGCTTTTCTCATACCCGGTTAACACTAATGAATTATTGGCAAGCGATTTTAAAACAAACCACCGATCGCGAGTTCATGACCCGATTGTGGCGGCTGGCCCTGCCGGTTTCGCTGCAATCCATGATGTTCTCCCTGCTTGGTCTCATCGATATCATGATGGTGAGCCAGCTTGGCACCACGGCTGTGGCGGCAGTCGGCTTGGGTAACCGGGTCTTCTTCTTCAATCTGCTGGTGACAGCGGGCCTCGCAGGCGGGGTCTCGGTGTTGGCAGCACAATATTACGGCCGCGGCGAGATGGCCGGGGTACGCCGGTCACTGGCACTGGCGCTGGTCGGCGCCCTGCTGGTGGCGCTGCCGTTTGCCCTTGTATATGTGCTCGCACCGGGCGACGTGCTCGGATTTGCCAGCCAGGATCCCGAGCTGCGCGCGCTGGCCGACCAGTTTCTGATGATCACCGGCGCCACCATCCTCTGCACCGCCGTGGTGGTGCCGCTGGAGTCGGCGCTGCGCTCGGTCGGCAATGCCGCCGCCCCCACCCGGATCGGCATCATCGCCATCATTGCCAACGTCATCCTCAACTACGCCCTCATCTTCGGCCACTTCGGCTTCGAGCCGATGGGCGTCGCCGGCTCTGCCTGGGGCACCACTATTTCCCGGCTGCTGCAGACGGTGCTGCTGCTCATCTATGTGCAGCGCAACGAGGCTCGCCTCGTGCCGCGCAAGGCTGACTGGCTGGCAGCATTTCGGCGCAAGGAGGTGGTGCGCTTTACCCTGATCGCCCTGCCGCTGCTGTTTCATGACGGCCTCTGGGCGTTCGGCATGCTGCTCTACGGCTTTCTCTATGCCCATCTTGGCACCGATTCGCTGGCCATCATGACGACCCTGAGCACGCTGGAGAGCATCCTCATCTCCCTCTTCTTCGGGCTGGCGGTGGCCTGCTCCACCCTGCTCGGTCACCGGCTTGGCGCCGAGGAGTACGAGGTCGCCTGGCAGCACTCCCAGCTCTTCCTGCTGCTCGCCCCCATCGGCGGCCTGCTGGTGGGGATCGCCGTCTGGCTGCTGCAGACCAACCTGCTGCAGTGGGTCGGCAACCTGCCTCCCGAGCTGATGGCCGAGGCGGGTCAGGTGCTCGGCATCATGTGCTTTGGCATGCTGCTCAAGGTGTTCAACATGGTGGGGATCATCGGGGTGCTGCGCTCGGGTGGCGACGTCAACTACACCATCTTCATCGATATCGTCGGCATGTGGTGTATCGGCTTGCCGCTGGCGTGGGTGGCGGTCTCTCTGCTCGGCTGGCCCCTCTCCTGGGTAGTAGCGGTGGTGCTGCTGGAGGAGATCAGCAAGATGGTGCTGGTGCAACGCCGCATTCGCCAGCGCCGCTGGCTGAAGAATCTGGTGATGGGCTAATAAACGACAAAGCGGGGTCATATCAATGACAGAAAATCCCCGTTTGCAGTATGCTAGCCCCCTCTTCAATCAGAGGCAGGGCGCCGCCACATGCAATGGCTCAATGCCCCTGCCCAGTAGTCGTTTAAGGAGACGAGCATGCAACCACAGAAAGAGCTGATCACCGAGACTGCCCTGCTGGAGATGGCCAACAAGATCATCAAGGAACACGAAGATTTCATCCACGGCATGCGCGCCGACTCGGTGGAGCAGAAGGGGGATATTCTGGTGTTCAAGGGGGAGTTCTTCCTCGCCGAAGATGGCACCCCGACCGGCAAGACCATGGCAGTGTTCAACATGTTCAAGCTGCTGGCCCAGCAACTCTCCGGCAAGTACAAGCTGAGCTGATTTCGTCAGCACCTTGCCAACAAGATGCCGCCCTCAGGCGGCATCTGTCGTTTCGGGCTGCTGGCGTTCGAACACCACGCAGTTGCGCCCCGCCATCTTGGCCTGATAGAGGCACTCGTCGGCACGGTTGATCAGCGCATCTATGCTCTCCCCGGCCCGCGCCAGGGCGATGCCGGTACTGACCGTCACCTCCAGCAGCTCATCGGACGTCGGGCTCTTGACCAGCCGCGCCTCGACAGCAATACGCAGCCGCTCCGCCATCCTGATTGCCACCGCCGGATCGCTGCAATCATGCATCAGAATGGCAAACTCCTCGCCGCCATAACGTCCCAGCACCATCTCGGGCGCCAGCTGCTCAGCCAGCGTGGTCGCCACCTCCTTGAGCACCGCATCCCCCGCCAGATGGCCGTAGATATCGTTGATCCGCTTGAAGCGATCGAGGTCGAGCAACAGCAGGGCGAAGGGTTTCTTGCGGGTCAGCAGTCGGGCTCTCGCCTGCTCCAGCTGCTTCATCAGCAGGCGGCGGTTCATCATGCCGGTCAGCTCATCGGTGGTGGACTCCCGATAGAGTCGCAGCAGCATATTGAGCTGACCACACTGCACCCAGCAGCTGGCCAGGGTAAACATGCCGAGCACCCAGATCTGGTTCAGGGTGGCTTGGCTCCAGAGACTCTGCCCCACCAGCAGCCAGTATCCCAGCAGCATGGTCACCAGCACCACACCAGCCAGCTGTAGCCCAAGGGAGAGCGGGATGGGAAAGATGGCAAACAGGGTGATGAGCAGATAGGGGAAGACGGCATAACCGGCCTGCAGCTCCTGCTCGCTGCCAAAACTGTGCAGGCAGAAGAGGGAGAAGATCATCATCACCATCATCAGATAGCCGAGAGCGAGCTTCATCCGCTCGCGACGAAAGTGAATGAGGTAAGAGAGGGGGATCAGTGGAGAGAGTGCCAGAGTGCAGAAGATGCGGGCCTGAAACAGCTGCTCGAAATGGGGGGCAGGCAGAGTAATCCAGTCCACCACGGCCCAGGCTGGCAACCCGGCCATCAGCAGACAGGTGAGCAGGCGCAACCGCACCGTCATAAAGCCCATACGGGTACGGGTAAAGTCTTCGGAGTGAACCCTCGCACTCCAGAACTCTGACAACTTAAGCATCCAGAGTCTCCACGATTAATTCCGAGGGCTCATTCTACACCTACAAAGTGGTAAAAATGTCATTAGCGAGGGGAATAAAAAGGAGAGGACGATCACACAAACCGACAGATGATAACGACACCGCGCAAACGTTTCAATACACAGAAAAATAAACCTTTTTTCTCTTCATTAACGCTGGTCATCCCCCTCTCGATCACTACAATAGCGCCCAATTTTTCCCCCTCCCCCCACACAGTCGAGGTACATATGGAACAGGCAGCAGTCACACGCGCCAATCGAGAGGCACATCCACCCAGGCGAGCCCATAGCGAACTAGTCTATGGCATAGAGGATGTCCCGCCTCTGCCCCAGACGCTGTTCGCCGCCCTGCAGCATATGCTCGCCATGTTTGTCGCCATCATCACCCCCCCTCTCATCATTGCCAATGCCCTCGGCCTCCCTGCCGCCGACACTCGCTATATCGTCTCCATGTCGCTGGTCATGTCCGGCATCGCCTCCTTCATCCAGACCCGCCGCTTCGGCCCCATCGGTTCCGGCCTGCTCTCGGTACAGGGCACCAGCTTCAACTTCCTCGGCCCCATCATCGCCTCCGGTCTCGCCCTCAAGCAGGCGGCCATGCCCACCGACGATCTGCTGGGCACCCTGTTCGGCACCATGCTGGCGGCCGCCCTCACCATCGTAGTGATGAGCCGCTTCCTCCATCTGGTGAAACGGATCATCACCCCGCTGGTGACCGGCATCGTCGTGCTGCTCATCGGCCTGACCCTGATCAAGGTGGGGCTCATCAGCATGGGTGGTGGCTACGGTGCGCTGGCGGACGGCAGCTTCGCCAGCCACACCAACCTGTTCCTCTCCCTGCTGGTGCTCGGTCTCATCGTGCTGCTGCAGCGCAGCCGCAACCCCTGGTTGCGCCTATCCGCCATCATGATCGCCATGCTGGCGGGTTATGCCGTGGCACTGCTGCTGGGCAAAGTGAGCGCCCCCACCTTCGATGGCCCGCTGGTGATGGTGCCCATTCCACTCCACTACGGTCTCGGCTTTGACTGGCAGCTGTTCGTACCGCTCGCCATCATCTTCGTGGTGACGGCGCTCGAGGCGATCGGTGACATGACCGCCACCTCCGACATCTCCGGCGAGCCGCTGGAAGGGCCTGTCTATATGGAGCGGATCAAGGGCGGCGTGCTGGCCGATGGCGCCAACTCCATGCTGGCAGCGCTCTTCTCCACCTTCCCCATGTCCACCTTCGCCCAGAACAACGGCGTTATTCAGCTGACCGGCGTCGCCAGCCGCCATGTCGGCCTCTTCATCGCCGCCATGCTGGCCCTGCTCGGCCTGTTCCCGGCTGTCGCCAGTCTGGTACAGCAGATCCCCGAACCTGTGCTGGGCGGCGCCACCATCGTCATGTTCGGCACCATTGCCGCCGCTGGTGTACGCATCATCTCCCGCGAGGAGCTGGACAGACGCGCTCTGATGATCCTGGCGGTGTCGCTGGCCATGGGCCTCGGGGTCGCGCAGGTGCCGGAAGTGCTGCAACACCTGCCGGAGCTGGCCAGAAGCGTGCTCTCCTACGGCGTCGCCACCGGCGGCATCACCGCCATCGTGATGAACCTGCTGCTGCCCAAGCGCAGCAAACAGCCTCTCTGATCCCGCGACGAACAGAGCGCAATAAAAAAGCCACGACCCGGGTCGTGGCTTTTTTCGTTTGGATAGATTGTTGCGGGATCAGGCGGTCTGCGGTTCCGGCTCTGCTTCGCCATCCTGTTCGCGGCTAAAGTAGGCGCGGGTCTCGGCAATCACCACGTGGCGCAGGCCAATCAGACCGATAAGGTTGGGCACTGCCATCAGGCCGTTAACTATGTCGGCCAGCAGCCAAATCATATCCAGATGGAGGAAGGCACCGCTCGCCACCAGCACCAGATAAATGAGGCGGTAGGGCTTGATCGCCTTCACCCCGAACAGGTACTCGGTGCAGCGCTCGCCGTAGTAGTTCCAGCCAAGGATGGTGGTAAAGGCGAAGAACAAGAGGCCAATGCTCACCAGATACTGGCCGACATGGGCATCAAGCCCCTGGGCAAAGGCCTGACTGGTCATGGCGGCGCCGCTCACATCGCCGCTCCACACCCCGGTGACAACCAGAGTCAGCCCAGTCATGGTACAGATGATGATGGTGTCGATGAAGGTGCCGGTCATGGAGACCAGCCCCTGCTCCACGCACGAATCGGTCTTGGCCGCCGCCGCCGCGATAGGCGCCGAACCCAGTCCCGACTCGTTGGAGAAGACCCCGCGCGCCACCCCGGACTGAATGGCCAGCATGATGCTGGCACCGACGAAACCGCCGGTCGCTGCATGGCCGGTGAAGGCACTCCCGATCACCAGCACGATCGCCTCCGGCAAGGCACTGGCATTGTTCACCAGCACGCCCAGACAGGCGACGATGTAGAAGATGGCCATGAAAGGTACCACCTTGCTCGACACGCTGGAGATGGACTGGATGCCCCCCAGGGTCACCAGCGCCACGATCAGGGTCAGCACCACGGCAGTCGCTTCACGGGGTACCGAGAAGGAGAGGCTCATGGCGTCACTGATGGCGTTGACCTGCGGGAAGGTGCCGATGCCAAAGAAGGCGACGCCGATGCCAAACAGGGCAAACAGCTTGGCCAGCGGCCTGGAGCCGAGCCCCTTCTCCAGATAGTACATGGGGCCGCCAGCCATCTGGCCGTTGGCATCCTGCTCGCGATATTTGACCGCCAGCAGACACTCGGCGTACTTGGTCGCCATACCAAACAGCGCTGCCATCCACATCCAAAACAGGGCACCGGGGCCGCCGAGCTTGATGGCGGTGGCGACCCCGACGATGTTGCCGGTGCCGATCGTTGCCGAAAGCGCGGTACAGAGGGCGCCGAAGCTGGAGACATCCCCCTGCTTGCCCTGGCCCTGATCGCGGCCAAAGACCAGACGCAGAGCGAGCGGCAAGCGCACCACCTGAAGCAGACCCAGACGCAGAGTGAGGTAGATACCGGTCCCGACCAGCAGGATCAGCAGGGGTGGCCCCCAGATAAAGCTATCGATGGCGGTTAACGCCGATTGAATTGATGACATGCATCCTCCTTAAGAAACAAAAATTAAGGAGGAGAAGGATGATCTTCCCATAGGTGTCGCGATCCCCAGAGGCGATCGGATGCGGGCAAAGCCCAGGTACAACCATCCCATCCCCTCTGTCCTTTTGCCTGAGAGTTTCCGGCGCCAGATTGCGATGCAATCATGGTGCCTTGCTCCTTCGGCGCCCGATTAAACGGGTCTCTCCAGAGTATCGTCCAGTAGCAGTCCACACCGGTTGCCCGGTACCTGAAAGATTCACTTCTTCGGTGGATGGTTGCCCATCACTCTCCTGCTACCTTCATCCGAACTAATTTGGATTAGGAAGCGGGCATGTTAATCCAAAAAATGTGAGCTGTCTCGCACTTGGAACCCCGCTGCCGCACTTTTTTGTCCTGCGCTCAAACCCTCGCCAACATGTTAAATGTTAGTTAACTATCAACAAGTTAAGCCCGAACAGCAGCGAAACGGTTCGATCAGGAATGTAGCTGAATTGATAGCAATCCTCTCAATCGTTTCGGCCAGAAAAACTTGCCAACATATCCAATCAAATAGCTTGCACACAGAGTCAATAAGCAGATAATCCGACGCATAACCAAGCACTTTGCCATCAATTTATGCACTGTGTTCGGTTGGTCCCACCGGACCGCTCGCCTGACCCGGCCGTCGCCGGTTCAATCGCATATGGCTTGGGCATATCACGCCCCCTAAGGATGACCAAAAGAGAATGAACGAGACCCTGGTAGCACAAGATTACCGTCAGCTGGTTGAACAATTTGGCTCCCCCCTGCTGCTGCTCGACAAGGCAGCCGTCCGCAAACAGTATCGGGCCCTGGCCGCCGCCCTGCCCGATGTACGATTGCACTATGCACTCAAACCCCTGCCCCATGAGGCGGTGGTCTCTGTCTTGAAGGAAGAGGGGGCCTGTTTCGATCTGGCCACCAATGGCGAAGTGGATCTGGTGCGCAGTCAGGGGGTTCGCCCGGGACGTTGCATTCATACCCATCCCATCAAGCGCGACAGCGATATCCGTTATGCGCTGGAGTTCGGCTGCACCGTGTTTGTCTACGACAACCCGCTGGAGCTGGAGAAGTTCATTCCCTACAAGGACGAAGTGAAACTGCTGCTGCGGGTCAGCTTCCCCAACCCCGAGACCAAGGTCGATCTCTCCAAGAAGTTCGGCTGCACCCCGGAACAGGCGCTGCCACTGTTGCAACTCGCCCATGCCAAAGGGATCAAGGTGATGGGGCTGTCGTTCCACGTCGGCTCGCAGGTGCCTCACGCCCGTCGCCATGTGCAGGCCATCGACGCCTGCCGCGAGATCATGGAGCAGGCCTGGGCACTCGGGCTCAAGCCATGGGTACTGGATATCGGCGGTGGTTTCCCGGTCGATTATGAGGGCGGCGAGTTCGATATCGACGGCTTCTGTGCCCCGATCCGCGAGGCGCTGGCCAAGCTGCCCGCAACCGTACAGAAGATTGCCGAACCGGGCCGCTTTATCAGCGCGCCGGCCATGACCTCGGTCTCCAGCGTGATGGGCAAGGCCCACCGCGGTGACAAGATCTGGTACTACCTGGATGACGGCCTCTATGGCAGCTACAACGGCCAGCTCTACGACCATGTCACCTATCCGGTGAGTACGCCCTATGCCAGCGGCGAGCTGCACAACTCGGTACTCTCCGGCCCCACCTGCGACAGCGTGGATGTGATCCGCGAGGGCATCATGCTGCCGGATCTCGAGCTTGGCGAGCTGGTAGTGGGCAAGGTGATGGGCGCCTACACCTGGGCCTCCGCCTCCACCTTCAACTTCTTCCCCAAGGCGAGCATCCTCATTCTGGACAGCAGCCAGAAGGGCCAGAAACTGGTGGCTGTCGCTTAAACGCCGCCAACAGAATGCAAAGAGGGGAAGCCATGGCTTCCCCTCTTTCGTTGCATCTTGCCCGATATGGCTAGACAAACTGGCTGCCCAGCAACCAGCCGGTGTAGGCGACGAAGCAGGTGAGCAGCACGCCCCCCTCCAGCCGGTTGATGCGGCCCTGTCCCTTGCGGCCCAGACACATCACCAGCAGCAGCAGGGTCAACCCCATCATGATGCTCCAGTCGCGAGAGAGCACTTCCGGCGCCACATCGAGCGGGTGAATACCGGACGCAATCCCCACCACCGCCAGGGTGTTGAACAGGTTGGAGCCCAGCACGTTGCCAAGGGCCAGATCGTGCTCGTTCTTGCGAATGGCGATAAGGGACGAGGCCAGCTCCGGCAGCGAAGTACCGATCGCGACGATGGTGAGACCAATCACCAGATCGCTGATGCCAAGTGCCTGAGCGATGGTCACCGCTCCCCAGACCAACAGGCGGGAGGCACCGATCAGCAACACCAGCCCGACCACCAGCCAGAAGATGGCGCTCTTGAGGGACATCCCCTCACTCGCGATATCCTCTTCGGTCTCGGTATCCAGCGCATCTCCCTTGCCGTTCATACCAGCCCAGATGGACCAGCCCATCAGGCCAACAAAGACGACCCCCAGAATGGCGGCATCCATCCGGCCAAGATGGCCATCCAGCAGCAGGGCACCGGAGAGCAGGGTAATGCCGAGCAGGATCGGGATCTCCTTGCGCACCACCTGAGAGGCGACCGCAATGGGGCTGATAAGGGCCGTCAGACCCAGGATCAGCGCAATATTGGTGATGTTGGAGCCATAGGCGTTGCCAAGGGCCAATCCGGGATTACCCTGAGAGGCAGCCAGCGCGGAGACCACCATCTCGGGGGCAGAAGTGCCGAAACCGATGATCACCATGCCGATCAGCAGCGGCGGCATGCCGGCATAATGGGCGGTTGCCGCCGCCCCGTCCACAAACTTGTCAGCACTCCAGACCAGCAGCGCCAGTCCGGCAATCAGGGCAACAAAAGCCAGGGTCATACAGTCTCTATCCCATCGCCAGTAAACAGGAGCGCCAGCAAAAGCTGCTGGCGCCATTGGAAAGTGGCGCCCAGTGTAACGGCGCCGCCTGTCAATTCAAGGGGAAATCAAACAACGATTAATCGCTACAGTCTGCTCAGCAGACTCGCCGCATCGGAGACCTCGAACTTGCCGGGCTCCTCCACAAACAGCTGCTCTACCACGCCATCGTTGGCGATCAACGCAAAGCGCTGGGCACGCACGCCGCCAAAGGCACCGGTCTCTTTGGCAAGTCCCAGCGCCCGGGTCCAGCTGCCATCGCCATCGGCCAGCATGGTGATGGCCCCGGCGTTCTGGGCATCCTGCCACGCCTTCATCACGAAGGCGTCGTTGACCGACAGACAGCAGATGGCATCCACCCCCTTCTCCTTGAACTTGTCCGCCAGCACCACGTAACCCGGCAGATGGGCGTTGGAGCAGGTGGGGGTAAAGGCGCCGGGCACCGCAAACAGCACCACCCGCTTGCCGCCAAATAGGCTTTGGGTGTCTCGCTGCTGCTTTCCCTCGGCGGTGATGAAGGTGAATTCGCCCGCAGGCAGGGTCTGACCAATCGCGATCATCATGCTCGTCCTTTAGTTGAGGGGGGATCTGTGGATGAAACGAGCCCCAGTCTACCTCACACCTGCCATGTGACACAGGCCCCTCTCTGCCGGGGCCATTTGAACTAACCTTGAGCAGGATCTGCCGACTCAGGAGGCCTTCATGCATAACCATTACGACGGGCTGGAAATTCGTCCTCCCGCCCTGCGCGCACAACAGCAGCTGGATCAGCTTAATCATCAACTCGCCCATGTCAGCCAGTATTGCTCCGGCTACTCCAGCGCCTATCGCCACTGCCGTCTCGACGATCTGGAGCAGCTCGCCTCCCTGCCGCTGCTCGACAGTACGGATCTCTTTGCCGCCCAGCAAGCCTATCCCCCCTTTGCCGGACTCACCGGTCGGCCAGCCAGTCAGGCGTTGCGGGTCTTCTCCTGCCCCGGGCAGCTGGCCATTCCCGAATATGCCGGGGCCGACTGGTGGGGTGCCGCTCGAGCGCTCTTTGCCGCCGGCTTCAAGGCGGGAGAGGTGCTGCTCAACTGCCATGACTATCACGCCGGCCCCACCGCCTTCATCTTTGATAACGGGGCGCGCCAGCTTGGCTGCCCCGTGGTGCCCTGCGGCCCCGACGACACCCAGCGCCAGCTCGAAGCACTGCGGCGCTATCAACCCACCGGGTTCGTCGGCCCGCTGGTCACCCTGCTCGATCTGCTGGAGGCCGCCGAGCTGGCCGAGACCCCCACCGAGTGTCTGCGCCACGCCCTGCTATGCGAGGTGACCCACCCCGAGACAGCACCGCTCGAAGCTATCCACGGCATTGCCGCCTTCAACTGTCTGGTGTGGCAGGATGTCGGGGTAGTGGCTTACGAGAGCCGCCCCGGTCAGGGTTTTATCGTCAACGAGAGCTGCATCGTCGAGATCATCGACCCGGCCAGCGGCAAGCCGGTAACGGGGGAAGATCCGGGACAACTGGTGGTGACCAGGCTAGATCTGGAGTATCCGCTGCTGCGCCTTGCCACCGACTGGCAGGGCTACTGGCTGGCCAGACCCAGCCGTTGCGGGCGCACCAACCGCCAGCTCAAACTTGTCTAACCGCGCAACAAAAACGGGCAGCCCACAGGCTGCCCGTTTTTTGTGACTGCACTCTTAACGCCGCGCCTGCCAGGTATCGATGGCGAGCAGGGAGTCGGGGGTAAATTCAGAGGCTCGCTCGGCAATCTCGGCCAAGCTCATCCACTGCACCTCGCTCACCTCTTCAGCCTGCAGTTGCAGCGGCCCCTGATAACGGCAACTGAAGAGGCCACCCCAGACCCGATATCCCTCCCCTTCGGCATAGAAGTCACCGAATGCCTCGAGCGGCACATCGCGGATCCCCAGCTCCTCGGCCAGTTCGCGCCGCGCCGAGGGTTCCATCTCCTCCCCGGTGGTGACCACGCCGCCGGCGCAGGCATCCAGCATACCGGGGCAAAAATCCTTGCTGAGGGTGCGCCGCTGCACCAGGACGCGGTTCGCCTCGTCGAGTACCAGAATGTAGCTGGCCCGATGGCAGAGATTCTCGCGCCTCACCCTGGCACGTTCGGCCACGCCAATCACCCGGTTATCCGCATCCACTACATCAACCCATTCCACGCGCAGACCCTTTTGCTCATCCAGTCAAAGTGCTCGCAGTATATCGGGGCCGGGCCACTGCACCGCACAACTTTTTCATGGCCGTGTTGCCGCGCGTGACCGTGACCGGATTAATTGAACGCGTACAAAACCGTCATCAGCATGTCATATACGAGTCCCATTATCTCCCCCGTCCGGTTCAATCAGGGTTTGTTGTGATGAAGGTGTTCAAGCAGTTATCCCCGCGCCAGATTGCTCGCTACATCAAGAGCTTTCACCGAGGTTACTTTGCCATCGAGGCATTGGGGACATTTGAATTCAACGCCGGCAGGATCAGCCTTCACGGCCTGACCTGTCGCCAGCGACTGAGGCTGGCCCGCCAGATCAATCTGGCGGTCAGACAACTTGGTCACCGCGACCCCTTGCCGGACATGTGAGTCAAGGGACTTGCCCTTCTGTCTGTTGTGCATCCATGCCTTTCGCCCGCCGGCTACTCGCCGCGCGGGCCATTTTCGATGTCGATTACCTTGCCGTTGCGCACGGTGACAAAGCGCATGAACTCGTTCTTGCCGAAGTTGTAGGTTCAGCGTTCGCCATATTTGACCTCGACCACGTTGCCGTACTGATTCTCCTCGTTACGGGTAATATCTTCCCGCAACATCGGCTCGCCGCACTTGAGCAGCATCTCGGCTGTGCTGTCCCCTTCGGTTATGAGCGCATTCTTGCAGCGCATGGCGTCGGCGCTGGCCGGAATGCTGAGCAGCAGCAAGGCGGTCAGCACGGCGTTGTTCATGTATCTGTTCATCCTGGGTTCCTCGATTTGATCTGACGGTTTGCAGTATGCCGGCCGCCAGAGTGAAAAAATCAATCAAGAGTCGAAAAAGATGGCGGCTATCGTCCCCGATTTCATCTGGTCGCGACAACCGGTGTCTCATTAGGGGTGCCCAAAAACATACGGCGACCCGAGGGTCGCCGTATGTTTCAAACCAGCCGGATTACAGGATATCCAGCAGCTCGACTTCGAATACCAGCGCGGAGTAGGGCGGGATGGAACCGGCACCACGGGCACCGTAGGCCAGATCGTGCGGGATGTAGAGCTTCCACTTGGAGCCAACCGGCATCAGTTGCAGCGCTTCAACCCAGCCAGCGATAACGCCGGTCACCGGGAACTCGGCCGGCTGACCGCGCGCAACGGAGCTGTCGAATACGCCACCGTGGGTGAAAGTACCGTGGTAGTGCACGCGTACGGACTGACCCGCTACCGGCACGGCGCCATTGCCCTCTACCAGCACTTCGTACTGCAGGCCGGAATCGGTCACAGTCACTTCGTCGCGCTTGGCGTTGTCGGCCAGGAAAGCTTCGCCAGCAGCGGCAGCTGCTTTGGCAACCGCTTCCTGCTCTTCCTGCATGCGAGCGGTGATGACCTGGAAGGCATCGTTGATATCGTCACGGCTGACCGCGAACTCCAGACCGTTCAGGGCATCTGCCAGACCTTGCTGCAGGGCCGGGATATCCAGACCGGCGAAGGCTTGCTGCGCCAGCTGATCACCCATGTTGCGGCCGATGCCATAACTGGCTTTCTGTTCGATAGAGTCGTATTGGGACATTGAGATGTGCTCCGGGTCCAGATGATAAAAGAGACGGGATGATATCAGACTTTTTCGCGAGGTGCTGCCGACCTCGCACCTGATTTCCCCGAGCGTGGGAGAGAGTTCACACAAGCAAAAAGAGGGGCGCCAGCAAGTGGCGCCCCTCTTTTGTCCGTTTTGTCCGAAAGGTTATCGATCCAGCAGTACACGAACTACCGCCACGCGGAACGTATCAGGCCTTGTCCAGCAGGGCCCGAACTGCCGCGACCTTGGCGCCATCGGTGATATTGACCCGGCCATCATCCGAGGTGCCCATATTGACGCCATGGGGCACCATGCCGCCGCGCCAGCCCATACCGGACATATGCACTTCGCTCACCCCGGTAAACTCGATGATGGTGCGCACGTTATCGGCATTGACCCCCGCCCCCGGCATCAGGCTGGCACGCCCCGCCAGCGCCTGTTGCATCGCCTGCAGATTTTCCAGTCCAGCCAGCGCGGTCGGTGCATGGCCGGAGCTGAGAATGCGCTCACAGCCAGCGGCGACAATGATCTCCAGATCGAGCCGCCAGTCAGAAGAGAGATCGATGGCGCGGTGGAAGGTGACTCCCAATGGTCCGGCGGCATCCACCAACTGTTGAAGTTTGGCGGCGGGGACTCGCCCCTCCTCATCCAGCAGACCGACCACAACCCCTTGCAGACCGGCAGAACGGGCCGCCGCGATATCTTGCAGCATCATCTCGAACTCACCGTCATTGAAACAAAAATCCCCGGCGCGCGGCCGGATCATGGCATAGACAGGGACGGTGGCGTGACGAGCGGCCAACTGCATGAAGCCATAGGAGGGGGTCAGCCCCCCAAGCCCCAGCGCAGAGCAGAGCTCGATACGATCGGCGCCAGCCTCCTGGGCGGTGAAGAGGGATTCCAGATTGTCGATGCAGATTTCAAGAGAGGTCATGAGGACTCCTTTTATCGGGGAGATCAGACCTGCATCTGATCTCATAGATTGAGCAAGGCTGCGCCCCGCACCCCACCGGCACCGCCAAAACGGGCTTCGCGGATTTCGGGCACTGCCACCCCGGGCAGCAGATGGCCGGGCAGGCGCAGCGGCAACTGTTCGTAAAGGGCAGGCAGGCCGCTCAGGCCACCCCCCAGCACCACCACCTCGGGATCCATCACCGAAATGGCGGTAGCGAGTCCGGCCGCCAGGATCTCCAGCCAGCAGTCGATGGTGACGACAGCATGGGGCTCATGAGCCTCGAAGCGCGCCACAATCTGATGGCCAGTGGCCCGGTGGCCGTGAAAATGGTAGTAGAGGCGCTCAAGGCCTGTACCGGAACCATAGGTCTCAAAACAGACCAGACGGCCACAGCCGCAGCGCGGACGTGGCAAGTCGGGATACTTCATCAGGATGGTGGCCGGCAGCGGATAGTGGCCGATTTCGCCAGCCAGCCAGTTACGCCCCTGGATCAGGGTACCTGCCAGATAGATGGCACCACCTATGCCGGTGCCAATGGTCATGCCAAGCGCACTGCCGGCCCCATCGGCCGCCCCCTTGTGCACTTCCGACCAGAGGAAGCAGTTGGCATCGTTATCGACCTTGACCGGCCGCGCCAACAGCTCGGCCAGATCAGCCCCCAGATGGCGACCATTGATGGAGGGGAGGTTAGCCGCCACTATGCTCTGGTCGTGACGGTTGAGAATGCCGGGAAAACCGATGCCGACCGCCCCTTTGACGCCAAAGCGGGTATCGGCCTGCTCGACCCGGGAGCGAACCAGCTGCAACAGCCCCTGATAGTCATCGCCGGGCGTACTCATGCGCTCTTCATGGCAGAGGTTCAGGGCGCCGTCGTAGACAGCGAACGCAATCTTGGTACCACCAATATCAAAGCCGTAATACATGCCGCACTCCCTGTCAGCGAGTTCTCATCCCATCTGTTTCGGGTGACATTGTATTAATTCGCTAAAAAAATAAAGTGACCGGGGGCGAAAAACGGGAGAGAGATCAGAGCAAACGGGACATTTCCCGCTGCAGACAGGGGTGGCCAAGGCTCATCAGGGTGCGCTCCTGACCATCAAACATGAAGCCGCGGCGCAGGTAGAAGCCCTGGCCGATGTGATTGCCATCGAGCAACCACAACTTGACGCAACTGCAACCGGCGCGGCGCATCTGCATCGCCACTGCCTGCCACAACCGCTTGCCATAGCCCTGCCGCCAGTGATCGGGGTGAAGATAGAAGGCGCGGATCCAGGCGATGGTCTCATCACCCTCCTGCACCGGTTGCCAGTAGAGCAACCCGATAACGACATCGTCGAGGCAGAGCAGCATGGGCCTTGGCCCAGTGTCAGCCAGCCGCTGCTGCCAGATCTGCAGATGGGAGGTCACCGCCAGCTGCTCCAGCAGATCCGGGCCCAGCACCTGACCATAGGCAGCGAGCCAGCTGGCTCGCTGCATCACCGTCATGGCGGCAGCATCCTCGGGCCGCGCCATGCGCAGGCTTATGCCTTGCATTGGGGCACCAGACCCGACGCGCGAGCCTGTTGATAGAGCGGCTCAACTTCAGCCTGCTGCGCCTGCAACTCGGCAATCCGACTCTCGTTGCTCGGGTGGGTGGAGAGCAGCTGGGGCGGATTGTTGCCACCGGAGGCTGCGCTCATGTTTTGCCACAGCGGAATAGCCTCAGCCGGGTTGAAACCGGCACGCGCCATCAGCTCCAGCCCCAGCCGGTCCGCTTCGCTCTCCTGGGTGCGGCCATAGGGGAGCATCACCCCCACCTGCATGCCAAGGCCAAGCGCCGCCATGGTGGCGCCGCGGTACTCGCTGCTGCCGAGGGCAACATCGGCGGCCGCCATACCAATACCGGCCAGCTGGCTGCGGGAGAGGCGCTCGTTGGAGTGCTGGGCCAGCACGTGGGTCAGCTCGTGACCGATAACGGTTGCCAGCTGATCCTGATTCTTGGCCACCTTGAGCAGGCCGCTGTAGACCCCGATCTTGCCGCCGGGCAGCGCAAAGGCGTTGACCTGCTTGGAGTCAAACACCACAACTTCCCAGTTGGTGATGCCGTAGCTGGCGGGCACCTGGGCTGCGACCGCCTTGGCGACGCAGGAGACATAGGCGTTCATTTTGGCATCCGTGCTCACCTTCTCCTGCTGCTTCATCTGGGCAAACGAGTCGGCACCCAGCTGGTTCATCTGCTGGGGAGAGTAGAGCAGCATCTGGCTGCGGCCGGTTGGCGACTGGGCACAAGCGACCAGCAGGGAACTGCAGAGGGCTACCAGGCCAAACTTGGAGAGAGACGCAATCATGAAGGGGTCCTTTGCCATAACGTTGCCCTATTCTCGGAAATGCCGCCCTGCTCTGCAAGGGAGCTGGCGCCATGCCGATGCAAAAAGATCCCGCGCCAACTATTAACAACATTGACAGTCACCAAAAACAAAACGAGCCCCGCAGGGCTCGTTTTTACACTCTCTGGATATCGAACTGTCAGTTGATGCCCAGCTTCTTCAGGTCAGCCTGTACCACCTTGGCCGGTACCGGTACGTAACCATCTTTGGCAACGATATTCTGGCCCGCCTTGGAGAGCATCATCTTGACAAACTCTTGCTCCATCGGGGAGAGCGGCTTGTTCGGGTGCTTGTTCACGTAAACGTACAGGAAGCGGGAGAGCGGATACTTGCCGGTGATGGCGTTGTCAGCGTTCGCTTCGATAAAGGTCTTGCCATCCTTGGAGAGTGGAACTGCACGCACGCCGGAGGTGACGTAGCCGATGCCGGAGTAACCGATGCCGTTCAGGGAGGCGGAGACGGACTGCACCACAGAGGCAGAACCCGGCTGCTCGTTCACACCGCTCTTGAAGTCGCCGTTACACAGGGCGTGCTCCTTGAAGTAACCGTAAGTACCGGATACGGAGTTGCGACCAAACAGTTGCAGATCCTTGCCGGACCAGTTACCGGTCAGCCCCAGATCAGACCACTTGGTGGCCGCCTTGGCTTCACCGCACTTGAGGGTGCTGGAGAAGATGGCGTCGATCTGCGGCATGGTCAGCCCCTTGATGGGGTTGTCCTTGTTGACGAACACGGCCAGGGCATCGACTGCGACGCGGATGGCAGTCGGCTTGTAGCCGTAGCGCTTCTCGAATGCTTCCTCTTCACCGGCCTTCATGGCGCGGCTCATCGGGCCAAACTGGGCAACACCCTCGGTCAGGGCGGTCGGCGCGGTAGAGGAGCCGGCAGCCTGGATCTGCACGTTGACGTTGGGATACATGCGCTTAAATTCTTCAGCCCACAGGGTCATCATGTTGGCCAGGGTATCCGAGCCGACAGAGGACAGGTTGCCCGAGATGCCGCTGGTCGGGGTGTATTCCGGCAGGTTTTTATCGACACCATAGGCCAGGGTGCTGGCAGAAAAGAGGGTTGCTGCGGTGAATCCGATTACACCAGCCAGTTTGTTGAGTTTCATCCAATCTCTCCAAAGTTACAGAAGGTCCGTTCTTAAAACGGCGCCAGTATCTGACCTGGCAGTGACAAATTTATGGATTTAATGTGACACTTTAATGACATGGCGGCGCTTTTGTCCAAATGGCAAAGGACTGCCAACGCAGCCCTTCCCCTATATCTAACACCTTGTCATATAAGACTATTTTATCACCACCATCCGGCCGGGGATGAGAAAGCTGAAGCGGCTGCCAAAGCCGACCCGACTCTCGATATCGAGCTGGCAGTCGTGATGGCTCAAGGCATGCTTGACGATGGCAAGGCCGAGGCCGGAGCCACCGGTGTGGCGCGAGCGCGCCTTGTCCACCCGATAAAAACGCTCGGTGAGCCGTGCCAGATGCTCGGGCGGGATCCCCTCCCCCTCATCCTGCACTGCAAACAGCGCCATCGCCCCCTGCTTGCGCCACTCCACCGTCACCTTGCGCCCCGGCGGCGTGTAGTGAATGGCGTTGTAGACCAGATTGGAGACGGCACTGCGCAGCTGCTCCTGATCCCCGCGCACCAAAAGGTTGGGCTGCACCAGGAACTCGATCTGATGGGCCCGCTCGCCCGAGAGCGCCCGCGCCTCCTGCTCCAGCAGCCCCAGCATGGCTGGCATGTCCACCAGATGGGAGAGATCGACGCTCGGAGCCGCCTCGATGCGTGACAGGGTGAGCAGCTGATTGACCAGATTGTCCATCCGGATGGTCTGCTCCATCATCACCCGGTGCGCCTTGGCCCACATGGCGGGCGGCGGCGGCTCCTCGGTCATCTCCAGATAGCCCTTGAGCACGGTGAGTGGCGTGCGCAGCTCGTGGGAGACGTTGGAGACAAAGTGTTTGCGGGTCTTCTCCAGACTGCGCAAGCGGGTGACATCGCGCACCACCAGCATCGCCTGATCGGAGGCGTAGGGCATGATGCGAAACTCGAGAAACTTCTCCTCGTTGACCGGGGAGTGCATCTCCAATGGCTCGTCAAAAGCCTGTTTCGCCAGATAGGCGGTAAAAGCCGGATTGCGGATCAGGTTGCCGATATGCTGGCCGGCATCTTCCGGCCAGCGAAAACCGAGCAGCTGCTCGGCCAACCGGTTGCACCAGAGGATGCTGCCATCATCGCGCAATACTACGGCCGCGTCAGGCAATGCCTCGGCCCCTTCCCGAAAGCGGCGGATCAGGCCCGCCAGCTCGCGGCGTCGGGCGCGGTGGCGCTGCTGCAACTTGTAAATGCCGTTGAAGATGTGCTCCCAACTGCCTTTGCCGTTGGGAGGAACCAGGCTGCGATCGTGCCACAGCCAGTCCGACAACCGCTTCTGGAAGCGGTAGTGCCAGCCAAGATGGAGCAACGCAGCGACCAGCAGAGTGAGCGAGAGGTGATCAATCAGCCAGCCAACCAATGCGAAGGGCGCGTAAAAAAATGCCATTCGCCACAACTGTCGCCGCCAGGCGTAGGGTTGCAACATAACAGCCTCTAGAGACGGGTTGAGAAGCGGTATCCGGCTCCACGCACCGTCTGAATCAATCTATCGTGCCCTGTCTCTTCGATCGCCTTGCGCAGGCGGCGAATATGGACATCCACGGTTCTGTCCTCGACGTACACATTGGTACCCCAGACATTGTTGAGCAACTGCTCGCGGCTGTAGACCCGCTCCGGGTGGGTCATGAAGAAGTGGAGCAGCTTGAATTCGGTTGGCCCCATGTCGAGGGCCCTCTCTTCGGCGCTGACCCGGTGCGAAACAGGATCCAGCTTGAGCCCCTGTACCTCGATCACCTCATCCACCGAGGTGGGAGAGACGCGGCGCATCACCGCATGGAGGCGGGCAGTCAGCTCCTTGGGAGAGAACGGCTTGGTGATGTAGTCATCGGCCCCCGCTTCGAGGCCGCGGACCTTGTCCTCCTCCTCGCCGCGGGCGGTCAGCATCACCACCGGGATCTGGCGGGTCACTTCATCCTGCTTGAGCTGCTTGATGAACTGGATGCCGCTGCCACCGGGCATCATCCAGTCGAGCACGATGAGTTCCGGGTAGGGTTCGCGCACCTTCGCCAGTCCATCGGCAAAATCTTCCGCTTCAATCGTCTCATATCCCTTCTGTTCCAGCACGAAACAGAGCATTTCGCGGATCGGTGCTTCGTCCTCGACCACCAGAATTCGCTTAGCCATTCCCTTCTCTCTCCTCTGTGAAGATGGGTGCGCCAATTATTAGAATTTTCTGTGACACTTTTATGACTTTGTGACAGACGGGATGATAAACGTTTTCAAATGCCACTGGCAGATATCCGTTGCAGCAGATCCCAGCGGTTGCCACTGATATCTTCAAATACCACTACGGTGCCGTAAGGCTCGTCACGGGGCTGTTCACAAAAATGGACACCATACTGCTGCATCCGCCGGTAATCCCGCCAGAAGTCGTCGGTCTCGAGAAACAGAAATACCCGCCCGCCGCCCTGCTTGCCGATGGCGGCACGCTGCTCTTCACTGGCGGCACGGGCCAGCAGCAGCGCGGAGCCTTGGCTGCCAGCCGGAGCGACCCGTACCCAGCGCTTGCCCGGTTTGCCCGGCTCGTCGAGCCGGGTATCTTCCAGCAGCGCAAACCCCAGTCCCTCGGTGAAAAAGGCGATGGCCTCGTCGTAATCGGCCACCAGCAGGGTCAAGGCCCCGATGGTTTGTCCTGTCATAGGGTTTTCCCGTTTTATAAGAAGTTGTCGAATGGCGGTCTACACGGCGTGCTGCCCACCCTCACTGCGCTTCCACCCGATTGCGGCCACGCTTCTTGGCCTGATAGAGCGCCTCATCGGCCCGCTTGAGCACCCGCTCCGGGCTATCTCCCGCTCGTTCGGCCACCCCGAACGAGGCGGTCACCTGCAGGGAGGCGGGCCAGTGAGGATACTCTTCCAGCCGGGAACGCAGCCGCTCGGCCAATGCACAGGCCCGCAGCAGGTCGTAATGGAGGCAGAGCAGCACGAACTCCTCGCCCCCCCAGCGCACCAGATGGCAGAGCGCATCGCTGTTTAGCTGGATCTCGCTGACCAGATGCTTGAGCACTTCGTCCCCCACCGGATGACCGTGGGTGTCGTTGATCTGCTTGAAGTGATCCACGTCGACATAGATGAAGGCAAACGGCAGATCGCCGATATCGGCCAGCAGCCGCTCCCCGCCCAGACGGTTGAGGGCACCGGTGAGCGGATCGTAACAGGCCAGCTCGCGGGAGCGACGGCTCTCTTCGCTCAGACTGCGGTTGAGCGCCTCCACCTCCTCTTTAGCGCGATTGGCGTGGCGCAGCCGCTGCTTCATATGCAGGTGGTTGACCATAAAGGTGGCGCAGCCATAGAGAAACCAGACCAGCAGGATCAGGCGGTAGAAGAGGGTCGCATCCAACCAGTCACCATGAAACTGCAGCTCTTCGATCACCACGCCGTGCTCGCCCACCGACATGTCGGACCCCGCCGCAATCTCGATGGCGTAGACCCGGCTCAAATCTGGCCCCTGCAACTGCAAGGGCACCTTGTAGCGCTTGATCCACCAGGTGGCCGGGGTAAACACGTCGAGCGGCACCTCGTGGCTTCTGCCGTAGTCGGCGGGGCGGAAGATGATCTCGTTGAACTTGGACGACATGGGATCGCCGGGGATATTGAATGCCCGGTTGTAGTTGCGCAGATAGAAGCGCCAATCCTGCTGGCCATTGCCAGTCACGCTCAGACGCACATGGAGGGTCTTGAAACGCCCGAGGTTGAGCCCTTGCTCGGGGGCCGAAAGCGTCAGGATCAAACCGCAGCCGGGATAGGTACTGTGCTCGCCGGAACGGATACAGCTCACGCCGGGCTCCCCTTCCAGCGAGGGGGCATAGCGGGCTGATGCTTCGCTCGCACCGGGAGCCCGCGTCACCTCGACGGTGTGGGGCCAGCTTTTGATATCCAGCACACGCTCGGGGCCGAACTCGAACAGCAGAATGGAACAACCGGTCAATGCCAGCAGATACCAGAAAACGGACTCGGCAAAACGGGAACCGGAAGCGAGCATGCTTACCCCATGGCATCAGGATGGATACACAAACCTCAGGATCAAGCCGGGCAACATAATAGCCCGGGCCTCATCGTGGAATCTCGAAACAAGCCACTATGATACCCTCGATACCGACAATAAACATGTAGCTTATCAAGATGTTCGCGACTCTTTGCCCGGCACTCCCGCCAGCGAACTGCCTCGTGATTGCTGGCGATAGCGCTGGGGCGAGCAGCCCAGTTCCCGGTTGAACATGGCAATGAACGCGGAGGTGGAGCCATAACCGAGCCGCCAGCTGATCTCCTGAATGGGCAGTTCCCCCTTGAGCCAGGCCAGCGCCTTGATAAGCCGCAGCCGCGCCCGCCACTGGCCGAAGTTCATCCCGAGCTCGCGCAGACAGCGCCGGGCCAGAGTGCGCTCTGTGGTGTGCAGCTGCTGCGCCCACTGGGCCAGGGTGCGAGGATCGGCCGGATCGTTGTGCAGCACCGCCAGCATGGGGGCCAGCAGTTTGTCCTGACTCATCGGCAGGTAGCTCTCCTGACAGCGGGTACGGGTCAGCTTGGCCACCAGCAGCTCGGCCTGACGCTGATCCCACTCATCCACCATATGGCCCACCTTGCGCTCGCAAAAATCGGCGAGCAGGGCGCGGATGAGCGGCGTCATCAGCAGCAGGCGCGGCTCGGCCGGCAAGCGGGCGGCCAGCTCGTGACTGACATAGATGGAGGTGTAGTCGAGGGCCTGCTCGTTATAAGCCGCGTGCTCCAGATCCGCCGGCACCCAGATCAGGTAGTCGGCGGGCACCTGCAAACGCTGGTTGGCCAGCCCCATCTCCATCACCCCCAGACTGATCATGCTGAGTTGCCCCCAGGGGTGGGAGTGCATCGCCATGACGTTCTCCGCCTGCAACTGCTGGTAGCGAAAGTAGAGGGGATTGGGCGCTGGCAGCTCGCTGTCTGCCGGGTGGTAGTGCCGGTTTGTCATGGTCTCTTCGCTCTCCTCTCGATGTTCGCCTCTATACCCGCCTGATGTCCCATCTCGGCCCGTATCAGGCCGGCGCCATACCCTAACCGGTGGCATTAGCCTTGCAACAGATAACGGGGAGTTGTCTTTTCTGCGGGATAGTTTGTCAGTTTTACGTTACTTGACAACATACAGACAAGGTTAAACTTGTCGCATCTACTCCAAGGAGCCTTTGATGCGACTCTTCTCCCCCCTCCTGTTTCCGCTGATGGCGGTACTGATCTGGGCCACCAATACCGTGGTCTCCAAAGCGGCGGCCAGCGTGCTCGACCCCGCGGCCATCTCCTTCTATCGCTGGGTGATCGCCGCCCTGGCGCTGACCCCCTTCTGCCTGCCCACCCTCTGGCGGCGACGCAGCGAGGTTCGCCCCTGGCTCGGCAAGCTGCTGGTGCTGGCGGCGCTCGGTATGGTGCTCTACCAGTGTCTGGCCTACTACGCCGCTCACAGCACCTCCGCCACCAACATGGGGGTGATCGGCTCTCTCATTCCGCTGCTCACCCTGCTGCAAGGGGTACTCTTCTTCGGCCAGCGTCCCGGCAAACAGGCGCTGCTCGGCATGAGCCTCTCCCTGTTCGGGGTGTTCTGGCTGCTGGGCAAGGGCGAGCCGCTGGCTCTGCTGCACAACGGCATCAACCCGGGGGATGGCATGATGCTGCTCGGCTCCGCCAGCTATGCCCTCTACGGCCTGCTGATCCGCCGCTGGCAGCCCCCCTTCGGCCCCTGGCTCAACCTCTACATGCAGATCCTGCTGGCTGTACTGCTGCTGGTACCGCTCGCTCTCAGTGCCGACTCGATGGCGGTGCCGGCCGAAGGGTGGGGACTGGTGCTCTTTGCCGGGCTCGCCTCCTCCCTGCTGGCGGCCTACTGCTGGATGCGCGGCCTCGCCTGCATGGGCGCCGAGCGCACATCGGTCTTTATGAACCTGATGCCGCTCTGTACGGCGCTTATCGCCGTCGTCGGTCTGGGCGAGCCGATCCACGGCTATCACCTGCTGGGGGGTGGCCTCATTCTGGGGGGCGTGATGATCTCCCAGCTGAAAAAGCGTGTCCCACTGCCGGAGCGCAATGCGGTCTGACGGGCAACATGCCAAAAACAACAAGGGAGCCGCGGGCTCCCTTGTTCATTTCTATCGTGTTCTGGCGACCGTGAACCGGCTTTACCCCGCCCGGCGCCAGCGGTAGCGCCGCTCCGGTCGTCCGCGCTGGCCGTAGTTGAGATCCACATCCACCCGATCTTCCGACTCCAGATACTCCAGATAACGGCGTGCCGTGGTGCGACTCAGCGACAACCGCTGCGCCACCGTATCGGTCGAGAAGACGCTCTCGGGCTCGGCGGCAAGCAGATCGAGCACCTGACGCAGGGTAATGCTGTCGATCCCCTTGGGAGTAGTACGTACCTCCTTGGGTTGGGCACGTCCCTTGCCGAGCAGACGATCGAGATCCTCCTGCTCCAGCCGTCCCGGCTCGGAGAGCTTCTGATGCAGTTGCAGGATTTCGTCGAGACTCTGCTGAATGCGAAACAGCCGCAGCGGCTTGATGATGTAGTCATGCACCCCGAGATTGAGCGCCTGCTGGATGGTCTCCACATCGCGCGAGGCGGTCACCATGATCACATAAGCCTCGCGGTTGTGGCTGCGCAGGCGGCTCACCCACTCAAGGCCGGAACCGTCAGGCAGGGAGATATCCACCAGCAGCAGCTGCGGCACCACGCCGGCCATCATGGCATCGGCCTGGGCCAGCGTACCGGCCCGCCCCAGCAGGGAGAAACCGGAGGTGGAGGCCACCAGCTCGGACAAGATGGCACCAATCCGATCGTCATCTTCAATAACAAGGGTGAGTATTGGATCCATGGCTCACATTAATTTGTTTTTATTCAGGTAGATGCCAAACAGGGTGGTCTGCTCGACAGTTCGGCGCCATTCTATCACACCCTCGTAGCGCCCCACGGTTTCCTTGACCAGAAAGAGTCCTACGCCATGATCGCCGCTCTGGCGGCTCACCCCGTAATCGAACAGGTGATCGGCCAGATCCTCGTCCACCCCCTCGCCACTATCCTCCACCTCGATCACCAAGCGGCGCCCCACATCGCAGAGCGAAAGCAGTACCCGCGGCGGACACTGCTGACGATTGCGCCAGGCCGCCTGCAAACCGTTATCCAGCAGGTTGCCGATGAGGGTGATGAGATCGGCCGAGACGGCGGCCGGATACTCGCCGAGCGCCGAATCGGGATCGAGCTCAAGCGTGACCCCCAGTTCGCGCGCCCGGCTGAACTTGCCGAGGATAAGGCCGGCCACCGGCTTGTTGTCGATAAGTTCCAGCAGCTCCTGCAGCAGGGTCTGGCACGCCTCGTTCTCCTGCTGGATAAGCTCCACCGCCTGATCCACATGGCCCAGTTGCAACAGGCCGGAGAGACTGCTCAGCTTATTGGCAAACTCGTGGCTCTGCATCCGCAGCATCTCGGCGTACTGGCGCAAGTGGGTGACCTGCACCCCCAGACTGGTTGCCACTTCGGGACGACTGAAGATCAGGAGGCGCCCGGGCTCCTTGCCATGCACCACCTGCCAGCGACCGACGAACGATTCGCCCTGAATGGAGAAGGCAACCTCGCCCTCCTGCTCCAGTACGGGCGCGAGCGGTGGCACCAGCTCGGCCAGCGCCTGCCCCTGCAGGGCGTGACGACCGGTGGCAGGCAGCCGCAGCTGATAGATGGCTGTGCTGTTGATCATGGCGATGTGGCCGCGGCCATCCAATGCAATCACCCCTTCGGCGATCTGCTCGAGCACCAGATCCTGCAGGGTGAAGCGGCGGACGATCGCCTCCGGCTCCAGATCGAGCAGGGTCTTGCGCAGCAGATATTGCACCCAGAGCGCCAGCAGCAGGCCGCAACCAAAGACGGCGCCGATGGCGCTGATGAGCAGGGCAATCCGCTCCATGTAGATGCCCTCCACCTGCTGCATCAGGTAGCCCACCACCACGGCCCCCATGGCGCGCCCGTCAGCCCCCATCACCGGAGAGAAGCAGCGGATCGCCGGCCCCATGGTTCCCATGTCGCGCGAGCAGTAGCTGCGCCGCTCGTGGATCGCGGGCCAGAGATCCTCACCGCGAAACAGCCCCCCCACCAGAGCGGAGTTGGGGTGACTGAGGCGACGGCCATGCTCGTCGGTCACCACCATATAAGCGGCATCTGTACGGCGGCACACCTCCTCCATGTAATCGCGCAGCGCAGGCTCGCTCCCCTGATGCAGCGCCGCCACCACCCGGCTGTCAGCCGCCATGATGCGGGCCAGATCGCCCCCCTTCTCCTCCAGATTGCTCTCCAGCAGGTGGCGGATAAAGAGCGCGAGCAGGCTGCCCAGAATGATGATGAGCAGCAGGGAGAGCCCAAGGGAGAGGGTAACCAGCTGGTGGCGAAGTTTCATGCACGGACCTTGCAACGTCAGGAAGCCACCCAATAGTGCGGATGCCACCAGGTCTGGTCAATCAAAGGTGCCGGATCACCGGCAAAATCGGCCAAACCCTCCTCACGGGCGCAGAGCGCCACCGCTCTGGCGACGGCGCGAGCCACCTCCCCCACCTGTTCGATGGGAGGCAGCAGGCGACCCGCCAACAGCGGATAGGCACCGACCGCCCGCACCGCGGCCAGCAACATGCCATCACTGATACGGCGCGCCTTGACGGCGCAGGCCCCGAGACCAATCCCCGGGAAGACATAGACGTTGTTGCACTGGGAGACCACCCGCCGCTCACCGGCCACCGTCACCGGCGCAAACGGGCTACCGGTGGCCAGCAGGGCGCGGCCATCTGTGGCGGCCCACACCTGCTCGGGCGTCGCCTCGGCGCTGCGGGTCGGATTGGAGAGCGGCAGGATCACCGGCTGATCGCACACCTCCCCCATCGCCTGCAACACCTCGCGGGTAAAGAGGCCACCCTGACCACTCACCCCGATCAGCACCGCCGGTCGCACCTGGCGGATGGTCTCCAGCAGCGAGCTGTTGGCCTCCTCCACGGCGCGGGCAAAGGGCTGCTGGGCGCGGGTCAAGTTGGGACGATCGCAGCAAACCACCCCATCCTGATCAAACAGCCAGACGCCGTCGTGACTCCCCGCCAGCTGGGCCAGCATGGCGGCAATGCCGCAACCGGCCGAGCCCGCCCCGACGATCAGCACCGGGGCATCGCACAGGGCCGTGCCCGCCTGTTGCAACCCGGCCAGCACGCAGGCGGAGGCCACTGCCGCCGTCCCCTGAATGTCGTCGTTGAACATGCAGAGCTCGTCGCGATAGCGGGCCAGCAGGTTGGCGGCGTGCTTGCCGGCGAAATCCTCAAACTGCAGCACCACCTGCGGCCAGCGCTTGCGAATGGCGGCTACCACCTTGTCCATGAAGTGGTAGTAGCTCTCGCCGTCGATGCGCGGGGATTGCCAGCCGAGGTAGGAGTCATCCTCCAGCAGCTCGGGATTGTTGGTGCCCACATCGACGCAGAGCGGCAGAGTACGTGCCGGGTTGATGCCACCCGCGGCGGAGTAGAGCGCCAGCTTGCCGATGCAGATCCCCATGCCGCCGATACCGAGATCGCCGAGCCCAAGCACCCGCTCGCCGTCGGAGATGACGATCACATCCACCTCCTGCTCCACCGACTCGAGGATGTCGTCAAGATCGTCCCTGTCGTGCCAGGAGAGGTAGAGCCCGTGGCTGCGCAGATAGAGATCGCTGTGGCGCTGGCACGCCTCCCCCACCACCGGGGTGTAGATGATCGGCAGCAGCTCCGGCAGGTGGTGGCGCACCAGATCGTAGAAGAGCACCGGGTTGTCCTCCTGCAGCTGGCGCAGCAGCAGATGCTGGTCAAACGGACTCTGCATGGCGCTGACCAATCGGTAGATCCGGCGCCGCTGCTGGGAGAGAGACTCCTCCTTGTGCGGCATGCGGCCACGTACACCCTGACGCTTGCGTTCTGCATAGGGCAGGCTGGTGCCCATCATGATGTCGTTCATCTTGTTTGTTCCTCAATCCGATATCAGGCAAGCAGGGAGATAAGAGCGGTCGCCAAAATCAGCATCACGGCACCGCCGAGACGTGAGGAGATCTGGGCAAAGGGCATCAGCTTCATTCGCTGGGCCGCCGAGAGCACGGCCACATCGCCGGTGCCCCCCATGTTGGCCATGCAGAGCCCGCCGGTGATGGCCGCCTCGATGGGATAGAAGCCGATCAGCTTGCCGACCAACGCCGCACCGAGGGCGCCGCCAATCACGGTGACCATGACCAGTACGAAGTAGCTGATGGAAAAGGCGCTGATGAGCTCGGGAATACTGGTATAGGCGACGCCGATCCCCACCAGCAGGGAGGGGGTGAGGTTGCTCACCACAAACTGATACCAGTCGGCTGCCGCCTGCTCATAGCGGCGCGGCAGCAGGCCACTCACCTTGATAAAGGCGACTGCCAAAATCATCAGGGCGAAGGGGTGCATGGGGATAAAGTTGCCAAGCAGGGAGCCCAGCACAAACATGCTGGAGCTGATGAAAAGGCCCATGCCCAGACTCTGCAGGGTCGGCGCTTCGGCCTGCTCGTCAGCAATGCTCTGACTATTCTCTTTGACCATCAGCTTGCCGTTGCCGGTCAGAGAAGGGTAACGGCGACCAAGGCGCGCCAGCAGGGAGCCCACCAGAATGGCCAGGGTATTGGCGATCACGACCGCCGGTACCATGCGTGACAAGAGATCCGCACTGGACATCTGCATCGGGCCGGAGAGGATCTCCACCAGAGGCACCGCGCCAGCGCCCATGCCACCGCCCATGATGGGCAGGCCGATCAGCAGCACCGCATTCTTGAAGCCATATCCCATCAGGAAGCCGACCAGCCCCACGCTCAGCAGCGCCAGTGCGACGCCACCAAGAATGACCGGCAGGTAGCGCATGGCGGCATTTTTCAGCAAAGCGCCGCTCATGCCAAACACCGAACCGGTCACCAGACTGGCGATGAAGAAGTTGAGAAAGCCCCCCTCCTTCATGAAGTTGGTGATGACCTGTCCCGCCTGCACCGGCAGCAACTGATATTCAAACAGGGCGGCACCGCCGAAGATGGCAAGGATGGTGCCGCCACCCAGATATTCGCGGATCGGCATGATCCGCTCGCCCAGCTCGGTCAGCAGGGTGCCCAGCACAAACATCAGCGCCAGCGCACCGACCATGCCGAGCGGCAGCGAGCCGTTCCAGCCGGAAAAGAGAACGCAGGTCGCCAGCCCGAGAAATATAAAGAGCGGCATACCGGCAATTTGGTGGCCACCCATAAAAGCGGCCTTTTCTTGTGTGGTTGGTAGGGTAGAGAGGTTTTTCATTGTTATGGACTCTGCGTGTGATTGTGGCCGCTACTTTATTGATCCCCCTCGCCCCTGTCGGTTAGCCAGACTGCAAAGCCATATAAAAACATTAAAAACTTAAACGTCACGCCTCGAACAAATGTCATACATCCGGTATGGCAAGCGGGCGTTATATGAAGCTCAAGCGAACAAACCGGACAATTATTTTCCAGCCAATCCCGACTTGTGGAGCGGGATAAGCAGAGGAGTCGGTGAAAATAGCAGAACCGGATGACAAACCCTGCGGGCAAATAATCTACGCTGGCAGCGAAACATATGGTCGGGGTCGGTGCCTGTCGACCAGCCGCGCCGCAGCCATCCGTGGCTATGGCAGCAGAGACACAGCAAGAGCAAGGCATCGCAAAAAACTGGCGGCTTGGCCAACGTCAGGAAAGGGGAATATCGATATAGAGCGATGAGCCAAGCCAGTGCATACATCGGCACCGGCTTGAACTCACAAGGACTACACGTGGTCAGATCTATTCCATCAGCAGCAATGGAATATTGGCAGGGTCAAAATCATGGCAGATATCGGCATGCTTGCTGGCGCCCTTATTGGGCCCCTCCCGACTCACACCATAATGGGACTCTGCACCATATTCTCCATCACTCAGCAGAGCTTCTATTGCCAGATATACACATCCACTGTCATAGCCATCCACAACCCGTCTCTCCCTGTTTTATAACCTCATCAATATTAGCGGATAAAAAATAAGCTGCGCGAGCGATACAGATATTTTCTGAAAATAGCCTCGAAATTATTACGGCATTTCGTCACATATTTCCGCTCTTCCCCTTTTTCCCCGGAGCAGGTCACGCCACAGTCAACAAGTTCCAATCAAGCCCCACCCGTTCACGATTTGCTGCTATCTGCTGATAAAGAGATCTGCATCACACTATTTACTTAGCCTGCTAAACAAATGATAATAGTTAGCAGGCTAACAAATTTATGTGAGTGAGGAACAAGGGATGACGGATCTGGAGAGGTTGCGCGAACTGTCGCTCGCCGAGCAAATAGCACGCATGCACCGGTTGTGGCGTACCGCCGCTGATCTGGAGCTGGCCCCCCTTGGCCTGACCCACCCGCGCTGGACGGCGCTCTGGAAGCTCTCCCGCATGGGCAACCATGTCAGCCAGAAGACCCTGGCCGATGCCCTCGAAATCGAGCTTCCCTCCCTGATGCGCACCCTCGGCCAGCTGGAAGAGCAGGGGCTGATCGAACGCCACTGCTGCAGTCAGGACAAACGGGCCCGCATCGTCTCGGTCACCCCCTCCGGCCAGACCCTGCTCGACCAGATAGCCAACCGCATCATGAATATTCGCAGAGAGCTGCTGGCCGGTATCGACGAAGAGACCCTGAGTCTGTTTGAGGCGACGGTGCAGCGTATCTCGGCCAATGCCCTGAGCAAGATTGAAACACACAACGAGAACGGTGGGCAGAGCACCCCGCCCGATGCACAACCCACAGAGGAATAAGATGACCCCGGATCAACAATTCAGCCGCTGGATCAAATGGTCCATGGCCGGCTTTACCGCCCTCTTTGCCTACTTTCTGATGGCAGACCTGCTGATGCCCCTCACCCCGCAGGCCATGGCCACCCGGGTTGTCACCAAGCTGGCCCCGCAAGTTAGCGGCAAGGTGGTCGAAGTAGCGGTACACAACAACCAGCAGGTCAAAAAAGGCGACCTGCTCTTCAGGCTGGACCCGGTTCCCTTCGAGCTGGCGGTCGAACAGGCCCGTCTTGCCCTGGCGCAAGCAGAGCAGCAGAACAGCGAGCTGGATGCGGCCCTCAGTGCCGCCAATGCCGAGCTCTATGCCAAGGAGACGCTGGCCAGCCAGAAGTGGCGTGAAGCTGAGCGGATTAATGCTCTGTTCCAGAGTCGCATGGTCTCGCTGCAGCAAAAAGATGAGGCGGATAGCGCCCTGCGCAGTGCCCAGGCCAGTCTGCGTGCCAGCAAGGCGAAGCTGACTCAGCTTGAGGCCAGCCGTGGCTTGACCGGGGATGACAACCTGCTGCTGCGCCAGGCCCGCAACAAACTGGCTCAGGCCGAGCTGGCACTGGCTTACAGCCAGGTGCATGCGGATCAGGATGGCACCATCACCAACCTGCAACTCAAGCCGGGCAGCATCGCCAGTGCAGGCAATCCGCTGCTGGCGCTGGTGTCGGAACAAGTGGATGTCATTGCCGATTTTCGTGAAAAGAGCCTGCGCCACGTTGGTGACCAGACCAGGGCGCTGGTCGCCTTCGATGGTGAACCGGGCCAGCTCTATCCCGCCCGCGTCAGCAGTCTTGATGCGGGTGTGAGCGCCGGTCAGTTTGATGCCAACGGCCGGCTGGCCGCTCCGGTCGAATCGGATCGCTGGGTACGGGATGCCCAGCGGATGCGCCTGCATCTGGAGCTGGATGATCTCCCGTCCCACCTCCCCGCCGGTGCCCGGGCCACGGTACAACTGCTGCCGGACAACCCGCTGACCGCCATGCTGGCTCGTGCCCAGATCCATCTGCTCAGCCTGCTGCACTATGTCTACTAATCAAGCTGCGTCACCCAGTCCAGCCACAACCCATCTGTGGCATCGGCCCCTGACCGGCAACGAGTTGCGCCAGTGCCTGCGTATCGCCTTTGGCTGCACCACCGGCTTTCTGCTCTGCAAGCTGTGTGGCTGGAATTACGGGGTCTTCTACACAGTGACCCCCGTGCTGCTGCTTGGCATGGTGCCGGTGATGAATGGTCATGCCGCGCGCCAGCTGATCGCTGCGGCAGCCATCTGCGGAGTGGAGGTGGGTCTGTTGGGGGGGCTGTTCGGCAGCCACCCCGGGCTGATGACCCCCATCGCCTTTCTGCTGTTTCTCTACCGCTTTGCCGCCATGTCGCGGGGCAGCCTGTTCCTGTTTGGTGCCAACGGTGTGCTGAGCCTCAGTATCATGCTCCACTTTGCCAGCTATCCGCAGACCGACCTCAACGACCTCATCTTCAATAACCTCTGGGCCAGCGTGCTGTCGGTGCTTATCGCCTACCTGATGACGGCCCTGATACCGGATGTGGAGGCGCGCCCCAAACCAGCCCCAACCCCCAAGGCTCCGCACCGGATGCGCCATGAGGCTCTGCTGGGAGCAACGGTCGCCACCCTCTCGTTTCTGGTGTTTCAGGTGTTTGATCTGCGTGACTCCATGTCGGCGCAAGCCACCACCCTGCTGGTGCTCTTTCCCATGCACTGGAACGGGGCGCTGAACTACGCCCGCAAACGGGCCATGGGCACCTTGCTCGGGGTCACCTTCGGTCTGCTTGGCCAGCTGCTGCTCTATGACTGGTCGGGTCAACTGCTGCTGGTGGCTCCGCTGCTCTGGCTCGGCGCCATGCTATTCAGCCATGCCCATGTGAAGGAGGCGAGCGGTTCCGGCGTCGGTTTTGGCGCCCTGACCACCCTCGGCATCCTGTTCGGTCAATATCTGACGCCGGGAAACGATCTGGTATTCAGTGCACTCTACCGGGTCAGCAGCATCCTCTTTGCCATCGTGGCCACCCTGCTGATCTGCTATCTGGTGCACCAGCTACTCAACCGCTTTGAGGCAACCCGCTTCGGCTGCTGACGGTTGGCGTACTCGAACGCCACTAACCACCTTGACCGGGCGGAGCAAGGAGGCTAGCTATGCTTGTAGAGCTGCAATGCATGGGTGAGGAGCCGCGCTATGGTCGCAGGGTGGGGAAAATGGTTGGCAGGGGTGCTCTGGCTGGCGGCAAGCCAGACCGGCGCAGCACCATTGCTGATTGGCGCCGAAGATGACTGGGCCCCCTACAGCGTGCTGAACAGGGAGACGGGTCAACCGCAAGGGCTGGCACCCGAGCTGGTTCGGGCGGTATTCGCCGCCGAAGGTATCGAGGTCGCCTTTCGAACCCTCCCCTTTGCCCGCTGCATGCACGATGCCAAGAGCGACCAGCTGGCAGGCTGCTTCGATGCCACCATCACGGATGAGAATCGCGACCAGTACTTTTGGCACAAGACTCCCATGTTCAGCGAGGATCTCGCCATCTTTGCCCTTGCCAGCGAGCCACGCCGGGACCTCGACCTCGCCTCTCTCAAGGGCAAACGGGTCGGCATCACCCTTGGTTACACCTACCCCACCAACTTTATGGCAGATCCGCAGATCGCCCGTTTTCAGGCCAAATCCGACGCCCAGATCCTCGATATGCTGGCACGGGGCCGAGTCGACTACATCCTGATGAACGGTATGCCGGGCTATCTCAAGATCCGGGAGAAAGCGCTGACGGGGCAGGTGGTCAAGGTCGGTAAGCTCTCTACCGATGGCTTCTGGGTCGCCTTCTCTCGCCAACACCCTCAAGGGGAAGAGATGGCCAGACGGTTCGAGAAGGGGCTGCAGAAGACCAAAATGAACGGCACCTACGATGCGCTAATGCAGCAGTTTGAAACCCGGCTCGGGGCACGCTGAAAGGCGCTCCGGCCACATTCTGCCCCAGTCAGACATCAATCGACGCAACCCTCGCACAAAGTGATTACAGCAGAGCGTTGAGCTGTTAGGCTCACGCCCGTATGACACCACCGTATAACATCAGGGGAGCTGTAACCATGAACAAGGTCCATATGATGAGCGCGGGGGCACTGGCTCTCTCGCTGCTTGCCGGCTGCAATCAGGGCAATACCCTCACAGTTACCGGCGGTAACCCCGTCAGCTATCAGTGCGAGCAGGGCAAGAAGGTGCAGGTGCGCTACTTCTCCCTCTCCGACGAGAGCCTCAGCTTTATCAAGTTGTCTCTACCGGACGGCAAGGATTACACCCTGCCGCAGGCCATCTCGGCCTCTGGCGCCCGCTATACGGATGAACGTGAAGCCGTCTGGTGGAACAAAGGGGATGAAGGGTTTGTCGAGATGCGCGGTCAGGACGATGATTGGCAGATCGTCTACAACAACTGCAAACAGCAGTAATAGAAGAGACCCCGGCCAGACCGGGGTCTCTCTTTTGGTTGTTCGGGGATCAGTTGAGCTCTATTTCAAAGCGGTTGGTCACCACCACGGGAATGGCATCCGGATTGCTGTCCGCCGGACTGTAGCGCAGCCGCGAGAGGGTTGCCAAAGCGCTCTGCTCCAGCTCTCCGGGCGGCTCGGCGGCGACGATCTCTGGTTTTATCGGATTGCCATCGGCATCGATCTGGTAGCGTACATCCACATATCCCCTGACCGGTTTGGCAGGCACAACAACAGGCACGTCATCACCAAAGAATGAAAGGCGGTTTTCCTGGATCCAGTAACTGGAGAGCTGCTCGAGGGGAATCGCGATCGGTGTACGGTTAGCGGCGACCTCCTGCCGGGAACTGCATCCTGCCAGCAGCAACACGGCACACCCCAACCACAATGCTTTCCATCCCATGCCAAGCTCCTTTTCGTCTCTTATGCTGGTTGTTTCTTGTTCTGCTCTTGGTCAGCAGACTGGCCGTCCACTGGTCAGTGACCCATCCTAGCGAAAAAGACCCGAGCTGGACATAAACAAAGGGCCAATCTGTGAAGATTGGCCCTGAAAACATCAAGTTGGCGAAAGTTAACCCGGCAGAATGCCGGACTCAGGAGGCAAACAGACAGGGGATGCGCTCCCCGCCCTCACGCCAGGCGTTGAGATCGTGGATCTGCTGGTTGCTGCTGCCACGCCAGAGCAAACCGGGATCCGCCAGCACCTTCTCGAACTTGCCATCCACCAGCACATCAAGCAGAGCCACCAGCTCCCGTTGAGGTACGGTGAGCTCGCCCAGCAGGTAACCGGTCCAGCACCAGATATCCTTGCCGGGACACTCGGCACGCACCCGTTTCACCAGCGCCAGCACATGAGGAACGTTGGCCGGGTGGAGCGGATCGCCGCCGGAGAGCGAGAGCCCGCGCCGTTTGATGCGGCTGTCGTTGAGATCCGCAATGACGCGATCGCTCATCGCCTGATCGAACGGCTTGCCGCCGTCAAGGCGCCAGGTGCTCTGGTTGTAGCAGCCGGGGCACTGATGTTCACAGCCCGAGACAAACAGGGTGGCACGGGTGCCGGGGCCGTTGATCACATCGACCGGATAGTATTGGTGGTAGTGCATCATCTCTCTCTATTACGGCCCCCTCATCCCCGCCCCTTCTCCCGCGAGGGGAGAAGGGAGCAAAACAGCGCAAACAGTACATCGGCCGGTGCCCTCTCCCCTTGGGAGAGGGCTAGGGTGAGGGCTCGGCTTACATATGTTTGACGCGGCGCTTCACCTCTTCCTGCTTGCCCGCATTGAAAGGGCGCGCATCCGGGCTGCCGAGGTAGCCGCAGACACGGCGGGTCACCGACACCTTGGCGGGATCGTGGTTGCCGCAGCGCGGGCAGGTAAAGCCCTTGGAGGTGCACTCGAACTCGCCGGTAAAGCCGCAGTCGTAGCACTCGTCGATGGGGGTGTTGGTACCGTAGTAGGGCACCTTGTCATAGCTGTAATCCCAGACGTTTTCGAGCGCTTCCAGATTGTGCTGGATATTGGGGTACTCGCCGTAGCAGATGAAACCGCCGCTGGCGATGGGCGGATAGGGCGCCTCGAAGTCCAGCTTGTCGTACGGGTTGACCTGCTTCTCCACATCGAGGTGGAAACTGTTGGTGTAGTAGCCCTTGTCGGTCACACCCGGCACCACGCCAAACTCTTTGGCATCGATGCGGCAGAAGCGGGAGCAGAGGTTCTCGCTCGGGGTGGAGTAAAGGCTGAAGCCGTAGCCGGTCTCCTCCTTCCACTCATCGGTCGCGGCCTTGAGGCGCTCGATGATGGCGATGGCCTTCTGCTGCAACTCGGCGCTGTCGAACAGGTGCACCGAGTCACCGAACAGAGCATTGATGGTCTCGTGTACCCCGATATAGCCAAGAGAGATGGAGGCGCGACCGTTCTTGAAGATCTCGCTGACGTTGTCGTCGGCCTTGAGGCGTACACCGCAAGCCCCTTCCATATAGAGGATGGGGGCGACCCGAGCCTTGACCCCGTCGAGACGTTCGATGCGATACATCAGCGCCTTCTTGGCGACCCGCAGGGCGGCGTCCAGCTTGTCCCAGAAATCCGCTTCATCGCGGGATTTCAGGGCAATGCGCGGCAGGTTGAGGCTCACCACGCCGAGGTTGTTGCGACCTTCGTGGATCAGCTCGCCATTCTCCTCGTAGGCACCGAGAAAGGAGCGGCAGCCCATGGGGGTCTTGAAGGAGCCGGTCACCTTCACCACCTGGTCGTAGTTGAGGATATCCGGGTACATCCGCTTGGAGGCACACTCCAGCGCCAGCCGCTTGATGTCGTAGTTGGGATCGCCCTGCTTGTGGTTGAGACCATCCCTGATGGCGAACACCAGTTTCGGGAACACGGCGGTCTTCTTGTTCTTGCCAAGGCCGGCGATACGGTTGCTGAGGATGGCACGCTGGATCATCCGCGACTGCCAGCTGTCCCCCAGGCCAAAGCCGAAGGTAACGAACGGGGTCTGGCCGTTGGCGGTGTGCAGGGTGTTGACTTCGTACTCCAGCGACTGGAAGGCGTCGTAGCACTCCTTCTCGGTGCGGGCCATGGCGTAGGCTTCCACATCGGCAATGCCCCACTCTTCGGCCACTTCACGGTGCTTCTGCCAGCTGATGGTCACATAGGGGGCCAGCACTTCATCGATGCGGTTGATGGTGGTGCCGCCATAGATGTGGCTCGCCACTTGGGCAATGATCTGGGCTGTGACCGCGGTGGCGGTGCTGATCGATTTCGGGGTATCGATCTCCGCATTGCCCATCTTGAAGCCGTGAGTCAGCATCCCCTGCAGATCGATCAACATGCAGTTGAACATCGGGAAGAAGGGGGAGTAGTCGAGATCGTGGAAGTGCAGATCGCCGCTCTCGTGGGCCTGAACCACATCACGGGGCAGCATGTGGCTGGTGGCATAGTGCTTGGCGACGATACCGGCCAGCAGGTCGCGCTGGGTCGGGATCACCTTGGAATCTTTGTTGGCGTTCTCGTTGAGCAGGGCCGCGTTGGTCTGCTCTACCAGACCGCGGATCTCCTGCGCCAGACGACCGCGCGCCTCGCGGGCCTGATCCCGATCGTGACGATATTCGATATAGGCGCGGGCAATGACCTTGTCATCGGAGGCCATCAGGTGGTTTTCAACCAGACGCTGGATCTCGTGGATATCAACCTCACCACGCCCCTCCAGCTCCTGACTCACCGCGCTTGAGATACGCTGTGCCAGTGCCGGATTGGCCTGATTGACCGCTTCCGCAGCACGACTGACCGCCTCGCTAATCAACTGGGCATTGAATGGTGCGCGACAGCCGTCACGTTTGATCACAACCGGTTTCATGAATTTTCCCCGTTAAAAGGCCAGGCAATCTGCTCTGGGCTTACCCTTGTTGGTTCCCCTCCAACGTCTCGTCCTGAACGCAAACAAATTCAGCCGAGGCTTGACAAGCCTGGGCTGAAGAGAGGAAGGGAACAGCTTATACACAGCTTAATAACACAACATATAGGTATTAAAAATGAATGCAGCCCTATATGTGGTGTCTATTAGGCACCAAAGCAGTTAGCCATTTATTGATCCAAAACAGGTTTTACAGCGAGTGGGACAGTTCACGACCAACCAATAAAAGCCTCAAACAAGGCCATTCTCAACGGTGGTGCGGGCTGGCGTCCGATCTGCCCAAGCAGAAAAAAATTCGCAATAAACACTCTGGATGGCGGCGTGACAGTGCCAAGCAAAACCACTCATACTGAGCGGGTAGAGACGACGGTTCGACACAGGACACCCCATGCGTAAATCCCTCTTGCTGCTACTGCTGACTACCCTCTCCCTGCCTGTATGGGCAGCCCACATACTGGTGATCAGCAGCTACCACCCCGACTATCTGTGGGACATCAGTTACAACCAGGGGCTGGTGGATGGTCTCAAGGAGAAACACCAGATCAGCCACTTCTACATGGATACCAAGCGTCGACCACGGGAAGAGTTCGACGGGATCGCCCAACAGGCAATCGCTTTCTACCTCAAGAGCAAACCGGATATTGTGGTGCTCGGCGATGACAACGCCATCAACTATCTCGCCAGCGAGATCTCGTCCCTCGGTACCCCCGTCGTCTTTCTCGGCATGAACGAAAATCCCCGGCTCAAGGGCTTTGTTGGCCATCCCAAGATCACCGGCGTGCTGGAACGCCCGCTGCTCAAACGCAATATCAGCGAGATGAGCCAGATGATGGGCGGTCTCAACAAAGCACTGGTACTGTTTGATTCCAGCAATGTGGCCCTCACCGCCATTGAGGATGAGTTCAAAACCCAGACCGAGCTGCGCGTCGGCCAAACCCGGGTCTACAGCCAGCTGCTCGGCGAGTATGACCTCTGGCAGGAGGCGGTGCTCAACAGCAAGAAAAACGGCTATGGCGCCATCTTCCTCGGTCTCTACCACACACTGCTGGATGAAAATGGCAAGCATGTGAATGAGAAAACGGTTCTGGAGTGAGCCAGCCGGCACAGTCCGGTGCCGGTTTTCTGCTTCTGGGAGTTCACCGTTGGCAAGGGGATGGCCATCGGTGGCCTGGTGCTCGATGGCAAGGATCAGGGGCTGCAGGCGGCGGCACTCATCAACAACATACTTGCGGGTGCGCTGCCCAAAACCCTCTCCCCCCGGGCGGCCCTGCGTGGCGAGTATGTCTTCAGCAAGAGCGAAGTCGCCCGCTGGCACCTCACAGTACCGGAGAAGTGGCGCAACAAGATCCTCTGGCGTGAATAACACCCAATAAAAGAGAACCCGGCCATGCCGGGTTCTCTTTTCATCTCAGCCTGCGGGCCACTCAGCCCTGCAACGCCTGTTGCAGCTCCTCTTCGCTCCAGACGGTGATACCCAGCTCCTGCGCCTTGGCGAGCTTGGAACCAGCCGCCTCCCCCGCGACCAGCACATCGGTCTTGGCAGACACAGAGCCAGCTACCTTGGCGCCCAGCGCCTGCAGTGCCGCCTTGGCATCGTTGCGCGACAAGGTGGTCAGGGTGCCGGTCAGCACGAAGGTTTTGCCGGCAAAGGGTTGCTCCGCGGCCTCTTTCTTCTCGATGGCTGGCCAGTTGATGCCGGCAGCCAGCAAGGCTTCCAGCACCTCCACGTTATGGGGCTGACGCAAGAAGTAGTAGACATGCTTGGCTACCACATCGCCCACGTCGGCTACTTCGAGCAGCTGCTCCACCGAAGCCGCGCGCAGGGCATCCAGGGTGAGGAAGTGGTTGGCAAGATTGAGCGCTGTCGCCTCCCCCACTTCGCGGATCCCCAGAGCAAACAGGAAGCGCGGCAGGGTGGTGCTGCGCGCCGCATCGATGGCGGCTACCAGATTGAGGGCCGATTTTTGCCCCATCCGCTCAAGACCTGCCAGCTGGATGGCATTGAGGCTGAACAGATCGGCGGGAGTCTTCACCAGCCCCTTGTCTACCAGCTGTTCGACAATCTTGTCGCCAAGGCCGTCCACATCCATGGCGCGACGGGCGGCGAAGTGCTTGATCGCCTCCTTGCGCTGCGCCTCGCAGAACAGGCCGCCGGAGCAGCGGGCAACCGCCTCTCCTTCCAGCCGCTCCACTGCCGAGCCACACACCGGGCACTCGGTCGGGAAGAGAATTTCGCGCGCATCAACAGGGCGCTGTGCCTCTACCACGGCAACGATCTGGGGGATCACATCAAAGTGTCACCTCATACCTTTCACTTCATTTAGAAAAAAATCTGCATACTCAGGCTTGCAGAGCAAAAAATGGACTACGCTCTCTATGTGAAACTTTCAACTAGGTCTGTGATTATCGTGTCGAGCAAGCGAATTGAGGCCATCTACACATACTTGGGGATGCATCTTAGCGATGAAATGATTCTGTGGCTTAAAAGGTTCAACAAGACAGCATCATATAACTATGCCAATAGGCTACTACAAGTCATGTTGGTATCCGTTGCAGGTTATAGAGATGCGTTGAACTCAAAAAACACCATTTGCATTCATGAATTCATAGAAATGTATTGTTTTATTGCAAGCCATAAGTATGACTTTAGGGTTGCTAATGAAAATATTCTTGCACTGAAGAAATTCATTCTTTTCATGAAAGAAAACGAAGCGTTTTCAGGGCAGTCTCTTAATGAGCTAGAATCGACAATAGGGAAAAAGATAACAGAAGATGTTTTTCAAAATTACAGGGCTCAGTGTCTACCTGCCCATGAATTGGAACGTTTCAATTTTGACATTAAATTACCATCTAGCACGGAAATAAAAATTTATCCTGGGCTGCCTACTCACCTAGAGACAATACGCCCCCACCTCAATAACGATATATACAATCTAATTTCCTCATTCTTATATTCATGTAGCTCCGCACATCATCAAGTGCTATCAATAAACCTAGCTAGATATATAATCCCTTTACAGAGCATATTAAACGAAAGAGATTTATCAGAACTAACCGAAACGCTTAGTTATATTACAGCGCACACTACAACCTACACAAAATCCTTACGGGTCTTCAATCTATTGCTTTTTACATATTCAAATTTATTTCAATACTTGGTTGACAATAATTATTTTGAAGAAAATATTTTAACCGTTATAACTCCAATTTTTAAAAGGATGAATGAAGCTCAGTATGACGTATGCAAAAGTAAAGTTATACCGTTATCATTTTTAAGCAAAGCAACCAAAAAACAAGGTGCCAATGATGAATTCGATGACATATTATCCTCGACATGTCCTCCTGACATTGCACAAAAAATCAAGGAGCACGTAAATACCTTTAAGATCGTAAAAAATCACAGAGAGCCCATTGGGGCCTTCCTTAAATATATATCATCACAAAGTAGCCAGTGGTATCGGCAGCCAAACGTAATAAAGGGCGAACTGATTAAATTTAGGGGAAATATTCTTAACCATCTTCAAAGGAGCACTGCATACTCGAAGTTTCAAAATGTTAAGAATTGCATTTCCGTATTAATTAAACAAGGCTTACTACCTGATTCCATTGAACTTCCAAATAACTTACGCAGGGATACTAATACCGAAAAAATCAGAGATGACAACCCAATAATTTCAAAGGTCAATATATATGATGAAAATTTATTAGAACACGCTATTGATTCGAAGTTTTTTCTAGAACAACTAGAGAAAGATATTAAAAGCAATATTCAGACTCTCTTGTCATACGCAAAAAAAATAGTTCATGACTCATACAAGAGATTTTGTGAGGCGCCAAATTTAATTGCTATAAGTAACAATGCGAAAGAGTTTCAAAGTAATGATTCTATCTGCACAAACTAAAAATAGCGCATTCAGTCAACATAACCCCATAAGGTTAGAGAACACAGTCGCATATTTCACCAAAAATTACGATAAGTTAAGCCAACTTACAAAAGGCAATGGAAAAGACAGGGTTATTCTGCAAGAAGAGGCTTTGCAATACCTTGGTTTAACTCTCATTACTGCATCAGCTATGCAAATTATTATTACAGAGGAACTTGGTATCAATCCTTATTCCCTCTACTCTATGAAAGCATTTGCTACTAATTATGGATTAGAGTTTATTCAGGTAGATGATGACGGTAGTGTTAGAGTCAGGACAATAAAAGCACGTGCTAGATATGCACGAACTAGAAAAGCAATTGGTGATTTAACGCCTATAGATAAAGTTAAAGCTCAAGATATTGACGCGTCCATTTGCCTTAAAATGGCTATGAAAATGACTGAAAATGCGCGGAATGTTGAGTTTGATCACAGCCTATGGCTATGTGTAACAATTAGAGGAATATCAAAATGTAGCCACAGTGATTTTCAACGTGGCTTCAAGCATATTCGAAACGAGGTGGCTAATAAAAGTGGTATAGAGGTAATTAATTATGCCACATTAAAAAAAGTAAGAACATCTAAGGGAATACTAATCTACTTACAGTCACATGGTGATGCACTGCGCACAGCGACATATTTTGGCAATACAGTTAAAACAACTTTAAGTAGATATATACCAAAGCATCTGAAAGAGTTAATTTACAGGGTTAAGATTCGTGCATTTCAAAGAATTTTATTGTTTATGGCTATAGCTAATGACGAAACCCCCTTCGAATCAGCCCACCTAAACGAGAGTAAATTCAAAGCTCAGCTTGCAAGTGCATTCTCTAACCCTGAAATGGGCGGGGAATTGTTCAATAGCCTGACAGCGAAACCTAGTAATAATGAATTTGAACAACCAATATATTTCTGTATTTCAGAAAAAAATTTAAAGCTAGCGATTATTTATGCTAAAGAAGGACAGGATGAGCACCTAAATAAATTATGCTCAGATGTTATAAATATGGTGTCCACCTCTAACACACCTTTAAAAATCATGTTGCGAAATGCTCATAAATCCATAGAGCAAGAGAGTTCGTAAATGAACAAAAAAATATCACCAATAAAAGAATTGGTAGACCCAGAAAAAATTCAAGCTATGGCTGATGAATCAACATACCCCAGACCACGCTGGATGCTGAATGAGTCCACAAGTGATCACATATGGCTATTGGCCTCAAATGGTATCAATCGTGAGTTTTATGATAATAATGACATTAAAAGTCATAGATTGAATTTTATAACTATGGCAACAGCACCAAATGAGCGCCTTGGCGATAAAGCAAATCGACCATTACTAATCGATATCCAACATAGTATTTTATATTTAGATGTAAATGGAAAAATAACAAGTTCCAGGACTGCTGAAGCCATATTTAGAGCGGCTATAAATCTCATATACCATACGAATGAACGGAGAATTATGGATGGAAATCCATTAATTCGCTCCTTGGGTGAAATAAAATACAATGATCTAAAGGGTTATTTATTAGCCTATGGGATTGAAGCAAATGTCTTCGAAAGTGCTCTGGAAATAATTACTGAAAAATACAGTAGCATCAAAGAGATCGATTGGAGCTACATAAAGTCATGCATGTTTCTCACTAAGCGTGAATTGCTCAGCCTTAAAGATAAGGTTGTCAACTACTTAAATGAGCATGGTGATTTTTGCGCAGACAAAGATCAGGAAACTACTTATAAAAGGCAATACAAAAATGCGTGTGAGAAACCATTAGAATTGGATGAGATGCTACTTGCAAGCGAAAGCACCATCAGCAATGCCATATCATCAATCGAGGCATTATACAATTCAAGAGCGGCTCAGAAATATCCATTTCAACATAGCCCAATCACCCTATTCAAGGGTGGTAGAGAAATTTTTGATATTTTAATAGCCAAAGAAAAGACGGCATTAATTCCTGCTCACATTGCACTTCATACAATTTCATCTGCACTTGGATTTCTTAGAGAGTATGGAAAACCTCTGTACGAGTTCATTGAAAGAATTTATGATGCTGAAATAGATGTAATTAAAAGTCTAAACTTTGCAAATACAACCGCATATACTCGTTTTAACCCTGAAATTAGAACGCTTGCGTTTAATAACGCACCGATTCCTGAAAAATTAAAACATTTAAAAATAACATCATGGGAACGTCCTAAAAATGAACTAAAAACACTATCCTTTGACAAAACCGAATATGGAATTTCCTTGGGATTGGCAGTAAGGCTATATACAGCTGCGATGTGGATTGCCATATGTAGTTTTGTTGCAGCTCGTACAACCTCATTACGCACATTGAAAAGAAACTGTTTTGTTCAATCCCCTGTAGATGAACTGTACGATATCATATTAAAAATCCCCAAAAGTTCTGAGCGATATGAGCTAGAGGATTTGCACAGACCGATTCCAGACCTAATATATGATTACGGCTTACAATTTTCTTCTTTAGCATGCTTGATTGAAGATAGGCGTGGTTTGGTTGCTGATGAAAATGATCTATATTTGTTTAGCAACTCAATCAGCTACAGAGCTATATCATCAGGTAGATTGGATGATGGTGCAGGTGATTATCTCAAAACACCTTTAAGTTCTGACTACATAAAGTCCTGTTTAGATATATTCCAGGATTGGTGTAACTCCCCACTTATCGATGGGAAAAGATGGTATTGTACAACTCATCAATTTAGACGCTTTTTTGCTGTCTTATATTTCAACTTTTCAGATGACCAAGGTCTTGAGGAACTGTCATGGTTTATGGGGCATTCAAACTTAGATCAAACATTCTATTATGCAGAAATATCTCCCAATGATGAGTGGATTGAAGAGGCTGAGAATACAATAGCAAGGATCGGTGCGACTCTAAACAAAATTATCCATGGCGATAACACTATTCAAGACATTGTTAATCGAGCCAGAAAGTCATCTACTATTTATACTGTGCTAGAGGGCTTGGTTCATGACCTAATCACAGAACACAAAAATAGAACAGGTCAAGTAGTTCGCTTCTATAAGATTGATAACAATGAAGTGTTCTTTTATTTTAAAAATAATGATGGTGAAACGGATGGCTAAGTTTAAAAAAGGTGAGACATCACAAAGCGTCATCGACAAAAAGAATATTATAACCCAGGCTATGCTGACTAAATCTATGCTTTTAAGTCAGATAAATAATTATGACGACATTCCAAAATCATTAGAAATTAAAACAGAGACAATATCAGAGACATCTGTTCATCAGTGGGAGGATGCAGAACTTGGTATCATTAAGTATTCATGGAACACTGCTCATAAGGAGCATAACGCCAAAGAACTAGCGACACTAATTGACTCTATTGCCAAAGCAAATAAAAGGCTGCTCTCAAATACGCCCACTTTAGGTAATGAAAATATAAAATCAGGGCTAACTTGGGAAGAAGTTAACCAGATTAAAGAAGAAAATGAAGAGTTACGTGTTGCCCTTGCTGAGGTGTACAGAGCATATATGCAACTTTTAGATGAGTGGAGAGAGGACAAGCAAATTGATGATGTCTATAGACGGTTGATTATCGAACAGGCAAATATCCTCGGGAAAAATAGAGCATGGGAGGTAAAATAATGTCAAAGGTAGTTATAGCTAAAAACACTAATCTCAGATTTCTCACAACAAGCAGGAAAATTGGAGGTAGTCGTGAATTGCCACTCCCCATGATTCTGAAAAAAGGAGGATCGTTTGACTGGGCCGCAAATGCATATTTAACAGAGATAGGTGGCGGTGCGCGCTCTTATAATGTCAAGTTATCAGCATCCACCGTTATCAAGAAGGCTTATAGTCTAAACCTCTTTTGTTCCTTTCTTGAAGAACTAGATATAGAGCTAAATAATATCAATGATAGCACTTTGTATAGTTTTATTTCCCATCTAAAGGAAAGAGATATAAATGATGACACGCTCTTATCCCATGGAAAAACAGCTTTAAACTATATAATATTCCTAACCAACCGGAATGCTGATTGGAATTTATCTACGAATCAAAAAGATCCTGAAAAGCAGTTTAAAGTTCATTACTCTATCAAAACGTACAAGAAAGGAACCTTCGAAACAAAGTATAACCATCATGACTCATTTAGTGGATTGATTCATATTTCATATGATATGGAATATGTACGAGACCATGAATTATTAATGTGGTATGAAGCCATCGAAACCTCAAACTACCATCCTCAATTATCCGAATTTCTTACTTCTAGATGGCAAGCCTTAACTACGGCATTAAATATCACAGGCTCCAGGATTAGTGAAGTTCATCAAATAAAGCGTTCCATGATAAAAGATGCCGCCAAGTCATTATTTACCCCCAATCAAAAAATAGTCATCAGAAACATTCCTGTCAGCAAGGGAAAATATAGCGGTAAATTTCGACAGGTACAAACCACGAGTGAGGACTTACAAATTCTACTCTGGCACGTTCAGTTAATAGAGGCTACTTTCAAGTCTCTTGACCATGATGCTATTTTCGTTGACTCAAGGACAGGAAAAGCACTAACAGCTACATACTTAAAAAACTATACGAAAAAAGTAATAAACACGAGTAAGTACAGACACCAGCTAAGCCATCTAACAAATCACTCCTTTCGTCACAGATTTATTACGCTGCTAATTGCAAGGGAAATAAAAAAGTTAACTGCATCGGGGAGTTTTTCCAACATTTTGAGCGTGGCTAGCACTGCGTGCAGAAAAGTTACGCTACATGCATCCAACCAAACGCTTTCTCACTATATCCACTTAGCTACAGAGTATAATAGAGAAGATAGTAGTGACACTCTCGGTTTAGAGAATGAGGCAACCCCATTGAGAATAAGAGTCCAAAAAATGCTAACAACAGTAAAACTGTTACGTCAGAAACAAATAGATGATAAACAGGCTCTTGAAGACCTTGTTCACTCACTGGATAGTTTAAGCCCATTTTTTGAAAGAAATTAGCATACTGAAGCAAGCTTGCTTGAGCAACAAACAAGCCTCGCAATAAAGAAGCTTGCTTGTGCAAAAAAACAGGCAAGGGAGCTGAGCTGCTTTCAGCCAGCAGGGTTATCTCGACAGTTGAAATCAATTTAGATGTAGGAGAGGTAACATTAGCGTGCTAACTCGGTGCTCCCCAAAGCCCTCATCACCTCCTCCACGGCAGCTAACCTGCCACGTAAGTCACTATATTCCTTACATCTATCACTGAGAGCATGCTCAATAGCTATATCCAGAGCAGGGTAGTCTGCTTGCAGCTTATTGTATTCAGCAATTGCTGCCTGGCACTCCTGAATTTCGATGCGGTAGATATTTGCCTTCGTTTTTAACTCATCTAAGAGAGCGTCATTCGCCCCCCCTTTGTGTTCCTGAATCCTCTTAATCTTCTTAACCTTCTGAGTCTCTTGGTCACTCAATTCCTCTTGAAAGTTCACATCCTGAAATAGAGGGGTTTTAACGAAACTTGGATACGATCGGACATCATCAACATTTCTCCGCTCCAGGAAACCCGCGTCAACCAACCTCATCAGATTACGATAAACGAGGCCATATCGCCTCTTATGGGCCTGATTGTACTCTGATTCACCAAAGACTGCGTTCAAGCACTCCGTTGTAGTGAAATCATCCATCTGCAATCGAATGAGTGCGGTATAGAGTGCGGTTGGTAACCACACAGTCTGGGTATCCATAAGTTATCCTTTTTCTCTCACGAGAATCTGAAGTAAAAAATTTTCATTCAATTGCGGATTATAGTCCGTGGTCGTTAGCCAGACAACCAGAGATAGTGCTCGCCAGAGAGAGGCGAGACATGCAAGATTTAGCAAAAAAGTTTGGTGATGCTGTACGTGATAGACGGCTTCAATTGGGCGTATCGCAAGATGCACTCGCACATGTGGCAGAGATTGATCGAAGCTATGTAGGACGGATTGAGCGTGGTCAGGTCAATGTCACCCTAGAGAAGGCTTATCGTCTTGCTAGGGTACTGGGGTGTGACATTCGCGACTTGCTGCCATAGATATATTTGCCAAGTAATTATCTCTTTACCCAGATAAAACTAAATTTCCCTATAATTATTCACAGTGATGGCAATTAGCATCATTGCCATCCTTAGCATTTGTCTATTAGCTATTAATCCCCCGCGTCCATCGATAGAAAGCGTCACAAACTGCCGTTTTCAGAAAATGCCTACATGGTCTCGATTGGCGCATTGATGATAAAGTGATCCTCTCACTACTCTTCATCGAGCTCTCCATACATGCAGAAACCCGACCTCAGAGACATCAACCAACTTACCAAGGACGAGTTCAAGCGCATTCTAGGCCCAGTGGCTGGAAGCCTTGATGACGGGTCAAAGGTCGTATTGGGGATGCAATCTGATGTGTTTGCTTGCTGCTCTATCCAGGGAGACCAAATCTCGGTGAGGGGGACACCAAGGTTTGAGCAGACCATCAAGTCGGCATATGCCCAAGCCAAGCCGACAATGTGGTTCGGTTCGGCAGAGAAAGAGCGCCCGAAGGCAGAAACCATTCCTCCTGCCCTCAAACCAAAAACCGATACAACATCAGCCACAACCTATCGTGTGCCTGTGCTCATCTACAAGTCGAAGCGCGAGCCAGGTAAGAACGTTGATGGCAGCCCCGCCGAAGATATGACTTATGGCAAAATGACGGCAGAGCAGATCAAGGCTATCCCCATGTTTGTGGGGAAGATGGGGGATGACGGCTTTATTGGCGATCTCGAAAAGACTGACCCCAAGGTGTTCTTTAGTAGCTTCCGCAACATGGCCACATTGTTTGCAACTGGCGACTTGAAGATGAATATTCTGGCCATGATCGCCAAGTTCGAGAAATCTGAGGGGGGTGAATACCGGAACCAAGCATTGGCGAGAGCTGCGCGAGCTCACCCGACCACGATCAAGTTCTCAGATACCCTTATCAAGGAAGTGAAGGCAAAGCTGGCCGAACTTGATGGTGATGTGAACAAGCTTGTTCTGAGTGACTTGATGCAGCAATACAGCAAGACCTCCGGCTTTCGGTTACCCATCTTCAACTCTGCGGCGGATAAGGTGCAGGGCCTCACAATTGCTGTTAACGATGTCTGGGCAGGCAAGGCGGAAATCACGACATATGAAAAGTTTGGCGATTTCTACAAGGGCACGATCAAAGTAACGCTATATGACCACTTCGGTCTCGATTATCCTGACATTGGCCCTGACCCCACGACAGGAAGAGTCAAGTTCTACGGCCTGGCGTCCGGTTTCAGAAGCTGGTTTGTTCTTCAACACTACAAGCGCTTTGCCTACAAGCCATTTTTGACCGTCATTGAACTCAGCTATCCATTCCAAGGGGAACTAAAGTGAGCGCAGCAGTGAAGACAGAGAGAACATGGGTATTCGTGTTGTTCATGCTCTATCACCTCTTGAATGCATCGATCCTATTCATTCAGCCTGTCTATGACTGGTTTAACGATGAATACTCACTGACTGGCCTATATGTACTGCTCATGCCCTATCTCTGGGGTTTGATAACGATACTGGGGGCGATTTTGTTCTTGTCAGATCGCTCTTGGAAATACCTGGCAGGTAATCTACTCGGTGGTTCAATTCTTCTCTTTTGGTGGCTTAGACTGGCATCCCAATATTAGTGAGTATCGTCAGGCATATGAATGAGCAGACCAGACGGCATCTGCTTGTGCGTGGCTTTATGCAGCGCAAGCTACAAGCTCACAAGAACCATTCGAAACGAAAACGAGCTCCCGCCTTGTCTATCAACTGGTTGCTGTAGCTCCACACAGCAGCAATACATCCAGTTTTTCATTAGCTCCGGTCTGAGATTTTCAACCTAGATCTCCATCCTCATTACCAGCTCTTCTGTTCTGCTGCATGTGTTATATTCGGCTCAAACATTGAGCCGAATGATGGGCTGGGTCGGCTCATTATTGAGACCCTAGCATGTTGGATGAGGAAATAATGGAACCATTGTGGATTTGGCAACAAGCAGATTGGCCCCATTTTCGTTGGCAGGATAGCGAGATATTGCCCAGATTACGGCACGTTCAACGCAGGCAGGGAATTCTAATCGGTCGTCATTCCAGGTTGGGGAACTCCGACCAAGCGTTAGATACGTTACTGGCTAACATCATCTCCTCATCCGCTATCGAAGGCGAACGCCTCAATGCTCAATCTGTGCGTTCCTCCCTTGCTCGGCGGTTAGGTGGGCCACAAACTCAGTCATATCCAGTATCAGAGCGCTCAGAGGGGCTCGCGGCCATGATGCTGGATGCCATCGACAACCATGAACAACGGTTGACGATTGAGAGGCTTTATCAATGGCATCGTTGGTTGTTCCCCGTCAACGAATGGTCGGTGCAGCGACTGAACGTAGGTCAGATGCGAGGAGATGAGCCGATGCAGGTTGTCTCTGGACGTGTTGATCGCCCCACCGTGCATTTTGAGGCACCGCCCAGAGCAACTCTGGACGATCAACTGGCCGAGTTCATCCGCTGGTTTAACCAGACTCGGCATGACCCCACGATAGATCCGCTTCTTCGTGCGGCAATTAGCCATTTTTGGTTTGTGACCCTTCATCCCGTTGATGATGGCAATGGGCGGTTAGCGCGGTCACTGACCGATCTCGCGCTGTCACAGGCTGACAGCCATAGCATCCGTCTGTATGCCATGTCAGCTGCGATTCTAGAACGGCGGGCAGACTACTATCGGGCGCTTGAGTCAGCGCAGAGGGGGCCGCTAGATATTACCTCCTGGATCTGTTGGTTCCTCGACACACTGGATTACTCCATAGAGCTGGCATTACAGGTGATTGATCGTTCTCTCGCCAAGACATTTTTCTGGTTGCGGCACTGTCATGACGATCTGAGTCCAGAGCAAACCAAAGTGCTGAATCGTTTACTGGATGGCGGCGAACAGGGTTTTGAAAATGGCATCAGTGCCAGTCAATATCAAAAAGTCGCCGGAGTTAGTAAGCCCACGGCTACACGCCATCTTGCGCAACTGTTAGATAGGGGGTGCATTGAGAAATTACCTGGTGGCGGACGCAGTACACGCTATCAGATCCGCTTGCACACCGAGGGAGTTTGAAAAAGCATCGCCATGGGGGCGTTAATTTTATTTGGTAGATGAGATCTGTACAGATTGACGAATCAATGACGATTTTTAGTTAAATATTGACACCATGATGAGTGCCGTCAGGCATATGAACAAATAAACTCAACCGACAGTCATGGCTCTCAACAGACCTTTTGAGCGACAATAAACTATTTAGAACATCGGTATCAATTTCAGGAACATCACCTGCACCGAGATTTGAAAGTAATTTGGTCACACTGAGACGTACCAGTTGCTCTTCGGCCAGCGCCTTGGCTCTTTGGACAACCTCAGGTGATTCGGATGAGATGATGTCCTTTAATGTTCTCCCCATAAGGGCTCCTACTAAAAACATAATGAAAGGCCCACGCAATACTGCATGGGCTATCAATATTAGATCAGGAAATCGTCCAGAGCTTTGCCGCCTTCAACGGCTGCCGCGATAGCCTTGGGCATGCGACCTTGACCAGTCCAGGTCTTCTCCTGACCATCCTCGGTATACTTGTATTTTGCAGGACGAGGAGCTCGTTTGGCTTTAGCTGAACCCTCAGATTTCGCCGGAGCCGCAGTGCCAACCAGCTCACTCGGATCGATGCCTGCTGCTTTCAGCATCTCGGTGAACTCTGCCAATTTTTGCAGACGCTCGGCAGATTCCTCTCTCAATTTGGTTTCTTGCTGCTCACGTTCAGCAAAAATCTCTTCGAATTTTTCTCTGATTTCGACCAGCTGCTCAAATGACAACTCACGCAATGCAGCTCGCAGACTACGGATATTCAACAAAGTTTTCAAAAAATCGTTCATTTTTATCCTCATGTATCACATTTTTATATCAGTGAAATTATCTCTCAACCCCAGCATTAGCACCACTGTTTTTGGCACCAAGATGATTCGATAAAATAGCATAATTTAAAAATCGTGAGCTAAATTGCGTTTGGGGCTGCTTAGTGGTCTAGCTCCAATCTGCTATGAAACTATGTAGCCAAAAATTAAATCTAGGTGGTAGTGAGCGTTGAGACCACCTCACCAGATGAGCCGATGAACGATCTCTGATCGGCTCACGAAATGAGCCGATTGGACAATATCATTGGCTCACAGAATGAGTCGATGATAGGAAATAGTTCTCTCCACACAAACTCGAATATGGGGGCATACTATTCAGATTATCTCCCTATTAGAATAATCACGCCCAAATGTGTCTGGGTTTGCAGCCTCATAGTCATCGTCAAACATATGTTCCCCGCGATGCATCTCCCTCACTGTTGCGAGTGTACCGAAAAAACACATTTCACAAAGATGCACCTGATAACGCTCACCATCGTGACGGGAACCATAGCCAAAATCCGCCGATAACGAGCCGTATTGATTGGTTCCAAAATTCGTTTTTGTACTACGACCACAGACATCACAGAGAATGTCAACGACCTGTTCTGTTGGCACAATTTCTTTTACGAGCATGCTGAACTCCCTATTTAAGGCTTTATGAAAGTATAATTTTTCTGCTTTTGATGTAGGAGTAACCTGGGCTGGCTATTTATCACTGCCATAACCAGCATTGAACTCTCATTTGTTATTTTTGGATGTCTTTGCACTCAAATTTTGGAGGTGTTTTCCAACCTGTAACACGCCCGCTGCGTTTGTTGATCCTGCGGTATTCATTCCCCAACAGGATTTCCCATTCAGAGCCGTTCTCCGATAGAACCTGAAAAGTAGTCCCAAGCTCAATGCCTAAACCTGGTTCAGTACAGACCAACTCGGTCATCAGCTCTCCTCAATGCAGGGGCATTTGGTTGTTAATCTTCCACTCAAAACGACAGTTTGGGGTAGGATAGCTCATGAGAGATCGTGTTTGTACATTGAGGAACGCTACATGATGCCCTATGCAACCTATCATCCTAGTAGTGACGCAGAAGCTACTGCGAACTTTCTCCTGGAAGCCCTTGGTATTCCTCGTGACCCACTAGGAGCACATCAATGGATCGTGGCTGGCGTAGCACCGGACATACTCTATCGGCTCGCTGAATTGATGAAGACTGATGTGGGGATGGTTTGCCAGTGGGCTGGTATTAGCCGGAGTACACTGGCCCGCAAGCTGCGGATTACAGCCCCCCTATCAATATCGCAGGGTGCCAGGGTATACGGAGTTGCACAGGCTCTCGATGTGGTTCTCGCCTTTCACAGGAACGATACCGTCAAGACACTGTCGTGGTTAAACCGCACCGCCTGGGGCCTCGGTGGCGTAGCCCCAGCTAAGTTGTTGGCTACACCAATGGGGGCTCAGGCTGTTGTCGATCTGGTGGGACGGATTCAGCATGGGGTGTGCCTATAAATTTAGGCAGCCTGTGGCGTCATCTTTCAGTTCAAAAAAACATCACGACAGTTTTTTTGCAAATTTTCTCATTTTAGCCACTTGAAAAATTCTGAAAACTGTCCATTTACTAATTATGAGAACAAAAGACTTTTTTAAACATTCCGCTGCTTCGCAGCGAAGATAAACCAGGTTTTATTTTAAGCAGCAATTTTTATTTATCGAACCTATCATGTGTTACGTGGCGATTGACATAATATAACCTTACATATCAAAAAAACCTGATAAGCAAAAGCAAAAACCATCAATTAACGTCACTTTACTGAACCATTAAGTGCAAATGCCATTTACTCAGCAGCAATGCACACCAATAAACACAAGCCAATAATTGGAATAAGTTTTAATAGGCGGCTAAAATATATGAAAAATCAGCGAGCTAAGATATTATGTAGTGGGTGAACTTGCGATTTAAATACTAAGTTGCAATGAAGGTGATTTAAGTATTATAGAAACCCATTCAAGTCTAGAACATGCATCCATGTTATGCAAACCGACCAATAAATTAAAATAATAACTATTTTCATCTTTGCCAGATGCATTGTCTATACTGCAAGCGTGGTCACGAAATACCTTATCTCAACCTCGTGACACAAGCCTTATGTTGGGCGTTCCTTACATTTTCAAGCGGCTACTCGTCAGCCGCTTTTTTTATCTTAAATCAATTATTTTTGATTTTCATCTGACGCTCTTGCTATCAGCAATTCTATTGCCTACACATTTATCCTGTAAGGAAGTCATTCACCATTGAGGTAAACACCATGGATTGGTTAAGAACGATATCAATAAAGCTTCGCTTGAGTCTCCTTCTTGCAGCATTGCTTGCAACCATGTTTGGTATGGGATTGAGCCAAAAGCAGTCTGCTAGCACGATCAATGACATGCTCAACAACATGTATCTCAATCAACTCGTTCCTATCACCGATGTGGCAAATGCAAATATGCAAGCCATCTATCATCATCGCGAATTATTCAACTACGTTATCGAATCAAAACAGTCAGAAATGGATAGAATTGCGGGCGTCATGGATAAATATGAAACCCAGATGATGGCATTACTCAATAAGTATCGTGCCACAGTGCTGACGCCTGACGAGACCCGTTTACTGGCTGACTTTGACCGAGAATGGCCACCCTATAAAGCAGCGGCAAAGAAAGTGATGGAGGCGTCTTATCGCAGTGATAATGAAGCGTCCATGCAGCTTATGAAGTCCGAGGCAACGCCTGCCTTTCAGCAAGTAGATGACACTCTGTCAGCGATTGTGAATAAGAACGTTGATCTTGGAAAAAAAGCCTATGATGACAGCGATGTCGTGGTCGCTCAATTGGGTCAGGAGTTCGTGATAACCATGGGGCTGGTTCTGGTTATCGCTGCCATTGCAGGCGTATTAATCATACGTAGCATCCTCGCACCATTGGATCAAACCGTTACCGACCTTTCCCATATTGCCAAGGGGAACCTGGTCGACACAGTTCCACCCTCTGGTAATGATGAGCTCACCAATCTGCAACACTCCATGGCGTCAACTCGCAAGTCCCTTAAAGAAACAATTAACGCCGTTTTGCATATCTCCGAAGAGCTGGGGTCTTCGGCGGCTCAGCTATCCAGTGCCGCGCAGCAAGTGATGACCAGTTCGGAAATGCAAGCCCAAGCAACGGCTAGTTCAGCTGCATCAATTGAAGAGATGTCTACCTCGATAGCCCAACTTTCTCATTCGGCTAACAGTGCAAATGAGCAAGCCATGAACTCAGGAAAATTGGCACAGCAAGGCGAGCATCAAGTTGAGGACGTTTCTCGGGAAGTGCGGGCCGTGACCGATGCGATAAATCAATCTACCGCGCAAATTCGCCAACTGGCGGATGATGTTACCAAAGTAGGTCAAATCACCGTCATGATTAAAGGAGTTGCAGACCAAACCAACCTGCTGGCTCTTAACGCCGCCATTGAAGCGGCCCGAGCTGGTGATATGGGGCGTGGGTTTGCCGTGGTAGCTGACGAAGTGCGCCAATTGGCGGAGAGAACAACCAAAGCAACCCAAGAAATCGATAGCATGATAAGTGGCGTGCAAACCACGGCCATGGAAACAGTCAACTCCATGGACAAATATGTGCAGAGTATCGAAAACGTTCGCCTTAATACGGCCCAAGCAAGTGACTTGATGGCCAAGGTAGACCAAAGCTCCCAAGCGGTTGTAGGACTGATGGGGGAGATCAACCTGATGTTGCATGAACAATCCTCTGCAAGCCAACTGATTGCCCAATCAGTTGAAGAGGTGAACAACATGTCACAGGAGAACGTCTCAGCTTCGGAATGTGTCAATGGTGAAGCTGTACACCTGACCCAGGTTGTAGGGGAGCTCAAGAAGAGCGTCTCTATCTTTAAAATAAGCTGATCTCTTTGGTCACAAGATATCTCTATTGCACTCTCGTAAAACGCCTGCCATGGAAGGCGGTGGGATGGTGATAATCATGTGTTATCACCAACCCACCATGGGCGAGAGCAAGACGGACAGGGTGGTCTATGAAGTCTATTTTGGTGGTAGATGATGCGAGCAGCATCCGCTTTGCCCTCAATGCATTGCTTACTGAGGCAGGTTTTAACGTAGTTGAGGCGGAAGATGGCCAAGATGCGTTGATTCAACTGTCGCAGCATCGCTTTCATTTGATTATCTCTGATCTCAATATGCCCATCATGGATGGTTTGACCTTTCTGCGTGAGGTTAAATCTCATCCTGGATTCCGTTATATCCCGTTCATCATGCTCACTACAGAAAACGCGCCAGAGCTACGTCAGCAAGGTGCTCAGGCTGGTGCTAAGGTGTGGCTGACCAAACCGTTCGAGCCACAATCACTGCTCGATAATCTTGCCAAGGTTATTCAGCCATAAAGGGGGGCGTGATGGGCATCACTATTGATAGCACGGGATCCAAGCCTCGCGCCGTTATTGAAGGGGAGCTCAGCATCATGACGGTTGCACAGGAGCAAGACAGTCTCCTGGGTTTACTCAATTACCCCTCGGTTGTTGTGACTCTTGATGCCATCACCTTACTAGATGGGTGTGGCGCACAACTGCTGAGCTTGTTGCAACAAGAAGCCACTTCACTGGGCAAATCGATGACGTTTGTCCTCGCCCCTGACAGTCTTGCAGCAGAGACATTTCGTGGTATGGGGTTGTGGGCACAGCTAACAATCGAGGGCGGCGATGGACATCAATAAAGCGCGGATGCTCTTTTTTGAAGAGGCCTACGAGCAGTGTGACAACCTTGAACAAGCCTTGCTGGATAGGGTGGGTCACCCCTTGGGAGCTGACACCTATAACCAGATGTTCCGCACCGCACACACCATTAAAGGCTCTGCTAGTATGCTTGGCTTGGAGCTGCTGGTTCGCTTTACCCATAGCATGGAGAATATCCTGGCGCGTTTGCGCAGTGGTGAGCTTGATCTTGATGATGCCCTAATTCAGCTTTTACTTCGCTGTAACGACCAACTACGCGATTTGCTGCAAAGTGCCGAGCACAATCCTGAACTCAAGCAAGTTGAAACCCAGCAAATCTTAGCGTTGATGTCTCAAACGCAAGGCTTTCAGAGCTTGCCGTCAATGACCATACCCGCCCCTCCCGTGATGGCAGATGAAAAACCAGGTATTACAACAACATCTGAGCGCTGGCATCTGTCGGTTCGCTTTTATCCTGGCTTATTCCGTGATGGTTTCGATGTATTGGCGTTGCTTAAATATCTCGGTAATCAGGGCGAGATCCATTACATCATGCCTGTGTGGCGTCCCTGGCCTCCTTTGCAACTGCTGGATAGCACGGATTGCTTCCTGGGGTACGAGATAGTCATTGAGAGTGGCTGTGGCGCAGAAAAATTGCGTAGTGCTTTCGATTTTGTCGCCACGCAAAGCATCATTGTGTTGCTACCAGTACATGGAGACCTCTCCCTATATCGAGATGCTGCACCCACGTTGTGTGCATGGCTAGGGGAAGAGGTTGGTACACAGTATGCGAGGTGGGAGCAGGCAGGCTCACTCACAGCAGCTGATATTCAGGTATTGCTTCAGCCAGCTCTTCTGGAACCCACGCTACCTACAACAACCCCACTCGCAACTGACACTCCAGAACCAGTAAACGCCTCGCGCAAAAGCCTCACTCGTTCCGACAGTCATTACATTCGCATTGATGCCGCCAAGCTTGATCAATTGATAAATCGAGTTGGGGAGTTGGTGATTGCCGCGTCTGCTACAACGCTACAAGCCCATCAGGCTGGTAATGTTGAGCTGATTGAATCTGTGGCGGTGGTCAATGGATTGGTCGAGGGGATCCGTGATGATGCATTGACGCTTCGGATGGTGCCTATCCATGAAATCTTCAATCGCTTCCCTCGCGTCGTGCATGAGCTGTCCCTGCAAACCGGAAAATCGGTCATCCTCAATATTCAAAATGCAGACACTGACATTGACAAGTCCATGGTGGAAAAACTCACCGACCCGCTACTGCATCTGGTTCGCAATGCTATTGACCATGGTATTGAGCAGCCCTCGGTGCGCCAAGACAAAGGAAAGCCTGAGCAGGGGATCATCACACTGAATGCTTACCATGATGCCGGAGCAGTGGTAGTTGAGGTGAGTGACGATGGGGATGGTATATCTCGCGAAAAAGTCTTGGCCAAGGCACAGCAAGCCGGATTGGTGGGTGATATCAAGGTGATGAGTGATAGCGATGTTTACCAGTTGCTCTTTGCACCTGGATTTTCCACCAACAGCGAAGTTAATGAACTGTCAGGGCGCGGCGTTGGGCTCGATGTTGTACGTAGAAACCTTGATGCCCTGCGTGGTGATGTCACCGTAGAAAGTAATCCTGGCCAAGGCACTACGTTTAGGCTCCGCCTGCCATTGACGCTCGCCATCATTGATGGATTTCGGGTCGAGGTTGCCGACACATCATTCGTCATCCCATTGGAAATGATGACCGAGTGCTTGGAGCTACCAGATAGCGAAGAGGAGCTGACCGTACAACAACTGTATTTGCGAGGAGAGTGGCTGCCTTACGTGCATTTGCGTGCTTTGTTTGGCCTCCCTCCCGCACAAGGTAACGAGTTTGTGGTGGTGGTTCATCACGGCGAACGCAGAGCGGGTCTGGTGGTTGACCACCTGATTGGCGAATTGCAAACCGTGATTAAGCCGCTCGGAGAGCTGTTTCGCCCCCTGCGGGGGATCAGTGGTTCCACCATTCTGGGCAATGGCCATCCGGCCTTGATTTTGGATATCCCACAACTGTTGGCGCAAGTCACGCAGTGGGAGCAACAGCGGATATTGCACACTCTCAATGAGGAGCATTTTTCCGCCCCCTGTCGTCACGCTGAAGGAATATAACCATGGACTGGTTTCATCGCCTGCAAGTCAGAACAAAGCTGGCTGTGTCATTCGCTACTTTATTGTTGTTGCTGATAACACTAGCGGTAACCAGCTATGTGTCGATCAAAACCATGGCGGAATTAGTCGAGAATATGCATGCCAATCAACTGGTGCCTATTCGTGATCTCGCTAATGCCAATATGCAAGCAATTTACCATAATCGAGCTCTCTATCGATATATCGGTGAGGTGGATCTTCAGGTTCGTCAGCAAACCCTCGACAACATGACGAAATATGAAAACAAGATGAACGAACTGATAGACCGCTATCGCATTACCTATCTGACGCAACCTGAAAAGGAAGCTCTCGCTCGTTTTGATAAATCATGGCCTGATTACAAGCGCTATTCTGATGAAATTGTGAGTATTGCCCGCTCTGATACAGGGGATGATGTAAACAATAAGCGGGCGATGCTCTTGATGAGCGAAAAAGGCAGGCCTGCGTTCAATGTGTCTGACGATATCTTAACAGAGCTGGTCAATCTTAATGACAAACTTGCTGCTGGGGCTCTCCAGGATAGCCGCGACATTTATGCCAGTAATATTCGAACCATGCTAATGATTGCGGTTTTTGCATTCGTGACCTGCGGCATTCTAGCCATGGTTGTGACGCGGAGTATTTTACGTCAGCTGGGTGCGGATCCATCTTATACCGTGCAAGTAGTGGAGAGAGTTGCGGATGGTGATTTGGCAACGGTGATCCAGCTAAAAGAAGGTGACCAAATCAGCTTGCTAAGCACAATCAATGACATGTCGCAGCGGCTGTCTGAAACATTAGGTGAAGTGAGTGCTATAGCCAATGCTATAGGTTCGGCATCTGAACAAGTGGCTGCCACCGCGAATGCCTTATCACAAACCTCATCGGAACTGGCATCGAGCGTTGAACAGACCAGTGCTTCCGTTGAGGAGATGGCAGCCACCGTGAGCCAGAATGCCGACAATGCCAAGGTCACTGAAGGCATTGCAGTCAAATCAGCAGAGAACGCGACCGCCAGTGGTCGAGCCGTGGGCGATATGGTGCATGCCATGAAAGAAATCGCCTCGCGAATCACCGTCATCAATGACATCGCCAACAAAACAGATTTACTGGCCATCAATGCGGCCATTGAGGCCGCAAGAGCGGGAGAGCATGGCAAAGGGTTTGCAACTGTGGCTGCGGAAGTGCGTAAGCTCGCGGAGCGTTCGCAAACAGCAGCCAAGGAGATTGGTGAGCTCGCTAGCCGCTCGGTGGGGGTCGCTGAACAGGCGGGCACCTTGCTACGCGAAATGCTGCCAGGCATTGACCAAACAGCAACTCTTGTTCAGGAAATCGCAGCTGCGTCTCGCGAGCAACGCGCCAGCATAGGCCAAATTAACGTCGCGGTGATGCAGATCAGCGAAGGGATGCAATCCTCTGCTGCCTCAGCTGAAGAGCTGAGCTCCACATCAGAAGAGCTCAGCTCAACTGCTTTGCAGCTACAAGAGCTGATGCGTCAATTCATGCTCCGCGACTCCACCAAGACTAATGCGGCCCGCCAATTGCCCAGAACTGTTTTGCACCACCCGATGACACCCACTAAGAAAGCATCGTTTGGTTCGCTCCATGCACATGATGCTTTGCAGGAGGGGGATGATGGCAAATTCAGCAACTACTGAGCTTGTGCAAAGCGAAGTATTTCATTGCGTAACCTTCATGTTGGGTGGAGAGCGCTATGGCATTGATATCACCCACATGCGAGAAATCATCGAGTATGAAGGGATGACGGCGGTGCCGATGATGCCCACGTTTGTTCGTGGGATCATCAACCTGCGTGGTGCGGTTGTTCCAGTGATTGATTTACAAGTGCGCTTTGGCCAGGGCATGACAGCCCTGCAATCCACTACAGGAATTGCCATTTTGTCATTACCCACCTCGCTTGATTTCTACCAAGACGTGGGGGTCTTGCTTGATGCGGTATGTGATGTGCTGGAATTACGGCGTGATGCCATTGAACCTCCGCCCCATTTTGGGGTGGCACTGAGAAGCGATTTTATTGCCGGCATTGTCACCGTTAATGATCAGTTTGTTGTACTGCTGGATGTGACTAGAGTGTTGTCTCTTGCCGAGCTGAGTGCCTTGGTCGAAAGCAAGATGGCTAGTCATCATCTTGAGTTCAAGGGCTCAGAATGAATGACGGGAAACAGAGATTTTGCGAGCAAGGGCCGCAGTTGAGCATGAGGGAATTTGCGCTATTTAAAACATTTTTGCTCACACAAGCGGGGATTGATTTAGCTGACAGCAAGCGAGCGTTGGTTCAGTCCCGTCTGGCAAAACGCCTACGTGAACTTAACCTGAGTAGCTTTCAAGCTTATTGGCAAAGGCTGTCTCACCCAAATGAAGATCAGGAGCGGCAATGCGCAATTAATTTACTGTCTACCAACGAGACGTATTTCTTTAGAGAAGAAGCTCATTTCGAGTGGCTACGTAGCTACATTCAAGCGCAAGACCGTCCTCCCAAAGTATGGTCTGCCGCATGCTCCAGTGGTGAGGAGCCATACACGATAGCGATGATTTTCGCTGAGCAATTCGGGCTGGGCTCTCCTTGGCGGGTATGGGGCACCGATATCAACACTAATGTCATTGCTCATGCTCGCAAAGGGATTTATTCGCTTGAACGAGTGCAGCGCGTCCCTCCTCATCTGTGGTTGCGTTACTTACAGCGTGGACATGCAGAGTTTCACGGTTCTGTTCGTGTAAATCCTGTGCTTGCAAAGCATGTCGCGCTCTCGCAACTCAATCTATTAGACGCATCCCAGTTTGGGGAGCTGGCATTGGATGTCATTTTTTTACGGAATGTGCTGATTTATTTCAACACAACAACAAAGCATCAAGTGTTAAGCCAGGTGTGTCAGCGCCTCAAGCCTGGCGGCTATTTACTGGTGGGGCACTCAGAAATGATCCGCGATGCAGAGCTCCCATTAGTGCAGGAAGCGCCTTCACGCTATCGGCGGATTGACCGTGATCCGGTACAGTTTAAAGAGGCCATATGACTATCAAAGTGATGGTAATTGACGATTCTGCATTAGTGCGTGAGATGCTGACCCAATGCCTTGCTAAGGCACCTGATATTGACGTAATTGCCACTGCTCTGGATCCGCTATACGCCATCTCGCAGATGAAGCTGCGTTGGCCTGATGTGATCATTCTGGATATTGAGATGCCCCGCATGGATGGTTTGACATTCTTGCGAAAAATCATGAGTGAGCGCCCAACACCTGTCATTATCTGCTCATCCCTTGCAACCAAAGGAGCCTCTGTAACCCTGGAGGCGCTCTCGTTGGGGGCGGTATCGATCATCACCAAGCCATCGCTCAATGTGAAAGATTTCCTTAGCTCCTCGACACAAGACATCATTCAGGAAATACGGGCCGCTGCACAAGCCAAGCTTGCCAATATCCTTCCTTCAACCACCAACACTGCAACCAATCTTGGCGAGCGTGCGTTACACAGTGCAGATGTGATGATATCGGCCCCCACCTCTCGTTCAAACTACCAAACCACTGACAGGGTGATTGCGCTGGGCACTTCAACGGGTGGAACCCAAGCACTGGAGTTCTTATTAACCCGTTTACCCGCCACCTTGCCAGGTATTGCTATCGTTCAGCATATGCCAGAGATGTTTACTGCTGCTTTTGCGCAGCGACTTAACGGTGTTTCGCGGCTGGAGGTCAAAGAGGCCAAAACAGGGGACAGGTTGGTTCGCGGGACAGCTTTGATTGCACCTGGCGGTAAACATCTTCTGGTGCAGCGCAGTGGCGCTCAATACTACGCTGAAGTGAAAGATGGGCCGCTAGTATCTCGCCATAAGCCATCAGTGGATGTGCTATTTCGTTCTGTAGCTGTGAATGCGGGACGCAATGCCATCGGTGTCATCATGACCGGAATGGGGGATGACGGTGCTAGAGGTATGCGCGAATTGCACGACACTGGGGCAAAAACAGTTGCTCAGGATGAAGCGAGCTGCGTGGTCTTTGGCATGCCCAAAGAAGCGATTGCTCATGGTGGTGTTGATGAAGTGATGTCGTTACAGCATATCAGCCAATACCTGGCTGCGCTGGTATAGAGGGTTACACCATGTCACTGGACAAATGGAAGGGACGCTCGGCGTTGGTGGTAGATGACTCGCGATTACAGCGATATGAAGTCACCTGCCTGCTCCAGGAGCTGGGGTTTGAGTCGGTGTACGGTGCCGAAGACGGACGCGATGCGCTAGCGCAGTTGCAACAGCTCAACCAGATAGACTTGGTACTCACAGATCTGAACATGCCAGGGATGGATGGCGTTGAGCTCATTGCTCAGCTGGAAAAAATAGTGAGTAGTCCGTTGTTTGTTGCTGTTATGAGTGCGGCAGACCGTGATGTCCTTGACGTGATCCACATGATCGCTGATGCCAGCCCGTTGGAGGTGATTGCGATATTAGAAAAACCAGTGACCAAAGATGCGTTGTCAGCAATGTTATTACAATCAAATCCCGACATGCACAAACATCAGCGAGCCAAGCATACCTTAGAGCTCAGTGAAGGGGATGTCAGACTAGCCTTGGCCAAAGGGGAACTGGTGCCATTTCTTCAGCCTAAAGTGGTCATGAGGAATGGCCACTTGTTTGGATTTGAAGCGTTGGTGCGCTGGTTACATCCCGAACATGGCACCTTACCTCCCGTGAGTTTTGTACATCACCTGGAGCAAGGGGAATTAGCATTACAATTTTTCTACGAATTTTTGAAAGCAAGTTGTAATGCCTTATGCCGCCTTGATGGACTAGCCTCCTCGCTAACATGCTCTATTAATATGCCAGTTGCCTTGTTATTGTCGGATAAGCTGGTCGATAACATGGTCGAGATCGTTGAAAGTACAGGGCTTGTTTGTAGCAAAATTATTATTGAAGTGACCGAAACCACTTTCATGTCAAATCTATCCGCCTCTCTTGGTACGCTAGCTCGCCTTAGATTACGGGGCTTTGGTATAGCAATGGATGACTATGGAACAGGCTATTCATCCATGCAGCAATTGTCACGCTGCCCGTTTACAGAAATAAAGATTGATAAAGAGTTTGTGCGGGATGCCTATTTGAGCCAAAAAAAGTTGGCCATCCTCACATCCGCAATCGCAATGAGCCAAAAGTTAGGTCTAAAAACGGTAGCGGAAGGTGTGGAGAGTGAACAGGACTGGGTTCAGCTTACCCTACTAGGGTGTGAAATTGCACAAGGATATTATATTAGCAAACCTATACCGATTGACCAAATTCCTACCTGGTATGCCAATTGGTGTGGCGGTGGACAGTTTAGTGATGAATAGACTTTTAAAATATTCAATGTGTTATTTCAACGTCTGGTTGAGGTTAACATGAGTGAACAACAAGAGAATGCTCACAGCGCAATATTGACAGAAAGTGGAACCAATGAGCTGGAGATAATTGAGTTTCACATCCATAAATTATTGCCCGATGGGCGAGTCAAAGTTGCCTTTTACGGTATCAACGTTGCTAAGGTACGAGAGGTTATACGTGTACCTGAAACAACCGATTATCCCAATGCACAGCCCCATATGGTAGGAGTTTTTTCTTTGCGTGGAAGCCTTATTCCATTGGTGGACTTAGCTGGATGGTTAAGGATAAATACTAATCGAGACAATACCGGAAAAATTGTTATTGTGACGGACTTTAACAAGATGGCCAATGGTTTTCTGGTCGATGGAGTTAGTCGTATTCATCGTATTTCCTGGGAAGATGTGGAGTCGCCCAGCCAGTTTCTTGAAGCAGGCGAAAATGATTGCGTCGTTGCGGTGGTGAGGCGAGATGGCAATCTCATCATGATCTTGGATTTTGAACGGATCATTGCAACAATCAATCCTGAGCTGAGTATGGAAAAATACAATGTCGCACAAGATAGAACAGTGCTTATCAATGACAAAATGACGTCATTACGAGGTCAGAAAACTATCTTGGTGGTTGAGGACTCGGCATTTATTCGTAAGTTGATAGAAAATACGCTTAGCACCGCAGGTTATCACGTCATCACATCTAAAGATGGTGGTGATGCATTGGAAATGTTAACTGATATTGAGGAGCACATAAATAGTGATAACTTACCTGTGAGCGCCTACCTTAATGCAATAGTAACCGATGTGGAAATGCCCCGCATAGATGGTATGCATTTATTAAAGCGGGTACGGGATAGTTCGTGTTTTGCAACGTTACCAGTTGTAATGTTTTCATCGCTTATGAGTGAAGATAATCGTGCGAAAGCCCTGCAATTAGGCGCTAATGACACTATTACTAAACCAGAATTGGGGAAAATGGTTAACTTGATGGACAGACTATCAGGGGTTACCCTCTAACTGCGATTTTATAGTCATCGATGACCCCACATACTGTGGTAAGGAGAAAAAATGTCTCTACCAGATTTTGACACACTGAAAGCAATGGCTGAACGTGGAGATGGTGAACTTGAAAAGTTGCTTCAAGCGGAGATGGAAAATATTTTGCAGGGTATGTCGCAAGAACGACAGAGGAAATTGCTGGGGTGGCAATTTCAAATTAACTGCCAAAAAGAACTATCCCGAAATCAAGAGGATTATTATGTTCGCTTGAGCAACATGCTGTGCTTATCTTATCAGAAAATGCTCTTTGAACTTGAGGGGATGAAGGAAAAAATGGCTTCACTACCCACATCCACATCTTTATTACATCAGGAATTAGGGGAAGTAGTGCCATTTCAAGGGCCGCCACGAGAATAAATGATAAAAACACCTATTAGGTGATAGCTTTATCATGGTATTTTTATGAAGGAGCCATATTTTCTCCTTAAATCATCAATGGCTTTAATTGTCCTCCTTTCTTTTTCCTCCAGCGCTTTTATTTCATTCGACTTCTCTTTTATCCACTGTGAAAGCATTACTTGAGCCTGCTCCCTTGAATTAACATCAACAATACTTGCCAGGTTTTTTGCTCTTTCTGTTAGAGCATTTTCTCGTTCTTGTAGTGATATGAGGCTATCATTTAAATTTTTCTGTATTAAGTCTAAGGATGCTGAACGCCTGCGTATTTCGACTTCACTAGCATCAAGCTGAGCCTCTTTGGCTTTAATAGTTCTATTTATATCATCAACGTGTGAATAAAATTCAGCCTTAAGTTCATCTAAATTAAGAAGGTCGTTCAGTAAGTCTTGTTTTTTATCAATCTCCTCTTGCACCTTATAAAGGCGTTCTTTTAATTCAATTTCAAAGCTTCTATATTGATCTTCCAGTAGGATTATTTTGTCCTCTATTTCTGAAATAGATGATTCTTTATCAATCCTTATTCTATCCCACTGTTCAAGAATTGAACTTGCATTCCTTTCTGCATTCCGAGCCTGTTGAATCACTATTTGCATATCGCTTAGTTCTGATTCGCGCGTATTTTTTATCGCATCGAATTCTGCATTAAGTTTTTTAACTTCTGTTTGGTGTTTCGAGCTCAACGATGAATACTGGTGCTGTAAAGATAATAACTGCTGCCTATTATGGGAGTAAATCATTTCTGAGAAGTTGCCAACAGGAGCCACAGATACCCATTTTTTAGGGCATTTTTTTAGATAATCTCTAATTTCTTCTTTTGAGATTATCTCCTCTTTCACACGAAATCCACTGAGATCAAGTTCAACGCAGGTTGCATTCACCCTCTTTAGTTCTTTAATTTTCCCTCTATCACAAAAGTGCGTAACTGCAACTTCGATGAGAACCTTCTCTCCATCGATGAACCCAATTACATCTGGGATAACTCGGCCCTCATAAACCTCACATACCATCTCATCAAAAACTATGTTTTTATGGATTGGGTTTATAGTTCCAATCGGCAGTATCAACTGCCTATCCGTTGATAAAACCTCTTTAGCCAAGATATGTATTTCGGTTTCTGGCTTCCAGGTACAGGCATTCTGCTCGATTGAATTAGGTTCATGAGCAAAATAATGGGCTTTAACTTGCCCTTTCATAGCCCAGACAGCGCCCTGACAACCGATGCATGTGCAATTGCATGCTTTTCCACTAACAACATCTTTGACATCAACTATATGGCCGTTTTCGTCAAAAGCACGAGTCATCAGGATTCTTGCCATATCTATTCAACCCATAAATGAATTATGTAATAGAACGCATCATTTTATTTAGTTCATTTAGATGCTTTCACTACATGAGTAACTACAACATTTTTATGAAAAATCATACAGTTACAGTTGATTACTTTGAACTTCATCAAGTTCCAATTGGATTTAGAGATATGACAACTCCCCAGGCGAGCTCATTGGGCTTTAGAGGATGCGTAGGAGTTGGCTGACAACATGGAAGGATGGTGGTAGAGCAGGCCGTTACAGCATGTTGGAGACGGCTTGAGATTGATTCCAATGGCAGTGCGCACGAAAGTGGCGTAAAAAAGACACCGGTTGGAGGCCGGAGTCAGGTGATAACTAGATCTGTACAATCGATATGGGAAACAACGGTACACATAATAGATCGCATGTTCAATATCGAAACCTATACTTGATAGCCCTGGCAATTATCATTCACGTCATTTATTGATCGTTCGGTGATCCAAAAATGATCCACTTGTCATTAATGAAAATGATTATCAATCAGCGATTGATAATCTGGTATTCATTTGATACATTCATTCCACATCTTAACTGGAGGCATCTAAATGGGGTTTCTAACATTTGAGCAAGGAATCTGACCTATTCCGTAGTGAAGCTATATCTGCAATTCGTGAAACTAAATTTGGCACTGTCCTCTTGCATCAGCCTTGGGGCTATATAGTGGCATCTGGAATTTCAGTTTTGATTGTGCTGTTAATCGTCTCCTTCTCATACTTTGGGATATATACAAAGAAAACGACTGCTAGAGGTCTGTTAATGCCTGAGCATGGCATTCTAAGATTAACTTCAAGTGCAGCTGGAGTATTAACAAGGATAAATGTAGCTGATGAGAGTGAGGTGGAAAAAGGAGAAGCTCTTTTTGTTATCTCTGGTGAGCAGTTTAGTGGCAGTGAAGGAATACGAAAAAAGATATCTGAACAGTATAATAAGCGTAAGATTCTCTTGGAGCAAAACAGAATAGCCTCAAACACAAGATTTCATGAACAGGCTTCAATTACTGAGCGCCGAATGCGTGGTCTTGAATCCGAATTATTAAAACTAGATGAAGAGCTGGTTTTATTTAAAAAGCGTATAGAACTGGCACAAGAAAGCATGAAAAGACAAAAGCAGCTTTTTCATAATAAGGTGATCTCCTTATCACAGCTACAGCTCGCAGAATCTGAACTACTAACTTTAAAAGGACAACAACACACACTAGAGCGAACTCACTCAAGTTTAACTAGAGAGCGGTTGGAGTTAATCTCGATTAGAGATGATCTAAAAACCAAAAACGTCATTGAGAAAAACGCAATAGATGGTGAGATTGCTTCGTTGCAGCAAGAAATATCTGAAAACAATGTAAGGTACAGTCAGAGTATAAGAACACCTGTTAGCGGAATTGTCACAGGCGTAACATCTCAGATTGGACAATTTATAACGGCAGGGACGATATTAGCAAGTATCATACCTAGTAACGCGAAGTTATATGCACACATTTACATTAGTTCAGACCAGCTTGGTTTTATAAAAAAGGGACAATCGGTAAAGTTACGATACTCATCATATCCATATCAAAAGTTTGGAATGGGCAATGGTGCTGTGATTGACATATCAAGTGTGCCGTATGCGGTGCAGGAATTGCCATTACACGTAGCAAATACAATTCAAAGTAGTAATGCTAAAGATGTGGTTTATCGGGTCGTTGTTGCTTTGGATGAGCAATTTATCAATGTGTATGGGAGGAAAGAAACCCTGAAAACAGGGATGTATCTAGAAGCTGATATTCATCAAGATACAAGAAGGATATATGAGTGGGTTCTAGAGCCTATTTATAGTATCAAAGGGAAAATGTTCTGATTTTGCTTGCATTTAAATTTTTGATTGGGAGTGTATAAATGTGCTGGGGGTTCATAATAGAAGCAATAGCTTTTATTATTGCAATGATATTGCCTGCAATTATATTTTACGGAATTCACTATCTATACTTACGTTACGTAAAAAAGGATATGAAACGAAAAGGTAGCACTCTTTCATTTATTCTTTTTATAGTTGTTCTGATTCCCTTTGCTAACAAGACACACAAGATTATTTTGGATGTGTTGTCGTTAGCTTTATGTAAAGTTAACTAAGTAATGAACTCTTAGTGCAATAAGACTCACAAAGATAATATCAAAACCATTAACTTTATAATTATCTTTGCTTGAACTGAAAATCCAAACTGTATTTTTACTTTCTATCTATTTATACATTAATCACACAATGAATGGAGAAACACCAGCAGATACTATTTGTCTAATTTAAATATGCATGTTTTATATTTTTAACCTTACTTAGATAATATATTTTGAGGTTTTAGATGAGAGAATTGTCGATTGAAGATCTTGAGTTAGTTAGCGGCGCCATAGGCCCTGCTGGAGCTGCGGTTGGAGGTATTGCTGGCGGAGCTGGATATATAGGTTATGCCGTAGCTACTGGCGAAGGAGACTTGGCTGGTTTTGCCGGAGCTGTAGGAGGTGGGGCCGCAATGGGATTTCTTGGCCCCGCTGGAGGTGGTCTAGCTTTTGGTGCTGAGACTGTACTTGCTACTCAAGTTGGTTTTTATGGTGGTATGGCAACTGGCTATATAGAAGATGCTTTTAACTGGGCTGGCGGTGATTACGCTGGCCAAAATTATCAAAAGTAATTGTTTGGCTGCTGGTGAGTCAATGACTCACCAGCAAATAAAGGGTTTTATCATGAAAATCAACTTCTGCATGACCAAAAAAGAATTCATTGATGTGTACCAAGAACGAAAACCAGTTCTTTTTAAAAAAGTCTTAAATAGTGATGAGTTCAGTTGGGACGATGCAAATGGAATTTATAACCGCAGTGATGTTTCATCCAAGGATTTTAAATTAGCATACTATGGTATAAGGCCTAAGGGCGACTATGTTGAAACTTATTCAGACATAGGTGTATTGCGTCATAGACTCATAAAACCAGCTGTATATGACTACCTGCGGAAAGGAGGAACTCTAATTGCAAATAGGATAGTCAATGAACCAATTGTGAGCATGCTTGCAAGACAGATTGGTGAGTATACTGATAGAGAAGTCGTCAGTAGTGCCTATGTCGCGTTTGGAGAGCAAAGTTCATTTAGAGCACATTGGGATACTCGTGATGTCTTTGCAGTACAACTCATTGGAAGAAAGAGATGGGAGATATTTGAACCATCTCTTGAAATGCCTTTATACATGCAACAAAGCAAAGACTATGAACACGCATATCCATGTCCAGAAAAACCATGTATGGACTTGATACTTGAGCCTGGTGATATACTTTACATACCGAGAGGGTGGTGGCACAACCCATTGCCACTTGGTGAACCAACTTTTCATCTCGCATTTGGAACATTTCCAACATATGCAATGCAATATCTAGAATGGGCGATGAAGTTAATGCCTAACTACCTTAGTGCAAGAAGGTCACTAATAAAATGGGATGATGATGAACAAACTATTAAACAAATGGGGGAGGACTTTATCAAACTCATAGATAATAAAGACTTGTACGATCAATTTATCATGGAGCACATGAATAGAGTTAGGATCGATTCTCCTCTTGCCATGGAAATCTTCGGAAATACTGAAGGAAAATCTATACCACGAGATTTCTCTCTACACTTGAATACCTCTATTATATACCAAAAAGATAGTGAGTTTATTATATCAAATGGTACCAGAATAAACTTGGATACATCAGGAGGGAAGATAATTAAATGCATAATGGATAATCCAGGGATTAGCATTACTACATTGTGTGAAATGCACCCAGATTTATTAGCTAATAAAATAGACGACCTTATAAACAATTTATGTCGCGAAGATGTCATATCTTACTATAAAAAATGAAAACAGTTCTTCAAACAGAAAAGCACGAGTGCGGCCTAGCATGTTTAGCCATGATTGCAATATATCATGGTTTTCAAACTGACTTGAATTCATTACGCAGAAGGTTTTCTATTTCATCTAGAGGCACTGACTTATCTAAATTAATTTCATATGCTCAAGCAATGAATTTTTCTAGCCGCCCGTTGAGGCTAGAGCTAGAAGAGTTAAATAAACTTAAGGTTCCATGTATTCTACATTGGAATATGAATCACTTTGTCATTTTAGAAAAGGTCTCTGCTAAAAGATTATATATAATAAATCCCGCGCTAGGACGCCGTAGCTTATCCATTTCTGAGGCATCATCTAGCTTTACTGGCGTTGCGCTAGAATTGATGCCTAACCAGAAGTTTGAGCCTCAAGAAATATCTCAGAAAGTTAAGTTATCTAGCTTAATCGGTCGTTCTGTAGGCTTGAAACGGTCATTGCTGAACATTTTAGCGCTGACGTTCTCGTTGGAGATAATATCATTACTAACTCCACAGGTAACACAGTGGATAGTTGATGGGGCTCTTGTCTCATCAGATCATAGTCTTTTACAGTTAGTTGTAATTGGGGGCTGCATACTAACAACAATAGATTTGGTATTTCGAGTAGCTAAAGGTTGGATGGCTTTAAATCTTAACCAGCAATTAATATTACAGTGGTCTACTAATCTATTAGGCCATTTAGTTAAACTTCCTTGGAGATATTTTGAGAGCAGGCATCTTGGTGATATAGTATCTAGATTCCAATCATTGTCATCTATCAGAAATGTGATCGCTAATGGCGCAATCACTGCTGTTCTTGATGGCATTGTAATGATTATTACACTAGGGATGATGATCCTCTATAGCCCACTACTAGCACTGGTTGTGATTACAGCGCTATTCTCATATATATTAATGAGAGCAATGTTTTACTCACCTCTTCGAAGTGCATCAGAAGAGAGGATAGTATTATCAGCTAAAGAGCAATCATTCTTTCTAGAAACTATAAGGGCGATTCTTCCACTCAAAATATCTAATACAACATCACTGCGTGTGGCAAATTGGCAAAATCTATTGGTTGATGTTCAGAATAGAGATGTTAAAACTCAGAAGATACTGCTAATGTTTTCTAGTTTGAATACTTTTATCTTTGGTGTTGAAGGTATGGCAATTTTATATATAGGAGGTTCGAACGTAATAAATAGTGAGCTGTCATTAGGCATGTTACTTGCCTTTATTGCTTACAAAAGTCAGTTTACATCCAGGGCTAGCAGGTTAGTCGATTTGTTTTATGAGGTTAAAATGCTCTCATTGCATGCAGAACGTCTTGCTGATATTGCTCTAGAGTCGCCTGAAGTTGACCTTGATGGCGAGGTATGTATAGATAATATTTTACCGACCATAGAGGTTCGAAACGTCTCATTCAGATACTCTGATGGAGACCCGTGGATTTTTAGGGAGGTATCCTGCATCATCGAATCTGGTAAGTCAGTAGTTATTACAGGGGCATCCGGTTGTGGTAAAAGCACCTTATTAAAATTGTTGTTAGGATTATTATCCCCATCAGAGGGAGAGATTTTAATTGGTGGAGTACCTATTCGACAATTAGGATGCAGAGCTGTGAGAAACTTGTCAGGTACGGTAATGCAAGATGATTGTTTATTATCAGGGACGATTGGTGAAAACATATCCTCCTTTTCTCATGAGCATAATCAACTCAGAGTTGAGCAGGCCGCAAAGATGGCCTGTATACACGACGCGATAGTTAGTATGCCTATGGGGTATCAGACTGTCATCTCAGAAATGGGCGCAGGGTTTTCTGGAGGTCAAAGGCAAAGAATATATTTGGCAAGAGCTTTTTATAAATCACCAAAAATATTGTTCCTAGATGAAGCAACCAGTAATTTAGATATGGAGAATGAATTTGACGTTTTGAATGCAGTTTTAAAGTATCCTTGCACAAAAATCATGATATCTCATCGAAAGGATGCGGTTAGATTAGTTGACTACAACCTACATGTGGAAGGCGGTAAAGTTCATAGAATTTAGGGGGAGTATCGAGTCCCAAGTGATAGCGACACTTGGGGCTTCCTGGCTGACAGACCAAGGGGCACAGTGTGATTATCGTGTGTATGGAGATGGTATTGCCCACAAAAAGGAGTGGTCATTCGTCTTCAAAGCGGATAGTAAAGCCATATGTCTACCCAGCGAGGAAGTCTCATGCCGTAGTCTCAGCCCGCTAGAGCCCACCAAAGTGCTCAATAACGTCAGCAACGCCTTCAAACTCATCGGTCATAGCCGCCACTGCATTCATTAGATCTATGTAACGAATGGCTGGCTCGACAGGTTGCTTGGTTGCAGAGGGGTAGCGATTAGTCCCTCCCAGGTGAGCTCATTGGAGGATGTGCTGGATTGGGCTGGTAATCAGGGATGATAGATAGAGTATGGTGAAAGGGTCTGAAATTGATACCAAAGGAAGGGTGGATGAAAGAAGCGTAAACAAGACACCGGTTTAAGGCCGGTGTCAGGTGATAACTAAATCTGTACACGCCTTTCTAGTCTCCTTATCTCTTGACTAAAAATGAACCCAGCAAGGCTATCACTAGGGGAGCCTGGTACTACAATAAATAAACCACAGTTTGGGGGATATAACAGGCCATGTTTTTTACCTCGTTTGTATCTCCAGTTTCGTCTGATATATTTCCGCACAATATCATCTACCTCTTTAGAAGATGAATATCTCATGACTCCTCCAGCGAGGATGCCTTAGTGAAATCTACAATTGTTTCTCCAAGCTTGGTTCTTTCTTGAAAATGTAGGTTTATCTGCTCATCATCAGAAGCAAAATCTTCTGATGCCCATGCCCATGCCCACTGTAATTGTCTTGTTATATTATTAGCGGCATCTTCTATGCCTTTTTTAGACCACGGTGCTGCTCGATAGCTACCATCAGGCATTAGTTCAACTAACGAAATAGTGTAACTTAGATCGTAAAAGCCAAGTTTTGCACGTTTTTCCGCAGATAACTTCCATGAGTCACAGGTTAAAGTAATTCTTCCATTATTAGCATCGACTTTCCATGAGACCTCGGGGAGATGATTAAGATGAGCACGCAACCCCTCTGCTAGACCACCAGTAAGCTTATTAACAATCCAGTAGTGAGCTCTACCACTAGCTAAAAAGCTTTCAAACACCGAATCTTCTTGGTCAGTTAACCAACCTTCGGAATATGCAATCCTGCTCTTAGCATGATCAGTTATCTCAATGATTTTCAGTCTTAAATTTTTTATGTCTGATGGATAAATAAAACCATCATTTAAGGTTACAAAATTAGCTTCATCAAATGCTATTCGGTCTAGCTCAGACAACATCCATTTATCAGCCTCACTGGGTGATACCCATTTTAGTCCATCAGGCTTCGGTAATGTCCTTGAGAAAATGAAGGTGGTTTTATGGAAATCACTAATTCTTGGATGGATAAGATCTATGTGTATCCAGGGATATGCATGCTTAACGTTGACATGCATATCATCTGTATAGAAATGGCCCACCTTCTTGATGACATCTCGTACCTCCCACATAATCTCACCAAGGCCATACTCCAAACTTGTACTTATTGAATTCATTACAGTCTTACGTACAAACCAGTGGCCATGTACATTTGCAGGGTTTAGTATTTGCTCTCTGCTCCAACCTGTAATACCTTGGAGTTTTATTAACTCATCTTTTTGACCAATCAATTGAGCCAGCTCTATTTGGATGCCAAGATCTCTTGCAAAATCATAGATATCTTCGTTCATATCAGGACATTGACTATTATATTTGCTTTGCCACTCAGAAAACTCATTATTAAGTGCTTGGTTATTGCCAAGTTCCAGCTGTGCTTTTAGTTGCTTGACTAATTTATCCATATAGTGATAAGACTCAGGAGTGTCTTTTCCTTGTAATACCTCTACTGTTGTTTCAAGCACTTGAGCTAGAGCATTTGCCAAAGCCTTGCTGGTATGTCCGTTCTTTTCTACTCGTTGGTAATGACCAATGAGGGTTTTTGGAGCGGCCTCTGGAGAGCGCCCCAAAATCTTGTAAGCCTTACTCATCAACATTTCTTGGGTCATGCCTGACTCAACACGCAAACCCTTCAGCCTTTCAGGATTGATGACAAACGATGTTCTTCCCATATGAATGAGCTCCTAAGTGACGATGCACATATCATGTCGGAAAGAATAAATGTTTCATAGACAGCATAAATACCACATATATTCTCTGGCATGCCGAACAACAGGGTTCATTGGGTCATACGCTTGGTCTTGAGCTTCGAGTTGCGTAGGGGACGGGAGAAAGGAAGGTTGCAGCGATAGTACATCAGCTGCTGGGTGGTGGGCGGCAAGAGTTTTAAGGTCAAGCAACGCTTGGCGGTGTTGGTTGTTGGTTGAAAAATGTGACCTGAGTTAACAAATATCCTTGCTGATTACTTTATCTTATCCTTTTGATAAAACTCATTATTGAAGGATTCTATGAGCTATAGTGCCGAAATCAGCCGTACCAGTCCTACTGCGTTCTTGTTTTTGGTAGACCAATCTGGGTCGATGCAAGATTCCATGACTAATGGCAAGTCCAAAGCCCAATTTGTAGCCGATGTTCTTAATCGAACTTTAGCCACTCTCATTACTCGCTGCACTAAGTCAGAAGGGACTCGTGATTACTTCGAGGTTGGTGTTTTAGGCTATAGCGGTTCTACCGCAGAAAATGGTCTTGGTGGTGCATTATCAGGGACAATTCTTCATCCAATTTCTCAAATTGAAGCTAATCCATTGCGTGTAGAAGATCGGATTAAGCGAGTAGATGATGGTGCGGGTGGTCTAGTCGAACAAGCTATCAAATTCCCAGTATGGTTTGAGCCCAAGGCTGCGGGCGGAACGCCTATGTGTAACGCCATCACCAGTGCTGCTGAACAGTTAGTGGCTTGGTGTGATGCACATCCAGACAGCTACCCACCGACTGTTCTGCATATCACTGATGGTGAGTCTACAGATGGCGAACCTGGGAGCCTAGCACAACAACTCCAACAGATTAGTACCAACGATGGCAACGTTCTGCTATTCAATCTTCATGTGAGTTCTAGTGGTGGTGACCCCGTAAAATTCCCTATATCTGACGCTGGTCTAAGTGACAGCTATGCAAGACTCCTTTTCAGTATGTCCAGCCCTTTACCTGTACACCTTCAAAAAGTTGCAGAAGAAAAAGGGATCAAAGCAACGATGGAATCTCGTGGCTTTGTTTTCAATGGCGAGATTACTGAGGTTGTGGACTTTTTTGATATTGGCACCCGCGCCGCCCAGCTACGTTAACTATGGAATTCCACATCCTGTTTGATGGAACCGTAGCCAAGCATATTGAGCAACCAAACGATAACGAAGATGCTTACCGCATAGACCAAGAACGAGGCCGCGTGGTGCTGTCAGATGGTGCTTCTGAGTCGTTTGATGCTAAAAGCTGGGCTAATTTGCTTGTGGATGAATGCATAGATACAGCGCCTTTGGATGAGGCGCTCTCTTCATGCATCACAAAATATAACCTTCTACATGATCCGAGCACTCTGTCTTGGTCAAAGGCAGCTGCTTACGAAAGAGGCAGCTTTGCTACGATGGTGATTGTCCAAGATGACCCCATTCACGAGAACATCAACGTGTGTGCCCTAGGAGATAGTCTTGCTGTTTGGAGCGATGGTCATACCCTGTTGGATACAATACCGTATTATTGTGCAGACCAATTCACTCAAAAACCGACTCTTCTATCAACGCGCAATGAGTTAAACCCATTATTAAGCGACACTAATAGTATTTTGTTTACTCAAAAGGACTGGAGTTACAAGGACGATCAGACGAAATTGCTTCTCTGTATGACTGATGCTCTCGGGGCATGGCTACTGCATCATCAGGAGCATGGTGATCGCTCGGCCTTTGAGAGGCTTATTAGTATCAGAAGCCAACAGGAACTTCAGGATCTTGTTGAAACAGAGCGCACAATTGGAAAACTCCGTCGAGATGATACCACTTTAATTATCATTAGCCTGACCAGTGAAGTGTAAGCCATGGCATATCCAACCCTTGAGCAATACAACGAGGCTCTACAATCCCCACAACTCGTATTACAAGACGCAGAGTTAAAGCATGGTACATTAAAGACTACTGGCTTAGGGCTTCCTCTGGCTTTATGTGGTGGATTTGCACTCACGTATACTGTGCAGGCTGGAGGTAAGAAGTTTGCACTGCGTTGTTTTCATAAGGAATCACGAGAGTTAGAGAGAAGATATCAAGCTATATCCTCTCGAATTAAGAAATTGGCGAGTCCTTATTTTCTACCATTTGAATTCATCCCTGCGGGTATTCGTATACAGGGGGTTATGTATCCCATCGTAAAGATGGCTTGGGCACAAGGACAAACATTAGCTGAATTCTTGGAGAATGAATATCGTAATCCTCAGTCTCTTCAAAGACTGCGGCAAGCACTGGCTGATTTAGCTGTCTTTCTAGAGAAAAATCAGATTTCTCATGGTGATATTCAGCCAGAAAATATAATGGTGAGTGCAGGTGGTAGCACGATTCAACTCATTGATTATGATGGAATGTATGTTGAAGCACTGCAATCATCTAAAGCAACTGAATTGGGACAGGTTAACTTTCAACATCCCAAGCGTACTGCTAATGATTTTAATGAAAAGCTTGACCGCTTTTCATTTTTAACGCTGGATGTGGCACTCCAAGCATTGATTGCGTCTTCTTCGATTTGGACTATTTCTCGGTCTGAACCGAGTGCAGTTGTATTTAGGCGGAATGACTTTTTAGATCCTAGCTCTTCAGTGATATTTAAAGAGGTTTTAAAAATCACTGGCGTGGGTTTGCATGTCAAAAACTTAGCTAGAGTGGCACTTGGGGACTTTAATAAAGTTCCTACCCTTGTAGATTTCCTTCAGAATAAGGGGATCTATCACGATGAAATTATATTTGGCCAAGGGGCTACCTTGGCTAAAGCAGGCTATCAAGGTGCATATGTAGTTTGTGATGCGTTGAAATATGAAAAAGTATTTGAACAGGTTGGGAGCAGAATAGAGCTCATTGGTAAAATCCATTCTGTTCGCCGTGGGTGGGGAGCGAATAGAAAACCTTATGTATTCGTGAATTTCTCTGATTGGCGTGGCAAGGCTGTCAAGTTAGCTATCTGGTCTGATGGCATGAATGCGATTGGTGCTAATGTACCTGACCAGACTTGGGTTGGTCGTTGGCTGTCCGTTACAGGCCTCGTTGATGCGCCTTATCATGGACATGCAAAATCGACTACCTACACACATATCTCAATCACTATAACTGCACCAGGTCAGATACAGCAGATACCAGAACAGGAAGCCAGATACCGTCTTCTTGGGGGGATCGCAGCTCCGGCTAGGACTGTGCCGAGCCAAAATGCAGGCATTCTCTCAACAATGACAAAAGGTACTAGAGCTTCAAATTCGCCAACTCAAACAAGGCCAACCCCCACAGCTCCCCAGAAGAGCTCAAATCAGCAGCTTCTTGAGAAGATGCGGGCTCAACAAGCACCTCAGGTAACTTACACGAGTGCGCCCCCCGTACATCTCTCTTCAAACATGGGCAATTCTGCAAGGAGCAACCCAATCGGTACTAATAGGAAGTCATCTGGCTTAGGTTGGGGAGGATGGTTTTTTATTATAGTTGTGGGCCTTGTTATGCTAAAAGGCTGCATTAATTAAAGACACAATCACTTGTGTGGTCATCTCACTTTTATATGGTTACAATAACCTAAGGATGTAATTTGGAAAAGATATTCATCCAAAATTATAATTGGGGGCCAGAGCTGGAAGTCATTAGAACACATGAGCTATTAATAGCCATCAATAATTATGTCAATGAAAATTGTGCAGAAAATGTTGACCCACGGTTCAATATATTAACGGATGAAAATAATAATTCGTTAGATGATTTACAGAAATTTTATGCAATATTAGCCTTTTCAAGGGGCGAATTGTTCGAAAATTGTAAAAGTCGAAACTATATCAGCTATAAAGCATCTACTATTTTTAACAATGACCGATTAACGATTCAATCTCTCAAACACGAATATCGCTCATATCTATCCGAGTGTGTTGTTTTGTACGATAGATTAGCTTACTTTATCTCCTTTCTAGAGTTGTGTTACAAGTCAAATGGGATCTCTTTTGAGAGCGAGACGGTAATGCTCCATACCTTTTTTAACCCTTTATTATTTGATATTAGGAATGAGAACGCACATCATCGTTATGTTGTTAGAACCGAATATTTAGAGGTGGAGTATCTTGAGAGTTTAATTCATGACATGAACTATAATGGTGACACATCACAGAATACAATAGAACAATACGTAGAAAAGCTAGGGCGCTTGATAGAAAAAGATCTGGATTGGTTTGAGTACACGTCTAAAGAGTTTGCTGGTTTTTTTATAAGGTTTTTAAACTGTATATCTACAAAGATTCTGAATGATGGTTTATTACATGAGCCGAAGGAACTACCTAGTGACCTAGTGCTTAATAAAAAATCACACCAAATTTCAGACGAAAAATACATCATAAAAAACTATTCAATGAGAGCAATGACACAGATTATTGATCGTTTAATAGGATGTTGATAGCTATAAGTATCCGAGCTTTTGATAGTTTAATGTTCCTAGATGGGCAAATAATGAAAACTTATTCAGATATCATAAGTGAGTTTAATAGCACGTTTTCTACTAATGCCAGCCTGTGTGAGGATTTAAAAGTAGGGGCGGATCTGGGAAATTGCAGGTCTTTTGCTTTATATCAGTTAGTGGAAGACCAACGTAGCGCCCCTTTTGGTACGGTTCTATACCACCATATTGGCAGCTACAACACTGGTGAGGTATACGAGGCAGAGGGGACAGCAGGCTTCAGTCTCAGCTCACGACTCGATAGTATTGAAAAATTTTTCCCTTTGTCTTCAAACAAGGCGACTCGAAATTTAGAGATTGGGTATCGGTCACCCTGGCTTGGCGGTAGTTGTGCATTTTCCTCTATTCCATTTAAGCGGTGGTGGGTTGATTCATTTAAAACATTGTGTGCAAATGCTCCTGCCCAGGCTGAGCTGGTTAGCTCATTCTTGACGCGAGAGATAGAGGTTATTGCAGAGGCTGCCAGGAATAAAGGCCATAGAAGTGGCTGGGTTTACAATAGATTCGTTGATAAACTTGAGTATTTCTCGATGCGAGTGAATCATGAATTTCTTGACTCAACACAATATTTATTTAAGCCTGTGCTGTTTTTCAATGAGTTTTCTCATAACTTGGTTAGTTTGAACGAGCAGGAGAAGACAGAAATGAGAAGTGAAATCGCAAGAGCCATCTGCTTTGATGAACCCTTTAGAAAAAAGTTTTGATGATAGCCGCCATATCTCACATTAATTGGAATTTTTCACATCAAAAAGTTTTATAATCTGGTGCAGGATTTATTACTTCTGCACCAAATTATAAGTAGTTTTAACACCCCAAAACTTAACTAATTAAATCTAGATACTCATCTTCTGTGATAACTTTAACGCCTTTCTCTTTTGCACTATTTATCTTTGTTTCACCGACCTTTGTTCCCGTAACAAGGTACGTAGTCTGACCTGTTACTGATTTTGCAACTTTAGCACCTAAAGCCTTTGCCTGTTTTTCCATGTCGGAGCGAGTGCCTTTAATCATAGTGCCAGTGAAAACGATAGTGGCCCCAGCAATAGGAGTGGAAATCTGGCTATCGTCGGATGCTTTGGGAGTAATACTCAAGTTGAAACCGAGTGAGTAGACCTTAAAGAACTCATCTTTAATGCTAGCCAACCCTTCCAAAATCGCTTCTGAACTCTGTTGTGCAAAACCATCAAGCTTACCGATATCCTCGGCAGACAGATCAAATATTTCTGTCAGAGAATAATGACGAAGAAGTTTCTCACAATTACCACCACCCAGGCGACTTACACCAAAAGCCGATAGAAAGCGCCAATCCTCAATTTCTACATTACGACTGAGCTGGAGCTGTTCAAATAAATTTTTTGCTGTTTTTTCTGCAAAGCCATAGCCAGAAAAATGATGTGCTTTAAGCTCATATATTTCATGTATGTGCTTAATTCCTTTATTGGTAAACTTCTCTATAACCTTCGGCCCAAACCCATCATTGTTACCTAATGTTTTAAAGAAATGAATCAATGTATTCTCAGTCTGAGCAGGACAGTCACTTTTGTTTTGACAAATTAAGTGATCTGCTTCCCAAACTAGATGAGACTGGCAACTTGGACAGTTTGTTGGGATTTGTGGTTCAACCCGCTTAATTACTTTTTCAATTTTAGGGATAACCAAGCCACTCCGAACGACCTGAACAATAGCTCCTTTGCCAATACCATTCGTTTTGACCATATTGTAATGATGAACTGTCACTCTACTAATCGTGGCACCACTAATCTTAGTTGGCACCAACTCTGCAACTGGTGAAACTCTTCCAGTTCTTGACGTTTGAGGCGTAACCTCAAGAACCTCCACATCTGCGGACTCAGCATTTACTTTGAATGCAATCTGCCACCGATGAAATTTCCGCGTAGCGCCCATGTTTTCTTTAATTCTTGGATCTACTGCTTCCAGGATCACTCCGTCTACATCATAATCAACCGCATTCCAAATGCTATCAATAATGTCCTCGAAGTCAGTCATCAACTGCTCATAATGCCCAGTCCAATTTTTAAGTAGGACAAATGGGTAAAAAACACATGCCCCATCATTGATTGCCTGCTGAACCAATGGATCTACATTCTTTTCAGCAATTATTGCGGCTTGAATATTGCGTGAGTTTTCGAAGTGCTGGCTTAGATTCTCTTCAAAATATTTTTTATCGATAACGATTTCTCCAGCACCAAGCCCTCGTGCACCGCTCTGTGCAACTTGAAGCCCTCGCTCAAATGCTCTTGAGATATCCTGACCTTTAACACCGTCACCACGAGTATACAAACGCTCACCATCATCGTAGGCTGCATAGCCATCTAACTTTGGTGTAACGCGTACACTTATGCTTTTTGCATCTATATTTAATTCATTTGCAGAATTAATAATTCTCTCAAGCCATTTTTGAATCTCGTCTTTGGAATATGCTTTATCTGTTGATAACATTTTCTGAGGTAATGGTACTGTTTTCCCCAGATGAAGCACTTCTGGCTCTACAGAATTAACGAATGGACTAGCTGGTTCTTTTTCAGAAAACTGGTTATAGAAGACATCATATTCTGAGTCATCAATAACAGGGAAGCCTGCTCGGTAGCAAGCATTAGCAACCTCTAGAAATATCTCTTGCTCATCATTATCAAGTTCATTGAAAGAGTTATTAACAATTGCCTGTTCAATTTTATTTGTGTTTATTTGTTTGTCTAATTTATTAATTGCAGAAAGCTGTATTTCGTTAAATTTGAATTCATTCATATTTTGATACCAAAAATTTATTATGTGCCTCTAAATGCAACTCTTGCTCTCAAGAGTGGAGACTATGAAGACTAGACCAGTGTAGCGTGGTGCTGTCTATGTGAAACATCGGCTACGAAGGTGACACCCACGTCCCCTGCCCGGCGCACGATCACGGTATCACCGACCATGACGCCAAGGCGTTCAATTTCATCAGCATTGTGCAGCGTGGCATTGGAGACCGTCACGCCGCCGACAAACACCGGTTTGAGCTTGGCGACCGGGGTCACGGCGCCGGTGCGGCCGACCTGAAACTCGACGTTCTCAAGCAGGGTCATCTCCTCCTGCGCCGGGAACTTGTGGGCGGTCGCCCAGCGCGGAGCGCGTGCCACAAAGCCGAGCTCCTCCTGCAGAGCAATGGCATCCACCTTGTAGACCACGCCGTCGATCTCGTAAGGCAGCTCGCCACGGCGGGCCAGAATGTCGTCGTGAAACGCCTGACAACCGGCAGCCCCCTCTTTGAGTTTCACCTCGGGACTAAGTGGCAGCCCCCACTCTTTGAGCTGATTGAGACGACCGAAGTGAGAGCCACCGAGTTGCTCGCCGCCGACACCGACGCCGTAGGCGTAAAAGCTCAGGGGACGGCTGGCAGTGATACGTGAATCGAGCTGACGCAGGCTGCCGGCGGCGGCGTTACGCGGGTTGACGAACACCTTCTCGCCTGCGGCCAGCGCCTTGGCGTTCATCGCCTCGAAACCAGCCTTGGGCATAAAGACTTCGCCACGCACCTCAAGCCGCTCGGGCCAACCAGAGCCCCGCAATGCGAGCGGAATGGCCTTGATGGTACGCACGTTCTCGGTGATCTCCTCACCGGTAGCGCCATCGCCCCGGGTCGCGGCCTGCACCAGCTGACCATTTACATAGAGCAGGCTCACCGCCAGGCCATCAAGCTTGGGCTCGCAGCAGAACTCGAAACGCACTTCACGCTTGAGGCGATCGCTCATACGTTGTTCAAACGCCAGCAGCTCTTCGCTGCTAAAGACGTTGTCCAGACTCAGCATGGGGATCTCGTGACGCACCTGCCTGAAGGCAGTCAGCGGTTGGCCGCCGACCCGCACGCTCGGGGACGCCGGCGTTTTCAGCTCGGGGTGGTCAGCCTCCAGCGCGATCAGCTCGCGCATCAGACGGTCGTATTCGGCGTCCGGTACGGTCGGGTTATCCAGCACATAGTACTGATGACCATATTCGGTCAGCAGCTCACACAGTTGACGGTGGCGGGAGATAGTGTCGCTCATGAAAAAGTCTCGAAGTGTGATTGAAAATCCGGCCCGGGGTAGAAACAAAAATGCGGTACCTGGGTACCGCACTTTGATTCATTCAACCCGCATGGCGTATTAGTCGCGGCTGGCCTCGTAGGCAGCCAGCTCATGACGGTAACGGGCGATAGTCTCGTCACTCAGCGGGCTGCGCTCCATATCGGTCAGCATCGCATCGAGATCGCTGGCCAGCTGATCGGCGGCCTGCAGCATGTCCTCGAAGGCAAACGCGGCATTGCTGCGCAGGGGCAGCTGCATGAAGAGGGAGACACCCGGCGTGGTGAACTGCTCCATCCGATAGGGATTGAAAGTACCCGGCTTGACCATGTTGATCATGGAGAAGAGCACCTCACCCTTGCCGTTGGCATCTTCGTGACGGTGGAAGATATCCATCTCGCCAAACTTGAAGCCAAGCGCCATCAGGGAGGAGAGCAGGGTCGCCCCTTGCAGCTCGTGACCCGGACGTCCCATCAGGTTGATGACATAAACGTCTTGCCAAATCTTCTCGACCGGCTGGGCAGCAACGCGCGGCTCTTCAACCGGCGCTTCGTAGACCGGCTCCTCATACACGGGCTCGGGAGCAACGTGACGGGGCTGCGGCTTGTATTCGGGTTCGGCAGCGCGCACCGGCTCGGCACGCACGCTCTCGTTGCGCACGCCAAAAGTCGGCGCAGTTGCATAGGCTGGCTCGACCAGCGGCTCGTCATCCTGAACCTGCATGACAGGCTCGCGCTGGGGGCGGGAGCGGTAAACCGGGGTACGACGATTGACCTGCGCCGGCTTGCGCACGGGTGCAGCAGGTTCTTCCTCTACCACTTCGGGTTGAGGCTCATCGTATGCTTCCTCTTCTTCATAGACAGGAGGCGGCGGGGGAACCGGACGGGCAGCAGGCTTGCGCACAACGGGTGGCGGCAGATCGTCCTCGTCATCTTCATCATCAAAGGCGGGCAATGAGGAGCGACGGCTGAGTTCCGGCTGGCGGCTCTCTTCGTCACGATGGAGCTTGGGTTCGGCGCGACGACCACTGCTGACCACACGCACCTGACCGATGCCATCGCTGTCGAACGCATCATCGTCACGATTACGTGACTTGGACTCCATCCGGCCAAGCGGTTTCTCTTTGATCGGTGCCTGACGATTCTTTTTGTTGCTCCACAACCCGTGAATGAGCAATGCCGCAATAGCAATACCGCCCAGGGCAACCAAGATGTAACGCAATTCCTGCATTAGCTGCTTCTCTTTCTAGTTTTGCTCAGCCAAAGCGACGGCTTCACCGATATCGACTGACACAATGCGAGAAACTCCGGGCTCTTGCATTGTGACGCCAACCAGCTGCTCAGCCATCTCCATGGAGACCTTATTATGACTGATGTAAACGAACTGTACTGTGCTCGACATCTCTTTGACAAGAGAACAGAAGCGACCGACGTTCACTTCATCGAGCGGTGCATCCACCTCATCCAGCAGACAAAAAGGTGCTGGATTGAGTCTGAAGATGGCAAAAACCAGCGCAAGTGCGGTTAACGCCTTCTCCCCCCCGGAAAGCAGGGCAATGGTAGCATTCTTCTTACCCGGAGGTCTCGCCATGATGCTCACTCCGGCCTCCAAAAGATCATCGGAGGTGAGCTCAAGCCAGGCACTGCCCCCACCAAACACTTTTGGAAAGAGGGATTTTAAATCTTCGTTGACCTTATCGAAAGTGTCCCGGAAGCGTATTTGTGTCTCTTTATCAATTCTTTTAATGGCTTGGCTCAAGGTTTCCAGCGCTTGCTCAAGATCCTGGCACTGGTTTTCCAGATACGTTGCTCGCGTTTTCGCCTCTTCGTACTCTTCCAGCGCAGCCAGGTTGATGGCGCCAAGTGCCTCTACTTGCGTCTCCAGCGTCTGGATCTCCTGGCGCAGCTTGCCGCGATCAGCGGCAATCAGCACCGCCTGATCGAGATCCACCAGTCGAACCCCCAGCTCTTCGAACTGTTCGTGTAGCCCTTGCCGGCGAGTGAGGTTGCGCTCGCGCTCAAGGCGCAGGGTTGCCAGCTTCTCCTGCAGCACCACCAACTGCTTGTGATCGGCGCTACGCGCCTGATCCAGCTCGCTCAATTGGCGTTCCAGCTCCGCCAGCCGTTGATGGCAGGCGAGTTGCTGCGCCTCCAGATTGCGCTGCTCCGCCAGCAAAGGGGCGAGATCAGGAATCGCTTCGTTCTCCGGGTTCTTGAGTCCGGCCAGCTCCAGCTCAAGCCTTGCCAACTCCTCCTCACCTAGGGTAATGAGTTGGCGCAGGTTGCCAAGCTCAAGCTGCAAACGCTGACAGGTCGCCTGCTGCTGCTCGCGCCGCCCGCGCGCCTCTTCCTGCGCTCGCTCGCAGCGCCCCACCAAATCCTGAGCCGCCTGCAACGCTTCGCTCAGAGGCTCGCCCTGCTCCTGCAACTCGGCCAGACGCGCCTCTTCAAGCACCAGCTGTTGCTCGGTCTCGGCCAGCCGCTGCGCCTCTTCGGCCTGCTCTTTATCGAGGCGGAGCAGCTCTTCGCCAAGCTGGCCGAGCCGCAGCAACCGCTCTTGTCGCTGACCTTGCTGCAAGCTCCAGGCTTCGCGCAGTTGCTGCCATTTTTGTTCCTGCCCGCGCAGGGTTCGCTGCGACAACTCCTGCGCATTAACGATGCGAGCACGCCGTTCATCGGCGGCTGCCAGCTGCCCGCTCAATTGTGCAAGTGCGTCGGCTGCAGCGCGTTGCTCGGTGTGCAACCGCTCACGTTCACCCAGCAGCGCCATGGTACCGAGCGCAGCGCCCTGTCCAATATCCGCCCAGTTCGGCCCCAACCAGTCGCCGGCAGGAGTCAGTACCGACTCACCGGCCAGCAGGGTTGGCTGGCGAGCCAGTGCCTCTTCCCTGTCATCGGCCAGCCAGATGGCATTGAGGAAGGCGGGAATGTGATCACCGTTGATCAAGGAGGCTAGCGTACCAGCAACGGCTGGCAGTGCCGGGCCAATCCAGAGTCCGTCCAAAGCGGGATTGCACTCGTCCGCAGGGGTCGCGGTGAGCCAGCGGCCCAGCACCTTGTCGAGCGCCTGTGCCCATTCGGGGACAACTTGCAGCCGATCCGCCAGAGTCGCCCCCTCCATCTGCTCGCCAAGGATCTGATCCAGCGTCGTCAGGCGCGCCTCCTGTTCCCGTAGCAATCCCTGCTGCTGGCTGTGGGCGAGTTTGAGCGCTTCATGCTCCTCAATGGCCTGCGCGAGCTGCGCTGCCAGCTCCTCGGCCGCCGCCCTGCCCAACTCCAGTTCGCCCCCCAGCATATCGAGGGCCGGTTGCAGATCTGCATCCTCTGCACCGATGGGGCCGGAGCGCTCATCCTCCAGCTTGAGGCGGGCAAGTCGGGTTTTGGCTTGCAGCTCATGCAGGCCACCGAGCCGGGCCCGGGTCTGGTTTAGCTCGCCCTGCAGTCGGGTCACCTGCTGCTGCCACTGTTGCTGCTGCTGGCGGGTCTGCTCAAGCTGCTCGGTGGCCCGCAGTCGCGCTTCCTGCTGCTCGGTGAGCAACTGCTCACACTGCTCCAGCCGCGCCTCTTCCAGCTCGCTTCTTAGCACGCCTTCAGTCAGCTGCTCCTGCTGGCTCGCCAGCTGCGCCTTGCGGCTGGTGATGCGCTCCCCGAGAGCCAGGGTGCGCGCCTGCAAGTCACGGCCAAGCTCGCTCTGGTGCAGCTGTTGCTGTTCAAGGCGGGCGATGGCCTGCCCACCAAGAAAAATCTGTTGTTGCCGATTGGCTTGCTCGGCCTGCGCCTCCTGCCGGGCCACCGAGAGGGTGACGTGGTGTCCCTCGTCGGCGGTGCGCTTGGCATCGAGCGCTGCCAATGTCTGTTCGACCTGCGCCAGCTCGCTCTTGGCCTCGCCAAGGCGAGTCTCCAGTGCCCACAGCTCGGAGCCAATCAACTCGGCGCGAGCGGCGCGTGAACGGCTCTTGAGCTGTTTGTAACGCTCTGCGGTTTCGGCCTGCGCCTTGAGGTGGTCGAGACGGGAGCCCAGCTCGCCGCGGATATCGCCCAGACGCTCCAGATTCTCCTGGGTGTGACGAATGCGTTGCTCGGTTTCGCGGCGCCGCTCCTTGTAACGGGAGACGCCGGCCGCCTCCTCCATGAAGAGCTTGAGATCGGCGGGACGGGACTCCACCAGCCGGCTGACAGTGCCCTGCTCGATGATGGCGTAACTGCGGGGCCCGAGGCCGGTACCGAGGAAGAGGTCGGTCACATCCTTGCGACGGCACTTCTGGCCATTGATCTGATAGTGGTTGGTGCCGTCACGCAGCACTTCGCGACGCACCGAGATTTCGGTAAAGCGGCCGAACTCGCCGGGCACCCGGTTGTGGGGATTGTCGAACACCAGCTCGACCGAGGCGCGGGCATGGGCGGTGCGGTTGACGGAGCCGTTGAAGATGACATCCGTCATGTTCTCGCCGCGCAGATGGCGGGCCGAGCTCTCGCCAAGCACCCAGCGCACGGCGTCGATCACATTGGATTTGCCACAGCCATTGGGCCCGACCACTGCGGTCATGTCGGCATTGAGCTCGATGCGGGTCGGCTCGACAAACGACTTGAAGCCGGCGAGTTTGATCAGTTTCAGACGCATGGCGACCTGTATCAGTGGCTAAATAAAGGGGAGGCGGGCAGGCGACTTTACCAAATCAAAAGCTTGTTTGTAATATGCAGGCTGTCTTCCCATGCACAGATGGAGCTCATATGAGCCAATCACCCCATATGGTCAAAGCATCAATCAGCGGTGCAGATTACTTCCTGCGCGGTTTTTCCCTCATCCGCCAGCCCGGCATCCGCACCTTCGTGCTGATCCCCCTGCTGGTCAACTTCGTGCTGTTCGCCGGCGCCTTCTATGCTCTGCTGTTGCAACTCGACAGCCTGTTCGCCTGGCTGCACCAGCAGATCCCGGCCTGGCTCAACTGGCTGGACTACCTGCTCTGGCCAATCGCCCTCATCACCATACTGGTGGTCTTCTCTTTTATCTTCAGCTCGGTCGCCAACTGGATTGCTGCCCCCTTCAACGGCCTGCTGGCTGAAAAGGTGGAGCAGATCCTGACCGGCGAGGCCCCCAACGACAGCGGCATGCTCGATATCGTCAAGGATGTGCCGCGCACCTTCGGTCGCGAGTGGAAAAAGCTCAAGTACTATCTGCCCAAGGCGATCGGCTGTCTCATCCTCTTCCTTATTCCCGTGGTCGGCCAGACTTTAGCCCCCGTGCTCTGGTTCCTGTTCAGCGCCTGGATGATGGCGATCCAGTACATCGACTATCCGTTCGACAACCACAAGATCGACTTCATCACCATGCGCGATGCCTTGAAGCAGCGTCGTGGCCAGTGCCTCAGCTTTGGCGCTCTGGTGACCCTCTTCTCCGCCATTCCGGTGGTGAACCTGTTCGTGATGCCGGTCGCCATCTGTGGCGCCACCGCCATCTGGGTCGATCACTACCGGCAGGAACAGCTGCGCCGCTGATCCTCAAGCAGTGATTAAAAAGGCACCTGCCAGGGTGCCTTTTTGCTTTTTCGCATGAATTAAAATAATGGATATATCGCTTTTCTTGTCCCATATAGTCCGAGTTGTTAGGATGCTCGCCTTTCTCGTACCCTGGGATATCTCATGTTACATGCACTCTTCTTGCTGGGCCTGGTGGCCGAAGGGATGACTGGTGCGCTGGCAGCGGGCCGGCGACGGATGGATCTGTTTGGTGTGGTGATCATCGCCTCGGCAACCGCCATCGGCGGCGGTACCATCCGCGATGTGCTGCTGGGGCACTATCCCCTGCTCTGGGTCGAGCATCCGGAATATGTGCTGCTGGTTGCGGGCTCGGCCATGGCCGGGGTCATCTCGGCGCCGCTGATGCGCTACCTCGGCAAGCTCTTTATGGCGCTCGATGCGCTGGGTCTGGTGGTCTTCTCCATTTTCGGCGCAGCAAGAGCGCTGGAGATGGGACATGGCGCCGGCATCGCCTGCATCATGGCGGTAGTGACCGGGGTCTTTGGCGGGGTGTTGCGGGATCTGCTCTGCCAGCGCATTCCACTCGTGTTTCGCCGCGAGCTCTATGCCGCCATTTCCCTCATCACGGCAGCCCTCTACTGCCTGGCACTGGATCAGGGGCTGCCGACCAACTGGGCGGCCTTTGGGGCGATTGGCATCGGCTTTGTATTGCGCCTCCTGGCTGTTCGCTTCAAGTGGGGATTGCCCACCTTCAACTACCAGTACGCAACCCACTGAGTACGCCAGCTTTTGACGAGAGCGTCCGGATTGCGGACAACAAAAAAGCGCCGGTATGGCGCTTTTTTCATGGGCTCTTGCAGCCTCAGTTAATCCCTTCCGAACTGAAGAAGGTTGCCTTGTCGGCGATGAAGCGGATCTTGATGTTCTTGCCATCACTACCCCAGATACAGCTGGTGGTACCCAGCGCATCGTCACAACGCTCGGCTTTGCCAAGAATGGCGCTGGCCTCGGCGTAGCTCATCCCCATCTTCAGTTTGTCGTAGTTGTCGCGGTTGAGCTTGCTGCAACCGGTCAATGCCAGGGCGATCAGGATCCCCGTTACCAGACGTTTCATCTGTCTCTCCTCTCTCAATCATTGGAGCCTAACAGGTTGGCCCGGGTGATCACCAGCTTCGTACAGGGCCGGTGTCGAGGTGAACAAAGTTGTCGTGCGGGTAGTAGCCGACCCCACCGACCTTGAGATGGAGCGCAGCCTTGCGCAGATTGGCCAGCTGCACGCCGGGAATGCGCACATCGACCGCCTGTCCCAGGGTGTGGTAGCTATGTTTGGCAACCCCGCGGCTTCTGCGGCGCTTCTGGCGATTGGTCGCCGGCGCCCGATAACCGGAGATGAGCTGGATCTCCCCTCGCCGCCCCAGTTTGTGCTGCAGCAGAAAGAGCTGATCGAACAGCTTGGTATCTATATCGAACACTTCATTGCGACGATAGTCGCGGAAGATATGGTTCAGCTCGGCCAGCCCGTCATTGAGATAGCGGCCATTCTCCCAATAACTGACCCTTGCCCGCTCACCGGTGTTGAGATTGAAAAAGCTCAGTTCACGACCAGTGGTACTGCGGCTTGCCAGCGCCGGGAAAGAGACCAGCGAGCTGCCCAACAGGCAACCGGCTCCCAGCAACAGGCGACGACGACTTATCTCTTGTTCCAGCATAAGGGGTCCGTCCATCGCAGATTCAAGCGACATGGTTGAATAAAGATTGTTCAATGAATTCGGTTCAGGCGCTTGAAACTACCTCCCGACCGGGATCATGTCAAACCTCTCTCGCCCATGAAAAAGCCCGGCCGGGGCCGGGCTTTTCACTCTGTGGCAGGGATCACAGCAGACGGCTCTGGAAGCTGACCCGATCAAATCCGTAGATGTCGTTGCGCAGTTGCTGGCGACCATCTTCGTCGATCCAGCTGCTCCAGTAGACAGTAAACACCGGGATCGGCTTGGTCAGCGGCAACCACTTGGTCTCGCTCTCCTTGAGGATCGACGCCACCTTGTCCGGTTGGTAGCGGGAGTCAGCCAGCAACAGTTCGGCCAGATCATCAGCATGCTCGACCCGGATACAACCCGAGCTAAAGGCGCGAGCCCCCTGCTCAAACAGGGATTTGCGCGGGGTCGAGTGGAGGTAGATGGCCTCGTTGTTGGGCAGGTAGAACTTGTAGCGACCGAGCGCGTTGTGATCGCCCGGCTTTTGCCGCAGACGATAAGGGAAACCGGCGGCCAGCGCCTGACGCCACCCCTCTTCGGTGAACTGGACCGGATTGCCCTCACCATCGATCACATCGAACTGCTCACGACTCAGATAGGCAGGATCGCGACTCAGCTTGGGCAGAATATCCTTGCTCAGGATCGAGCGCGGCACATGCCAGGAGGGGTTGAGCACGATGGAACGAATTTCGCTGGCGAGGATGGGCGTAGCACGCTGCTCCTTGCCGACGATGACCCGGCTGGTAAAGACCTCGTTACCGGACTCCACCACGCTCAGGCGATAGTCAGGAATGTTGACCAGTACATAACGGGGCTTGCTCAACTGATCGACCAGATCACGGCGCCAGAGGTTACGCAGCAGCAGGCTGGCACGAACTTGCGGCCCGGTATTGAGCCAGGAGCGGGTCTGACGGCCGATCACGCCGTCGGCGGTCAGACCGTGACGACGCTGGAACTGCTTGATGGCCTGCTCGGTATCGGCGTCATAGATGGTATCGCCGTGCCTGGGCGCGCTATCTCCCAGCTCGTTGAGCATGGTGCGGATCTGGCCAAGCTCGTCAGAGCTCTCACCGGCACGCAGGGTCGGCATGTCGAGGGTTGGCCATTTGTTGGCCATCGGCATCGCCAAAAGCTTGTGAGACCTTCTCCCGCACCGCATCATATTCAGCCACCTGAGGGCGCAGCGATTTCACCTGAGTGAGCAGGTCATCATCGCTTGGTTTGGTGACCACGGGACGGTTCAGATCGAACTTGAGCGTCTTCATCTGTTCCCGGGAGACCAGATCCATCGAGCGCCAGGCATACTGAAAGCGACTCAGCTTGGCGAACGCTTCATCATAGATAGCGCCCCGCGCCGCAGCAGGAGTTGCCTGCATCCGTCGCCAGAGCTTGAAAAAATCGGGATGGAGCTGGGCAAGTACCGCTTCCTGCAGCTGCTGCTCCAACTCGATACGGGCCTGTTCGGCCTTGCTGCCCTGATACCAGTCATGCTGGGTTTTGCTGGCAGCGACTACCACCTGTGCCTCGGCCGCATGCACTACTCCGGCAGGCAAACAGCCAAACCAGACCAGATTGGCAAGGGCCAGCCAATACTTCATCCCCATGGATACCTCAAAACGATGTGTTCACTCTGTCAGACCCTCTGGTCCGGCTGCTCATGATGCGTGAATGGCTATCACTTTGCCAGCACCCCGGAACATAGCGCCACCAGATAATTTCATTGTCATTGATTGAATCGCAATCGGCCAATTCATCCGTTGCGGCGAGCGGAAGAGCCAGCATCCAGCTGCCAATCGCCATATAAAAGCAAGGTGCACCCCAGTGCAGCACCGACATGCGTAAAGCCGCTACAGAGCCCGCTGTCAGCCGGTGTGTGATGACCACGTCTTGGCACCCAAAACGCATCAGGTTTATCGACTGCCACCTCGACAGACTGAAGGGGTAAGCAGGTAAAAAAAGGGCGCATATCAGTGCTATTGGAACTATCAGTAACGCCAGTGACGCCATCCGCAAGAAAATGACGCAGCAAACAGCACCCTTTTCTTATGCCAAAGAGAAGCATTCCTTTGTAATCAGCCACTTCCATAATGTTTGTTTTATCAACAAACGGTCGCATAGGGTTTGGAGCATCGAGCAAAAGGGGTTAATATGTGACCAAATATTTTTTTGTGATCCACTATGCTTTTTTTGCAATTGGATTAGCATATGCGCGAGATCTGCCTACCAATTTCAGTCAGGCGTAGAGAGTGATATGACGTATAAAAAGTTTGGTTTTCTGACCGCCATCCTGGCGCTGAGCGGTTTCTATCTTTACACCCTCTATCTGGCGGCTCACCCCAATGTGAGTCTGGCCTACCGACTCTATTATCTGGAGGGGAAAACCCGTTTTTGGGAACACAACTCCAGCATGACCTATCTGCCGGGCAACGAGCTCAACCTCACCAAGCCGAGCCGTTTCCTGTCGAGCGAAGGCTGGGCTAAAAAGCCGAGCGAAGAAGGCACCCAGCTGAGCGGCAAGGGCGGCCTCTACTTCGTGCTGCCCAAGCAGGCTGCCAATCCGGAAGAGCTGACCATCCACGCTCGCGTCAACAGCCCGCAAGCGGGCGCTCTGCTGCAGGTGGCGCTCGGTCACGACTTTACCACCACGGTCAAACTGGCCAAGGCCGGGATTAACGAAATCCGTCTCAGCCTGCCGGGGGACTCACTCACCGCAGATCCCAAGCGCCCAAATTTTCTGGCGCTCTCGGCACCAACCCCCATCAACGTTCAATCAGTGCGCCTGACCGTTGCCCAGTGATATTTGCCCTGAACACCGTTTTATAAAAACTACTATCCAATAAGGACGTTCTTATGTCGTATCCAGATTTTCGACTCTCTCTGGTCGTTCCCGTTTACAACGAGGAAGAGAGCATCGATGCCTTCATCAACGCGATAGACAACGAACTGGCCCCGCTGAAAGACCAGCTTGAAATTGTATTCGTCAACGATGGCAGCCGTGATCGCACCCGTGAAGTAGTCGAGCAGGCCATCGCCCGCGATCCCCGCGTAACCCTGGTCAACCTGGCCCGCAACTTTGGTAAAGAGGCAGCTCTCACCGCCGGTCTGCATCAGGCCAAAGGCGATGCCATCGTGCCGATGGACGTGGATCTGCAGGATCCTCCCGCCCTGATCCTGGAGTTCGTCAAACTGTGGCAGACCGGTGACTACGACACCGTCTATGGCATCCGCGTTGATCGCAGCGCCGATACCCCGATGAAGCGCCTGACTGCCGGCGGCTTCTACCGCTTCTTCAACGCCCTCTCCACCAGCACCAAGCTGCCGGAGAACGCCGGTGACTTCCGTCTGATCGACCGCAAGGTGGTTGAGGCTATCAAGCAACTGCCCGAGCGCAACCGCTTCATGAAGGGGCTGTTTGCCTGGGCCGGTTTCCGTGCCGTTGGCGTTCCCTACGAGCGCCCCGCCCGTCATGCTGGCGAGACCAAGTTCAACTACTGGAAACTGTGGAACTTCGCCCTCGACGGTCTGCTCAGCTTCTCCAGCTGGCCGCTGCGGGTGTGGAGCTACGTGGGCGTGAGCGTCTCGCTGGTTGCCTTCCTCTACATCCTGAAAATCATCACCCAGGTGCTCTTCTTCGGTATCGACGTGCCGGGTTATGCCTCTCTGATGTCAGTGGTGCTGTTCCTCGGCGGTATCCAGCTGCTGTCCCTCGGTATCATCGGCGAGTATATCGGCCGCATGTTCGTGGAAGTGAAACAGCGCCCTGTCTACCTTATCGAGGGAGTCTACGGCCAGTACGCCAAGGAGGCGGGCAACAAGCAGGATGACGAGCAACAAGAGCAGCAGGAGCAAGCGTCCTGATGATCTCCCGCGAGGAATTCTGGCGGCTGGTTCGTTTCGGTTTTGTCGGCGGGGGGGCTACCCTCGTCGATCTGGGCACCTCCATCGCCCTGTTTCACACCTGGCCAACCATCTCCGAACATCTGGTGACGACACTGGCTTTTGCCGTCGCCTTCTGGTTTTCGTTCTTCGGTCACCGTTACATCACCTTCCAGAAGCAGGGAGCCGCCAGCAAGTTTCTGCTGGTCGCCCTCTTCTCGCTGGCGGTGCGTAACCTGATCCTGAGCGGTCTGCTGTTTGCGGGTCTCTCCGGTCTCGTCCCGGTGGTTATTGCCACCCTGACCGTCACCGTACTCACCTACATCCTCTCTCGCGTCTGGGTTTTTGCCTGATGAATGACATGACCAATACCGCTTCCCTGCCCGGGGACAGCCTCCCCTATCGCCCGTCACTGCGCATCAGCGGCCGTGACTGGCTGATGATCATCGCCGCCTTCGTGCTGAGCCGCGTGGCCCTTTATGGCATGGGCTATTTCGGTGTCCAGCTCTATGGCACTCCCGGTATCGGGCCACTGCAAGCCTATTGCCAGTTCGACTGCGTCTGGTTCCAGCGCATCATCAAAAACGGCTACGACCTCTACCCGCGCTGGCTGAGCAAGGGCAATGCTGCCAACTGGGCCTTCATGCCGCTCTATCCGATGGTCTCCGGCGCCATCTCCAACCTGCTCAATGTCGAGAGTCTGATCGGCCTCATCATTGTCGCCAACGCCTCCTTCTTTGCCAGCCTGCCGCTGATGCTGCTGGTGCTGCGCCAGCTCAAGCTGGGTGATGACACAGCCCGTTTCGGCGTCTGGTTGCTGGCCTTCTCCCCCTTCTCCGCCTACTTCGTCTCCGGTTATACCGAGTCGACCTTTATGGCGCTGATGCTGGGGATGTTCCTGTTTGCCTACCGGCAGCAGTGGCTGATGGTGGCACTGCTCGGGGTGTTCATCTCCGCCACCCGCAACCTGGGTGTGATGATGGTCTTCCCTGTGCTGATCCTGTCACTGCAGGCTTACGGCTGGCGCGAGTTCTTCCGCTTCACCGAGCGCGCCTTCAAGGTGGTTTTCACCCTCTGGATGATCCCCTTTGGCCTGTTTGCCTACATGCTTTACCTCTATCACCTCACCGGTGATGCGATGGCCTTCAAGCATATTCAGGTGGCATGGGGCCGTTATATGGACAGCCCGCTGGACTGGTGGCTGAGCGGTTTCGAGCTGGGTGGTCGCAAGGCCTACCTCTCCATCATGGTGATCTTCGGTTGGGGTCTGAACCTCTACCTGTTCAGCCAGAAGCGCTGGGCCGAAGCAACCCTGATGTTCATCTGCTGCACCATTCCGCTGATGACCGGCCTCAACGCCATGCCGCGTTACATGTTCGGTCTCTACCCGACCATGCTGGCGCTGATCCTGCTGACCCATCGCTGGCCCGCCATGCGCCCGGCAGTGCTCTGCATCAGCGGTATGGTTGCCTCCTTCATTGCGGTGGCCTTCGTCAACTTCAAGTTCTTCACCGTCTGATGTGACGGCGATAGCTGAAATCTCAAATGCCGGTCAACTGACCGGCATTTTTTATGGCCGCTCTTTTTATCGGCTGCGTTCCCCTGCCACTCCCCGTCACACTTTGCTCTGCTTGAAAACGTAACCATTTGAACTGATGTCACAAATCGGCATTTTGCCGATCCAAGGCTCTCTTTGCTCCTCCTAGAATGGGCCCTTGTCCGAACTGCCCTGCTCAAGGAATGGCTTATGCGTCGCGCTCCCAACTTGTCCCCTCTCTGGCTCGCCCTGCTGGCCAGCCCTCTGCTGATCGGTCAGGCCATGGCCGCTCCCGAGGTTCACCTCTATGTGGATGGCCAACCGGTAGCGACCCCGATCGCGCTGGACAAAGGGGCGGTCGAGCTGACCCACACCCTCACCAAGGGGAGCCACCAGATCCGCATCAGCGACGCGGGCAACAGTTGCGGTACCAGCTTCGGCCCGAGCGAAAGCAAGCCTCTCCCCTTCGGCACCGCCCAGCCCATGGACAAATGCAGCAAGGGGCAGAGCTTTAACCTGCGAGTGATGCTGGCGGGGGATTATCAGTTCACCTTCAACCCGGATACCCCCAGCCTCAAGGTGCTGCGGGCGACCAAAAAGAGCGAGTTCAAGCGCCAGCCGCCGGAGGAGCCCTGCATCAGCTGGGATGGCGGGCCAGTTACCGTATCCCTGAAAGGAGTCTGGCCCGACGGCACCCGGTTGCAGGACGCTTACTCCGGCCAGGAGGGCGTGGTCAAGGGCGGCAAGCTGACCCTGACGCCGAGCAAAGAGAGCGGCGGCCTGCTGCTGCTTGAGCCGGTCAAGGCAGCCAAGTCAACGCCATTCAGCTGGGATCAGGCGAGCGTCTATTTCCTGCTGACCGACCGCTTCAACAACGGCGATCCCGCCAATGACCACAGCTTCGGGCGCCAAAAGGATGGTCAGGACGAGGTGGCCACCTGGCACGGTGGTGACTTCAAGGGGCTGACCGCCAAGCTCGATTACATCAAGCAACTCGGCATCAACGCCATCTGGATCACCCCCATGGTGGAGCAGGTGCACGGTTTCATCGGTGGCGGCGAGCAGGGCAACTTCCCCTTCTACGCCTATCACGGCTACTGGGCGCTCGATTTCACCAAAATTGACCCCAACTACGGCGACGAAGAGAGCCTCAAGACCCTGGTGGACGAGGCCCACAAGCGCGGTATGCGCATCATCCTCGACGTGGTGATGAACCACGCCGGTTACGCCACCCTCGCCGACTTGCAGGATTTGGGGCTCACCGATCTCACTCAGAACACAGACAAGCTGCCGACCGTCTGGAACCAGTGGCGCCCGAGCGGTGGCCTCAACTGGCATGGCTACAACCAGTTCATCGACTACCAGTCGCCGAAGTGGGACAAGTGGTGGAGCGGTGACTGGGTGCGTGCTGGCCTGCCCGGCTACCCGCAGCCTGGCACCGACGACGTCACCGGCTCGGTAGCGGGGCTGCCGGACTTTCTGACCGAATCCACCAAGCCGGTCGGGCTGCCGCCGCTGTTGGCGGCGAAAAAAGATACCAAGGCCAAAGTGTTGCCCAACGCCACCGTGAGCGACTATCTCATCGCCTGGCACACCGACTGGGTGCGCCGCTTTGGCATCGACGGTTTTCGAGCCGATACCGTCAAACATCTGGAGCCCGAGGTCTGGGCCCGCCTCAAGCAGGCTGGCACTGCTGCTCTCAAGGAGTGGAAGGTCGCCAACCCGACCAAGAAGCTCGACGACCTGCCCTTCTACATGGTGGGTGAGGTGTGGGATCACGGGGTGGCCAAGGATTTCTGGTATCAGAACGGCTTCGATTCGCTGATCAACTTCGACTACCAGCGCGAGTTCGCCCTGCCCCAGGCCCAGTGTCTGGCCAGTGCCGAGCCCACCTATGCCAGCTACGCCAGCCGCATTAATCAGGACCCCGAGTTCAACGTGCTGAGCTACATCAGCTCCCACGACACCAAGCTGTTCTTCGGCGACTATCAGGACGTGCCGCTGCAGCGCCGGGTCGCCAGCAGCTTTATGCTGCTGCCGGGCGGTATCCAGATCTACTACGGCGATGAGTCAGGGCGCGGACTCGCCAGGGATGGTGGCGTGTTCGATCAGGCACTGCGCTCGGACATGAACTGGCAGGAGCTGGCCGGCGGCGACAAGGCCGAGCTGGTCAAGCACTGGCAGCGGCTCGGCCAGTTCCGTGCCGCCCACCCGGCGGTGGCGGCGGGCAGCCACAAGAAGCTGGCCGACAGCCCCTATGCCTTCGTGCGGGAGAAGGGGGATGACAAGGTGGTCATCGTGTTCGCCGGCCGGGAAAAATAGAGGCGAAGAGGCTGAGAAAACAAGAGAGGGGAGCCAGTGGCTCCCCTCTCTTTTGCACGTCTATCGGCTTACTGCGTCTGGCGTACAGCCGCCGGCCACTGCAGGCGCGCTTTGACCAGGGTCTCCTGCCACAACGGCCAGGCCAGCAGTGCCTGCTGATAGGCTCCAGCCTGACCGGGCAACTGGATGCCATAGCTGGCCAGCCGATAGGCCATCACCGCATAGAAGGCGTCGACAATGCCCGCCTCGCCAAAGTAGAAGGGGCCCCGCGCCTGCGACCAGATCTCCTGCAAACGGGCCAGTTCGCCCACCGCCTCAACCGGCGGCTCGCTGCGGGTGGGAGCACCGAGGAAGAAGGGGAGCAGAGTGCGGATCTGGCGAAAACCGGCGTGCAGCTCGGCGCAGAGGCTGCGAGCCTGAGCCCGCTCGGCCTGAGATGCGGGATAGAGCTGGCGATCGGGGCACAGCTCGTGAACATATTCGGCGATAGCCAGCGAGTCGTGTACCCGCACGCCATCGTGTTCGAGCCAGGGCACCAGCCCGGCCGGCGCCACCCGCTTGAGCCGCACCAACGACTTGGCATCTTCCAGATCGAACACCTGCTCCTGCCATGTCAGGCCGCTCATGGCCAGTACCAGTGCCGCCCGCATCGCCCAGGTGGAGCCCGTGCCCACCGTCAATACCAGAACTCCCATCTTTGCCTCCTGCAGGGACTTGCGCTTTACGCCCCGTCGGCCTCTTGGCACGACATCCGGCGCCCGCTTCACATTTGCGCACAGGCAGGTTTGACCCTCCCGATGAGCGATGCTAGTTTGATTTTTCAAAACAATCAGTTAGCAACCATGTGAGCCATTAACTGAGATATGGACAGCCAATTTACCATCGTCATCGCAGATGACCACCCCCTGTTTCGGGGCGCCCTCTATCAAGCGGTGCACATGGCCATCAACGATGCCCATCTGCTGGAAGCGGACTCCATCGACAGCCTTACCCACCTCCTCGGCGAGCATCCGGAGGTCGACCTGCTGCTGCTCGACCTCAAGATGCCGGGCGCCAACGGCTTTGAAGGGCTGGCTCACCTGCGCGGCCAGTATCCCGACCTGCCGGTCGTGGTGGTATCCGCCTCGGAAGACCCTGCCATCATCCAGCAGGTGCTGCGCCTTGGCGCGCTCGGCTTCATCCCCAAATCGGCGCCGATGAAGGAGCTGGTCACCGCCCTCAATACGGTGATCGGGGGCGATAACTGGGTGCCGGAGGGGATCTCGCTCCATCCCGAATCGGAAGATGGCCCCGATTTCGCCAGCAAGCTGGCCAGCCTCACCCCCCAGCAGTACAAGGTGCTGATCATGCTGCGCGATGGCAGCCTCAACAAGCAGATTGCCTGGGAGCTCAATGTCTCCGAGGCCACCATCAAGGCTCATATCACGGCGATTTTCCGCAAACTCGGGGTCAAGAACCGCACTCAGGCGGTCATCGCGTTGCAGCAGATGGATATCAAGGAGGGTTGAGCCCTCCCATCTTGCCAGCAACTTATCTGCCGCTCGACAAATAGCACGATCGTACTTTATGCTGCCACCAGCCATGAGGAGATCGTGATGAGCAAGGGGCGCCTGACCCGGGAAAACATTTTACAGACAGCCTTCGAGCAAGCGAGCCAGCAAGGGCTGGAGAGCCTGACCATCGGCTCGCTGGCCAATGCCTGCGAGATGTCGAAAAGCGGCCTGTTCGCCCACTTCCACTCTCGCGACAATCTGCAGATCGCCGTGCTGGAGTACGCCGCCGAGGTGTTTCGGGAGCGGGTGATCCAGCCGGTGCGCCAGCAGGAACATCAGAACCAGCACGACAAGCTGATCGCCCTGTTGCAAGCCTGGCTGGCCTGGAACCAGAGCTTTGCCGGACGCTGCATGTTTCTCGATGCCTGGACTTCGGCGCAGGAGGGCGAGGTACAGCAGGCCGCCCGCCAGCTGGTGCGTTTCTGGCTCGACTATCTGGCTCGTCAGGTCGCACAGGGACAGCTGGAGGGGGAGTGGCGCGAGGGGATGGATCCCTGGCGTGCCGTCTACCGCCTCTATGGCCTCTATCTGGCGGATCAGGTGTTCAACGCCCTCAATCTGTGTCAGGATCCGGCCCGCCACTTCTGGCCCGAAGTGGAAGATCTGCTCGCCAGCTGGCGCTGATCTCTTGGCAATCCTTTTTTAAAACCGACAAAAAAGCACGACCGTTCGCACATAAAAACCACAGGATGACCATGAGCAGCAAGATCTACTTCAACACCCGCCGATTCAGCCCGAGCAAATGGCTGCTGGGGATCGGCACCCGATTGCACCATACCCTGGCCCCCGGCCATGCCAAGCGCACCGCCAGCAAGTTGCTGCTGACCCCCCAGCGCAACCAGCGGGACAACGCTGCGCCATCCGGTCTGGTCAAGCAGGCCGTCCATACCAGCGAAGGGACGCTGATGAGCTACCGGCTCGGTCAGGGGCCGCTCTGGCTGCTGATGCACGGCTGGTCAGGCAGTGCCAGCCAGTTCTACCCGCTGATGAGCCATATCGCCGCCCAGGGCTTCACGGCCATTGCCTACGATCACCCGGCCCACGGCCACAGCGCCGGCCATACCGGCCACCTGCCTCGCTTCGTGCGCGCCTTCGACGAGTTGACCGCCCGGCTGGCAACGGAAGTGGGCCCTGTCCATGGGGTTATCGCCCACAGCATGGGGGGCGCCGTCACCCTCTCCAGCCGCCGGCAACATCTTGACGGGCTGCCGCTGCTGCTCATCTCGCCGGTGCTCGACTATGTGCCCCAGCTCTACGGCATGGTGGCACGCTCCGGCTACTCCATCCGGCTGTTCGATGCGGTGGTCAAGGAGATTGAACAAGAGTATCAGCACCCCTTGAGCACGGTCGATCCACTGGGCCGCCTTGCCAGTCGCAGCGGCGAGGCCATCATAGTGCACGATGAAGAGGACAGATTCGCCCCCCATAGCGACTCCCTGCGGGCCAGCCAGGATGGTCATACCCGGCTGGTAAGCACCCGGGGTCTGGGCCACGGTCGCATTCTTGCCAGTGCGCCGGTATTCGCCGCCTTCGATCAGCTGGCACGACCGGAAAATCCTCTCCGGGCCCTTTGACCGGGGGCCATGAAAAAAACGGGCAAGCGCCCGTTTTTATATTCGATACAGCGCCTTATAGTTAATTTGTCAGTGGGAGCATCCTTGTCAGAACACTATAAGGCGCCAGCATATGGCCAGACCCAATACAGCGTTGTTGCTCACCGGAGGCGGAGCGCGCGCCGCCTATCAGATCGGCGCTCTCAAAGCCGTGGCGGAGCTCTATCCGCGCAATCTCGGCATCCCCTTTCCCATTCTGTGCGGTACCTCGGCCGGGGCCATCAACGTCACCGCACTCGCCTGCTACGCCTCCAGCTTTCATCTGGGGGTGCGAAAGCTGGAGTGGGTCTGGCGCCGCTTCGAAACCCACCACATCTTCGATTTTCACCCGGGGCGCCTGCTGTGGCGACTGATGTACGAAGGCTCGGCCGGCCTCATCAATCCCGACACCAACCACGCCTTTCATCTGTTCGACAACGCGCCTTTGCGCCGCCTGCTGGATCAGCTCATCGACTATCACCGCATCGATGACAACATCCTCTACGGCAGTCTGGAGGCGCTCGCCATCACGGCATCCGACTACGACGATGGCCTCTCCACCACCTTTTTTCAGGGGCGAGCCGACCACCATCCCTGGGAACGAGCCAGACGGCGCGGGGTGCGCACCCTGCTCACCTCGGATCATCTGCTCGCCTCCTCGGCGCTCCCCTTTGTCTTTCCGGCCACCCATATCGGCGACAAGTTCTACGGCGACGGCTCCATCCATCAGCTGAGTCCGCTCAGCCCCGCCATCCATCTGGGAGCGGAGCGGATCCTGCTGATCACGCTCGATCCACCAGCCCACTCGGCACCGACTCACCACCACGGCCACCTCACCAGCTCCAATATCGCCAGCCATCTGCTCGATACCGTCTTTACCGACACCCTCAACTCCGATCTGGAGCGGCTTTGGCGCATCAACCAGACTCTGGACCTTATTCCGGAGCGGGAGCGCAATCGCCTCAAGCTGAAGCGGGTGGAGACCTGCGTGCTCAAGCCAAGCGAAGATCTCGATGCCATCGCGCTGGCCTATCTGCGCAAGCTGCCGGTGCAGTTGCGCCGCCTGTTGCGCGTGTTGGGGGTGAAGGGGGATGAGACCAGCAGTCTGGCCAGCTTTCTGATGTTTTATCCGGGCTACTGCCAGCAGCTGATCAAGCTGGGCTATCGGGACACCCTGAAGGAGCAGGCAAGGGTGATCGACTTTCTCGGCATCGAGCCTCAGCCGAGGGAGAGAGAGTAACCCTTCTCAGCGCCCCTCCAGCAGGCGCTGCTCCGCCTGCTCGATGGCAACTGCGGTACCAAACAGGATCAGCCGATCACCTGCCTGCAGGGTCAGCTCATCCCGAGGCTCCAGCATCTGATCGCCACGCTGAACCTCCTTGATCCTCACCTCATCCAGCGGCAGCTCCCGCACTTCGCGCCCCACAGCCCACGCCTGATCATGCAGCATCAATGGGTGGAGGCGCTCCAGCAGCTGATCAGCCTCAAGATTGTTGGCGCTCTGATCCCCCCAGTAGAAGCCGTGCAGAAAGCGGTACTGGCTGCTGCGCTCATGCTCCATGCGCCGGATCACCCGCCCGAGGGGGATATCGCAATTGACCAGCAGATGGGAGACCAGCATCAGGGCTCCCTCCTGAGACTCCGGGATCACCTCAAACGCCCCCGCCTGCTTGTACTGCTCGAGAAAGCTGTCATCCCGGGTGCGTACCAGCACCTTGAGCTCCCCCGCCAGCTCGCGGATCAGTGCCAGCATCGCCTCCACCCGCTTGCGATCGTCGAAGGTGATGATCACCAGCCGGGCCCGCAGCAGACCGGCCGCCAGCAGGATGTCGCGCCGGCTGGCATCGCCAAAGGCCACCTGCTCCCCTGCCTGCTTGGCCTCACTCACCCGCTCCGGGTCAAGGTCGAGCGCCAGAAACGGGATCTCCTCGAGCTTGAGAAAACGGGCGCAGGTCTGCCCCGCCCGGCCAAACCCGGCGATGATGACGTGCTGGCTCTTGCTGAGTCCCGACTGGGCGACTTCGGAGCGGGTCAACAGCGTCGGATCGGTCAGACTGCGGGCCAGTGAGTGGGCCTGAGTAACCAGCCAGGGGGTCATGGCAATGGAGATGATGCCGATGCCGATCAACCGAGAGACCAGTTGCGGATCCAGCAGACCGTGGTGAAGTGCCAGCGCCAACAGCACAAAGCCGAATTCCCCCACCTGACTCAACATGATGCCAGCCGCCATGCTGTCGCGCTTGCGCTCTCCCATCAGCCGGCCGGCCAGCAACACCAGCAGGGATTTGCAGAGCACCAGCGCCACCACGCAGAGCAACACCTGCCACCAGGCCTGTGCCACCAGCACCCAGTCCATGTTCATCCCGATGGTGATGAAAAAGAGTCCCATCAGCACATCGCGAAAGGGCTTGATGTCCACCTCAAGCTGATGGCGATAGTGGGACTCCCCCAGCATCATGCCGGCCAGAAAGGCCCCCAGCGCCATCGAGAGACCGAGCGAATAGGTCATGAAAGCGGCCAGCAACGCCACCAGCAGGGCGCTCAGCACGAACAGTTCGTCGGAGCGGGCACGCGCCACCTCGTGAAACAGCAGCGGCAACAGCCACTTGCCCACCGCCAGCAGGCTCAACAGGGCGAAGAGCCCCTTGAGAATTGCCCAGGCAATCTCGGCAGCCAGCGCGCTGCCCTGCACCTGTGGCTCGGCCAGAATGGGGATCATCACCAGCAGGGGCACCACCGCCAGATCCTGAAACAGCAGCACACTCACCCCCAACTGGGCACGACGGGTATGGAGCTGCTTCTGCTCGCCCAGCTGCTTGATCACCACCGCCGTCGAGGAGAGCGCCAGCGTGCCCCCCACCACCAGCGCCTGCGCCAGACTCAGCCCCAGATGCCAGCCAAACCAGAAGAAGAGCAGTGAGGTGAGCAGCACCTGCAAGCCGCCAACCCCCAACACCAGATAGCGCATCGCCAGCAGCTTGGGGAGGGAGAACTCCAGCCCCAGCGAGAACATCAGAAAGACGATCCCGAGCTCTGCGATGGTCTGCATGATCGACTGGCCGGTGATCACCGCCAGCCCGTGCGGGCCCAGAAGTACGCCGGCAATCAGGTAGGCGAGGATCACCGGCAAGCCGAAACGTCGGAAAATTGCCACCAGCAGGACGGCGGCGAAGAGCAGGATCAGCAGGTCTGTGTACAAATTTTCCCCTCCTTTTTATCAACTTAAGTCTAGTCAGCCGATCCTTGGCTCAGGAAACATATATTGGGCATGCCAATTGCAGGTGAAGGGGAGCAGTCAAGTGGTTACAGGTGGAAGACCATGGAAAACAGATCGTCACTCAATGGCTTTAGCCATGGCATCGAGCAGTGGGTTCGCCAGATGGAGCGGCTCACGCCCTTGCCCAGCGTAGAACGCAATCAGTTGCTGGAGCAGTTGCTGGGGCAGCACGAGCTCGGCGGCCTGCTGACAACTTTTGCCGATCGAGCGGCAAAAATTGTCAGGATCCACAGTCTCTATATGGACGGTAGCCACCCCCATGTACTGATCCAGCACCCGCCGATGGCCACCCTCAACCTGCACAGCTACCTGTTCGAGCTGCGCGGCCAGCATGAGCAGCTGCTCGGCCAACTCCACTACGAGCTGGAACACCCGCTGAGCGGCAGCCAGCAGCGAGTGCTGCTGCAGTACCATCAGCTGCTCAGCCTGTTGCTGCCCCTCTACATGCGGCTGGAAAAACTGGATCAGCAGGTGCGCCTCGATCACCTGACCGGCCTTGGCAACCGCTCCTATTTTGACGAAGCCATTGGCCGCGCCATCGAGCAGCACAGCCGCGAGCCCCATGGTCTGGTGCTGGTGCTGCTGGATCTCGACCGCTTCAAGCAGATCAACGACACCTGGGGCCACCCGGTCGGGGATCTGGTGCTGAGCCGCTTCGCCCAGCTGCTCAAGGGGTGCATCCGCAGTACGGATCAGGCCTTCCGGCTCGGGGGGGATGAGTTCGCCCTGCTGCTGCAACCGGCCGAACCCGAAGCCTGGCGTCCGGTCTGGCTGCGCCTGCAGCACATGCTGATGACCAACAAGGAGCTCAGCACCTTCTCGGTCGGTTGCAGTCTGGGGGCCGCCAGCTGGCAATCAGGCGTCAGTGTTCAAGCTCTTTACGAGGCGGCAGACAGCCACCTCTACGCCCGCAAAAAAGCCGGCAAAGCCGGCCTCGCGGAATAACCGGGTACTCTTCTTTGCTCCGGCACATGCAGCCATGTGACCGGAGCCCTTTTTTTACTCAGGTTCCTGCTCAGGCAACAGCAACCCCTCTTGCGTTGGCAACCATTGATATGAAAGCCCCTCCTGCTCTGCCATAAATCCGTCGCAGACAAAGAGTCCGACCACAGCCGCTACCTGCTCGCCATAGTAGAGGATAGGGATCCGCCCCCGCTGCCACGAAGGAACGCCGTACTCCTGCAACAGCTTCTTCAAGCGGCGACTGCCACCACGTCCCACCGGCTTCAGCATGGCGCCCGGCACCACGCCAAAGCGTACCGACAGAGGCTCCTGTGGCCGGGGCAAACGCAGCAACCCCTCTCCCGCTTTTTCCATACGCACCACCAGTTCACCCAACCCATCCGGCAGAGTCAGCGGCTCGCCCGGCGTCAACGGCAACACCTGATGACAAGGTTGCAGATCCGGGGCGACCAGATAGAGGCGCTCCTGAAAACGGCGGCAACTCAGGCCACCCCAGTTGAGCTGCGGATTGGCATCGGGCCGCGCCAGCGCCACCTCCTGCCACAACCGGGCAAGCTGTTCGCGCGATGGCATCTCCCCCCCCTGACGGCGGATCCAGTAGCGCAGCAGGTTGTTGCGCCGGGTCGGCGAGAGTGCATGCAGCGGGCCGATATGGAGCGCATCCCCTTCGCCGGCCAGCTGCCAGTCGCTCTCGGCCAGCTCGTCCAGCAGCGCCTCCTGCTCGGCGCACAGCGCCATGCTGCGGGCCGCAGTACGGGCAATGGCAGGCCAGCGCGCCTTGAGTTGGGGGATAAGCGTCTGGCGCAGAAAATTGCGGTCATAACTCACATCCTGATTGCTCTCATCCTCGACCCAACCATAAGGCAGGGTGGCGGCAACCTCGGCCAGTTCGGCTCGGCTGATATCGAGCAGCGGCCGCAGCAGCAGACCGCCAGCAAAGGGCTGGCTTGGCAAGATGCCGGCCAGACCGCGCAGACCGGCGCCGCGCTTGAGGGCCAGCAGCAGGGTCTCCAGCTGATCATCCTGATGGTGAGCGGTGAGCAGCCACTCCCCCTCCGTCATGTGCGTCATCAGCCGCTGGTAGCGGGCGGTGCGTGCCTGCGCTTCCAGACTCTCGCCATTGCCGCGGGCAAGGGTTACCCGCTCGACAATGAGCGGCACCGCCAGCTGCTGGCAGACCAACTCGCAATGAGCCACCCACTCGTCGGCATGGGGGCTGAGACCGTGGTGCACGTGCAGCGCCCGAAGCGGCAAGCCGTGCTCACGGGCAAACTGCGCTGCCAGCACCAGCAGCAGGGTGGAGTCGAGGCCACCGCTGAAGGCCACCAGCAGGCGAGTGGAACCTTCCGGTTCTGGCAGAGTCTGACAAAAGCGAGAATAAAGATGAGAAATCATAGGCTTCCCCAAAACGGACTGGCCGATCTTAGCAGAGTCGCGGCTGGCAAGCTGCACTGTGGCGACTCGGGGCTCGTTCGGGAGTATTCATCCTGACGACGCCGCTTGCGCCGGCACGGCAACCCACCCTAGAGTAGGGCTCGCCTGTGCAGACCCGAAAGTCACCAGTTCAAAAGAGGCGCAGGCAGGGAAGCAAACAACCCGATGTGGAATCAGATCCCATGAACAACAAGAAAAGCATTCTGGCCGGCCTTATCGGGCTGGCCCTGTTGGCTGGTTGCAGCCAGGCGCCCGAGAGCGCGCCGAAACACTCCGGACTGGCGCTGGCCAATATGGACACCCGGGTCAAACCCGGCGATGACTTCTTCCGCTACGTCAACGGCAAGTGGCTCGCCACCGCCAAGATCCCCGACGATCGCCCCGCCGATGGTGCCTTCTACATGCTGCGGGACAAATCCCTCGCCGATGTGCGGATACTGGTCGAGGGGCTGGCCCATCAACAGGCCGCTACCGGCACGCCAACCCAACAGATCCGCGATCTCTACGCCAGTTATCTGGATCAGGCTGGCCGCGACGCCAAGGGGCTCACCCCGCTGGCGCCGGCGCTGGCCGATATCGACCGGATCCACGATCAGGCGGCACTGGCCCGCGCCTTTGCCCAAAGTGGCCGTATGGGCGGTGGCGCGCCGTTCGGCATCTGGATCGATGCCGACGCCAAGGCGCCGGATCGCTATGCGGTCTACCTCTATCAGGGCGGGCTGGGGCTGCCGGATCGCGACTACTACCTCAAGCAGGATCCCGACAGTCAGGCGCTGCGCCAGAAGTACCAGCAACATATCGCCGCCATGCTGAGTCGCCTCGGTGAATCTGATCCGAGCGGCAAGGCCAAGCGGATTCTCGCCCTCGAAACCCGGCTCGCCACCATCCAGTGGGACAACGTCGCGCTGCGGGATCGGGAGAAGAACTACAACAAACGCCCCGCCAGCGAGCTGGTACGTTTAGCCCCTCACCTCGACTGGCAAGCCTATCTCGATGCGGCCGGCATTGCCGCCCAACCGGATCTCGTCATCGGTCAGCCGACCTATCTGAGCGCGCTGGATCAGGTGATGGCCCAGACCCCCATCGCCGACTGGCAGGCCTACCTCAAGTGGCAACTGCTGACCGACTACGCCCCCTATCTCGACAGCGAGACCGACCGGGCCAACTTCGCCTTCTACGGCACCACGTTGAGCGGCACGCCCAAGCAGCGGGCCAGCTGGGAGCGTGGGCTGGGGGTGCTGAACGATCATCTGGGTGAAGCGGTCGGCCAGCTCTATGTGGCCCGCTACTTCCCGCCTGCGGCCAAGGAGCGGATGGAGCAGCTGGTTGAGAACCTGCGCACCGCCTATCGCCAGAGCATTGAAGAGCTCGACTGGATGTCGCCGGAGACCAAGACCCAGGCGCTCGAGAAGCTGGCCAAGTTCCGACCCAAGATCGGCTATCCGGACAAGTGGAAGGATTACAGCGCCATCGCCATCAAACCGGACGATCTGGTGGGCAACCTGCAGCGCTCGCAAGCCTTCGAGTATGCCGACAATCTGGCTCGCCTCGGCAAGCCGGTCGATCGGGACGAGTGGCACATGTCGCCCCAGACGGTGAATGCCTACTACAACCCGAGCAACAACGAGATCGTCTTCCCGGCGGCCATTTTGCAGCCCCCCTTCTTCGACATGACAGCGGATGACGCAGTCAACTACGGCGCCATCGGCGGGGTCATTGGCCACGAGATGGGCCACGGTTTTGATGATCAGGGGGCCAAATCCGACGGCGACGGCATGATGCGCGACTGGTGGACGCCGCAGGATCTCAAGGAGTTCCGCTTCCGCACCAGCCGGCTGGTGGCCCAGTACAACCGCTTCGAGCCCATCAACGGTCAGTTCGTCAACGGCCAGTTCACCCTGGGCGAGAACATCGGCGATCTGGGCGGCCTCACCATCGCCCACAAGGCCTACGAGCTGTCGCTGGATGGCAAGGAGGCGCCGGTACTGGATGGCTTTACCGGCGAGCAGCGCTTCTTCCTCGGCTGGGCGCAGGTGTGGAAAGGGATGTATCGTCCCGAACTGATGCAGATGTTGCTGCGCTCCGACCCCCACTCGCCACCCGAGTACCGGGTCAACGGCGTGGTGCCAAACATTCCCGCCTTCTACGAGGCATTCAACATCCAGCCGGGGGACAAGCTCTATCTGCCGCCCCAGAAACGGGTGAAGATCTGGTAATGCACGCCTCTTGTGAGGCATAACAGAGGGGCGGATGCCATGTGTCGGCACCGCCCCATCTCCATACGTTGACGTCAGTGAACGGCCCTGCCGCTCACCGCAGTAACAAGGGTAATGCCTATGAAAACCTTGCTGATGACACTCGGTCTGCTCACTCTGCCCTTGACCGGCCAGGCAGCGGAGAGCTTCTTCAAACAGCTGACACTCCCCTCCGGTCAGGTGATCACGGTGGCTGAAGGACGCGGTGAACCCGCCTCCATCGGCAGCTACGATGTGCGCCTCTACTCCGGCGCCAATCCCCAGTTCCCGCTGGATCAGTTCATCGACGGCAAGGTGCTGCCGCGCGATGGCTCCATCAAGGAGCTGAAATTACTGGATCTCAACGGTGACAAGCAGCCCGAGCTGGTGGTCATCATGGAGAGCGCCGGCAGCGGCAGCTACCTGAGCGCCGACGCCTTTACCATCAGTGCGCAGGAGGGGCTCGACACCTTCAACCATGTCGAGGGACTCGGCCCCAAGGAGGATGTGATCGAGGCGCTCAAGGATCCCAAGGATTAAGGCGCGACTGCCCACATCCTTCAGAAATAGAAAAAGCCCTGACCAGCAGGGCTTTTTTGTATCCAGAATCGGCGACGCTGCTACTCAAGGCGAGTGGCCCGGGTACGCACCAGCGGCAACGCCATCTCGTGTTGTGCCGCCACCAGTTGCAGCTCGTAGGCCCCCGTCAGCCAGGTGCGAGCCAGCACCGCATCGACACTGGCGTTGGTGCGCTCGAACGCCACCACCGGAGTGAAACCGGCCAGCAGATTGGCCAGCATGGTGGCGCTTAGCAGATCCCCGACCCCGATGGGGTGGCGGGCAAAAGGGTAGAGCGGACGCGAGAGGTGAAACGCCCCCTCCTCGCACACCAGCAGCATCTCGAAGCGATCCATGGCAAAGCCGGCCTTGCCCAGATGCTTTACCAACACCATCTTGACCCCCTGTTCGCGCAGCTGCTGGCACGCCGCCAGCGCCTGCGAGACATTGCCGATGTCGCGACCGGTCAGCTGTTCCAGCTCCAGCAGGTTGGGGGCCAGCAGGTCGGCGCGGGGCAAGGCCCGCTCCCGGAAAAAGTCGGTGACGCCGGGCGCTACTATGCACCCCTTGTCCGGGTGACCCATCACGGGATCGCAGAAGTAGAGGGCACCGGGATTGCACGCCTTGAGCCGGGCCACTGCCGCCAGGATCTCCTCCCCCTGCTCGGCCGATCCGAGGTAGCCGCTGAGCAGCGCATCGCACCTAGCCAGCACGCCAATCTCCGCCAGCCCATCCACCAGCTGGGCGATATGGCCCGCCGGCATCACCATCCCCTGCCACCCCTCACTGTACTGGGTGTGGTTGGAGAACTGCACCGTGTTCATCGGCCACACCTCGATGCCGAGGCGACGCATGGGAAAGACGGCGGCACTGTTGCCGGCACAGCCAAAGACCACATGGGATTGAATGGAGAGCACTCGCTTCATGATGACTCACGCAAGAAAAGAGAAATTCCGGAGGGAAAAACGGGCCTTGCGGCCCGTTGTTGTCACTGTGATTAACGCAGCACCTTGACGGTGTAGCTGCCATCGGCCTGACGATAGAGGCCGTGGATGTCGGTCTCGAAGCCCGGGTAGTGAGCACCGATCTCGCACAGCATCTCGAGGAACTCGAGCACCGGCAGAGAATCCTTGGTCACCATCTCGCCCGGCAGAACCAGCGGTACTCCCGGCGGGTACGGCAGGATCATGTTGGCGCTGATGCGGTTCACCATGTCACGCAGCGGCACTTCCACCACGTTGCCGGCCAGCTCCTGCTGCCATGCAGCGTGCGGAGTCATCTTCATCTCCGGCAGTACGTCGAACGCCTTGAACATCAGCTCTGGCAGACGGTACTTGCTGGTCAGCTCGTGAATGCGCTGCGCCAGCTCCTGGATGCGCATCCCTTCGTAGAAGCTCGGGTCTTCACGATAGAGGCTCGGCAGGATGCTCTTGATGGTCAGGTTCAGGTCGTAGCCACGCTTGAACTCGGTCAGGGCGCGCAGCAGCTGCATCGCCTTGGACTGATCGATACCGATGGAGAAGAGGAACAGCATGTTGTAGGGGCCGGTCTTCTCGACCACGATGCCGCGCTCGTCCAGGAACTTGGAGACCAGAGAGGCAGGGATGCCCTTCTCCAGCAGCTGGCCGTCACGACCCATACCCGGAGTCAGCAGAGTGACCTTGATCGGATCCAGGTACATGTGGTTGTCATCGATGTCCTTGAAGCCGTGCCAGTCATCTTTCGGATCCAGCTTCCAGCACTCGACGGTGTCGATGTTGTCCGGCTGCCATACGTCGAAGAACCAGCCTTCGCTCTGATCACGCAGACGCTTGATCTCTTTGCGGAAGGAGATGGCGCGATCGATGGAGTCCTTGATCAGACGCTTGCCGGTGTTGCCACGCATCATGGCAGCAGAGATCTCGGTAGAGGCCACGATGCCGTACTGCGGCGAGGTGGAGGTGTGCATCATGAAGGCTTCGTTGAAGGTCTCTTCCTCCACGTCACCCTTGATGTGGATCATCGAGGCCTGGGAGAAGGCCGCCAGCAGCTTGTGGGTGGACTGGGTTTCGTAGAACACCTTGCCCGGCATCGCTTCGCCGCTCATGCCGCACTTGCCTTCATAGATCGGGCTGAAGTTGGTGTAAGGCACCCAGGCACTGTCGAAGTGGATGTAAGGAGTATCCAGACTCTCCTTGATGAAGCCGGTGTTGTAGAGCAGGCCATCATAGGTGGAGTTGGTGACGACGGCGTAACGGGGAGCCTGGGCACCCGGTGTCGCGGCAACCTTGGCAGCGATGGTGTCGCGGCTGAATTCGCTCTGCGGGATACCACCCAGAATGCCGTAGGCGTTGCGGGTCGGACGGAAGTAGATCGGCGTCACGTCGTTCATCATCATCAGGTGAGTGAGCGACTTGTGGCAGTTACGGTCAACCAGCACTGTGCTGCCGGCCGGCGCGGAGTACATGCCGACGATCTTGTTGGCAGTGGAGGTGCCGTTGGTAACGATGTAGGAGCGATCGGCGTTGAAGGTACGGGCGATGTACTCTTCGGCTTCCTTGTGCGGACCTGAGTGATCCAGCAGGGAGCCCAGCTCCGGCATGGAGATGGAGACGTCAGCCTTGAACGCGTTCGGGCCGTAGAAGTCATAGAAGATGCTGCCGGCCGGGCTCATCTGGAAGGCGGTACCGCCCATGTGACCCGGAGTACAGAAGGTGTATTTGCCCTCTTCCACGTATTTGAACAACGCCTTGGTGAACGGCGGCAGGATCGCGTCCTGATACTCCTGAGTGGCCTGACCCATCTTGAGGGCGATGTCGTCAGCCATGCCGAGACGGTACTCGAAGAAGTGGACGTTCAGACGCAGGTCGGTCAGGTGAATGTCCAGGGTGGACTGGTCGTTGGCGAAGGCGAAGATCGGCAGCTTCTCGTTGCGATCGTGGATCTCCTTGCACAGACCCAGAGAGTATTTGTCCCAGTCGAAGATGGCGCCGCAAACGCGGGGGTTCTTCTCGATCAGTTTCAGCAGGTCGGCGACGTCGACCGGATAAACAACCTCGAAACCCTTGCGCTCGAGGGAGGCTTGCAGCTGGCGAATGGGTTCTTCTTTAAAGAAAACGCCGAGGTGGTTGAGGATGGCAATGATATTCATCGTAATGCTCCACACGTAAAGGGGCGCTCTCCATCAGGGATGGTGAGTGAAGAGCGCTCGGAAGATAAAAGGGGAAATCAGTTGCTGGGTTGTTCGTTCAGCAGGGCATCGTGCTGACGCAGACCCAGTTTTTTGGCGTAGAACATCAGGATGATGAGCGACACCACGAAGGTAGCTGTGAGGTTGGAACCCTTGGCACCCATCAGGGCTACCAGACAGAAGACGCAGGCCACACCGGAGAAGATCATGGCGCCGATGCTGCGGGAGGTCATGCCTTCAAAACGGATCAGGTTAATGCTGGAGTAGAAGTAGGGCAGCATGGTCAGCAGCACCGCATCTGTGGTCAGCACGTTGAAGAGATCGGCAGCGTGAGCGGACTGGGAAGTGAAAGCGGTCAGGCCAATCATCAGGGCAGTCATCTTCAGGGAGCCCAGGATCAGACCCTTCTTGGCTACGCCGTTCTTGTCCACTTCACCGTAGATTTTCGGGAAGTTGCCATCGTTGGCGGCACGCTTGCCCGCCTCGCCTACCAGCATCATCCAGGAACCGAGCGAGGTGAAGCAGGCCAGGGCGGTGAAGGCAGAGACGAACGGTGCAGACCAGCTACCGAAGATGGCGGAAGAGGCCATGGCAAACGGGGCGCCGGAGGCAGCCACTTCACCGGCCGGAAACATGCCGCTGATCACTTGGGTAGAGAGGATGTAGATAACACCCGCGATACCGGTACCCAGCATGGTGGCGAGCGGTACGGTACGCTTCGGATTCTTCACCATGCCGGAAGAGACGGCGGCAGATTCAACACCGACGAAAGACCAGAGGCAGATCAGCACTGCGCTGATGACCGCATGCAGGTCGCTGCCACTGGTGGTGTTCCAGTTCTGGCTGTAGACGGCGCTGTCAAAGTGAGTCCAGCCCACCAGAGCGGTACCCACCACCGGCAGCAGGATCAGTACCAGACCCAGAGTACAGAGTCGGCTCACCCAGCTACCGCCAAGCAGGTTGACGAAGGTGAAGATCCAGACGGCAGCGATGGTGGCTGCAGCGGCCGGGATCGGGCTGTTGAGAATGGGGAAGAAGACCGAGAGGTAGGAGACGCCGGTAATGGCGATGGCCAGGTTACCGATCCAGTTGGCGTGGTAGTAGAGCACACCGGTCTGGAAACCGAATACCGGAGAGATCTCGCCGGCGTAGGCAATGGGGCCACCCTCTTGCGGGTTCTTGGTAGCGAGGCGGGCGAAAACGAAGGCGAGGCCCATGGCGCCTACCAGACAGATAGCCCAGCTGAATACAGAAATGGAACCTATGTTGGCCAGTGCCGAAGGCAGCAGTGCGATACCGCTCCCCATCATGTTGCCGGCCACTACACCTGTACAGGCGATAAGGCCGATCTTCTTGCTCGTATCTAGGGACATAAGATCTCCGGGTCTTTAAAAAGGTCGGGTCGTCACATACACAGTTGGCACAACGTCCGGCCAACGAATGGGCACAGACTAGGCCTCTCGTCCCCGAAAAACATAAGGAGCAGCTAACGGATAAAAATATGAGGCAACTTTTTTCACCCTCCTCGCCAACCCTATAAAAAATCTTTAAAAACAGTAAGTTAATAACTCATCACCAAGCTTTCTTGATAAAACCTTGATATCCGGCAGCCCGGTTTTTTCGCCTTGATAACCCCTTTATCTCGCCGTCTTGATATTTTTCCCGCAATAAACCCGGGATAAAGGGGTTCGCACAGAACCTCCCCGCTCTCGCCCGCCCTGTTCATCTCATCGACCCGGCCAATCCCATCGCCGTCAGTGCCATCTGCTATGGAATTTGCCCTCCCTCTGAATGACAACAGCGCTGCCTATCTGGGGTCATCGGCTCGCTCAATTCGCTGTTGGCAACCCGTGCGGCGCCATGGCCACACACGCCAAATGACCTAATCGGAAGAAGTTCGCTCCGGCTGGACATAGCTGGAGGTGCGGGAATGCAGGAGATGGATGATGCGAAGAAACGACAAAAGCAAGCGGTATGCCCGGCACGGTTCGCCGGAAGATCACCTGGGGTAGAGCACCACGATATGGCTTGCAGATAGCCTCTTTTCAGGAGCCTCAAGCCTGATAAAAGGCGGCCAGAAACGGCTCAGGCCACCCGAAGGTGGCCTGAGAGAAGGGACCGACAGCAACAAAGGGGGCGGAATTAGAAGAGCTTCACCTTGCTCTGACCCAGTGCATCGAATAGCGCCGGGGTGAGGGTCTCCATGTTGCTGTAGAAACCGAGCTGCTGGCAGAGCAGATAGGTCTGCTCGGTCGCCTCCATCAGAAAAGCCTGACTGTAGGCGTCCCCCGCCTCTTCCGGGCGGCCATCCAGCTCAGCCAGCTTGCCCTGCAGTATGTAATAGAGCACCGAGCGGCCGCGTTTTGCCGCCTGCTCCAGCAGATAGTTGGCCTGCTGCTGCTCGCTGTTGAGCACCGCCTGCAGCGCCAGCGCCTCCCACACCCGGGATGGCAGGGCACCGCCAGTTTGCACCACGCGGGCGAGATGGGTTCCCACCTCCTGCAGCCGCTCGCTCTCGGACTTGCCAGCCAGGGTAGCCAGCACCTCACCGGCCAGATAGCGCTCCGCCAGCAGCAGCGGCTGATCAGGCTGGAGCGCCAGCGCCTCTTCGAGCAGCTCGATACCACGCTTGAGGGCGACCGGATCCCGGCTGTTGGTGTAGTAGTGAGCCTCCATCATCGCCATCAGGGAGGCATCATCGGTCGGCCACCCCATGCCCGGCTCAGCATCCGGCTGGTCGAGGGCGCGCAGCAGATCCTGACTGCTCTCTTGCAGCACGCCGTGCACGTTGTGGCGGCTCAGCTGGTACTGATGGCTGAACAGCACCCGGTTGGTGTTGATATTGCGGTACTCCAGATCGAGGTAGGTGCCGCGCGGCTGGCGCGAGACCCGCACGCTCAGCTCCTTGCCGGGCATGATGCCTCCCATCAGAGTGGTGGCACCATACTGCACCCGCAGTGGCGTCGCCGCCGCCACCTCGGCCATCAGGGCGCGAGTGATGCCGTCGGCAAGGCGGACGTTCTCGTTGTTGTCATCCATGCCGGAGTGGAAACGGAACACCAGCAGGTTGGGATCCAGCATGGAGTGCACCTGCGGCGCCGTGTGCTGGTAACTGAGCAGGCTGACGATGGCAACCAGAATGACGGCCACGAAGATATCGAAACTTACCATCTTCCAGCGGCTGCGAGCATCCTTGGCATGGTTGGAGATGGCGCGGGTCAGGGGCCCGGCGGGAAAAGGGGCCACATTGGCGAGCGGCTCATCCTCAGCGGGCGGACTGAGGTCGGAGAGGGTCGGATTGAGCTGGGAATTGGTCGAGGAGACCGCATGCTCCTCGGCAGCAACCAGCTCCTGCTGCGGCCGTACCGGCGCAACCAGCTTGTAGCCACGCTTGGGCACGGTGACGATATAGTCGGTCGCGTCGGTGCGACCATCTTTGAGGATCTTGCGCAGTTCGAAGATGGACTGGGTCACGACCTGATCGGTCACCTCGGCGCCGTCCCACACCTCGTTGATCAGGGCATCGCGACCAAACACGGTGCCGGCATTGCTGGCCAGAAACCGCAACAGGTTGACCAGCCGGGGTTCGAGGTAGACCTCGCGGTCGGGACGGCAGAGCGTGTTGTCGTCAACGCTCAGGGTCCAGTCATGGATCTCAAAAACCGATTCGCTCATGATTCACTCGCAGCAGATGGAGACAATGCTCGATGAGAGTGACGCAGGACCTGGGCTGACTGAACGGAACGAAGCGCTGTCACGCAAGGGCGACAGAGAAGAAGAGAACCGAAGCAGTAACATCTCTGTGAGCCAGTCTGGCCAGGCCATCCTGTTGACGTCTGAAGGGCATCCTTGCGGGCATTCCGGGCTGAGCCGGAAAAGAGTCACTTTAAGCAAAACGAGAGCCGGATCCCACTTTTTTTGCCGACAAATCACCGATGAGTTGATCCAACAGGGGGATTTTGGCAAAAAGCGCGCGGACTTATGACCCATATGAGCATCCGTTATGCCCATATCAAAAAGCCCCGCACTGCGGGGCTTTTTTCGGGGATTACTTGATGGCGCAAATATCGTCAGAGGTCAGCAGCCGGCGTCTGCGCCGCCACAACGAGAAGCCGCCGTAGCCAAGACTCAGCACCACCGCATAGAGCACCTGAGTGGCGAGCGCCACCAGCACCAGAGCGCAGAGCAGCACGCTCACCCCCGCCAGCCCCTTGCCCACCCCGCCAAGCAGGCGCCAACCCGCCGCCATGCAGAGCAGATAGACCAGCACGAAGTTGCCGTTGGCGTAGCGGATCAGCTCATCGAGCGGCAGTCGCAGCCAGATGATGAGGGTGATGCAGAGCAGGCAGATGGCGAGCACCAGACCGAGCGCCCGCAGCGGTGCGCCGCGGGCGGTGAGCACGGCCAGCGAGGTAGGCAGCTTGCCTTCGCGCGCCATACTCCAGATCAGCCGGGCAAAGCCCTGAATGTAGATGTTGATGCTGGCAAAACAGGAGAGGTAGCCGAGCACCGCCACCAGCCACTTGGCGGTGGGGCCAAACAGCAGCGCCAGCAGGGAGGGAATGGCGGTGGCGTTTTTCGCCTCATCGCCGTAGAGGCCGTACTTGAGCACCACCAGCGAGTGTACCCAGTAGATAAGCCCCGCCAGCAGCACACCGCCGAGCAGGGCGATGGGGTAGTCCCGCTCCGGCCGCTTGAACTCCTCCCCCATATGGGCGAAAGCTTCCAGCCCGACGAAACACCAGAACATCACCGCCAGCGCGGTGGCCATGGCGGGCCACTCGTCCGTCGTCGGCAGCGGTCGCGCTGCATCGCGCCAGCTCACCTCCCCCTTGAACCAGATAAGCAGGGTGAGCCCCAGAATGGCCAGCGCGATCAGCAGTTGCAGATTGCCGGAGGAACGTGCCCCGCGCAGCCCCAGCAGAAAGACCCCGAGCAGGGTCAGCAGCTGGATGGCCCAGAGGTGCCCACTCCCCCATCTCGAACAGGGCGTGCCAGAAACCGGCGGCAATCATCAGGGCGGCGGGCAGCCCCACTGGCAGCACCGCCAGAAACAGGAAGGCGGAGAAGCGCTCGGCGCCGTTGCCAAAGGCGAGGCCAATCAGGTGCGGCGCACCGCCCGCATGGGGATAGCGGCGGCCGAGGCGGGCGAAGGTAAAGGCGATGGGCAGCACCAGCGCAATCAGCAGCAACCAGGCCCAGAGCGAGGCCCCGCCCGCCAGCGAGGCGGCGGTCGCCGGTACCACGAAGATCCCGGTGCCGAGCAGCGAGGTGGCGAGCAGCCCCATCCCCTGCCAGAGCCCGAGATCCTTTTTCAACCCAGACATATCCTTTTGTCCTGACTAAAAAACATCCCGCCATGTTAGGCCTGCCCCGCCCCTTTGTTAAGTACGATGGTTAAGCGCGGTGGCGAAAATATGCAGCCTTTTATTCAGGCTCGGGCTCAGCTTGCAGGGATTCGGCCAGAAAATCCCCCAGCAGGGTGATCTTGAGCACCTGCCGCCGCGCCGCCGGATAGATGAAGTAGAGGGTCTTGGCCGGGCTCTGATAGTTGCCAAGCAGCGGCAGCAGACGTCCTGCAGCGATATGGTCACGCACCTGTTCGGCGGGCTGCAAGGTGATGCCGGCCCCCGACAGCGCCGCCGTCAGCAGCGCCGGCCAGTGGTTGATGCGCAGGCGCGAGGCGACCCGCACCTCCTCGCTCTGGCCATCGCCCCCGACAAATTGCCAGCGCTCGTGCTCGCCCCAGTTGCCATGCAGACACTGGTGGCGGGCGAGATCGGCCGGATGACGGGGCACGCCGTGACGATTGAGGTAGTCGGGCGCCGCGCAGAGCCGGTAGTGCTGGGTCAGCAATGGGCGGGCAATCAGCGCCTCATCCTGCGGGCGCAGGGTACGGATGGCGGCGTCAAACCCCTCCTCCACCAGATCGACCCAGCGCGGGGTAAGCTGCAGATCCACCTCCAGCTTGGGATAACGGTCGAGAAAAGCGGGCAACAGCGGCACCAGCCGGTGGTGGCCAAAACTGAGGGGGGCGGCGATACGCAACCGTCCGGCCGGCTCGGCCAGCAGATTCTGGGTGAGCGACTCGGTCAGTGCCAGCTCCTCCAGCACCCGCTGGCAGCGAGCGAGAAAGAGCTGGCCCAGTTCGGTCAGGGTCTGCTGGCGGGTGGTTTTGTGAAACAGCTTGCCCCCCAGCCACTGCTCCAGCCCCAGCACATGCTTGCCCACCATCTGGGCGCTGATCCCCTCTTCGCTCGCCACCGCGCTGTAGGAGCCGAGATCCACTACCCGGGTGAAGATACGCATGCTGGTCAGTCGGTCCACAACCCCTCCTTTTTGCCCGTTTCGAGGCCATTTGGCCCACGAGAAGGGCTCATATTCACAACCAAAAGTTTAGTAAGAAATGATTTTTAGCCAATTTATCGCACTTTTGGTTACCAATATAGTGGCCAGCAACGCCACCAAACAGGACATATCCCCATGAAAAGCACCTATCTGGCCGCCCTGCTGGTCGGTCTGCTGGCCACCGGTGTCAGCCACGCGGCCGAGAGCAGCTTTATCAGCAACCACGATCACGCCCCGGCCACGGCAACTCAAGTCCGGCCCGATATCTTTCGGGTCAGCCTGCTCGGCACCGGCACCCCGGTGCCCCAGATCAGTCGCGGCGGCTACAGCACCCTGGTCGAGGCGGGCAACCAGAAGCTGGTGTTCGACTTTGGCCGCAACTCCGCCACCCGGTTGTGGCAACTGCATATCCCCATCGGCCGGGTCAACGCCTTCTTCCTCACCCACTTCCACTCGGACCACACCAACGGGCTGGCGGATCTCTGGCTGACTGGCTGGCTGCAACCGGCCTATGGCCAGCGCCACGCGCCGATGGAGCTTTACGGGCCCAAGGGCACCGATGCCCTGGCTCACGGCCTGCAGCAGGCCTACGCCACCGATATCGCTACCCGGGTCAAGGATGAGGGGACGCCGCTGGACGGGGTAAAGATCAACAGCCACGAGGTGACTGCCGGGGTGGTCTACGACCGGGATGGGGTCAAGGTGACCGCCTTTGACAACGACCACGGGGTCAACATCAAGCCGTCGTTTGGCTATCGCATCGACTACCACGGCCACAGCGTGGTGCTCTCCGGCGATACCCGCTACAGCCCGCAGGTTGTGAAAGAGGCCAAGGGGGCGGATCTGCTGGTGCACTGCGTCTCCATGACCTCTGCCGAGCAGATGAAGGCCAACCCGGGCTACAAGGCGATCGCCGGGCACCTCGCCTCCCCCGAGCAGGCCGCCCGCGTTCTCAACGAAGCCAGACCGGCCCTGACCGTGTTCAGCCACATCGGGCTCAACGGCAAGATCACGGTCAAAGATCTGGCGCAGGATCTGCGTGCCCGCTACACGGGCCCCTTCGTCATCGGCAATGACCTGATGCAGATTGACCTGCCCACTACGCCGTCCGGCAAGGGCTACGCCCTCTGGCAGGCGGAGAACATCGACAACAAATAGGTGACATGGATGGCGGTCAGTCATGGTCGGCATCCGCAATCGGCACCACAGGGCTATCTTTAAGAGGTGTTTGACCACAAGGAGTTATCTCATGAGTCTGAAATGGAAGCACCTCGCCCTGGCCACCCTCCCCCTGCTCGGCATGTCGGCCGCTCAGGCGGCGCAGTTGACCAGCCTTGAATGGCCCCCCTACACCAGTGCCAGCCTGCCTGAACAGGGCAAGACCAGTCAGGTGGTGACTGCGGCCTTTGCCCTGGCAGGCGATCCGCTGACCATCAAGTTCTACCCCTGGCAGCGGGCGGTGGACGAGGCGACCAACAACCCCGAGGTGCTCGGCTACTTCCCCGAGTATCTCGATCCCAAGAGCAGCTGCCTCTTCTCCGATCCCATCGGCCACGGCCCTCTCGGCTTTGCCCAGCGGGCCGATCAGCCGGTGAGCTGGCAGAGTCTGGACGACCTGAAGGGCAAGAAGATCGGGGTCGTCACCGGTTACGTCAACACCACCGAGTTTGACCAGAAGGTGGCCAGCAAGGCGCTCTCGGCCGATGCCACCACCTCGGATAGCCAGAACCTGCTCAAGCTCGGCAACGGCCGGCTCGATCTGGCGGTCATCGACCAGAACGTGATGACCTATCTGCTGGAGAGCGATCCCCACCTCAAGGGGGTCGCCGCCAACCTCGCTTTCAACAGCAAGATCCTCGAGGACAAGTCGCTCCACGTCTGCTTTACCAACTCCGCCAAGGGCAAGGAGGCGCGGGACAAATTCAACAAGGCGCTGGCCAGCGACGAGGTGAAGAAGCTGATGAAGTAACGCTCTTCGCCGCAAACAGCCATAAAAAAAGCCGCCTCTTGCGAGGCGGCTTTTTCATTCAACAGATTGACCGGAGTTATCAGGCAATCAGCTTGTAGATGATACCGGACATGGCGATCAGGCCGATGATGGTCACGAAGCCGTTGCTGATGTTGCCAGCGTATTTGCGCATGGCAGGAACCTTGGCGATTGCGTACATCGGCATCAGGAACAGCAGCATCGCGATGATGGGGCCGCCCAGATCTTCGATCATGCCGAGGATGCTCGGGTTGATGGTAGCGATGGCCCAGGTGGTCAGGATCATGAACACTGCGGTCACTTTGTTCAGCTGCTTGACGTCAACGTTCTTGCCCTTCTCACGCAGGGACTTGGCCATCAGGCCGTTCATGCCCTCTTGCGCACCCAGGTAGTGACCCAGGAAGGATTTGCTGATGGCAACCATGGCGATCAGCGGAGCCACAGTGGCGATAACCGGGTTGTCGAAGTGGTTGGCCAGATAGGACAGGATGGAGATGTTCTGTTCTTTGGCAGCAGCCAGGTCAGCCGGGGAGAGGCTCAGTACGCAGCTGAATACGAAGAACATAACGGTCATCACCATCATGACGTGGGCGCCCAGCAGGATGTTGCTGCACTTCTTCTCGGCGTTCTCACCGTAACGACCTTTGTTGTCCACCGCGAAGGAGGAGATGATCGGGGAGTGGTTGAAGGAGAACACCATTACCGGGATAGCCAGCCACAGGGTCTTGATGAAGTCGCCGTTGAAGGCATCACCCAGCGCCGGAGCTTCAGTGATGATGGCACCGTTCCAGTGCGGGATCAGGTAGAGCGCCAGGCCCATCAGGGTGAGTACGAACGGGAATACCAGCACGCTCATCGCTTTGACGATAACCTGGCCGCCGAGGCGAACGATCGCCATCAGACCGAGGATCAGCGCCAGAGACAGGATGGCACGGGGAGGTGCAGTCATGCCCAGCTGGTGAACCATCAGGCTCTCGACGGTGTTGGTGATGGCTACTGAATACATCAGCAGGATCGGGTAGATGGCAAAGAAGTAGAGCAGGGTGATGAACTTGCCTGCGGTCTTGCCGAAGTGCTCTTCTACTACTTCGGTGATGTCGCCATCACGGGTAGAACCGGACAGCACGAAGCGGGTCAGGCCACGGTGGGCGAAGAAGGTCAGCGGCAGGGCCAGGATCAGCATGGCAACCAGCGGCCACAGGCCACCTACACCGGCGTTGATCGGCAGGAAGAGCACACCGGCACCGATTGCGGTACCGTACAGGCCCAGCATCCAGACCACATCGGCCTTGTTGATGCCACGAGCGGCGTTGCTGGCTACACGACCATCAGCTGCAATATTCATGTCAGACATAAGTTGTTCCTGTCATCTAGGAAAAATGGGTTTCTTGTTCATTCGGGCCTTGGCCCGGTTCCATCTCCCTGGAACGCCTGCTCTTCTTCCTTGTAGCTCTCACGCCCCGGCAATCTGGTCATCACTCCATGTAACAACAAGAATGCAACAAACAACGGCATGAGTTTTTGACTCTGAGGGGGGACACCTGCTCGCCTTAACAACTCGACAACATGCGTCTCTCTCGATGGGGTGACTTTAATTAAATGACCTTATTAATCACAGCGTTTTTTTGAATTAATCAACCAAAGTTTGATTCGAGTCGCCTTTCGGACGACTAAGATCACACTCAAGGCGCCTTGTTGTGAGTTTTTTTTAACATTTAAAATTAGTTTCACTGGATTCAATGAATTTTGATAATTTACACTTTTAAAACAAACAGCCATTTTCGGGTGGATTGTATGCAGCATCCCCTTGGCGTACCCTTGTGATTCACGCCTTTTTGTTGACTCAAGATGACCATAACCCGTACCGATCTCGCCGAACTGGCGGTGTTTGCCGCCGTCGCCCGCCACCGCAGTTTCAGCAAGGCCGCCCTCGAACTCGGCGTCTCCGCCTCCGCCATCAGCCACAGTCTGAAGGGGATGGAGGAGCGACTGGGGGTGCGGCTGCTCAACCGCAGTACCCGGGCCGTGGTGCCGACCGAAGCGGGCCAACGGCTGCTAAAGCAGCTGCTCCCCACCCTCAATACCCTGGAAGAGGCGCTCGCCGAGCTGGCCCGCAACAGCGATGAACCGGTGGGCAGGCTCAAGCTCTGCGCCCCGCGCAACGCCATCGACAGCCTGCTGGCACCGGTGCTCATCGACTATCTGGCCCGTTATCCGCGGATGCAGGTAGAGGTGGTGGAGCAGGAGCTGATGCCGCGCATGATCGAGGATGGCTTCGATGCCGCCCTCTTTTACGGGGATCTGCTGCCCAAGGAGATGATCGCCATTCCGCTCGGGCCGCCCCAGCGCTATCTGGTGGTGGGCTCTCCCGCCTATCTGGCGCAAAACGGCACGCCGGAGCACCCGAGCGAGCTGAGCCGCCACGCCTGCATCGGCTATCGCCTCACCCCACACCACCACTACCGCTGGGCCTTTGCTGCCGATGGCAACCTGCTGGAGATCGAGGTAACCGGGCCGCTCACCACCAGCACGCCGGCCCTCTATCTGGGCGCTGCCGAAGCGGGGTTGGGACTGGCCTACTGCCTTGAGGAGGAGGTGAGCCAGAAGGTTGCAGAGGGGAAACTCATCACGGTACTGGAGCCCTGGAGCCCCACCTTTGCCGGCTTCTATCTCTTCTATCCGAGCCGCCATCAGCTTGGCAGCGGACTACGCATCCTGATCGACATGCTCAAGGCGCACTATCAAAACAGCGGATTGCTGAGTAACACTCAGCAATTCATCAAGTAGAAACCGGATTATCACCAAAAAAGTATTAATCTAGACTAACTGTTCGATAACCGAGCACATCGAGAGAACAGATATGTCTGCCTACTTCACATTACGGCAACGGGCCATGACCCGTCGCTTCTGGGCCTATGCCCTCCCTTCGATCCTTGCCATGCTGGTGTCCGGTGCCTACTACCTGGTCGATGGCATCTTCGTCGGCCACTATGTGGGGGCGGCCGGTCTTGCCGGCATCAATCTGGTCTACCCGGTCATCATGGTGCTGCTCGGTCTGGCCGCCATGATCAGCATGGGCGCCGCCACCGGCATCTCCTACCAGCAGGGTGCCCGCAACTTCGCGCTGGCGCGCAAGACGCTGGTCAACGCCCTCTGGCTGCTGCTGGTGCTCGGCATTACCGCCCCCATCCTGCTCTATTACCTCCACACCGATATCTTGCTGGCTCTCGGCATCGAGCAGGGCACCGAGACCTGGAAGCAGGCGAGTGACTATCTGCTCTGGATTGGCGGCGGTACCCTGCTGCTGGCGAGCAACCTGGCAGTGCCCTATCTGCTGCGCAACGACGGTCGCCCGAAACTTGCCATGGTGCTGGTGAGCAGCGGCGCCGTGCTCAACATCCTGCTCAACTACGTGATGGTGGCCAGACTGGGGCTGGGACTGATCGGTACCGCCCAGGCGACCCTGATGGCGGAAGGGGCGGTGAGCCTGATCGGCCTTGGCTACTTCTTTACCCCCTGGGCCCGACTGCGCCTCGGTTGGCGCGACATGGTGCCGAGCCTGCCTACGGTGCCGAACCTGCTCTTTACCGGTCTGCCGAGCCTGATTGCCCAGTTCAACCTCGGCCTGCTGCTGATGCTGCACAACAGCCAGCTGATGGTGTATGGCAATGTGAAGGATCTCGCCGGCTTTACCGTGGCCGGTTACACCGAGGCGGTCTTTATCGTCATCCTGCAGGGGCTGGCCTTCGGCATTCAGCCACTCATCAGCAAGGCGGCCGGGGCCAAGCGCAATCGAGACCTCAAGTATCTGATGGAGATGGGGCTCAAGTTCACCTTCATCTACGGCATGCTGGTCTGGATCACCATCCAGCTGCTGCCCCAGCAGGTGGCCATGCTCTATACCGGCGATGACGACCCCGAGCTGCTGGCCGCCGCCGTCAGCAGTCTGCTGCTCAATCTGGGCGCCATTCCGCTGGAGGGGATCATCATGTTCGGCATCGTGCTGCTGCAATCCATGGCCCGTACCCGTCAGGCGCTGGTCATCTCGATTGCCAAGACCTTGCTGCTGCTGCCGCTCATCTTCCTGCTGCCGCTGCTGTGGGGCCGTGATGGGGTGCTGATGGCCCAGCCGGCCACCGTGCTGCTGCTCACCCTGCCGCTCTGCTGGCTGCTGTGGCGGGAATGGCTGCGCCTCAAGCGCGCCTGCGCCCCCACAACCAAGCGCCGCGCCAAGCCGGTCAGGGCCGACGGGGCCATTCAGCTGGCTCGCTAAACTCTGCCTGAACCCTGCCTGCAATCGGCATAAAAAAACCGGCATCCCTGATGCCGGTTTTTTCATCTCTCAGCGCCCGAGCACACTCAAGCCATCACTTCCGGCCTGAGCTGGGCCATCAACCCGGGGTTATCGCTGTAATCCACCGGAATGGCCACCACGGCCGGCCCCTCCACCGCCAGCGCGGCACGCAGGGTGGCGCGCAGCTCGTCGGCCGAGCGCACCGCAAAACCGGCCGCCCCGAACGACTCGGCGTAGCGCTTGAAGTCGATGGCACCGAACGACACGCCGGAGGTGCGGCAATACTTCTGCTGCTCCTGGATCGCTACCATGTTGTAGCCGTTATCGACCCAGATGATGTGGACGATATTGCTCTTGAGCCGTACCGCCGTCTCCAGCTCCATGCTCGACTGCATAAAGCTGCCATCCCCCGATACCGAGATCACCTTCTCCCCCGGCCGCACCAGCGCGGCGCCGATGGCCCACGGCAGGGCGACCCCCATGGTCTGCTGACCGTTGGAGATCAGCACCTGACGGGCGCGGAAGCTGTAGAGGTAGCGAGCGATCCAGATATGGAAGCTGCCCATATCGACGCAGAGGGTCATGTCATCGCGCACCAGATCCTGCAGCTCACGCACGATCCGCAGCGGGTGCACCGGCGTGCCGTGCAGATCGTCGGCCCGCATCGCCAGCCGCAGCCGCTGCTGGCGCACCCCTTGCAGCAGGCGATCTACCTCGGGGATACGCAACTTGGGCGAACCCATGCGGCGGGTCAGTTGCAGCAGGTTGGCGCGGATCGACCCCAGCAGCTCCGCTGCCGGGCAGTAGCAACTGTCGATATCGGCGGGCAGCACATCGATATGGAGGATGCGGCGCACCCGGTCGCCATTCCACAGCACGGGGTCGTATTCGATGGGGCTGTAACCGATGGCGATCACCAGATCGGCCCCTGCCAGCAGCTGATCCCCCGGCTGGTTGTTGAACAGCCCCACCCGCCCGGCGAAATCATCGAAGTGGCAGCTGTCGACCACCCCGGCCGCCTGATAGGTACCGGTCACCGGCAGCCGCGCCTTGTCGAGGAAAGCGCGCACCGCCTCGGCGTTCTCCGGCCGGCTCGCCATCAGGCCGAGCAGCACCACCGGATTGTCCGCCTCGCGAATGAGCTCGAGCGCCTGGGTCATGCTCGCCTCGTCGGCGGCGCCGGGTTCGGGCATCTCGCGCGGCACCAGCACCTCCCCCTGCACCGGCTTGTTGATGATGTCCATCGGCAGGCTGACAAAGGCAGCACCCGGGCGGCCAAACTCGGCGGCACGAAAGGCGTTGGCCATCACCTCGGAGAGAGCGGCCCCGCTGTTGACCTGAGCGCTGAACTTGGTCACCGGACGGCAGAGGTTGACCGTATCCATGCTCTGGTGGGTGAGCTTGAGGCAGTCGGCGCGGCGCACCGCACCGCCCAGTGCCACCATGGGGTCCCCCTCCGAGGTGGCGGTCGCCAGCCCGGTAATAAGGTTGGAGCAACCGGGGCCGGAGGTGACCAGCGCAACCCCGGCCTTGCCGGTCAGGCGCCCCACCGCGGCAGCCATAAAGGCGGCGTTGGCCTCGTGGCGCACCACTATGGTCTCGATGGGGGAGTCCTCCAGCGCATCGAACACCCGGTCAATCTTGGCGCCGGGAATACCGAACACCTGCTTGACCCCCTGCGCCTCCAGATGGCGCACCACCAGCTCGGCGCCGCACTTCCACTGTCTGTTTTCCATGATATTGCTCCTTCTATATCAGCCTTCCGCGGCCTGAATGGCGCGATCGAGATCGGCGGGGTTGAGGTCGGCCTGCCGGAAAGCGGGATCCGATGGCAGGGCCAGATTGAGATGACGCACCACCGAGAGACGCAGGGTGCCGTGGGCCATGGTGTAGTCGAGCAGATGGCCGCCGCCGCTGCGATCGGCAGTGATCATGTGCTCGTGAAAGCCCGCCACATTGATCCCCTGCACAAACGGCGGGCAGCGAAAGCCCACCAACGTCCCCGCCACCGCGGCAAAGCGGAACAGCGGCTGCTGCTCGATGGCCTCCAGCATGGGGCGATAGGGCGGCTCCTGACGCGGCACGGTGCGCACCTTGGCCGATTCGAACTGGCCGTCGAGGCGCATGGCGACGAAGACGTTGTCGGAGCCCACCAGCCGGTCGACCCACTGGTGAATTTCGTCGCGGCTGAGGGGATGGTCGAAACGGCGCTCCAGACAGGGGCGAAAGTGGGTCATCACCGCAAAAGGGGTCTTCTGATCGGCGCGGGCCGGTCGGGCCGAGCCATCGGCCCGCAACTGGTGGATCTGGCGCTCGAAGGCGATCAGCTCGCCATCGAGGTGGTTGAAGGTACCGAGACCAAAGTCGCCGTGGCGCAGCAGCTCGCTCATGGTGGTCTCCCCTTCGTAGACCCCCGCCAGCAGGGCGCTCATCAGCGAGCTTTGGTAGATCTCGCCGCCATCGTGCTGCCTGCGCCAGCGGGAAAACTGCTGGCTCACTTCGAGGGCACACGCGCATCCGGCACTGTCAGATGTTGCAATACGTTCCATTCGGGTTTCACCTCCGGCCTGAATCCTGTTAGCGTTCGGATTCAATGGTGACCCGGATCACATTTCAACGCCAATACACCGATCCCGCGACTTTGAGACTCTTTCGATATGGAACTGCGAACCCTGCGCTACTTCATGGCGGTCGTCGACAAACAGAACTTCACCCGGGCAGCCGAGGCGCTCAACATGGCCCAGCCGCCCCTGAGCCAGCAGATCCGCAAGCTGGAGGAGAGCCTCGGCACCCCGCTGCTGCGCCGTCTCACCCGCGGCGTCGAGCTGACCGAGGCGGGCGCGAGCCTCTATCGGGATGCTACCCAGATCCTGACGCTGGCCGATGCCGCCAAACAGAAGGTGAAGCGGATCGCCCGCGGCGAGCAGGGGGCGCTGCGTATCGGCTTTGCCGGCTCTACCGTGCTCCACCCAGCGGTGCTGACCCTGTTGCACGACTATCGGGAACGCTACCCCGAGGTGGCGCTCACCCCGCAGGAGGGCGCCATGCCGGCACTGGTGGAGGCGCTGCGCCACGACCGGCTCGATGCCGCCATCCTGCGCCTCCCCTGCAGCGGCAGTCAGGGGCTGGATCACCACCTCATCGAGCAGGAGCCGCTGCTGATCGCCCTGCCCACCAGCCACCCCAAGGCCAAGCTCGGCCCCATCGCCCTCGCCAGCCTGCGCGATGAGAGCTTTATCCTGTTCCCCCGCGAGATTGGCCCGGGCCTTCACGACGGCATCATGGCCCTCTGCCGGGAGGCGGGATTCGAGCCGCAGCTCGGCCCCGTCTGCCCGCAGGTGATCTCCACCGTCGGCATGGTGCAGGCGGGCTTTGGCGTGACCCTGGTGCCAAGCTCGGTGGCGGCGCTGCGCCCGGTCGGGGTGAGCTATCACCCCATCGCCGGCAGCGGCCTGATGACCGCCATCAGCCTCGCCACCCGCCCCCACCCCGGCAGCGCCGTGTTGCGTCGCTTTATCGCCCAGATACAAAAAAGGCCTCCCGAAGGAGGCCTTTTACGGCAATCTTGATGTCTTGCTTGACGGTCGCGGTTTACTTGACGGTCACGCGGGCAAACTTGCGCTTGCCGACCTGATAGACGGCGGTACCGGCACCGATGAGTGCCTTGCCATCTTCCAGCTTCTCGCCATCAACCTTGACCGCGCCCTGCTTGATCATCCGCAGCGCTTCGGAGGTGGTGGCCACCAGATCGGCATCTTTCAGCAGGTTGGCAATGGCCAGACCTTCGCCTTCCAGAGCCAGCTCGACTTCCGGCATTTCGTCCGGAATGGCGTTCTTGGAGAAGCGCTGGGTGAAATCTTCGTGGGCCGCTTCGGCCGCCGCTTCGTCGTGATAACGGGCGATGATCTCTTTGGCCAGCCAGATCTTCACGTCGCGCGGGTTGAGAGTGCCGGCAGCGATGCCCGCCTTGAACTCTTCAATTTCAGCCAGCGGACGGAAGGAGAGCAGCTCGTAGTAGTTCCACATCAGATCGTCGGTGATGGACATGATCTTGCCGAACATCTCGCCCGGAGCGTCGTGGACGCCGATGTAGTTGCCTGCGGACTTGGACATCTTCTTGACGCCGTCCAGACCCACCAGCAGCGGCATCATCAGCACGCACTGGGTCGCCATGCCGGCATCTTTTTGCAGCTCGCGGCCCATCAGCAGGTTGAACTTCTGGTCGGTACCGCCCAGCTCAACGTCCGCCTTCAGCGCGACCGAGTCATAGCCTTGCAGCAGCGGATAGAGGAATTCGTGAATCGCGATGGACTGGCCGTTGCTGTAGCGCTTCTTGAAGTCGTCGCGCTCCATCATGCGGGCCACGGTCTGCTTGGCCGCCAGCTTGATCATGCCGGTCGCACCCAGCTCGCTCAGCCAGCTGGAGTTGTACTCGATGCGGGTCTTGGCCGGGTCGAGGATCTTGAACGCCTGCTCGGCATAGGTGAGGGCGTTGTGCTTGATCGCCTCTTCGGAGAGCGGCGGACGGGTGGCATTCTTGCCGGAGGGGTCACCCACCATGGCAGTGAAGTCACCGATCAGCAGGATCACTTCATGGCCCAGATCCTGGAAGGTTTTCAGCTTGTTGAGGATCACTGTGTGACCCAGGTGAATGTCGGGGGCCGTCGGGTCCATGCCCAGCTTGATGCGCAGCGGGCGCCCTTCCTTCAACTTGGCAACCAGTTCCTCTTCAACCAGAATTTCTTCCGCTCCGCGCTTGATCTCGGCTAGCGCCACCTCGAGCTGGGACATTTTTTGACTCTCCATCACGATTCCACAGGGCCAAACATATTACTGGAATGGCGGGCCAATTGGAAAGGCTGTAAAATCCGTCCATTCTGCCCGACTTCATCTGCATCTCATGGTTATTTGGCACGCCTTCAACTCTCTCCCTCACTGGCACCGCAAGATGGTGCTGATTTTGAGCATCATGATCATGATGCTGGCGGCCTGGCCCAGCGAACAGGCGGTCGCCACCCGGGTCGATGAAAACGGCAACGAGATTGCCCTGCGCCAGCAACAGGAAGAGAACAGCGACGACAATCTGCCCCAGGACGACATCACCGCAGATGCCGTGCAACCGGCCACCCCGCCCAAGCCGAGCTATGTCACCAAACATGTGAAGGTGCGTCGCGGCGACAACATGGGGGTGATCTTCCAGCGTCTTGGCCTCAGCACCACGGATCTGCACCTGATCGACCAGCTCGATGACAGCAACCCGCTGCGCATGCTGCAGCCGGGGCAGGAGCTCACCTTCAAGCTGACCGAAGATGGCCAGCTGCACAGCCTCTACTACCCCCACAGCCTCGAACAGGCGCTCAAGGTGAGCCGCAAGGATGACACCTTCGTCGCCCGCAGCGTCAAGATCGCCCTCGACACCCGTGAACAGGTGACCAAGGGGGAGATCCGCTCCAGCTTCTGGAGCTCCGCCGTCGAGGCGGGCATGACCGAAGATCAGATCATGGACTTGGCAGCTATCTTTGGCTGGGACATCGACTTTGCTCAGGACTTGCAGCCGGGGGACAGCTTCCGGGTGGTCTACGAGGACAAGTTCCGCGATGACGAGCGGGTTGCCTCCGGCGATATTCTGGCCGCCGAGTTCGTCAACCAGGGCACCGCCTACCGCGCCGTGCTCAATGAAGATGGCAACTACTACACCCCGGAAGGCAAAGCGATGCGCAAGAGCTTCCTGCGCGCGCCGGTCAACTTCAAATACATCAGCTCCAACTTCAACCCGCGCCGCCTCCATCCGGTGACCGGCAAGATCCGCCCCCATAACGGCATCGACTATGTGGCGCCGGTGGGCACCCCCATCATGGCGGCAGGCTCCGGCAACGTGGTGGCGGCGGGCTACAACCAGTTCAACGGCAACTACGTCTTTATCAAACATGCCGGCAACTATGTGACCAAGTACCTGCACCTCTCCAAGCGCACCGTCAACAAGGGGCAGCGGGTCAAGCAGGGGCAGACCATCGGCCTGTTGGGGGGCACCGGTCGCGTCACCGGGCCGCACCTGCACTATGAATTTGTGGTGGGCGGCGTACACAAGAACCCGCGCACCCTCAACCTGCCGCAGGCGGAGTCCCTGAGCGGACGCGAGCTGGCCAACTTCAGAAAACTGGCGACACCGCAACTGGCCAAGCTCGACAGCCCCGAGCTGCAGCTGGCCCAGAACAAGCGGGAGAGTCGCGGCAACTAAAGCCTTCAGGGCTGGCGGGGTAGCGGCCCCGTCAGCCCTTTTTATTTTGCCTGCGCATGGCTCTGCGCCATGCTGCATCGGTGTCGGGAAGCGGACTATCCCGACCAGCGAGTGAGGAGAGCCAATGGCTGAACGCTATATCGGATTGATGTCAGGCACCAGCATGGACGGCATCGACGCCGTACTGGTGGTGATCGACGGGGATCAACTGCGGGTCGAGGCGGCCATCAGCCACCCCTGGCCCACCGCCCACGAGCTCCATGAGCTCTGCACCCCGAGTGACAACGAGATCGATCGCATGGGGGTGGCCGACAATCTGGTGGCACGCGAGTTTGCCGCCGCCACCCACGCCCTGCTGGCCAAGACGGGCCTCACGCCCGCCGATATTCGCGCCATCGGCAGTCACGGCCAGACCATCCGCCACCGCCCCCAGCTTGGCTTTACCCTGCAGATCGGCAACGCGGCCCTGCTGGCGGCGCTGACCGGCATCGATGTCATCGCCGACTTTCGCACCATGGACATGGCCCTCGGCGGTCAGGGTGCGCCGCTGGTGCCCGCCTTCCATCAAGCCTTCTTTGCCCGCCCCGGCGCCCTGCGGGTAGTATTGAACCTCGGCGGCATCGCCAATATCTCGGTGCTGCCGGGTCACGCCAACGGGGTCTATGGCTTCGATACCGGCCCGGCCAACACCCTGCTCGACGGCTGGTATCGCCGCCATCACCCCAAGGGGGCCGGTTACGATGCCGGCGGCCAGTGGGCAGCCAGCGGCCAACTCATCCCCGAGTTGCTGGAGCAGCTCTTGGCCCACCCCTACTTCGCCGCCCCCCACCCCAAGAGCACCGGGCGGGAGATGTTCACCCTGGCGTGGCTCGATGGCGAGCTGGCTGGCCGCCCCTATGCTCCGGCGGATGTGCAGCGCACCCTGCAGGCGCTCACCTGCCACAGCATCGCCCGCCAGCTGCCCGCGACTCCCGAGGCGTTCGGGGCCAGCCAGCCCAAGACCGAGCTCTTTGTCTGCGGCGGCGGCGCCTACAACACCCCGCTGCTGGCGGAGCTGGCCAGCCTGCTGCCCGGCTGGCGCATCGCCAACACCGCCGAGCTGGGGATTGCTCCCGACTGGATGGAGGGGGCGGCCTTTGCCTGGCTGGCGGAGCGCTTTATCAAGCGCAAACCCGGCAACCTGCCCGCCGTCACCGGCGCCAGCCGTCCGGCGGTGCTCGGCGCCCTCTATCCGGCGGGCTGACGGGCCCATCCCCGACCTTGCTATCGCCTGTCAGCCCGCGGCTGGCAGGCTTGTTCCCCTCCCCGGTTCACCCACACCTGTTAATGCAGCCCCTCGATACTGAGGCTGTAGTAGTGTTCATCCTTCTCGATCTTGCCGGTAAAGCGAAAACCGAACGAGGCGTAAAGCTCTTTGGCAATCCGGTTATCCTCGTCAATCATCAGCAGCACCTCCCGATACCCCTCGCGGCCAAAGTGGGCCAGCAGCTCGCCAAAGACCTGCCGCCCCAGCCCCTGCCCCATAAAGCGGGCATCCAGCATAAAGCGGAAGATCTCGACCATGTCGCACGGTGCATCACACCCCTTGTACATGACAAAGCCCACCAGATCCTCCCCGCGATAAATCGCTCTGGGCTCAAAACCCGGGAAGTAGGCCGCCTCCACCAGCGAGATGGCATTGCAGCAGAGATACTGCTCGAACAGGGTGCCCACCCCGTCCTTGTTGGTTGTCAGCTCGCACACCTCGAAGCAGTTCGAGGCGTCGATCTTCTCGATCCTGATCATCTACATCCTTCCGTTGTATCCGGCCCGCTGGCCGCGCTAAATAAGCCCTCTCCTCTCTTTGCACTGTCATAACGCTGCACAGTCATAACACTTGCACCGTCATCACGGGCAAAACCGGAGGGGTCGCCTGCCACAACAACACAGGGTTGTGCGCCCGATGGCAGGCTCAAATTGTTTCACCTGAGTAACAAAGAACAGAAACACCATTTCACTGGTGCAAAAATAGCGGGGAGCCCTGACGGCAACCGGTCGGGAAAGCGCGGTCAGGGCCGGTGGCCGATCCTGACATGCAGGGGTGAAGGGAGTCTGAACGAGCCCGTTTGCCCGGCTCGGCGCTGCTGAAAATTCATGGAATAAGGCTGATGCGTTGAGCCCCTTGCAGCGGCGTGCCACGGGATATCCGGAAAGCCTTTTCACCGGCCCCATGCAAAAGCGCTGAATTATATTCCCGTTACATCTTTGCAGGGGCCTGAATATCCCGCGGCTACCATATTTTTGCTCTGCCAGATAGTGCTTATAAAAATGCAAAAATAGATATTTATGCGGCAAAAAATGAATGCGCTGCCAGCAAGCCTGAATAATTTGCAATTATCCTGAGTGCCAGCCACCCCTATTTCTGGCGCCAATACCGTTGGCGCGGGCCTCGCGCTGCAGACCGCCAAAAATGGCCGCCAGATGCCTCTTATCATCCCTGAATTGATCCGCACCGGAGATATATTTCAGGGCGTTGAGCCATCTCATAGAAACGCGATCCCGGTTTGCATCGCTATTTTGCGGTTCATAGAATCGCGCTTGTCTGAACCCTCTCCCCCTCTGGTGCCGCAATGGTTGCCGGGCGCGCTATATCGCCGCGCCCTGCCCACATTTTTTGTCGCTGGCGGGAGGAACCCCTGACCCCAATAACGATGATTACAACGAGGTGTATCCCAATGAGTGGCACTATTATCAAGTCGGCCCGCAATACCCCCAATGCTCCGCAGCATATCGGCCCCTATACCCAGAGCGTGGCCTTCTCCCACTACAACAATATCTCCGCCCAGCTGCCGGTCGACCCGAAAAGCGGCGCCCTGATCGAGGGTGATATCAAGGCGCAAGCCAGACAGTGCCTCACCAATATCAAGGCCATCGTCGAGAGCATCGACCATGTGATGGACGACGTGGTGAAAGTGACCCTCTTCCTGCAAGAGATGGCTGACCTCGAGGCAGTCAACGAGGTCTATCGCGAGTTCTTCCCGCGCAACCTGCCGACCCGCACCGTGCTGGCCGTGGCGGGCCTGCCGCTGCATGCCAAAGTGCAGATGGATGCGCTCATCTCCAACGGCGAAGGCACCTTCCCGCAGGCCCCCTGCCCGCTGGTGAAGCTCGCCCGCAACAGCGCCCGTGCGCCGCAGGACTCGCTCTCCACCCAGACCGTCGCCTTCTCCCACTACAACAATATCGGCGCCCAGCTGCCGGTTGAGCCCGCATCCGGCGCTCTGATTGGCGGCGGCATTCGCGAGCAGGCGGCCCAGTGCCTGCACAACATCAAAGCGGTGCTGGAGGGGATCGACGTGCCCTTCGACGATATCGTCAAGGTGACCGTCTATCTGACCAATCTGGCCGACCTGGCGGCCGTCAACGAGGTGTACACCACCTTCTTCCCCGACTCCGCCATTGCCCGTGCCGCCGCCTATATGCCGGCCCGCAGCGTGATTGCCGCCTCCGCCCTGCCCATGGGTGCGCTGGTGCAGATGGATGCGGTCATCTCTCACGGTGACGGCACCCCGCCGCAACTGGTGGAAGACAGACACAATCTGGTGATCCGCCCGCGCAATACCGACAAGGCACCGCGCAGCCCGCTGCATACCCAGACCGTCGCCTTCTCCCACTACAACCATATCGCCGGCCAGCTGCCGGTTGATCTCGCTACCGGCAAGATCCTGACCGGTTGCGTGCGGGAGCAGACCGCCCAGTGCCTCAGCCATATCAAAGCGATTGTGGAGAGCATCGGCCATGTGATGGACGATATCGTCAAGGTCAATATCCAGCTCGCCAATATCGCGGATCTGGCCGAGGTGGATGCCATCTACACCAAATACTTCCCGGCCTACCTGCCGGCCCGCACCGTGATCGCGGTGCGCGAGCTGCCCGCTGGCGCGCGAATCCAGATGGATGCGGTGATGTCCAACGCCGAAAGCACCCCGCCGCAAGCGTAAGGTTTGTTGAAATAAAAAAGAGACCGGCTATATGCCGGTCTCTTTTTTGGTAACAGTAGGTGGCATTATTTTTATGGCATCGTCTTAAAGAACGCGAACGTCCGATTACGCTTCGCTAGTCGCACCTACGAGCTACCATATACTTATGAATTTAATTCACAAAACTGCTGGTAATGTTTAGATAATGAGAACTTTTCTGGCATAACGTCAATTGAAACACCACTAAACCCAGCATATTGCCCGCAACAGCGGTTGCTAACTTCAACTTTTTCAGTATCAGGGTTAATTGACAACAAGTACAAATCAAATAGTGTATGAATATCAGCTCTTAATATAATTCCATTACCGATATCATAAGATGGACTCTCCGAATGGGGAATAATATGAGCAGCTTCAAGCACTTCTATGGTTTCACATCCAGATATAGCACATTTATTATTATATTTAGATAAAAGTTTTTGTCGAAAAGCGAATTGCCCTCGCCTTGACATTATTTCCCTATAAACTTTCTTGTCTATAATTTGGAACTTTATTTCCTCATTGTCTGTATAGTAACGATTTGACTCAAAACCCACTGCAAACAAAACTTTTTCATCATCACTGATGCGCAAATTAAAACCAACTCTAGTGTCAGCCGACAGTCCAAGATATTTAACTAGTTTTTTCTGTGGCATTCCCTCTATTTTTTCGTGGTTAATAATACAACGCTTGGGTGCTTTTAAATAAAGCTGATTCTCTGCTCCCCCTCTTTCTGTTTCAACGGACAAATCACCAAAAACCAGCGTGATTTTTTTACTATCGGAAGGAAAAATTTTTTTCAAATTAAAACTTTTGTTATCTCTATCCAAGAATGCAAATTCGTTATTTGCATTTTCCTTTCTAACTCGAGCGTATAAAGTAATAGTAGCCATAGTTGGCTTAATTTAAAATTTGCTTAATCATAAACACTATTTATAGTGCAAAAATATCGTGTTTATATATTCAAAACGCCCCCCATCTTGCGATGGAGGGCGTTTTATTTTCCGGCTATTGGGCCAGAGTGGCCCAATGGTCAGCTATTACAGGGATTCAGCGGTCGCAACCACGTTTTCCACGGTAAAGCCAAATTCCTTGAACAGCAGCTCGGCCGGTGCAGACTCACCAAAGGTGGTCATACCGATGATCTTGCCGCCGAAACCGACGTACTTGTACCAGTAGTCGGCGATACCGGCTTCGATGGCCACACGCTTGGTGACGGAGGCCGGCAGGACGGACTCTTTGTACTCGGCAGACTGGGCGTCGAACACGTCGGTAGACGGCAGAGAGACCACGCGCACGGCACGGCCCTTGGCAGTCAGCTGCTCATAGGCGGCAACGGCCAGTTCCACTTCGGAACCGGTGGCGATCAGGATCAGCTCCGGAGTACCGGCGCAATCCTTCAGCACGTAACCACCCTTGGCGGTGTCGGCCAGCTGCTGGGCAGTACGGTCCATCTGGGCCAGGTTCTGACGAGAGAAGATCAGAGAGGTCGGGCCGTCGGTACGCTCGATGGCGTGTTTCCAGGCGATGGCAGATTCAACCTGGTCACACGGACGCCAGGTGCTCATGTTCGGGGTCAGACGCAGGGAGGCGATCTGCTCAACCGGCTGGTGAGTCGGGCCATCTTCACCCAGACCGATGGAGTCGTGGGTGTAAACGAAGATGGAACGCTGCTTCATCAGAGCGGCCATGCGCAGGGCGTTGCGGGCATACTCCATGAACATCAGGAAGGTGGCGCCGTAGGGGATGAAACCACCGTGCAGGGCGATACCGTTCATGATGGCGGACATGCCGAACTCGCGGACACCGTAGTGGATGTAGTTGCCGGAGGCATCGTCATTGGTCAGGGACTTGGAACCGGGCACACATGGTCAGGTTGGACGGAGCCAGGTCAGCGGAGCCGCCCATGAATTCCGGCAGCAGCTTGCCGAACGCTTCCAGTGCGTTTTGGGACGCTTTACGGGTTGCGATCTTGGCCGGGTTGGCTTGCAGGGTTTCGATGATCTTGGCGGATTCAGCAGCCCAGTTGGCCGGCAGTTCGCCAGCAGTACGGCGCTTGAATTCGGCAGCCAGGGTCGGGTGAGCAGCTTCATAGGCAGCGAACTTGGCAGCCCAGTCGGCTTCCAGTTTGGCGCCCTTCTCCTGACCGTTCCACTCGGCAGCGATGTCGGCCGGGATAACGAACGGGGCGTGGTCACCACTTCAGGAAGGCGCGAGCAGCGGCGATCTCGTCGTTGCCCAGCGGTGAACCGTGGCAGTCGTGAGAACCGGATTTGTTCGGGGAGCCGTAACCGATGATGGTGCGGCAGCAGATCAGGGTCGGCTTGCCGGTCTCGGCCTTGGCGGCTTCGATGGCAGCGTTGATCGCTTCCGGGTTGTGGCCGTCAACAGCCGGGATAACGTGCCAGCCGTAGGCTTCGAAGCGCTTGACGGTGTCGTCGGTGAACCAGCCTTCTACGTGACCGTCGATGGAGATGCCGTTGTCATCCCAGAACGCGATCAGTTTGCCCAGTTGCAGGGTACCGGCCAGAGAGCAAGCCTCGTGGGAGATACCTTCCATCAGGCAGCCGTCGCCCATAAAGGCGTAGGTGTAGTGGTCAACGATGTCGTGACCCGGCTTATTGAACTGGTCAGCCATGGCCTTCTCGGCGATCGCCATACCCACGGCGTTGGTGATGCCCTGACCCAGCGGGCCAGTGGTGGTTTCAACGCCCGGCGCGTAACCATACTCCGGGTGACCCGGGGTGCGAGAGTGCAGCTGGCGGAAGTTTTTCAGATCGTCGATGGAGAGGTCATAACCGGAGAGGTGCAGCAGGGAGTACAGCAGCATGGAGCCGTGGCCGTTGGAGAGGATGAAACGGTCGCGGTCGGCCCACTTGGGGTTGTTCGGGTTATGTCTGAGGTGGCTGCGCCACAATACTTCGGCGATATCCGCCATTCCCATGGGGGCGCCCGGGTGACCGGAGTTGGCTTTTTGAACGGCATCCATACTCAATGCACGAACGGCATTGGCAAGCTCTTTACGAGAAGGCATCTGTATCTCCTGCGATTGCTTCATTTGATGGCCAAGATGTAAGGCGCGTTATTGTCCCAGCAGGGCGCGCGGCGTGCAAATGTTATCTGGACGAATAAAGCCGCTTTGGGAGGACAATCGCTTTTCTTGGCGGCGTTTGACCAGACAGAACAACCGCAAACGTTTGATTTCCATCCCCTTGGGGATAGTAAGGAGCCAATAGTGGCCTTCTTGCGACACAGCGACAAAATAGTGCTGGCAATCGGGGGGGGCGCTAACTAAAATAGACGTCCAGATGTAGATACCTCTACACCGTCCTATTCATCCGGTTATTGCCGTGGCGATAACCCAGACAAGCTGAGATTAAAATCATGGCAAAGCTGTTTACTTCCGAGTCGGTCTCCGAAGGCCATCCCGACAAGATTGCGGACCAGATCTCCGATGCGGTGCTGGACGCCATCCTCAAGCAAGATACCAAGGCACGCGTTGCCTGCGAGACCCTGGTCAAGACCGGTATGGTCATGGTGGCCGGTGAAGTAACCACCTCTGCCTGGGTAGACATCGAACAGATCGTGCGCGATACCGTGCGTGACATCGGCTACACCCACTCCGACATGGGCTTCGATGCCGACTCCTGCGCCGTGCTGAACGCCATCGGCAAGCAGTCCCCGGATATCAACCAGGGTGTTGACCGCAGCGATCCGCTGGAGCAGGGCGCGGGCGACCAGGGCCTGATGTTCGGCTATGCCACCAACGAAACCGACGTGCTGATGCCGGCCCCCATCACCTACTCTCACCTGCTGGTGAAGCGTCAGGCTGAAGTGCGCAAGAACGGCACCCTGCCGTGGCTGCGTCCCGATGCCAAGAGCCAGCTGACCTTCGCCTACGACGACGCAGGCAAGATCATCGGTGTGGATGCCGTGGTGCTCTCTACCCAGCACGCCGAATCCATCAGCCACAAAGATCTGGTTGAAGCGGTACGCGAAGAGATCATCAAGCCGGTGCTGCCGGCCGAGTGGGTCAACAAGGACACCAAATACTTCATCAACCCGACCGGTCGTTTCGTTATCGGCGGCCCGATGGGTGACTGCGGTCTGACCGGTCGCAAGATCATCGTCGACACCTACGGCGGCATGGCCCGTCACGGTGGTGGCGCCTTCTCCGGTAAGGATCCGTCCAAGGTTGACCGTTCTGCTGCCTACGCCGCCCGCTACGTTGCCAAAAACATCGTTGCCGCCGGTCTGGCCGATCGCTGTGAAATCCAGATCTCCTACGCCATCGGCGTGGCCGAGCCGACCTCCATCAGCGTGGAAACCTTCGGCACTGCCAAAGTCGCCGAGGATCTGCTGGTCAAGCTGGTACGCGAACACTTCGAACTGCGCCCGTACGGCCTGATCCAGATGCTGGATCTGAAGCGCCCGATCTACCAGGCTACCGCTGCCTACGGTCACTTCGGTCGCAACGAGTTCCCGTGGGAGCAGACCGACAAGGCCGAGCTGCTGCGCTCTGCCGCTGGCCTGTAAGGTTCACGGTTGTGATAAAAGGGGAGCCTGGCTCCCCTTTTGCTTATCCGCCATTTGACGAGAACCCGATGTCTGCCACCTCTACCCGCCTCGACCCCGCCCTGCACCAGCAGCTGCTCGCACGCGTCGACGCCTGCTTTGTGCAGGCCGAAGCGCGCCTTGGCCGCACCTTCCCCCGCCCGCAAGTACATTGCAACATGCGCGGTCGGGCGGCGGGATCGGCGCGGCTGCAAACCTGGGAGCTGCGCTTCAATCCCGCCCTCTTTCAGGCCAACCAGCAGGCGTTTCTGGCCGAGGTAGTGCCTCACGAGGTGGCCCATCTGCTGGTCTATGCCCTGTGGGGGGAAGGTCGCGGCAGATCGCGGGTGCTACCCCACGGCCGCCAGTGGCAATCGGTGATGCGGGAGGTGTTCGGCCTTGAGCCCAGAACCACCCACAGCTTCGATCTGGCGGTTCTGGCCCAGCGCACCATCCCCTATCGCTGCCTCTGTCAGCAGCATCAGCTGTCGGTACGCCGCCACAACAAGGTGGTGCGTGGCGAGGCCCGCTACCACTGCCGCCGCTGCAAGCAGCCGCTGGAGCGGGTTGGCTCGTCGCAGTAAGCCAGCCGGTGTCGCGTCCCTGTGCTAGGGTGCCTCTCTGCTTTTTTCCGCCAACCATCTCATTGCCAAGGATCACCATGTTTCGTCCCCTGCTCTCTCTCGCCCTGACCCTGCTGGTCAGTCTGCCCCTGCATGCCCAGACTTTTCGCGCCGCCAAACAGGATCTGAACCGCCTCTATCAGGATCACCCGGTCACCTTCTACTGCGGCTGCAATATTGACTATCAGGGCAAGAAAATGAGCCCGGGCCTGGCCAGCTGCGGCTATGAGCCGCGCAAGCAGCCCAAGCGTGCCGCCCGCATCGAGTGGGAACACGTGGTGCCGGCCTGGGAGTTCGGCCACCAGCTGCAGTGCTGGCAGCAGGGTGGTCGCAAGAATTGCGGCAAGAGCGACGAGTTCAATCAGATGGAGGGGGACATGCACAACCTCTTCCCCGCCATCGGCGAGGTGAACGGTGATCGGGCCAACTTCCGCTTCTCCGACTGGAATGGCACCCCGGATCAGTACGGCCAGTGCCGGATGCTGGTGGACTTCAAAAATCGCCAGGTGCAGCCGCCCAAGGGGCCGGTACGCGGCCAGATCGCCCGCGCCTACCTCTACATGAGCCAGCAGTATGGGCTGCGTCTGGCGGCGCAACAGCGTAAACTGTTCGAAGCCTGGGACAGGCAGTACCCGGCCGACAGCTGGGAATGCGAGCGCAACCGCCGCATCGGCAAGCTGCAGGGCAATACCAACCCCTTTATTGAAAAGCAGTGCCGATAACCCCATCTATGGGCACAAGGGATTTAAACCCCCTCTTCTTGAACCAGAGACTGACACTGAGCCATGCGCATTCCACGTATCTATGAACCGGCCGCCCTGCAGGTGGGCCAGACCCTCGCCCTGTCGGAAGACGGTGCCAACCACATCGGCCGGGTGCTGCGCATGCAGCCGGGTCAGCAGCTCGAGCTGTTCAACGGCGACGGCAACCAGTACCCCGCCACCATCGCCAATGTGGGCAAGAAGTCGGTGGAAGTGACCATTGACAGCTGCGACACCCACTCGGTGGAATCCCCGCTGGCCATCCACCTCGGTCAGGTGATCAGCCGCGGCGACAAGATGGACTTCACCATCCAGAAATCGGTGGAGCTGGGCGTCACCTGCATCACTCCGCTTTTCTCCGAGCGCTGCGGCGTCAAGCTGCCGGCCGATCGGCTGGAGAAAAAACGCGAGCAGTGGCAGAAGGTGGTGATCAGCGCCTGCGAGCAGTGCGGCCGCAATACCGTGCCCGAGGTGCGCATGCCGATGGAGCTGGACGCCTGGCTGGCGGAAGAGACCCAGGAGCTCAAGCTCAACCTGCACCCGCGCGCCCCTTACAGCATCAACACCCTGCCCGTTCCCGAGCACGGCGTGCGCCTGCTGATCGGCCCGGAAGGGGGCTTGTCGAGCGACGAGATCGCCCGTACCGTGCAGGAAGATTTCAAAGAGATGCTGCTGGGGCCGCGGGTGCTGCGCACCGAAACCGCCGCCCTGACGGCGATTACTGCGCTGCAGTGCCGCTTCGGCGATCTCGCTTGATACCATCGGCCGCATCGATCAGCCCCATGGCAACCTCGATGCAGCCGCAAGCGGCCGATTACGCTGCGCTAATCGACCCTACAACCCCCTCGAGCCATTAAGAAGGAACAGCGGATGACCATTAAACTCGGCATCGTGATGGACCCCATCTCGGCCATCAATATCAAGAAGGACTCCAGCTTCGCCATGCTCGAAGAGGCGCAAAAGCGCGGCTACGAGCTGTTCTATCTGGAGATGAAAGACCTCTACATGGAGGCCGGTCGCGCCTTCGGTACCATGCGTCCGCTCACCGTCAAATATGACTATGCCGACTGGTACAGCCTGGGCGAGGTAGTGGATCAGCCACTCTCCAGCCTGGACGTGATCCTGATGCGCAAGGATCCCCCCTTCGACACCGAGTTCATCTACGCCACCTACATGCTGGAGCGGGCCGAGGATGAGGGTTGCCTCATCGTCAACAAGCCGCAGAGCCTGCGCGACGCCAACGAGAAGCTCTACACCGCTTGGTTTGCCGAGCACACCCCGACCACGCTCGTCACTCGCAGAGCCGACAAGCTGCGCGCCTTCCACGCGAAGCACAAGGACGTCATCCTCAAGCCGCTGGACGGCATGGGCGGCGCCTCCATCTTCCGCATGAAGGAGGATGACGCCAACGTCGGCGTCATCATCGAGACATTAACCTCTCACGGCAGCCAGTACTGCATGGCACAGACCTATCTGCCCGCCATCAAGGATGGCGACAAGCGGGTGCTGGTGGTGGATGGTGAGCCGGTGCCCTACTGCCTGGCTCGCATCCCGGCCCTGGGGGAGACCCGCGGCAATCTGGCAGCCGGTGGCCGTGGCGAGGCACGCCCCTTGAGCGAGGCCGACTGGGCCATCGCCCGTGCAGTGGGCCCGACGCTGAAAGAGAAGGGGCTTATCTTCGTCGGCCTCGACATCATCGGCGATCGGCTGACCGAGATTAACGTCACCAGCCCGACCTGCATCCGCGAGATTGAAGCGGCCTTCGACGTACACATCACCGGCATGCTGATGGATGCCATCGAGCGCCGGCTGGCCAAGGCTTGAGCTGTCTCAGCCACGACTACAGGCGATAAACAACAGAGGCGGCCCCGGGGCCGCCTCTTTTCTATCCTGCTTTTTTCTATCCTGCCTCTCCCCGTCAACAGCGGAACTGCCCCACCTTCACCTTGAGTTCGCTGGAGAGCTGTTCCAGCTCGTGGCAACTCTGGTTCAACTGGGAGGCGGCCTGTGTCGACTCGCTGGCGATGTGGGCGATATTGACCACATTGCGGCTGATATCCTCGGCCACCTTGCTCTGCTCCTCTGCCGCCGTGGCGATGTGGGTATTCATCTCGTTGATCACGTTGACCGAGCTGACAATCTCGCCGAGCGCCTGACCGCAGGCCAGCACGGTGCGGTTGGACTGCTCCACCTGATCCAGCCCCAGCTCCATGCTGGACGCCGCCTGAGTAGCCCCCTGCTGCAACTTGACGATGGTCTTGCCGATCTCCTCGGTGGAGCGCTGGGTACGCTGGGCCAGGGTGCGTACCTCGTCGGCCACCACCGCAAAACCCCGTCCCTGATCACCGGCCCGCGCCGCCTCGATGGCGGCGTTGAGCGCCAGCAGGTTGGTCTGCTCGGCGATGCCGCGAATGGCATCCATCACGCTGCTGATATTGCGGCTGTCATCGGCCAGCTGGGTGATCATGGCAGCGGTGTTCTGGATCTGGGACGACAGCCCGGACATGCACTGGATGGCGTCCGCCACTATCTGGTGACCGTGACGGGCACTCCCGTCGGCATGGCGCGCCGCATCGGCAGCATTGTTGGAGCTGTTGGCCACTTCCGCCACGGTCGCGCTCATCTGGTTCATGGCCGTCGCGGTCTGATCGGTCTCGGCCTGCTGCTGGGCAAAGCGCTGGCGGCTCTCGACGCCGATATGGGCCAACTGGGCCGACTCTCTGGCAAGCTGCTCCGCCATGCCGTTGATCTGGGTGATGAGCTCGCGAAAATGGCAGATCACGTCGTTGAGGGAGTGGGCCAGCCCGCCCATCTCGTCCTTGCGCAGCACCGGCGCCAGCTTGCTCAGATCGAGATCCGTTTGCATGCCGCGCAGGATCCCGCCCATGGCAGCCAGGGGCTGGCTGACGCTGCGCCCGGCCCACACCCCGAAGAACAGGATGCAGGCGCCGCCGACCACCAGCAGCAAGACAAACAACCGGTTGAGCTGCACCCTGAGCCCGTTGAGCTCGGTCATGTTCTTCTCGGCCTCCTTCAGCTGATACTCCACCAGGGCGCTGATCCCGTCGCTGACCGGGTCGATCACTCGATAGAGCGGCATGATATGGGCGGCCAGCTGGCCCTGATTGCTCCCCTGCATGTCGGCCAGGATCTGCATCACCGCCTCAATCTCCTGGTCTGCCGCCGCAAACAGCCCCTGCATCTGGTCGGCTTCCCGCTGCTCCGCCTGGCTCATCGGCTGACTGCGGTAGCCCTGCCAGATGCGCTTGATATCCTGCTGGGCGGCGCTCATGTCCGCGCGCGATCTGGCGGGGTCAAAGCCCCCCACATTGGCCTTGTTGGCTGCATCGATCACCTTGACCGCATAGAGATCGGCGATCTGCTTGAGCTCCTTGAGCTGCACCACCTCCCCCTGATACATGCTGTTCATGCCAGCCATCAGCTGTGACATCGCCTGAACAGCCCCGATCACCAGCAGCACCAGTGCCAGCAGGGGTACCACACAGCCCAGGATCAACTTCTGTCTGATCGAAATACCTTCCATGGTGTTATCTCCATCCTGACTCTGGCGGGGAACCGGCCCGCAAGCGGTAAAAAGCGGTTTTGCCCGCCTCGGCGAACTGCCATAATTGACCCAAATACCTTTGCAATATTTGGCCCATATGCAAACACTGCAAAATCACTTCCTGCTCGCCATGCCGAGCCTCTCCGATCCCTATTTCGAGCGTTCGCTGGTCTATCTGTGCGAACACAGCGAAGAGGGTGCCATGGGGCTGGTGGTCAACATCCCGGTGGACATGTCGCTGGATGCCATGCTGACCCAGCTCAAGCTCACGCCCCCGACCGTTGCGGAACTCAAGCAGCCGGTGGTGCAAGGGGGGCCGGTGCACGCCGATCGTGGCTTTGTACTGCACAGCTTCCGCCCCGGTTTCGGCTCCACGATGCAGGTGGGGGACGAAATGATGGTGACCACTTCAAAGGATATACTGGAAACCTTGGGTACGAGTGAGGCTCCCGATCATTGGCTGGTGGCGCTTGGTTACGCTGGCTGGAGTGCCGGACAGCTGGAACAGGAGCTGGTTGATGGCGCCTGGCTGGTGATCCCTCCCAATCCTGACCTTATCTTCAAAACCCCCATCCACAAGCGTTGGCAACAAGCTGCGGCCAGCATCGGGGTTAACCCGATCCACCTATCCAGCGATGTCGGCCACAGCTAACCCCTGCGACGCATATTGCGTTGCATTTCGAGGATTTTTTCATGTCATCACGCAGTATCATGGGCTTTGACTACGGCACCAAGAGCATTGGCGTTGCCATCGGCCAGGAGCTGACCGGCACTGCCCGTCCCTTGCGCGCCCTCAAGGCCAATGACGGCATTCCCAACTGGGACGAAATCGAGAAGCTGCTCAAGGAGTGGCAACCTGACCTGCTCATTGTCGGCCTGCCCCTGAACATGGATGGCACCGATCAGGAGATCACGGTTCGTGCCCGCAAGTTCGGCAACCGCCTGCACGGTCGCTTCGGCAAACCGGTCGAGTTCAAGGATGAGCGACTCACCACCACGGACGCTCGTGCCCGCCTCTTCGAACAGGGTGGATATCGCGCGCTGGAGAAGGGCAGCGTGGACGGCGTATCGGCGCAGCTGATCGTCGAAGCCTGGATGGAAGAGCAGTACAACTAAGCCATCAACAACAAGGCAGGGGGTGTGCCCCTGCCTTGTTTGCATCTATCTCTCCGTCACGCCTGTGACTGCGGCGCCAGCAACCCCTCTTCCTCCTGCGGTGCGGCATTCATCATCCGGTTCAGCCAGGGCACCATCAGGCCCATCACCACGGCGATAATCAGGGTCGCTATCCCGATCTTGCCAAACACGCCGGTGTAAATTGGCAAAGTCAGCAGCGGATCCGTAACCCCTTGCGGTACGGCGGTGAAGGTGGCGACATAGCCCCCGAGCAGCGATGCCATCGCCTGGGTCAGGAACCACATCCCGAGGATAAAGCCCATCAGGCGTTGCGGCACCAGCGCTGCCACCATGGCCAGACCCAGCGCACTGATCATCAGCTCGCCGATGCTCTGGAACAGGTAAATAAGCACCATAAACCAGGGCGAGGTGAGCCCCTGCTCATCGGCAAACCACCAGCCGGAAGCAGCGGCAGTCAGGAAACCGAGCGAGCAAAAGAACATCCCGAGGGTAAATTTGAGCGGCATGGTGAGATCCCGCCCCTTGCTGCCCATCCGGGTATAGATCACCGCCAGCACCGGGCTACCCACCACCACCCAGAAGGGGTTGAGCGCCTGGAAGCTGACCGGGTTGACGCTCATGCCCAGCATCTCGTGATGCATGTTGTTGATGGCAAAGAAGTTCAGTGAAGTCGGCATCTGGGCGTACAGCACATAGAAGAGCACCGCCTCCAGCATCAGCACGAAGGCCACATACATCTTGTTGCGACCCAGGGGGTCGAGCTTGAACGCCTCGCGAAAAAAGACAATTACCACGGCGATAGTCACCGTCATCAGCACCATGTTGGCGATCACCACGTGGTGCATCAACCAGGCACAGAAGAAGACCATGACCACCGAGCCAGCCAATACCATCAGCAACTTACCGTAGTTGAGGGGCAGATGATCCGGCTCGGAGCCGATATCTTTCACCATATTGCGGCAGGCAAAGAAGGTGAGCAGCGCAATCACCAGCCCGACACCGCAGAGGTTGTAGGTGACGGTATAGCCGTAGTGATCGGCAATGACCGGAGCCAGCGACAGGGAGATGAGCGAGCCGATATTGATCGACATGTAGAAGAGGGTAAAAGCACCATCCAGCCGCGGATCCTTCGGGGCATAACATTTGGAGAGCAGACTGGCCGGGTTGGCCTTGAACAGGCAGTTGCCGACCGCGATGGTACCGAGCGCATAGAAAATCAGGTCAGGATTGTAAATCGACATGCCGGTCATAAAATAGCCGATAACCAGTACAACCGCCCCCAGCACCATGGTGCGCTTGGTGCCGAGAATATGGTCGCCAACATAACCACCAATCGAAATAAGGCCATATACCAGCGCCGAGAAGGCGCCGAAGGTGATAAACGACTGCTCTTGGGAAAAGCCCAGCTGCTGTACAAAGAAAACCGCCAGAATTCCCTGCACGCCGTAATAACCGAAGCGCTCCCAGAGTTCGACAAAAAATATCATGAAGAAGGGTTTGGGCTGTTGTAACAACCCGGTCGGTGCTGTTGCTGGATGCATATTCATTAACCTGCCTCTATTGCTGCTTGTTGTTATTCAGATAGCGATGGTCACCATCAGTGAAATATCCGGTGGCAAGCCCAGCCAGCTACTCCGGATTGCACCAGATAAAAGCAGGCAGTGAGATGAAAGCAGGCCTTCATCTCGGCATTTCACAATGGTTGACCAGACAAGGGGCGACACGGGCTCACCAGAGGGGTCGCAAATTGAAATAGGGAGATGAATCCAGCCCCGTCATTCCAAGGTGAGCTATGCTATGTCACTGGAAACTAATGAACTTGCTAGTCGATCACACTTTAAAATCTAACAATCATGACATTTTCTAATGAAACTGAATTACTATTTCTCTTGCATCAAGGGTCACCTGAGACGTGATTTTTCCTCTGACATGTGCTTTGAAAGTCCTCACACGAACCTCACTGTACGACCAGACCATCCCGTATGAAATAAAAAAGCCGGAGCACTATGCTCCGGCTTTTTCAGATGGCAGCCGTCCTTGATTCCCGGTGATAGAGCCGCCGGATCTCGTTCAGCAGCCATATGACCTTGGCATCCTGATTGTGGCGCTTGTGCCAGAGCAGAATAAAGGTCAGCTCCAACTGCTGGTAAAGCTCCTCGGGCAGCGGCAGTGGCATGGTAATGAGGTTGGGATGATATTTGGCCGCGTGTCCGGCGCAATAGGAGGGCGCCACCGCAATCAGATCGTTGTCGGGCTGGGAAGCGATATGCAGTGACTGCTCGAAACTCGAGACCATCACGGGGACCTTGCGGGCCATCCCCTCATCTTCCAGCAGCAGATCCAGCCCCCAGGTCTCCAGAACCTCCAGCACTACGCTGCTATGAGGGCACTCCAGAAAGTTCTCCAGCGACCAGGGCTGGCGAAGCAGAGGATGATCCTGACGCAAGAAGACCACGGGTCTGTCGCAGAAGAGCACCTCATGATCAATGTAATAGGGCAAATTGCTGAGCTTGAGCTGGGAGCGGCTATAACTCTCGCGCACACAGACCCCAAGCTCGGCATCGCCGTTGACGATATCGCTGAGCGAGTTGCGATTCCACCCCAGCATCTTGACCACCGAGTTGGGATACTTCTCGTGGATCATCATGGGCAAATCGTTCAACAAGCTGTTGTAGAAAGGCGACTGCATCACCAGCGTGAACCTTGCCCCATCTGGGATCGCATCACTGTTTAGCGCAGCGATACGCTCGGTCAGCGGGAACCAGACTTTCAGTTCTTCATCCAGCGTCAATGCCAGATTGGTGGGCTGCAACTCCTTGCGGCCGCGCACAAAAAGCGGGTCGCCAAACCACTCCCGCAGCTTGGCCAACGCCTTGCTTACGGTAGAAGGGCTCACACTCAGCTGTGTAGCAGCCCCGGCAACACTCCGCTCAGCCATGAGGTACTTGAATACCACCAGCAGATTCAGATCAAGTTCACTCAGTGTGCGCATTTATCTTCTCGTCAGACGTTCAAAGGTGGCCGCTTTTGCATGGTATCGACCCGCCAACCCGATGGTCATCACGGAGGTAACCCCGGCTGACAAGCAAGGGCTGATAACGGCAAAAGCCGAGCCATCTACGCCAATACAATCATGTCCCCCTGCTTTTCTCCTAGCTCTTTTGCATCATGAACATGACGCCATCCAGAGCCGGGAAGCCAACCATCAACATCTCTGCCCCACTCTCGTTTTTAAACGTCGTGGCATAAGCGACCTCACCATCCTTGTTGGCTTTGGCCAATCCCCCGGTATTGAGATAATCGCGCGGAGTCCAGTTTGATCCTCTTGCCGGGTCAAATGCACATTTATCAAAGCCGGTAATAGTAAATCGTTCAAATTTTCTGATACTGTTCGAGGGTTTCCCCTCCCCCAGCAAGGTACATCCCGCAGCAGGGAGCTCCATCGATATACTGATTTTGTCACCGTTGCGCGTTGTCTCCACATTGCCCAACATATCGGTGCCAAGTCCATTATTTTTATGCCAGGAAGCAGTATCAACATGACGGGTATTTATCTGGGTTAACGCCATTTTACCAGACCAGTTGGGATACATTGATGTTCCGGCACTGGACAGGTCCAGTGTTTTTACAGAGTGGCTGATATCATCAAGTATTTTAACTTTGTTATCATCGGCAACACTTTCACTTTTGTCAGCTAAAAGTGTGGGTGAGCCAATCGTCACACTTACGCGGTGAATAACTGACTCTGGCAGAGAGGTGTCTTTGGCAGGTGATTTCTTTATACTCCATACCGTTGATGTTGAGTCATCATCAACCCAAATATGCCACTGCGGTCCATTAATAACAGTGGGAATATAATTTAATACAAATCCAGTTTCTCCACTGCGACTATCATTCCTCGCAAGACTGGAACGATAGAGCACATGATCAGTTTTACGCGGAGCCATTGTGAGTGCTGAATTATTTTTAACACCTGTCAGTTGCACATGAGGTGCCGGACCACTCTGCTTAACTACGGAACTCTGTTCATCAGAGCCTCCACCGCACCCGTAAAGAGCGACCAGACATACGTTCGCCAATACTAGATTATTCCGTCGACTCACCTGATATCTCCTTTGTTTTTATACTGCGCAATAAACTCTGGCCGAGCGTGGTGTATAAAACCCGCCCGTCATACCACTTAACAAAGTGTCAAGAAAGCCGACTTTTGTTTCGACTTTGACAACATTCTCAACACCATTGCAGATAGAGGCGGCATCAATCTTGTCATTCAAACCGACATCGATATCCGCAAAGAAAAAATGGTTGGTTATATCTTTTGAGGACATGTTCTTGTCTTTGCCAAGATCATGTATATGTGATGCGTTGATATCAATGACCTGTTTGGCACAGCCACAATTCAACACTGTCAGTAAAACGATAATGCAAGCTTTGCCATTCATCATTTACATTGCCTTATCAGATTTCGTCAGGATATAAGTGAGGACTCCAATAGTCATATAAAACCCACTCTCAGCAACAGAGTAGATATGACATATCAGAAAGTCATGAAAATACACTAAATAATGGCGCTATTTATCAATAGCGAGCCATAGGCAAAACATCCGGATGTAAAAGCAGGGTAGTAGTGACGAAGCAAGCCAGTTTATTGGTATTTTTTATTAGAGGTTTTATATCTGCATCAGATTTTCCCCGATGAGATAAAAAGCCATTATTATTTTTGGCAGTATGTGACAAACAGAATCAGGTCGTCTATAGAAAAAACAGAAGTCGAAAAATTCCATTTTGGAAATGATGTTATCGATTTGTTCCCTGACGCTAATATCCGGCTGATGGAAAACCCTCCCTGGTTCTCAAACAGCTCGTCACCTCGCAGCCCTTGGCTCCGTTCGATAGAGCCGATTATTGTCCCGACTCCCGGTTATAGAGCCGCCGTATTTCGTTGCGCAACCACATAACCTTGGCATCCTGATTGTGCCGCTTGTGCCACAGCAGGATAAAAGCGATCTCCAACTGCTGATAGAGCTTCTCCGGCAGCGGCAACGGCATGGCGATCAAGTTGTCATGGTGTCTGGCCGCATAGCCACCGCAATAGGAGGGGGCTACCGCGATCAGCTCGTGACTCGACTGGGCGGCAATGTGCAGCGCCTGTTCAAAGCTGGAGACCATGATGGGTACCTCCCGCTGCAGCCCCTCCTCATCCAGCAGATTGTCGAGTGCCCAGGTATCGTTAGCCTCCCACACCATGCTGACCTGGGGACTGGCCAGAAAGTTCTCCAGCGACCACTTCTGCTGGAGCAGGGGGTGATCCTTGCGCAGGAAAGCCACGGGCCGATCGCAGAACAGCACCTCGTGATCGATGTAATAGGGCAGCCGGTTCACCTTGGCATGCGAACGGGCATAGGTCTCCCGGGCACAGAAACCGAGGTCGGCATCGCCGTTGACGATATCGTTGAGGGAGTGGTGATCCCAGCCCAGCATCCTGACTACCGAGTTGGGATACTTCTCGTAGATGGTCATCGGCAAATCGCTCAGGAAGCTGATGTAGAAGGGGGACTCCATCACCAGGCTGAATTGGGCACCATCCGGGATCGCCTCGCTGTTGAGCGAAGTGATGCTGTCGGTCAGCTGATACCAGACCTTGAGCTCCTCCTCCAGGGTCAACGAGAGGTTGGTCGGCTGCAACCCCTGCCGAACCCGCACGAAGAGGGGATCGTCAAACCACTCTCTCAGCTTGGCCAGCGCCTTGCTCACTGCCGATGGAGTGACACAGAGGCGCTTGGCGGCACCGGCCACACTGCGCTCCTGCATCAAATACTTGAACACTATCAACAGATTCAGATCGAGCTCACTCAGCGTACGCATATCTCTCCTCATCGACGCTTATCCTCGCGACTGCGCTTCGCGAACGGCAAACCATGGTACCAACCCTTTGACGGCGAGATAACTGAGCAGAGTCAATAACAGGGAGTAGAACAGCATGCCGGACGGGGTAAAGCCGAGCTGCCCCATCAACCAGATGTAGAGACCGGAGAGACTAATCTGCATGACGCAGAGCACCGCGCTGGCGAATGCCACGTTGTGCTGACAACCATCCAGCGCTTCACCCATGGCCACCCCGAAACCGCAGGAGAACCCGACACAGACCAGCGCAAAAGCGGTCAGCAACAGGCGAACATCATTCTCCTGCAGCAAGCTGCCCAGCAGCAGAAGCGCCGCCAGCAGATAGGCCAGATGAGATACCGCCAGCATCCGCTGCTTGCCAAGCAGGCGCAGCAGCAGGGGCATCAGAAAAGAGGTGGACATGCTCACCCCGGCCATCACCATCATGACGACGGAGTACTGCTCGGGAGAGAAGCCCAGCTCCTGCATCAGGATCAGGGGAGAGACGCTGACGTAGACCAGAATGGCCGTCACACTGGCGCTGGTCAGCAGAGAGAGCAACATAAAGCGTGCAGAGCGCAGCAACTCGAACGGCAGACGGCTATCACTGACTGCGGAACTCGCCGGGCGGGTCTCCTTCAGCAACACCATATTGACCAGCCCGGTGAGGGCCGCGACCAGCGCCATCACCACGAAGATCCCCTGCCATGCAAAGCGGGAGAGGATCAGATAACCAAGCACCGGAGCCAGCACCGGGATAACGCAGATAACCCCGTTGATCATGGAGAGCGCCATTGCCAACCGCTCCTTGTTCAACACATCCCGCAACACGGTAAAAGTCATGATATAGAGCGATCCCGCCCCGACACCCTGCCAGAAACGGCCCAGATAGAAGTGAATGACATCGGTCGCGTTGGCAGCCACCAGCGAGGCGGCAAGAAAAATGATGGCACCGCCCAGCACCACGGGGCGACGACCATAACGATCGGCAATCATACCCCCCAACAGGACTGTCGCGGCCATGCCAAAGAGGTAGATGGAGAAGGCGGTGTGGATCTGCGCCTCATTGGCCTGCAGGCTCTCGGCAATCCGGGGGACGGCGACCAGATAGAGATCGATGCCGACCGGATAGAGGATGATCATCAGGAAGGCGCACAGCAGAAAAGTTCTCATGGAGGCTCCGTAGCAGAAATCTGGCCCCTGTTCTGCCAAAAGCGCGGCAAACAGCAGGCAAGCGGGTGAATATGCGGAGCACTATAGGGGGGAGCTACCACCACACCTAGTGAAGAGATGGCGATCGATACATTCCAAATTGGAAATATTGTTTCTACCGATGTGCGATTAAGGCAACTGGATGAACAAACCGCCAGGCAGAAGAGCACCGTGAGCTGAGTAAAAATAAATGCGATAAAAAGTGCGCCGGGCAATCCCGGCGCACTCGCTTGCGGTAAAACGCTGCCTCCGTGATTAGTCGGCCAGCTTGCTCAAAATGGCGTAGGCCGCCTTGATCCGGGCATCGTTGGGATAGTTGCGGTTGGCCAGCATGACGATGCCAATCCCCTTGGCCGGGACAAAGGCGACATAGGCACCAAAGCCGTTGGTCGATCCCGTCTTGTTGTAGAGCCGCTGCTCCCCCATATCTTTGGGCGCGGCAAAGCGTTCCACCGGATTGGCCTTGTAGCTCACTGCCGGCGAGTTGCCCGCCAGCAGCGCCTGCTCGGTGACGGGATAGGCATAACTCTCCCAGCCCAGCCCCTGAGTCATCCCTCCTACCGAGAAGAAACCGGTATGAGTCATGGCAATGGCCTGCTGCATGGTTGCGTCACCGCATTTGGTCATGTTGGCCTCGACAAACTTGATGAAATCCGCCGAGCTGGTCTTGATGCCATAGGCCTCGTCCGCCAGCACTCCCGGATTGACCCGGATCGGTTTCTCCTCTTTGGCATAGCCGTAGGCGTAATCGCCCATGGCTGCCGCAGGCACCTTGAGGTAGGTGTGGGCAAGGCCGAGCCCCGGCAACAGGGTCTGGCTCATCAGCTGCTCGAAGGGTTGGCCCAGAGAGCTCGCAGCCAGATAGCCGAACAGACCTATGCTGGGGTTGGAGTACTCCCGCTGGGTACCGGCGGCAAAGAGCGGCGTCCACTGGCGGTAGTAGGCTTGCATCTTCTCTGCCGAGTCGACCGCATCGGGGAACTGCAGGGGCAAGCCGCCAGCACTGTAGGTGGCAAGATCGGCCATGGTCACACCATCAAAGGCAGAGCCTTTCAGCCAGGCTGCGTGCTGGCTCACCTTGTCATCCAGCTTGAAGCCCCCCTTGACCACGGCGTAGGCACCGAGGGTCGCGGTCAGGGTCTTGCTGACCGAGCCGATTTCAAACAGGGTCTGCTCGCTGACGCGCTGACCGCTCTCCCGGTTGGCAACACCATAGTTGAAATAGTGGGCCTTGCCATCTTTCAGTACGGCAACCGCCATTCCCGGGATCCGGTACTCCTTGAGCACGGGTTGAATGGCGCCGTCCACGATGGCGGTGAGAGGAGCATCCTGTGCAGCAGAAGCGAATGCAGAGATCAGCAGGGAACCCAGCGCCAACCGCGAAAGAGTTGTTGGTTGTTTCATGACATCTGTCTTGTGGTGAGTTGAGAAGTGCATCATAAGGAAACTTGGTGAGCTGAGCGTGAACAACGGTGAAGTCGATGTGAAGTCATTGAAAAAACGGGCCATTTCAATGGTTTTACGGCGTACTGAGCCCGCCCTGAGCGACTGGCGTATAAGCTGTAGGTGCCAAAAAAGAGAAGCAAGATACGGACAAGCCGAAAGCGGGAGGAGTAGTGAAATCACAGGAACAGATCACGGCGGTGCTGACAGCGCTGGAACAGGTGATTCTGGGTAAACCGCTGCAGCTCAAGGTTGCACTGGTCACCCTGCTGGCCCGTGGCCACCTGCTGATCGAGGATCTGCCCGGCATGGGCAAGACCACTCTGGCTCAGGCGCTGGCACAGGTATTGGGACTGAGCTGCCGCCGGATGCAGTTTACCGCCGATCTGCTACCCGCCGATTTGCTGGGCCTGCAGATCTTTGATCCCCGCCAGCAGCACTTCACCTTTCACCCCGGCCCCATCTTCACCCAGGTGCTGCTGGCCGACGAGATCAACCGCGCCAGCCCCAAGGTGCAGAGCGCGCTGCTGGAGGCGATGGCCGAGCAGAAGGTAAGCATCGAGGGGCATACCCATCCCCTCCCCACTCCATTTTTCGTCATCGCCACCCAGAACCCGGCCGATCAGGCGGGCACCTATCCCCTGCCCGAATCCCAGCTCGACCGGTTTGCCGTGCGGCTTTCACTCGGTTTCCCTCCTCGCGAGGCGGAGCGCAGACTGCTGCGCGGCCAGCAGCTGAGCCAGCCTCTCCCCTGCCTGCTGGACGCCGATGCCCTGGCCCTGTTGCAAGCCGAAGCCGAGGCCATTCATCTCTCGGATGCCACCCTCGACTACCTGCTGGCACTGGTACAGCAGAGCCGTTTTGATGGCGAGCTGCCACAGCCCCTCTCCCCCCGTGCGGCCCAGACCCTGCTGGCGGTGAGCCGGGCCTGGGCGCTGGTGGCCGGACGACGCTTCGTCACAGTGGAGGATGTGCAGGCGATCTTTCCCTATGTGGCGGAGCATCGGCTGCGGGGCAGCTTTGGCGTGCAGCACGGCGAAGCCTGCCCCCTGAGCCAGCGGCTGCTGGCCAGCGTCGATCCGGATCGGCCATGACTGACTGGCGCCGGCTAAGGGATCGCTGGCAGCTGCGCTGGCTTGATCGCCGCATCCCCCCGTCACGCCAGATCACGCTGGGGCCGCGCAGCCTCTTCATCCTGCCCACCCGCATGGGGTTGCTCTATCTGCTGGTACTGCTCGCCATCTACCTGCTCGGCACCAACTACCAGAACAATCTGGTGCTGCTGGTCGCCTACTGCCTCGGCAGCCTGTTTATGACGGCCATGTGGCTCACCCATCGCAACTTGCAGGGTCTGGCCTTGATGGGAGGGCCCACCATCACCGGCGAGGCGGGCAGCCAGCTCTCCATCAGAATACGGGTTCAGAGCCCGCGCCCGATCTACGGCGTTCAGTTTACCCTGGGTGATGGCGCGCTCTGGCAGGCCGAGATAGGCTCCACGCCCCTCGACCTGCTGTTGCCGGTCACGGGTCTGCGCCGCGGTCGCCTCCTCCTTGGCCGGCTAAAAGTCGAGAGCCGCTATCCCCTCGGCCTCTTTCGCTGCTGGTCGTTGCCGGATCTGCAACTGGAAGGGTGGGTCTACCCCAAGGCTGTCTATGGCCCGCTGCGGGAAGGTGAGAGCACCACAGCCGACGAACAGCAGGGGGATATGTTGCCAGCCGCCATTGGCGACTTTGATACCTTGCGGGCCCACCAGCAGGGCGAAGCCATGAGCCGGATCGCCTGGAAACAGCTGGCTCAGGGGCGCGGCCTGCTGAGCAAACAGTTTTGTGAGCCGCATCGGGCTGGCCGCCATCTCAGTCTGTCGCGGGTAGCAGGCGGCGATCTGGAGCAGCGGTTGGCGGTACTCGCCTGGTGGTGCTGCAACTATGGCAAACAGGGGCTTCCCTTCTCCCTGACGCTGGCCCGGGAGACGTTGGGGCCTGATAGCGGCCCCGCATTTGTGCAGCGCTGCCTGCTGGCACTGGCGCAACTGGATAACCCGGCAGACGAGGGCAGAACGGATGCTGCTCGATAACCGGCGCCTGCTGCCCCTCATCGCCCTGCAACAGCTGCTGATCATTGCCGCACTCTGGCCCCAGCTACAGCTATGGGTCATGGCGGTGGGCGCCATCACCCTGTTTACCCGCGCCATGATGCTGTGGCGCGGATGGCGGCCTCCACCGGCACGAGTGCTGGCGATACTGGCCATCGGCTGTTTGCTGATGCTCCTGCTGCAGTGGCGGGGATTGGGCACCCTGCCCGCGCTGGTCAACCTGCTCTGGCTCGGCTACAGCCTCAAGCTCATCGAGGTCCGGCGCGATCGGGATGTCGAACAGGTGCTGCTGCTCGCCTTCTTTCTGATTGCGCTGGCACTGGTGCAGCGCCAGAGCATCGGCTGGGCGCTGTTGCTGGCACTCTCGCTCTGGCTGGCGGTCACTGCACTGGTCAATGCCGCGGCCCCACAACAAAAGCACCCATGGCGCAGCGCGGGCGGCGCCCTGCTGCTCGCCCTTCCCCTGCTGCTGACCCTCTTTATCGTGCTGCCAAGGTTGCCACCACTCTGGCAGATGCCGACCGCAACCCGAGCCCTGACAGGCCTCTCGGAAGAGGTGGCCCCTGGCGACATCAACGAGCTGGTCAGCTCCTCCGAGCTGGTGTTTCGCGTCACCTTTGCCGATGGCCCGCCGCCGCAGTACGAGCGCTACTTTCCGGTCATGCGGCAGGAGTATTTTGACGGACGGCGCTGGCAACTGAGCACCGAGGTGAAGAGATGGCAGCAAACAGTCCCCTTGCTGAACGTGACATCCACGCTATCAGATAGCCCGCTGCCCGCGGGGAGCTATGAAGTGCTCGCAGAGCCACAGCGCCATCGCTGGGCCTTCGCCATGACGGCGCCCCGTGTGGTGGCGGGGCCGGTACAAGCCACTCCGATCGCGACTCTCTACCGGCAGGGGAGCAACGAGCTGGCCATCCGCTATCGGGCAAGCACAGCGACTCTCCCCGACGCGACAGAGCGTGAACGGCAGCGCAACCTCCAGCTACCTGCCGAGGGCAATCCGCAGGCGCGGGCCTATGCCCGGGAGCTTGCCATCCATTATCCCGAACCGAGCGCGCTGGTCGGCGCCCTGATGACCCGATTTCGCAGCCAGCCTTACGCCTATACTCTGACGCCACCGCGGCTTGGCCCGGATGGGGTGGACGATTTCCTGTTCGATACCCGGCGGGGATTTTGTGGCCACTACGCAATGGCAACTGCCTTTGTGCTGCGGGCAGCTGGTATTCCGGCACGACTGGTGACCGGCTATCTCGGTGGCGAGTGGAACCCGCAAGGCAGCTATCTGGCAGTCCGCCAGTTCGATGCCCACGCTTGGGTGGAGTATCTCGACCGGCAGCAGCATTGGCAGCGCATCGACCCGACCGCAGTCGTCGCACCGGAGCGTATCGAGGGCAATATGGCGCAGGCGCTCGGCGAGCAGTTTGCCGCCGCCGACCCCCTCTCTTTGCAGCGCTATCGCAGCTGGGCCCTGCTCAACCAGTTGCGTTGGTGGGGCAACAATCTCGACTACCAGTGGAGCCGGTGGGTATTGGGACACGATGCCGACCAGCTCTGGCAACAGGTTGCGCTGCGCTGGCCATCGCTGGCCGGGCAGACCCCCTGGCTTATCCTGCTCAGTTTGCTGCTGGTCGCTCTGATGGTCAGCCTGCCGCTCCTCTGGCCTGCCCGCGAACCCGCCCCCCTGCGGATCTGGCAGCCACTGCTGCGTCGGGGAACAGCGGCCGGCTGCACAGTGCAAGCGGGCGAGACGCTGGGCCAGTGGTGTGAACGACTGGCAACGCTGCGTCCCGCTCTATCCCGCCCCTTGCTGCAGGCGGCCTGGCTCTACCGGCGTTGGCGTTACGGGCCGCTCACCGCCCATCAGCAGAAACGCTGCCAGCGACAGCTGACACGGCGAGTGCACCAGATTTGCCAGAGCTGGGATCGCCAGCCATAAGCGCATCACACAAGGCATAAAAAGAGAGGGGAGCCACCGGCTCCCCTCTCTTGCACATCATGCAACACGGATTACTTTTTGACGGGATTATCCCAGATACCCTCTTCCAGCTGGGAGCGGATCTCGGGATACTTGTTGGCATCAAAGGTAGGCACCTTGCCCAGCCTGAGCTGGTCGTTGTAATCCTTCGCCAGCTTGATGGCGACGCCGGAGAGCAGCAGGATGGCCACCAGGTTAACGATGGCCATCAACCCCATGGAGACATCCGCCATCGCCCAGACGGTCGGCAACTCTCCTACCGAGCCGAACATCACCATCCCCAGCACAAACATCCGGAACAGCATCAGGCCGCCCTTGTGGTTGTGCTCGAGGAACACCAGGTTGGTCTCGGCATAGGAGTAGTTCGCAACGATGGAGGTGAAGGCGAAGAAGAAGATGGCCGCCGCAATGAAGATATTGCCGCCATGACCAATCTGGGAGGAGAGCGCACGCTGGGTCAGCTCCACCCCGGTCACACCGGAGCCCGGCTCAAACTGACCTGACATCAGGATGATAGCTGCGGTACAGGTGCAGATGATGATGGTGTCCATAAAGACCCCCAGCATCTGCACATAACCCTGTGAGGCCGGGTGCGGCGGATAGGGGGTGGCAGTGGCTGCTGCGTTGGGAGCCGAGCCCATGCCCGCCTCGTTGGAGAAGAGACCGCGCTTGATGCCGTTGATCATCGCCTGGGAGATGGCATAGCCGAGCGCTCCCGAACCCGCCTGTTCAATGCCGAAGGCGGATTTGAAGATCAGCATCATCACGTGGGGCAGCTCGCTGATGTTCATGGCAACGATGACCAACGCCAGCAGGATGTAGGCCAACGCCATAAAGGGCACCACCAGCTCGGCAAAACGGGCGATGCCGCGAATGCCGCCGAAGATGATGAGGCCGGAGAGCAGCACCAGCGCCAGACCGCTGACCCAGTCAGGAATACCGAAGGCCACCTTCATCGCCAGACTGATGGAGTTGGCCTGCACCGCGTTGAACACCAGACCAAACGCCAGGATGAGGCAGAGCGAAAAGAGCACCCCCATCCAGCGCATGCCAAGCCCCTTCTCCATGTAGTAGGCAGGACCGCCACGGTAGTTGCCATCCTCATCCTTGACCTTGTAGAGCTGGGCCAGAGTGCTTTCGACGAAGGCGGTCGACATACCGATAAAGGCGATCAGCCACATCCAGAAGATGGCGCCGGGGCCACCCAGATAGATGGCGACGGCCACACCGGCCAGATTGCCGGTGCCGACCCGGGCTGCGAGGCTGGTGCAGAGTGCCTGGAAGGAGGAGATGCCGGCGTTGTCCGATTTGCGGCTGTTTTTCAGCACGGAGAACATGTGGCCGAAGTGGCGGATCTGGATAAAACCCAGGCGGAAGGTGAAGAAGATACCGACCCCGATGAGCAGGTAGATGAGCACGGCTCCCCACATCAGGTCGTTTAGCATCGCAATCAAGGTGTCCATAATTCTCTCGTTGTTATTCACATCCATGGCCAGTGCAAATCTGCGTACACAGGCCGCTTTCTGTCTGTTGTTTAATTATCGTGTCGCTAAAGGGGCGGAATCTAGCACAGCGGAAGAGTCCGGAATAGTGATCCCGATCACTCTGGACACAAAAAACGAACGGAAAACGCCACTAAAGCTCCATTTAAATCGCAAACTTTCAACAAATCCAATAATTTAATCAGACAAACGCGAATATAGCTCCATAGGAGTATTTTTCTGCCGGCCTATTTCCCTCCGTCAGAAACAGGCAAACGCTTGCATGAAACGGCTTTCAAGAGGGGATATTTCGCAAAACGTTTTCGCTGTAAGAAAATTTCAAGTATGCAACTCAAGAATTTATGTGATCGGCCACGCAAATATGAATATTGGCTAAAAAAAATGGCTTGGCCGCAAACCGGAAACGCTCTGCCGAAAATATAAAAAAACCTTATTAATCAGTATGTTTTGCACATTAAAACGGAATATCTCAACAGTCTGAATATTTAACAGCCAAGTGCCCCTATTGCAGGAAGCACCACATAAGTATTAATTAGGCAGGCAATGATGATGGGTCATACCCATCGCGCTTTTCTGAGCCTGAGGCATCAAGATCCTGTAATTTTATTTCAGAACCACCGTCTCAAGCCCGCAACCCAGGGATTACTCCCTCATTAAGAGATGACATTCGCTATGGCCGATAAATTAACCCAGCTGAAAGCCCTGACCACTGTTGTTGCCGACACCGGCGATATCGAAGCGATCAAACGCTATCAGCCCATCGATGCCACCACCAACCCCTCTCTGGTTCTGAAAGCCTCCGAGATCCCCGAGTACGCACCGCTGATCGAAGACGCCATCAAGTGGGCCAAATCCCAGAGCCAGGACAAGGCACAGCAAATCATCGACGCGGGCGACAAGCTGGCAGTCAACATCGGTCTGGAAGTGCTGAAGATCGTTCCGGGCCGTATCTCCACCGAAGTGGATGCCCGCCTCTCCTTCGATACCGACGCCAGCATCGCCAAGGCCCGCAAACTGATCCGTCTCTACAACGAAGCCGGCATCAGCAACGACCGCATCCTGATCAAACTGGCTTCCACCTGGGAAGGGATCCGTGCCGCCGAGGTGCTGGAGAAAGAGGGTATCCAGTGCAACCTGACCCTGCTGTTCTCCTTCGCCCAGGCCCGCGCCTGTGCCGAAGCCGGCGCCTTCCTGATCTCCCCGTTCGTGGGCCGCATCCTCGACTGGTACAAAGCCAAAAATGGCCGTGATTACACTGCCAGCGAAGATCCGGGCGTGGTCTCCGTTACCTCCATCTACAACTACTACAAGCAGCACGACTACCCGACCGTAGTCATGGGCGCCAGCTTCCGCAACACCGGCGAGATCCTGGAGCTGGCAGGCTGCGACCGTCTGACCATTGGCCCGGCCCTGCTGGAAGAGTTGAGCAAGGCTGAAGGCGCTGTGGTACGCAAGCTGGACTACACCGGCGAGCGCAAAGCGAAACCGACCCCGATGACCGAGGCCGAATTCCGCTGGGAACTGAACCAGGACGCCATGGCTCACGAGAAGCTGGGCGAAGGTATCCGCATGTTTGCCATCGACCAGGGCAAGCTGGAAACCATGCTGGCAGGCCGCCTGTAATCGGTTAATTTTTCTACTAAAAACCGGGCTCCCTCAGGGGAGCCCGGTTTTTTTGTACCCGACTTTTAGCACGGTCATAGAGCTGTAACGAAAACGTTTTATTTTCAACCTCGTTATGTTATACGGATGGTGAAAACGATAAAAACCAAGGAGGGAGCCATGGAAATGTTCAACTTCGATTATGACGAGGTAGTTGAGCTCGGTTCACGTAGCCGCGGGACAACGGGAAAAAAACGCAAATGGCGCGAGATTGAGGCGTTGAAAGACAAGCACCGCCTGCAGAAGGAGCTGCAATCAATCGATATCGCCTATGAAGGTCTGACCGACGAGATTGAGCTGTAATCGAGTCAATCTTGGTAAAAGCGCCCCGCTCACCCGGGGCGCTTTTTTGTTGCCTCCAACCAGTGCTCAGAAACACGCCTGACATCGTGTTAAAGGGCCATAAAACAAAAGCCCCCGTATCGACGGGGGCTTGATGCAGAGCAAGTGGACTTAGCAGTAGCCGTAGCCCAGCAGACGCTGGTAACGCAGCTCCAGCAGCTGCTCGCTATCGAGCGGACGCAGGGCATCCAGATCCTGCTTGATGCGCGCCTTGAGGTTTTTGGCCATCTTGGCGACATCGCGGTGAGCGCCGCCAAGCGGCTCCTCGACGATGGAGTCGATGAGCTTGAGCTCTTTCAGGCGCTGGGCAGTGATCCCCATCGCATCGGCCGCTACGGAGGCCTTGTCGGCACTCTTCCACAGGATGGAAGCACACCCTTCCGGCGAGATGACGGAATAAGTGGAGTACTGCAGCATGTTGACGCGGTCGCCCACGCCGATAGCCAGTGCGCCGCCAGAGCCGCCTTCACCGATCACGGTGCAGACTACCGGCACGGTCAGACCGGCCATCACCTTCAGGTTGCGGGCAATCGCTTCGGACTGGCCACGCTCCTCGGCACCCACGCCCGGGTAGGCGCCCGGAGTGTCGATAAAGGTGATGATCGGCATCTTGAAGCGTTCAGCCATCTCCATCAGGCGCAGGGCCTTGCGATACCCTTCCGGGCGCGGCATGCCAAAGTTGCGCTTGATCTTCTCCTTGGTCTCGCGACCCTTCTGGTGACCAATCACCATCACCGGCTCGCCGTCGAGACGGGCGATACCGCCCACGATGGCCTTGTCGTCGGCATAGGCGCGATCGCCAGCCAGCTCGTCAAAATCGGTGAAGATGTGCTCGAGGTAGTCGAGGGTATAAGGGCGCTGGGGATGACGCGCCATCTGGGATACCTGCCAGGCACCCAGATCACCGAAGATCTTCTTGGTCAGCTCTTCGTTTTTCTTCTCCAGCCGATGGATCTCGTCTTTAAGATCCACGGCACGATTGCCTTCACTCACATGCTTGAGTTCATCAATCTGCGCCTGCAACTCGGCAATCGGCTGTTCAAAATCCAGAAAAAGACTCATAGGGCCTTAGAACCTCTAATCAAAAACCAACTCGACCCGCTCTCGCCCAAGCAGGACGCGCAAGTCATCTAACAGTTGATCGGTGGGCGTCACCCGCCACTCGGTACCGAGCGTCAATCGCACCCGGGAGCCGGGGCGACGATAGTTTACCTGAACCGGACAGACTCCGGCACGGGCGGGCTCCAAAATCTCGCACAAACGCGGAAAAAAGCGATCATCGATACGCTGTTCATCAAGGGAGATGCGAATTGCTCTGGCAAAACGCTCCCTCGCATCGTTGATATCCAGTAATTCACGGGCCGACATTTTAAGGCCACCGGAGAAGTCATCAAAGCTGACCTGTCCAGAAACCACCAAAATACGGTCTTTTTGCATCAACTCTTCGTACTTTTCCAGCGCTTCGCTGAAAAGTGTCACATCGAGACGGCCGGAACGGTCGTCCAGAGTGAAGATCCCCATCTTGTTGCCGCGCTTGGTCACCATGCTGCGGGCGGCAATCACCAGCCCTGCCGCCGTGGTCACCGTATCGCGGGAGGTAGGATGCAGATCGCACAACCGGCCCGACGTATAACGACGCAATTCGCCGCTGTACTGGTTGATGGGGTGACCGGTCAGATAGAGCCCGAGGGTTTCTCGCTCCCCCTCCAGCCACACCTTGTCAGGCCAGTGCGGCACATTGGCGAACGCCTTCTTGACGTCGTCGATCTCCTCGGTGAGCACGCCGAACATGTCGACCTGCCCCACCGCCTGCGCCTTGGCATGCTGCTCGGCGGCGCGCATCGCCTCTTCCAGAGTCGCCATCAGGGCGGCACGGTGGGGGCCGAGCCGATCCATGGCGCCGGAGAGAATAAGCTTCTCCATCACCCGCTTGTTGAGCTTCTTGATGTCGACCCGGTTGCAGAAGTCGAACAGATCGCGGAACGGGCCGTCCCGATCCCGCGCGTCCAGAATCGCGTCGATGGGCCCTTCACCCACCCCCTTCACCGCGCCGATACCGTAGACGATGTGACCGTCTTCGTTGACGCTGAAGCGATAGCGGCCGGTGTTGACGTCCGGCGGGATCACGGTCAGCCCCATCCGCTGGCACTCGTCCACCAGGGTCACGATCTTGTCGGTGTTGTCCATATCGGCGGTCATGACCGCCGCCATGAACTCGGCCGGGAAGTGAGTCTTGAGCCAGAGGGTCTGGTAGGAGACCAGCGCATAGGCGGCGGAGTGCGACTTGTTGAAGCCGTAGCCCGCAAACTTCTCCACCAGATCGAAGATCTTCATCGCCAGTTCGCCGTCGACGCCATTCTTGATGGCGCCCTCTTCGAAACCGGCCCGCTGCTTGGCCATCTCCTCGGGCTTTTTCTTACCCATCGCCCGGCGCAGCATGTCCGCGCCACCGAGCGTATAGCCCGCCAGCGTCTGGGCAATCTGCATCACCTGCTCCTGATAGAGGATGATGCCGTAGGTGGGCTCAAGGATGGGCTTGAGGCTCTCGTGCTGCCACTTCTCGTCCGGATAGGAGATGGCTTCATTACCGTGTTTACGGTCGATGAAGTTATCCACCATGCCTGACTGGAGCGGGCCCGGTCGGAACAGGGCCACCAGTGCGATCATGTCTTCGAAACAGTCGGGCTGCAGCCGCTTGATGAGGTCCTTCATGCCACGGGATTCAAGCTGGAATACCGCTGTGGTCTCGTAGCGCTGCAGCAAATCGAACGACTTCTTGTCATCGATGGGAATAGCGGCGATGTCGACCGGCGGCTTGCCCTCTTTGGCAAGACGCGGGTTAATCATGCCGAGCGCCCAGTCGATGATGGTGAGCGTGCGCAGACCGAGGAAGTCGAACTTCACCAGACCGGCGTACTCCACGTCGTTCTTGTCGAACTGGGTGACCGGGTGATGACCCTCGTCATCGCAGTAGAGCGGCGCAAAGTCGGTGATCTTGGTGGGCGCGATTACCACGCCACCGGCGTGTTTACCGGCATTGCGCACTACCCCTTCCAAGCGGCGGGCCATGTCGATGAGGTCCTTGACCTCCTCATCCTGCTCGTAGAGCTCGGGCAGCTTGGGCTCGGCCTCGAACGCCTTGGCCAGGGTCATGCCGGGATCTGGCGGAATGAGCTTGGAGATGCGATCGACAAAACCGTAGGCGTGGCCCAGCACCCGGCCCACGTCCCGCACCACCGCCTTGGCCGCCATGCTGCCGAAGGTGATGATCTGCGACACCGCCTCCCGGCCATACATGTCGGAGACGTGCTCGATCACCTCGTCCCGTCGATCCATACAGAAGTCGACGTCGAAGTCGGGCATGGATACCCGTTCGGGGTTGAGGAAACGTTCGAACAGCAGGTCAAATTCCAGCGGGTCGAGGTCGGTAATCTTGAGGGCGTAGGCCACCAGAGAGCCTGCACCGGAGCCACGGCCCGGGCCAACGGGGATGCCGTTGTCCTTGGACCACTGGATAAACTCCATCACGATGAGGAAGTAACCCGGGAAGCCCATCTGGTTGATTACTTTCAGCTCGATATCGAGACGCTCGTCATACTCGGGACGGCGCTCTGCCCGCACCGCCGGGTCCGGGAACAGGAACTCGAGACGCTCCTCCAGACCCTCTTTCGATTTGGCCACCAGAAAATCTTCGGTGGTCATGTCGCCGGTCGGGAAGTTGGGCAGGAAATATTCGCCGAGACGCACCGTCACGTTGCAGCGCTTGGCGATCTCCACCGTGTTCTCCAGCGCCTCGGGGATGTCGGCAAAGAGCTCGCACATCTCCTCCTGGCTGCGCAGGTACTGCTGCGGGCTGTAGCGACGGGGACGGCGCTTGTCCATCAGGGTATAGCCATCATGGATGGCGACCCGGATCTCGTGGGCGTCGAAATCATCGGCGTTGAGGAACACTACCTCGTTGGTGGCCACTACCGGCAGCTCGAACTCGGTGGCAATGGCCACCGCCATGTGCAGATAGACCTCCTCGTCAGAGCGGCCGGTACGCAGCAGCTCGAGGTAATAGGCATCCGGGAAATGGGTCTGATAGAAGGCGACGCACTGCTCGGTCATCTGGCGGTTACCCTTGAGCAGGAACTTGCCCACATCCCCCTCGCGCCCGCCGGAGAGGACGATCACCCCCTTGGCGTGTTCGGCAAGCCAGGCCTTGTCGATGACCGGACGCCCCTGCACATGGCCGCGCTGATAACCGCGGGAGATGAGCAGGGTGATGTTCTGGTAGCCCTCGTTGTCCATGGCAAGCAGGGTGAGGCGGAACTGCTCGTCGCCAAGCTCGTCACTCTGTACCCAGAAGTCGGCACCGACGATGGGTTTGATCCCCTTGCCGTGGGCGGCACCATAGAAGCGCACCAGACCACACATGTTCATCTGGTCGGTCAGGGCAATCGCCGGCATGTTGTCGGCCGCGGCAGCCCCGACGATGGGATTGATCTTCTGCAGTCCATCCACCATGGAGAAGTCGGTGTGGACTCGCAAATGGATAAAACGGGGGTCAGCCATCGTCATGCCCTCTCATTACGCAAGCAGAACCAGCCAAGGCAGAAATCGTTCAGACAGATCAGCATGGATTATTCGAGCCCCAGTGCGCGGCGCACCGGCTTGAAGCTTTTGCGATACTCCGGCAGCGGGCCGCGCTCAGCCAGAATGGCGAGGTGCTCCGCAGTCGGATAACCCTTGTGGCGGGCGAAGCCGTACTCGGGGTGACGGCTGTCCAGCTCGGTCATCTCCGCATCACGGGTCACCTTGGCGAGGATCGAGGCGGCGCTGATGGCGGCCACCAGGCTATCGCCCTTGACCACGGCACGCGCCTCCATCGGCAGAGCCGGGCAGCGGTTGCCATCGATAAAGACCAGCTCGGGCGTCACCTTCAGCCCCGCTACGGCGCGCTGCATCGCCAACATGGTGGCATGCAGGATGTTGAGCTCGTCGATCTCCTCCGGAGTCGCACGGCCGATGGCGAAGGCCAGCGCCTTCTCCTTGATCTCGTCAAACAGAGCGAGGCGCTTCTTCTCGGAGAGCTTCTTGGAGTCAGCCAGCCCTGCAATCGGATTGGCCGGGTCGAGAATGACCGCGGCGGTGACCACGTCACCCACCAGCGGGCCACGGCCCACTTCGTCCACACCGGCAACCAGCTTGTCGTCAGGAATATCGATCATCATCTTGTAGCCTTGAATCAAAACAAGGAAGGTAGGTTCGAATAGCGAAGCGTATTCGAACGTTCCCTGGGCATCTATTAGTTAGGTGAGCGTTCGGCGACACAGTGACGCGATCGTCCAATTACGCCGCAGCGCGGCTAATCGAACCTACTACTGCTATCTGCCTAGCAGCTCGGCTACCGCCTCGGCAGCCTGCAGATCGGCGTTGCAGCGAATGAGTTGATGGAGCTCGGTGAAGGTGTTGACCAGCGCACTGTTGTCGTGCTCGAAATACTTGCTCACATCTTCCACCAGATTCTCCGGGGTGCACTCGTGCTGGATGAGTTCCGGCACCAGCATGCGCCCGGCCAGCAGGTTGGGCAGGGAGACGAATTCAGTCTTCACCAGCCGCTGGGCAAGCCAGTAGCTGAAGGGCTTGAGCTTGTAACCCACCACCATCGGCTTTTTCACCAGCATGGCTTCAAGCGCCGCCGTACCGGAGGCGAGCATCACCACGTCGGCGGCGATCATCGCCTCGCGCCCCTGCCCTTCCAGCAACACCATCTCGAGATCCGGTGCCACTTCAGCCTTGATGGCCATGAATTGCTCACGCCGTTTCTGGTTGACCAGCGGCACGATAAAACCGAGATCCGGATAGCGCACCGTCAGGTGTTTGCACGCTTCGAGAAACAGAGGGGACATAAAGCCCACTTCCGCCGTGCGGCTGCCCGGCAGTACCGCCAACCAGCGGCGGTTGGCATCGATACCCAGCTTGCGACGCACGGCAGCCTGATCCGGCACCAGCGGAATGTCATCCGCCATGGTGTGGCCGACAAAGCGGCAAGGGGCCTCGAAACGGTCGTAGAACGCTTTCTCGAACGGCAGGAAGGCGAGCACCATGTCGGTGGCCGCCTTGATCTTGTGAATGCGGTTCTGACGCCATGCCCACACCGAGGGGCTGACATAGTGAACCGTCTTGATACCGGCGCGGTGCAGTTTAAGCTCCACCCCGATATTGAAATCCGGTGCATCCACGCCGATGAAGATATCGGGCGGATTGGCGATAAAGTGACGCAGCAGTTCGCGGCGAACCTTGAGAATGCGCGGCAGACGGCCCAGCACCTCGGTGATCCCCATGACGGAGAGCTCTTCCATCTCGAACAAGGCCTTGACGCCCAGAGCCTGCATGCGCGGCCCGGCGATCCCTTCGAACTGCGCGTCCGGGTAACGGACTTGCAGCTCGCGCACCAGACCGGCAGCCAGAATGTCGCCGGAGACCTCTCCGGCGACGATACCGATACGAACCGGATCAGGCACGGATGATCCCGCGCTCGTTGTCTTTGAGGAAGTCCACATAGAGCTGGACGGCCGGCTCGGCTTGCGCCATCTCGATCAGCACAGGCAGCACCTCTTCGATGGTCTTGCCAGAGCGGAAGATCTCTTTGTAGGCACGCTTGACGGCAGAGATAGCCTCAGCGCTGAAACCGCGGCGACGCAGACCTTCGGAGTTGACCCCGAACGGCTTGGCGTAGTTACCGGCGGCCATCACGTAGGGCGGCACATCCTTGTTCAGGGCGGCACAGCCACCAACGAAGGCGTGGGAACCGACGCGACCGAACTGGTGAATGGCAGAGAGACCACCGAAGATCACGAAATCGCCGATCACCACATGGCCCGCCAGGGTCGCGTTGTTGGCGAAAATGCAGTTGTCACCGATGATGCAGTCGTGGGCAACGTGAACGTTGACCATGAACAGGTTGCCGCTGCCCACCTTGGTCAGGCTCTGGTCCTGAATGGTGCCACGGTGCACGGTGCAGTTCTCGCGAAAGACGTTGTTGTCGCCAATCTCGAGGAAAGTGCGCTCGCCGGCGTACTTCTTGTCCTGGCAATCCTCACCGATGGAGGTGTGCTGGAAGATCTTGTTGCCGCGACCAATCTTGGTCGGGCCCTTGATCACCACGTGGGAGCCCACCCAGGTGTTGTCGCCGATTTCTACCTCGGCGCCGATGACAGAAAAGGGGCCGATTTCAACCCCTTTACCGATCACGGCAGACTCATGGACGATAGCAGTATCGTGAATGGTGGCAGTCTGGTCGATCACGTGTGTTAAACCTCGCGTTTGGCGCACATCAGCTCGGCGGTACAGACCACTTCACCGTCGACGGTGGCGACACCGGTGAACTTGGCAATACCGCGACGCTCTTTCAGGAACTCCACGTCGAGCACCAGCTGGTCACCGGGGCCGACCGGACGCTTGAAGCGAGCGTTGTCGATTGAGGCAAAGTAATAGAGTTCATTGGGGGACGGCTTGCCCACCATGGTAAAGGCCAGGATACCGGTGGCCTGCGCCATCGCTTCCAGGATCAGTACGCCCGGGAACACCGGCTTGGCCGGGAAGTGCCCCTGGAAGATCGGCTCGTTGAAAGAAACGTTCTTGATGGCGCGCAGGGTTTTGCGCTCATCGCTGATCTCGTAGTCGTCTACACGATCCACCATCAGGAACGGATAACGGTGGGGCAGCAGATCCATGATTTCCTGGATGCCCAGGCTCTTCTTTTCAGTAGTCAAAACAGTACCCTATACCAATCGTGATTATTCTTGATCCAGCTTCTTCTCAAGCTTGCTTAACCGCTTGTGCATCTCTTCGATACGCATCACCCGGGCGGCGGTCTTGCGCCACTCTTTATTGGTTTGCAGAGGGATGCCGGAAGAGTAGACACCGGGCTCGGTAATGGGTCGCATCACCATGGCCATACCGGTAACGGTGGCCTGGTCACAGATCTCCATATGCCCGTTAAAGACGGAAGCGCCGCCAATGATACAGTATTTGCCGACCTTGAGACTACCTGCCATCACGGTGGAGCCCGCCACGGCGGTGCCGTAGCCGATCTCGACGTTGTGGGCGATCTGGCACTGGTTGTCGATGATGACGTTGTCAGCGATGCGGGTATCTTCCAGCGCACCGCGGTCGATGGTGGTGCAGGCACCGATCTCGACCCGGTTGCCAATGGTCACGCCACCGAGCTGGGGGATCTTGATCCACTCGCCACGCTCGTTGGCATAACCGAACCCATCGGCACCGATCACTGTACCGGATTGAACCAGACAGTCGGTACCCATAGTCACATTGTGATAGAGGGTGACGTTGGCCCACAGCCGGGAGCGGGCTCCCAGCCGGGTATTCTTGCCAACGAAACAACCCGGGCCAATGCGGACATCGTCACCCAGCACAACGCCGGATTCGATCACTGCATTGGCACCGATGGCCACTCTCTCGCCCAGCTGGACGTCGGCCGCGATGACGGCACTCGGATGGATATCCATGGCCGGCTGCGGGGTGGTGTCCAGCAGTTGGGCTACCCGGGCAAAACCCACGTAGGGATCCTTGAGCACCAGCGCATTGGTGGGACAAAAAGGGAGATCCGCTTCTGTAATAAGCACGGCAGTCGCCTTGCTCTGCTCCAGATAAGAGCGGTACTTCTTGTTGGACAGGAAGGTAATCTCACCCTCCCCGGCCTTTTCCAGTGTCGCTACCTTGCGGATTTCCAGGGTTCCGTCGCCATGGACCTGGGCCCCCAGTTGCTGGGCCAGCTGTGCGAGAGTAAATGCCATCAATTAGTTGCTCTTGCTTACCTGAGAAATAACCTGGCCGGAGATGTCCAGCTTGCTGGCGGCATACGGGGCGGCGTTACGCTCCAGCACCAGATCGTAACCATTGCTCTTGGCGATGGAGTCGATGGCAGCTTGCACCTTGGTCAGGATCTTGTTGCGCTCTTCAGACTGACGACGGCCATTGTCCTGCTCGAATGCCTGGCGCTTCTGGTTGAACTCCATCTGCAGCTTGGCCAGCTTCTCCTGGCTCTGCTTCTTCTGCTCGGCGCTCATGAAGGCTTCATCCTTGCGGAACTTCTCGACCAGCTTCTGGCCTTCCTGTTCCAGCTTCTGCAGCTCGCGCATGCGCGGCTCGAATTCGCCTTTCAGCTTGGCGGCAACGGCTTCACGCTGGGGCAGCTTTTGGAAAACTTCGCCCATGTCGACCACGGCAATCTTGGTCTCAGCGAAGGCAGAACCCATGCCGGCAGCCATCAGTGCAAAGCTCAAACCAGCTACTTTCAACGCTTTATTCACACTTACTCCTTGTTCCCTCATGGCGAGGGCTACCTGATTTACCCGATTATGCAAGCGGCATTGACACCGTCTTGTTACCTGGTGAGGCACGCAAGCTGCGCGTCCCATCATTGAATACCCCCACCGCATGGGTGGGGGTGAAACACTCATCAGAAGGTACGGCCGATGTTGAACGAGAAGAACTCGGTACGGTCACCCTCATATTTCTTGATCGGCTTGGCCAGTGCGAATACCAGCGGGCCCATCGGCGAGAGCCACTGTAGGGAGACACCGGCAGAGACCCGGATGTTACCCGGGCTGGAGTAGTCCTGGCTCAAGTAGTTGCAATCCGCCCCGGAAGCACAGGGGTAGGCACCATTGGCAAAATCAGTGCTCCAGACAGTACCGGCATCAATAAAGGCGGTAGAGCGGATCTGCGGACGATAGGTCTCGGAGACGAACGGAGTCGGGAAGACCAGTTCGAACGAGGCCACTGCCAGAGCGTTGCCGCCGACCGAGGTATCGGAACCTTCGTACAAGCAAGAACCGTCAGCATTTGTCTGACAAGTCGGACTTTGTCCAGCAACAGTTGGCTTGTTATAGACCTTGTAGATCGCCTTGGGACCGATGGTATTGCTCTTGAAGCCACGCACCGTATCGAAACCACCGGCGTAGTAGTTTTCGAAGAAGGGGAGCATGGAGTCATTGCCATAGCCATTGCCGTAGGAGACACGCCCCTTGCCGATCATTACCCAATTGTGATCCGCATCGAGCGGGAAGTAGTGGGCATCTTCGGCGGAGAGCTTGTAGTACTGCAGCTCCATGCCCGGCACGGTCACCTTGGCGTTGACCCGCTGGCGATCACCGGCAGTCGGGAACATCCCCTTGTTCAGGGTGGAGCGGGTCCAGCCTGCGGTCACATCGACGGTCACGAAGTCGAGGTTGGAGCCATCCTGCGAGTAGAGGTTCCAGAACTGATCCATCTGCACCGACTGGCGGTTGTCGTTCCACTGATCCCAGCAGTAGTCAGGATTACTCTCATTATCTCTCAAGCACTGCTCATAATTTTGAGCATTGAACGACGGACGGCTCAGTTTGGTACTCTCGACACCGGTACTGAAGTCGAGCCGATTGAACTCGTTAACCGGGAAGCCGCTGGAGAGCCGGAAACCGAAGGTCTCATTCTCATAGGAGACAATATCCGCATCATCGGCGCGGAACTGGTTGTAGTAGACCCGGCCACCCAAGCTGACGCCATCGACGGTGAAGTAAGGGTCGTTGTAGCTCAAATCGACGTTCTTGGAGTAGTCGTTGGTACTGGCGTTGATGGCAACCCGCTTGCCGGTTCCCATGAAGTTGTCCTGGGAGATCCCCGCCTGCAGGCTCAGGCCCGATTCGGTACCGTAGCCCACCCCCGCGTTGATTGAGCCGGCTGGCTGCTCTTTGACCTTGAAGTCGAGATCGACCAGATCCTCGTTGCCCGGCACCCGCTTGGTATCCACTTCCACACTCTCGAAGTAGCCAAGGCGGTTGAGGCGGCTCTTGGATTGCTCGATGTTGTCGGAAGAGAGCCAGGTGCCCTCCATCTGACGCATCTCGCGGCGCAGCACCTGATCTTCGGTGGTGGCGTTGCCGGTGAAGTTGATGTTGCGCACATAGACGCGCGGACCTGGCTCGACGTTGACGATGAGCTCGACTTCCTTGGTCTTGTCGTTGATCTGCGGGAAAGTGACCACTTTCGGATAGGCGTAACCATAACGACCGAGGAACTTGGAGAGTACCTCTTCGGTGTGGGTGACCTGGCTTGCAGAGTAGGTGCTGCCCGCTTCGATGGGGATCAGCCCCTTCATCTCGCCGCCGCGGTCGATCAGATCGCCCTTGAGCTGGACGCCGGAGACCTTGTACTGCTCCCCTTCCTTGATATTGAGGGTGACGTAAACGCCCTTCTTGTCCGGGGTCATGGAGACCTGGGTGGACTCCTGCTGGAAGCGGATATAACCGCGGTCCATGTAGTAGGAGCGCAGGGTTTCAATATCACCGGCCAGCTTCTGCTTCTGATAGCGCTGATCCGCAGTGAAGTTCCACCAGGGCACCTCGTCACGCAGGGAGAGCTGGGCAATCAGCTTCTCTTCCGGGAAGACGCTGTTGCCGACGATGTTGATCTGCTGGATCTTGGCAGCCTGACCTTCGACAAAGGTGAACTTCAGATCAACCCGGTTGCGCGGCAGCGGAGTGACGATGGCCTTGACCTTGGCGGAATACTTGCCCACGCCATAGTAGAAATCTTCCAACCCTTTTTCGAGGGAGGTAAGCACGGTGCGATCCAGCGGGTCGCCGACACGGATGCCGGAGGACTCCAGACTCTGGGTCAACTGCTCCTCTTTGATATCCTTGTTGCCGGAGAACTCGATGCTGGAGATGGTCGGACGCTCCTTGACCATCACCTGCAGCACCTGACCATCACGGTAGACTTTCACATCCTCGAAGTTGCCCGAGGAGTAGAGCTTCTTGATGGCATTCGCCAATGCGACGGAGTCGACAGAGTCGCCAACCCGGATCGGCAGGTTCAACAGTGCCGCACCCAGGGTCACCCGTTGCAAACCTTCGACCTGGATATCTTGCACCACAAAAGAGGCAGGGGCCGCCTGGGCCAGGAAACTGGCGCCCAGCAGGCAACTCAACACCAATGCTTTTTTAACAGCCATTTTGTTCTTATGTGTCCTTGTTGATGCTCTGGCCTCAGAGGCGAGCGAAATCGTTAAACAGCGCAATGCCCATCAATAACATCAGAATGGCGGCACCGATCCTGAAACCCACTTCCTGAATTCTCTCCGACACCGGTTTGCCAGTGACCGCTTCGATAAGGAAATAGACCAGATGGCCACCATCGAGCACCGGCAGGGGGAACAGGTTGATGATCCCCAGGTTGACGCTGATCAGCGCCAGAAAACTCAAGAAATAGACCAGACCATAGTCGGCACTGCTGCCCGCCCCCTTGGCAATGGAGATGGGGCCGCTCAGGTTATCCAGCGACACTATGCCAGCAACCAGCTTGCCGATCATGTCAAAGGTGAGCGTGATCAGGCTCCAGGTCTTCTGGGCTCCCTGCCACAGGGCCTGCAAAGGGCCATACTGTAACAGAATTCGGTATTCATCCGGTAATGGAACCAGTTGCGGCGAGAGACCGACAAAACCAACCAGTTTGCCCTGCACCTTTCTGGTATCCGGGGTCAGGGTCACATCAAGGTCGCGGTTGTTGCGCTCGACCACAACCTGCAGCGGTGCACCCGGTGCCTGCTGCACCAGCTCGACGAACTGGGCCCACTCGGTGATCTCCTGCTCGCCGACCCGCTTGATGCGATCACCAACCTGCAAACCCGCCTTTTCACTGGCACTCTTGGCTACCACGGCCGACACCACTGGCAATACCTTGCCACCAAGGGGCACGATCCCCAAGCTGCCAATCGGGGATTCCCGGTCCGGATCAAACTTCCAGTTGTCCAGCGACAGATTCTTGTCGGTGGCATAGCTGGTCTGGGGGGCTTTCACCTTGAGGGGGACCGACTGATCGCCCAGATGGCTCAGCAGGGCATAAGTGACGCTCTCCCAGTCGCCGGTCTGCTCATCACCGACCCCGACAATCTCCATGCCCGGCTGGATACCCGCCTCGGCCACGATGGACGCAGGGCGCACCTCGCCAATCACCGGTTTTACCGCCGGCACACCGATCATGAACATCAGCCAGAGGGCAAACAGGGCAAAGACGAAGTTGGCCATGGGGCCAGCCGCAACGATGGCCATCCGGGCCCATACCGATTTGTGATTGAAGGCGTACTGCTCGTCACCGGGTTTGAGCTCATCCACCCGGCCATCCAGCATCTTGACGTAGCCACCCAGCGGGATCAGGGCCAGCACGTATTCGGTGCCGTCCTTGCCAAGATGACGCCAGATCGCCTTGCCAAAACCGATAGAGAAACGCTCAACCTTTACCCCGCAACGGCGGGCAACCCAGAAGTGGCCAAACTCGTGTACCGCGACCAGCAGGCCAAGGGCAACGACAAAGGCCCCGATATTCCACAACACACCGCCCATCAGCCAAGCTCCTCAATCAGGTGGCGAGCACGGGCACGCGCTACGCCATCCAGGGCAAACAGATCCTCGAGGGAGCTCACGGCACTGCTCTCCAGCGCCAGCATCACCGCCTCGTTGATCCGGGCAATATCCATAAAGCCAATCCGCTCGGCCAGGAAGGCAGCAACTGCCTCTTCATTGGCCGCATTGAGCGCAGTAGTCGCTGCCTGCCCCTTGTGGCAGGCATTGATGGCCAGCGCCAGGCAGGGATAGCGATCGTAATCAGGCCGGATAAAGCTGAACTCTCCGACACTGAAGAAATCCAAAGGTTCCACGCTGGAAGGGATGCGATTGGGATAGGCCAGCGCGTGGGCGATAGGAGTGCACATATCGGGGTTGCCGAGCTGGGCCAGCACGGAGCCATCCTTGTACTGCACCATGGAGTGGATCACCGACTGCGGGTGGATCACCACCTGGATCTGCTCGGGCGCCGCATTGAACAGCCAGCGCGCCTCGATATACTCCAGCCCCTTGTTCATCATGGTGGCGGAGTCGACCGAAATCTTGGCCCCCATCGACCAGTTGGGGTGAGCGATGGCTTGTGCCGGCGTGACATGGGCCAGCTCGTCAACCTCGGTATAACGGAACGGGCCACCGGAACCGGTCAGCAGGATCTTGCTGATCCCCGCCGCCGCCAGATCGCAGAAACCGGGTTGGCGCTGCACCTCGGTCGGCAGGCACTGGAAGATTGCATTATGTTCGCTGTCGATAGGCAGCAGCTCGGCACCATGTTCACGTACAGCCTCCATGAAGAAGGCACCGGACATCACCAGCGCCTCCTTGTTGGCCAGCAGAATGCGCTTGCCGGCACGTACCGCTGCCATGGTGGGCGCGAGTCCGGCCGCACCGACGATGGCAGCCATTACACTATGAGCATCGGGGTGAGCGGCTACGTCGCACAGAGCGGCGGCACCAGACATGACTCTGGTCGCACTGCCGTGCGCTTGCAGACGAGCAGCCAACTCACGGGCGGCCACCCCATCGACCATCACCGCAAAACGGGGGGAGAATTCGAGACAATCCCGCAACATGGCATCCACGTTGCGGGCGGCGGTCAACGCCAGCACTTGCCAACTGCCCGGGTTGTGGCGCAGCACCTTCAGGGTACTCTGACCAATGGAGCCGGACGCTCCCAGAATAACCAGAGACTTGTGCATCAGAACTCCTGGCTGAGTAGCAGATAACTGAGCAGGAACACCGGCAGGGCGGCCGTCAGGCTGTCGATCCGGTCGAGGATGCCGCCATGGCCAGGCAGCAGAGAGCCGGAATCCTTGATGCCCGCTTCACGCTTGAACATGCTCTCGGTCAGATCGCCGAGTACCGAGGCGAGCACCGCCAGCAGCGAGCAGAACAGCACGATCCCCATCTTGGCTGGCACAAAACCCATGAACCAGGTCACACCCACCGCCAGCAGGCTGGCAGTAAAGAGGCCGCCACACATCCCTTCGATGGTTTTACCGGGGCTCACAGCCGGTGCCAGCTTGTGTTTGCCGAACGCCTTGCCGAAAAAATACGCGCCAGAATCTGCCGCCCAGACCAGACCCATGACGAACAGCAGGATCCAGGCCCCCATCATGGGGTCGTGATAGAAGTTGTAACCACGGATGGCCACCAGTGACCAGAAGAAGGGAACCAGAGTCACCAGACCAAACAGGGACTTGAGCCAGACCGACTCTTTCCACAGCTTGGCGCTTTGCGGATAGCGCAGCACCAGCAGCAAGCCGAGCAGCCACCAGCTGACAGCGGTCCAGAGTACGCCCATCACCAGCGGATGCAGATGAGGCGTCCAGAGCTGCTCCACCGGCAGCCAGAACAGGCTGGCCCCGAGCAGCAGGCAGAATACGATGGGTAACCATTGTTGCGGGGCGGCAGAGACAAAGCCGCTCCATTCACGGCTGGCCAGCAAAAAGACCAGCGCAGCCAACAGGGCAAAAAACTTCAATGGCAGAAAGAAAAGCGCCCCCAATACCAGGGGGATCAACATCAAAGCAGTAATAATTCGTTGTTTTAGCAAAAGAAACCTCTCTCTTGGGAGCGGGGTTTAGCCGGTCTGCTGCTCGGCGATCAATTCCCGGATCTGTTCACCCGTGCAGCCGAAGCGGCGTTCGCGGGCAACAAAGGAGGCAACGGCCTCACTGAACTCGGCCTCGTTGAAATCGGGCCACAACACCGGGGTAAAGTAGAGCTCGGCATAGGCGAGCTGCCATAAAACAAAATTGCTGATGCGATGGTCACCACCGGTACGGATCAGAAGATCCACCGGGGGCAGATCGGCCATGCATACCTCGCGGCCAAGCATGGACTCATCAATCTGGTCGGCTGACAATTCACCGGCCGCCACGGCAGTGGCCAGCTTGCGGGCCGCCTGGGCGATATCCCACTGGCCGCCATAGTTGGCCGCAATGTTCAGGGTCAAACCCTTGTTGTTGGCGGTCAGCGCTTCCGCCTTGGCGATCTTGGCCTGCAGCCGCTCGCTGAAGCGGGCGGTATCACCGATCACCTTGAGCCGGATGCCGTTGCTGTGAAGCTTGCTCACCTCACGGCCCAGCACGGTAATGAAGAGCTCCATCAAGGCACTGACCTCCCCTTCCGGGCGACGCCAGTTCTCGCTGGAGAAGGCGAACAGGGTCAATGCTTCGATCTTGGCCCGGGCGGCAAAGGTCACCGCCTCACGCACCGACTTGACGCCAGCCTTGTGCCCATAGACCCGCATCTTGCCACGGTTCAGGGCCCAGCGGCCGTTGCCATCCATGATGATGGCGACGTGACGGGGCAAAGAGGTGTTGGCGCAATCACCCAACGCAGCCAAAAGCGACATGGTTTTCTCCCACAAAGACAAAAGCGCCGTGCAGGGGCACTACACGGCGCTCGTAATATACCTTTCAGGCGCTTAGATTTCCATTAGCTCCTTCTCCTTTGCAGCAAGGGCCTCATCGACCAGCTTGATGAAGGAGTCGGTCAGTTTCTGGATCTCTTCCTGAGCGCGACGGTCGTCGTCTTCGGAGATCTCTTTGTCCTTCAGCAGCGCTTTCAGATCGGCGTTGGCATCGCGACGGATGTTGCGCACGGCAACACGAGCGTTTTCCGCTTCACCACGAACCACCTTGGTCAGGTCACGGCGACGCTCTTCGGTCAGCGGCGGCAGCGGCACACGCAGGCTCTGGCCGTTGCTGGAGGGGTTCAGACCCAGATCGGAAGTCAGGATCGCTTTCTCTACCGCCTGGATCATGGAGCGGTCAAATACGGAGATGGAGAGGGTGCGAGAGTCTTCGGCTACTACGTTGGCCAGCTGCTTCAGCGGAGTGGCCGCACCGTAGTACTCAACCTGGATACCGTCGAGCAGGCTCGGGTGAGCACGGCCGGTACGGATCTTGGACATCTGGGTCTTGAGTGACTCGACACTCTTGCCCATGCGCTCCTTGGCGTCGTTTTTAATCTCGTTGATCACAGCGGTTTTCCTTTTGGCGAACGAGCCGCCGCGCGGCTCGCATCTATCTTATTTGCTGACGTGATGGATCAGGGTACCTTCCGGCTCACCCATGATAACCCGGCGCAGGGCACCCGGTTTGTTCATGTTGAACACGCGGATCGGCAGATCATGGTCACGTGCCAGAGTAAAGGCAGCAAGATCCATCACCTTGAGCTCTTTTTCAAGAACTTCATCATAACTCAATTCATGGTACAGCACGGCATCCGGATTCTTGACCGGATCTTCGTTGTATACACCATCAACCTTGGTGGCTTTCAGCACCACGTCGGCTTCGATTTCGATCCCGCGCAGACAGGCCGCAGAATCGGTAGTGAAGAAGGGGTTGCCAGTACCGGCAGAGAAGATCACCACTTTGCCTGCACGCAGCTGGCTGATGGCTTCGGCCCAGACGTAGGAGTCACAGATCCCCTGCAGGGAGATGGCAGACATCAGACGGGCATTCACATAAGCACGATGCAGGGCATCACGCATGGCCAGACCGTTCATCACGGTTGCCAGCATACCCATGTGGTCGCCCACCACGCGGTTCATACCCGCTTTGGCAAGACCGGCACCACGGAACAGGTTGCCGCCACCGATGACCAGACCGACCTGAACACCCAACTCAACCAGCTCCTTGATCTCTTGGGCCATCCGATCCAACACCGCCGGATCAATGCCGAAACCCTCGGCGCCTTGCAGGGCTTCACCACTCAACTTCAGAAGAACACGTCTGTATGCAGGTTTGGGATTGGTACTCATGTCACTGATTCCTGGTCATATAAAGACCGCGACATAAGTCGCGGTCTGGGGAAACGGAAAAACCGGTTCGATTAAGCCTTCTGAGCGGCCGCGATTTGAGCTGCAACTTCAGCAGCGAAATCGGTCTCTTGCTTCTCGATGCCTTCGCCCACTTCGAAACGGGTGAAGGAGACAACGTCAGCGCCTTCTTTCTTCAGCAGCTCGGCAACGGTCATGGAAGGATCTTTCACGAACGGCTGACCAGTCAGGGAAACCTCACCGGTGAACTTCTTCATGCGGCCTTCAACCATCTTCTCGGCGATCTCTTTCGGCTTGCCGGAGTTGATGGCGATGTCGATCTGGATTTCGCGCTCTTTGGCAACGACGTCAGCGGAAACATCTTCCGGCTTGACGAACTGCGGGCTGTTGGCAGCTACGTGCATGGCCAGATCTTTGGCCAGCTCGTCGGTACCGCCAGTCAGCTTGGTGATAACACCAATGCGGGAACCGTGAACGTAGGTACCCAGGTTGTCACCTTCAACCAGCATCACGCGACGCAGGTTCATGTTCTCACCGATCTTGGCGATCAGGTTGGTGATGGTCAGCTCTACGGACTCACCGTTGCCGAAGTCAGCGGCTTTCAGCGCGTCAACGTCAGCAATCTTCTGGGTAGCAGCGATCTCGACGATCTTCTGACCCATGGCCAGGAAACCGGCATCCTTGGAAACGAAGTCAGTCTCGCAGTTCAGCTCGATCATGACGGCAACGTTGCCTTCGGTACGGGCGAAGATCACACCTTCAGCGGCGATACGGCCAGCTTTCTTGGCGGCTTTGGCCTGACCGGATTTACGCATGTTCTCAATTGCCAGCTCGATATCACCAGCAGCTTCTTCCAGTGCTTTTTTGCAATCCATCATGCCAGCGGCGGTGCGCTCGCGCAGTTCTTTTACCAGGGCGGCAGAAATGTTTGCCATGTCCAGTATCCTCGGTCTTGAATTGACAAGAAACAGGGGCCACAAGGGCCCCTGCTAACCAATTACATCAGCTTGGTTAATAAGGGCTTTGCAGTCCTTATCAATTACTCAGCTTCAACGAAGCCATCTTGTTCAGCTTGAACAACGATGTCCTGAGCGCGAGCTTCCAGTACGGTGTCAGCAGCAGCATTCAGGTACAGCTGAACAGCACGGATAGCGTCGTCGTTACCCGGGATGACGTAATCAACGCCGTCCGGGTTGGAGTTGGTATCAACGATGGAAACTACCGGGATACCCAGGTTGTTGGCTTCTTTGATAGCGATGTGCTCGTGGTCGGCATCGACAACGAACAGAACGTCAGGCAGGCCGCCCATGTTCTTGATACCACCCAGGCTCTTCTCCAGCTTTTCCATTTCGCGAGTACGCATCAGCGCCTCTTTCTTGGTCAGCTTGTCGAAGGTACCGTCCTGGCTCTGGGTTTCCAGATCTTTCAGGCGCTTGATGGACTGACGAACGGTTTTCCAGTTGGTCAGCATGCCGCCCAGCCAGCGGTGGTTAACATAGAACTGGTCGCAACGCTCAGCGGCTTCTTTTACGGCTTCAGACGCGGCACGCTTGGTACCTACGAACAGTACCTTGCCTTTCTTGGCAGCTACGGAGCTGATGAAGTTCATGGCATCGTCAAACATCGGAACGGTTTTTTCCAGGTTGATGATGTGAACTTTGCTGCGAGCACCGAAGATGTAGGATTTCATTTTCGGGTTCCAGTAACGAGTCTGGTGACCGAAGTGAACGCCGGCTTGCAGCATGTCGCGCATAGAAACTTTAGCCATTTTATACCTCTGTATTGGGGTTAGGCCTCCACACATCCCATATAACCGACCCGTTAAGGCACCCCGGCATATGTGTCGATGTGTGTGTGTTGTTTAAGTAAGGGTGATGAAATCGGGACGCAAGTTCCCCATTCCGGCGCGCTTTATATCATAACTTTGGCCACGACACCACCGGAGCGAGGCTAAACGAGCGCTAAATATGGATCTCGTCAACGGAGGTTGCGACTGCCATTTGACGTTGTGATGACAATCACACTGGAAGTAGGCGGGGGTTGCGGATAAAATTTTGGCCTGATTGCAAACGCATCTATTTTTCATTACCTGTCCAGCCTGTCCTCGCAGGCCCAGCGGCAGGCCGCAAGAGAGATCCCATGTCCATTAAAATCAAGACACCGGAAGAGATTGAAAAGATGCGCGTTGCCGGCCAATTGGCCGCCGATGTGCTGGTCATGATTGCGCCCCATGTCAAAGCAGGCGTCACCACTGACGAACTGAACACCCTTTGCCACAACTACATCGTTGATGTGCAGCAGGCTATCCCGGCTCCGCTCAACTACCACGGCTTCCCCAAATCCATCTGCACCTCGGTGAACGATGTGATCTGCCACGGCATCCCGAACCACAAGAAGCTGCGTGATGGCGACATCATCAACCTCGACATCACCGTCATCAAGGATGGCTACCACGGCGACACCTCTGCCATGTTCATCGTGGGCGAGACCACCCCGCTGCGTCGTCAGCTCTGCAAGATTGCGCAAGAGAGCCTCTACGCCGCTATCAAGAAGGTGCGCCCGGGTGCCTGCATCACCGAGATCGGCGCAGTGATCCAGCCCATCGTCGAGAAGGCCGGGTTCTCTGTGGTGCGTGACTACTGTGGCCACGGCATCGGTGCCGAGTTCCACGAAGAGCCACAGATCCTCCACTACCGCAACGGCGGCAAGCTGGAGCTGAAGGCGGGCATGTGCTTCACCATCGAGCCGATGGTCAACAGCAAGAAGTACCACTGCAAGGTCAATCCGAAGGATGGCTGGACCGTCACCACCAAGGATGGCGGCGACTCCGCCCAGTGGGAACACACCCTGCTGGTGACCGAAGATGGCTGCGAAGTGCTGACCCTGCGCCCCGACGACACTATCGACCGCTTCATCAAACACAGCTAACATCGAACCCCGGCCCTTAGCGAAAAGCGCCGGGGTTTTTACTGCCCGTTTCAGCCATATGCCTGCCACTTGTGTGTGAGATGCCATGGACGCCAGCCTGCTTTCCCCCCACCTGTTACCCGACGACCAGCTCACCCGCGACAACTGCAAAGAGTACCTGAGCCGCTTTCTCGGCTGGCTGCATGCCCGCTTCGATGCCGGTGACAATATCATCGAGCTGGTCGCCACCCGCTCCGAATATATGGATCAACTGCTCTGCCGCCTCTGGCAGAAGTTTGGTTTCGACAAGAGCGACCTCACCCTCATCGCGGTGGGGGGTTATGGCCGTGGCGAGCTGCACCCCCACTCCGACATCGACCTGCTGATCCTCTATGACGGCGACGAGCTGGACGAAGTGCTGGGGCTGCGCATCGGCGAGTTCATCACCCTGCTGTGGGATCTCAAGCTGGAGGTGGGTCAGGCGGTGCGCAACGTGGCGGAGTGCATCGAGCAGGGCAAGGCCGACATCACGGTGGCCACCAACCTCATTGAGGCGCGCTACATCACCGGCCGCAAGGAGGGATTCCTGCAGCTCAAGGAGGCCACCGGCCCCCAGCACTTCTGGCCGAGCGAAGCCTTCTTTCGCGCCAAGCGCCAGGAGCAGGCCGAGCGGCACCAGCAGTTTCTCGGCACAGCCTACAAGCTGGAGCCGGATCTCAAGTGCAATCCGGGCGGCCTGCGCGACATCCAGACCCTCGCCTGGGTCGCCCGTCGCCACTTCGGCGCCACCACCCTGTTCGAGATGACCAGCCACGGCTTTCTCAACCGCGCCGAGTATCGTGAGCTGCTCGACTGCCAGAATTTCCTCTGGAAGGTACGCTTTGCCCTGCACATGGCCATCAACAAAGGCGACAACCGCCTGCTGTTCGACCGCCAGCGCACCGTGGCCCAGATGCTGGGCTTCGAGGGGGAAGGCAACGCGCCGATCGAGCAGATGATGAAGCGTTTCTACCAGACGGTGCGGCGGGTTGCCGAGCTCAACGAGATGCTGCTGCAACTGTTTGACGAGGCGATCCTTGGCAACAGCGCCATGGATGTGCGCCGCCTCTCCGACGAGTTCCAGCTCCGTGGCCGCCTCATCGATGCCGTAGATGCCGAGCTGTTCGCCCGCGAGCCCGCCGCCATCCTGCGCCTCTTCTACCAGATGGCCCAGCATCCCGAGATTGCCGGTATCCACTCCGCCACCCTGCGCCAGCTGCGCGAAGCGCGGCGCAAGCTCAACTGCTGGCTGCAGGATCTGCCGGAGTGCCGTCGCCTGTTCATGGCGCTGCTGCGCCACCCCAACGGTATCGGCCTGCCGATGAGCCTGATGCACAAGTACGGCATTCTGGCGGCCTACCTGCCGCAGTGGAACCTCATCGTCGGCCAGATGCAGTTCGACATGTTCCACGCCTACACGGTCGATGAGCACACCCATCGGCTGCTCAAAAACATTCACGGCTTTCCCAACCCGGCCAATCGCCAGAGCCACCCGCTCTGCCACGAGGTGTTCACCCGACTGCGCAAACCGGAGCTGCTCAGCATCGCCGCCCTGTTCCACGATATCGCCAAGGGGCGGCGCGGCGATCACTCGGAACTGGGCGCCGTCGATGCGCTGGAGTTCTGCCAGCTGCACGGCCTCGATCGCTACGAGAGCCGGCTGGTCGCCTGGCTGGTGCGCCACCATCTGCTGATGTCGGTCACCGCCCAGCGCCGCGATATCTATGACCCCGACGTGGTCACCGACTTTGCCCAGAAGGTGCGCGACGAGCAGCATCTTGACCTGCTCTACTGCCTCACCGTGGCCGATATCTGCGCCACCAACGACACCCTGTGGAACGACTGGAAGGGCACCCTGCTGCGCGAGCTCTACTTCGCTACCCAGAAGGCGCTGCGCCAGGGGCTGGAGAACCCGCCCGACATGCGGCTGCGCATTCGCGAGAACCAGCGTCAGGCCAAGCAGCTGCTGGCGCAGCGCGACGTGCCGGAAGAGGCGATCAACCAGCTCTGGGGCGACTTCAAGGCCGATTACTTCCTGCGTCACAGCCCTGAACAGATCGCCTGGCACTGCCGCCACATCATCGAGCATGGCGACAACCCGGCGCCGTTGGTGCTGATCGGCAAACACCCGACCCGCGGTGGCAGCGAGGTGTTCATCTACTGCCGCGACACGCCGAACCTGTTTGCCACCGTCGCCTCGGCGCTGGATCAGAAGAACCTCAACATTCACGACGCCCAGATCATGAACTCGCGCAGCAACTTCGTGCTCGATACCTTTGTGGTGCTGGAGCCCAATGGCGAACCCATCAGTCCCAACCGCACCGCCACCATCAAGAAGGCGCTGGAGAAGGCGCTGCAGGAGCCGGGCAAGCTGGTGCTGCGCAACAAGCCACTGTCACGGCGCCACCGCCAGTTCAGCGTACCGACCCGGGTCGTTTTTCTGACGCACAAGGGGGAGAGCCGCCACACCCTGATGGAGCTGACCGCCCTCGATACTCCCGGCCTGCTGGCGCGGATCGGCGCAGTGTTCCAGCAGTGCGGCCTGTCGCTGCACGCCGCCAAGATCGCTACCTTCGGCGAGCGGGTCGAGGACTTTTTCAGTCTGACCAGCCTCGATGGCGAGCCATTGACGGCAGAGCAGCAACTGCAACTGGAAGAGCGGCTGGTGCATCAGCTCAATCCGCAACAATTTGTCATGGAGTGAGTGCAATCTGATTCGAAAGAGGCTGTTTTCACCTCCGTTTTCCCATACCAAACAAATGGTTGGCTGGGAAATATGAAAGAAATGGTCGCTGGCCGGAAGAATTCCGGTCAGCCACTTAAAAACAGTCGGAAAAGTGTGATACAACAAACAGAATTTTTTAAAGGAAACCTGTCATGACCGAGTTGCAACAGATCATTGAAGCGGCCTTCGAGCGCCGCGACACCATTACCCCGAGCACTGTGGACAGCGCTACCAAATCCGCCATCCTGCAAGTCATCGAGCTGCTGGACTCCGGCAAGGCCCGTGTTGCCGAGAAGATCGCCGGTGAGTGGGTTGTTCATCAGTGGCTGAAGAAGGCGGTACTGCTCTCGTTCCGTATCAACGACAACGGCATCATCAAGGGCGACGACGCCCAGTACTACGACAAGGTTCCCCTCAAGTTCTCCAACTACACCGAAGAGCAGTTCAAGGCTGCCGGTGTACGTGTGGTGCCGCCGGCGACCGCCCGCAAAGGCTCCTTTATCGCCCCCAACACTGTGCTGATGCCCTCCTACGTCAACATCGGCGCCTACGTTGACGAAGGCACCATGGTCGACACCTGGGCCACCGTCGGTTCCTGCGCCCAGATCGGCAAGAACGTGCACCTCTCTGGCGGCGTCGGCATCGGTGGCGTACTGGAGCCGCTGCAGGCCAACCCGACCATCATCGAAGACAACTGCTTTATCGGTGCCCGCTCCGAAGTGGTTGAAGGAGTGATCGTCGAGGAAGGTTCCGTTATCTCCATGGGCGTCTTCATCGGTCAGTCCACCCGCATCTATGACCGCGAAACCGGCGAAATCCACTACGGCCGCGTACCGGCTGGCTCAGTGGTCGTCTCCGGCTCCCTGCCCTCCAAGTGCGGCAAGTACAGCCTCTACGCAGCCGTGATCGTCAAGAAGGTCGATGCCAAGACCCGCGCCAAGGTCGGCATCAACGCCCTGCTGCGCTCCATCGACGAGTAAGCCGTTTTATCGTGATTTAAAGGGCGCCTGATGGCGCCCTTTTGATTTTGGCGCCGCTGTCACAGGCAAGCAGCACAAGCTCGGTTAAGATAGATGGGACAGGATCGTTTCAAACCGAGGAAGCCTGATGTACGAGAATCTCAAGAGCCTGGGGATCCAGGATCCCGCCTCCGTCGACAGCTACACCCTGCGCCAGGAGGCCAACCACGACATCCTCAAGATCTACTTCAAGAAGCAGAAGGGCGAGTTCTTCGCCAAGAGTGTCAAATTCAAATACCCGCGCCAGCGCAAGACCATGCTGGTCGACTCGGGCACCCATGAGTACAAGGATGTCACCGAGATCAACGCCAACCTGAAATACGTGGTGGACGAGCTCGACAGCCTGACCCAGGGCGTTCATGTTCATGCCGACCCCGATATCAAACAGAAGATCCTGCGCGACCTGCGCCATCTGGAAAAAGTGGTACAGAACAAGATCAGCGAAATCGAACGGGATCTGGAGAAACTCTAACCCTCCCCCTCTTGCTTAAAGAGCGCCCGATGTGGCGCTCTTTTTATTGCCGCGTACCAGCAATACCGGTCAAGCGCTTCATGACATACTCAGTTCCCAGTCACCAAACGGCACAAAAAGAAGAGGGAGGCTTGCGCCTCCCTCTTCCGGAACCTGATGTCAGGCAACTGAATTAGTTGCTCTTCATCCAGATGTCCATGTCGGTTTTCAGGTTGTCGGACTTGGTACCGAAGATGGCTTGTACGCCGGAACCAGCCACTACCACACCGGCAGCCCCCAGTTTCTTCAGACCAGCCTGGTCAACCTTGGCTACATCTTTCACGCCAACACGCAGACGGGTGATGCAGGCATCCAGAGAAGCGATGTTCTCTTTACCACCGAAGGCAGCAACCAGAGCGGCGGACATTTCGTCTTTACCTTGGCCAACAGTGGACTCGGTGCTCTCGTCTTCACGACCCGGAGTTTTCAGGTTCATGGCACGGATAACGAAGCTGAATACCACGTAGTAGATGGCAGCGTATACCAGACCCAGACCAACCAGCAGCATCATGTGGCTGGCACGCGGGGACTGAACAACGAAGTCGATGAAACCGTTGGAGAAGGTGTGACCGTGTACGATACCCAGAGTGTTGGTCAGCACGTAAGCCAGACCAGCCAGTACAGCGTGGATAGCGTACAGTACCGGAGCAACGAACAGGAAGGAGAACTCGATCGGCTCGGTAATACCGGTCAGGAAAGAGGTCAGGGCTGCAGAGGCCATGATACCTACTACCTTGGCACGGTTCTCCGGCTTGGCGGCGTGAGCGATGGCAAACGCAGCGGCAGGCAGACCGAACATTTTGAACAGGTAGCCACCAGCCAGCTGACCGAAGCCGTTACCGGCAGCGCGGGACGCGTCATCGGCGGTCAGGAAGCAGGTCATGATACCGTGAACAGTTTCACCGGCACCGTTGACGCAGGTACCAGCCTGATAGAAGAACGGTACGTTCCAGATGTGGTGCAGACCGAACGGGATCAGAGAACGCTCAACCACACCGTAGATACCGAAGGCCAGTACCGGGTTCTGGTTGGCAGCCCAGTCAGAGAAGGCACCGATAGCGCCACCAACAGGCGGCCAAATGACGGAGAGGATGACACCCAGACCGATAGAGAGGAAACCGGTGATGATGGGTACGGCACGCTTGCCGGCGAAGAAACCCAGATACTCGGGCAGCTGGATCTTGTAGAAGCGGTTGAAGGCCCAGGCAGCGATACCACCGGCCAGGATACCACCCAGCACACCGGTCTCGATGCTCTCAACACCCATGACAGGTGCCATTACCTTCAGAGTGGCGACCATGATGCCGTAGCCAACGATGGCTGACAGACCGGATACACCGTCGTTATTGGTAAAGCCAAGGGCGACACCCACTGCGAACAGCAGGGCCATCTGGCCAAATACGGAACCACCGGCCTGTTCCATCAACTGGGAAACAATTTCCGGCATCCAGCTGAAGTGGGCAGCACCCACCCCCAACAGAATACCTGCAACTGGCAGGACTGATACTGGCAGCATCAGCGCCTTACCAACCTTTTGCAGATTAGCGAAAGCATTTTTCAACATTGTGTGCGCTCCTGAATGGATTGTCGTCCCTGAACGATTTATTAGGATGAACCAACGACTCTTCATCGAAATATTATCGAATGGGGTTTGCTTATTTTGACCATCAGAATATAACCCAGCAGGTCGTAAATTTCTGCTTTCGATGAGAGAGGAATATTGATTTTGGAGGGAAGATCACAACTTGTTCTGGAGAGAGAATTACATGTATTTTTAGGATGCAACTGTACATGCTCACTCTATTACATTTAAATATAAACTACAGTTTCGCTTTGTATTTTTATTATTCCTAACAATACACACAGAAACAGCATGTAACCCAATGTAACAAGCCTATTCTCTATTATTACAGTCTACCGATTAAAAAGGCCTCCAACAAGGGAGGCCTTAATAAATATAGTGTTCACTCAAATTTGCTTGAGCTTATTTTTGCGAACGCTTCACCGCATCGACAAATACCTGTTTCGCTTTGGTCGAACCGGCACGTTCGGCTTCATTGACCAGCTGCATCGCCTTGTCGATATCGCCCGCTTTCACCGCCTTCTCGATCTGGGATTGATAGAAGGCTTCGGTTTCACTCAGCATGGCAGGAGCAGGTGTGGCTGGTGCTGCCACCACAGCGGCCGTGACACTACCAGCAGCAACAGCAGAGGTCACCGCTGGTGCGCCTTTACCCATCGCAACCTTGTCTGCATATTCAGGCTTGAATACTGCCTCCAGTCCCTGGCCTTTGGCCATATCCACAACCTTGATCTGTACAAGACCCCATGGGGAATGAGGGATCACAGGATCCTTGATATCCGGCTCTACGGTGCCATTAGCGCGGGCAAAGGCTTTGGATGGGTGCAGGATTGTGGTGCTGCCAGATAGCTGATCTGCTGGCGCATAGACGATCATGTAAGTTTCGCTAGCCGGGTTTCCGGGCATGCTGCGATCCACAAAGACACGCCCTTCAATACGGTCGTTATCAAGCAAGTGAGCAGGCTGATAACTAAATACCGAATCACCCAGTACGCGAGTCACCTTGAACTGGGCATCCAGCATGATGACCTTGGGAATCATCACAGTTTTACTTACCTGAGATGCCAGACTGATCGCCAGATTGCCAGTATTGGTTGGAAGACGATAAGCCGCAAAGTAACTCATCCCCTCATCAAACTGGAAGGCGGGTTGCTTGCCATCGATTGCCAAAAGGGTATCCCCTTCTGGCAATCCCACATAGTTAAAATCACTGAACCCGCTGCAGCAACTGCTTGCCTGCGAAAGAGCCTGCTTAGCCTGTTCGGCATTACTCAGGATGGATGCGTGATCCTGTACGGGCACAACCATGCTACCGGCGCAACCGGCCAGCAGCGCAGTGACCACAGCTGCAATAGACATCTTTACCAGTTTCATTCTTCTTATCTCCATAACCCGGTTGCCGTCACCCGGCGAAACAAAACTGCCCCCATACGGGGGCAGTCACTAACTTAACTGAAACAGCTGCTTACCACCAAGCTTCTGCTTGCACACCAAAGTTCCATGTATCTTTAGCTGTATTGCTATCGAAAGGAGTTTTAGCCATGTCGTTCTTGTCAAAGCCAACATACGAGGCAAACACACGAATTTCAGGACGAGCCCAGAAACTGGAGCCAGCAGACCAAGCTTGAGCCAGAGTCAACTTGTAACCAGAATCTTCCAAGGAAGAACCGTTAGTAGACTTGTTCTTGTCCTTGAAGTAGCCACCCTCAAAAATGGTCTTGTTGAAGTCATCCCACTTGTACATCGGACGCACAACGGCTGACATGGTTTCCCATTTATCGTTGCCATCCCACATTTCATTGCCTACACCGTAAACCAGCTGGTGTCCCATTTCCCAAGAGTTCCCCATAGGAACTACACCGTGGTTGATAAGGCGGAAGCCATCAGCACCATCTTTAGCTTCTGCACCGTACCAAGAACCATCGCCCCAAAATGCAAATGCTTTGGAATAACCCTCAGTACCATACTGAACAACCGATTTGTTAAAGCCACCCAGCACACCGGCAGTCAACTCAGCGGTGAACATCACGCCATCTTTGGCATTTTTGTATTGAGCATTGCTTGAATTTTTCTGAGCGTCAGTTGGATTGGCAATTGCGTAGTCCACACCAACTTCCAGAGAGGCGTCTTGCCACAACGGAATGCCCGCATAACGCAGATCCAAGGTATTAACATTCAGATCATCATTGTAAGTCCAGCCATCGTCGGTACCACTGCGGTCATTACGTACCCATGCAAAAGAGACTTTGCCAGGACCAGCTTGGATACCCTCGATACCAGCACCAGCACCGGAAATGTTCCAGTAGTAGAAGTCAGAGATGTGGATGTCGTGGCGTTGATAGTAACGCTTACCTGCCCACAGAGTGGCTTCCGGCGCGAAATTCAGCAGGCCTTTAGCTTGGACGTTGAACTGACGAAGTGCAAAAGTTGCATCTTCTTTATTATCACACTTAGTCAAAACACCATTAGCACCAGTGCACTGGAAACGAGACTCTGTAGATTCCCAGTCGTTTGATCCATTAGAGGTCATGGCAACCATGGAATCGACATAGAAAGTCTTGCCATCCTTGTTGAACACTTCCTGACCAAGCTGGACTTCACCATAAGTGTCATCTTCATGACCCAGACGGCCAACTTTTTGTTTTTTAATAACGGTCTGCATGTCTCCATCTTTGGAAACACCGACACCGGAACGGAAGTAACCGTGGAAATCTACGGCAAAGGCGGCTTGGGAAGCCAGGGCGGCAGTAACAGCTGCAGCAATCGGGAGCCACTTCATTTTCATTGTCATATTCCTTATTTCCCGCTGTGAGGAGTGTGATCCTGAATATTTATCACCGGGCAATCCTGCTGGTGATAACCGAGGTCGATTATAGGGAGCGCATATCGCGACAAATATGAACCGACTCACAAAATGGCGACAAATCGCTCGGCAAACGATCGCCTCACACCAATGACGCAAAAAACCCAAACACAAAGCAATAACTAACCAATCACATCAAAAATGAAGCAATCAAGATCAACCTGAAACCGCTCTCATTGATTAATTCGCGACGAGATGAAAGTGAATATTTGATCACTCATTGGCAAAAACATGACTGAAATCGCTTTCATGATTGAACTTTTATTTGCCTGATATGTCTTGCTGCCTTTTGGAACAGCACAAACAAGAAAACGGTGTCAGTGAGAAATATGTCGTTATTGTCAGTGCGGATATTTGATGGGCATGGGGAGAATGGCGCACAAATAATAATCCCCTGCCGAACCGAACAGGGGACTTATATGAGGCAAATTACAGCGTAATTTTTCGGCTATATATGCCAGCTTTTTAGCCAGGCCAGAGCGACCCGCTCCGGCTCATCGTGCAGGGTCGCATCCAGCTCAAGGCGCGGGACAACCGCTGTCGCCCCCAGCTCCTGCAACTGGCTATCCAGCCGACGGCCGGCACCGCAAAAATGGTCGTAGCTGCTGTCCCCCATGGCGACCAGAGCGTACCGCAACCCCTTGAGCCAGGGGGCGCGCTCAGCCAGATCGGTAGCAAAAGGCTGCAGATTGGGGGGAATGTCCCCCTGCCCCGTGGTGGCGCTGACCAGCAATAAAAAACGGCCGGGGTCGATATCCTCCAGCCGTGCCTCTTCATAAAGCGCTGTCTTGTGCCCTTGCCGTGCCAGCTCATCTGCCAGCGTCTCGGCCACCAGCATGGCCGCACCATAGACGCTCCCTACCACGATATCGATCTGTGCCATCACCTGCTCCCTGCCATTTCACTCGGATGATGAGTCACTTTATCGACAAGTTGGCGCCAGATGCAACCTGATGAGGATCAGTAGTCACTCTCGCTGGCAGGCCAGCCCAGCTCGGCAAACAGGCGCAGCACATCCTGGCCAAGCGGTGCCTGGATCCGCATCGGCACCTTGAGGATCGGGTGGGTAAAGCTCAGGGTGCGGGCCACCAGCAGCAAGCGCTCGCAGCCATAGTGCTCGCGGAAGAAGCGGTTATGGCGGCCATCGCCGTGGGTGGTGTCGCCCACAATCGGGTGGAACAGATGATCCATATGGCGGCGCAGCTGATGCTTGCGGCCAGTTTTCGGGAACAACCTGACCAGACTGTAGCGACTGGTGGGGTGTTTCTTGGAGACCGCATGGGGCAGCTCGACCCGATGCAGCCGGCGGAAGCTGGTGACCGCCTCCTGCGCCGGCCGATCCGGGTCGCTCATGGCGTCGGCGATCTTGTCCAGCTGCTCCTTGAGGGGGTAGTCGATCACCCCCTGCTCGGGCGCCCAGCCGCGCACCAGCGCCAGATACTCCTTGTGCACCTGACGGTTGGCAAACGCCTCGGTCAGGGTACGAGCCACCGCCGGATCGAGGGCGAACAGCAGCACCCCGGAGGTGGGCCGGTCGAGGCGATGAACCGGATAGACGTGGCGACCGCCGATCAGATCCCGGGTCATCTGCATGGCAAAGCGGGTCTCGGCCTTGTCGAGCCAGCTGCGATGCACCAACAGGCCGGAGGGCTTGTTGACCGCCACCAGCCACTCATCCTGATAGAGCAGGGTGAGCTGCAGCGCTTTCTCTTCTTTGCTCTGCTCGTCCATCATTGCTCGACCACTTTGCCGGAGAGCAGCAGGTCGAAGCGGGCGATCAGCCGCAGCAGGGCCTCCACCTCGGCCAGCTCCTCTTTATAGACTTCGCTGGCCATGGGGTAGAGGGAGACGCTGCTCGGCAACGGCGCCTGCATCACCACCAGCTGCTCCATGCGCGGGATCAGCACGAACTGCAACCACTGGTCAAAGCTCAGGGTATCGACACAAAAAGGCAGGGTACTGGCCAGTGCCTCCTCGCCCGGATGCTCCGCCTGCCAGCGCTCGAGGCGCTGCAGCTCGGCCGTGAGTTCCCCCAGCAAGCCGGCGACCAGCAAATATTGATTCATATCGTGCACTTCCTCATCACCACAGGTTGATCCGGGATGGCCGCGCGCTTGCCGAGCAAGGCAACAACAAGACGCCAGCCAGAGCGGCAGCCTTCGCAGCCAACCGCCCGTAAAAAAGGGCGATACTATACACCTCCTCCCGAGCCGCTGCCATGCAGAGATCCCGCCGCAGACTCGCCATCAGGGCCGGAGCCAACGCTGGCTATCCGTGGCCATGGCCTTATAATCGGCCCGCATCATATTCAAGCCGGAGCTCTCCATGTCTGCGACGCCGACCGCCATCAATACTCTGACCGACTTTCTGACCCAGGCTGGCACCCAGTTCCAGCTCTTTGACATGGGCCGCCAGGTGCGGCCGCTGGCCAGCGACACCTTTGTGCGCATCGAACAGCAGCAGGAGCCCTACCCCTGGCCGCTGCAGCAGCACGCCTGGCTCGGCGTCCACTTCTTCCAGCCGAGCGAGTCGCGCCACTACCTCTGGTTCCTCAAGTTTGCCCTCGACGAGCGCGGCCTGCTCATCTCGAGTGGCCCCAAGCACTTCATGGATCAGGTGGTGGAGACGCTGGGCTACAAGCTGACCGGCGAGCTCGACGAGGAGAAAGCCAAGCGACTGGCTGACAACCCCTACACCTTCCGCCCGGCCGAGGCCAAGATGGCGAGCCTGCACGCCAAGCTGGCGCGCCAGCTGGAGCAGGCCCCGTCTGCCTATTACGAAGCGCTCTGCCACTATCTGGCTGCCCCCAACGACACCGGCTGGCAGACGCTGGGGTTACAGGGTTTTGCCGATCTGGCGGAGCGGCTGCATGATGAGCGCAATCTGGCGCTGGTCTGCAAGGCGCTGCCCAAGTTGCCGCAAGAGCCGCTCTACGCCCTCTGCCAGAGTCTGGAGAGCGCCCCCTTGCCACCGGCCGTGCAAGGCGCCCTGCTCGAGCGGATCGGCAAGGAGCAGGAGTGTGCCGCCCCCAACCCGGAGACCCTGGCCTACCTCTGTCGCGCCATGGCCTCCTGCCCCGGCAGCGCGTTGCGCACCAACAAGCTGCTGACCCTGCTGCAAACCCAGCCGAGCCCGGCGCTGCTGCTCGCCATCGCAGGCCGGCTCTGGCCTGATCTGCAGGATGCCAGACTGCTGGGCGACTATCTGGAGCAGCTCGCCCTGCAACCGACCCAGTTCTTCAATCAGGTTTTTGCCGAGCTCGTCACTTTACCGGCCCTGCGCAATGATATGCTGGCCAGACTGCGTGACCCGGAGCGCAGCGAGGAGCTGGGCAAGGCGATTGGCCGCCTGTTTGCCTCTGCCTGATCTGCGGCATCGCCTGGCCCATTGGCCACGGCACGGGCAACAAGGGAGTCTGACCACAGGCTCCCGCTAGCTGGCTGACAGCCGACTCTGACAATGATCCGACAACAAGGAAGCTGCCTATGGGAGAGATGCTCGGAATTCTGGCGCTGATGGCGATAGCCGGCGCGTTCTGGCTGCAACGCCGTCAGGCCGAACTGGCGTGGCAATATATGCGCCGCTACTGCCAGCACCACGACCTGCAGCTGCTGTCGCTGGCCCGCAGCCGCCGTGAAGTGGCCGGCAAGCCGCTCAGGCTGCTCACCCACTACCAGTTCGAGTTCTCCAGCGATGGCGAGAGCCACTATCAGGGCACCCTCAAGATGCAGGGCCTGCACGTTATCGGCGTCGAGCTGCCGCCCCATCGCATTCCCACGGTTTGACATCCCCTTGCCTCATTACCCGGCCTGCTTATCCCCCTCCCCATCCGGGTCGGGGCCAGCAAGCCATATGTCAGAGATCGGGCCAATGCCTTTGATGAGCACAAACGGTGTGCTGGATGCCGCCAGCGGTGCGCTCTCCTCGGTATAAGCTGAAGCTGGGTCATTTTCCTAAAACCCATAAATTTTGTTTATAGCGGCCAAGCCGGGCCATCTCCCGCCTCTCCAACCCTCGTCATCAGCGGCGCAATGCCTCCTCCGCCATCAGGATGAAACCCCAGCCCGCCGCGGGGGGAAGAAATTCGCCTGTCTATAATCTCAGGGATTAGCCAAGGGAGAGACGAGATGGACCCCCTGCACCACGATTTGCCCGCCCTGTTCGCCCAGCTCGGCATGGCCAACGACGAGCTGAGCCTCTATCGCTTCGTCCACGAGCATCATCTCGACAACGAGACCCTGCTGCCGGAAGCGCAGTTCTGGAACGCCGCTCAGGCCAGCTTTCTGCGCGATGCCCTGTGGCACGACTCCGACTGGTGCGAGGCGATCGACCAGCTCGACCTGATGCTGCGCCAGCCCCGCTGAGCCCTCCCCTTTTATCCCCTGCGGGCTTTGGTTAAGATCCTGCCCCGACCAGCCACTTCGGCCCCCCATCTACCCATTCAGCAGAGCACACTTATGTCCGCCCACGAGATCATCCGTATCGCCAACGAACTGGCCGCCAAGGGGATCACCCCGACCACCGCCATGATCAAGGCTCGCCTGAGCCAGCCGGTTGCCATGGCCGAGCTGCTGAAAGTGCTTAGCCAGTGGAAACAGCAGCCAGCAGGTGCTCCGGAAACAGCCAGCCAGGAGCAGGCAGCCCCCGCCCCCGTTGCCGAGCCCACCCTGCTGCAACTTGCCGAACAGCTCAATCGTCTCGAACGCAAAGTGGATCGGCTGACCGACCTGCTCACACAGCAGGGGAAAAACTGAGCCATGTATATCGTCGAACTCTGCTTTGAGTGCTATCGCGACACCTCCCTCGGTGAAGCCGAGCGAGCCATCGTCAACTATCTGGACATGCTGCGCTATCAGGGCCAGATCCTCGGACGCGAGTTTCCCACCAGCATGCACGAGGGCTATTTCGTCAGCCGGGTAGTCTGCCCGGAGCAGGACAGCCTCCACCCGGACAACCAGAGCGAGCAGGTCAAGCTGGCCGAGCAGCAGCTCAATCAGGCGGGGTTGCTGGCGCCGAAACTCCATCTGCAGGGGGCGGATCTGCTCTCCGACAGCACAGATCCCTGCGGCCAGCAGGGCGAGCGCCCAAGCTGGATGATGCTCTACACCAGCTTCCTGCACACCTGCTCGCCACTGCGCTGTGGCGACCACTTCGCCCCCATCCCGCTCTATCAGGTGCCGGCCGTCGCCAACGGCGATCACAAGCAGATCATCAAGTGGCAGGAGGATTGGGAGGCGTGCGATCAGCTGCAGATGAACGGCTCCATCGCCGAACATGCGGCGCTGCACGAGATTGGGGAAGTGGGCAGTCGTCTCTACCGGCGTGGCAGCGATCTCGCCAAGCGGCTGGAGGTGCTGACCGGCATCCCCACCTACTACTACCTCTACCGGGTGGGCGGCGTGAGCGCGGCCGAGGAGAAGGCGCGCCCCTGCCCGAGCTGTGGCGGCGAGTGGGCACTGGCAGCGCCACTGCACGAGATCTTCGACTTCAAGTGCGACAGCTGCCGGCTGGTCTCCAACCTCTCCTGGGATTTCAAGGATTAAGCGCGCCCTGCCCGTGACGCAATAAAAAGAGCCTTGCCACGTGGCAAGGCTCTTTTTGTTGCGATATTCGTTTCGGCATTTCGTTTCGAGATCTGTTCCGCCAAGCGACAGTGGCGCGAACAGACGCTATTGCGGCAGGGTCTCCAGCCGCTCCAGGAACGCCGGCAACGAGGGAGCCAGCGGCAGCCTGCGGCCTGAGTCGAGCCACTCCAGCCACACCTGACCGCTCTCGTTATCAAGGGAGATGAGGGTCATCTCGTTGCGGGTGGTAGCAAGGAAGATGGAGGGAGTACGCTTGAGCTTGCGCAGCATCAGCAGGTGGCCGATGAGGTTCTCCTTGAGCAGGTCGAGATCCGCCTCGTTCCACGGCAGGATCAACTCAAGGCGCAGCCCCTTGAAGAGGCAGGGGACAGGGCGGCTGAACCAGTGGCCAAACAGGGTGGTCGCCGCAGGATGAAGCTGCAGCTCCAGCGCCTCGTTCATGGCGGTGAAATCGCCGGGCTCACTGCGCAGATGGGGGCGCCAGCTGATCTGACCGTCGACCGGCTCACCAAGCTGACAGGGGGAGCGCCACTCCGACTCCCACTGGCACAGGGGTAAGCCTCGTCTGGCCTCGCCGTCACGCTGCCAGCGGGTAAAAAAGTGCTTCAGGGCAGACAAAACTTGATCCGACATCGAAAATCCCCACAATTGCTGGCAAAGTCCGCTATTGCACCATCAAACCGGGTGACAGACAAGGTTGCCAGCGCCCCGTTGCAGCTCTGGGTTATCCCCGCTGGCAAGGCTGCGAGCACGCTCTGGCCATGCAATGGCCCGCTTCCTCCCAATCATGATGAACACATTAGGTGAGCAAACCTGTGAGCAAACAAGATAGATACGCCGGCGCCAGCGCCCTCCAGGGCTTGAGTCTGGGCCAGCAATCCGACTACATCAGCCAGTACACCCCCTCCCTGTTGCAACCGGTTCCCCGCAGCCTGAACCGGGATGATCTGAAACTCGGTGACGACCTCCCCTTTACCGGTTGCGATGTCTGGACGCTCTATGAGCTCTCCTGGCTCAACAGCAAGGGCAAGCCGATGGTGGCCGTGGGCGAAGTGACCATTCCGGCCACCAGCCCGAATCTTATCGAGTCCAAATCGTTCAAGCTCTACCTCAACTCCTTCAACCAGACCCGTTGCGACTCCATCGAGGCGGTGGCGGCCATGCTGGAGCAAGATCTCGGTGCCTGCGCCGGCGAGCCGGTCAAGGTGACCCTGTTCCCGCTCGATCGCGCCCCGCACCAGATTGCCACCCTGCCCGGCGAGTGCATTGACGAGCTGGATATCGAGGTCGACCACTACGAGTTTGATGCTGACCTGCTGCAAGGCGCTACCAGCAGCGAGCTGGTCGAGGAGACCCTGCACAGCCACCTGCTCAAGTCCAACTGTCTGGTCACCAGCCAGCCGGACTGGGGCTCTGTGGTGATCCGCTACAAGGGGCCGAAACTGGATCGGGAGAAGCTGCTGCGCTACCTCATCTCGTTTCGCCAGCACAACGAGTTCCACGAGCAGTGCATCGAGCGCATCTTCATCGATCTCAAGCACTACTGCCAGCCGGAGCAGCTCACCGTCTATGCCCGCTATACCCGTCGTGGCGGCCTCGACATCAACCCGTTCCGCTCCGATTTCGAGGCGGTACCCGCCAATCTGCGGCTGATCCGTCAGTAAAACGGGCGGACAATAGAAATGAGAGGGCGTCGGTTGGACGCCCTCTTCTTATCTGCAGGGGAAGCATGAGTAAACTCTGGACGCACAGGGGGGCGTTGGATAACATGCCCTCACCCCTGTGCCGTCCTTAATCCAATGAATCAACTGTTTTTTCTGGCCATGATGATGTCCTCCCTATCCGCTCCGAATCTGGATCTGGACAAGGAGCAGCTCTCTGTCGACCTCCAGCAGGCTCAGTCGCTGGTTCAGACCGATCCCGCCAGATGCGTCCAGATCACCTCCGCCTTCCTGACGCGCGCAGCCAACAATCCCCAGCAGATCATCAGCAACCGGCAGGAGTTCGGCTATCGCGAGCCGATCCTGAACTACAGCACCATAGCCCAGTCCGTCGGCGCCTTTCTGCTCAAGGGGGAGTGTCTGTTGCAGCTGGGCCAGTATCAGGCCACCCAGCAGGCGCTCGACAAGGCGATGGTTCTGGCAGACAAGGAGAATCTGCCAGAGCTCAAGGCACACGGCCTCTATCTCAAGATCCGCAGCCAGCTGCTCAAGCCTGACCACCAGAGCAGCAGTCGCCCCTTGCTCAGCGAGCTTGAGGAGCAGCTGACAGCCCCCAATCTCAAGCAGAGCCAGCTGCAGATCTATAGCCGGCTGCTACGCACCAGCTATGACATCGACAATCAGCAGCTCGAGGATGCCAAGGTACATCTGGCCGAGGCTCGCAACTGGGCAGCGAAAGCGGGCTATCCGCTCGCCAGCGCCTGGGTCAGCGCCATCAGTGGCGATCTCTATCGTGCCCTGCAGCAACCCCAGCTGGCCCTTGGCGAATATATCGATGCCCAGCAGCAGGCGAGAAATCTCAACGATCCGCTCTTCCTCGGCCTTCTTTCCAACCAGATCGTCAAGCTCTACCAGCAGGAGCAGGAGCCCCAGAAAGCGCTCCAGTATGCCAATGAAGCGGCCAACTACTTCCACTCCATCGGCAACCCCTCCCTGCTGTGCGACTCGCTCATCGTGCTGGCGCGCCTCAACCGGGATCAGGGAGACCTCAATCTGGCGCTGGTCTACTTCTTCAATGCCCTCGACCTCATCGATGAAGGGAGCAACCGGCCACAGTCCTCCCTGCTCAAGTACGAGATTGGCAAGACCTACCTGCAAAGCGGCAACCTCTCGCTGGCCAGCAACTACCTCAATGCGGCGCGCCAGTCCCACGAGCTGAACGATGCCAAAGAGCCGCTGATCGATACCCTGCTGCTGCTCGGCGAGCTCTATCTGAAAAAGCAGGAGGCTGCCATTGCCATCCTGCAGCTGGAGAATGCCCGGGCACTGGCCGACCAGATCGGCGATACCCGCCGCCAGTACGAAGTGTTCCGCCTGCTCTCGCTGGCCTACGAACAGAAAGGATTCCTGCGCCAGGCGCTGGACAGCTACAAGCGCTTCCACCGACTGGGTGAGGAGGTGCGCCAGCAGGAGATCGCCCAGGAGCAGGCGGCGATCCGCGACAACTATGTCCACGTCGAACGGGTGCAACACATCAAGGAGCTGGAGCAGCAGCTAGGCCAGAGTCAGCACCAGCAGGAGCGCTATCTCTGGTCGAGCATCACCACCAGCCTGCTGCTCGCCCTTTTTATCTATCTCTTCTTTACCCTCTGGCTCAAGCTGCGCACCGCCCGTCTGCAGGCCAAGCGCACCGGTGAGGCCCTGCTGATCGAGCCCCGCTCGGGACTGGCAAACTGGCAGCGCCTGATGAATCGCTGGCCGCGGGAGATGGCCAAACGCCAGCTCAAATCGGAGCGCTGGTATCTGAGCGAAGAGCCCACCAGCGAATTTGACGACAAGCTGCACTATTTGCTGTTCCGGGTTCCCTTCCTGCTCAATGTGCGGGAGCAGCACGGCTATCAGGCCAGCAGCGAGATTGAACAGGCCTTTGGCGCCTATATCGAAACCCTGACTCCGCAGGATGGCCGCATCTACGATTTGCGCGAAGGGCACCTGCTCTATGTGGTGCCGCAGCGGCATGTGGCCAATCTGCATCAGCTTGCCGGCGATCTGCTGATCGCCATCGCCGCCTTCCCCTGCGACTACCCTATCGATCGCCGGGTCAGCCTTGGCATCGTCAGCCACCCCTTCCTGCCGAAGGCGGCGACCGCACTCGATCACCATGGCCTGTTTGACCTCTGTTATCTCGCCCTGTCGGGAGCCATTCAGCTCAGTGAAAAACACCAGCAAAACGTCTGGCTGGAGCTCGCCGCCATCGATTGCCAACAGGCAGCATTTTTTAATGGGGATGTGTGGCAATGCGCCCTGATGGCAATTGACAAGGGACTGGTAAAAGTCAATTCTTCTCATGAAAAGCAATGGGTTAATTGGCACCAGCTTGCAAGGAAGCAAGACACCGGCCCACAACCGTAAAATAGATAACAGACGAGGCTCGATCACGGGTTCGGTCACTGTTGCTATCTGACACGAAAAACAATAATGACAACAGGGCGACCTGATAATGAATGATATCGCTGCCGTAGCAGGACAATTGGCAAGGCTAAGGGAATCCCTTCAGCAGAAACAGCTGGAGCTCGACGGAGTACTCTCATTCTCCGATGCAGAGCGTGCCCGCGGCATTCAGTTTATCAACAAGCTGATGCTCTCCTGCCGTGGCTTCGACCGTGAGCTGGACAACCGCTTCGCCAAACTCAAGCAGAAACTGGACGGCAACCCCGCATTCACTTCTCTTGACGCCGATCTGCTGGCTATCGAAAAACTGCTGCAGCAGCACAGTAATGCCATCGAAGAGTCGATGACCCTGACCCAGGCCGCCATCGATCTGGGCTCCAGGCAACTCAAGACCATCAAGGGCTTCCCGGAAGAGACCCGCAAATCCCTCAAGGAATTTTTGGCCAGCCCTGCCGGCTACGGCATTGCCGACCATCAGAAGAAGGTGATCCGGCTACTGGAGTTCTACCAGCAGGCCATCAAGATCCAGCTGCTGCCAAGCCAACCCCTGCTGGTCAATCCGGAGCAACCCACAGCCGAGAGTGAAGCGAACCCCGGCGAGCCCCAAACAGAAAACGATGCCTTCGATCTCAAGGAGCATGTCCGTCTGGCCGACGAGTTGCAGCGTCTCATCACCGAGCTCGATTTTGCCGGTTCCATCGGCGAGAGCCTGAGTGACATTCGCCGCCAGCTGCTGATCGGGATCAACCCCGCTCTGCTGGCCGAAACCAGCCTGCAGGTGATCGAACTCATCATCGAGGGCACCCGTGAGGAGCGCAAAGCCTCCCGCGCCTTCCTGAGCACCCTCAACGAGAGCCTTTCCGCCGTTCACGTCGGTTTTACCGAGTCGCTGGATGAAGGACGCGCCCTGCACAACGAGACCAAAGAGACCCGCGAGGCGCTGGTGAACGAGTTGCAGGCCATCGATCAGACGCTGGCCAGCCACAACACTCTCGATGCGCTTAAAGAGGCGATTTCCGGCCATATGGGCGCCATCAACCAGCTGTTGCAGGAGCGCGAAAACACAGCGGCAAGGGAGCGCCATCTGCTCACCCGCCTCTCCACCATGGAGTCCAAGCTCAGGTTGATGAAGGAGGAGACCGCCGAGTACAAGAAGCGGCTCACCATCCAGAAGCACAAGCTGTTCCTCGACAGCCTGACTCAGGTACACAACCGGGCCGCCCTCGATGAACGGCTGGAGCAGGAGTACAAACGCTGGCTGCGCTACCGCACGCCGCTCTGCATGGCCATTATCGACATCGATCACTTCAAGAACATCAATGACAACTACGGTCATATGGCGGGCGACAAGGCGCTGAAAGTGGTTGCCAAGGCGCTGCAAAGCGCACTGCGTGACACCGACTTCATCGCCCGCTTCGGCGGCGAGGAGTTTGTGGTACTGCTGCCCAACATCAATCCGGACAAGTTCCAGAAGCCCCTTGAAACATTGCGCCAGACCATCAAGAGCATCCCGTTCCGCTTTCGGGATGCCAAGGTGGAGATCACCATCTCCATCGGTGCCACCCTGTTCAAGGAGGGGGATAACCCGTCCGATGTGTTCGAGCGGGCGGACAAGGCGCTATACCACTCCAAGCATACCGGTCGGGATCAAGTGACTCTGGCCTGACTGGCGGTCAAAAAAACAGCGAACAGTCGTCCCCCTATTTCCCTCCCCCCTCAGTTACCACTACTATCGAAGTCAGGGGATGCAAGAAGGCATCCCCTTTTCTCCCCAGGGAAAAGCACAACGATAACAAGATGAGTAAAGGGGAACCCTATGATTACGCATATAAATCCGGTCGGCAGCATGGATTTGCTGTCACAGCTTGAGGTCGATCGCCTCAAGCAGACAGCCTCCAGCGATATCTATCAGCTGTTTCGCAACTGTTCACTGGCGGTGCTCAACTCTGGCAGCCACACCGATAGCTCCAAAGAGATACTTGAGCGTTTCAAATCGTTTGATATTCACGTGATCCGGCGCGAGCGCGGGGTCAAACTCGAGCTGTTCAACGCGCCGGAGCACGCCTTCGTCGATGGCGAGATCATTCGCGGCATTCAGGAGCACCTCTTCTCGGTGCTGCGCGATATCCTTTATGTCTCCAACCAGCTCGAATCGAACCGTCAGGTCAATCTGACCAATTCGACCCACATCTCCAACGTGGTCTTTGCCATCCTGCGCAACGCCAAGGTGATCCAGCCAGGCGCCGATCCCAACCTGATCGTCTGCTGGGGCGGCCACTCCATCAACGAGATCGAATACCAGTACACCCGGGCAGTCGGCAACGAACTGGGTCTGCGCGAGCTCAACATCTGTACCGGCTGTGGCCCGGGCGCCATGGAAGGCCCGATGAAGGGTGCTGCTGTTGGCCACGCCAAGCAGCGGGTACGCAACGGCCGTTACATCGGCCTGACCGAACCCTCCATTATCGCGGCCGAGCCGCCCAACCCCATCGTCAACGAGCTGGTGATCCTGCCCGATATCGAGAAGCGACTGGAAGCCTTCGTGCGCCTCGGCCACGGCATCATCATCTTCCCGGGCGGAGTAGGTACGGCAGAAGAGCTGCTCTATCTGCTCGGTATCATGATGAACCCGGCCAACGAACGCCAGCCGATGCCCATCATCCTGACCGGCCCGAAAGAGAGTGCGGACTACTTCCGTGCCATCGACGACTTCGTCAAGGCGACCCTGGGTGAACCGGCTACCCGCCTCTACCGGATCATCGTCGGCGATGCACCGGAAGTGGCACGGGTAATGAAAGAGGCAATGCCGAAAATTCGCGAATATCGCAAATCGGTCGGCGATGCCTACTCCTTCAACTGGTCGCTCAAGATTGAGCCGGAGTTCCAGCTCCCCTTCGAGCCGGATCACGCCAATATGGCCAGTCTGGATCTGCACCGCAACCAGCCGCCCCAGCTGTTGGCAGCCAACCTGCGTCGCGCCTTCTCCGGCATCGTCGCGGGCAACGTGAAAGAGGGCGGCATTCGCGCCATCGAGAAGAAAGGCCCCTTCAAGCTGCACGGCGACAAGGAGCTGATGCACCTGATGGACAAGCTGCTGGAGAGCTTCGTCAAGCAGCAGCGGATGAAGCTGCCGGGCAGTCAGTATGTGCCTTGCTACGAAATCGTACGCTGACGGGTACAGCAGGTAAATCGAGGGGCGCAATGCGCCCCTCTCTTTTGCCACTCAGCTGCCAACGGCCATCAATCCCCCATCAGGCCCGCGGGTTTGTTACAATGGGGCGTTCCGACTGCCAAGAGTGCCCCATGTCAAATCTAAGGCCACACCTGCTTATCATCGATGCCCTCAACCTCATCCGCCGTCTGCACGCGGTGCAATCACAGCAGGCGCTGACTCCTGCCCAGGCGCTGGTCGCCACCCGCGCCAACCTCGTCAATACCTGCCGCAAGTTGCTGGCCAATAGCGAGCCGACCCATGTCATTGCCGTGTTTGATGGCGAGGTGCATAGCTGGCGCAAGGAGATCTATCCGGCCTACAAGGAGGGACGTACTCCCATGCCACCGGAGCTGCGCGAATGGCTGGGTACACTGCAGGATGCCTTCTGGGAGTGCGGTATCGACGCCCTGCTTTCAGAAACCGATGAAGCAGACGATCTCATCGCCACCCTGGCCAGTGGCATTGCCCAACACGAGGCAAGGGCTACCATCATCTCCACCGACAAGGGGTTCTGCCAACTTATCTGCCCGCAGATCCAGATCCGCGACTACTTCAACAAGCGCTGGCTGGATGCCGCCTTTGTCGAGCAGCAATACGGGGTTGCGCCGACACAACTGGTCGATTTCTGGGCGCTGACAGGTATCGGGGGCTCCAACATCAAGGGTGTTCCGGGGATTGGCCCCAAGACCGCAACCCAACTTCTGCTGCAGTATGGTGATCTGGCCACCATGCTAGCTGCCAGCGAGCAGGAAGAGGCAGCGAAAGCGCTGCTCAAGCTGCGTCAGCACAGGGAAGAGGCGCTGCTGGCCCAGCGATTGGTGCGGTTGCAACAGGATATTCCGCTGGGATTCAACCTGCGGGACATCCGTTACCCGCCCCAGCCCGAATAACGCCCGAACAAAAATGCAGGCAAGGGCGCGAACCATGACGAGACTCACCCTCGTCGTTGATGAAAATGAGTAGAATGTAAAGGAATGTGGTTGGATTGCTAAGTAAATGATATAAAGCAGCCCCATCCTCCCCTATACCCTGGAAGTGGAACCCTCTCATGTCCAAAAGAACAATTACCGTTATCCCGGGCGACGGCATTGGCCCCAGCATCATCGAATCAGCCATCCAGATCCTGACCCACGCAGGCTGTGATTTCGAATATGAGTATGCAGATGCGGGTCTGGTTGCCCTTGAAAAGCATGGCGAACTGCTGCCACAGGCGACACTGGATCTGATCGAGAAGAACAAGGTCACCCTGAAAGGGCCGCTCACCACTCCGGTTGGCGGCGGTTTTACCTCCATCAACGTCTCCCTGCGCAAGAAATTCAACCTCTACGCCAACGTGCGTCCGGTCATCTCCTTCAAAGGCACCAAGAGCCGTTACGAGAACATCGACATCATCACGGTGCGCGAAAATACCGAGGGGATGTATTCGGGCGCGGGCCAGAAGCGCAGCGATGACAACAAGAGCGCCGAGGCGATGAGCATCATCACCCGCGAGGGGGCCGAGCGCATCGTCAAATTCGCCTTCGAGTTGGCCCGTCAGGAGGGGCGCAAGAAGGTCACCATCATCCACAAGGCCAACATCCTCAAGTCAACCTCCGGCCTGTTCCTCGAAGTGGCTCGTGAGATCGCCAGCCACTACCCGGATATCCAGAGCGAAGAGATGATCGTCGATGCCGCCTGCATGAATCTGGTGATGTATCCGGAGCGCTTCGATGTGATGGTCACCACCAACCTGTTTGGCGACATTCTCTCGGACCTGTGCGCCGGTCTGGTTGGCGGTCTCGGCATGGCGCCGGGTGCCAACATCGGCGATGGTGCAGCTATCTTCGAAGCGGTACACGGCTCGGCGCCGGATATCGCAGGCAAGAACATCGCCAACCCGACCTCGGTGATCCTCGCCTCCATCCAGATGCTGGAGTACCTTGGCATGCAGGATAAAGCAGAGCGGATCCGCGAGGCGGTACGCACCACTATCGAATCCGGTGATCGGGTTACCCGGGATCTGGGTGGCAGCGCCTCCACCAGCGAATTTACTCAGGCCATCATCGAGCGGTTATAAGTTAATCCATTGATATTGAAAGGGAGCTGCGGCTCCCTTTTTTATCTTCACAATAACCTCACCCAGCCGTCTGTTGCCGTCTATTTTCATAGGAGAGGTGACAGGGAGGGTCTCCGATGCGTACTACCGGAATGGTATTTTTGACAGGGTTGTTACTCTTGACTGACCGGGCTGTCGCATTGGAAAACAGCACCAATCCGGGGGCCATGCTCCCGCGTCAGCAGGCGCTGACCAGCCGTGAAGTGTGGCGCTCTACGCTGGATACCAACGATCTGCTCAAAGCTCCCAAACCGCTCTCGTTCGGCATCGAAGTCACCACCGATAACTACGGCAACCAGCAGATAACCTCCTACCCGCAGCTCAATCTCACTCCGGAAAAAAGTGTCAGCCTCTCTTTCGAGCGCTACAAACCCAAGGTCAAGTTCAGAACCGGCACCATGAATACGGCGATAAAACTGAGAGGCAACGGGGTAAAGCTGCAGCTTAATCCAGTCGACAAGAGCATTCCCCTCGAGATCGAGCTGAAGGTAACCAATGACGAATCCTCCCTGCGCGTCGATTATCGCTTCTAGCCAGTACCAGATAGCAAAAGACCGGTGAGTTTCCTCACCGGTCTTTTTACTATCTCGGATGTGCGTCCTGTCTATCAGGCCTTGGGTTGCAGCTTGGAAACCCAGTACTTGTTGTAGACATGCACGGTAATCTCTTCACGATCGTGGTAGAGCTGCTTGGCCTGGATCACGAACGCGTTGTCGATCTCCTTGAGCATCTCACGCAATACCTCGATATTGTGCACCGATTCGGCATAACGCTTCTTCATCGGCAGCTTGAGGTTGAACATCGCCTCCTGGCAATCATTCTCCCGGAACCAGTCCGCAATCATGTGAACGACCCGTGCCGGTTTATCGACCATGTCGCAAACCAGCCAGTAGGTGTTCTTCTTGCTCGGACGCCAGACAAAGCCGTCATCGCGCACATGTTTGACCTGACCGGTATCCATCAGAGATTGCGCCATCATGCCGTTATCGACCGCCGTCACCATCATGCCACGACGCACCAGCTGATAGGTCCAGCCACCCGGGCAAGCCCCCAAATCCACCGCCTTCAGGCCGGAGCAGAGACGCGTATCCCACTCTTCTCGCGGTACGAACACGTAAAATGCCTCTTCCAGCTTGAGGCTGGAGCGGCTCGGCGCATCGGCCGGGAAGCGCAGACGCGGGATCCCCATATGGAATCCGGAGTTGTTGAAGGAGTAGGAGTAACCCAGCAGCACGTGATCATTGGCCATGAAGAAGGCGTGGAACACCGGGCGGTTCGGCGTCTCCTTCTTGGTGAGGATCTCGTTGTTGCGCAGCGCCTGACGCAGCGGCACGGTGAACTTGCGGCAGAAGGCCGACAGCTCTTTCGCTTCGTTGGTGTCAGCAGTCTCTACCCGCAGATCGCCACAAATGGTGTATTCGCGAACAGCGTCGATAATGGGGGTGATCCGATCCGCAACATCCAGATCCTTCAGATCGTGGGTGACCACCAGCATCTGACGGATAAAGATAAGCTCGCGGAACGGCAGCTTGCGAGCCAGCAGATCCGCCTGCTCCTCGTCATACAGTTCGAATATCACATAACCACTGTCGTCCTTGACCCGGGCGAAACCGTAGCACTGCATGTTACCGGCACGCTCGGTGATCTCTGCAGCCGCCTCTTTCTCAAAACCGGGGCGGCAATAAAGCAGCAGATTATTCATTTTTTCCTCCAAGACGACAGCCAGCCCAGATAAGAGCCGCCCATCCCAACATAAAACAGAGGCCACCGGCCGGGGTAATGAGCCCCAGCCCCTTGCTGCCAAGCAGCACCATGGCGTAAATACTGCCGGAGAATCCCAGGATCCCCAGCACAAATGCGGTGCCGGCAACGGTAATCACCTTGCTGCGCACCCCGCACCAACCCAGTACCAACAGGGCCAGTGCGTGAAAAAACTGATACTGCACGGCGGTATTAAAGGCCGCCAGACGCTCGGGAGCAATGCCGGTGGCGGCCAGTCCGTGGGCACCGTAAGCCCCCAGCATGGTTGCCGTCAGCCCGAACAAACCGGCCAGCACCAGCCAGTGTCGATGGATACTCATCCTGACTCTCCTTCTATGATTCCCCGACGCGTCAAACCAGCGCCGGCACAACACCAACGAATTGCCGTATCCGGCTGGCGGCCTGTTGCAGATTGTCCTGCTCGCAAAGACCACTGCTCTTTCTCGGCTTGAAACCATGATCACCATCGGTCAGCCAGTGGGCCGATACGGCGGATGAGAAAGGAAAATCGGCCAGTTCGGCGCGAGAACCGAAAGTGTCGCGCTCCCCTTGCAGCAGCAGGGTCGGCGTCTTGATCTGCTTGAGTACCTCACCCCGCCAACGGTCGGGCCGAGCCGGGGGGTGGAAAGGATACCCGAGAATGAGCAAACCTGCAGCATTCATCTCGCAATAGATCTCGTCACTGATCTCGGCCGCCATCCGCCCTCCCATCGACTTGCCAGCCAGAAACAGCCGGGGATGGGCAAATTCCCGCACCATCTCGCGCCAGTGGGCAAGCAAGACGGGTTGCCGGTCTGGCGGGCGACGCTTGCCATCCAGAGCTCGCTTGCTCATATAGGGAAAGTTGAAGCGCACCACCTCGATATCCGGCCCGGCCAGCAGCCGCGACAGCTCGGCGAGAAAGATATGTTCCATTCCGGCGCCGGCACCATGTGCCAATAAAATGCGAACGGGGGCATCAACTGCCCCCTCACGGATCACCTCATGCATCGGCGAGTCGCGCTCTGCGGCGGGCCTCTTCCTGCTCCACCAGCTCCAGCATCCAGTCGCGGAAGGCTACGATCTTGCCCTGATCGGACTGCTGTTCCTGACAAACCAGATAGAAGGCATTTTTGCTCACCAGCACCTGCTCGAACGGACAGATGAGGCGGCCAGCCTCAATCTCGGGCTGAGCCAGCACGCTGTGGCCAAGCGCCACCCCCTGACCGTGGATCGCCGCCTGGATCACCATGGTTGAGTGGCTGAAGATGGGGCCCTGATTGACGTTGGGCGCATCGATATCGAGCTGGCGGAACCACGCCTTCCAGTCGCGGCGGGAAGTGTCGTGCAACAGAGTGTGCAAGGTCAGATCCTGCGGAGTGCGCAGTGGCTTCGGGCCAGTTAGCAGCAAGGGGGAGCAGACGGGGATAAGGTATTCGGTGTGAAGCTTGTCCGAGCGCAGACCCGGCCAGTTGCCACGGCCGTAGTAGATAGCCACATCAACATCATCGGTCAGGGAGCCTTCATCCAGATCAACCGCCTTGATCCGCACATCAATGTCGGGATGGCGCTCGCTGAACTTCACCAGCCGCGGCACCAGCCACTGGATGGCAAAACTCGGCTGCAGGCTCACCGTCAGCGCCCCTTTGGCGCTGCGCGCCAGCAGCTTGTCGGTCGCTTCCGAAATGGAGGCGAAGATATCCTTGATATCGAGGAAGTAGCCCTGCCCCTCTTCCGTCAACAGCAGGGAGCGGTTCTTGCGGCGGAACAACTTGATGCCAAGATACTCCTCCAGCGCCTTGATCTGATGACTGATGGCAGCCTGGGTAACGAACAGCTCTTCCGCAGCCCGGGTAAAGCTTAAGTGACGAGCCGCAGCTTCGAACGCCTTGAGGGCATTGAGCGGGGGTAAACGACGAGACATGACACCAGCCGACGATGAGTTTTTCTAATGGGGCGCATTATAATTTGTCGGTTGCGGGTCGACCAGTGAATAAACATAATTCGCCCAGCAATCAGTCGCCATATGGCTCACATTTTCTACTACATGTTGGTTTGCATGGGTTTTTCGTGAGTCGTTCGACTGTGATTGTGGTGTTGTGTTTCTTCCTCTGCGGGAAGAGGGGTTTAAATCTTATCGATTTGACCCAGTCTGTCATCTGAATGTGTTTGGCGCCTCCTGTCGGATGGCGCCTTTTTTCATTCCCCTACACCTTGAACTGACCCACCAGCTGCTGCTGCTTGTCGGCCAGTGCCGACAATTCGCGACCGTTTTCGGCGGAAGTCGCCGCCTCGGCGCGGATGGTGTGGCTCACATCGCGAATGTTGCTGACGTTGCGGTTGATCTCGTCCGCCACCCGGCTCTGCTCCTGCGCCGCCCGGGCTATCTGCTCGTTCATCTGGTGGATGGTGGAGACCGACTGGATGATCTGCTCCAGTACCCGCACCGAGAGATCGACCTTGCCAAGGGTCTGGTCAGCCTGACCATGACCATCGTGGATTGCCTTGACCACGGCCCCGGTACCGGACTGCAGTTCGCTGATCAATTTCTGGATCTCGACAATCGCATTCTGGGTACGACCCGCCAGATTACGCACCTCGTCCGCCACCACGGCAAAACCACGACCCTGTTCACCGGCCCGCGCTGCCTCGATGGCCGCATTGAGCGCCAGCAGGTTGGTCTGCTCCGCAATCCCCTGGATCACGGTGAGAATATCGTTGATGTTGTCACTGTTGGCGGAGAGCCGTTCAACCACCGGCAGTGCATTGTTGATGATGGCCATCAGCTTGCGCATCGCCTCCTGGGTATCGGCCACCACATACTTGCCCTCTTGTGCAGCAGCGTCGGTTTCATTGGCCGCAGCCACCGCCGAAGAGGCGTTGCCGGACACCTGCAGAGCAGTTGCGCTGAGCTCTTCAAAGGCAGTAGCGACCAGATCGACCTCCTGATACTGGGTCTGCATACCGCTGCTGGTGCGCTCGGCGACATGCGCCGCCTGCTCGGCACTGGTACGCGTTCCTTCTACAGTAGCGATGACCTGACTGATGGTCGATTGCAGTTTGTTGAGGAAGCTGTTGAACCACTTGGCCAGCTCGCCGATCTCGTCCTGACGATGAATTTCGATGCGCTGGGTCAAATCCCCTTCACCAGTGGCAATATCCTTGAGTCGGGCAACCACGGCACGGATGGGGGCAACGATTTGACGGGCCATCAGCCAGATAAAGCTCAAAGCCAGCAAGGAGATAAGCGCGCCAATCCCGAGCTGGGTGGCGACGCTGCGGCTTGATTCACTGGCGAGCGCCTCTTGCAGCTGCTGGGCCGATGCAAGCACCACGGCTCGGGGCAATTCGATATAGATGCCCCACTTGCGATCGGTACCACGCATGGTCACGGGGACAAAAGTTTGCAGTATGGAGCCGTCGCTGCTCCAGCGGCTCAGCTCCTGTCCTTGGTTGAGCCACCCTTTCAGGTCAGCAGCCAGCCCCTGATACTTCTGCTCCAGTGCTCGCCCCAGCGTGACATCGAATTGATCAGCACCTGCCACACGCCCTTCATGGCTGACCAGCAAGATCCTGCCTTTGCCGTCATAGAGCTCCTTGTCCATGGTGGAAACCAGATTCTGCAATGCAGTCAAAGAGATATCGACGCCAACCATCCCCAGCAAGTTGCCGTTATCCAGCAAAGGGGTGCTCACCGATGTGATCAGAACCTTTTTATCGCCGACGTCATCCAGATATGGTTCAAGCAGGCAGAGCGCCTTGGTGCGGATGCTGCAACGATACCACTCGTTTTCAACGCCGCCAGATGCGGTCGGCGTTTCGTCAGCCAGCACATCCTCGTTTTGCACTTCAGGTACCAGCTTGCCGTTGTCATAGGCCCAATAGGTTGAAAAACGCCCTTTATCATTGGAGCCAATCTCGCTGGAGCCCTGATAGTTGCTGTCCTCTCCGTCCAGCTGATCGGGTTCAAACACAGCGTAAACGCCGAGCAGATTGGTGGAAGAGGCTGCGGCATCGTGCAGCTGCTGGTTGATAGCGCCACGTAGCGCCTCGGAGTGAACAAAGTTGTCGGCCGCATTCTTGCGCTGGAACAGCACATTTTCAGCAAGCAGAGTCGCCCGGAAATAGGCCTCGTCCAGATAACTGGTCACCTTGGCAGCCTGCTCAGCACCCATCGCTTTCATCCAGTTTTCTGCCGATTGCTGAGCCTCGTGCATTGTTGCTTGTCGCACTTGCGCCTGCATCTTGTTGGCATTGTAAAGAGATGAAGCAACCAGAGCGGCTGCGGTAACCAACAAACAACAACCGGCAATCAGGGTGATCCGACCCTGGACAGAAAGAGCACTCATGCCAATATTCCTAACGTCATAGCGATATGGATAGTTTATCGACTTTATAAACAAAAACTTAACTATCTCAGAGCAAATCCAGCGATAGTTGGTTAACTTCTCCCTCTTTCGGCAAACCCACCACCAACCCCAGCAGACGTACCGATCGCCCTTGCGCCCGCAGCAACCCCTCTTTCAATAAGGGTATGAACAACTCGGCCTGATATCCTCCCTGACTGCGATAAACAGTTGTCTGGTGAAAATCAGCAAATTTGAGCTTGATCCCCTGCCCCATAAGCTGTTCTGCCGGGCAGACCTGCTGGAAGCGGCGCTCCAGCTCGGGTAACAGTCGATTTAGCACCTCCATGCAGGCCAATTCATCACAGAGATCGCTTGCCAGTGTGGTTTCCACGCCAACCGTCTTGCGAACCCGCTGTGCCTGCACCGGCTCTTCATCCAGACCCCAGATGCGGCTCGTCAGCATCTCGCCCAGCTTGCCGAACCGGCTTTGCAACTCCTCAGGCGCCAGTGCCCGGGCATCCTCGCAAGTGAACAGCCCTTGCGCCTCCAGCCGCTCTGCCGTCTTGCGCCCGACGCCGGGCAACTTGCCAAGAGGAAGCAGGCAGGTAAACGCCTCCACCTCGTCAGGGCGGATAATGAACAGACCATCCGGTTTGCGCTGCTCCGAGGCGAGCTTGGCCAGAAACTTGTTTGGCGCTACGCCAGCCGAAGCGGTCAGTCCCAGTTCGGTGACGATGGCATGACGGATCTCCCGGGCCATCAGGGTTGCACTGCCACCACAACAGCCACTGTGAGTGACATCGAGATAAGCCTCATCCAGCGACAAGGGCTCTACCTGATCGGTATAGCGATGAAAAATGGCTCTTAGCTGGCGGGAAATATCCTTGTAGAGCGCCATCCTTCCCGGCAACAGCACCAGCGGCGGACAGAGCTTTTTCGCCAGCGCAGTGGGCATCGCCGAGCGCACACCAAAGCGGCGGGCAACATAATTGCAGGTCGAAATGACGCCACGCCGCTCGGACGCCCCCCCTATCGCCAGCGGTACTTCCCGCAATGCGGGGTTATCCCGCATCTCCACCGCGGCAAAAAAGCAGTCCATGTCGATATGGATGATTTTGCGCATACCACTGTATAAATAAACAGACATCGCATCATATTACTGCAAGCCAGGGAGGAGCTCTATCTCAATCAATGGCTGCTATCCTGTTAGACTCCAAAGAGACCTCATCAATCACTGCAACAAGGAGTGTTGGCAATGAAATACCTCTGGTTGGGACTCTGTCTGCTGCCGCTCGCCGGGATCGGCAAAAACAATCCGACCGCCGAGTGCCGTTGGCTCTACGATCGCATCGCGGCACTGGAACAAGCCATCAAGAAGGGGGACAAGCTGGGCACGCAGGAAGAACTCTCCCGCTGGCGCACCGAATTCAACAAGAAACAGTGCAAAGAGTACGACTACTGACCCGGGTTATCGTCCGGGCATAGAAAAACGGGCCCCTGCCGATATGGCAGGGGCCCGTTTTTAGGCAAGATGAAAGCCCAGATAAAGGCTCATGAAGCAGATAACCCTTCGCTAAGGCAACACCATAGGCGCTGCAACCGCCGCAGCCAGCTCATCACTACGCAGCACCCGCACCAGTTCGAGGGCAAACTCGATGGCGCTGCCCGGCCCCTGGCTGGTGATCAGGCGATGCATCTCATCCCTTACGACCCGAGCGGTGGAGAGCTGCGTTGCTGGCAACCGAGCCTGAAAAGCGGGGTGACAAGTCACGCAAGCCTTATCCAGCAAGCCGTGGTGGTGCAGCACAACGGCAGGAGCTGCGCAGATGGCAGCTCGCCAGCGACCAGCACTTGCCTGCGCACTGAGCAGCTCGATGGCAAGCGGGGTATCGCGGATCACTTCGCTGCCAGGCAGGCCACCCGGCACAACGATAGCCTCGAAATCACGAGGCGCCAGCTCATCGATATGGCAGTCGGCCACCAGCTGAACCCCGCGCGATGCTTTGATCTGGCGCTTGCCAAGCGGGCAACAGGAGGCCAACACCACCTCCAGCTGGGCACGCACCAAGGTATCGACAATCGCCACCGTCTCGATCTCTTCCGATCCGGGCGCAACCAGAACCAGTACGCTCATCTTTGCCTCCTTGCTGTTGACCTCGTCAAACTCAGGCTGTCTGACTCTTCTCTTTGACCGCCTGATAGAGTCCCTGATTGACCGGGACCGCGATGCCATGCTCGGCCGCTTTGGCCAGGAGGAATCCGGTGATCGCTTCGATCTCGGTCTCTCGACCAAGCTCCATATCCTGACACATGGAGGAGTAGTTGTCGGCGGTCAGCTCGACCACAGTCATCACCCGGCGCAGCAACTCTTCAGCGGTCGTGGCAATGCCTTGTGCGCTCATCACATCGGCCACCTCGACACAGACCTGCTGCAGTGCATCAGCAAAGCGGGGGCCTGCCAGCTCGCCATTTTTCAGCTTGTGCAACGCAGTCAGCGGGTTGATGGCGCAGTTGATGGCCAGCTTTTGCCACTGACGCTGCAAAATCTGCTCATCCCAACCGGCCTGACCGAGCGCCAGTGCCAGTTCGTCAGCCAGAGCAGCATGAGCCCTGGCGGCCTCATTGACCGGCCCGAGCCAGGTTTCGCCCTTGCCGGTGTGGCGAAACACGAAATGGCCCAGCTGCATGGCACCATGGCTGGTCACCCCGGCAATAACCGGATTGTGGGGGAACATGGCAACAACCTGTTCGGCAATCCCCATGCCGTTGTGCAGCAATATGATGGGCACTTCGGCATCCAGCTTGCCAACCAGCGGCGCCAGTGCGGCCACCACCTGACTGGCTTTGGTCATCACCAGCAGGCGCTTGATCTTGCCCGGTTTGCTGGCGAAACCACGTTCGATATTGAGCAGCTGAACGTGCCCTTCCAGCGAGGTGAAATCAAACCCCGGATGCAGGGTGGATTGATGATGCTCGCGCAACAACACTCGTGTTGACTGACCGCTTTGGGTCAACAGGGAGGCAAAAACGCCGCCGAGAGCACCGCAACCCAATATGGACCATTGAGTGGTGGCAGGCTGTCGGGAATTCTTTAATCCGCTTGGCATGGTGTGACTCTGTCAGGGTAAGGGTTGCAATCCTCTCAACCTGTTACCGGGGATAAGTGAAGCTGTCGCTGGCGGACACTAACGGGTCCACCCATCCTGTGCGCACAGGATTCTAGCAGAGCAGCCCCATCAAAATCAGCAAATTTGCCTTATTTCTGGTAGATTTGGCCCCCGATAACGCAACATGAGGAGCCCGGCTATGCCGTCATTCGATATTGTCTCTGAAGTCAAAATGAACGAGGTGTTGAACGCCGTAGACAACGCCAATCGTGAACTGGCCACCCGTTTCGATTTTCGTGGGGTAGAAGCCAGCTTCGAGTTGAACAAGGAAGAGGTCAAGCTGGAGGCGGATGCCGATTTCCAGCTCAAGCAGATGGTTGAAATCCTGCGTGGCGCCCTGCTCAAGCGCAATATCGAAAACAGCTCGATGGACGTGGGCGATTCCGTTCACTCCGGCAAGCGTTTCCACCTGACCGTCAAGTTCAAGCAAGGGATCGACAAGGAAGTGGCCAAGAAGCTGGTCAAACTGATCAAAGATTCCAAGATCAAGGTGCAGGCTGCCATCCAGGGTGATGAAGTACGTGTCACCGGCAAGAAGCGTGACGACCTGCAAGAGGTGATGGCGATGGTGCGTGGCGCCGAACTGGGCCAGCCGATGCAGTTCCAGAATTTCCGCGACTAAATCATTCTGTTGCGTGGCGCCTCAATCGAGCGTGTCACGCATAAGCGCGAAAATAAAAAACCGGAGCCAAGGCTCCGGTTTTTTTGCACCTGAAGTTTGATTAGAACTTGTAGGTAACGTCGAAGTAGTGGCTGAAGCCAGAGCTCTTCCACGGAGTACCGTCGAATGCAGTGGAGCCATCTTTGTTGCCATAGGCATCCATGAAGTACTTCAGGCCATAACCGACAGCGAAGCGGTCAGAGTGCCAGTAGATACCGTGGAAGGTAGCCAGGTTATCAGTGGTGCGATCGGCACGGTTATAGGTATCCAGATCGAACTGATAGTCCAGGTAACCCTGATAGGATACGAAGCTGCCGTTGCCAAAGGTGTAGAAAGGTTTGAACCAGTTCATGGAGAACTGATAACCGTTCCAGGAATTCTCTTCTTGTCTGAAGAACTCGTTCTCGTTGGAGTAACGAGCGTACAGGTTCATACCAACCTTGCCGAACCAGGGAACCATGACATCAGCACCCAGACCGATCTGGTTTTCCATCTGACCGTCAGCCATGTTGTTCAGGTTGGCAATGTAGAGCTCTTGCACAGGGCCAAAGGAGAGGTCTTTACCAGTCAGGGCATCCAGAGACAGACGCGGAGCAAACTTCATGAACAGGTTCTGGCCGCCATGCTTGTCGCTATGCTTGTTGTCGAGGATGTCGAAAATATCGACATAACCATACAGATCAAACATGCCGGAACGACCACCGAATTCCATTTCCAGATAGGTGTCGTTGTAATCTTTCTGGCCAGCAGTGAACGGACGCTGGTCGATGGTGTGCATTACGTTGAACTGCATCCACTTGAAGTCGTTCTTGTGGATGTCACCGCTGTAGTCAGCAGCGAAGGCCGGAGTGGCAGCAGCAGCCATCAGGCCGGCAGCGATCAGAGTCTTGGTAAATTTGGCCATTTTTATTGGTCTCTTGTGCGTTAGTTGAGGTTTTCCGTAGCCTGCCCACAAGGAGCGAGAGGAATTCTAATCAAATAAAATAGGGGGAGAAACAACTTCTCGGGAACTTTATCCGGAAGTGTGAATCTAATCACCCCCAATTCTACGCAAACGCTTGCTATTTGTCAGCCGCTGAGAGCAACGCACTCCCCTTTCTGGCTACCAGCACAATCAACAACAACACAGGCAAGCCCAATAAACTGGTTCCGACAAAGAAGGCACTGTAGCCAATCTGCTCCACGATTTGTCCGGAAAAACCGGCCAGCAGTTTGGGCAACAGCAGCATCACCGAGCTGAACAGAGCGTACTGGGTCGCCGAAAAGGCGACATTGGTAAGGCTCGAGAGATAGGTGACAAAGGCAGCGGTCGCGATACCGGCGCTGAGGTTGTCGAGGGAAATGATCAGCGTCAGCAGCTCCAGATTGTGGCCCACCTGATGGAGCAGCGCGAACAGCAGGTTGGTACTGGCAGTGAGCAGCGCGCCAAGAAACAAAATGCGCAATGTGCCAAACCGCATCACCAGCACGCCACCCACGGCGGCCCCCACCAGCGTCATGATTACCCCGAATACCTTGGTGATGGTGGCCACCTCGGTCTTGCTGAACTGCATATCCACATAGAAGCTGTTGGACATCACGCCCATCACCACATCGGCAACCCGATAACAGGCGATAAGCGCCAGGATCAGCATTGCCGAGTGACCATAGCGACGGAAGAAGTCGGCAAAGGGGCTCCAGACCGCCTCATAACCCCAGGCCCCCGCACTGGCCAGCGGTGCAGGCCAGCCACGGGCCAGCAACAGCGCCTTGCGTTCCCCCTGCTGCTGGCTCTGTCCCGCCAGATCGATTTCCGGTTCATGACACAAGAGGGTGGTAATCACCCCAAGGGACATCAGCGCAGCCATCAGCAGATAGGTCACCTGCCAGCCGTGATAGTCATACCCGTTGTTGCTGCCAAACCAGGCCGCCAGCGCCAGTGCGCCGGCACCGGCGATGATCATCGCCAAGCGGTAGCCGGTCATATATGAGGCCGCCATCGCCGCCTGCAGCCGCTCCGGTGCCGACTCGATGCGATAGGCGTCGATCACGATATCCTGCGTCGCTGAAGCAAACGCCACCAGCAGGGCAAACAGCGCCAAATGGGCCAACCCACTCTTGGGATCACATAACGCCATACCGACCAGCGCACCGGCGATCAGCAGTTGGGAGAAGAGCATCCAGCTGCGGCGACGCCCCAGCAGGGTAGAGAGCAGTGGCAGCGGCATGCGATCCACCAGTGGCGACCACAGCCACTTGAAGCCGTAGGCCAGTGCCACCCAACTCATGTAACCGATATCGGTCAGGCTGACATCCGCTTCCCGCAGCCAGTAAGAGAGGGTGCCAAAGACCAGCAACAGGGGCAGACCCGATGAGAAGCCCATGGCAAAAAGGATCAGCACTCTTGGTTCGAGATAAACGGCGAGGGATTCTCGCCAGCTCGGCTTGCGGATCATGTTGAACTACCTGACGAATCTGGGAAAAGTGCGCCATTTTGGCAGGTTGGAGCGCGATAGCCAAGGCAGGGAGATAGATGAACAAAAGGCTCACCCCGAACGGGATGAGCCTTCAAAACAGTTACCGGACCAGCCAAAGAGAGCGTGGCAGGGAAAACTGGCACCTACTTCTTGGCTTTCTTCTCTACCGAGGGTTCAGCCAGCAACACCACCTTCTTCAGGATGATGGGACTGGTCGGCACATCATTGGCACGCAGAATGGGGCTGTAGCCAGTCTGTACCTGCGCCAGCTTGTCGAGCACTTCCATCCCTTGCACCACCTGACCAAATACCGTGTAACCGGCACCGCCATCGGCGTTGAGGTTGTTGTTGTCGACCAGATTGAAATAGAACTGACGCGTGGCGCTATCGACCGCCTGGGTACGGGCCATGGCGATGGTGCCGCGCTTGTTGGGCAGGCCGCCACGGGATTCGTTGACTACCGGTTCATAGGTCGGCAGCTGCTGGAACTGCTGGTTGTACCCGCCGCCCTGCACCACGAAATCCTGGATCACCCGGTGGAAGATGCTGCCATCGTAGCTGCCATCCGCCACGTAGCGCAGGAAGTTCTTCACCGTCTGCGGTGCCTGTTTGGATGCCAGCTCCACCACGATATTGCCGTGGTTGGTCTCCAGCTTCACTTTCGGACCAGCGAACGCCAGCGGGGCGATCAGCATGGCCAGCAACCAGAGTTTTTTCATCTTTACACCCCTGTGGTCGCAGGTTGACCTTTCAGATAACCGCGCAGCGCCTCGTCGGCCATGATCTGCTGCAGTGCGCTACCCAGTTGCAGGTTGAGGGTGGATTCCAGATCCGCCATGCCCGGCTCGCTCGGGCTCTCCTTGCTGGAGGACATGTTGAACTGCTTGGTCAGACGGTTACCCTGAAAATCGGCGATCACCTGCAAGCTGACACGGGACTTGGTGACATAGGTAAAGGTCTTCTCTTCCACATTGACCGCGGCGTTGGAGATGACCAGGGTCAGGTTGGTGGTACCGCTGTTGCCCACTTCCAGTCCCTGACTGCGCAGCCCTTCCGCCAGCCGTTCGGCCATCAGCAGGTTGAGCGGGCGTTCGCTGTTGACCAGCACCGGCGCTTTCTCCTTGTACTTGATGGAGAAGACATAGGCGGCTTCACGCTTGTCCACCCCTTCCATGGTGATGCGGTTACCAGAGTAGACTTGCTGGTTGGCGGGGATCACCTGCGGGTTGAGCATCGCCGTCTCCGGCCAGTGAGTGGCACACCCGCCCAGCATCAGGGCGGCCAGCAGCAAGAGTGACTTTTTCATCATGGGTTTCCTTTAGCGTTTGATGGCTTTCAAAATAACGAATTTGCTGTTCGACGCAACGACTTGTGCGTTGGCAAACAGACGCTTGAGCTTGTTGTGATAGTCCAGATGACGGTTGCCTACTATCCAGAGTTCGCCCCCCCGAGGCAACACCCGGTGCGCATCGCAGAACATCTGCCAGGCGATATGATCGGTGATTGCCTGCAACTGATGGAAGGGAGGATTGCAGAGGATCCGATCCGCCGAACCGGCCACGATGCCGTCGAGACAGTTGTTGACCATAAAGCGGGCACGCGGCAACGCATCGGCCAGATTCTGTTCCACATTGAGCCGGGCCGAGGCAACCGCCATGTAGGACTCATCGATAAAGGTCACCTCCACCTCGGGATCCCGCGCCAGCAGCGAGAGTCCCAGCACGCCGTTGCCGCAACCGAGATCGATCACCTGACGTGCGCTGTGGATGGGCAAGTTGTCCAGCATAAAGCGGGCACCGATATCGAGACTGGTGCGCGAAAAGACGTTGGCGTGGTTGTGGATGAGCATGTCGGTGCCCTCCAGCGGCCAAACGGTCGGAAAGGGGTTGGCCAGAGCCGGCAGGTCAGCCTGCGGCTCGCAGTGGATAAGACGCGCTTTTTTCCAGGCCAGCGAGGTACGAGTCGGCCCCAGATACTTTTCGAACAGCTTGAGGGTCGAGGTATGAATATCCTTCGCCTTGCCGGCTGCGATGACGCGGGTCGCCGGTGTCACCACCTCCCGCAGCGCCAGCAGTTGCTGCTCCAGCAGCGCCTGATATTTGGAAACCTTGATTACCACCAGCGAGGGGGCAACCGGTAGCGGCGCCAGTGCATCCTGCAGGGTGATCCCGCCAACATCCAGTCCGTTCTCGGCCAGATTGGCCAGGATCCCGCGCTCGCTGATGTAGGAGTCGGTCACGCAGCAGGGAGCATGGTCATGCAGAAAAGCAGTCAGCGCTCCGAAGCTGTCATTCATGATGATGACGGGGCCAGCCTGCTCGAGCGGCGCCTCCGCCAGCGTGTTGATCAGATACTCGTCTGCCGCATCCCATGCTTGCAGGGTCTCCTGGCTCAGGCGCGGATAACGGTAGAGCGTGAGCTGGCAATGGGGCGTCTCGAGAAGGGTTTGCATAGGATGAGTCCAACCTCGGCTTGATTCGGATAACAGGCGCCTGGGACGACGCAAAGTGGCGCTATTCTAGCGAGGAGCAGGAATTTCACCAGTTGCAAGCGCGTCAGAGCGCGCTGCTGACGGATGATTTCCCTCGCAAGGGGGGTTATTCAGCCCCGCAACTGCCGATAGAATGGCCCGACATTCACGTTTCGGAAACAACACAGATGACCATGCAACAACTGATCGAAGCCAAGCTGACCGCAGCCCTCTCCCCCAGCCTGCTGGAAGTGATCAATGAAAGCCACATGCATCGGGTTGAACCGGGCTCGGAGAGCCACTTCAAGGTCATCATCGTCAGTGAGCAGTTTGCCGGAGAGCGCCTGCTTGCCCGCCATCGCCAGGTCAACGCCATTCTGGCCGACGAGCTGGCAGGCCCGGTTCATGCGCTGGCGCTGCACACATACACTGGCAGCGAGTGGCAGGAGAAAGGCAATGCCCCGCGTACCCCGAGCTGTGTGGGCAAACCGTCGCTCTCCTGACGGAATTGACCTCCCGATAACCTGAACATCGGCAAATAGCCATAAATTAAACAAATCCTGTGCATTTCCAGCCTTTTTGACGGGTTGGAAATGCAATTTTCCCGGACGATGTTCAAGGCTGCTCCATCCAGGTCTCCCCCTCCAATTTCCTCGACAAAGCGCAAATAAAAAACCTTTAAAACCACGAGTTACAAGGGGTTTGGCGATTATTCATTGCAGGTTAATTTTGTGATGCCACGGGGATTTTGCCCATTTGGCATGGAAAAAAATGCACCTTGAGTGGTAAACTCAGGCGCTTTTGAATGACCTCGCATGTTTAATAATCGTTGTGTCAGCCCGCCTGGCACGGCTGCAATGCCGATTCATTCAACCACCCGTCGTGATGTATTTCTCGGCGCTAACCAACCTCTCTTCCCGTAACGGTAGTGCAATTAAGTATGATTACAATCAAAAGAGGACTGGACATCCCCGTGCTGGGTGCGCCAGAGCAAGTAATCTACGATGGCCCCGCCATCACCCGTGTTGCTACACTGGGCGAGGAGTTCGTGGGGATGCGACCTACTATGTTCGTCAAAGTAGGTGATCGCGTCATCAAAGGTCAGGAGCTCTTCGAAGACAAGAAGAATCCGGGCGTTAAATTCACAGCTCCCGCCACCGGTGTGGTCTCAGAGATCAACCGTGGTGCCAAACGTGTTCTCCAGTCCGTGGTCATCGACCTGGACGGCTCCGATGAACAGGTTACCTTCGAGCACTTTGCCTCTGCCGAGCTGGCCAAGCTCGAGCGCAGCAAAGTACAGGAGATCCTGCTTGCATCCGGCCAGTGGCAACCGCGCTGCGCACTCGTCCCTTCAGCAAAGTTCCCGCGGTAGGCACAGCCCCGCGCGCCATCTTTGTGACCGCCATGGACACCAACCCGCTGGCCGCCAACGCAGAGCTTATCATCAAGGAGCAGTCTCAGGCGTTCCTCGACGGTCTGGCCGTGCTGACTCGTCTGACCGACGGCACCGTCTATGTCTGCAAGGGCGAAGGCAGCCTGCCTCACTCTCCTCTGGCCAAGGTCAAGGAAGAGATCTTTGTTGGCCCGCATCCTGCCGGTCTGCCAGGTACCCACATCCACTTCCTGGATCCGGTCAGCAGCACCAAGGTGCAGTGGCACATCAACTATCAGGACGTGATCGCATTCGGCAAGCTGTTCACCACCGGCCAGATCTTCACTGACAAGGTGATCGCTCTGGCAGGCCCGAACGTGCTCAAACCGCGTCTGCTGCGTACCCGTATGGGTGCCTGCATCAGCCAGCTCACCAACAACGAGCTGCGCGCTGACGAAAACCGCGTCATCTCCGGTTCTCTGCTGAGCGGTGCCAAGGCTGACGGTGTTCACGACTATCTGGGTCGCTACCACAATCAGGTTTGCGTACTGGGCGAAGGTCGCGAGAAAGAGTTCCTGGGCTGGATCAACCCCAGCGCCAACAAGTTCTCCATCACCCGCACCACCCTTTCTCATCTGATGAAGGGCAAGCTGATCAACTTCACCACCACTACCAACGGTAGTGACCGTGCCATGGTGCCTATCGGCAACTATGAGCGGGTGATGCCACTCGACATCCTGCCGACCCTGCTGCTGCGGGACATGATCTCCGGTGATACCGACGGTGCCCAGGCACTGGGTTGTCTGGAGCTGGATGAGGAAGATTTGGCCCTCTGTACTTTCGTCTGCCCCGGCAAGACCGAGTACGGCCCTATCTTGCGTGAGTGCCTGACCAAGATTGAACTGGAAGGTTAAGCGATGAGTTTCAAGCAACTTCTTGAAAAAATGGAACACCACTTCGAACCGGGTGGAAAGTACGAGAAGTACTACGCCCTGTTCGAAGCGGCATACACCCTGTTCTATACCCCGGGTTCCGTAACCCGCAACGCCTCCCACGTTCGTGATGCGCTCGATCTGAAGCGCATGATGATCATGGTGTGGCTGGCCGTGTTCCCGGCCATGTTCTGGGGCATGTACAACGTTGGTAACCAGGCCATTGCCGCGATCGCCCATATGGGCTCGGCAGCCGGTGCCAGCAGCTGGCAATATGCGCTGGCGACCATGCTGGGTGCCTCCCTCGATCCCGCGGTTGCCGGTATTGGCAGCAAGATGATGATCGGCGCCGCCCACTTCTTCCCCATCTACCTGACCGCCTTCCTGGTCGGTGGCTTCTGGGAAGTGCTGTTCGCCATGGTACGCAAGCACGAGATCAACGAAGGTTTCTTCGTGACCTCCATCCTGTTTGCCCTGATCGTGCCGCCCGAGCTGCCCCTGTGGCAAGCTGCTCTGGGTATCACCTTCGGTGTGGTAATGGCCAAGGAAGTGTTCGGTGGTACCGGCAAAAACTTCCTGAACCCGGCGCTGGCCGGTCGTGCCTTCCTGTTCTTCGCCTACCCGGGCCAGATCTCCGGTGACGCCGTATGGGTTGCCGTCGATGGCTACTCCGGCGCAACCGCGCTGAGCCAGTGGGCACAGGGCGGCCAGATGGCACTGATCAACGGTGCAACCGGTCAGGCTATCAGCTGGATGGACGCTTTCCTGGGGAACCTGCCGGGTTCCATCGGTGAAGTCTCTACCCTGATGATCCTGCTGGGTGCAGCCATGATCGTCTACATGCGTATCGCCTCCTGGCGCATCATCGCCGGTGTGATGATCGGTATGATCGCCACCTCCCTGCTGTTCAACGTCATCGGTTCCGATACCAACCCCATGTTCAACATGCCGTGGCACTGGCATCTGGTGCTGGGTGGCTTTGCCTTCGGTATGGCCTTCATGGCAACCGACCCCGTCTCCGCCGCCTTTACCAACAAGGGCAAGTGGTGGTACGGCGCCCTGATCGGCGTGATGGTCGTGCTGGTTCGCGTAGTCAACCCGGCGTTCCCGGAAGGCATGATGCTGGCCATTCTGTTTGCAAACCTGTTTGCTCCCCTGTTTGACCACTTCGTCGCTCAGGCAAACATCAAGCGGAGGATTGCTCGTGGCGTTTAATAAAGACTCAACCTTCGGCACCATCAGCGTGGTAACCGGCCTCTGCCTGGCCTGTTCCATCGTGGTATCCGTTGCTGCCGTTGGCCTGCGTTCTACCCAAGAGGAGAACAAGGCGCTGGACAAGCAGAGCAACATTCTCTCCGTAGCCGGCGTGGACATCAGCGATGTGGCCAAGCGCGATCTGGCCAAGCTGTATGGCGACAAGATCGAAGCCCGTCTGGTGGATCTCGCCACCGGTAACTTTGTTGACGGCGATGCCGACAACTTCGATACCAAGCAGGCGGCCAAAGATCCGGCGCAAAACATCCGTCTGGCGGCTGCCGACGACAAGGCTGGTCTGCGTCAGATCTCCAAGCTGGTTCCGGTGTTCTTCGCCAAGGATGCCGAAGGCAAGATCGACAACATCATCCTGCCCATCTACGGTCAGGGTCTGTGGTCGACCATGTATGCCTTCGTCGCGGTTGCCGCTGATGGCCAGACCATCAAGGGCATCACCTACTACGACCACGGTGAAACCCCGGGTCTGGGCGGTGAAATCGAGAATCCGGCCTGGCGCGAGCTGTTTGTCGGCAAGAAGCTGTTCGATCAGGATGGCATGCCGGCGCTGCGCGTCATCAAGGGTCACGCTCCGGCGGGCTCCGAGCACGAGATCGACGGTCTCTCCGGTGCCACTCTGACCGGTAACGGCGTACAGCATACCTTCGACTTCTGGATGGGTCCCAAGGGCTTCGGCGCTTTCCTGGCCAAGGTTCGTGCAGGAGAAATCAACAATGGCTGACAAGAGCGAAATGAAAAAGTTGCTGTTGACCCCTGTGCTGGGCAACAACCCCATCGCCTTGCAGGTGCTGGGTGTCTGTTCTGCACTCGCGGTTACCAGCCAGATGAAGACAGCGTTTGTAATGACCCTCGCGGTTATGGCGGTCACCGCCTTCTCAAACCTGTTCATCTCTTTGATCCGCAACCAGATCCCGAACAGCGTGCGGATCATTGCCCAGATGGCCATCATCGCTTCGCTGGTTATCGTGGTTGACCAGGTGCTCAAGGCTTATGCCTATGACATCTCCAAGCAGCTGTCGGTCTTCGTCGGCCTCATCATCACCAACTGTATCGTGATGGGTCGTGCCGAAGCCTACGCCATGAAGAGCGCGCCGCTCCCCTCCTTCCTGGATGGTATCGGCAACGGTCTGGGCTATGGCGCCATTCTGCTGAGCGTCGCTACCGTGCGTGAACTGCTGGGCTCCGGCACCTGGTTCGGCATCGAGCTGCTGCCGCTGGTGAACAACGGTGGCTGGTATGTACCCAACGGTCTGCTGCTGCTGCCGCCGAGTGCATTCTTCATCATTGGTCTGATCATCTGGGGCGTTCGCACCAAGGATCCCAAGCAGGTGGAGGCGAAGGATTAAGGTATGGAACACTATCTGAGTCTGTTGATTAAATCGATCTTCATCGAAAACCTGGCACTCTCCTTCTTCCTGGGGATGTGTACCTTCCTGGCGGTGTCCAAGAAGGTCAAGACCTCCATGGGTCTTGGTATTGCCGTTATCGTGGTGCAAACCATCGCCGTACCGGTCAACAACCTGATCTACAACTATGTGCTGAAGGCAGGTGCCCTCTCCCCTGACCTGGATCTGAGCTTCCTGAGCTTCATCACCTTCATCGGGGTGATCGCGGCGCTGGTGCAGATCCTGGAGATGGCGCTGGACAAATACTTCCCGGCTCTCTACAACGCCCTGGGCATCTTCCTGCCGCTCATCACCGTGAACTGCGCCATCTTCGGTGGCGTCTCCTTCATGGTGCAGCGTGACTACAACTTCATGGAGTCTGTGGTCTACGGCGTGGGTTCAGGTGCAGGCTGGATGCTGGCGATCGTTGCGCTGGCAGGTATCCGCGAGAAGATGAAGTACTCCGATGTTCCGGAAGGCCTGCGTGGTCTGGGCATCACCTTCATCACTGCCGGCCTGATGGCGCTGGGCTTTATGTCCTTCTCTGGTATCTCCCTGTAATCGGCTTTCCTGCAATCAGAAAGGAACGATAGATGGAAATTATTTTGGGTGTGGTCATGTTTACCGTGATCCTGCTGGCACTGGTGGCAGTCATTCTGTTCGCCAAGTCCAAGCTGGTGACCGCGGGCGACGTGACAATCAGCATCAACGGTGACCCGGCCAAGGCTGTGACCAGCCCGGCCGGTGGCAAGCTGCTCGGCGTTCTGGCCGGCAACGGTATCTTCGTCTCCTCCGCCTGTGGCGGCGGTGGCTCCTGCGGTCAGTGCAAGGTGCGGGTGAAGTCCGGCGGCGGCGATATCCTGCCGACCGAACTGGATCACATCAGCAAGGGCGAAGCCCGTCACGGCGAGCGTCTGGCCTGTCAGGTCACCGTTCGTGGCGACATGGACATCGAACTGCCGGAAGAGATCTTCGGGGTGAAGAAGTGGGAATGTACTGTTATCTCCAACGATAACAAGGCCACCTTCATCAAGGAGCTCAAGCTGCAGATCCCCGATGGCGAGAGCGTACCGTTCCGCGCCGGTGGTTATATCCAGATCGAAGCGCCGGCTCACCACGTCTACTACAAGAACTTCGATATTCCCGAGGAGTATCGTGGTGACTGGGATCGCTTCAAGATTTTTGAGCTGGAGTCCAAGGTCGATGAGCCGATCATCCGTGCCTACTCCATGGCCAACTATCCGGAAGAGTTCGGCATCATCATGCTGAACGTGCGTATCGCTACGCCGCCGCCCAGTAACTGGACTGCCCCTCCGGGACAGATGTCCTCCTACATCTTCAACCTGAAAGCGGGTGACAAGGTGACCATCTCCGGTCCGTTCGGCGAGTTCTTCGCCAAGGACACCGATGCCGAAATGGTATTCATCGGTGGTGGTGCGGGTATGGCGCCGATGCGCTCCCACATCTTCGACCAGCTGCGTCGCCTGAAGTCCAAGCGCAAGATGAGCTTCTGGTACGGAGCCCGTTCCAAGCGCGAAATGTTCTATGTCGAAGACTTCGACATGCTCGCCGCCGAGAACGAGAACTTCACCTGGAACGTCGCCCTGTCCGATCCGCAACCGGAAGACAACTGGGACGGCTACACCGGCTTCATCCACAACGTGCTCTACGAGAACTATCTCAAGAACCACGAAGCGCCGGAAGATTGCGAGTTCTACATGTGTGGTCCTCCCGTGATGAACGCAGCCGTCATCAACATGCTCAAAGATCTGGGCGTTGAAGACGAAAACATCCTGTTGGATGACTTTGGTGGTTAATCCATGCACAGTGTTGTAAAGACCTGGCTAGCCTTCGGGCTAGCCTTTTTCTTGACTGGGTGCGGTCAGGAAACGGTCCAATCCAAACCGGAGATCCACATCACCGGTAGCACCATGGGCACTTACTACTCCATCAAGGTGGCGGACAGCGTCATCACCGATCCGGCCAAGCTTCAGGCCGAGGTCGATGTCTTGCTGGAGCGGGTCAACGATCAGATGTCCACCTATCGTCCCGATTCCGAGCTGTCGCGCTTCAACCAGCATCGCGGCTCCACGCCGGTGGTGGTCTCGCGGGATACCGCACGGGTAGTCACAGAGGCCATTCACATTGGCCGTGAGAGCCAGGGGGCGCTGGACGTCACCGTCGGCCCCTTGGTCAATCTGTGGGGCTTTGGCCCGGACAAGCGACCAACCAAGGTGCCGTCCGACGAGCTGATCACCCAGACCCGTCAGAAGACCGGTCTTGGCAACCTGCACGTCATCACCTCGGTGGATGCCGATACCCTGCAAAAGGATATTCCCGACCTCTACGTCGACCTCTCAGCCATCGCCAAGGGCTTTGGCGTCGACAAGGTGGCCGAGTATCTGGAATCCCTGGGGGCGCGCAACTATCTGGTGGAGATTGGCGGCGAACTGCGGATCAATGGTGTCAACGGCAAGGGCCACCCCTGGCGCGTCGCCATCGAGAAGCCCACTGCCAATGCCGGCTCGGTGCAGGAGGTTATTGTCCCGGGTGACAATGGCGTTGCCACCTCCGGCGATTACCGCAACTACTATGAGCTGGATGGCCAGCGCTTCTCCCACACCATAGACCCGCGCACCGGCAAACCGATCCAGCATCGTCTGGTGTCGGTGACCGTGATCCACCCCTCCTGCATGACCGCAGACGGGCTGGCGACCGTGTTCATGGTGATGGGTACCGAGAAGAGCCTGGCCTATGCCAACGAGCGGGGTCTGGCGATCTTTGTCATCACCAAGACCGACAAGGGCTATGAAGAGGCCTACTCCGAGGCCTTCAAGCCTTATCTGGTCAAGAAGTAAGAGGTAGAGATGCAGATTTTTCTGATCACCTTCGGGGTATTCATGCTGGTGATTGTGGCCATGGCCATTGGCTACATCTTCCAGAAGAAGACCATCTCGGGCTCCTGTGGTGGCCTGGGTAGCGTCGGCATCGAGAAGGAGTGCGACTGCCCCGAACCTTGCGACAATCGCAAGAAGAAGATGGCCAAGGAAGAGGCCCGTCGCAAGATGCTGGAGGAGAACCGGATCATCTGATCTGCCTGCCTTGCGATAGACAACAGCGCGCCATCGGCGCGCTTTTTTTATTGGCTTTCACACAGAGCACACCGGTCAGGATGTTCGCTCGATATAGAGGATCACCTCGCCCAGATGGATGCCGAACTTGCTGATGGCGGCGCGATTGATCAGGCGATCCTCATCCAGCAGATACATCCAGTCATCGAAGCTCACCCGCACCACCTCACCGTCCGGCAGCGCCAGATCGAGTTGATAGCGCCAGTTGAGGGCAAACCCTTCACTCTTGCCCACGGCCTCCCCAACCACATCCGATGCTGTCCCACGCCAGTGGCCATCAGCCCCCTTGCTCAGATACCAAATGCGAGTCTGCTGGCGGCCATCGTCAAAATAGAACTGCTCGAACAGCTCGCCCTTGCCGTGCTGCCAGCGCCCTGTCATCTCGACCCGAAAGCGGCTGGTCACTTCGCCGCTGCGGTCGGTCACCAGACCGTGGGCCACCAGCTTGCCATTGAAGAAACGGGCGAGATCCCACTGCGGACTCTGGCCCCGATAACTGTCGAGACTGGCGCCACAACCACTTAGCAGCAGGGCGAGGCACAATACAAATAGCCGCCGCCCGGGTAGCGGCGACCGTAACAACGACGGGATAAATAACATGGCAGACTCCACGATCAGGATTGGCCGCGCAGACGGCGGGTCAGTGCAGGATCCAGACTGTTGTCAGCCAGCCAGATGGCGAGAAAGGCGGCCGAAAATCGGGGATCGTCGAGGGAACCAAGGCGTTTGTCTTGCCACCAGAAGTGGCCATGCCCCGCCTCATCGACATAGAAGGTGAGCCGATCGCCCGCAGCGACATCCGGCCAGATTGCAGCAAGTTGCTCCAGCCACTGCTTGCGCTCGGTATCGCTCCCCACTCCGAGGCGCTGCCACTCGGATGAAGTGGCGCCGAGCAGATCGTCCCGCTCGATGGCTCTGGCATAGGTGAGGGTAAGCGCTTGTGGATAGTGGCCCGGCTGGTAGCGACCACTCTCGCTCAACAGGGTGGCGTCGTAGAGCTTGAACCAGAGCCACTGCATCTGCCCCTGCCCGACCGGACGCAGCTTCTGCCAGGGGAGTGTTGCCGCATCGCTGGTGGTCGCAACCAGCAGGCTAAGGGCGGCAAGGTGGAGGCTAATTCCACCCCATATGCCAGTGATTGGGGTCTTCGAGTTCATGCCAGTCCATCTCCTGTTCCTGCAGGGTATTGATATCCTGCATCACTACCTGCACCAGCTGGCCCTGTGCATTCCGCTGGCAGGCAACCACCAGATAGAAGCGATCCGTCAGCTCGTGCTGGCTCTCTTTGGTCCACTTGGAAAAAAGCAGCGTGTCGGTCGAAAAGGTGTTCATCTCGCTTCACCCTCCAGCTTGACCGTTCCCCACAGGAGTACGGGTAACCACCACATCCAGATCACTGCCAGCAGCGCCGCACTGATCCCGATGCCCCAAGGTAAGTGTACTGCCCCCATGGCGGCTCCCGCCACATAGGAGGAGGTGCCGCCAACCATGCCAAACAACGCCTGCTGCCAGCGGGGCAGACGCAGCAGCCAGCGCATACCGTGGGCCAGCGTCAGGGCAAAACCGAGCCAGAGCAGTACTAGCCAGAGGGGAAAACCGAGCCAGAGCAGTACTAGCCAGAGGGGAAAACCGGACGGGAAACGGAACAGGCCGATCTGCCAGAGCAGGGCATCCAGCAGACAGCCGGCCACCGCGATGGGAAACAGCCGCCAGTCACGCTGGCGGCTGGGTGAGAAGAGAAAGTGCAGCAGCAAGATCACCAGCAGCGGGCCCGGCTGCTGCCACTTCACCGCCAGCAACCAGTAGAGGTTGAACCCCAGCAGGTGAGCCCACTGCCACATGGTCAGTGACCGCTTACTGGCAAATCACCCGACCAGCCAGCGGGCCCCGGCTTGGCGGCCTCCAGCTGAACCAGACTGATGCTGCGCTCTCGGAATCCCCCCTCGCAATAGGCGAAGTAGAAGTGCCACAGCCGGATGAAATCCTGGCTGTAACCGAGCTTGGGCAGCTCGGGTGCCAGCGCCAGAAAGCGCTCGCACCAGTGAGCCAAGGTGCGCGCATAGTGATGGCCGTGATCGTGCAGCCGCACCAGCTGCATATCGGTCTCCCGTGCCAGCAACCCCGCCATCTGGGAGACGCTCGGCAGGCAGCCACCGGGGAAGATGTAGCGCTGGATGAAATCAACCCCGCGCAGATACTGGGCATGACGCTGATCGGCGATGGTTATGGCCTGAATGAGCAGACGGCCACCGGGCTTGAGCAGCCGCGACAGCTGGCGGAAATAGTCGGGCAGAAAGGCGTGGCCCACCGCCTCGATCATCTCGATGGAGACCAGCTTGTCATAGGTCCCTTCCAGCTTGCGGTAATCCTCCAGCAGCAAGGTGATGCGATCCCCCAGCCCCTCCCGCGCAATCCACTCCTTGGCATAGTCGTGCTGGGCCCGGGAGATGGTGGTGGTCGTCACCCGGCAGCCATAGTGGCGGGCGGCATAGACGGCAAGGCCACCCCAGCCGGTGCCGATCTCCAGCAGATGATCGTCTGGTCCCAACTCGAGCCGCTCGCAGATGGTGCGCAGTTTGGCCTGCTGTCCCTCTTCGAGCGTGGCCTCGGCGCTCGGATAGATGGCGCTCGAGTACTGCATATGGCTGTCGAGAAAACCCTGATAGAGGGTATTGCCGAGATCGTAGTGGGCGGCAATGTTGGAGCGCGACCCGGTCAGAGTATTGCGGTTGAGCCAGTGGCGCACCTTGTTGAAGGGAAAACTGAGCCAGCCGAGGCGCCGCTCGAGGGAGTCGAGCAGGGTCAGATTGCGGGCCAGCAGCCGCACCAGTGCTACCGGATCCGGGCTGGTCCAGAGCCCCTCCACCCAGGTTTCTCCGGCGGCAATGCTTCCCCCCAGCAACAGGCGACGATAGAAAGCCGGATCCTGCACCACCAGTTCGGCATGCAGATCGGTGCCCGCCACGCCAAAGCTGTGGCGCTCACCGCCATCCCGCAGCAGCAGCTGGCCATGTTCGAGGCGACCCAGCAGATTGAGCAGCAGTTGCCTGGCCCCCTTGTCGATGAAAGAGGCAGAGAGGGTTGATTGAGCAAGTTCCATTAGCGGCTCTCCGGATGGGTAAAAATCGGGGTTCGTTTGATAAATAGACGCAGGGCCTGCCAGTAGATCCCGAGCAGCACCTTCATGGTCATCCATGGCCAGCGGGCCAGCAGGGCCGCCAGCCCCTTGCGCGACAAAGGTTCGCGAGTGAGCGCCAGAGTTGCGTCAAACAGCTTGGCTTCACCGGATACGGGATGACTCTCGATGTGGATCAGGGTCTCCTGCGCGGGCGGCCTGATCCGCCAGTGATAACGCATCGCCAGCCCCATAAAGGGGGAGACGTGAAAATCCTTGTCATGGGGGGCCAACGCCGCCAGATCCAGCAGGTAGTAGTGACGCTCGTTCCAGGGGGTATTGGAGACCTCTGCCAGCAGATAGCGCGCCTCGCCCTGCCGGTAGCAGAAGTAGAAGTTGACCGGGCTGAAGTAGAAGCCCAGACAGCGCACATTGCCGAGCAGCAGCACCCGTCCCTCTGGGTCGGCATCGCCACCCAGCTCGCTCACCTTCTGCCACACCGCCTGCTTGAGGCTCCCCTCACTCCCCTTGAGATAGTCATGGCGGTGAAACGAGAGCAGCCCAACCCGCTCCACCCCGAACCAGCGCCCCTGATCGAGCTGCGGCAGCTCGTCGAGATCCAGTCCCAGCATAAAAAGGCTGTAGGAGAAGGCGTGGGCCCGCGGCGCAAAACGGCGATGGCGCACCGAGCCCTGCCAGATGGCGCTGGTGACGCCAGCCAGTTCGTCGGCACGCCCATGTTCGGTGGCTACAGTGGCGCCGTTCATAGCTCGGCCCCGAAGCGCCTGGCGACATCCAGCGCGCTGCGCACCCCATCCTCATGGAAGCCGTTGTACCAGTAGGCGCCGCAGAAGTGGGTGTGCTGTTGGCCGCAGATCTCCGCACGCCGCTGCTGGGCAGCGATGGAGGCCTGATTGAACACTGGATGGTGGTAGACGAAGCGGCGCAGTACCTTGCTCTCATCCACCTTGCCCCTAGGGTTGAGGCTGACGCAGAAGGGCTCCGGCGAGTTAACCCCCTGCAGGATGTTCATGTTGTAGCTCACCAGCGGCCGCGCCTCGTCGTTGCCATCGAGCTGATAGTTCCAGCTGGCCCATGCCTTGCGGCGGGTGGGCAGGCAGCGCACATCGGTATGGAGCCAAACATCGTTGGCCTGATAGGGTATATCGCCGAGGATAGCCAGCTCCCGCTCGCCGGGATCCGCCAGCAGCGCCAGCGCCTGATCGCTGTGGCAGGCGAAGATCACCTCGTCAAACCACTCCTCGCCGTAACTGCTCAGGATCATCACGCCATCTGCGTCCCGCCGCACGCTCTGCACCGGACAGGCGAGGCGGATCTGCGATTGCCAACCCGCGGTAAGGGGGCCGATATATTCCCGCGAGCCGCCCGGGATCACGTACCACTGGGGGCGATTGGCCACATCGAGCAGGCCATGGTTGGCAAAAAAGCGCAGGAAGAAGCCAAGGGGGAAGGCGCGCATATCGGCCAGGGTCGATGACCAGATCGCCGCCCCCATCGGCAAGATGTAGTGGCGGGCGAAGTAGTCGCTAAACTCCCCCGCCAGCAGAAAGTCCCCCAGGGTCAGCTCGGGGACTGCATCCTGATGTTGACCATCTGCCAGCCAGGCCCGTGCCTCCCGGTTGAACCGCAAGATCTCGGCGACAAAACCGTAGAAACGGGGACTCAGCAAATTGCTGCGCTGGGCAAACAGGGTGTCGAGGTTGTGGCCGTTATACTCCAGCCCCTCTGGGCTCTTTACCGAGAAGCTCATCTCGGCCGGTTGCCGCGCCATGCCGATCCGCGCCAGCAACTTCAAGAAGTTGGGGTAGGTGCGATCATTGAAGACGATAAAACCGGTGTCGATGGCATAGCTGTGGCCAGCCTGATTCACATCGACGGTGGCGGTGTGACCGCCCAGGGTCGGCGCCGCCTCGAACAGGGTGATGTCATGGAGTTTGTGGAGCAGAAAACCGGCGGTAAGCCCCGAGATCCCTGAACCGACGATGGCGATCTTTTTCTTCATGAATGGCTTCCTTTCGATACGAGTGCGCGGCCAAGGCGCAGCCAGAGCCCCACCGGCAGTGCACCAAGCAGGCGCAGCAACCAGATGAAACGGCGGGGAAAGTGGATCTGGTGGCGACCGGCGGTCAGCCCGTCCATGATGGCGCGGGAGGCCTGCTCCACCGTCACCAGACAGGGCATGGGAAAATCATTTTTGGCGGTGAGCGGCGTCTGGACAAAGCCGGGGCGGATCAGGGTCACCCCGATCCCTTTGCTGGCCAAATCGAGGCGCAAGGTATCCGCCAGATAGTCGAGGGCCGCCTTGGAAGCGCCATACGCCTCGGCCCGCGGCAGCGGCAGCCAGCTCACCGACGAGCTGACAATGGCCAGTCGAGATCCTGCACCTAGCAGCGGCAAGAAGGCGGCCAGCGCATGACCGGTGGCGATCAGATTGGTCTCAATCACCCGGGCAAACAGCTCGCTGTCAAACCCCTCAGCCACATCCATGTACTCGCAGTTGCCTGCGTTGAGGATTAGCAGATCGAGGGATGGCAGCGTAGCGGCTACCCCACTCATTGCGGCCATATCCCGGGCATCGAACTGCAGCGGGGTAATGCCGAGCAGCCCCAACTCCTGCAGCCGTTCGCCATCGCGGCCACAGCCCCACACCTGCCAGCCTGCACGCCGGTAATCGAGCGCCAGCTGGCGACCGATGCCGGAGGTCGCCCCGGTGATCAGCACCCGGCCACTCATGCGCCAAGCCTCATCTTGATAGTGCGCACCACCGGCCCGAGCAGCGGCAACTGCTCGTAGAGCATGGCGCCCAGATCAAAATAGTCCCGGTGCTGGCACACCTTGCCCGCCTCGTCGAACTCGAGGCGGGTGGCCCCCTCCACCGTCACCGGCTCACCACCACGCAAGCTGGGGTGCGAAAAGGTCATGGTCCAGCCGAGCCAGGCCTGCTGCCCCTGTTGCTGCTGACTGGTGATGACGAAACGGCAGTAGGCGAGGCGCTGATAGAGGGCGGCAAAATAGTCGCCAAGGGCCGCCAGCCCCTCGATACGGTGGGCCGGATCGGTAAAGACCACCTGTTCGGCATAGACCTCGGGCAAACGGTGCAACTGCTGTTTGTCCAGTTGCTGATAGAGGCCAATAAAGCGGGCCAGCGGCTCGTTCATCCTATTTCTCCAGAGAGCGAAACATCTCGATGGCTCTCACCCGGGCAACGGCGTGATCCACCATGGGTGCCGGATAATCCTGCCGCCCCTTGAGCCGCAGCCAGTCGTGGGGCTGATGCACATAAGCGGCAGGAATATCGGCAAGTTCAGTTACCCAGGTACGGATAAACTCCCCTTGTGGATCAAATCGTTGCCCCTGAGTGGTGGGGTTGAACACCCGAAAATAGGGCGCTGCATCGGCGCCGGTACCCGCCGCCCACTGCCAACCGCCGTTGTTGGCCGCCAGATCGCCGTCGATCAGCCGACTCATGAAGTAATCCTCCCCGAGCCGCCAGTGGATATGGAGATCCTTGGTGAGAAAGCTCGCCACTATCATCCGCAGCCGGTTGTGCATCCAGCCGGTGGCGTTGAGGCAGCGCATCGCCGCATCGACAATGGGGTAGCCGGTGCGCCCCTCGCACCAGGCAGCGAAGGCATCCGGGTCCCAGCTCCACGGCAAGGCCGCCGTCTCGGGCTTGAAGGGGCGATTCATGGAGAGGGTCGGGATCAGTACCAGCAGGTGGCGATAGAACTCGCGCCAGATGAGCTCATTGAGCCAGACAAAACCGGGCTGGGCTTTCGACTGGGGTCGATAGCCCAGCCGCTGCTGGAGCGCCGCCACACACTGACGGGGGCTGATGATGCCCGCCGCCAGATAGGGGGAGATCACGGACGTGCCTGCGATGGCAGGAAAATCCCGGGTCTCGCCATAGTCGAGCACCGCCTGCTCCAGAAAATCGTTCAAACGGCGCCGGGCTTCCGCCTCCCCCACCGGCCAGCGTGGATCAGTCGTCAGCTCGCCGAGCGTCTCATCAACCCACGCCCGCTCGGCCAGCGGCGGCCACGGCAAAGGCTCACCACGCGGTGTCGGCGCCCGATGAATGACAAACCCCTCCTCATCGAGAGCCTTGAGCCAGGCGCGGCTGAAAGGTGTGAAGACCTTGAACATCTCCCCCGACCCGGTCAGCACCCGCCCCGGCGGCAATACGCAACAGCCGTTGAGCCAGTGACAACTCACCCCCTGCTCTGCCAGCGCGGCACTGACGGCGTGATCGCGGCGCTGCTCGTCGATCTCGATAGCCTGATTGGCATAGAGCTGGGTCACCCCCTGCTCGCGGCAAAGATCTGCCAACGCTGCGGGCACCTCGGCAAAAGTCTCCACTCGCAGCAGATGGAGCGGGATGCCGAGCGCCGCCAGCTCGCGGCCCAGCACATCGACCTGGGCCAACATAAAGCGCTGACGAATCGGGGCCATTTTGTGCTGCTGCCACTGGGTGGGGGAGATGATAAAGAGCGCGGCGACCGGTTCATCACCGGCGCAGGCATGCCTCAGTGCCGGGTTGTCGGCAAGGCGCAGATCATTGCGCAACCAGACCAGCTTCATGATTTTTTCCTCCCGCGTCCACTGGCGCCAGCCGCAGCAGGTGCGTCCACCATCAGCTCGGCAAGGCTCGCCTGCCAGCCGTGGGCGTTAAGCCACTCATCGTCGTAGAGGCGCCCCAACTCGCCAAACAGGCGCGTACCGGCGGGCCACCCGGCGGCCAGCTCCTGTTTGCCAAGACCGGCTCCCAGCAATACCAGCCAGGGGGTAACGGCACGTCCCTCCAGCAGGCTGACATGGCGAGGCTCCACCGCCCCCAGCAGTTGCACCTCATAGCCCTGACCGATCAGCTCGTAGGCGGCCCAGACCAGATCGAGGGGGCCGACCTGTCCCCAGCTCGCCAGCGTGATCGGCACGCCCTTCTCCTGCTCGATCAGGTGGCGGGCGAAGCGGGTATGGAGCCAACCCAGCCACACCTGTTGCAGCAACTCGCCATCGGGCCGCTCGCGCCACAGCCCCAGCAGCCGCTCCACCAGCGGTTGCAGTACCCGGCTGCGCACCAGCTCGAACGGGTAACTCGCCAGCAGGTCGTTGAGCTCAGCCTCCGCCTTGCGCTGGTTGAAGGCGAGCAGCGCCTGACTGAACAGCTCCAGGGTCTGCTGCCAGTGATCGCTCACCGGCTGGGCGTGGGGTTCGCTCAAGAGCCCCTTTACCTGCCCGATGCTCACCCCCCGCTCCAGCCAGCTCAGGATCTCGCCGATCTGGCGAATATCCTGCTCGCTGTAGAGGCGGTGGCCCTTTTCGGTTCGGGCCGGCTGCACCAGACCGTAGCGACGCTGCCAGGCGCGCAGGGTCACGGCGTTGACGCCGGTGAGGCGGGAGACCTCGCGAATGGGGTAGATCCCCTCATCAGCCAGAGGAGCAACTTCTTGCGGTAAATCAGACATGACAACGTCCATCAAACAGAGGAGTGAAGCGCCCCGGCGCAAACAATGCGCCGGGGCAACAGAACGGATTCAGAGCCCGTAACGCAATTTGAGCGTATCGGGGTGCGGATTGAGATAAACCTGCTCGGCAAGGTAAGGATTGGGGTACTCGCGCAGGTAGTGGCGGATCAGGGTGAGCGGTACCAGCAAGGGGAAGATGCCGGTGCGGTACTTGTCGATGGTATCGGCCAACTCCTGCTTCTGGGCCGGGGTCAGCACCCGCTTGAAGTAGCCCTGCAGGTGCATCAGCACATTGGTATGGCTGCGGCGGTTAGCCCGCTGGGTCAGCGCAGCCATCAACCCCTTGATGTAGTTGTCGGCCACCTCCTGCAGGTTGGCGGACTTGCCCAGATTGCCGAGCAGCTTGCCAAGCGCCCGGTAGTGGGTGGTGGCGTGGGAGAGCACCAGATACTTGTAGCGGGAGTGGAAGCGGATCAGCGCAGAGGCGGTGATACCACGGGCGCAGAGCTGCTGCCAGTCGTGGTAGGCAAAGACCCGCAGCACGAAGTTCTCGCGCAGGATGGGGTCGCACAGGCGGCCATCCTCTTCCACCGGCAGCAGGGGGTTGGCCTCCATCAGCGCCTTGGCAAAGAGGCCGATCCCCTCCTTGGCGCTCCCCTCGTTGTTGGCACCATAAATTCTCACCCGCTCCATGCCGCAGCTGGGGGATTTGGCACAGAGGATATAGCCGGAGATAAAGTCGAGCTGGCGCGCTTTCTGCTCGCTGAAGGCAATCAGCTTTTCGGTGACATCGAAGCTGCCGTTGCTCGCCTCGGCGCGGATCTCGCCGTGACGCTTGACCAGCCTGATAGCGGCACGGGGCGCCCCGAGACCAATAGCCATCTCGGGACAGACGGGGTGGTAGTCAAAGTGAGCGCCAAGATCCCGTTCGCAGAAGCTGGAGCGCTTGTGGCCCCCGTCGAAACGCACCTCTTGTCCTAGCAGGCAGGCACTGATACCGACTTTAATCTTGTACATGATGACGCTCCTTGTATAAGCATTGATTCAGTTATAGCAGTTATACAAAGAAATGGAAGTTGTATAACTATTGCCAACTGATACGACACAAGGAGAAAAAGAGGATCACCGGAAAAAGAAAAAACCCATGGCAAACGCCATGGGTAAAAATCAAGACACTACGGACTACGGGAAGGGGGATTAGAAGCTGTACTTCACACCCAGACTGGAGATGGAACCCTGTTGCACATCCCACTTGCGGTAGGTGTAGTCGGCAGTCAGTGCCCAGTTCTGGTTGAGTTTGTAGGCGCCGCCCACTTTGAAATCGTGCATATCGCCGGTCATGTTGGCGTAGCGGTAGGCAGTGGAGAGCTCGACATTGCCGATGTCGTAGCGCAGACCCACTTCGCCGTACATGCTGCCGCTGTTTTTGCGAGCAACAGCATCCCAGCCTTTGTTAGCGATATCGCTGGGAAGTTCACGCTCCAGCATGTAGCCGGTCACACCGGTTTCGCCGTAGAGGTTCAGGCCAGTGCTTAGCGGGGTAAATACACCGACACCGATGCTGGAGATAGACATGCTGTCGTTGCCGCTGCTGCGAGAGGTGTACTCAGTGCTGCCACGACCGTAGAAATTGGAGCCGAAGCTCTTGGAGAGATCCAGGCTCAGACCGCCAAAATCACGGGTGCCTTTACTGTCATTGCTGAAGGTACCGTTGAGATAGTCGGACTTGGTGTGGGCCCAGGTAGCCGCGCCCTTGGCGTAGCTGAAAGCATCCTGTGCCAGTGCAGAGGTGGAAGCAAAACCGGCCAGAACCAGAAGGGAAACAGCGCTCTTTTTCATCTCATTAACTCCATTGATAAGCTCGTCGAGCTGGTATGGAGTCATTGTGCGGCTAGGTTCCCTGCTTGCCGAGCGGCAAGCTGTTGCCAAATCATGTCAGATGTAAGCAGATATTGCGGATGATGACAGGAGTTACAAATGGCTGGCGTGAGGCTCACGCCAGCCGGAAAAAATCAGCGGAAGACCACCTCGTCGATCTCGACTCGCACCAGCGGCTGACCGGTCAATCCGGCAGGACGGGCAACCTCGATGGCCAGTGATGGACGCTCCTGCCCCTTGCGCAGATAGGTCTCCGGCAGACGGTTCTCGGCGACCCAGAAACGGGCCTCCTGACGGGAGAGCTGTACCCCCTCTGGACTGAAGAGCGTGACCCAGCCACGCACACCGACCACATTGCGGGTACCGGTATTGCCCACCATAAAGGTAAGCATCAGGGGATCTGTCCCCTCAACCTTGTCGAGCTTGACCACGATCCCGTCACGCGCCGCCTGTGACAGCAATTCGGGGTGTGCCTTGGCCTGATCGGTCAGCACGGGGGCCGCTACCGCAACCACAGCACCCGCTTTCGCCCCTTCGGCCAGCGCCTTGACGGGCTCGGCCGGCTTGACCACCAGATATTCCCAGGTGAAGTCATCGTTCAGTTGCACCTGACGACCATCAGGCAGGGTCACCTGGGTAACAGGAGCAGCCTGCGCCAACACGGGCGAGAGACAGAGAGCAACCAGCAGACGGGAGAAAGATTTCATGGCATGAACACTCGGTAACGGGTGAAAGGGCGACAGTATAAACAGTCGCGCCCCTCCTTGCCTATGACGGGACTCACGTTCCCGCTGTCGCAGAAGCCTAGATAGCCAGGTCGTGGCGCTCTTCCTGCACCATGTCGAGGGTCACCAGATCGAACTCGGTTCCTTTGAGCGCCATCAGGATATCCGGCTGGAGATCAAAGGCCTGAGCCCGCTGGTGTTCAGGCAGACGCACCCGGGCCAGGGTCATGCCGCAATCAGAGAGGGTGTGAAAAAACACCTGTGCCTCGTCCAGCCCCATGTCGGCCAGCATCTGTTCGGCTTGATCCACCATCCGCAGATAACGCTGCTCAAGCAGCCGTGGATTGGTGAAGCGATGGCTCAGGCAGCCATTGCCCCCCTTGCCCCAGCGACCAAGCTGGCGCTTGTTGAAGCCATAGCGAAAATCCCGCCGGGTCATCTGGTTGTCGGCAAAGAACCAGATAGTGTGGTCAGGCAGAGAACCGAATTCAGCCAGATACTCATCCCGCTCTTCCAGCGCCGCCGGCACCAGCAGCGGGAGATGGTTCCACTTTGGATGTGCCCCCACATGTTCACGCAAGCGGCGCACCGGATCGATCAGCCCCTCCATGTGGGGCAGGCGATCGCAGAAAATCATTTCGTCGGTCTTGATAATCCAGTGATCGATACCGTAGCGCTGGCAGTAACGACGGGCTCGCGCCACTTCACTGCGGCTGCGGGTCGGATTGTCAAAGGTGATAGCATGGATCTTCACGCCGCTGGCACGGCACATGTCGATGCTGTAACAGGACTCCAGTCGCCCGGAAAAAGAGACCACGACCTCCTCAAACCCGGCCAGCCGCTCAAGCATCTGCTGCTCGCGGGCCAGGAACGCATGATCATATCCCTGATTCAATAGAACGACATTGGCACCCATGACAACAGCTCCGGCGGATCAACAACAGGTTCCGGTATTGTGCAACGGGCAAGCTGAATAGACCCTTAAAAAGGTCAGGGTTTGTGGTTAAAACTTGATAATGATCTCTTGCGATTCGGCCCCGACATCCTCGTTCTGGGCATCATAAACCCGCAGCCGAGCCTGATGGATCTGGTGAGCGCGAAGGAAACCTTCCGCTTGCGCCAGCGAGGTGAAGGTAAGCCGCCCCCCCTCGCTGTCGGTCAGGCAGAGGCACTCCCCTTCCGCTTCGATACATAGTTGATAACCGCTGCCATCCTTGCAGGCGATCAGCAGGCTCGACTCAGGATAGTGACTGAGCCAATTGCGAAACCGGCCATGCTCCATAACGCTCCCAAAGGGGCATTACCCCTTGCCGGTGGCGGGCAAACAGCCCAGCTCAACCAGCTGCTGGCGGCAACTCGCCGCGTCGGTGAAGACCATGCCCCTGATGCCAAGGGCCTCTGCCGCCGCTATGTTGGCGGGGCTGTCATCGATGAAGATGCACTCTGCCGGTTTGAGATCGAACGACACCAGCAGGTAGCGATAGATATCCGGCTCCGGCTTCATCATCCGCACCCGCGCCGAGACCACCTTGCCGCTGAAAAAGCGCCAGAAATCCTGATGCTGCTCCAGCCAGTCGATGCTGGCGTGCCCCATGTTGGAGAGGGCATAGAGCGAATGGCCTGCTCCGTGCAGCTCGGCCATCAAGGTTAGCATAGCGGGATCTGGCAGCAGCGACGGAGGCACCGCCTGCAAAATCGCCAGGTTTTCTGCGGCGCTCAGGCCTGTTCTGCGCTCTGCCTGACGAGCCATGGTGTGCAGTGACATGGTGCCTCTGTCCACCTCCAGCCAGTCCTGATGATTGAACAGCCGCTCCGCCAGCTGAGCGGCCCCTTCTGGGCCACGCACCGAGCTCACTATGCCGACCGGATCCCAGCTCACCACCACCCGTCCCAAATCGAAAATAATCGCCATCGCAACCTCCTGCAGCTCTGAATCGCGGGCAGAAATTCAGGTTCATATAAAGCCGTTTATACGCCTGCCACTTGACCGGATACCCTGCCCCCATCTTGCGGTGCGGGCAAGTTTTACTTGCATCGCAGCGGCAAATCCCTTAATGGTTATGACGTTACTTCAAGGACACACCTATGCACGCACCATTCTTCTTTGCTTTCTCGTTTATCCGGCCCGCTTGAGGGAAGGCCTGTCGTCGTGTGAACAGAAAGCAAAGACGAATCAAGCCTCCCCTCGCGGAGGCTTTTTTTTGCATCAATATCAATCGATTAATTGGATAGGGAACCATCATGGCAACGCTCGACGAGATCAGACAAGACATCACCCGGTTGGATCAGGAGCTGCTTGCCCTGCTGGCAAAACGCAAGACCCTCAGCATCGAGGTAGCCCGAGCCAAGCAAGCCAACCCGCGCCCCATCCGTGACCACCAGCGCGAGCAGGAGCTGCTGGTCGCCCTGATCCAGCAAGGGCGCGTGCTGGGGCTTGATGCCCAGTACATTACCCGCATCTATCACACCATCATCGAGGACTCGGTGCTCTCCCAGCAGGCCTATCTGCAGAGCCTGCTCAACCCGGAGCAGCAGGAGCCGATGACCAGCGTCGCCTATCTGGGGCCGCGCGGTTCCTACTCCAGCTTGGCCGCCCGCAAATATCTGGCGCGCTACAAGGATCAGGTGATCGAGGTGAACTGCCAGAACTTCCGCGAAGTGCTGGATGCGGTGGAGTCGGGCCGCGCCGCCTTTGGCGTGCTGCCCATCGAGAACACCAGCTCGGGCTCCATCAACGAAGTCTATGACGTGATGCAGCACACCAGCCTCTCCATCGTTGGCGAACTGACCTACCCCATCGAGCACTGCATTCTCACCGCCGTGCCGACCGAGCTTGGCCGAATCAAGACCTTCTATGCCCATCCGCAGGTGTTCCAGCAGTGCTCCCACTATCTGAGCAAGCTGGAAGGGGCTCGTCACGAGATCTGCGACTCCTCCTCCAGCGCCATGATGAAGGTGAAAGAGCTGGCGAGCGCGGAGGCCGCGGCCATCGGCAGCGCCGCCGGCGGTGAACTCTATGGTCTGGACGTACTGGCCGAGCAGCTCGCCAACCAGAAGGAGAACTACAGCCGCTTTATAGTGGTGGCGCGCAAACCCATCGACGTGGCACCGCAGATCCCGGCCAAGACCACCCTCATCATGTCCACCTCCCAGAAACCGGGTTCGCTGGTGGAGGCGCTGCTGGTGCTGCGCAACCACGAGATCAACATGACCAAGCTCGAATCCCGCCCGGTGCAGGGCAACCCGTGGGAAGAGATGTTCTACCTCGACGTCTCCGCCAACCTCAACACCCCAGCGATGCAGGCTGCACTGGTGGAGCTGACCAAGATCACCCGCTACATCAAGGTGCTGGGCTGCTACCCGAGTGAGGATGTCAAACCGACCGCAGTGCCACCGGTACTGATGGGCAAATAATCGAGCCAATCGACAAGAGGCGGGCATCATGCCCGCCTCTGTTTTTTCTGCCACCAGCCCACCTGAAGCGCGGAACAGGCTGTAGCCAGGTGCCAAAACTCGCCACCAGAGGCTATTTATTGTTCAGCAAAGCTAAATGACTACTCACCACCATCAAGGAAAAATTGACGATATGACCCGCTAAAAAGGCCCTTGCCGCGGCCAAATTGCCCGTCTTGAGCCATTTTCCCCTGCCGAACCCCGGATCCTGACTCTGCCCGATAACAAAAAGGCGAGCCGCTGGCTCGCCTTGAACACACAACTTTCGACCGGTTCACATCAGAACTGACCGGCCATCAGCTGGTTGATGTTGTAGAGGGCGCGGGTATCGAGCTCCATCTCGGTGGCATAGGTATTACCGCGGGGATAGGAGGCCACCACCCGGGCGCCGCGCACCACGCCAGCCACCGACACATCGAGCGAGTTGGAGGTCTGGGTCAGGTCACGATAGCTGCTCTGGCCGCGCACCTGCTGGCCATTGAGCTGCTCGGCCAGCTCGCGATAGGCATCCATCTTGGAAGCGCGGATCGCCTGCAGCATCTTCTCCGACTGGGAGGGGCCGGGCTGGATGTCGATCACCGCATAGCCCACCGCCTTGAGCACCGGAAAATCATCGGGCTTGCCACCCTGGGTGTAATCCGTCACCCGGTTGTAGCTGCAACCGGTGAGCAAGAGTGCCAGCAGGCAACCAAACAACATCTTCATGACTCGCTCCTTATGGGGTCAGGTTGACCAGATGACCACCCGGTCTGGCCTGACTGTCACGCATCAGATAACCGCGGTTAATCGATGCCCGACCAAACGAGTTGTTGGCACCGAACAGATATTTCTGCGGGATCAGGCTCTGGGCCGTGGTCTCCACCATCTTGGTACGCATGTCGATGATGCGGGCGTTGACCAGAACCCCCTTGCTGTTGCGACTGAAGGTGCCGACCAGAATGCGCGAGATTGGCAGACGGGGAGAGAGCTCCTTGTAGTTGCGGCTCAGCACAAAATCCCCCTGCGGCGTCACCTTGATGCTGCCGGTCAGCTTGAAGTCCACCACCACCTCGCCGCGGCGGTTGAGCTCGTAGATAAAGCTCTCCTCAATCTGCTGCCCCATCCAGTTGGTATCCTGCAGGGTATCGAGATCGACAAAAGAGGCTACCGCGATGGGATCGGTCAGAGTGGAGAGCGATTTGCGCTCCATCAGCTGATCGGTCATGCGTGCCACCAGCCAGTTGAGCTCCATCCCCTGCGCCGCCTGACGCGGATCACCCTGATCCCGATTGATAGGGTCGGAGCCGCAGCCGGCCAATGCCAGAGCGAGCGCCAACGCCGTGATGAATTTGTTCATGGATACCTTTCCTGTATCTGCACCTGATTTGTTATCGGACGCGTCGGCCAAACCTTGAGCCGGGAATGAGGCATGATTCTTGCTGAAACACTCGCTGTTAAGCCCATCTCTGGCGGATGGTCAGAAAAACGCCATCGAACAACTGTTGTGATCCATGTCGGCACGCCATGCCCTCTTCAAGAGAAGAGGCTGCGAGTCGCCTAATCAAGGTATCTGCTATGAAATTAACGCTGCTGTTGACCCTGCTGCTGGCCAGCCTGAGCGCCCGCGCCGAGCTTATCGAAGCGCAGGGCAGTGCCGCCATTCTGGGGGGGGATGAAGTCTACGCCCGTGAACAGGCGACTCGCGATGCCCTGCGTCAGGCGCTGCTGGCCAGCGGCGCCGCCGTCTCCAGCGTGCAGCGTCTGGAGAATGGCAGCCTGCGATCCGAGCAGATCCAGATCCGCTCCGGCGGCGACATTCGCCAGTACCGCCTCAAACGGGAAGAGGTGCGCAACGGCCGCATGTACATCACCCTGGTGGCCGATATTCAGGCCGAACGCCAGATCTGCCAGACCCAGCACTTCGCCAAGGATTTGACACTGGTCAGGCTGCGCCTGCGCTACCCCGATCAGGCCAGCTACGGCGCCATGGACGATATGCCGGAAAACCTCTCGCGCCGACTGTTCGAAACCCTCGCCAACGCCCCGCAAGGGGTCGCGGTGCGCCAGTGGCTGGACGAAAACCTGCGCATCGACCCGCTTCACCTGCAACAGGGGGATCGCAGCGCTCTCGAGGAGATCAAGGCCCTCAGCCTGCGCACCGACAGCCAGTATCTGGTGCTCGGCAGCATCGACGATCTCTCAATCGAACCGCAGGGCAACCAGCTGACCAGCTGGTATCAGGATCCCGTCCGCAATTTTCGCATGCAGCTCTACCTGTTCGATGGCATCAACGGCAGCCTGCTCAATCGCAAGGTCTATGAAGGGCGCGCCACCTGGACTTTCGGCAAGCGGGATCAGGTGGGCAGCAACAGCGGCCAGTTCTGGCAGTCCAGCTACGGCCAGGAGGTCAACTACCAGCTGCAGCAGGCCGCTCAGGATCTGGTGGCCCAGCTCACCTGCGCCCCGGTCACCGCCCGGGTAGTCGGCCAGAACGAACGCGGCCCCTACATCAATCTCGGCCGACGCAACGGCGTCAAGCTCGGCGACCAGTTCCGCATCCAGCACAACGCCGACTTCATCGATCCCTACGGCAAGTCCCGCATGATGCGCAACCCAGCCGACGGTCTGTTCGAAGTGGTACAGGTGTTCGACGACGGTGCCATCATTCGCAGCCAGAACAAATATTCACCATTCAACATCCAGAACGGGGATTTGGCAGTATTGGAATAGGAATCAAGGGTTTAAAAGGGAGTTGCTTCTTGTATAATGCCCGCCACAAGGCTCCCGTAGCTCAGTAGGATAGAGCGGTCCCCTCCTAAGGGACAGGCCACTGGTTCGACTCCAGTCGGGAGCGCCATATAAAACAAGGAGTTGGCATCATCACGGTGCCAACCCCTTGGTCGTTTTTGATGGTGGTCAATCCCTCCTCCTCTTATCTGTTATCACCCTCTGCATTCTTGGCTTGCACTCTCTCTGATAGACTGGCTCTCTTTGGCTGGGGCCTGCGCCCAAGCCAGCAGCTTCATCTTGCAAAGGAGTGTTGGATGTCCGGTTGTTCCTGGTGGGATAGATCCACCGGTTTTGCCTTGCTGACCATTGTGCTGTGGGCCTCGCTGGCCGCACTGACGTCGCGTATTGTCAGCGTGTCACCGCTCGTTCTGGTGGGACTGGTGCTGTTTTTCTGCGGGGCCGGTGCATTACCGTTCTGGCGCCAGTGGCGGGCCAGCCCGCTCACCTGGCTGATTACCATCACAGCCCTGCTCTTTTATCATCTGCTGCTTTTTATGAGCTTTCACCACGCCCCGGTGCTTGAGGCCAACCTCATCAACTACCTCTGGCCGCTCTGCATCATCCTCTTCACTCCGCTGTTGCTGCCAAATCATCCCCTCCACCTTCGCCACATTCTGGCGGGGATCTGCGGACTGGCTGGCTCCATGCTGGTGATGGTCGATGGCGAGCTGCAACTGCAGCAAGACTATCTGCCCGGCTATCTGCTGGCGCTGGGTGCAGCCATCATCTGGGGCGCCTACTCGGTACTGTCGCGCCGTCTGCCACCGGCGCCTGCTGTGGTCACTGCAGCAGCCTGTCTGCCCGCCGGCGTGCTGGCTCTGCTGCTCGCCCGTCTGCTGGAGGGGCCTCTGCCACTGGCACAGATCCCCATCAGCGACTGGAGCCTCATCATCGGGCTGGCCCTCGGCCCCATGGGGGCGGCCTTTGTTACCTGGTATCTGGCACTGCGTGACGGCGATCCACGCCGGATCGGCGCCCTTGCCTACCTGACCCCGCTGCTGAGTACCTTGCTGCTGGTGACATTGAACGGAGAGGAGCTGACCTCGCGCCATCTGCTGGCCGGCGCTCTGATCATGGGCGGTGCCTTGCTTGGCATGCGGAGCAAAAAAGCCCCTCCAGCCATCGCTGCCACAAGCTAGCCCCTGCCACACTGGCAAAAATCGATGCGGTAAAGATGGTGTCATAAAAACGCCATCACTCCCCGTTAGGCTCAGGCCATGCCCCATGGATGGCCTACAGCTGACAGGAACCACATCGTGAAAATTGCCCACTACGTCACTCTCTCCTCCCTCGTTCTACTGCTGGTCGCGGGAGGCGAGGCGCTGGCGCTCTACCGGGGGTGGCAACAGCTGGCGCAGACCGAGCAGACTCAGCGACAACATGAGGCGTTGCAGCAACAGGTCACGGTCGCGTTGCAAAACAGCTTGCGTGACTACCTCGCCGCAGGTGATCCCCAACAACTGGCCGCCGCAGAGAAGATCCGCACACGGGTTCTGGTTGCGCTGGAAAATCAGCCACAAGAGATAGCCGCCCCTCTGCAGCATCAGCTGGAGGAGATGGGCAAGCGCATCGAACACGACTATCAGGCGGCGGGCAAGCTCTCCGGCAACAGCCAGTTGCTGTTGCAAAATGCCGAGAACGAGATCGCCAGTCAGGCGCTGGCTCTGCTGCACTACGGAGAACAGGGTGAAAGTGGTGAACAGGCCAATGCTGCCCGGCAATACCGCTTGGCAGCCTCGGAGATTCTCGCCAGCCTGTCGCAGCTCGGCCACCAGCGTCAAAGCTACATGGAGCAGGGAAGCAGCAAACTGCTGGAAGGGCTCACTCTCGAGCTGGAAAGGATGGCGAAGCTGGCGAACCAGCTGCAAGCGCTGCCACTGCTCGGCATCTATGAACAGCCAGCGGCGGACGAATTCACTCTGGGAGAGCCTGAGCGCAAGGAGATAGGTGATCAGCCGCGCAGCGAGGTGCAATCACTCATCAAGCGCTATCCACAGGAGCTCGCCAACAGCCGCATGGCGCTGCAGCAACAGCAGGCTGCCCGCCATGCCGTGCAGCAGGATATTACCCGGATGGTGCAGCTCACCCGCGAGATGGGCGACACGATTGCCAGCGAACGGCAAGCCGTGAACCAGAGACTGGCCACCATACTCGGCACGCTGGCGCTGCTCCTGGTGGCGGTGGCCCTCCTTTTCGCGCTGGTGCAGCGCCGCTGGCTGCTTGCCCCCTTGTTGCGCTTGCGTCACGCCTTTTTGCAACTGGATAACACCGGACAGGCGGAGCCCTTGCCTGCTGCTCGCGAGCGCAACGAGCTGGGGGACATAGTCACCAGCTACAACCGTCTGATTGGCCGCCTGCAACAGGATCAGCAGCAGAAAGCGGGGCAACTCTCGGCGGTCTCCACCAGCCTGCAGGGGATGGTGAGCCAGGTGGAGGAGATCCACCAGAGCACCCGCACCACCGAGCAGGTCGTCGATGAAAGCGGCCAGATGATGGGAGAACTCAATCAGCTGGCTGGCGAGGTGCATCAGGTCGCTGCCGAGATAGCCCGCCATGCCAGCCACAACGAACAGGCCATGAGCCAGAGTGAAGGGCTGGTTGGCAGCATGCTGCATGCGACCACCCAGACCGGGCTTGCCATCGACGAGAGCGGCGAAGCGCTGCAGGCACTCAAACGCTCGGTCAGCGACGTGACCGCCATCGTCGACGTGATTGGCCACATTGCCCAGCAGACCAACCTGCTGGCCCTCAATGCCGCCATCGAAGCCGCCCGTGCCGGCGAGCAGGGGCGCGGTTTTGCCGTGGTTGCAGACGAGGTGCGCCATCTCTCTGCCAACACCCAGCGCTCGCTCAACCAGATCACCGAGATCCTCGGGCGACTGACCCAATCAGGCGACCAGCTTGGAACCGTGCTCGACCGCATCACCAGCGAGGCAAACAGCCAGCGCGAGCAGGCCGAGCGATTGCGGGAAACGACCCAGGCGGTGCGGGAGATCGCCCGCAATACCGCGGTGATCGCCCTGCAGGGCGCCGACAATGCCAAAAGTCAGGAGCACAAACTGGCCAGCTTTGCCGACCTGATCGCCCGCATTCATCAGCATGCCAGTCAGGTCAACCAGCTCTCGGTGCAGGTCTCCTCCCACATTCACCATCAGGCCCGCCAAATCCCGCTGATCCTGGGCCAGCCAAATTGAATATTGCGCGCTAACAGCCCCGCCCCCTCTCTCGCCTGTCAGCGGGAGAGTTTTTTTGTTGCGCAAAATTATCTGTTACCTGCAGGTTAATATTGACTACAGACAGGCCATCGCCCTGCTCGCCCCCCACCTCCTTCTGCAACCCATTGAAAACGCTCTCATGGCCGCATGACGTGGAATGAGAGCCCTTCGCCTCTACCCAATGAATATTTGCACTCTGTCATACTTTTGAAACTTGGCGGGAACTTTTCATTGATATTTCGCACCGCGAACGTACTCTTGTGATTGTCCGATAGCCAAGAATCGGAACATAAAAAACAAAGAGTGATGAACAGAACTGCACTGCCACAGATGTGCCAAGACATCGGGGTTGCAGAGATCAAACTGAACGATTTTTTGCCCTGCGGGGTTTTGATTGCAATGCCAATACCGAGCGGTGGGCCAGATGCCGACTGCCGGAACAAAAAAAGCTAAGTCCATAAAATCAGGAGCAATACAAAATGGAAAAAGTGATCTTCAAGCGCGCCGCGTTGAGTGCCGCTGTGGTAGCCGCTCTGGTAGCACCCGGTATGGCATTGGCAGCTCAGGACATGATGAGCCCAACCTACGGCAAATCCTACGAAGCCTTCGTCAATGATTCCAAGCTGACTGGGGGGGTTTTCTACTTCCAGCGTGAGCGTGACCGCAAACAGGGCCAAGAAGCCCACTATGACGACAAGGGTAAATATGTACCCGCCCAAGATGGCAAGTATCACACCAACCTCAGCCACTCTACTGCACAGGTAGCACTGAACTTTAACTCCGGCTATGCATGGGACATGATCGGTGTCGATGTGGGTGGCTTCGCTGCTGCCAACCTTGCTGTTGACGAAAGCAATGGTGTAAACGAAGAGAACGAGTTCTCCTTCTGGGGCAACAGCTGGTCACAAGGGGATGGTCTGTCCGAAAATGGAGCCAGCCTCTCCAACGCTGCTCTGAAACTGAAATTCCTGGATGGCGCTCTGACTGCCAAGGGTGGTTTGACCCAGCTCTATGTTCCGGGCGTAATGGGTGTTAACTGGTCATATCAGCCAGGTACCTATCGTGGTGGCCAGGTTGAAGGCAACTTCGGCGGTCTCTACCTGACCTATGCCATCGCTGACGAATACAAGGCCCCTTGGTTCAAAGATACCAACGGCTTCTCCAAAGCTGGCAACTACGATGGTGCCGCTACCCAGTACTCTGATGAAAACAAGATCGACTACATCCACGCCTTGGCAGCTCGCTATACCTTTGAGAATGGCACTGCCATTACCGGCTCTTTCGGTCAGTCCGAAGGCTATATGGACAGCTACCACTTCAAACTGGCTCACAAGTTTGACGTACTGGGTGGCCTCACCACCAGTTATCAGTTCTACGGTTCCGAAACTGACAACAATGACTATGACGGTCTTGCATGGCAACAAGCTCTTACTGCCGCTTGGGCTATGGGTCCTTATGGTTTCCGCCTGGAAGGCTTGTGGACTAAAGCTGAAGGTGACATGGGGAACTACCTGCCCCGTCTGACCAAAGGCTACGGCAACTCCCAGGGTGCCAACGAAATTTGGTGGGATTCCCGCTCTGACTGGAACGAAAACAACGAGAAAGCACTGTTTGCCGGTGTAACTCGCTCTCTGGACGATCTGGTTGGTGCCCCTGGCTGGTCTGTTGGCGTATCCGGTGCCTATGGCTGGGATGCCGAAAATGGCAATAGCACCCGTGTGGATGGCAAAGAGTGGGCCGCCAACTTTGACGTCATGTATACCGTGCAGGATGGCAAGCTGAAAGGCACTCTGTTCAAACTGCACTATACCGATTACAACAACATGCAGGATGAGAAAGGTAACTGGTACTATCCGAACATGTTCCAATCCGAACACGACGTCAAGTTCCACATCATCATGCCGTTTACCATCATGTAATCAGGCAACACGATGTCAGCAAACCGGGCCACTTGGCCCGGTTTTCTTTTACCCGATCAGCAGGTTAACATGCTGACAGACTCCCACTTTCCATCCGTCTCTCCTCTCACAAGGATCTCCCTATGCCCCGATTTGTTCTTGTCACCGGATGCTCCAGCGGGATTGGTCTGGCTGCCGCCCAGGCGCTGGGTCAGCACGGCTTTACCGTGATCGCCTCGGCGCGCAAGGCGGAGGATGTGGAGCGCTTGCAGCAGCAGGGGTTGCTGGCAGTACAGCTGGATCTGGCGGATCCCGCCTCCATCGAACTGGGTGCCAGTGCGGCGCTCCATCTTGCTGGTGGTCGCCTCTATGGCCTGTTCAACAACGGCGCTTATGGCCAGCCGGGGGCGCTGGAAGATCTTCCTACAGAGGCGCTGCGCGAGCAGTTCAACACCAACCTGTTTGGCTGGCATCACCTCATTCGTCAGGTGCTGCCCGCCATGCTGGAGGCCAGAGAGGGACGGATCGTGCAAAACAGTTCGGTGCTGGGACTGGTCGCCATGAAGTATCGCGGCGCCTACAACGCCAGCAAGTTTGCGCTGGAGGGTTACTCGGATACCCTGCGTCTCGAGCTGGCCGGCAGCGGCGTCCATATCAGCCTGATTGAACCCGGCCCCATCGATACCCGCTTTCGTGCCAACGCCCGCGCCGCCTTTCTGCGCCATATCGACCCGACCAGGAGCCGCCATCAGGCGGCCTACCAGCAGACCCTCAACCGGCTGGAGCGAGAGGGTGGCGCTCGTGGCTTTACCCTGCCGAGCGAAGCCTGCCTGCCACCGCTAATCCATGCACTGACCAGCGCTCGCCCCAAGGCGCGCTATCCGGTCACCACCCCGACCAAAATTTTTGCCCTGCTAAGACGGATCCTGCCCACTCGCTGGCTCGACCAGTTATTGGCAAAGTCAGCCTGAGCCCTTGCGCTGGCGACGACCTGAGTCGCCCCGCTCAATAGTGCTCGCCATTGCTGTAGTAGGCGCTTTTATCGATGGGGAAAACCTGCACCACCACATAGGTCTGTTCCCCCAGCGCCGCCTTCAGATGGCGGGTGATAAGGCCTGCCGCCTCATCCTGAATCTCCTGCGGCCTGGCAAACCAGTGCAGCTCGACAAACGGAAAACCGGACTCCAGCTCACCGTCACGAACCCAGTGGCTCTCGACCCGCTCCATGGTGACAAACTCCGGCTTGCCACCGGTCAGGGCACAGAGATCCGCAAGCAGCGGCGCGCCGATCTCCTTGAGGGTATCGAGTGAAACGGCGCGAAAACGAAGATGGGGCATGGCAAACCTCTTGGCTATCAGAAATGAGCACTTATCATAGAGTCTCTTGCGATGAAAAGAAGTCACCAGCCCGGATAAGGATCACCATGAAATTCCAGCGCTCCCTGTTTGCCTTTCTGCTCTGCCTGCTGCTGCCGCTCAGCGCCTTTGCCGATCCCGCCTTCTACAAGATCAGCAAGGGCAACCAGCAACACTGGCTGCTGGGCTCCATTCATGCGGGCAAGCCCTCCCTCTATCCGCTACCGGCGCCGGTCGAACGGGCCTGGCTGCAGAGTCGCGCACTGGTGATGGAGGTCGACATGAACAGCATCACGCAGGCGCAGTGGCAAGAGATGGGCTCTCTCACCCGCCTGGTAGATGGCAAGGCGCTCAAGGAGCATCTACCTGCCGAGCTCTACCAGCGCACCCTGATGGCTGGCGCGCGTCTTGGCCTCAATGAAGCTGCGCTCGCCCCGCTGCGCCCTTGGTTTGTTGCCATCACCCTGACTCAGGCCGCCATGGCCCGCTCCGACTTCAAGAGCGAGCTCGGGATCGATCAACACTTTGCCGCACTGGCCGCCAAAGAGGGCAAGCCCGTGGTGGGCTTCGAGACCCTGCTGGAGCAGCTCGGCTATCTTGCCAGCGTGGGTGACAACCAGACCCTGATGCTCTCCAGCACCCTCGACGAGCTGCCGATGCTCGACACCGGCTTCGCCGCCGTGATGAAGGCGTGGCAGCAAGGGGACGAGGCAACACTTATCAATCTGCTCAAGGAAGAGATGGCACCGCCCGCCCTGCAGAGCTGGATGGAGCAAACCCTGCTGGCCGAGCGCAACCACAACTGGCTGGCCAAGTGGCAGACCCTGCCCAACGAGAGCTTTATTGTGGTCGGCGCGCTGCATCTTTATGGCGAGCAGGGACTGCTGGCGCTGCTGGAGCAGCAGGGGTGGCGCGTCACTCTGCTGACCACGCCCACCGTGCTGCAAAGCACCAAATAAGGATTCGAGTGAGATTCATCACAATTTGTAACTGGTCATAAAACAATCTTGTGGGGAGTTGATCGGGATCATCTCCCTGCAGATAAAGGGGTATTTATGATGCCTGTCATCCACCGGGTGACAGGAGCAATGAAATGGACTTTTGGCTGGATCTGATGTTTGGCAACAGCGTGGGCTTGATGTCGATGATGGTGATTATCGGCACCTTCATCCTGATCAGCTCTTACGCTGCCTACTTCATCTACAAGGTGATGCACTCGCAACCACCCAAAGCAGAGAAGTAACCCCCACAGGCGGCAGCAACTGGCCGCCTGTTTCGTCTCCGGCCCCCCGGTTTATCCCTCCCTGCGCTATTGAACCGGACGATCGTTTTGCGGATCGGCTGGCACCGCTATAATGGCCCCCACTTTGTTTCATATGGGGAGCCTGCCGTGCCACATAGCGACGACCTCTCGCTTTTTCTGAATGAAGTGGCCGATGTCAGGCCCATTCGCAGCGACAATATCCATCCCCAGGGGGTGAAATCCGCCCCGACAGAAGCCCAGCTGGCCCGCCGTCAGGCCGCCACAGCCGAGCAGCTGGCGCTCGATCACCTCACCATGGAGGCGATCGAGATGCTCGACCCGCACGAGATCACCGGCTTCAAGCGCGATGGCGTACAAGAAGGGGTCTACAAGAAGCTGCGGCTCGGCAAGTACGAGCTGCAGGCAAGCCTGGACTTGCACCAGAAGACGCTCAATGAAGCGCGTCAGACGCTGGTCCAGTTCATCACCGATTGCGAGCAGCGCGATATCCGCTGCCTGCTGATCCTGCACGGCAAGGGGGAGCGCAGCACGCCGCGCGCCCTGCTGAAAAGCTATGTCAGCGCCTGGCTGCCGCAGTTGCCGGCGGTGATGGCCATCCACAGCGCCGAGCGCCGCCACGGCGGCAGCGGCGCCCTCTATGTGCTGCTGCGCAAGAGCGAGCGCAAGAAAGCGGAAAACCGCGAACGCCACCAGAAGCGCCTCGGCTGATCCCGGGCGCCCGTCAGGGACGATCACAAGGACAACACCATGTCATACCAGAAACTTGAACAGCACCAGCAACAGCTGCACCGCCTCAACCACCTCTCCGCCATCTGTGGCTGGGATCGTGCTGCCATGATGCCGGAAGGGGGCAATGAGGCGCGTGCCGAAGCGTTGGCCGAGCTCGGCCTCATCATCCACCACAAGCGCACCGCCCCCGAACTGGGCGACTGGATTGCCAAGGCAGAGAGCGAGCAGCTGGACGAGGTGCAGCGCGCCAACCTGCGCGAAATCAAGCGCCAGTGGCAGGATGCCAGCCTGCTGCCCGGCGAACTGGTCGAGGCGCTGTCGCTCGCCGGCAGCAAGTGCGAGCACGCCTGGCGCAGCCAGCGCAAAAACAACGACTGGGCCGGTTTTGCCCCCAATCTCGAAGAGGTGGTGAAGCTCTCCCGAGAGGTGGCACGTTTGCGGGCAGACAAGCTCGGCGTGCGCCCCTACGACGCCATGCTGGCACTCTATGAGCCGGGCATGACCAGCGCACGGCTCGATCAGATCTTCGGCGATCTCGCCAGCTGGCTGCCGCCCCTTATCCAGCAGGTCAGCGAGCGGCAGAAGGAAGAGCCCGTACTGCTGCCGCAAGGCCCCTTCCCCATCGCCGCCCAGCAGGCGCTCGGTCAGGAGGTAATGGGGCTGCTCGGCTTTGACTTTGCCCATGGCCGGCTTGATGTAAGCAGTCACCCCTTCTGCGGCGGTGTACCGACCGATGTGCGCATCACCACCAGATACAACGAGCAGGAGTTTATCTCCAGCCTGATGGGCATAGTCCATGAAACCGGCCACGCCCGTTACGAGCAGGGCTTGCCACGCCAGCTGTCGGGGCAGCCGGTTGCCGAGGCGCGCTCCATGGCGATTCATGAGAGCCAGAGCCTGTTTTGCGAGATGCAGCTCGGCCACGATCCCGCCTTCCTCTCGTTGCTGGCGCCCCATATTCGCGCCCATTTCGGCGATCAGCCGGCGCTGAGTCCGACCAATCTCGCCAGACTCTACAGCCGGGTCGAGCCCGGTTTTATCCGGGTCGATGCGGATGAGGTGACCTATCCTGCCCACGTCATCCTGCGCTACGAACTGGAGCGCGACCTGATAGAAGGGCGGATCGAAGTAGCAGATATCCCCGAACTGTGGGATGCGAAGATGCAGCAGTGGCTGGGACTCTCCACCAGGGGCAACTACCGCAATGGTTGCATGCAGGATATCCACTGGACTGACGGCTCCTTCGGCTACTTCCCGAGCTACACGCTGGGCGCCATGTATGCCGCGCAGCTGCGCTTTGCGCTGGAGAAAGAGCTCGGCAGCATGAGTGAAGTGATCGCCGCAGGCCGCCTGCCGGAGATCTTCGCCTGGCTCGGCCGCTATATCTGGTCGCAGGGTAGCCGCTACAGCACGGATGAGCTGATCAGCCGAGCCACCGGCGAGGCACTGAACCCGCACTGGCTGCGCCAGCATCTGGAACAGCGCTATCTGAAGTGATCCGTGCAATACGGGTAAAACATGACGGGGCCATGACAGGCCCCGTTTTTTATTGGTAAACGATCCGTGTCAGAGCGGATCCTGCGCGTTCAAAAACTCGCGCAGTTGCAAGATATTGCCCTCCGGGTCAAACGCATTGCGCACCACGAAACCGGGCCCGGACCACTGCTGCGGCAGCAGGCCGCCGCCAAGATCCGCCGCTTTCGCCTCCGCCCACGCAAGGCTTGGCACGGTAAAAAAGAGCTTGATGGCCCCCTGCTCACGCAGCGCCGGTGGCGTCGTGACAACGACCTGTTCGATATAGGGCTCGGGGATGGCATGTACAAGCAGCTGGATGTCGCCGTTCTCCAGCACGATCAGCTGCTCGCTCTGACTGCGGATCTCCATCTGCAGCAAGGTTCGGTAAAAGTGGCTCAGCAAGCCCGGCTCCCTGGCGTAGATCAGGGCGCCGGCACGGGCGGGACCTGGCATAGTGCAATCCTCGGTGATAAAGGCTCATCCACCTTCGCACAGTTGCGCACGACCTTCACCTTTTTCAGCGCACATTCCATGCAAACTTAATTGCTATCCCTGTCCGTTTCTGGCTAGTCATCCCCCGCGATCCTGCTTAGTCTCTCACTCATCCCTTTTGTGCCGCATCAGCAAATACCCGGCACCCACCAGCAAGAGAGCCATACCATGACGCCGCCGCACGAGCGTGACCAGCCACAGGATCACCAGATCAACGCCCTCAGCCGCGAGCAGTGCCACGCCGCACGGCTCGCCCGCGACGCTCGCTTCGATGGCCGCTTCTTTACCGGCGTCATCTCGACCGGCATCTACTGCCGACCGGTCTGTCCGGCACGTCCACCGCACGAGCACAACGTGCGTTACTTCCCGAGCGCCGCTGCCGCCGAGCATTATGGCCTGCGCCCCTGTCTGCGCTGCCGCCCTGAGCTGGCCCCCGCTGCCCGTGGCGATCTGCCGGTTGAGCTGACACGGCTGCTGGCGCGTATCGATCGCGGCGAGCTGGCAGACAACACACTCGCCGAACTGGCGACGGAGGCCGGTATCAGTGAGCGCACGCTACGCCGCCAGTTTGAGGCATACCTTGGCGCCTCACCAAAGCAGGTGGAGCAGACGCGCCGCCTGCTGCTCGCGAAACGACTGCTGACCGAGACCCGGCTCCCCATCACAGATATCGCGTTTGCCGCCGGTTTTACCAGCATCCGTCGCTTCAACGATGCCTGGCTTAACGCCTACGGGCTACCCCCGCGTACCCTACGCCAACAGGAAGGCTGCAACGATACGGCCGACCACTGTGCTTCAGGCCAGCGTGGGGCAAGGTTGACGCTGCAACTGCCCTACCGCCCTCCGTATGACGTAGCGGCCATGCTGGCGTTCTATCGGCTGCGGGCGATCCCCGGGCTGGAGCGGGTAGATGACGAGGTGTATGAGCGACGCTATCTGGTTGGCGATCAGGTTGCACTGGTGCGCATCGCACAGGGCAAGGGGAACAGCCTGCAGCTCACCGTCCATGATCTGCCGCTCGCCGCGCTGCCGGATCTGCTCTATCGGGTCCGTCGGATGTGGGATCTCGATGCCGACATGCAGCGGATCGGCGATCTGCTCGGTCGGGATCCGCTACTGGCCCGTTTGCAAGCGCGCTGGCCCGGCGTTCGGCTGCCGGGGGGCTGGGACGAGTACGAGGTGATGCTGCGCGCCATCATCGGCCAGCAGGTCTCGGTCAAGGGAGCCATCACCATACTCGGGCGACTGGTGGCGCGCACCGAGGCCCAATTCGGAGTGGCGCAACTACCGCCCCCCGCCCAGTTGTGCGAACTCGATCTCGACAGCATCGGCATGCCCGGCAGCCGCATTCGCACCCTGCGGGGCGTGGCACAGGCGCTGGCCAGCGGCGAGCTGACCCTCACGACAGCCAGTGACGAGCAGTTGCTGGCGCTGCCGGGCATAGGCCCCTGGACGGTCGCTTACTGGCGGCTGCGCTGCGGGCTGGATACCGACGCCTTCCCCGCTTCCGATCTGGTGCTGCAAAAAGCGCTGGGAGGCGGCAGCAAACTACCGGTGAAAGAAGTATTGGCGCAAAGCGCCGCATGGCAGCCGTGGCGCAGCTATGCGGCCAGCTGGCTGTGGCACGCCATGAGCGAAGCGCCTGCCTTGCTTACCGATACCGGTAGCAATGCAGCGCAGTCCGGTAACCAACAACAGGAGATAACATCATGATCCGCTACGATATTCTGCCGACCCGCTGCGGCGATCTGCTGGTTGCCATCAACGAGCATGGTCTGGTGCATGTGGACTTTGTCGCGGGCCTGCGGGCGCTGCCCGATATGAGCGGCTGGCAGCAAGACGCCGCAGCGTTGGCCCCCTTCCTCGCCGAGTTTGACGCCTATTTTGCCGGTCGCTTGCAGCGCTTCTCCCTGCCCCTTGCGGCTCGTGGCACCGCCTTCCAGCAGGCGGTGTGGCAAGCGCTGAGTGACATCCCCTATGGCGAGACCCGCAGCTACAGCGATATTGCCCGTGCCATCGGCAAACCCGAGGCGGTTCGGGCTGTGGGCGCAGCAAATGGCCGCAATCCGCTCTCGATCATCGTCCCCTGCCACCGGGTGATAGGCCAAAACGGCAGCCTGACCGGCTATGCGGGGGGATTGGAGATTAAAAAGATGCTGCTGGCGCTGGAGAAGCAGGAGAGAGAGCTAGCCACCGCGCAATAGCGCATGCAGGGCGACCGAAGAGGGATATCAACTACCACCGCCCAATCGGGTCGAGAAAAAATATGCCCCCGAAGCGGGGGCATAAGGGTTCTGCCATGACAGCGATGCATCACTCATGGCGATGCACCGCTCGCAGCCTATTCAACCAGCTGATAGATCGCGTGGTTGACGAACTTGGGATCATTCGGCTTGACCCCTTCGACTCGCTTCAGCTTGCTCCCCGCCAGTTTTTCAGCTTCCGGGTTGGTTGAGGAGTAGAAGTACACCTTGGCTCCGGCCGGCAACGCAGCAAGACTCCAGTTGTTATCCACTTTCTGCTCAAACCCTTCCGGATGCTGCTTGGCCATCTCCTTGACGTAAGCAGAGAGCACTTCGCGGGTCTCCATGGGATCTTCATGCACTACCGCCTTGCTGTCGATGCCCGGGAAATTGCCGCCACCACTGCCGCGATAGTTGTTGGTGACCACATAGAAGTTCTGCTTCAGGTCGATCGGTTTGCCCTGATAGGTGAGCTCGGTGATCCTGTGCTTATCGCTGATCTGCTTGCCATCCTGGTCATAACGGGCTGGCTGGGTGATATCAATCTTGTATTGCACCCCTTTGATCATGTCGAAGTTATAGGGGCGGAAGTCATCGACCACCAACCACTGCGCCTTGCTGGCATCGGGGACGATCTGGTTGTACTGGCTGACGCTCTTCTCCAGCCACTCTTTCACCGTCGCACCGTTAACTTTGGTCACTTGCAGGGTGTTGGGGAAGACATAGAGATCCGCCACGTTACGCAGGGAGATCTTGCCTGCCGGTACCCAGGTAAAATCGTTCGGGCCGTTGCGGCCACCACGGAATGGCGCCACCGCCGACAGAACCGGCAGATCCTCGTTGAGGGCACAGTTCACACCGTTATGGCTCAGACAATCCGCCTTGACCTGATCAATGTGCCACTTCTGGGCATCGCTCACGATCTGGAGGGAGGCATCGTCCTGCACTACCGAGAAGAAGCTGTAGATGGGCTTGGCAATCTCGCTGATGGGATCAGCCAGCCACTGGTTGGTCGCATCATGGGTTTTGTCGACCAACGCCTCGATTTGACTATCTCCCGGCACATCCATGCTCTTGTCGACCTGCCGCACTTCCGAGTGACTGGAAGCCACCTGCCAGCGGCCATCCTTCTGAGTCAGTTTGAGGTCGATAACCCCAAGATGGTTACCCGCAACCCCCGGCATGACGGCAGGCACGCCGGCAATCCGGCCCCGGGCATTATCGACCTGAGCGACATCCGGATACTCGCCCGGGAAAGCCTTGTGGGCATGGCCCAGCAACAGAGCGTCAACCCCTTTCACCTGCGCCAGATAAACCGCGGCGTTCTCCATAAAGGGCTCCTGCGGCGTCCCCGTGATACCGGTGTGAGCCACTACGACCACCAGATCGGCCCCTTTGGCACGCATCTCGGGGATGTAGTGCTCAGCCGTCTCGACCATATCGGCTACGATGACCTTGCCCTCCAGATTACGGCGATCCCACTGCATGATCTGGGGTGGATTCACCCCCAGTACCCCTACCTTGACCGTCTGCACGTTGCCATTGACGTCCTTTACCTGACGGTCGAGCAGCACATAAGGCTTGAAGCGGTTGGGCATGGCATTCCAGTCGATCTTGCCATTGCTATCGCGTTTGAAATCGCGGGCATCGAACACGTTGGCATTCAAGACCGGATAATTGGCTCCCGACAGCGCATCGGCCAGATAGTCGAGGCCATAGTTGAACTCGTGGTTACCGAGGTTGCCGACATCATATTGCAACTGGTTGAGCGCATTGATGGCTGGATGCCCCAGCTTTTTCAGGTAATCCGGATTGCCCTTGTATTGCGCAAACACGTAATCCGACAAAGGCGTGCCCTGGATCAGGTCACCATTATCGATCAGCAGGTTGTTGCCATTTTCCTCACGGGCTTTATGGATCAACAGCGCGGTACGGGAGAGCCCGAGAGAGTGGTCGACCTTGTTCTGGTAGTAGTCAAAACCAAGCAGGTTGGAGTGAATATCGGAGGTCTCGATCAGACGCAGATTGACATCTCCGGGGGCGGCTTTTCCATTATCGCTATTGCAACCGGAGAGCAACAGCAATACGGCTACCGAGCTCAACGTGAGGGTCGTCTTCATTGGAATTGTCATGAGTTGTTTCTCACTTTATGTTGTGTTTATCGTTAGTGCCAGCTCGCACATTCTACCTGCAAACCAGACAGATTCATGTGAGCAAAATTGCATAAATGGCTCATACCACTATCTGCCTTTCATAGGCTCTGACAGCGAGACAGAACTAAAAACAATGCCAATTAATGATGTTCGCAGCACCACGGTCATTTTTCAGCAGCGATACAACTTCAAACCATTACCTCAACATGAATGTATAACCACTTGAAATGGAGTTTATTTTCCCGTTCCGAACGGTCAAACCTGATTACTACCAACTTCCATTGCATTACTTTTAATATAGTGCCGACAAAAATAGCCATTGTATAAAAACCGGTGATAAGCATATTTGATGGATAAAATTACCAACAGCGCCTGAATAATACACGCCGACTCAAAATAAGAATATCAGAGTAAGAACGCTGGCTGATTTAAAAATCAATTCTTTAAAATATAACGATGGAGCCAAACCTTATATCTATATACTGACTTTATTAAATTTTGATATTGTATTGGGAATGAATGTATTACTTAAAATAGGTGATAACTTAGTTACCCAATTAATCTTATTCAGCGAATAGGTGTGCAAAGGCGCCATTCCAAGCTGGGAAGAGACCGAACAGTTCCAGCCAAAACAAAACCCCGGAGCCATGCTCCGGGGCTTTTTCATTTCTTCCCGACCAACTCTGACTTAACAGAGCCGCGCTCCGGAAATTACTTCTTCAAACTGCCCATCACATGCATTTCGCAGCGGTTGCAGTCAAAGCGCAGACGGAAGGTGTCTTTACCCATCTTGAGCTCCAGCGGCTCGGCCTTGAGACCGGGCACCTCGTTCGGGCAGAGGTTCTGGCTGTAGCGGATGCAGTGCTTGGTGATCATCAGCACCACTTCCCGCTCCTCCTTGTTCGCTTCATAGGCGGGGGCAATGCGCTCCACCCCGTGCTCATGGAAGAACTTTTCGGCCGCGCTGTTCAGCACGTTGCCAAGGTAGGAGAGACGGTGCTGGGGATAGTTGATATCCCGCAGGGCGATGCGTCGCTCGGGGCGCTGATAACTGGCCACACGCGCCGCCTCCAGCGCAGCGATGCCATCCCGGCGCAAGCCGTTGAGCTGTGATGCGGCGATAAATAGCGGCCTCGTTACTACCAACTCAATCTTGCGCGCCACAAACAGGGTATTGCCGAGCTTGCCAAGTTGATCCCGCGCCTGTTGCAGCGCCCGCTCCGGATTGTTTGCAGGTTGTTTGTCACAGGGAAGCGTCACCGCGGCGCTGATGCCCTGCTCGTCGGTGAGCGTGAGACTCACGCCCTCATCGCACTCTGCCAGCACCATATCGACCCGGATGCGGCGATCCGCGCTCGCCTTCTCCAGCATCTTGCTGAACGCCTGATCGTGGTTGCGGTAGATTTCTGTCCCCACCTTCAGCCCCGGCATGCGTTCTGACAGGAGTAACTGCTTACCTTCGACCTTGTTGAGGCGCATCCCCACCAGCTCGTTATTCGGCTTGAAGAAGCCCAGACCGTCGCCGTTGTTGAGGGTGACCTGTTTGCCATCAATCTCGATGCCGTCACGGGTCACCTTGGTCACGCGCCCCAGCGGTTCGCCCACATATTTCGGGCTTTTGGTGGAGTCGATCCCCTGCTGGCGGCCATGGAGGAAATAGTCGGTGCTGCCGCGGTTGAAGCTCTTCTTGGGGTCAGGCGTGAAGCTGTAGCTGCAACGACCCGCCGAGGCGGCCACCAGATCGGAGCGGCTATCCAGAATGGCGTCCAGCTTCTGCCGATACCAGGCGGTGACGTTCTTGACGTAGTCGAGCCCCTTGAGTCGCCCCTCGATCTTGAAGGAGCGGATCCCCGCCTCGATCAACGCCTCCAGGTTGTCGGTCTGATCCATATCCTTGAGTGACAGCAGGTGGCTGTCGGCCACCAGCACTTCGCCATCCGGCTTTTGCAGCGAGCAGGGCAAGCGACAGAGCTGGGCACACTCGCCGCGGTTGGCACTGCGGCCGGTACGGGCATGGCTGATGTTGCACTGGCCGCTGTAGGAAACGCAGAGCGCGCCGTGGATAAAAAACTCCAGCTGCACATTGGTCGCCGCACTGATCTCGCGGATCTGCGCCAGCGACAGTTCGCGCGCCAGCACCACCTGAGAGAAGCCCACATCCTGCAGAAATTTCACCTTCTCCGGCGTGCGGTTGTCAGTCTGGGTACTGGCATGAAGGGCGATGGGTGGCAGATCGAGCGCCAGCAGCCCCATGTCCTGGACGATGAGCGCATCGGCACCGGCTTCATAAATTTGGTGGGTCAGGCGCCGGGCCTGCTCCAGCTCGTGATCGTGCAGCAGGGTGTTGAAGGCGACAAAGACCTGGGCACCGAAGCGATGGGCGTGGCGCGCCAGCGCTTCGATATCTTCGATGGTGTTGCCCGCCGCGCTGCGGGCGCCAAAGGCAGGGCCGCCCATGTAGACGGCATCGGCGCCATGGTTGATGGCTTCGATGCCGTAGGCGAGGTTCTTGGCCGGAGCCAGCAGCTCCAACCGGTTGTTGTGGCTTAACGGGTGCTTGTTCTGGTGCATGGTCTCGGGATCAGGGCGGACAGCAAATGGGCGCTACTCTAGCCCATTCACCACCCACATGCCTTGATCCCGCTTAAGGTATCTGCGAAATGCAGGATTAGATAACCACCTTGAGTGCCAGCCCGAGCAGCACCAGCCCGCTCACCTTGTCGATGACAAAGGATTTGGCTTTGAGCCATGCCAGCACCGGCCCGCGGGAGAGCACCAGCGCCACCAGCACGTACCAGACGGCATCGATCCCGCCCGCGGTGAGCATCATGATTCCCCCTTCGCTCCAGCCGGTATCGGCCCGCACAAACTGGCTGAACAGGGCGATGAAGAAGACCGCCAGCTGGGGATTGAGGAAGGCCACCATAAAACCTTCAAAGGCCCCTTGCCGACCACGCAGCTGGTGCGCCTCTTCACTCGCTTCACCACTGGCTGGTTTTGCCAGCAGGGCTTTCACCCCGAGCCAAGCAAGAAACGCTGCACCGCCGTAGCGGATCAGATCAAACAGGATAGGGGTCTGGGTGATCAGGATCGAGAGGCCAAGCGCGGTTACCAGCGCATAGATACCAACCCCGAGGCCGTGGCCGAGCGCGGTGGCGACGCCGTGCCCCTGCCCGCCCTGCACAGTGTTGCGGATGATCAGTGCCAGACTCGGCCCCGGGCTGATAGCGCCCATCACGCAGATTGCGGCCAGTGCCAGCCAACTCGTCAGTTCCATGTATTTCCTCTTTATATGCTCGATATGATGCCCTGCATTCAGGGTACGGGCTGAGCCATTATGCCAGTAGTGAAAGTTATGAATAGATTCCATAACCAATGGCTATGGCACCACACAACTGACTGGGGCTAACCGCCGTGATCGAGCAGCTTGCGACTCTCGCCGACGGTACGTTGCAGGTGATCCCGCAGGAATGGGTAGGCCAGCTCGCGAAACCAGCGGTGGGCCGGATCCTGATGATGGCGCTGGTGCCACAGCAGATGATACTGCTGGTCGCAGGTAGCAAAGGGCAAGTCGACAAAGGTGAGCTCATGGTTGCAAGAGAGCTGCCAGGCGATATGGGCCGGGGTGGTCATCAGGCAATCGGTGCGCAGCAACACCTCCACCGCAGCCTGAAAGAAGGGGACTCGGGCAAACCAGCGCCGACTCACTCCCTGCGGCGCCAACACCTGCTCAACCGGACTGTCCTTGTCGCCTCCCCCACTCACCTGCAAGTGAGGCCAGGCGAGATAGTCATCGAGACTCAGCGCCTTGCCCGCCAGCGGGTGATGGCGTCCCATCAACACCGCCAGCCGATCTTCCCCCTGATGCAGGCCGCGTATCTGATCCGGCACCTGTTCGGTGATGGTGGAGACCAGATCAAGCTCGGACTGCCACAGTTGCGGTAGCTGACGTTTGTCCCACAGGCTGTACTCCATCGCCGCCAACGGCGCCTCTTTGGCGAGCGCGGCGCAGATATCGGGCAGGATATGCTGGGCCACATAATCAGAAGAGGCGAGCCGAAATACCCGCTCACAGCGGCTCGGGTCAAATCCGGGCGCCTCGTAGAGCCGCTCCAGCGCACCGAGAGAATCCGCCAGCTGGGCTGCCAGCGCTTCGGCCCGTGGCGTCAGCAGCCAGCGTTGCCCCTCCCGCACCAGCAACTCGTCGTCAAACTCGCTGCGCAACTGGGCAAGCTGCTTGCTGATGGAGGGCTGGCTCAGGTGCAGCAACTCGGCGGCGCGGCTGATATTGCGGGTCTCCAGCAGCACCTTGAGGGTGGGCAGCAGATTGAGATTGGCTCTGAGCAAGGAGATATCCTCATCGGTGGCAAAGCGCCTATCTTAGGGCAGAGGAGCCCCGCGTTTTAAGCAAAATTTCCCGCCATATTCAGCACGTTGCAGCCCATTGCGACCAGATGGCGCAGCCACTTGCCCGGCACATAACCATGACCACAAGATGACAGTGGTTGTCTCGTACGGCATAATTGCACGATTTTCCGCCCGCGGGGCGCTCCACTTTGAGAAGCGGTAACAAGATGAAATACGCCAATATCACAGGCTGGGGAAAATGCCTGCCCCCCTCCGTGCTGACCAATGACGACCTCAGCACCATCATGGATACGTCAGATGAGTGGATCTATCCCCGTACCGGCATCAAGCAGCGTCGGGTCTCCCATGTCAGTACCTCAGACCTGGCGACTCTGGCTGGCCGTCGCGCGCTGGCCTGTGCTGGTCTCGAAGCGAGCGACCTCGATGGCATCATCCTGGCTACCGCCACTCCGGACAACCTGCTGCCAAGCGCCGCCTCAGCAGTGCAGAAGAAACTTGGCGCCGTCAACGCCGCCGTGTTCGATCTCAACGCCGCCTGCACCGGTTTCGTCTACTCCCTCTCGGTCGCCACCTCGCTGGTGCAGACCGGCATGATGAAGAAGGTGCTGGTGATCGGCGCCGAGCGCCTCACCTATCTGCTGGACTGGGCCCGTCGCGATACCGCGGTACTGTTTGGCGATGGTGCCGGTGCAGTGGTGATCGAGGCAAGCGAACAAGAGTGTGGCCTGATTGCCAACAAGCTCGGCTGCGACAGCGAAGCGCGGGAGATCCTGCATGTGCCGAACTTCGGCACCGATCGGGTTCGTTTTGCCGATATCGACGGTCTGTTCACCTTCAACTTCGAAGGTCAGGAGATCTTCAAGCGTGCAGTGCGCGGTATGGGCGAAGCGACTGCTACCGTTTTGTCTCAGGCTGGAGTGACCCCCGAGCAGATCGATCTGATCGTCCCCCATCAGGCCAATATCCGCATCATCGAAACCCTCGCCAAGCGGATGAATGCGCCGATGGATAAGGTGATGGTCAACATCGAAAACTACGGCAACACCTCGGCCGCCACCGTGCCCATTGCCCTGTGCGAGGCACTGGAGCAGGGCCGTGTCCAGCCAAACTCCTATCTGCTGACCGCCGCCTTCGGTGCCGGCCTGACTTGGGGAGCTGCCATCATCAAGTGGGGTGATCGTGTTACCCCTATCAGCAAGTGCGAGGTTGAACTGCCGCCGTGCGACAAGAGCGCGCTGGAGCTCATCGCCCATGCAGTGGAAGGGTGCCAGAAAGCCCACGCCAACGAAGCCTGACAGCTACCGCTTTCAGCAAAAGAGCCTGCAACTGCAGGCTCTTTTTTTATCCAATTCACCCTACTCCTGTTCTTGTCCCCTTAACAGCGCCTCTGGCCACCTGCCATAACAGACCAATTTGCAGCCAAGTATTTTTTTTACGCTACCCTTATTGTGCCAACTATAAATAAAGAAAGAGATTCAAGAGACCCTCACATTAAAACCATCGGCTCTTGAACCCCCAAAAATTTTGCACTGGGATAAAACTTCAAATGACACAACCAAAAAGTGGCGTAAACACACCGCTTTGGGAACCGGTTTGCTGGTTCTGCGGTATCGGTCTTGGCGTGCTGAGCTGCCTGCTGTTACAGCTTGCAGGAGCCCTTTCGCTCATTTACCTGCTTGTTACCGTGCTCTTCTCCTGCGGGGCCTCTCTCTGGACATCTCGCCATTTCCATCAGCAGTTGCACAACCTGCAAACTCGCACAGCTGATTCTGCGGCCATAGATAACAGCATACATGCCCACTCCATCGCTGGTCTCGAACAGGTATGTGAAAAAGTTCTCCCCATCTGGTCAAAACAGATTGAAAACTCTCGCCAACAGACCGAGGAAGCCATGATCGATCTGACTCAACGCTTCAGCGGATTGGCCACCAAGCTGGAAGAAGCCGTCAATGCCTCTCATCTTGCTGCGGGGGAACTGGGAGATGCCAACTCTCGCGGGATGGCAGGAGTCCTGAGCGAAAGCCAGCAACAGCTCAATGAAGTCGTGGCCATCTTGCACTCGGCGCAAGCCAATCGGGATGCCATGCTGGCCGAGATAAAGAGCCTGACAACCTACACTATCGAACTCAATGCCATGGCGATGGATGTTGCCAAGATTGCCTCCCAGACCAACCTGCTGGCACTCAACGCAGCCATTGAAGCAGCACGGGCTGGCGAAGCCGGACGTGGTTTTGCTGTGGTAGCGGATGAAGTGCGCAACCTGTCACGCCTCTCAAGCGAAACAGCCCAAAAAATGACGGATAAAGTCGACACCATCAACACAGGGATCAGCCGTGCATTTCAGATTGCAGAAAATGCCGCGGCACGGGATCACGCTTCGGCCCTCAATTCCGAACAAACCATCGAGCAGGTGCTGAGCCGCTTTCGTCATGCCACCGACAGTCTGGCTGAGTCAGCGTCTTTACTGCAAAACGAAAGCACCGAAATCCATCGCGAGATCTCCAGCGTTATTGTCTCACTGCAATTTCAGGACAGGGTTAGCCAGATCCTGAGCCATATCCGGAAAAATATGGAGAACCTCTCGAACCACCTGCAATCGGAGCAAAACAACCAGCAATCGGGCCCCATCCAGATCGATGCCAACCGGTGGTTGGCTGATATGGAGCTCTCATACGCCACCGATGAGCAACGCAATATTCACCATGGTCGCACTACCCGTACAGTCCAAGCGCAAACAAGCAGCGCTGACATCACATTTTTCTAGGAGAGATATATGGGCAAAACGATCCTGATCGTGGATGACTCGGCAACCATTCGCCAAGTCGTAGGCATGACGCTCAAAGGCGCCGGTTATGAAGTAATGGAGGCTTGTGATGGCAAGGACGCGCTCAAAAAACTCGACGGCAAGAAGATCAACCTGATCATCAGCGACGTCAACATGCCCAACATGGATGGCATCACCTTTGTCAAGGAGGCGAAAAAGCTGGCCAGCTACAAATTCACTCCCGTCATCATGCTGACGACTGAGTCGCAGGATAGCAAAAAGCAAGAAGGCCAGGCCGCAGGCGCCAAAGCATGGGTAGTCAAACCGTTCCAGCCGGAACAGATGCTCTCCGCAGTATCCAAACTGATCATGCCATGATCCCGGAGCTCATATGACATTGCAAAGCGAGATGCTGGATAACAAGACAGTGGTCACTCTACCTGACGAGCTCACCATATACACAGTGGGCGAAATCAAAGAGGCACTCACCCCATTGATCTATCAAGGCCGGGAACTGGAACTCAATCTGGCAAATATTGCCGAGATAGATAGTGCGGGACTCCAACTGCTGATCGCAGCCAAAAAAAGTGCACAGCAACAGGGTTACCCCCTCTCGCTGGTCTGGCATAGCAACGTCGTGCTGGAACTTCTGGAACTTTGCCAATTATCCGGATTCTTTGGCGATCCAACTCTCATCACTCATGACGAGCGGCCCTGAGCCACCATGACAAGGAGTCACTGTGAGTATCGATCTTGATCAGGCTTTACAAACCTATATTGCCGAGGCGCGTGATCTACTCGAAGAGATGGAATCCGCTCTACTCTCACTGGAAGGTGAGCCAGATAATGGCGAACTGATAGGTGCCATCTTCCGTGCGGCTCACACCATCAAAGGCTCCGCAGGGCTTTTTGGGCTGCAGCCGATCGTCGGGTTTACCCACATCGTAGAGGATCTGCTCGACCAGATAAGAAACCAGCAACTTGCTGTCACCTCTCCCTTGATAAAGGATCTGCTGGAGAGTTGTGACCACATCCAACTACTCATCTGCGTCGTGGCCGAACAGGGCTCAGCATTGAGCGATAGCGACGAAATGCAGGATCAGCGCTTGCGGCTCGCTCTCACCCGTTACCAATGCGTACCGCAAACCACGTTGCCAGATACGGTGCCCACTCCCGAAGCCAAAATAGAAAAAGAGGGGGCTGTCACCAGCTCAGCATCGCTATGGCATATCTCTCTGCGCTTTGGTCCGGACGTGCTGCGCAACGGCATGGATCCTGCGGCCTTTCTCCGCTATCTCTGCACGCTCGGAACTATCAGTGCACTGGAGACCATTCACCAGGCCATACCGGATTGGGAGCAATTTGATCCGGAAAATTGCTATCTCGGTTACGAAATTGATTTTGACTCCCAAGCAGACAAGGCTGCCATCAGCGACGTCTTTGAATTTGTCAGAGATGACTGTCAGATTGTCATTCTCCCCCCCCACAGCAAGATCACCGAGTTCATCAATCTCATTGAATCGCTGCCGGAAGATAACGCCATGCTGGGGCAACTGCTGGTCAACACCGGTGCCCTGACTGCAGAAGAGCTGGCCGCTGGACTACAAACCCAGCAAGCAACATCCAATGAAACCGCGCCCAAGCTTGGTGAAATCCTTATCGCACAAGGCGCTGTCAATGAAGCCGTTGTCGATGCAGCACTGAAAAAACAAAACCAGACCAAAGAGAGTAAAAACAAGGAGGGACGCTACGTCAGGGTACATGCCGACAAGCTGGATGACCTGATCAATCTGGTTGGGGAGTTGGTAGTCGCCAGTTCAGGGGCAAACTTGCTCGCACAGCGCATCAGGGAAGCCCAGCTACAGGAAGCCACATCGGTGATCGCCATGCTGGTGGAAGAGATCCGCGATAACGCATTGCGCCTGAGAATGGTCCCCATTGGGGATACCTTCAACCGCTTTCAACGAGTTGTACGAGATGTAAGTCAGGAGCTAAACAAAGAAATAACCCTGGTAATATCAGGTGCAGAAACCGAGCTGGACAAATCCGTCGTAGAGAAGATAGGTGACCCGCTCATGCATCTGGTCAGAAATGCGATGGATCATGGTATCGAATCGGCGGAGCAACGCCTACTTGCAGGCAAACCTGCCAAAGGAACGTTGAACCTCAACGCCTACCACGACTCTAACAGCATCGTTATCGAGATCAGGGATGATGGTGCTGGCCTCAATAAGGCAAGGATCCAGCAAAAAGCCATTGAACGCGGTTTGATCAGTACCACCAGTACGCTGACAGACCAGGAGATTTACCAACTCATCTTCGAACCTGGCTTCTCCACTGCCGAAGCAATTACCAATCTCTCCGGCCGCGGCGTCGGTATGGATGTGGTCAAACGCAACATTACGGCATTGAGAGGCACAGTTGAGCTCGACAGCATTCCAGGCAAGGGCACCAGAGTGCAAATTCGCCTTCCGCTGACACTCGCCATCATCGACGGTTTTCTGGTCAGGGTCTGCGATACCCATTATGTGATCCCGCTGGATATGGTGATCGAGTGCGTAGAATTAACACCGAGTGCTCTGGCCGATACACAAGGACGAAATTACATCAACTTGCGAGGTGAAGTGCTGCCCTTCATTCGTCTTCAGCACTACTTTGATACCCAGGGCATCAGGGGACGTCGTGAGAATATTGTCGTTGTGAGTTATGCAGGGAAAAAATCTGGACTGGTAGTCGATGAGCTGCTGGGAGAATTTCAAACTGTCATCAAACCTCTGGGTAAATTATTCCAGCGGCTGCAGGGAATAAGCGGTTCAACCATTTTGGGAGGAGGAGAAATTGCTCTTATCCTCGATATTCCATCGCTTATTCAACACGCAATAAACCAGGAATCAGGGCAATTTAACCGATTAAATCCCCCATCAATCCAAACCCAAATCAGCATCAACTGAGGAGTCACATATGTTTAAAAACTCCACCATAAAATTACGCCTCATTGTTCTGCTTTGCCTGCTTTGCACACTGCTGCTCGGAGTTGGCAGCCTTGGCTTATATAATATGCAGAGCAGCAATACAGGGTTGCAACGGGTCTACAACGACCGGGTGGTTCCACTCAAACAACTGAAAACTATCTCTGATCGCTACGCCGTCTCGATCATCGACAACGTCAATAAAGCCAATGCTGGTCTGATCCCGGCAGAAGAGGCTCTGACCCAGATTCAGCAAGCACAAAAAGAGATCAAGGATGTATGGCAACAATATCAATCAACCACTCTTACTCGGGAAGAGCAGCGTCTATCTGCCGAAGTCACAAGCCTGTTTAATGCAGCCAACCAAGACATTGGCAAGCTGGAAAAATATCTGGCAACCCAACATGGCACGATCTCTGGCATGCTCAGCAACTTCGACGGGGCTCTGTACAACTCAATAGACCCCATAGGTAACAAGATAACCGAGCTGGTAACCCTGCAGCTCGATGTAGCCAAAGCGGAATACACTGCGGCCCAATCTTGGTACCACATCATGCTCATCACCATGGCCAGCGTTGTCGCTGCAGGCATGCTCCTCGCTGCCTGGTTCGGAGCCATGCTGATCAAAAGCATCATTGCCCCGATTGAACAAGCACTGCATGTGGCCAACAGTCTGGCTGCAGGCAACCTGGATGTGTCTATCAATGTTGAATCAAATGACGAAGCAGGACAGTTGCTGCTCGCCATGGACAATATGGTCAAAACGCTGGGAGCACTGATCACCGACATAGAGACTCTGGTTACCGCCGCCGTTGAGCAAGGGGATTTCAGCCATAAAATTTCACTGGAGGATCGCCAGGGCTATATCAAGCGTGTATCAGAACTATTGAACCGGTTATCTCATGTGACAGATACCAGCCTTGAGGATGTAATGCGCATCGCAACCTCTCTCTCCAAGGGCGACCTGACACAACGTATTGACGAGCCCTATCCGGGCATTTTTGGTCAGACAAAGGATGGCCTGAACCAAACCATTGTGGCACTGACACATATCATTGAAGAGGTACGCAATGCCGCTGATAACCTCACCAATGCATCCAACCAGGTGAGTAACACAGCACAAGCCCTTAGCCAGGCAACCAGCGAACAAGCAGCCAGCGTCGAGGAGACAAGTGCATCCATCGAGCAGATGAGTGCCAGCATCAATCAGAACACAGAGAATGCCAAAATCACCGACAGCATGGCCAGCAACTCGGTAAAAGAGGCAACCGAAGGTGGGCGTTCTGTTCAGCAAACAGTGGCTGCCATGCAGCAAATAGCCAAGAAAGTCAGCATTATCGATGATATTGCCTATCAAACTAACCTGCTGGCACTGAACGCAGCCATCGAAGCAGCTCGCGCCGGCGAACATGGTAAAGGTTTTGCTGTGGTCGCGGCTGAAGTTCGAAAACTTGCTGAACGCAGCCAGGTCGCTGCACAGGAGATTGGTGAGCTATCTTCCGACAGCGTCAGCAAGGCAGAGTGCGCTGGCAGTTTGCTTGAGAAAATTGTCCCCTCGATCCGCAAAACATCCGATCTGGTTCAGGAAATTAATGCGGCCTCCTCTGAACAAGCCAGTGCAGCCAACCAAATCAGTCTGGCGATGAGTCAACTTAATCAGGTAACACAGCAAAATGCGGCCAGCAGCGAAGAGTTGGCAGCCACAGCGGAAGAGATGAGCTCGCAGGCAAGTGAACTGCAGCAGACTATGTCCTTTTTCTCGTTGGAGAAAAATGCGCAAACCAACATCAGTCAGTATGAGCAGAGCCATAAAAGCCATAAAGCATCTCCTCCCAGAGGAAGCTTTATTGCCCCACCACAACGGGCCATTCCGCCACATCAGCCCCCATCTTCATCCGTGAATGAAGCTGATTTTATTCACTTTTAACCGGAGGACCGCATGAACAGTTCAACCAATATCACGCTGCCGCCGGCAACATTGAACGAACAATCAGGCGACGCCCAGTACCTGACATTTCTGATTAACAACGAGATGTTTGCCATCAATATTTTGGGCGTCAAAGAGATCATCGAATACGGCAACATTACTCCCATTCCCATGATGCCAAGCTTTATACGCGGGGTGATCAATCTGAGGGGATCTGTGGTATCTGTCGTGGATCTGAGTGCCCGTTTTGGCTGCGCTCCCTCAAACATTACGCGCAGAAGTTGCATAGTCATCATTGAAGGCATGCCGCAGCAAGGCGATGAGCCGGCTGGTCATGACATCGGTGTTGTAGTCGATTCAGTATCTGAAGTACTAGGCATCCCCCCATCCGACATCGAACCGCCCCCCAGTTTTGGCGCAAAAATCAGAGCTGACTTCATCAGCGGAATGGGCAAGGTGAATGGCAAGTTCGTCATTCTGATCGACACCGAAAAAGTCCTGTCACTGGAAGAGATGGCCCAGCTCAACGAAATAACCCAGCCGCAGGCTCGTTTACCGCAGAGTAATCTGCAACTTTCCTGAACCGGTATCTACACCATGACATGCAGCAAAAGGACAAGCTCATGACTCAATCACTCTTTGGCAAACTCTTCGGCAACGCTACAGCAGAAGCCCACCAGCAGGCTCGGCTACTGACATCTATCAAACAGATCCAGCAAGCATTTATCGAAGATACATCGCCCAGCACTCTCGATCTCTCCGGTTTTAATGGCGCATTACTAGAGACCGGCCACAGCATCAATGAACTTGTCACTCTGATGAACGACAAACTGGAGAGCTACAGGGAGGAGCTTAATAACAATCAGGTCCTCCTCCATGAAAACCGGCTGGTTCGCAAAGCACTAGACTGCGCCACGACCAATGTGATGATCGCCGATACCAATTTCGACATCATCTACATGAACGAGGCAGTGACCGAGATGCTCAATGCGGCTGAAGGGGATATCAAAAAGGAGCTCTATAGCTTCAACGCCAACCAGTTAATGGGTGCAAACATTGATAGCTTTCACAAGCATCCTGGTCACCAGCGTGCCATGCTGGCCAAATTGAGCAGCACCTATCGCACCCAAATCAAGCTGGGGGGGAGAACCTTCTCTCTGATCGCCAATCCGGTCTTCAATGACAATGGCGAACGACTTGGCGCCGTTGTCGAATGGGCAGACAGAACCAAGGAGGTGACTATAGAGAGAGAGATGTCTGATCTCGTGCAAGCAGTCATCAACGGCGAACTGCACCACCGTATGGATCTGGCAGGAAAGAGCGGTTTTTTCCAAGCGATGGGGGAAGGAATAAACCAGATTGCCGAAGTGATCGACAGTACGCTGAGCGATGTCATCCGGATAGTTCAGTCTTTGGCTAAAGGAGACCTTACCCAGCATATCGAGGCCGATTACCCCGGTATATTCGGTACCACCAAGGATGCTCTCAACAAGACCATTACCTCCCTGACCAATATAGTGACAGAGGTGAGAAGTGCCTCGGATAACTTATCCAGCGCAGCCGAACAGGTTAGTGCCACAGCTCAATCCATCAGCCAGTCGAGTAGTGAACAAGCAGCCAGCATGGAGGAGACCAGCGCATCAATAGAGCAGATGAGTGCCAGCATCAACCAGAATACCGACAACGCCCAAATCACCGATGGCATGGCCAGCAAGGCTGCGAAAGAGGCGATAGAGGGTGGTGAGGCCGTCAAACTCACCGTTGATGCAATGAAGCAGATAGCCAAACGGATTGGCATCATCGACGACATCGCCTATCAAACCAACTTGCTGGCACTCAATGCGGCAATCGAAGCCGCTCGGGCAGGCGATCATGGCAAGGGCTTTGCCGTGGTCGCGGCTGAAGTGCGCAAGCTGGCCGAGCGCAGCCAGATCGCGGCACAAGAGATTGGTGAGCTCGCGTCCAGCAGTGTAGATATGGCTGAGAAGGCTGGGAACCTTCTGGATCAAATGGTGCCCTCTATCAACAAAACATCGGATCTTGTTCAGGAGATCAGTGCTGCATCCACTGAGCAATCAACCGGCGTCAGCCAGATCAACCTCGCCATGAACCAGCTCAGCCAGGTTACCCAGCAAAATGCATCCTGCAGCGAAGAGCTGGCGGCAACGGCGGAGGAGATGAGCACTCAGGCAGAACAACTACAACTTGCCATGGAGTTCTTCACTCTGGAGGAACCACACAAAGAGAACAAAGCCAGCGGTAAGACTCCGCATCACAATACCAAAGGACATTTCGTTACCGAGGGGAATAACAAAAACCAGGATCGATTAGCCGGTCAATCGCGTCCACTCAATGATTCTGATTTCGTCCGGTTTTAACCATGAGAAGAGAGGCATTGCCTCTCTTCTGAATATCTCTGGTGGAGGCATAGACACTTGTACCAAATCCAGCTGCATGATGACGAATTCTCCCGTTTCCAACGCTGGCTACATCAGACGGCGGGGATTGATATGTCCCCTGCCAAAAAAGCGCTGGTCGCCAGTCGGCTGGCAAAGCGGGTATGTCACTACGGGCTGGAAAGTTATGACGACTATTTTCAGTTCATCATGGCCGACAGGAGTGGCGAACTGCAACTGGCACTCGATCTGCTCACGACCAATGAAACCTACTTCTTCAGAGAACCCAAGCATTTTGATTTTCTGACCCAGCAGGTTCTCACCCACATACCGGCAGATCGCTCATTAAGGATCTGGAGTGCCGCCAGCTCCTCTGGTGAAGAGCCATACAGTCTTGCCATGACCCTGGCAGAGAAGCGGAACACACTAGGCTGGGAGATCCTGGCCTCGGATATCTCATCACGGGTGCTTGAGCAGGCGATGAGCGGGCGCTATCCAATAGAGCGTGCCCATAACATACCGCTCTCATTTTTGATGAAATACTGCCTCAAGGGCATCGGCCTGCAGGAGGGCATTTTCATCATTGATCGCAAGTTGCGGGAAAAAGTCCGTTTCATGCAGATCAACCTCAATCAGGAACTGCCCGACATTGGCATGTTTGACGTCATCTTCATCCGTAATGTCATGATCTACTTCAACAAGGAGACCAAAGCACAAGTATTGCAACGGTTGGTTCCCAAGCTGAAACATGGCGGCTATCTGCTGGTCAGCCATGCGGAAAGCCTGCACGGCTTGCCGCATGGTTTACAGCTTGTCTCTCCCTCCATCTACCAGAAGAGATAACCAGCATGGTACGGGAGGTGATCCTGCAACCGGGTGAGCTCTTCTTTGGCAAGGAAGATGTGCACATAAAAACCTTCCTTGGCTCCTGCGTTGCCATCACCTTGTGGCATCCGGAGCAGAAACAGGGCGGTATGTGCCATTACATGTTGCCAACCCGGGGAACACCCTCCACAGAGCTGGATGGGCGCTATGCCGATGAGGCCATCACCCTGCTGCTAAAGGCGATTGCCCAGTATCCCGCCCCCATTCATGAGTACGAGGTGAAGTTGTTTGGAGGGGGCAACATGTTTGACACACCAGAATACATCCAGAGCGACAACAATGTCGCCACCAGAAATATTCAGGCAGCCTGGCAGCTGACCAAACACCTGGGACTTGATATCAAGGCTCATCATCTTGGCCACTATGGCCACCGGAGTCTGATTTTCGAGCTCAATAGCGGTAGTGTCTGGCTACGCCATCATCGTCTGCCACATCAACGGGAGTCGCGAGAATGAAACAGATCCGGGTCATGCTGGTGGATGATTCCGCCGTGGTCAGACAGGTCTTGCAAGCTGTGTTGGAGCAGGAGCCAGATATCAAGGTTATCGCAACAGCCTCAGACCCGATTTTTGCCCAGGACAAGCTGAAGAAAGAGTGGCCCGATGTCATCATCCTCGATGTGGAGATGCCACGAATGGATGGCATCACCTTTCTCACCAAGATCATGGCAGAGCACCCAACCCCGGTAGTTATCTGCTCCTCTCTGACCGAAAAAGGAGCTGAAACCACCCTGCAGGCAATGGCGGCCGGAGCGGTCGATATCATCACCAAACCAACCATGGGGATAAAGAGCTTCTTGCAGGAGTCAGCCCATGATCTGGCTATGGCAGTACGAGCCGCTGCGCAAGCCAACATCAAGCGGCTCGGCAAACCGGCGCCCCGCACGACCAATCCCAAACTCAATGCCGATGTCATGTTGTCCCCCAACCAGCACGCCATGGCACAAACCACCGAGCGGCTCATCGCCATCGGCACCTCCACGGGGGGCACCCAGGCGCTTGAGGCTGTCCTGACCGCCCTCCCACGGGTCAGTCCCGGCATCGTGATCGTGCAGCACATGCCGGAAAAATTTACCGCCATGTTTGCCGAGCGTCTCAACGGGGTGTGTCAGATAGAGGTAAGAGAAGCCAAGAACAATGACAGGGTGATCCCGGGACTGGCGCTGATCGCGCCGGGCGGCAAACACATGATGCTCAAGCGCAGCGGCGCTTATTACCACGTCGAAGTGGTCGATGGCCCTCTTATCAACCGTCATCGCCCCTCGGTAGATGTGTTGTTTCGCTCCGTAGCCAAATATGCCGGCAAGAACGCCACCGGCATCATTATGACCGGCATGGGGGATGATGGAGCCCGGGGGTTGCGCGAAATGCTGGACGCGGGAGCCAACACCTATGCCCAGGATGAAGCTTCCTGTGTTGTCTTCGGCATGCCCAAGGAGGCGATCAAACTCTCGGCAGCCCGCCATGTACTTCCTTTGCAGGAGATGCATCACGCCATCCTCGGCAGATAACTCCTTTGACCGGGATCTCCGCCATTGCCCATAAAAAAGTCCGGCTCCCCTTGGGGAGCCGGACTTTTTACTGCAACCGGAATCAGTCCGGTTTCAGACAAGCAGATTACTCTGCAGCAGGTGCTTCAGCAGCAACCGGCGCATCGGCAGCCGGAGCAGCTTCGGTCGGGGCGTTCGCTTCCTTGATGGAGAGACGTACGCGGCCCTGACGGTCCACTTCCAGTACCTTCACCTTCACCACGTCACCGATCTTCAGGTAGTCGGCTACGTTCTGCACGCGGGCATCGGTAATCTGGGAGATGTGAACCAGACCATCCTTGCCCGGCAGGATGTTGACGAAAGCACCGAAGTCAGCCAGACGAACAACCTTGCCTTCGTAGATGCGGTTCACTTCGATCTCGGCGGTGATGGCCTCGATACGGCGGATCGCTTCTTTGGCAGCGTCACCGTCAACGGCGGCGATACGGACAGTACCGTCATCATCCAGCTCGATGTTGGTGCCGGTCTCTTCGGTCAGGGCACGGATCACGGAGCCACCTTTACCGATGACATCCTTGATCTTCTCCGGGTTGATCTTGATGGTGTGGATGCGCGGGGCGAAATCGGAGATCTCGGCACGCGGCGCCTGGATGGCTTCGTCCATCACTTTCAGGATGTGCAGGCGAGCACCACGAGCTTGCTTCAGGGCAATCTCCATGATCTCTTTGGTGATGCCTTCGATCTTGATGTCCATCTGCAGTGCGGTCACACCTTCAGTGGTACCGGCAACCTTGAAGTCCATGTCGCCCAAGTGATCTTCGTCACCCAGGATGTCGGACAGCACGACGAAACCTTCTTCTTCCTTCACCAGACCCATGGCGATACCGGCAACGGAAGCCTTGATCGGGACACCCGCGTCCATCAGCGCCAGAGAGGAGCCACACACGGAGGCCATGGAGGAGGAACCGTTGGATTCGGTGATTTCAGAAACCACACGTACCACGTACGGGAACTCGTCGGCGCTCGGCATCACCGCAGCAACACCGCGCTTGGCCAGACGACCGTGACCGATTTCACGACGCTTCGGGCTACCCATCATGCCGGTCTCACCGACGCAGTATGGCGGGAAGTTGTAGTGCAGCATGAAGCGATCGGCGCGGTTGCCGGTCAGCTCATCAATGTTCTGGGCGTCACGCTCGGTACCCAGGGTCGCAACGACCATGGCCTGAGTTTCACCGCGGGTGAACAGGGCAGAACCGTGAGCACGCGGCAGAACGCCGGTAGCAACGGACAGGGCGCGGATCATTTCGGGATCGCGACCATCGATACGCGGCTCGCCACGTACGACACGACCACGAACGATGCGGCTTTCCAGGCTGTGGAACTCTTCGCCGATCTTCTTGGCATCTTCTTCCACGCCGGACGCGATAACTTGCTCAACCACACGGCCTTTGATGGCAGCGATGGTTTCGTAGCGAACAGCCTTCTCGGTGATGCGGTAGGCTTCACCCAGCTCGGCAGTGGCCAGCTCGGCAACCTTGGCTTTCAGCTCTTCGTTGACGGCAGGAGCAGCCCAATCCCACGGCTTGGTGCCGACAGCGGCAGCAAACTCGTTGATGGCGGAAATCACGGTCTGCATCTGCTCGTGACCGTATACCACGGCGCCCAGCATCACCTCTTCAGAGAGGATGGCCGCTTCGGATTCAACCATCAGCACGGCGTTGGCAGTACCGGCAACTACCAGATCCAGATCGCTCTGCGGCAGTTCGGTGGTGGTCGGGTTCAGTACGTACTGACCGTTCATGTAGCCTACGCGAGCTGCCCCGATCGGGCCGCTGAACGGGATACCGGAGATAGCCAGCGCTGCAGAAGCACCGATCATGGCAACGATATCGGGAGAGACAGCCGGATTCACGGACATTACGGTCGCAACGACCTGAACCTCATTGAAGAAGCCTTCCGGGAACAGCGGACGAATAGGACGGTCGATCAGGCGGGAGATGAGGGTCTCACCTTCGCTCGGACGACCTTCACGACGGAAGAAACCACCCGGGATACGACCAGCAGCATAGGTACGCTCCTGATAGTTAACGGTCAGCGGGAAGAAATCGCGGCCGTGATCAGCCTCTTTCTTGCCGACAACGGTCACAAATACGCAGGTATCGTCCATGCTGACCATAACGGCCGCAGTGGCTTGACGGGCCATCACACCGGTTTCCAGTGTGACGGTGTGTTGACCGTACTGGAATGACTTTACAATAGGATTCACGTGAATTTCCTTTTTACAATTTGGCTCTTTAAATTCGCGCACAAGTATACTTGATTCGATGCAAAAGGTAAGCGGCGACACGAATTCTGTGAGGGCGGCGACAACCTGCGAAGAGCAATAAAAAAGGGGAACCCGGAGGTTCCCCTTTTTCGCGAAATCTGATGGTCGATTAACGACGCAGACCCAGCTTGGCGATCAGAGCAGCATAACGCTCGGAATCTTTACGCTTCAGGTAGTCCAGCAGCTTACGACGCTGGGAAACCATGCGCAGCAGACCGCGACGACCGTGGTGATCCTTGGAGTGCTCCTTGAAGTGACCTTGCAGATGGTTGATCTGGGCAGTCAGCAGGGCAACTTGCACTTCGGGGGAGCCAGTGTCGTTGGCGCAACGAGCGTTGTCAGCAACGATTTGAGCTTTGATCTCAGCATTTAGAGACATGGTAATACTCCAGTAGAGTGTTTAAAGGTTCACAGCCAATCTCTAATTCAGCCGTGAAATGAGGGCGGTATAATAATCGTCCCCGCCCCTTTTCGCAATGATAAAGAGGCGAAACGGGAAAGAGATGCCCTATACCGCCAGAGGATCACTCCTCGTCGTGATAACGCACCAGTCGCTTGGGCGCGACACGGCCATCATCATCAATCTCGCCGACACCAATGAACTCGCGCTCCGGGCCGACAGTCATGCGAACCTGACCGCTGGCCGGTGCCCCCGGTACCTGTACCGCCTGACCCTGATTCACATAGGCGGCGACTACCGCCAGCATGTTCACCTCGGGCAGGGATGCCACGGCGGTATCCATCGGCAGCAGCAGCGGATCGAGCACTTCGCGCGGCGGAATGGTCTCGTTCTTGGCCTGCTCGAAGATGCACTCGAGCTGCTCCAGGGTCAGCATCCGCTCATAGGGATAGCTGGCAACCTGGGTACGGCGCAGCTGGGTGACGTGAGCGCCACAGCCCAGCACCTCGCCCAGATCATCGACCAGAGAGCGAATGTAGGTACCCTTGCTGCAGTGCACCTCCAGCTTCACCTCGTCCCCTTCGAAGCTGATCAGTTTCAGCTCGAAAATGGTGATGGGACGGGCTTCACGCTCAATCTCGATCCCCTCGCGGGCATACTCGTAGAGCGGACGGCCGTTGTGCTTGAGCGCGGAGTACATGGAGGGTACCTGCATGATCGGGCCGCGGAACTGGTCCAGCGCCTCGATCAGGGTACCCACAGCCACATTGACCGGGCGGGTCGCAACCACTTCACCATCGGAATCGCTGGTGTTGGTGCGCTCACCCAGTTTGGCCGTCACTTCGTAACGCTTGTCGGCATCCAGCAGGTACTGGGAAAACTTGGTGGCCTCGCCGAGGCAGATCGGCAGCATGCCGGTCGCCAGCGGATCCAGCGCACCGGTATGACCGGCCTTGGCGGCGTTATAGATGCGCTTGACCTTCTGCAACACATCGTTGGAGGTCAGGCCGGTCGGTTTGTCCAGCAGCAGAATGCCGTGAACATCACGGCCCTTGAAACGACGTCTTCGAGTCATCTCAGCCTTTATCCTCAGCGTTATCATCCGCAGCCACGTCGGACTCTTCGTCACGACCCGACTCCGCCATGCGGCGCTTGTCTTCACGGATGGTATTGGTCACCAGGTTGGAGAGACGCATCCCCTCAACCAGCGTCTGATCATAGAAAAAGCGCAGCTCGGGCACCACGCGCAGACGCATGGCACTGCCCAGCAGGCTACGGATGTAACCGGCCGCTTCGGTCAACGCCTTGAGTCCTTCATTGATGCGCTCGGCATCATTTTCCAGCTGCAAGAAGGTGACATAAATCTTGGCGTAGTTAAGGTCACGGGACACTTCCACATCGGAAACGGTCACCATGCCGATGCGCGGGTCTTTCACCTCGCGCTGCAGGATCAGCGCAATTTCACGCTGGATCTGCTGTCCGACCCGACGGGTCCGGCTGAATTCTCTGGCCATATTCTATCCTGCGATAAAAGGGGGCCATGGCCCCCTATTTTGTCTGACTCTCGGCTTACAGAGTCCGTTGGATTTCAACGGTCTCGTAAACTTCGATCTGGTCGCCTTCGCGTACGTCGTTGTAGTTCTTGACCGCGATACCACACTCGTAGCCGTTCTTGACTTCGTTGACGTCATCCTTGAAGCGACGCAGGGATTCCAGCTCGCCTTCATAGATAACCACGTTGTCGCGCAGAACGCGAATACGGTTGGAGCGCTTGACCACACCTTCGGTAACCATACAGCCGGCAACTGCGCCAAACTTCGGTGATTTGAAGACGCTGCGCACTTCGGCCAGACCGATGATCTCCTGACGATACTCGGGAGCCAGCTTGCCGCTCATGGCCTGCTTCACTTCGTCGATCAGGTCATAGATGACGGAGTAGTAACGCAGATCCAGGCTCTCGGCTTCGATAACCTTGCGAGCAGAAGCATCGGCACGCACGTTGAAGCCAACCAGGATGGCGCTGGATGCAGCAGCCAGAGTCGCGTCGGTTTCGGTGATACCACCTACGCCGGAACCCACGATCTTCACCTTTACTTCGTCGGTGGAGAGCTTGACCAGCGCATCGCAGATCGCTTCCACAGAACCCTGTACGTCGGCCTTGATCACCACGTTCACTTCGGAGACTTCGCCTTCGGTCATGTTGGAGAACATGTTCTCCAGCTTGGCCTTCTGCTGGCGAGCCAGTTTGACTTCGCGGAACTTGCCCTGACGGTAGAGCGCCACTTCGCGGGCTTTCTTCTCGTCACGAACCACAGTCGCTTCGTCACCGGCAGACGGAACACCGGACAGACCCAGGATTTCCACCGGCAGGGACGGACCCGCTTCCTTGATTTCGCGGCCCAGTTCGTCACGCATGGCACGGACACGACCGTATTCGAGACCACACAGAACGATGTCGCCCTGACGCAGAGTACCTTCCTGAACCAGCACGGTCGCAACCGGACCACGGCCCTTGTCAAGGAAGGATTCGATGACCACACCGTTGGCCATGCCGTCAACTACGGCTTTCAGCTCCAGCACTTCGGCCTGGATCAGAATGGCTTCCAGCAGGTCGTCGATGCCCTGGCCGGATTTGGCAGAAACGTGCACGAACTGGCAGTCTCCACCCCAATCTTCGGACATGACGTTGTAACGAGCCAGCTCGGTCTTGACGCGGTCCGGATCTGCTTCCGGCTTGTCGATCTTGTTGACGGCAACAACCAGCGGCACACCGGCAGCCTTGGCGTGCTGGATAGCTTCGATGGTCTGCGGCATCACGCCATCGTCAGCGGCAACAACCAGAACAACGATGTCGGTCGCCTTGGCACCACGAGCACGCATGGAGGTAAACGCCGCGTGACCCGGAGTATCCAGGAAGGTGATCATGCCGCTGTCGGTCTGAACATGGTAAGCACCGATGTGCTGGGTAATACCACCGGCTTCGCCAGCAGCAACCTTGGCCTTACGGATGTAGTCCAGCAGCGAGGTCTTGCCGTGGTCAACGTGACCCATGATGGTCACAACCGGCGCGCGCGGCTTGGCTTCGGAGGTCTCGTCACGATCGGACAGTACCGCCTCTTCCAGCTCGTTCTCGCGACGCAGCACAACCTTGTGACCCATCTCCTCGGCGACCAGCTGAGCGGTCTCCTGGTCGATCACCTGGTTGATGGTGGCCATGGCGCCCATCTTCATCATCACCTTGATGACTTCAACACCCTTGACGGCCATCTTGTTGGCCAGCTCGGCCACGGTGATGGTCTCGCCGATGATAACGTCACGGTTGACGGCAGCAGCAGGCTTGTTGAAGCCGTGCTTCATGGCGTTCGGGGTAGCAACCTTGCCACGCTTGCCCTTGCGAGCGCGCGGATCACGGGAGTTGCGGTCGTTGCGATCATCGTCGCGACGGCCTACTTTCTTCGGCCCCTTGGCGGCAGCGGCAGTACGACGGCTGCTCTCTTCCTTGCGATCCAGCTCATCTTCAGCAGCCTGGGCGTGCTTGGAGGTGGTCACATGGTAGTCGCTGCTCTCTTTGGCGCGAGCTGCTTCTTCTTCAGCCCAGCGGGCTGCATTCTGCTCTGCCATGACACGAGCCTCTTCGGCTTTCTTGGCGGCGAGCTCTTCAGCTTTTTGCAAAGCTGTCTGTTCCTGTTGGCGCTTCAGTTCTTCTGCTTCGCGCTTGGCCATCTTTTCTGCCTCTTGCTGAGCTGTGCTACTGGCTGCTTTGGCGGGCTGTTGAGCCTGTCGAGCCTTTTGTTGTGCCTCGATTCGCGCCTTTTCCTCAGCTTCACGACGAGCCTGCTCAGCCTCACGGCGAGCCTTCTCTTCCGCTTCGAGACGGGCCTTGTCTTCGGCCTCGCGACGAGCTTTTGCTTCTGCTTCCAAACGCGCTGTTTCCTCGGCTTCCGCCTGACGCTGTTCTTCTTCCAGCGCCGAACGTCTTACATAGGTGCGAGATTTGCGTACTTCTACCTGCACTTCTTTGTTCTTGCCGCCAGTACCCTGCACACTAATGGTGCTTTTGGTCTTGCGCTGCAAAGTCATGCGAGCAGGAGCGGCAACCTCGTCACCACCATGCTGTTTCTTCAAGTGTGCCAGCAGAGTCTGCTTTTCAGACTCGCTGACCATGTCGTCGGCCTTGCTCTTGCTGATACCGGCATCGACAAATTGCTGGAGAAGACGATCAACCGGTGTGTCGATGTCAGTGGCAAGTTGTTTGACTGATACTTCTGCCATTCATTTTCCTCCGTTTGATCTTACTTAAGACTGCTCTTCTCCGAACCAACAGATATTGCGAGCAGCCATAATGAGCTCACCAGCCTTCTCGGCAGTCAGCCCTTCAATACCAGCAAGGTCATCAATGCCTTGCTCAGCCAAATCTTCCAGGGTACCAACACCACGACCGGCCATAGCGTAAGCCAGTTCGCGACTCAGACCGTTCAGATTGAGCAGATCTTCAGACGGCTCGACGCCATCGAAGGACTCCTCTTTGGCCAGTGCCTTGGTGGTCAGGGCATCTTTGGCACGCTTGCGCAGCTCTTCGACCATGTCTTCATCCAGACCGTCGATAGCCAGCAGCTCGTTAACCGGTACGAAGGCGATCTCTTCCAGAGTGGAGAAGCCCTCTTCCATCAGCAGGCCGGCGAAATCGTCGTCGATGTCCAGAGTGCTGGTGAACAGGTTCATGATGCGGTCGTTTTCGGCCTGGTGCTTGGCACGCATGTCCTCGACGGTCATCACGTTCAGCTCCCAACCGGTCAGCTGGGAAGCCAGACGTACGTTCTGACCATTGCGACCGATGGCCTGAGCCAGGTTGGCAGCTTCCACGGCGATGTCCATGGTGTGGTTGTCTTCATCAACGATGATGGAGGCCACATCGGCAGGCGCCATGGCATTGATCACGTACTGGGCGGGGTTGTCATCGTACAGCACGATGTCGGCGCGCTCACCGCTCAACTCGGCGGAGACAGCTTGCACACGGGCGCCACGCATACCGATGCAGGCACCGATCGGGTCGATACGACGATCGTTGGTCTTCACCGCGATCTTGGCGCGGGAACCCGGATCACGGGCCGCGCCCATGATTTCGATCATCTCTTCACCGATTTCCGGTACTTCGATGCGGAACAGCTCTTTCAGGAAGTCAGGGCTGGAGCGGCTGACGAACAGCTGGGAACCACGCGCTTCCGGACGTACTGCATACAGCAGGCCGCGAACGCGGTCACCCGGACGGAAGGTTTCACGCGGCAGCATGTCGTCGCGGAAGATCACGGCCTCGGCATTGCTGCCCAGATCCAGGATCACGTTGTCGCGGTTGCTCTTCTTGACCACACCGCTGATGATGGTGCCTTCTTTGTCCTTGAACTGGTCAACGACTTGTGAACGCTCGGCTTCGCGCACTTTCTGCACGATAACCTGCTTGGCTGTCTGGGTAGTAATACGGTCGAAGGTGACAGAATCGATCTGGTCTTCAACGTACTCACCGATCTGGATCTCCGGCTGCTCGATTTGGGCTGCTTCCAGAGTGATCTCGGCGTATGGGTTCTCCATTGCGGCTTGATCCGCAATCACCACCCAACGGCGATAGGTGTCGTAGTCACCGGTCTTGCGATCGATTTCAACGCGCACTTCAATCTCGCCTTCATATTTCTTCTTGGTCGCAGTCGCCAGCGCAGTCTCCAGAGCCTGGAAGATCTTCTCGCGGGGTACAGCTTTCTCGTTGGATACTGCGTCAACGACCAGCAAAATCTCTTTATTCATATCCGATAGCCTCGTTAACCAAAGTTCGGCACAATGTTCGCTTTTTGGATATTGGTGAAAGCCAACACTTCGTCCTTACCATCTACCGTCAGAGTGATCATGTCGCCCTGCACGGCTTTGATTACGCCTTTGAACTTGCGGCGGTTGTTTGTTGCCATCCGAAGCGTTACCGCCGCCTCTTGGCCAACGTATTTTTCGAACTGGGCAACCTTGAACAGGGGGCGATCCAGACCCGGGGAAGATACCTCGAGGTAATACTCCTCGGTGATGGGATCTTCTACGTCCATAATGGCGCCAACCTGATGGCTGACCTCAGCACAGTTCTCAACGGTCACGCCCTGCTCGCCGTCGATATAGACGCGCAAGGTGGAGTGTTTACCCGCACGGATAAACTCAATACCCCAAAGTTCAAAACCCAAGGCAACGACCGGAGCCTCGAGCAGATCGGTCAAACGTTGTTCCAACGTAGCCAAAGTCACCCTCCGAAAAACAAAAAAAGGGCATAAAGCCCAGATAGAGATCGATTCAGAGTAAATCGCACATAACAAAAAGCCCCGATGTCAAATCGGGGCTTGGCGCTTTACCCTGATTGTCGCCTCGCAGCGACCGCCTTCCTGAGCGTAGGAAATGCGTGAAATTTGGTTGCGGGGGCCGGATTTGAACCGACGACCTTCGGGTTATGAGCCCGACGAGCTACCATGCTGCTCCACCCCGCGTCCGAAATCGTGCGAGATTATAGCCACTTCATTCTTTCTATACAAGACTGACTTGGCTATAACATCCCGGTTTACCCGGGTCACTGCTTAATTGGTGCCGTGGGCGGGACTCGAACCCGCACACCCTAGAGCACTACCCCCTCAAGATAGCGTGTCTACCAATTCCACCACCACGGCAAAACTCTTACTCGGGAACGTCAGTATCTTTCTTCACTGGCGCTTTGGTCTGCTCAACCTGTTGGGTTTGTTGCAGATTTTCCCATTCACTGCCCTGTTTGACCTTGTTGCTGGACATAGAGCCGAGCACCAGGCTGATTACGAAAAACAGAGTAGCCAAAATCGCTGTTGTTCGGGTCAGGAAACTGCCTGAACCACTGGAGCCGAATACTGTGTTCGATGCCCCTGCGCCGAAGGAGGCGCCCATATCAGCCCCTTTACCTTGCTGAATCATCACCAGACCAATCAGAGCCAGTGAAACCAGCAGATAAACGACCAAAAGAATCTCGTACATTTAACTTGCACCCTTTGCCGCTTCAACAATTCCTAAAAACGCATCGCTATCGAGACTTGCTCTGCCAATCAATCCGCCATCTACGTCGGGTTGGGCAAACAAATCTCTCGCATTGGTCGGCGTCACGCTCCCACCATAGATGATTCTGATCTTCTCACCTATTACCGGAGTATCCTCCGCCAAGCGACCACGAATAAAGGAATGAACCTCTTGTGCCTGCTCGGGTGTGGCGCATTTACCTGTACCTACAGCCCAAATCGGCTCGTAGGCGATGATAGCATTATCGAAAGCCATCGCGCCATTTTTCTCTATGACGATATCCAGCTCTTCTGCGATCACCTCGAAGGTTCTTCTCGCTTGCCTTGCTGCACCTGACTCACCCAAACAGAGGATGGGAATCAGACCTGCCGCTCTGGCTGCCGCAAACTTCTCTGCGACTATAAAGCTGGTCTCACCAAAGAGACGCCTGCGCTCGGAGTGCCCTACCAATACGTATCGACACCCTGCCTCGACCAGCATCTCACACGAGACTTCACCCGTGTAAGCGCCCGTCTCGTGCTGGCTCACATTCTGAGCCCCCAACCTTATCATCTTCTGCTCATTGAGCATTGAAGCGGTAAAGTCGAGATGCACATGGGATGGACAGAGAACAACATCTACATCACCATCAACACCTCTCAGGCACTGACTCGTAAACTGCTCTAACTGCGACCTACTACCGTGCAACTTCCAGTTGGCTGCTACAAACGGCTTGCGATGTCCCATCGGCAACTCCCTTGCGAAAGCGGGGCTGATAATATCCAGAGGATTGTCAGCTGACAAGTGCTATTTTCATTTTTTTGAATCGATTGAACAAGATACAACCAGGGCGGCTAAAAAGCCGCCCTGAGCGCTCGTTAAAACGCCGATTCAACCTGTTCGGCAATGCGCTGAGCCATATCACGCACCTGTTGCTCGTGCTCCCCTTCCACCATGACCCGGATTAGCGGTTCGGTACCTGATTTACGCAACAGCACTCGGCCACGACCGCCCAGCTCCTGTTCCACCTTGGCGACCTCCTGCTTGACTGCTTCTGCAGCCAGCGGATCCTTGCCTTCGGCAAAGCGGACATTCACCAGTACTTGCGGGAACTTGCTCATGCCGGAGCGCAACTTGGCCAACGGCATCTCGGCACTGCGCATGGCAGTGAGCACCTGCAGGGCGGCAACAATACCATCACCCGTGGTGGTCTGATCAAGACAGATGATGTGACCGGAGTTCTCGCCACCGATACGCCAGCCCTTCTCTTCCATCATTTCCAGCACGTAGCGGTCGCCCACCTTGGCGCGGGCAAACGGGATACCCAGTGTTTGCAACGCCAGTTCCAGACCCATGTTGGCCATCAGGGTACCGACGACACCGCCCTTGAGACGACCGTTGCGCAAGGCGTCCCGTGCGATGATGTAGAGGATCTCGTCACCGTCGATCAGGTAGCCGGTGTGATCCACCATGATCAGCCGATCACCGTCACCATCGAATGCCACACCTAGATCCGCCTTGCACTCCAGCACCTTGGCAACCAGTGCCTCGGGCGCAGTCGAGCCAACACCATCGTTGATATTGAGACCATCCGGAGAACAGCCCATGGTGATCACTTCAGCCCCCAGTTCACGGAACACAGAAGGCGCGATATGGTAGGTTGCACCGTGACCACAATCGACCACCATCTTCAACCCGTCCAGATTCATATTGGAAGGGAAGGTGCTCTTGCAGAACTCGATATAGCGGCCAGCAGCATCATCGATACGCAGCGCTTTGCCGAGCTCGGCAGACTCGACGCACTTGAGCTCGTGATCAAGCTCGGCTTCGATAGCCATCTCGACTTCATCAGGCAGTTTGGTGCCGTCGGCGGAGAAGAACTTGATGCCGTTGTCATAGAAGGGGTTGTGCGAGGCGCTGATAACGATGCCGGCCTCGGCACGGAAGGTGCGGGTCAGGTAGGCAACGGCCGGAGTGGGCATGGGGCCCATCAGTATGGCTTTGAGACCGGCGGCAGAGAGACCCGCTTCCAGCGCTGATTCCAGCATATAGCCAGAGATTCGGGTATCTTTGCCAATCAGCACCTTCTTGGTGCCCTTCTTGGAGAGCACCTTGCCCGCGGCCCAGCCCAGCTTCATTACAAAATCAGGGGTAATGGGATATTCGCCGACTTTGCCGCGCACACCATCTGTGCCGAAATACTTTCTTGCCATTGTCTGTTCTCTTTTATTATCTGGAAATAAAATCTTGTCCCGTCATGGCCTGCCAGCCAACCCGCAACGCATCCATGGTCTCCCGCACATCGTGAACCCTGATGATCCTGGCTCCGTGCTGCATGCCGATAAGGGCACAAGCCAGACTGCCAGCAAGACGTTCACCCACAGGGCGGTTCAGCAGGTTGCCTATCATAGACTTTCGAGACATTCCCACCAAGAGCGGAAGACCGTAGTCAAGCAACTCTTCCTGGGCGGCCAGCAGCTGATAGTTGTGTGCCAGCGTCTTGCCAAAACCGTAGCCCGGATCCAGTAGCAGCTGCTCACGGGCTATCCCGGCGGCCAGACAGGCTGCAATCCGCTCGTCAAAGAAGGCTTTCACCTCCCCGACCAGATCGTCATAGTGTGGCTCGACCTGCATGGTTCTCGGCTGCCCCTGCATATGCATCAGGCAAACCGGAACGCGCGCTTCAGCGGCAGCATCAAGCGCTCCCGGCTCCAGCAGCGCCCTCACATCGTTAATCAGATGAGCCCCAGCCTTGCAGCCTTCTCTCATCACTACCGCCTTGGAGGTGTCAAGCGAGAGCATCACATCACATTCGCTCACCAGTCGTTCAACAACCGGGATGACCCTGTCCAGCTCCTCCTGCTCGCTCACATCCGGCGCTCCCGGACGGGTTGACTCACCGCCAATGTCGATAAGGGTCGCCCCATCCGCCACCATTTGACGGGCATGGGCCACAGCCCGTTCAATCTGGTTGAAATGGCCGCCATCGGAGAAGGAGTCGGGAGTCACATTGAGGATCCCCATCACATGGGGACGTTCGAGAGAGAGGCTAAGCCCCTTGCTAATCAGCTGCATCTTCACTTCCATTCACAAAATAAAAACCCCGGGCAAGCCCGGGGTTTTCAACAACAAGATTTATTTAGCCGGGATGTCGTTGGCTTTGTCGATATTGGCATCCGCAACCGGAGCACTCTCGTCCGCAACTGCCGGCTTGGGATCGACTGCAACAGTTGATCCGCCTTGTGGCGTATCTCCGTGCTCGTCGTGCCAGTTGCTCGGGGCACGAACCTCGCGACGGGCCATCAGATCATCGATCTGCTTGGCATCGATGGTTTCGTACTTCATCAGCGCATCTTTCATGCTGTGCAGTACATCCATGTTATCCAGCAGGATCTGCTTGGCGCGGTCGTAGTTGCGATCAATGACCTGCTTCACTTCGGCATCGATGATGCGAGCCGTGTCGTCGGACATGTGCTTGGCTTTGGCCATGCTGCGACCGAGGAACACCTCGCCATCTTCTTCCGCATAAAGCATCGGGCCGAGACGCTCGGACATACCCCACTGGGTCACCATCTTGCGTGCGATGTCGGTAGCTCGTTCGATGTCGTTGGACGCACCGGTAGATACCTTCTCGGCTCCGTAGATCAGCTCTTCCGCCAGACGACCGCCATACAGACTGGAGATCATGGACTCCAGATGCTGCTTGGAGTGGCTCCACCGATCTTGCTCAGGCAGGTACATGGTTACACCCAGCGCACGGCCACGCGGGATGATGGAGACCTTGTAGACAGGATCGTGATCCGGAACTACACGACCGATAATGGCGTGACCCGCTTCGTGATAAGCCGTCATCTCCTTCTCGGACTCTTTCATCACCATGGAGCGGCGTTCTGCGCCCATCATGATCTTGTCCTTCGCCTTCTCGAACTCGGCCATGGAGACCACACGGCGGCTCTCGCGAGCAGAGAAGAGCGCCGCTTCGTTGACCAGGTTAGCCAAGTCAGCACCGGAGAAGCCGGGAGTACCACGGGCAATCAGTGCCGGGTTGACATCATCTGCCAACGGAACCTTGCGCATGTGAACTTTCAGGATCTGTTCACGACCACGAACATCCGGCAGACCAACCACAACCTGACGGTCGAAACGGCCCGGACGCAGCAATGCCGGATCCAGTACGTCAGGACGGTTGGTGGCAGCAATGACGATGATGCCTTCATTGCCTTCAAAGCCATCCATCTCGACCAACATCTGGTTCAGAGTCTGCTCACGCTCATCATGACCACCGCCCAGACCGGCGCCACGCTGGCGACCGACGGCGTCGATCTCATCGATGAAGATGATGCAAGGGGAGGATTTCTTGGCCTGCTCGAACATGTCGCGTACCCGGGAGGCACCGACACCCACGAACATCTCCACGAAATCGGAACCGGAAATGGTGAAGAACGGCACCTTGGCCTCACCTGCAATGGCCTTGGCCAGCAGGGTTTTACCGGTACCGGGATGAACCAACCAGCAGAACACCGGTCGGGATCTTGCCACCCAGTTTCTGGAATTTGCTCGGGTCGCGCAGATAGTCAACCAGCTCTTTCACCTCTTCCTTGGCTTCATCGCAACCTGCAACGTCAGCAAAGGTGGTCTTGATCTGATCTTCACTCATCAGGCGAGCCTTGCTCTTGCCAAACGACATGGCACCTTTGCCACCGCCGCCCTGCATCTGACGCATGAAGAAGACCCAGACACCGATCAGCAGCAGCATCGGGAACCAGGAGATGAAGATAGAGGTCAGCAAAGACGGCTCTTCCGGCTTCTCACCCATCACTTTGACGTTGTGATTGAGCATATCGTTGAGGAGCTGGGGATCCGGCGCCGGAATGATGGTGGTGAAACGCTCACCAGTACGCTTGACGCCATTAATGACCTTACCGTCCATCCGCACTTCACGGATCTGCTCTTGGGTCACCTCTTTAACGAAGCTGGAATAGTCCAGCTGGCGACTTGAGGTATCGCTGGGGCTGAAGCTATTGAACACCGACATCAACACGACGGCGATGACCAGCCACAGGATTAAATTTTTCGCCATGTCACTCAAATCAGTAACCTCGCAGACTGACAGTTAACGATGAAGGTTAGGGTACTACAGTTTAAAACCGGTAGCCACAATGTAGACTTCCCGTGAACGAGCGCGGGACGAGTCTGGTTTACGAATCTTGACAGTGGTAAAAAGTTGACGAATTTCATTGAGATAGGCATCAAACCCCTCTCCCTGAAACACTTTCACCACGAAACTGCCGTCACCGCGCAATACCTGATTGCACATATCCAGCGCCAGTTCGACCAGATACATGGAACGGGCCTGATCCACCTGCTGGGTACCGCTCATGTTCGGCGCCATGTCGGACATGACAACATCTACCTTGTCCGGGCCGACCCGTTCCAGCAGCGCGCCCAGTACCGCTTCCTCCCGAAAGTCGCCCTGAAGGAAATCGACACCGGCGATGGAATCCATCGGCAGAATATCGCAGGCGATCACCCGCCCCTTGTCACCGACCTGGTCGATGGCGAACTGGGACCAGCCACCGGGGGCCGCCCCCAGATCCACCACCGTCATGCCCGGCTTGAGCAGTTTGTCCTTGCCCTGGATCTCGTCGATCTTGAACACGGCACGGGATCTCAGTCCCAACTTCTGGGCTTTTTTGACGTATTGATCGTCAAAATGCTCTTTTAACCAGCGGGTTGAACTGGGGGAATGTTTTTTCTGGGTCATGATAATCGACTTTAAAAAACCACAAGGGTTATTAGTATTAAGGGCTAAGTGGGGGTAGAATACGCCCCTTTCAACCCTGACTTATGAAGAAATTGCGATGATTCTCAACAACAAACAGAAACAGTACCTCAAGGGCCTTGCCCACAGCCTCAAACCTGTCGTCCTGCTGGGTCAGCATGGTCTGACCGAAGGCGTACTGGCCGAGATCGATCTGGCACTGAACCATCACGAGCTGATCAAGGTTAAGGTTGCGTCTGAAGATCGTGAGATGAAACAACTGGTTATGGATGCCATCGTCCGTGAAACCGGTTCAGTCAAAGTACAGAGCATGGGCCATGTGCTGACAATTTATCGTCAGGCCAACGAACCCAAGATCCAGCTGCCCCGCAAATAAAAGGAAAGAGCGCTGCTCTTTCCTTCTTCCACTTCTTCCCGAGTCGCTTGCCAAAGTAGTCGCCAACCCCTTAACCTGCGATGAATACTTCCGGACACGCGCTATGGCTCACCATCAAATTCTAACCGACGATGAGCTGGCCATGCTGCGGGACTTGGGGAGCAATCAGGAGAGTCATCTCCTGAGTGGTCACCTCGACGGCCCCATGCTTGGCTTGCTGCAAAAAGCCGACAATCTCGTTCTCGAAGCCCGCTTCGCAGGACACCAGCTACGCTTTCCCCTCACCTTTACTCAAAGAGAAGATGGCTTTATCGAGCCGCGTCTATCTGCTCCGGTGATCAGGGAGCTGGGGTTTGCCCGTCCTCGCGCCTGGCGACTCAGCCAGAAAGCGCGGTTGCGTACCGAGCAAGGGCACTATCAGGTGCTCAGCCTCTCCCTCAACGGGCTCATCGTCGAGAACATGCCTCTCGGCATGGTGGCGGATACACAGCTCAACGGCGAACTCTGTCTCGATGAGGAAGAACCTCTGCCACTGCAGGGACGATTGGTCAGGTTAATCAAATCCAACCCGGCCAGCGCCACCTGGGCGATCAGCTTCCAGATGAGCGAAAGCGACATAGAGCGCCTGCGCCACTGGTTGTTTCAACGTCATCAGGATGCCTTTACCGAGGCCTATCAGGCCGGGTAAAGAGAAACAGGGGAGCACCCGCTCCCCTGTCCCATCAAATACGGCAGCGCTTAGAGATAAGCGACTTCCAGCACTTCATACTCCACGTCACCAGCCGGAGTCTTGACGATGGCCACATCGTCAACTTCCTTGCCGATCAGGGCGCGGGCAATCGGTGAATTGACGGAGATAAGGTTCTGTTTGATGTCGGCCTCATCATCACCTACGATGCGGTAGACCACCTCTTCCTCTGTCTCGCTCTTGAGCAGGGTCACGGTCGCGCCAAAAATGATGCGGCCATTGTTGGTCATCTTGGTGACATCGATCACCTGGGCATTGGAGAGCTTGGCTTCAATCTCCTGAATGCGGCCTTCACAGAACCCCTGCTGCTCGCGGGCAGCATGGTATTCGGCGTTTTCCTTCAGATCACCGTGCTCACGAGCATCGGCAATCGCTTCGATAATCTGGGGACGCAGCTCGGTCTTGAGATATTCGAGCTCTTCGCGCAGCTTCTCAGCACCGCGAACAGTCATCGGAGTATGGTTCATAGTCGAAACCTGGGTTGCTTGAAAATAGAAGCTGCGGCGATCAGCAAGAAAGCCGCAGCAGTCGGTTCGGATAGGGCATCTTAATATGAAGCCGACACAAAATCCATGTCAGCCCCCTGATGCAGATCTCGCTTTGCGACTCATCATCACTCTGCTTTCGGCACCGAGATGGGTGACGAGACAGTGGGCTTGCCCTGCATGATGGAGATCTCCACCCGCCGGTTAGCCCGCCGGTTTTCCGGGGTATTGTTGGGCACCAGCGGCTGGGAATCTGCCATCCCCTGCACCACCAGCCGCCCCTGATCAAAACCGGGCACCTTGATCATCTGGTGAGCGACCGCTACCGCACGCTGGGTTGAAAGCTCCCAGTTTGACTGGAACAGCTCGTCATGGGTTGCCACGTTATCGGTATGGCCAGAGATGGTGATCTCCCCCGGCACATCCTTGAGCAACTCGGCAACTTTACGGATAACAGGCCAGAACTGGGGCTGCAGAAAAGCCGATCCGGCAGGAAATGACGCCTTCTCCCGGATCCTGATGATGATCTGCTGGCCCAGCGCCTCGATTTCAATCGCCCCATCCTGAATCTGGGACTTCATCTGTTCGGCGAGCGCTTTGGCCAGTTCATTGGATTGCTGCTGCGCCTGGTGCGCATCCTGAGCCGTATCCCCACCGGTCTGCTTGCCATCGGTTTTGTCCTGCCCGCCAGCCTGATCCGACTCGCCGGGCAGAAACTCCAGTTCGGTCTGGGTCATGTCGATGGTCTGCTGCATGATGGTATCGATGGGGGTAGGCTCCGGCCGGCCTGGCCGAAACTCCTGGGCAATCACCGAGGTACCCTTGGGAATATCCTTCACTTCCAGAATATTCTGCACGCCGAATGCCTTCTCCATGGAACCGGCAATCTGCTTGAACTTCTGTACGTCCATCTCGGCAAACGAGAGCAGCAGCACGAAGAAGCACATCAATAGCGACATCAGATCGGCGAAAGTCCCCATGTAACCGGGCAACCCTGGTGGCGGACATTTGCATTTGGACATAAAGCCCCCTACTCCGCGCCGTTATTGCGTTTGGATTGATGCAAATAGTTCTGCAACATGGTCTGGATCACCCGCGGATTCTGACCATCCTGAATCCCCATGATGGCATCGAGGATCAGCGTGCGGCAAAGCCGCTCCTCGCCACTGCGCAGCTCCAGCTTGTCGGCAATGGGAATCGCGATCATGTTGGCCTCGATGGCGCCATACAGGGTCGTGAGCAATGCCACCGCCATGGCCGGGCCGATGGACTTGGGGTCGCTCATGTTTGCCAGCATGGCCACCAGACCTACCAGGGTACCTATCATGCCCATGGCCGGGCCGAGATCCCCCAGAGTGCGGAATACCTTGATGGCGATGACATGACGCTCGGAGGTCAGCTCGATATCCTTCTCCAGCACGCCACGCACCACATCGGCATCGTGACCATCCACCAGCATATCGATCCCTTTTTTCATGAAGGGATTGGGGATTTCCGCCGCTTCCAGCGCCAGAAAGCCACCCTTGCGGGATGCATCGGCCAGCTCAACCGCCTTGGTAATGAGATCTTCCAGCTTGTCGCCCTTGTACATAAAAGCTTTGCCGGCCACCTTAAACGCCATCAGGAACTGGCCAAGGTTGAACTTCATCATGGCGATAAAGATGGAGCCCAGAATGGTGATATAGACGGAGGGCATGTCCACATACATGGTGACGGGGCCACCCAGCAGCATGCCATATATCACCACCCCGAAGCCCAGCACTATGCCTATCAGACTACCTAGATCCACGTCCTACTCCTGTCATCTGTGCTGATGCACTATTATACGCCGTTGAATTTTCTGATATTGCGGCCCTGGCGGCAAGTTTCCATCCGAAGGGGGAGAGAGCTCATTATCGACCGATTTGTCGAGAGTTTGCGGCTCTGGCGTTTTCAACCTCCCCCCGCTGGGCGGTCGATGTTAATATAAGCCGTTTTTTTCAATCCCCGAGGATGGACATGGCCAGTAAAAAAATCGACCGTCTGAGTTTTGATGCCACTCTGGAAGAGCTGGAAACCATCGTTCATCAGCTGGAGCAAGGTTCCCTCCCGCTGGAAGAGGCGCTCAAGCAGTTCGAGCAAGGAGTCCATCTGGTGCGTGCCGGCCAGCAGAAGCTGGAACAGGCAGAACAGAAGATCCAGATCCTGCTGAGCAAAGCCGATGGCAGTGACCAGCTTGCCCCCTTCCAGCCAGAACAAGGAGAAGAGTGAGTGGCGCTGGGCCATTTTTCCCGTCTGCATCGTCAGCGTATTGACGACTGTCTGTCAGCACAACTTGAATCCTTGCCCGCCATGGCACCGCGCCTGCGCGATGCCATGAAATATGGCTTGCTGCTGGGCGGCAAGCGGGTTCGCCCCTTTCTGGTCTACGCCGTCGGCGAGATGCTGGGGGTAAAGAGCGAACTGCTCGATGGCCCGGCCGCTGCGGTGGAGTGCATCCACGCCTACTCGCTGCTGCACGACGATCTGCCCGCCATGGACGACGACGATTTGCGTCGCGGCCAGCCGACCGTTCACAAGGCCTTCGATGAAGGCACTGCCATTTTGGCAGGTGATGCCCTGCAGACGCTGGCGTTCTCCATTCTGGCCGATCACCCCATGCCAGAGACACTGCTGGCCAACCGGGTGCGCATGCTGAGCACCCTCGCCCGCGCTTCCGGTTATCTCGGTATGTGCGGCGGTCAGGCGCTGGATCTGCAAGCTGAAGGACGCCGGATCACGCTCGCTGAGCTGGAGCAGGTACACCGCCACAAGACGGGGGCACTCATCGAGTGCGCCGTCACTCTTGGCGCCCTGTGCAAGGAGAATGTGGACGAAGCGACCCTGACGGCGCTGCAAACCTATGCCTCCGCCATCGGCCTCGCCTTCCAGGTGCAGGATGACATCCTCGACATCACAGGTGACACCGCCACCCTGGGCAAACCGCAAGGCTCCGATCTGGCGCTGGAGAAGAGTACCTATCCGGCCTTGCTCGGACTCGAAAACGCCCGTGAGCTGGCTCGCGAACTGCACGGTAAAGCCTTAACAGCCCTGCAATCCTTGCCCTACAATACCGACATTCTGGAAGCGTTCGCCGATTACATCATCGAGCGAACCCACTAAACGCTGGATAACAGTTAAAAAATGAGCGTTGATATTAGCAATTTCCCCAACCTGGCCCTTGCGGACACCCCGATAGAGCTGCGTTCCCTGCCCAAAGAGCGGCTACCGGTGCTGTGCAACGAGCTGCGCGAATATCTGCTGCGCTCCGTCAGCCGCTCCAGCGGACACTTTGCCTCCGGGCTCGGCACGGTCGAACTGACCGTGGCCCTGCACTACGTCTACAACACCCCGTTCGATCGGCTGATCTGGGATGTGGGCCATCAGGCCTATCCCCACAAGATCCTGACCGGGCGCCGTGACCAGATCCACACCATCCGGCAGAAGGATGGTCTGCACCCCTTCCCCTGGCGTGGCGAGAGCGAGTATGACGTGCTCTCCGTCGGCCACTCCAGCACCTCCATCGGTGCCGCGCTCGGTATGGCGGTTGCCGCAGAGAGTGAAGGGCTGGGCCGCAAGGTCGTTGCGGTGATCGGTGATGGCGCCATCACGGCGGGGATGGCTTTTGAAGCGCTCAACCACGCCGGCGATGTCCATAAAGACATGCTGGTGATCCTCAACGACAACGAGATGTCCATCTCCGAGAATGTTGGCGCGCTCAACAACCATCTGGCCCGGGTCATGTCCGGCAAGCTCTACACCACCATCCGCGAAGGCGGCAAGAAGGTGCTGGCCGGTCTTCCGCCGGTCAAGGAGCTGGCCAAGCGGGCCGAAGAGCACCTCAAGGGGATGGTGGTGCCCGGCACCCTGTTCGAGGAGTTCGGCTTCAACTACATCGGCCCCATCGACGGTCACGATATAGAAGCGCTGGTCGAGACCCTGCGCAACATGCGCAACCTCAAGGGGCCGCAGCTGCTGCACGTCAAGACCAAGAAGGGCAAGGGCTACGAGCCGGCGGAGAAAGACCCCATCGGTTATCACGCCGTGCCCAGGTTCAATCCGGACGAGTGCGCCCTGCCCAAGGCGAGCGGTGCCAAACCCACCTTCTCGGCCATCTTCGGCCAGTGGCTGTGCGACATGGCGGCCAAAGACGAGAAGCTGGTCGGCATTACCCCTGCCATGCGCGAAGGCTCCGGGCTGGTGAAATTCAGCCAGCAGTATCCGGATCGCTACTTCGATGTGGCTATTGCCGAGCAACATGCGGTCACTTTCGCTGCCGGTCTCGCCATTGCCGACAAGAAGCCGGTGGTCGCCATCTATTCGAGCTTCCTGCAGCGCGCCTACGATCAGGTGATCCACGACGTGGCGCTGCAAGAGCTGCCGGTGCTGTTCGCCATCGATCGGGCCGGTCTGGTGGGCGCGGATGGCCCGACCCATCAGGGGGCGTTCGATATCAGCTTCCTGCGCACCGTGCCCAACATGGTGATCATGACCCCCTCCGACGAAAACGAATGCCGTCAGATGCTCTATACCGGCTATCGCCATCAGGGGCCAGCCGCGGTGCGCTACCCCCGTGGCAGCAGCCTGAGCGATGCCCCCATCTCGCAGGAGATGCAGGCGCTGGCGCTTGGCAAGGGACGCATCATTCGAGAGGGCAAAGGCACCGCCATTCTGGCGTTTGGCACTCTGCTGCAACATGCCAAAGCGGCGGCCGAAGCGCTCGATGCCACCCTGGTGGACATGCGCTTCGTCAAGCCGATGGATGAGGCGCTGGTGCTGTCGCTGGCGGCCAGCCACGATCACTTCGTCACCATCGAAGACAACGCCATCATGGGCGGCGCCGGTTCGGCGGTGAACGAGCTGCTGATGCGCAATAAACAGTGCAAGCCGGTGCTCAACCTCGGCCTGCCGGATCGCTTCGTGGAACAGGGTACCCAGCAGGAGATCTATGCCCTGCTCGGTCTGGACGATGCAGGCATCCAGCGCAGTATCGAAAGCTGGCTGCAAGCCTGATAACGCTTGAAGCTATCAATAAAAGAAGGGCGCCTCATTGGCGCCCTTCTTATTTTTGCGTTTCTGACCCGGATTACCCTTTGTAGATCTTGGGGTTAAACACATCCCGCAGCCAGTCCCCCAGCAGGTTGATGACCAGCACCAGCACCACCAGACAGATGCCCGGGAAGGCGGTGATCCACCAGGAGCCGGAGAAGATGTAGTTGAAGCCGACGCTGATAAGCGAACCGAGCGAGGGCTGATCAACCGGCATCCCCAGACCGAGGAAGGAGAGCGCCGCTTCACTCATGATGGCGTTGGCCACCTGCACGGTGGAGATAACCAGAATCGGCGACAGGCAGTTGGGCAGAATGTGGCGGAACATGATGCGCGGGGCGCGGAATCCCATCACCTTGGCCGCCTCCACATACTCCTTCTTCTTCTCCGCCAGCACCGAGGCGCGCACGGTACGAGCGTACTGCGGCCACTCGGCGATCCCGATGATCACCACCAGCATCACGATGGCAAAGCGCGAGTAGAACTCGGAGCCAAAGGTCGCCTGAAAGATGGCGGAGATGATGATCGCCACCATCATGGTGGAGAACGACAGCTGCACGTCGGCAAAGCGCATCAGCAGGTTATCGACACGACCGCCAAAGTAGCCTGCGATCAGGCCGATGACGATCCCCAGCACCAGCTGTAGCCCCACCGCAAACAGGCCGATGGTGAGGGAGATACGGGCACCATAGAGAATGGTGCTCCAGATATCCCGTCCCTGGTTGTCGGTGCCGAGCCAGAAGCGCTCCTCGCCGCCATCCAGCCATGAAGGAGGCAACTCGGCATCCATCAGGTCGAAGCTGGTCTGGTCATAGACGTTGTGCGGGGCGATCCAGGGGGCCAGCAAGGCAGCCACCACGAACACCACGAACACCGCAAAGCTGAACATGGCTACCTTGTCCCGCAGGAAGTAGTAGACGATGTCGGAGTTCTTGAAACGTGCCCAACGGCTTGGGCTTGCAGTTACAGCATTAGTCATGCGCTTACCCCTTGGCAGTCAGGTTAACGGTCGGGTTGATCAACCCGTAGAGCAGGTCGACCAGAGTATTGGTCACCACGAAGATCAAGCCCACGAAGATGACGTAGGCGGTGATCAGCGGGGTATCGACCCGGTGGATCGCCTCGAGGAACAGGAAGCCGGTCCCCGGCCACTGGAACACGCTCTCGGTCAGGATGGTGTAGGCCACCATGGTGCCGATCTGCACACCACCGACGGTAATGACCGGCAGCATGGTGTTCTTCAGGGCGTGCTGGTAGTAGACCTTGTTGTTGTCCAGCCCCTTGGCGCGGGCGAACTTGACGTATTCGGAGGAGAGCTGCTCCAGCATTTCGGAGCGCACCAGCCGGATAAACAGCGGCAGCATGATGGAGGAGAGCGACACCGCAGGCAGGATCAGGTGTTTGATACCATCCCAGGTGAAGAAGCCCGACTCCCAACCCAGCAGGTTACGGGTCTCGCCGCGACCATAGGCCGGCAGCCAGCCCAGCTGGATGGAGAAGAGATACATCAGCATGATGGCGGTCAGGAACACCGGGATCGAAATGCCGATACTGCTCCCCGCCATGATGATCTTGGTGGGAATGCTGCGCGGCCGGATCGCCGAGTAGACTCCCAGCGGAATGGAGACCACGACGATGATGAGCGCGGCGGCAAAGACCAGCTCAAGGGTAGCTACCAGCTTGTCGAGGATCACCTCAAGAGCCGGTCGCTTGAAGAAATAGGAAGTACCCAGATCCCCGTGCACCGCATTTTTCAAAAAGCGGCTGTATTTGACGAGGAAGGGATCGTTGAGGCCCATCTTCTCGCGCAATTCGTGACGCTGGGCTTCGGAGACCGATTGTCCCACCAGCTCGCGCAACGGATCCCCCAGGTTGTCCTGGATGGAGAAGGCGACCAGGCTGATGACGAACATCACTATCACGGCCTGATAGAACCGTTTCAGCAGGAATGTAAACATGCTTGTCCTTCTACGTGGCCTGTGTCGTGGCACAGGCTTCTGTTAGCAGGCGGAGTGGCCAGCTGACCACTCCGCCCCGTCCTTCCTTGTGACGTTCGCTTACTTGCCGACCACCAGATCGCCGAAGTAAGGGAAGTTCATCACGTTGACCACCGGCTTGATGTCGACGTTCTTCTTGGCGCCGTAGGCCAGATCTTCCCAGTGCAGCGGCACGTAGGCAGCATCTTCGATCACCATGGCTTCCACCTTCTTCAGCATCTCGGCACGCTTGGCCGGATCTGTCTCGGCGTTGGCCTGCTCGACCAGCTTGTCAGCCTCTGCGTTGGCATAGCCGGCGCAGTTGTACTGACCCATACCGGTCTTGGCATCCTTGGTGAAGGTCAGGAACTCGAAGAAGTTCGCGGTATCTTCAGTGTCGGAGTGCCAGCCGATCATCTGCATGTCGGCAGCGCACTTGTCAAACTCCGGCCAGTACTGGGCCACCGGCATGGTCTTCAGATCCACCTTGATGTTGATCTTGGCCAGCATGGCGGAGACAGCCTGGGCAATCTTGACGTCGTTGACGTAACGGGCTGCCGGGGCGATGAAGGTCATCTTGAAGCCCTTCTCCTGACCAGCCTCTTTCATCAGCTGCTTGGCTTTGGCCAGATCATACTGGGGCACCAGCGCTTCGTTGTGACCGGCATAGCCTTTCGGGCTCAGCTGGCCGGCAGGGGTACCGAAGCCCTTGTTGATCTTCTCGACGATACCCACCTGGTTGATGGCGTAGTTGATCGCCTGGCGCACGCGCTTGTCTTTCAGCGCCGGGTTGGTGTTCTGGTTCAGCTCGATGATGATGGCGCGGGTACCGGACAGGGTGACCAGCTGGGAGTCCTTGCCATTCTTCACCCGCTCCAGATCGTTCGGCGCAACCGGGTAGATCACGTCCACGTCACCACCCAGCAGCGCGGCTACGCGGGTCGCGTCTTCCTTGATCGGCACCACGGTCAGGTTCTCGACGTTACCCTTGGAGGCCTTGTCCCAGTAGTTGGGGTTGCGGGCATAATCGAGCTTCACGCCCTGCTCGCGGAACTTGACGGTGAACGGGCCGGTACCGGAGACGTGGGTAGAGGCATAAGAGTCGCCGTTCTTGACGATCTCGGCCTTGTCTTTGCCCGCTTCGGTCTTGCCGGTATAGAACTTGGAGTCCATCGGGAAGATGTAGGTGACGGTCTGCAGGATCAGCGGGAAGGGCTTCGCGGTAATCAGATCGACGGTGTAGTCATCTACTTTCTTCACTTCAACGATGGGGTCGAAGATCGCCTTGAAGTCGACAGAGGACTTCAGACGGTTGACGGTTCACACCACGTCATCGGCGGTAAAGTCGTTACCGGAGTGGAACTTGACCCCTTTGCGCAGGTGGAAGCGGACGGTCTTGTCGTCAACACGCTCATACTTCTCGGCCAGACGCGGCTCGAATTTCAGATCCTGGGTGTAACGCATCAGGGGATCGAATACCAGGTGCGACATCTCCAGGGTCTGACCGGAGAGCTGCTCCTGCGGATCCAGCGAGGTGGCATCGGAGGCTACACCTACCTTGATATCAGCGGCAGAGACGCTGAAGGCGAAACCGGCGGCAAACAGCGCCAGGGCAATCTTGGAAAATCCTTTCTTCATCTTTTTCTCCATGCTTTTGGCTTTTTTATTAACGAACAACGGGTTTGAGCGACCATCCGGCGCACCGGCGCTCTCCTAGCTTGCGATTTCCAGCCCCTCGCGGGACATTCCCTTGAACTCCGGCATGAGGGAGATCAACTTGCGACTGTACTCATGCTCGGCATTGGTAAAGAGTTTCTCGGTCTCGGCCACTTCCACCAGATGACCGTGCTGCATCACCCCGATGCGGTCGCACATCTGGCGGATCACCGGCAGATCGTGGCTGATGAACAGCATGGTGAGCTTGAGCTCCTGCTGCAGATCCTTGAGCAGGTTGAGGATCTGGGCCTGTACCGACACATCCAGCGCCGAGGTCGGCTCGTCGCAGATAAGAAAACGGGGGCGGGTCGCCAAGGCGCGGGCAATGGAGATACGCTGACGCTGACCACCGGAGAACTCATGGGGATACTTGACCCCGGCACCGCGGCCAAGACCGACGTGATCCAGCAGATCCCCGACAATCCCCTCGATCTGGCTCTCGCTGCTCGCCAGCTGGTGGAAGCGGATCGGCTCGGCGATGATGTCGCGCACCTTCATGCGCGGGTTCATCGACGAATAGGGGTTCTGGAACACCATCTGCATCTGACGACGCAGGGGGCGGCGCTCGCTCTCGCTCTTGAGGGCAGTCAGATCGATCCCCTCAAAGACGATTTTGCCGGTATCAGGCGGATAGAGACCGGTGATGGCGCGGGCAATGGTCGATTTACCTGAGCCCGACTCCCCCACCAGACCGAAGGTCTCGCCCTCGAAGATCTCGAAGCTGATGTTGTTGCAGGCACGCACATACTGGCGGCGGCTCGGGAAGATGGAGTCCTTGGTGACAAACTTCAGATCGACGTTCTCCACCCGCAGCAGCGCCCCTTCATAGGCACGCTCGTCCTGACTCTGACCGAGCCAGTGGGTCTTGAGGTCGATATTGGTATCCGGCGCGCTGGCATCCTCGATATAGGAGACCAGCGGGAAGCGCACCAGCTTCACGTCGGAGCGTGGCACCGCCGAGATGAGGCTGCGGGTATAGGGATGATTGGGACTGCCCAGCACCTGCTCGGTGCGGCCAAACTCCACCAGATCGCCGCGATACATCACCGCCACCTTGTCGGTGACGTTGGAGACCACGCCCATGTCGTGGGTCACCAGCATGCAGCCCACCTGACGCTCCTTGCAGAGGGTGCGGATGAGCTGGAGGATCTGATCCTGGATGGAGACGTCCAACGCCGTGGTCGGCTCGTCGGCGATGATGAGTTCAGGATCGCCGGAGAGGGCGATGGCAATGACCACCCGCTGGCGCATGCCACCGGAGAACTGGTGCGGATACTGCTTGATGCGCAGCTCCGGGCTTGGGATCCCGACCGCCTTCATCAGATCCAGCGCCTTGGCAAAGGCGGCTTCACGTGACAAGTCGGTGTTGGCCAGAATGGTCTCGACCAGCTGATGCTCAACGGTGAACAGCGGGTTGAGGGAGGTCATCGGATCCTGAAAGATAAAACCGATGCGTGAACCACGGATGGCCCGCATCTCGTTCTGGCTCTTGCCGGAGATAAGCTCGCCATTGAGGTAGATGTCACCACGGGCGATGCGACCGGGCGGGCTCAGGAGATCGATGACGGCGTTGCCGATGGTGGATTTGCCAGCACCGGACTCACCCACGACGCCGACAATCTCCCCTTTTTCGATGGAGAAAGAGAGATCCTTCACTGCGGCCAGTACCCCGTAGCGGGAGGGATACTCGATCCGCAAGTTCTTTACTTCGAGCAAGGACATGTTTACCTCTGCGGGGGACATCCGTCCCAAATAATTCGTCCATAAATCGGCCGCAGATGCCGGTGCTGCTCAGGGCAATTAATGCTCAATCCGTGTAGCAGTTAAACCAGCGATCCGGGCGGGTTTTTTGCATTTTTTTGGAATAACCCGCGAGTAAATTAGACGGTTTGCCCACGGGTGTAAATGATTGAGTTATACAATTCCGCAATGTTTTGCGCAGATAACCACCATTTCCATAGCGAAAAATGATGACTATAGTCACAAAAACGGCCCGCATATCCATATACCTACCGCTAGCATTACTTTAATTTCAACAAGAACGCAACAAGCAGCATTTATCACTATTCTCCATTCACGGTAAGGCCCCGAATGAGTAGTGAATATTTATGTGAAATGGATGATATACGGCAGCATATGCCGATGAATGAAAATTAGGCAGATATAAATCGGGGAGTGCTGTAACAGTCACTCCCCGGGAGAGGGCAATCAAGCGAGCCAGGCGGCCAGTAATTGCATACAAATGAGGGCGAACAGAGCGGCAATCAGATCGTCCAGCATGATGCCAAGGCCGCCGTGGATACGGCGATCAAACCAGGAGATGGGCCAGGGTTTGAGCACATCGAACAGGCGAAACAGCAGGAAGCCCGCCAGTACCCACTCCCAACCGGCAGGCGCCGCTATCATGGTGACGCCAAAGCCGATCACCTCGTCCCAGACGATGGCGCCGTGATCCGGCATGCCGATGGCATCGGTGGCACTCTGGCAGATGCGGATACCGACGAGGAAACCCACCACCAGCAGAGCGATAAACCAGGTTGTCGGCAGCCCACTCACCAGCAGATAAAGCGGAATCGCCGCCAGGGTGCCCATGGTGCCCGGCGCCTTGGGGCTGAGACCGGAGCCAAAGCCCACCGCCAGAAAGTGGAGCGGATTCTTCAGATCCAGTCGTTTCAGCTCGGGCTTTATCGTGAACAGACTCATGCGAAGTGATCCCACCCTTTCAGTTGCAGCTCGACCGGCTGCTCGCCACGCAGGTACTCGATGCCCGGTTCACCCGCCACGATGCGGCCGATACGGGTGAACCTGACCCCGCTGTGGGCCAGCGCGGTATCGAGCGCACCGTGATGCTCCTGCGGCACGGTGAAGCAGAGCTCGTAGTCATCGCCGCCGGCCAGCGCCAGCTGCCACGCATCCTGCTCGCTCACCGCATCCTGCAGCACTGGCGAGAGCGGCAGCAGATCGATATCAATCTGGGCCCGCACACCGGACGCCTTGAGGATATGGCCGAGATCCGATGCCAGCCCGTCGGAGAGATCCAGCGCACTACCCGCCAGCCCGCGCAGCGCCTGACCGGCCAGAATGCGGGGATGGGGGTGGTCGAGCCGTGGCAGCACGGCGGCCAGCTGGTTCTCGTTGAGGGTGCGTTTGCCCAGCAGGTGGGAGAGCGCCAGGGCAGCATCACCCAGAGTGCCGGTCACATAGATGCCGTCACCGGCTTTGGCACCGCTGCGCATCAGGGCGCGACCGGCAGGCACCGATCCCTTCACCGAGATGGTGATGGAGAGCGGCCCGCGGGTCATGTCCCCGCCCACCAGCGCCACGTTGTAGTACTCGGCGAGCTCCAGGAATCCTTCGGCAAAGCCGGCGACCCAGCTCTCGTTGATGGCCGGCAGCGTCAGCGCCAGGGAGACCCAGCGCGGCTCGGCTCCCATGGCGGCGAGATCGGAGAGATTGACCGCCAGCGCCTTGTAGCCGAGATCGACCGGATCCATGTCGGGGAAGAAGTGCACGCCGCTGACCAGGGTATCCGTGCTCACCGCCAGCTGGGTGTCGGGGGGCAGGGTCAGCAGGGCGCAATCGTCTCCAGGGCCCATCACCACGTCCTTGCGGGCGTGGGTGACCTTGAAGTACTTATCAATCAGCTCGAATTCACCCATACAGTAAAAAGCCAGCGATAAGCTGGCTCCTCTATTAGATGCTGATGAACGCAGCTATCAGCGCTTGTCCAGCGACTTGATCACCTTGTCCAGTACACCGTTGACAAACTTGTGGCTGTCATCGGCAGCGAAGGCTTTGGCCAGCTCGATCGCTTCGTTGATGACCACGCGCGGCGGCACATCATCACGACGGGTCAGCTCATAGGTCGCCAGACGCAGGATCGCCTTGTCCACCATGTCCACTTCTTCCAGCGGACGGGAGAGGAAAGGTGCGAAGACCTTGTCCAGCTCGTTGCAGTGGAGCGATACCCCGAACAGCAGATCGCGGAAGTAGTTCAGGTCTACACCCTTGGTGTCCTGATCGATCTTGAACTGCTCTTCGATGTCACCCACGTTGGCCTTGGTCATCTGCCACTGGTAGATGGCCTGGGTGGCGCAATGACGGGCTTTACGGCGCTCAGACGGTTTCAATGCATTTCTCCTCGTTACACGTCCAGTTCTTTCAGGACGTTGATCATTTCAAGCGCTGCCAGTGCAGCCTCTGCACCCTTGTTACCCGCCTTGGTACCTGCACGCTCGATGGCTTGTTCAATGTTTTCGGTAGTCAGCACGCCGAAGGCGACGGGGATTTCATACTCCATCATCACCTGGGCCATGCCTTTGCTGTTCTCGTTTGCCACCAAGTCGAAGTGGTAGGTGCCGCCACGGATGACAGTGCCGACCGCCACGATGGCGTCATATTTGCCGCTCTTGGCCAGCTTCTTGATAACCAGCGGCATTTCAACTGCGCCCGGTACTTTCACCAGAGTCAGATTGCTGTCCTGCACTTGACCTTGACGCTTCAGTACGTCTACTGCACCACTCACCAGGCTGTCGTTGATGAAGCTGTTGAAACGGGCAACGACAATGGCAACGCGCGCCTCGGGAGCGGCAATGTTTCCTTCGATAACCTTCATTGGAAATCCTGTATCTGTGAAAGCAAAAGGGCCGGAGTCAAAAGTGCGCACATTCTAGCACAACAGACCCACGACAAAAACCATGGCCGCAACGAGCGGCCATGATCGCCAATTCAATGGGCCGGCGTGGTCATGCGCCGGCATACTCCACGACTTGCCGAGGACGGATAACGGCCTCTGCAAGCCGCAGCTGTAGCGGTTATTCGCCTATGTATTCAACCACTTCCAGACCGAAACCGCCGAGGGCATGGTACTTCTTCGGCGAGCTCAACAGGCGCATCTTGCTCACGCCAAGGGCCTTGAGGATCTGGGAGCCAACACCAACCCGGCGCGAAGTACCCTGCCACTTGGCTCCTTCCGGCGCCAACCCCTTGTCGGCGGCTTCAAAACCCTTGACCCGGGCCAGCAGCTCGGCACCATGGGCTTCCGCCCCCAGGATCACCAGCACCCCGCCCTCGTCGGCAATGCGAGCCATGGACTTGGGCAGCGGCCAGCTGCGGGCGGCATGGCGGTCGGTCAGCAGCAGATCGCTCAGCACATCGTGCAGATGGACGCGAACCAGCGTCGGCTGGTCGGCCAGCACCTCACCCTTTTTCAGGGCGAAGTGCACCTGATTGTCGATGGTGTCGCGGAAGGTGATGAGGTCGAACTCGCCAAACTCGGTCGGCAGCTTGCACTCGGCCACCTTCTCGACCGTGGTCTCGTGCTGGTTGCGGTACTCGATAAGGTCGGCGATGGTACCAAGCTTGATGCCGTGCTCCTCGGCGAACACCTCCAGATCCGGACGGCGCGCCATGGTGCCATCTTCGTTGAGGATCTCGACGATGACGGCGGCAGGCTCGAAACCGGCCAGACGGGCCAGATCGCAGCCCGCTTCGGTGTGACCGGCACGGGTCAGCACGCCGCCATCCTGCGCCATCAGCGGGAAGATGTGGCCCGGCTGCACCAGATCGGCCGCCTTGGCATTGGCCGCCACAGCCGCCTGCACGGTCACCGCGCGATCAGCGGCGGAGATACCTGTGGTCACCCCTTCTGCCGCCTCGATGGAGACGGTAAAGGCGGTGGAGAACTGGGCATTGTTGCGATCCACCATCAGCGGCAGCGCCAATTGCTTGCAGCGATCCCGGGTCAGGGTCAGGCAGATGAGGCCACGGCCGTAGCGGGCCATGAAGTTGATATCCTCCGGACGGACGCAGGAGGCGGCCATGATGAGGTCCCCTTCGTTCTCCCTGTCTTCGTCATCCATCAGGATCACCATCTTGCCAGCCTTGATGTCGGCAATGATTTCCTGGGTTGTGCTCAGCGCCATGGGCTACTCCATCTGTCTATTTGGGGATTGAGCCCGCAGGCTCAACGGGAATGCGAGATATGCTGCTCTAGATTGGGGCGCATGGCCCCATTTCAATCGGAGCGGGATCACAGAAAATCGTTTTGGTCGGGGCCAACACCCCGAGCATCAGAGAAAACCGGCCTTGGCCAGCTTGTCCAGAGTCAGGGTGGAGGCGCTGCTCTCCTGACTCTTGCCCATCATCAGCCGCTCCAGATAACGGGCGATCTGATCGACCTCGAGGTTGACCTTGTGACCCGGCTTCCAGCTGGCGATGGTGGTCTCCTGGGCGGTGTGGGGCACGATCGTCAGGCGGAAAAGGTCGCCCTGCACCGCGTTGACGGTGAGGCTGATACCATCCACCGCAATGGAACCTTTCTCGGCGATATAGCGGGAGAGTTCCCCCGGCGCCTTGATCCAGTACTCGATGGCGCGGCCGCTGCTGGAGACGCTTTTCACCTCCCCTACCCCATCCACGTGGCCGGAGACCAGATGGCCGCCGAGGCGGGAGGTGGGCATCAGCGCCTTCTCGAGGTTGACCCGATCGCCCACTCTGGCGGCGGCAAAGCCGGTACGGGAGAGGGTTTCCAGCGACACGTCAGCGGTATAGCTCTTGTCGCTCAGCGCCACCACGGTGAGGCAGACGCCGTTGGTAGCGATGGAGTCGCCCAGCTTGACGTCGCTAAAATCCAGGCCCGGGGCGTGCACGGTGAGGGCCATATCCTCCCCCTGACGGCGCAGTTCGGCCAGGTCCCCACCGCTTCGATAATTCCGGTAAACATGCAGATCACCTTGCTGATGATGGGGGCAGCGGATGCCCCCTTGAACATTGAAAGATCAGGCTATTTTGGCGGTAATGCGAATATCTGGCCCCACCATGCGCACATCCTTGATGGCGAGCTTGGGCGCCTGGAACAGCCGGGTCAGGCCGGGCAGATGGAACAGCCCGCGTCCCTCGTCGCCCATCAGTTTGGGCGCCTGATAGAGCACCAGCTCATCCACCAGCCCTTTTTCCAGCAGAGCGCCGCACAGCCGCGGGCCCGCCTCGACCAGTACCGAGTTGACGTTCTGTTTGGCCAGCAGCATGAAGAGGCTGACCAGATCCAGCTTGCCATCCAGCAGCGGCAGCTCCAGCTGCTGCACCCACTCGGGCCACTCGCCGGACGCCTTGTGGCGGGCCAGCAACACCGGGCTCTCGCTCTGGAACAGCGGCAAGTCGGGGGTGAGCCGGTTTTGCGAATCGACGATGACTCGCAGCGGCTGGCGCAGGGTCTCCTTGGGATAGCTCGCCTTGACCGAGGGGGGTAACTCGTCCCAGCGCACGGTCAGGGAGGCACCATCGGCCAGCACGGTTTCGGCGCTGGAGAGCACCGCATCGTGGCGGGCCCGCAGTCGCTGCACGTCACGGCGCGCATCCGGGGAGGTGATCCACTGGCTCTCGCCGCTCGCCATGGCGGTGCGGCCATCGAGACTGGCCCCCAGCTTGACGGTCACCCGCGGGAAGGCGGTTCCGCATCCGCTTGAAAAAGCCCGGGTTGAGCGCTTCCGCTTCGCTCGCCAGCAGGCCGAAATCTGTCTTGATGCCCGCTTCGGATAGCATCCGCAGGCCACGCCCACCCACCAGGGGATTGGGGTCAACCATGGCCGCCACCACCCGGGCCACGCCGGCGTTGATCAGCGCTTCGGCGCAGGGGGGAGTACGACCGTGGTGAGAGCAGGGTTCGAGGGTTACATAGGCGGTGGCGCCACGGGCGTTGTCACCGGCGGCGCGCAGGGCGTAGACCTCGGCATGGGGCTCGCCCGCCTTCTGATGCCACCCTTCGCCAACCACCACGCCATCTTTCACCAGCACGGCGCCGACGCAGGGGTTGGGGGCCGTGGTGTAACGGCCGCGGCGGGCCAGCTCGAGGGCCCGACTCATCCATTGGTAATCATCTTGACTAAACATCCGGGCTCCTGTTTCCAGCAACGTATCCCGTGTGGTGCAGCAATCTGATGAGTTGCGTTCTTTTATCTCTTGCCGCTCACCAGCTTCTCGCCAACAACATCGGGCAGATCGGCCATGGCATTTCCCACCATGACGGCAGGCGCCGACTCGCAGGTTGCGGTCGCACGCCCTCAAATTTTTTCACCAGCGAAACAACGCTCAGCTTGGATGTTTCATTGGCGTAACAGTCCACTTGCCAGCCGGCAGCCAGCGTGGCGACACCGGCCGGTCATGCCCCCTCCGATCCGGGAGGGGTTCGCAGCCGTTACTTCTCCAGCTTGGCGATCTCTTCGCCAAACTCGCGGATATCTTCAAAGCTGCGATAGACGGAGGCAAAGCGGATATAGGCCACCTTGTCCAATCCCTTGAGCTCATCCATCACCAGATTACCCACCAGCTGGGAGGCAACTTCCCGCTCGCCGGTGGCGCGCAGGCGTGACTTGATGTGGTTGACCGCCTTTTCGATGGCCTCCATGCTCACCGGACGCTTCTCCAGCGCCCGCAGGATACCGGCCCGCAGCTTGTCCTCGTTGAACGGCTCGCGCGAGCCGTTGGACTTGATGACCCGCGGCATCACCAGCTCGGCCATCTCGAAGGTGGTGAAGCGCTCGTGACAGAGCAGGCATTCGCGACGGCGGCGCACCTGATGGCCTTCGGCCACCAGACGGGAATCGATCACCTTGGTATCAACGGCACTACAGAAAGGGCAATGCATCTGACCTCCGGCGTTAACAAAACGGGGCACCCGCCAACAGGTGCGGGTGTTAGGTCGGCCAGTGTAGCACGGCCATCCAACCGCGGTAAAAAGCGCAAAAGCGTGATTTTTCCAGCCGTTATCGCCAAAGGGCAGCTCAGTCGTCATAAGGCAGGCTATCGGGATCGCAATCCTGATAGTCGGGGGCAGGATCGACCATAAACCGCACCGCATCGATATGGCTGTGGCCCAGCAGCAGCGCCTTGCCGATCCTGTGCATGCCATCCATCACCCGACCGGCGCTGTCGAGAATGATCGGATAGGCGAGATCCGCCGCCATGATGAGCTGGCAGTGCTCGACCACGCTGCGCACCGTGGGAGTGGCGCTGCCATGACCATACCAGTGCTCGCGATCGAGCTCGGCAATCTCGCTCAACGCCACTGCCTGCTGCGGCAGATCACGGCTCAGTCGCACCAGCCGCCGCACATCCCATGCCAGCAACCCCTGCTCACTGTCACGGAAGTGATACTGGGCGCGGATTGCCAGCCGCAGCTGCGCCTCCAGCGCCTTGTCCCGCTCTGCGCAGGAGTGTGCCTCTTCGCTCTGCATCTTCTCTTCGCGGTTCAATCTCATCCCTCCCCTGTTGCCCAACGCCATAAAAAACAATGCCACCCGAGGGTGGCATTGGTCTCAAACCGGATGGTCTGACTTATCAGCCATAGACCGGGAAGCGGCGGCAGATATCCAGCACCTTCTCGCGTACGGTGGCCAGCACGGCATCGTTGTCGTGGTTGTCCAGTACGTCGCAGATCCAGTGGGTCAGCTCGATGGACTCGGCTTCCTTGAAACCGCGGCGGGTGATGGCCGGGGTACCGATCCGCACACCGGAGGTGACGAACGGGGAGCGCGGGTCGTTGGGTACGGAGTTCTTGTTGACGGTGATGTTGGCTTTGCCCAGCGCAGCGTCAGCATCCTTACCGGTCAGCTCGCGACCGATCAGATCAACCAGCATCAGGTGGTTGTCGGTACCACCGGAGACGATCTTGTAACCGCGCTCGATAAAGGTGGCAGCCATCGCCTTGGCGTTTTTCACGACCTGAGCCTGATAGGTCTTGAACTCCGGTTCCAGCGCTTCTTTGAAGGCAACGGCTTTACCGGCGATGACGTGCATCAGCGGGCCACCCTGACCACCCGGGAAGACGGCGGAGTTGAGCTTCTTGTAGAGCTCCTCGTCGTCAGCGGCGGAGAGGATCAGACCACCGCGCGAGACCGGCCAGGGTCTTGTGGGTGGTGGAGGTGACCACGTGAGCGTGGGGCACCGGGTTCGGGTAGACGCCAGCGGCAATCAGACCAGCCACGTGGGCCATGTCGACGAACAGGTAGGCACCGACCTTGTCGGCGATTTCGCGCATGCGGGCCCAGTCAACGATGCCGGAGTAGGCGGAGAAGCCACCGATCATCATCTTCGGCTTGTGCTCGACAGCCTGACGCTCCATGTCGTTGTAGTCGATCTTGCCGGACTCATCGATACCGTAGGGGATGATGTTGTACAGCTTGCCGGAGAAGTTGACCGGGGAGCCGTGGGTCAGGTGACCGCCGTGGGCCAGGTTCATGCCCAGCACGGTGTCGCCCGGCTGCAGCAGGGCCATGTAGACGGCGCTGTTGGCCTGGGAGCCGGAGTGCGGCTGCACGTTGGCGTAGGTGGCACCGAACAGCTCTTTGGCGCGCTCGATAGCCAGGGTTTCAACCACATCCACATACTCGCAACCACCGTAGTAACGCTTGGAGGGGTAACCTTCGGCGTACTTGTTGGTCAGCTGGGAGCCCTGGGCTTCCATGACACGGGGGCTGGTGTAGTTCTCGGACGCAATCAGCTCGATATGCTCTTCCTGACGACGGGTTTCGTCTGTGATGGCCTGCCACAATTGCGGATCATAATTGGCGATGGTCATGTCACGTTTCAACATCCGTTTCTCTCCTGAAAATCGTTTGCGCGATAGGTGAAGTGGGCCCGCGCATTGTAACGTGAGCTGGATCAAAGAGACAGTCCAACCACCTAAAAAAATGTTGAATTTATGTTGTAAAAATCAGGAGTGCCTGTCCGCTCCGGCCTGCCATCGTGACTCAAAAAGTCTCATTCAACCCTGCTCTTTGACTGGGCAAAACCCGAAGGGGATCACAACGATCCCGTTAGCCTTCCGGTAACATCTTCATTCGAAACAAATTTCATCATGATGGAGCTGATTGCAGTCATGCATCCGAGGGGCTGCACCTAACCGGAGGAATTGAAGATGGACCATCTGCTCACCTTTCTGATCCTGGCGATCTTTTTTCTGTTTTACTGGGTCTACTACACCAGCCAGCGCAAGCATATCCCCACCAGCGCGTGGGAGGAGCTCCCGACCAGGATGGAGTATCTGGCGATCCACCCGGAGGCGGTCGATGGCGACATCATCTTCTGTCACCACTGCGGCCATCACGAATTGATGGAAGTGGGGCTGGTACATCTGGCAGATTATCGCCGCGAATGGGTCTGCGCCAAGTGCAAGCAGGTGCTCTTTCGCGAGAGCGAATAACGACGCAGGGGCTGGCCACCCCCTCTAAACGTTGTATAGCCAGCTGGGATCAGAACGGCGAATCCCTGTTGGCCGCCAGCCACTGCTGCAACCCGCTCAACGCCGCGTCAAATTGCGCCCTGATTGCCGCAGGCTCAACGCCTCCCGCCTCAAGAGCCGCACAGTGGCTGGCAAATTCGGTCAACCCCAGCGCCAGCGCACTCCCCTTTAGCTTGTGCGCCAGCTGACGTTGCTCACTTCCCTCCCCCAGAGCCAACTTATCTACCAACACCCGCCCTTGCGACTCAAACAGCGCGACCAGCTGGCGGATCCGCGCCATACCGAGCAGGGGCAGATCGGCTTCCAGCACCGGATTGGCCCACTCTGGCTGGTTAGTTGGGGGCACGGCTACTGATAACTGCACCTGCGGCTCGATAGAGCCCCCTTCTTGCCGAAATAGCTGATCGATGGCGTTCGCCAGCACCGCCAGCCGCACCGGCTTACCGACAAAATCGACAAACCCGGCGGCAAGGCAGTGGCGGATATCCTCCGGATACATCTGGGCAGAGATAGCGATGGCGGGCAGCGGCTGCTCATGCACCTCTTCACTGATGGCGGCCAGATCCTCACGCAGGGTCATGCCGTCCATATCGGGCAGGTTGATATCGAGCAGCGCCAGTTCGAAAGGGCGCTCGGTCACCAGCGCCAGCGCACTGCGACCATCCTCCGCCTGGGTGACACGATGGCCAAGGCGAGTCAGCATGCCGTGCGCCACCAATCGGTTGATCTCGTTATCCTCCACCAGCAGGATGTAGCGGGACTGGCCAAGGTGCAGCGGCTGCGCCTCGGCGGGCAGTTGGGCGCTCGAGCGCTGCAACGGCAAACTGAAGCTGAATTCACACCCCTTGTCCGGCTCGCTTATAAGGCTCAGCTCGCCCCCCATGGCGGCCACCAGCTTGCGGCTGATCGCCAGTCCCAGCCCGGTGCCGCCCTGATGGCCTATATCACGCTTGCGCTGGCGAAACGCCTCGAACACCGCCTCCTGCTCATCGGCCGGAATGCCGGGGCCGGTATCGCGCACCACGAAGCGGATGCAGGGCTCAGCACAAGGGCCGTGACAGACAAGGGGCGCCACCGTCAGGGTAATCTGGCCACGGGCGGTAAACTTGACCGCATTGCCGAGCAAGTTGCCGAGCACCTGCCGCAGCTTGCCCAGATCCCCCTCGACCACCGGCGCCAGCCCGGGCGCATATTCCAGCGCCAGGGTGACTCCCTTTGCTGCCGCCTTTGGCCGAAACAGCGCGCTGAGCTCATCCACCAGCTGGAACAGTGGGAAGGGCTCGCGGCGTGCCTCCACATGGCCCGCCTCGATCTTGGAGTAGTCGAGAATGTCGTTGAGGATCTCCAGCAGAGATTCGCCACTGTGCTCGATGGCGGCCAGATAGCGCTGCTGGGTATCGCTCAGGTGGGTATCTTCCAGCAGTGTCAGACCGCCCAGAATACCGTTCATGGGGGTGCGGATCTCGTGGCTCATGATGGCGAGAAACACCGACTTGGCCCGGTTGGCCTGCTCCGCCTCGGCGCGGGCCTGCCGCTGCTTCTCCACCTCCTCATTGAGCCGCTCGTTGGCGTGGCTGAGCTGGCCGGTGCGCTCCTCGACCCGCGACTCAAGCTCTCGCTGATAGCGGCCCAACTCGACCGCATTGTCACGAAACACCTGTAAAGCTCGGCCCAGCTCCGCCAGCTCATCGCGTCCGGTGCTGGCGATCGGCTCAAGGGGAGCCAGATCCCCGCGCGCCAACCGGCTCATCCCCGCCACCGCCCGTTGCAGCGGCCAGACGATCCGGCCGTAAACCATGCGCCACATCAGCAGCATCAGCAGTACCAGCGTAAACAGGCCAATGCCCATCAGCGCCTGCTCCAGCAGCCTGAGACGCTGGCTTAACGCCTGCTGGCTCTGTCCCAGCGAATCGCGGGCACGGTTTACCAGCTCACCGACCTGCTGGTTGAGGTTGCTCATCAGGGCCTCATTGGCATTGGCCAGCACCCGCAACGCCTCCCCCTTGCCGAGCCAGTCGCTGCGCAGTTGTACCAGCTTGTCACTCTGCGCCAGCACGGTCAGCGCCTGCTCCACCGCCTGCCGGCGGGCCGGATCGGTCACCGCCCCGGCCCGCAGTTGCAAGATGGCCAGCTCCCGCTGCCCATCGTGCAGCAGCGTTTGCAGTTGTGCCTGCTGTTCGCTGCGCCACATCTCCTCAATGCGCTGCTGCTGCATCAAAGTGCGATGACGCAGTTCGGTCATCTGCTCCAGCCAGTCGAGATCCTGCTCCAGCAAGCGATCCAGCGTCCGGGCCGCCTGCGTACCTTGCTGTTGGTAGAGGGAACCCAATCCCGCCACCATCACGGTTTCGGCGTTCTCCATCTGACTGCGCGCCAGCTCGGCGATCTGCCCGGCTGCCGCCACCAGACGGGCCCGCTGTGCCTCGCCCTGCGCCATCAGGGTCAACCTTTCCCCCACCAGCCAGCCCTGCTGGCCCAGATTGCCGATGATGCTCTGACTGAGCTGATCGAGGCTTGCTGAACCCTGTCCACGGCCAAGTTGCGCCAGCACCTGTTGTAGCTGTTGTCCCTGCAAGGTGAGCAAACGCCCCTGATGCTCCCGCTCCTGCTCGCTGGTCGCGGTGGCCAGCAGCCGCGACGCGCTCTGGATCTCGCCGCTGAGACGAGAGAGCGTGCGGGCCAGCTCCTGATCGGCCAGGGTCTGCTGCACTCCTTGCTCAAGCTGGCGCAGATGGCTAAGCCCCACCCAGCCCAGCAGGGAGGCACTCAAAGTGAGTAACGCCATCAGGGAGAAGGCCAGCAGCAACTTGCCACCCAGGCCGGAAAAGATTCTCACGGGAAGTCCCTTGGTTGTGGTCGGCTTTGACCGGATAATATGGCCCAACACTTTAACAAAACCCCTGACCATGCGAAGCGTCTATCTCTCCCTGCTGTTACTAATGTGGTTGCTCACGCTTCCTCGCGCCGCCCTCGCCTTTGCGGTCGATCTCTGGCCCGGCGGCGAATTCAGCGGCCAACCGCTGCGCCAGCAGTGGCCGGAACCCGCCGCGGCAATCAAACCGCTGACCCTCTGTGCCCTCTACCCCCATCTGCGCGACGCCTACTGGCTCTCGGTCAATCAGGGCATGGTGGACGAGGCGAAGCGGCTGGGAGTCAAGTTGCAGATCCACGAAGCGGGGGGCTATGGCGCCCTCGCCGAGCAACGCCAACAACTGCAGCGCTGCATGCAGGAAGGGAGCGACGCCATCTTGCTCGGCGCGGTGAGCTATCAGGGCTTGCGCGAGGCGATCACAGCCACGCCGCTGCCGGTCTTTGGTCTGGTCAACGATCTGCCCAGCGGTCTGGTGCAGGCCAAGGTGGGGGTCTCCTGGTACCAGATGGGCTGGCAGATTGGCCACTGGCTGGCGCAGCGCCACCCCGCCGGCAGCAAGTCGGTCTCGGTCGCCCTCTTCCCCGGCCCGCAGGCAAGCGGCGGCAACAACTTCGTGGAGCCGGGCTTTGCCGATGCCATCAAGGGAAGCGCCATCAAGCTGGTCACCACCGAGCGCGGCGACAACAGCCGGGAAATCCAGCGCACGCTGGTGCAGCAGACGCTGGCCCGCTATCCCGACCTCGACTATCTGGTGGGAGGCGCCATCGCCGCCGAAGTAGCGGTCAACGAGCTGGCGCAGCGCCATCTCGACAGGCCCAAAGTTTTGAGCACCTACTTCAGCCACGGGGTACAGCGGGGCCTGCGCCGGGGCAAGATCCTGGCCGCCAACAGCGATCAGATGCGGCTTCAGGGGCGCCTTGCGGTCGCTCAGGCGGTCTGCCTGCTGCAACACCCTGATGCCAATGCCGAGCAGTGCCCGCGGGTGATGGGGCCACCCATTCTGACGCTATCTGCACCGCTGGCCGACCCCGCAGATTCCCTCTCGGATGGCGCTTTTCGTCCCGTCTATCGGGTCGAATAGCCGTTCCAAATCCGATTAGCCCACTCAAGGAGAAGAGATGAAAGAGTTACATGCCAGCTGCCTGTGCGGCGCCGTCGCCCTGACCCTGCCGGATCAGTTCGACTATATGGGGAACTGCCACTGCAGCGAATGTCGCAAGTTTTCAGGGGGAGATTACGCCTCGGTCGGCGGACTGGATGGCAACAAGGTCACCATAGTAAAAGGGGAAGAGGCCATCAGCCGCTACCGGAAATCGGCAGAGACCACCCTGGCCTTCTGTCGTCACTGCGGCTCCAGCTTGTTCAGCCAGAAGAGCAGCAGCGGCAAGATCAATCTGCGCCTCGGGGTGCTGGACGATGTGCCAAGCCAGCGGCCCGCGTTTCACATCTTTGTCGGCTCCAAGGCACCCTGGCACCAGATTGGCGACGACTGCCCGCAATTTGATACCCGCCCGCCGGTCTGACACCCGGTCAAACAGGTCAAAGCCACCGCAACGGGGTCAGGAGGCTATCTCACCGGCAAACAGATAGCCTTCACCATGGACGGTGACAAACAGCTGGGGATCCCGGGGATCCGCTTCCATCTTGCCGCGCAGCCGCCGGATCAAAACGTCGATGGTGCGATCGCTCGGGCCATCGCCGCGATGGCTGATGAGGGTCAGGATCCGCTCCCGGCTAAGCACCCGCCCGGCATGGGCGACAAAGGCCACCAGCACCTCATATTCGGCCTTGGTCAGGCGCACCGGCACCCCGTCCTTGCTGAGCTGGCGGCGGGGAATGTCAAAACGCCAGGGGCCAAAGCGCACCGCATCGTCAGCCACCGCAGGCTCGCTCGGTGCTGCAGCCAGCGAGATCCGCCACAGCAGATTCTTGACCCGCACCAGCAACTCCCGTAGCTCGAACGGCTTGGTGACATAGTCATCGGCCCCCATCTCGAGGCCGACAATCCGATCCACCGCATCGCTGCGGCCGGTGACCAGAATGATCCCCACCGTGCTGCGCGCCCGCAGTTCACGGGTTAGCAGCAGACCATCTTCCCCCGGCAGGTTGATATCCAGCATCACCAGATCGACCGTCTGCTCCGCCAGCACGGCGCGCATCTCCTGACCGTTTTCGACCGCCGTCACCCGATAGCCCTCCCGCTCGAAATAGCCGGTCAGCTTCTCGCGGGTCACCGCATCATCTTCAACAACCAGAATGTGGTAGCTCATGGGCAGGGTTCACGATGGTCGACAAGGGAGGATTATTCTATTCACATTTTGTCATAAATACCCCTATTTCATTAATTTGTGGCGGCAGCCCTGTTCACAACGCCTCCCTATCATGGCTCCCATCAAAAAGTGATGTGAGAGAGCATGATGAAAAAACTGTGGCACTTCCTGCGCACCCCCAGCCGTCGCTGGTCGGTACTGGCGCTGCTTCTGGTGGGCGTCGGCGTCACCCTCGCGGGCACCGTCGGCCTGCACTATGGCTTTGAGAAAACCAGCAGCCTCGAATTCTGTATCTCCTGCCACTCCATGAAAGACACCGTCTATCCGGAGTACAAGGAGTCCATCCACTTCAAGAATGCCTCAGGGGTACAGGCGGTCTGTACCGACTGTCACCAGCCGAAGGATTTTGTCGGCAAGGTGGCCCGCAAGATGGAGGCAGCCAACGACCTCTATCAGGAGTACATAGGCCACAGCATCGACACCCAGGAGAAGTTCGAGGACCGGCGCCTGCATCTGGCCGAGAAGGTGTGGGCCCGGATGAGCAGCCAGAACTCCAAGACCTGCAAGTCGTGCCACAGCTACGACAACATGGATCACGCCAAGCAGTCCCCGGCGGCAGCGCTGGCGATGAAAGATGCGGCGGCGAAGAACATGAACTGCATCGAGTGCCACAAGGGCATCGCCCATGAACTGCCCAACATGGCGGGCGGCTTCCGGGCCACCTACGCCACTCTGGCCAACGACGCGCAACAGGCGCCAGCCGCCGAGACCCTCTACAACCTGGGTGAAAAAGATCTCTATGCCAACGAACAGAGCAAGGATCCGGTCGGCAAACTGCTGCCCGCCTCCCGCATCGACGTCGTAGACCGCAGCGGCGATCGGCTCAAGGTGACCATCGAAGGGTGGCGCGAGAGCGACGGCAAGGGCCGGGTGCTGAGCGAATACATGGGCAAGCGGGTCTTTGTCGCCACCATCCGTGACGAACTGAAAGCGAGCGAGAAAGTGCTCAAGCAGGAGACCGACAACGCCACCCATATCAAGTGGGAGCTGGTTCAGGTGCAGGCCTGGGTCGATGGCAAGGGCTTTGAGTCCTCGCTCAAGCCGATCTGGGATTACGCTGGCGAGATGTACAAATCCACCTGCAACTCCTGCCATGGCGCGCCGGATCCCGCGCACTTCACCGCCAACGGCTGGATCTCGGGGCTCAAGGCGATGTCTGCCTACTATCGCCTGAGCAAGGAAGAGGAGCGCACCCTGCTCAAATACCTGCAAAACCATGCCGCCGATACCGGTGGTCAGGGCAGCCACTAAGTCCGGATTCGAAAGAGGAATAACAAGATGATCAATATTTCCCGTCGTGGTTTTCTGGGCGGCTTGCTGGCCAGCGGTGCCTCTGCCCTGATCGGCCCCTCCCTGCTCGGTCGCGCCGTGATGGCCGCCGAGTCCGGCGACAAGCTGGTGCAGTCCGGTTCCCACTGGGGCGCCTTCCGTGCCCGGGTCGTCGATGGCCGCTGGGTCGAGACCCTGCCGTTCGAGCATGACAAACACCCCACCGAGATGCTCAAAGCCTTGAGTGAGGTGGTCTACAACCCCTCCCGCATCCGCTACCCCATGGTGCGACTGGACTGGCTGCGCAAGGGCCACCAGTCCGACACCAGCGAACGCGGCCAGAACCGCTTTGTGCGGGTCACCTGGTCCCAGGCGCTGGACTTCTTCTATCACGAGTTGGAGCGGGTGCAGAAAACCTATGGCCCGAGCGCCCTCTATGCGGGTCACTCCGGCTGGCAGTCGGTGGGCAAGCTGCACTCAGCTGGCGCCATGCTTGGCCGCGCCATGAACCTGCACGGCACCTATCTGGCCAAGGCCGGTGACTACTCCACCGGCGCCGCCCAGGTGATCCTGCCCCACGTGGCAGGGGCCATGGAGGTGTACGAGCAGCAGACCTCCTGGCCGCTGGTGCTGGAGCACAGCAAGACCATCGTGATCTGGGGTTCCGACCCCGTCAAAAACCTGCAGGTGGGCTGGCTGGTGCCGGATCACAGCGTCTACGACTACTGGGCACAGCTCAAAGAGAAGGTGGCCAAGGGCGAGATCCGGGTGATCAGCATCGATCCGGTCAAATCCAAGACCCAGAAGTACCTCAACTGCGATCAGGTGACCCTGAATCCGCAGACCGATGTGCCGCTGATGCTGGGCATCGCCCACACCCTCTACAGCGAGAAGCGTCACGACGAGAAGTTCCTGAAAGATTACACCACCGGCTTTGACAAGTTCCTGCCCTACCTGCTGGGCACCAGCGATGGTCAGGTGAAGGATGCCGAGTGGGCCGCCGCCATCTGTGGCGTCCCTGCAGAGACCATTCGAGAGCTGGCCCGCGCCATGAGCAGTGGCCGCACCCAGCTCATCGGCGGCTGGTGTGTGCAGCGCATGCACCACGGCGAGCAGTACGCATGGATGCTGGTGGTTCTGGCCTCGATGATTGGCCAGATCGGTCTGCCGGGCGGTGGTTACGGCTTTGGCTGGCACTACAACGGGGCGGGCACCATCACCTCCAGCGGCCCCATCATGTCCGGTTTCAGCTCGGTCATTCCCGGGGTCAAACCGCGCCATGACGGCGACTGGAAGGGCTACTCCAAATTCATTCCGGTGGCCCGTTTCGTCGACTGCATCCTCAATCCGGGCAAGCAGATCGCCTTCAACGGCCAGACCATCACCTATCCCCACATGAAGATGGCGGTGTTCTGCGGCAACAACCCGTTCCACCACCAGCAGGATCGCAACAAGATGGTCGCCGCCTGGCGCAAGCTGGAAACCGTGGTCAGCATCGATCACCAGTGGACAGCCAGCTGCCGCTTCGCCGACATCGTGCTGCCCGCCACCACCACCTATGAGCGGGATGATATCGAGCAATGGGGCTCCCACTCCAACGCGGGCATTCTGGCCATGTACAAGGTGGTGGAGCCGCTGTTCGAGGCGCGCGATGACTACGACATCTTTGCCGACCTCTGCCGTCGCTTCGGTCGCGAAGCCGAGTTCACCGGCGGCAAGAGCAAGCTGGAGTGGATCCAGAGCATCTATGACGACGCCCGCCTGCAAGGTCGCGGCATCGGCATCCGTCTGCCCCGCTTTAGCCAGTTCTGGCACGGCGAGGGATTTGTCACCTTCCCAGCGGGCCAGCCCTGGGTGCGCCACGAGTCGTTCCGTCAGGAGCCAGATCTGGAACCGTTGGGTACCCCGTCCGGCCTTATCGAGATCTACTCCAAGACCATCGCCGACTATGGCTATGCCGATTGCCCAGGCCACCCGGTCTGGATCGAGCCCTACGAGCGCTCTCACGGCGGGCCGGGCAGCAAGCAGTACCCACTGCACCTGCAATCCTGCCACCCGGACAAGCGGCTGCACAGCCAGCTCTGCTCGTCCGACAACTACCGCGCCACCTACACGGTGCAGGGTCGCGAGCCTGTCTATATGAATCCGCAGGACGCCAAATCCCGCGGCCTCAAGGACAGCGATCTGGTGCGGGTGTTCAACGGCCGCGGTCAGGTATTGGCCGGTCTGGTGGTGAGCGATGACTACGCCCCCGGCGTGGTGCGCATTCAGGAAGGTGCCTGGTATGGCCCGCAGGAGGGCGGCAAGGTGGGGACGCTCTGTACCTACGGTGACCCCAACGTGCTGACCGCCGATATCGGCTCCTCCAGCCTGGCGCAGGCCACCACAGCCCATACCGCGCTGGTAGAGATCGAGAAGTTCCGCGGACAGGCACCTGCAGTCACCGCCTTCGGCGCGCCGGAATCAGCCAAGGGCATCGATCCCATGTTCCCGGCACTCTGACCCTAGGGGATGGAAAGCGCCCCCTTGAGTTTCCTTTATTTTTAAAGTCGTTAGAATCGGGGGCCATCAAGGCTCCCGATTGCCATCCACGGAGGAAAAATGCAGGACTTTATGGCTACCAGCGAACGCCGGGCCGAACTCTACTGGTGGTTCTCCACCCTGTTCGCCGCTGAACTCAGTGATGAGCAGATCGCCGAATATGACACCTATGATGTGCGAAGCTTCCTGAAAAGCCTCTCGACCCTGGATCCGATGCGCGAAGCCGTGGCCGAACTCAACGATGCCATCGCCCGCCTGCTGGTGCGCCCTGATCGCCAACAGGAACTCGCCGCCGACTTCGCAGGCCTGTTTCTGGTGGATCCCAAGCAGGGTGCCCTGCCCTACGAGTCACTCTACCGCGGCGAGGCCAAGCTGATGATGCAGGCTCCGATGGCCGAGATGCAGACCCGCCTCGATCGCCTCGGCATCAATGTCAGCGACAAATACAAAGAGCCTGCCGACCATCTCGCCATCGAGCTGGATCTGATGGGCAATCTCATCATCCGCGCGGCCGAAGCAAAGAGTGCAGCCGAGCGGGAAAACTGGCTCGACGAGCAGGAAGCGCTGCTGCACGACCATCTGCTGGGCTGGTTCGACAAGTTCGAGAGTGCCTGTCGCGCCGCCGACCAGTTTGGCTTTTACGGCGCCAGTGCCCGTCTGCTGGGGGTATTCCTCAACATGGATGCCAACTACCTGACTCTGGTCAAGCCGGCACCGTCCGCCGACTGAGCCCGAGATGAAAACAGCCCTGCTTCTGATTGCATGCTGGCTGCTGGCCCTGATCCCGCAGGATCAGGGCATTACCCCTCTCGTGGCCCTGCTGTTCAATCCAGATCGCGACCTCTACGGTACTGCCCAGCTCACCGGCTTCGCCGGTATCCTGCTGACCCTCTATCTTTCCAACCTCGGTGTCGAAGTTGTGCTGCGCCGCCGCTTCCAGATAGCCGGCATGCTGGCCCTGCTGGCAGCCTGGATTGACTTCATCCAGTGCAGCGGCAGCAGCGCCCACTGGCTGCAACTCTACGCGCTGGCCCTGCCCTTCCACCTGCTCGGCTGGCTGGTATTCGCACGCGGCATTCAGGCATTTGGCCGCCAGAAGGGATAAACCTTTTCCTTTCAATAACCTGCCTCTATTTCTGTAAATCCCCTTGCACGTTGTATGGCTGTAACTATCTCGCCTGGCTCCCCGTCAGAGAGTTCGTGCCATACTCAAAGACGATGTTAATGACAGATAAGTCAATGCCGGGGCCATCATGGACAGAAAACCTCTCAGCAACGATACCGATGCTCTCATGACACAGCTCTCCGATCATTCGGTGCTGGAGCAGCTCATGGGCACAGCCCCGCTGGGTATCGGCGTGTTCGATCGGGAGTTCCGCTATCGCAAGGTCAATCAGGTGCTGGCCGACATCAATGGCAAAACCATCGAGGAGCATCAGGGCAAACACCTGCGGGAGGTTGTTCCGAAACTGGCACCGACTCTGGAACCCATGTTTCAGCAGATCATGCGCAGCGGCATTCCATACGTCGATATCGCCATTACCGGCCAGACTGCAGCCCACGACAGCAACTATCGTCGCTGGCAGGCCACTTACAGTCCGATGCGCGATGAGCAAGGAGAGCTGAGCGGCATTCTCGCCATTGTGCGTGACATCACCGAGCAGTATGAAACCGAGCAGCGGCTGCAACTGGCGATGCGAGCAGCCCAGATAGGAGTGTGGGAGTGGCATGTAGAGGAAGATCGCATGCTGTTCGACGGTCAGATAGAGCCTCTGCTCGGTATTCCGGCCAACCGCTTTCGCGGGGGCTTGCAGACATTTGTCGACTGCTTTGAACCGGAATCTGCGCGCCAGCTCAAGTCGGCCCTGCTGGGGCGGGAGCCCATTCACCTCACACTGAGTTATCTCAACCCCCAGCAAGAGCGTCACTGGGTCGATATTCATGCCGACCATGTGCCTGCCACCGAGTCAGTCGGTCTGCGAGTTATGGGTGTGATCCACAATGCCACTGCCCGTCGTCGCCAGGAGGAGCGGCTTCATCAGGCCAACGTGGTGTTCGATACCACGGCTGAGGGGATCATCATCCTCGACAGCGAGCAGCGTATCATCTCGGTCAACCCGGCCTTTACCATGCTGACCCAGTATGATGCCGAGGAAGTGACGGGACGAACGCCAGACATCATCATGCACCCAAGGCGCTACATGGAGCATGACTATCCCTGGCATAACCTGCGTCCCGGCAACCACGCCTGGCATGGCGAGATGGTCTGCCTGCGCAAGGATGGCAGCTACTTCTCCTCCTGGCAGCAGATCAGCGCAGTCTACGACAGTTTCAACAACACGACGCATTATGTGATTGCCCTCTCCGACATCAGCGCTATCCGCAAGGTAGAGGCGGAACTGAACCACCTTGCCTATCACGATACGCTGACCGAACTTGGCAACCGCCATCTGTTGCAAGAGCGGCTGGCCCTTGAACTCAAAACAGCGCAACTCAATCACACTCGCCTCGGGCTGCTTTTCATCGATCTTGATGGCTTCAAGCTGATCAACGACAGCCTGGGCCATGGGGTCGGCGATCAACTGCTCAAACGGCTGGCCGAGCGGATCAATGGCTGCCTGCAGCAAAACGATCTGGCCACCCGGCTAGGAGGTGATGAGTTTCTGGTGCTCATTCCCTATCTGGAACATCCCGACGAGCTGTCTGCCCTGGCCAATACGCTGCTCGCCGTGCTGCGCGAGCCGGTAGAGCTGGACCATGAACTGGTCGCCATTTCAGCCAGTATCGGCATTGCCATGTATCCGGATCATGCCGAAACCCCGGAAAATCTGGTCAGCGCGGCAGATAGCGCCATGTATGAAGCCAAAAGCCAGGGGCGCAACGGTTATCAGTTTTACACCCCGAGCATGGCGGCGCGGGCCCGTGAACGGATGCAGATTGAACAGGGGTTGCTCAAGGCGATGGAGCTGGAACAGCTCTGTATCTTCTATCAACCGATGACCGATCTGAACGATGGTCACCTGAGTGGTCTGGAGGCCCTGCTACGCTGGCAACACCCGAATGAAGGGATGATCAACCCGGCCCGTTTTATTCCGGTTGCCGAGGAGTGCGGCCTCATCGAAAAAATTGGCGAGTGGGTGATGCGCCATGCCTGCGAGCAAGGCCAGGCTTGGCTGGCCGCCGGCCTGCCCGTCCCCCGGATGTCGGTCAACGTATCAGTGCGGGAGATGCGCTCTCCCGGCTATGTGGAGCGGGTAGCGGCCATTCTGAGCGAAACGGGATTTCCACCGGAACGGCTGGAGATCGAGGTGACGGAGAGCATTATCCAACGGGTCGAACAGAGTCTGGATCTCTTCACCCGTCTGAAAAGCCTCGGCGTGCAGATTGCCATCGACGACTTTGGTACAGGCTTCTCGTCACTGAGTTTGCTGAAAACCCTGCCCATCGATCGCATCAAGATCGATCGGGCTTTCGTACAGGCCTTGCCGGAGGACAAGAATAGCCGGGAACTCTGCCGCACCATCATCAATCTGGCCGACAGTCTGGATATGGAGGTCACCGCCGAGGGGATCGAGACGCGGGCCCAGTATACCTTCCTGCAATCACTCAACTGCGGCGAAGGACAGGGCTATCTGTTCAGCAAACCGCTGCACGTCAACCATATGGGAGATCACCTGCATCAGCGCATGCACTCTTAGTGGCAGACAGTCATTATCACCAACCGGGAGGCATCCGCCTCCTAGCTCCCAACCGGATTACCACTCAATCAGCAAGCGGGACTCCCAACCATCATCACGGTCATTGAGCATGCGTGTCAGCGGTGATTCGCCAGCATAACGGGGAGCAGGTTCACTGAAGGTGAGTCTGGTGCCGGGATCTTTGGCCTGCCATGCATGACCAAGCTGATCGGCCACCCGATCCCGCAGCGCAGGTGAAGCCTCCTGATGGGTGATCTCGAACTCTTTCAGAGGTTCGCCAGCAGGAACTGGCGCATCAAACTGCCACAGGGATGCACAGAGCAACAGGGAAAACATGACGGCCTCCAATTAATCAGCACGCCCCTTTTTACCGACGCGTTGATTAATTGTCATCGACTTCCCTGTAACCAAATATTGCCGTCTATCCAAAAGTCTAATTGCCCCCACCCGCCAAAGGTATAAGTTGTTACTTAATCATTAAAAGAATGTATTCAAAGGAGTGAGTGATGAGCGAGAGCAAGGTCTACCCGGTCAAACCCCATATCAGCAACAGCGCCCTGCTCGACAAGGGCGACTATGCCGCCATGTATCAGGCCTCCGTCGAGGATCCCGATACCTTCTGGGGTGAGCAGGGCAAAATCCTCGACTGGATAAAACCCTACACCAGGGTAAAAAACACCTCCTACGATCCGGGCCATGTCTCCATAAAGTGGTTTGAAGATGGCCAGCTCAACGTCTCAGCCAACTGCCTCGATCGCCACTTGGCAGAGCGTGGCGACAAGGTCGCTATCATCTGGGAAGGGGACAATCCGGCCGAAGATCGCAAACTCACCTACCGCGAGTTGCACACCGAAGTGTGCAAGTTTGCCAACGTCTTGAAAGCCCAAGGGGTGCATCGCGGTGACGTGGTCTGCCTCTATATGCCCATGGTGCCCGAGGCCGCCATCGCCATGCTGGCCTGCACCCGCATCGGCGCGGTACACAGCATCGTCTTTGGCGGCTTCTCGCCGGAAGCGCTGGCCGGCCGCATCATCGACTCCGGTTCTCGCATCGTCATCACCGCTGACGAAGGGCTGCGCGGTGGTCGCGCCGTACCGCTCAAGAAGAATGTGGACGAAGCGCTCACCAACCCGGATACCCAGGTCAGCAAGGTGATCGTGCTCAAGCGCACCGGTGGCAATGTTGCCTGGCACAACCATCGCGATGTGTGGTGGCACGAAGCGACCGCCGTCGTCAGCAGCGACTGCCCGCCGGAGGCGATGAACGCAGAAGATCCGCTCTTTATCCTCTATACCTCCGGCTCAACCGGCAAACCAAAGGGGGTGCTGCATACCACCGGCGGTTATCTGGTCTATGCCACCCTCACCTTCAAATATGTGTTCGACTACCACGAAGAGGACATCTACTGGTGTACCGCCGATGTGGGCTGGGTCACCGGTCACTCCTATCTGGTCTACGGGCCGCTTGCCAACGGTGCCACCACCATCATGTTCGAAGGGGTGCCCAACTACCCGGCCACCAACCGCATGAGCCAGGTGGTGGACAAACACCAGGTCACCATTCTCTATACCGCTCCCACCGCCATCCGCGCCCTGATGGCCAAAGGCACCGAAGCCGTGACCGGCACCTCGCGCCAGAGCCTGCGCATCATGGGCTCGGTAGGTGAGCCCATCAACCCGGAAGCCTGGGAGTGGTACTACCGCACCATAGGCGATGAGCGCTGCCCCATCGTCGATACCTGGTGGCAGACCGAAACCGGCGGCATCCTGATCACCCCGCTACCCGGTGTGACCGACCTCAAGCCGGGTTCCGCCACCAAGCCGTTCTTCGGCGTACAGCCGGCGCTGCTCGACAATATGGGTGAGCCGCTGGAGGGGGCCACCGAGGGCAATCTGGTGATCACCGACTCCTGGCCGGGCCAGATGCGCACCGTGTTCGGTGATCACGAGCGCTTCGAGCAGACCTACTTCTCCACCTTCCCCGGCCGCTACTTCACTGGCGACGGTGCCCGTCGCGATGCCGATGGCTACTACTGGATCACCGGACGGGTGGATGATGTACTGAACGTCTCCGGCCACCGCATGGGTACCGCCGAAATCGAATCGGCGCTGGTGGCCCATCCCAAGATCGCCGAAGCGGCGGTGGTTGGGGTGCCGCACGAGATCAAGGGTCAGGGTATATATGCCTACGTCACCCTGATTGCCGGCGAAGAACCGAGCCGCGAGCTGCATAAAGAGGTGAAGGAGTGGGTACGCAAGGAGATCGGAGCCATCGCTACCCCGGATGTGATCCACTGGGCCGAAGGACTGCCGAAAACCCGTTCCGGCAAGATCATGCGGCGAATCCTGCGCAAGATCGCCACCGGCGAAACCGACAGTCTGGGGGATATCTCCACCCTGGCGGATCCGGGAGTGGTGGACAAGCTGATCCGCGAGAAGTCGGAAGCGGCCTGATCCCTCTGCCAACTCACTTGCAAAGCCGGCCTTGTGCCGGCTTTGTTGTTTTCGGGACGGTGCAAACAGCCTGCGTTACCGGAACCTCGCTCCCAGGGCGAGAGAGCTCAATAAATAGGCAGATGTAGAGATTAGACCAGTAAAATGCTGCTAATTTTCACGAAATCAATATAATTGCGAAATCTGTGTGCCAGGGCACACCGATTTGCGCAGAAAATGGCTAGATTTCTGGTAGTCCACAAGATAGCTGATAGATAGCAGCATTATCATCGAGGATGTACTCAATATGTCGCAAAATCACCGCATTCTCCTGCTCAACGGACCGAATCTGAATCTGCTGGGCAAGCGGGAACCGGGTATCTACGGCAGCAAGACGCTTGATGAGATCGTCGCCGATCTGACGCTCAACGCCAGCGAACTCGGTGTAACTCTGGAACATCTGCAATCCAACGCCGAACACGAATTGATCAGCCGCATCCATCAGGCCATGGGCCAGGTGGATTTTATCATCATCAATCCGGCCGCCTTCACCCACACCAGCGTCGCCATCCGCGATGCACTGCTGGGTGTCGCCATCCCCTTTATCGAAGTGCACCTGTCAAACGTCCATGCCAGGGAGCCGTTCCGTCATCACTCCTATCTGTCTGATGTCGCCAAAGGGGTCATTTGTGGTCTGGGGGCCGATGGCTACCAATTCGCTTTAACCGCGGCCGTGCGCCATCTGCGCGCGGCTTGATAATCACTGATCAGATAAAGAAGAAAGAGAATGCTAATGGATATCCGCAAAATCAAGAAGCTGATTGAACTGGTTGAAGAGTCCGGCATCGCCGAACTGGAGATCTCCGAAGGTGAAGAGTCCGTTCGCATCAGCCGCAACTTCGCAGGTCAGGTTACTGCCGCACCGCAGATGATCATGCCGCAGGCTGCTGCTCCGGTTGCCGCCCCTGTTGCTGCTGCTCCGGCTGCCGCCGCACCGGCCGCAGATGCCACCCCGAGCGGTCACCTGATGCGCTCCCCGATGGTTGGCTCCTTCTACCGCTCCTCCAGCCCGGATGCCAAGCCGTTCGTTGAAGTGGGTCAGCAAGTCAATGTCGGCGATACCCTGTGCATCGTCGAAGCCATGAAAATGATGAACCAAATCGAATCTGACAAGGCCGGCGTGATCAAAGCGATCCTGGTTGAAAATGGTCAGGCCGTCGAATTCGACGAGCCGCTGTTCATCATCGAATAAGGGATATCGCCACCCATGTTGGATAAAGTAGTCATCGCCAACCGCGGTGAAATTGCCCTGCGGATCCTGCGCGCCTGTAAAGAGCTCGGGATCAAGACAGTGGCCGTTCACTCCACCGCCGACCGGGAGCTCATCCATGTGCTGCTGGCCGACGAATCCATCTGTATCGGCAAGCCGGCCAGTACCGACTCCTACCTCAACGTGCCGGCGATCATCGCTGCTGCCGAGGTAACCGGTGCCGTTGCCATCCACCCGGGTTACGGCTTCCTCTCCGAGAACGCTGACTTCGCCGACATGGTCGAGAAGTCCGGTTTCGTCTTCATCGGCCCGCGCGCCGAGACCATTCGCCTGATGGGTGACAAGGTCTCCGCCATCGAGGCGATGAAGAAGGCTGGCGTACCTTGCGTACCGGGCTCTGACGGCCCCGTCGACAACGACGCCAAACGCAATGCTGCCATTGCCAAGCGCATCGGCTATCCGGTGATCATCAAGGCCGCCGGTGGCGGTGGTGGTCGCGGCATGCGCGTAGTGCGCAACGAAGCGGAACTGGCGGGCGCCATCGCGCTGACCAAATCCGAAGCGGGCCAGTTCTTCAAGAACGACATGGTCTACATGGAGAAGTACCTGGAGAATCCGCGCCACATCGAGATCCAGGTGCTGGCTGACGGTCAGGGCAATGCCATCTATCTGGGCGAGCGCGACTGCTCCATGCAGCGACGTCACCAGAAAGTGGTGGAAGAGGCGCCGGCTCCGGGCATCACCGCCGAGATGCGCAAGTTCATCGGCGAGCGCTGCGTACGCGCCTGTATCGAGATCGGTTACCGCGGTGCGGGCACCTTCGAGTTCCTCTACGAAAACGGCGAGTTCTACTTCATCGAGATGAACACCCGTATTCAGGTGGAGCATCCGGTTACCGAGATGGTCACTGGTGTCGATCTGATCAAGGAGCAGCTGCGCATCGCCGCTGGCCAGCCCCTGTCGATCACCCAGCAGGATATCCGCATCCATGGCCACGCCATCGAGTGCCGGATCAACGCCGAAGACCCGGCTACTTTCATGCCCTCTCCGGGCCTGATCAAGAGTTTCCACGTTCCGGGTGGTCTGGGCGTGCGTTGGGACTCCCACATCTATGCCGGTTACAAGGTTCCGCCCCACTACGATTCGATGATCGGCAAGCTGATCTGCTACGGCGAGAATCGTGACATCGCCATCGCCCGCATGCGCCATGCGCTGGACGAACTGGTGGTCGAGGGCATCAAGACCAACGTGCCGCTGCAAAAAGAGATCATGAAAGACGAAAACTTCCAGCACGGTGGTACCAATATCCACTACCTGCACAAGAAGCTGGGTCTGTAAGATCTCGCAGGCAGAACAATCACTTCCGGCCGGATAGCAGCCCGCTGCTTATCCGCAATCCAGCCGGGAGGCGGCTTTGCAAGAAGCCTCTGCTGAAAAAGGGCCATGGCGACATGGCCCTTTTTTGTTATCCTTGCGCCCCTCAAATTTGTCGGAGGCCAAGGTGAACCGTTTCGCTCTCGCCCGCCGGGAAGCCGCTTTTTGTCTGCTGCTGACCCTGCTCTACTTCTTTGCCTGGTATGGCACCGCCTATTTCATCCCAGTCCATCTGGAGCTGTGGGACATCCCGCTCTGGTTCCTGCTCAGCTGCATGGTGATGCCGCTCATCTTCATCATCCTCTGCGCCCTGATGGTCAATCGCCTCTTCGTGGATATCCCGCTCGATACCCACGCCAGCCCGCAAAAGGAGCCCACCCGTGAATCTTGAGTTGATGCTGCCGCTCTTCATCTATCTGGTGCTGGTACTGGGGGTCGGTTTCTGGGCCAGCCGCCACCGCGCCGGCGGCAACTTCGTGCAGGAGTACTTCATCGGCAACCGCAGCATGGGTGGGCTGGTGCTGGCGATGACACTGGTGGCGACCTACACCTCGGCCTCCTCTTTCATCGGCGGGCCGGGAGCCGCCTACAAGATTGGTCTGGGCTGGGTGTTGCTGGCGATGATCCAGCTGCCCACCGTCTGGCTGACCCTGGGGGTACTGGGCAAGAAGTTCGCCATCATCGCCCGTCGGGTCAATGCGGTGACCATCAACGACATGCTGTGGGCCCGCTACCGGAGCAAGGCGGTGGTGGTGCTGGGTTCAGTCACCATCATCCTCGCCTTTATCGCGACTATGGTGGTGCAGTTTATCGGCGGTGCCCGCCTGCTGGAGACCGCCACCGGCCTCTCCTACCAGCAGGGGCTGATGCTGTTTGCCAGCTGCGTGCTGCTCTACACCATCATCGGCGGTTTTCGCGCCGTGGTGATGACAGATGCCCTGCAGGGAATCATCATGCTGATCGGCACCGGCGCGTTGCTGGCGGGGATTCTGGTCGCCGGTGACGGCCTGCCAAACCTTATCCACCAGCTCAAGGTGATCGATCCCAAGCTGGTGAGCCCGCAGGGGGCCGGCGACATGTTGACCCAGCCCTTCATGCTGAGCTTCTGGATCCTGGTCTGTGTCGGGGTGGTAGGGCTGCCCCACTCGGCGCTGCGCTGCTTTGGCTATCGCGACAGCAAGGCGCTCCATCGCGGCATTCTGATCGGTACTGTGGTGAGCGCCCTGCTGATGTTCGGCATGCATCTGGCCGGCGCTCTGGGGCGCGCCATCCTGCCCGGCATGGACAGTCCGGACAAAATCATGCCCTCCCTGATGATGGAAGTGCTGCCTCCCTGGCTGGCCGGGGTCTTTCTGGCAGCGCCGATGGCGGCCATCATGTCTACCATCGACTCCCAGCTGATCCAGGCCTCCGCCACTCTGGTGAAGGATCTCTACCTCAACTATCTCAATCCGAAACAGGAGAAGCTGGAGGTGCGCATTCCGCGCCTCTCCCTGCTCTGTACCCTGATCCTCGGCACCCTGGTGCTGCTCGCGGCACTGCAGCCGCCCGAGATGATCATCTGGCTCAACCTGCTCGCCTTCGGTGGCTTGCAGGCTGTATTCCTCTGGCCGCTGGTGCTTGGCCTCTACTGGTCGCGGGCCAACGGCCCCGGTGCACTGGCCAGCATGGTCAGCGGCATCGTCAGCTACGGGGTTCTGAGTCAGTGGGAGATCAAGCTGGCCGGTCTGCACGCCATTGTGCCGAGCCTCGCGCTGGCACTGGTGATTTTCGTGGTGGTCAGCCTGTTCACCGCAGCCCCCACGCGGGAAGTTCGGGCCCTTTTCGAGTAGCAATAACAAAAAGATAAATAAAGGGTTCCAAAACTATCCCCAAATGGGTGGTTTCCGGTTAAACTGTGCGCCAAGTCACAAAAGATTGCCGCAGTATGCCCGTTAAAGCCACTCGACAACTGATTACCCACTCCCTGCAGCGGCTCGGTTATGCCTTGCTGCTGCCGGTCTCCATCCTGCCGATGGCGGCCCTCATCTATCGGCTGGGGCAGCCGGATGTACTGGATCTGGCGGTACTCTCCCTCACCGGGCAGGCGATCTTCAGCCAAATGCCGCTCATCTATGCGGTGGCCATCGCCTTTGGTCTGAGCCGGCAAGAGCTGGGCGGGCAAACGCTGGCGGGAGCGGTCAACTTTCTGCTGCTCAGCACGGCGTTCAACACGCTGGCACCCAACCTGCACGCCGATATGATCTGCGGTCTGCTGGCGGGGCTCACCACCGCGATTGTCTACCCCTGGGTGCATCAGCAAAAGCTGCCCGGCTGGCTACAGATGGCCAGAGGGGAGTTTCCCAGCGTGCTGGCTTCGGCACTGGTCTGCCTGCTGCTCGCGGTTCCCCTCTCGCTACTCTGGCCACCGCTGGAGCGCGGCTTGACCCTGCTCACCTCGGATCTGCTCACCACCCCCTTCGGCGCCTTCTGTTTTGGCACCCTCAACCGCCTGCTCATTCCGCTCGGCCTGCATCAGGTGCTGGGCAGCGTGGTGGGGCTTGGCGAGAGCAACCTGCAGGCACTGGCTGCCGCCCAGCCGTTGCACGAGGGGTATATGGCTGGCCTCTACCCCATCATCATGTTCGGCCTGCCGGGCGCCTGCTTCGCCATCTGGCTGCACCGCCAGCGGATGCAACGGCTGCCACAGGGGGGTTTACTGCTTACTCTGGCGCTCACCTCGGCGCTGGTGGGGATCACCGAACCCATCGAATTTCTGTTCGCCTTCACCGCCCCCTGGCTGTTTCTGGCTCACGCCCTGATGACGGGGCTCTCGCTCGCCGTTTGCAGTGCGCTCGGCATCAAGGTGGGCAGCTACTTCTCCGCGGGTCTGCTGGATCTGGTATTGAGCTATCAGGCGGGGGAGCACAGTTTCTGGATCATTCCGGTCGGTATCCTGTTCTTCGTCGCCTACACCCTGCTCTTTTATCAGCTGCTGGAGCGCGCGCCCCTCAGCATGCCGAGCAAGCCCATCGCCAAGGAGCACCCGCGCCTTGCGAGCGTGGTGCCCACCGACCCGCAGATGCTGGCGATCCAGTACCTCAAGGTGCTGGGCGGTATGGACAACCTGCAGGCAATGAGCGTCTGTCTGACTCGTCTCAGCCTGCGAGTGCGCGACATCAGCCGGGTCGATCAATCCCGCTTGCTGGAGCTGGGCTGCCTCTCCTGGATCGTGCTCAATGACCACCAGCTGGTGCTGGTGCTGGGCCCCAGCGCAGGGCTTATCGAGGGGCAGATCCGCATGCTGGCGGAGCGCCAGTCGGTGCCGCTCGGTCTCAAGCCCAATCAGGAGTCGGCCAGCCAGAGCAGCTGGTGACAACTCAGGCAAATGGCAGCCGTTCGGCCACAAAGTCCATCAGGGTTCGCAAGGCGGGAGCAAGATGCTCCCGGCTCGGATAGATGAGATAGAAGGGATTGGGCGGCACGGCGAGCTCCGGCAGCACCTTCTGCAATCGGCCACTCGCCAGATCCCCCTCGCAGACATGATGGGGCAGCAAGGCAATCCCCCCTTCGTTGATCGCCAACTCCCGCAGCGCCAGCAGGCTGTTGCTGATGCAGGCTCCCAGCGGCCGCCAGCCTCCCTCCTGCAGCGGCCAGAGCGGCAGCGCCGAGTGCACCAGACAGGCGTATCGTCCCAGATCGCTCAATTGCTGCGGCATGCCGTGGGCCGCCAGATAGGCGGGTGCCGCCACCAGATGGCGCGGCACCTGACCGATACGCCGACAGATGAGGCTGGAGTCTTTCAGCGGCGCCGCCCGCAGCGCCAGATCATAACCCTCGCCCACCAGATCAAGCTGCTCATCGCTCAGGGTCAGCTCCAGTACCACCTCGGGGTAAAGCGCACGAAACTCGGCCAGGATCCGGCCAAGCAGCAGGGTACCGGTCGCCTCGGGGGCGGTGATCCGCACCCGACCTGCCGGGGCCGAGCGCAACCTTGCCATCGCCAGATTGGCGCTGCGAGCCAGCGTCAGCAGCCCCTGACAATGCTCCACATAGACCTCCCCCTGCGGGGTCAGGCTCAACCTGCGGGTGGTGCGCTGCAGCAGCCGCACGCCGAGCTGAGCTTCGAGTCGCGAGATCTTCTGGCTTACCGACGATTTCGGCATCCCCATCAGCTCGGCCGCCCGGGTAAAGCTCCCCTGCTCCACCACGGTGGCAAACAGTCCCATCAACTCCAGATCGACATTGTTCATATATTCAAACAGTCTTTACCAATTACCCATCTTAATCAGGATAATTAACCAGACTAGAGTGAGTGGCAATCCCGAACACACCGATTTGAAAGGAACAACCATGAAAGCCATTGCCCTGACTCACTATCTGCCGAGCGACCATCCCGACTGCTTTATCGCTGCCGAGCTGCCCGACCCCACACCGGGCCCGCGTGACCTGCTGGTGCGGGTCAACGCTACCTCCATCAATCCGGTCGACACCAAGGTGCGCGCCCCCAAAGCCAAGGTCGAAAACAGTCCGCGCGTGCTGGGTTGGGATGCGGTCGGTGAAGTGATCGCCACCGGCAGCGAAGTCACCCTGTTCAAAACGGGCGACCGGGTCTGGTATGCCGGCGACATCAGCCGCCCCGGCAGCAACAGCGCCCTGCAACTGGTGGATGAGCGCATCGCCGCCATAGCCCCCACCTGTCTGAGCGACGTGGAGGCAGCCGCCCTGCCGCTGACCGCCATCACCGCCTGGGAGACCCTGTTCGACCGCTTTGGCCTCACCCGCGAGAGCCGTGGCAAGCTGCTGATCATCGGCGGAGCTGGCGGAGTTGGCTCCATCGCCATCCAGCTGGCTCGCCAGCTCACGGGTATGGAGGTGATTGCTACCGCTTCCCGCCCCGAAACCCGTGAGTGGTGCCTCGAGATGGGTGCTCATCAGGTCGTGAACCATCACAAGCTGCAGGAGGAGTTGACCGCCCTTGGCATTACTCAGGTCGATGCCATCTTCTGCACCAATGCCACCGCCGAGCACTGGGCCACCATGGCAGGGCTGATCCGCCCGTTTGGCCATATCTGCACCATCGCCGAGTCCAAAGAGCCCTGGGATCTCTCCCTGCTCAAGAGCAAGAGCGTGACCTTCAGCCAGGAGTTCATGTTCACCCGATCCCTGTTCCAGACCCCGGACATGATCGAGCAGCACAAGCTGCTGACACAGGTTGCCACTCTGGTTGAGCAGGGCGTACTGAAGAGCACCCTGACCAAAACCCTGCCGGCCCTGACCCCGACCTCACTGGCACAGGCCCATGCCGAGGTAGAGGCAGGCCGCATGGTGGGCAAGCTGGTGATCGACATGAGCGGCTTCTCCCGCTAATCCCTTATGGGTAATTGCTGCACCATCATGGTGTGAACTCACCAGAGCCACGCCCCAACAGTGGACGCAGCAACCAGAGAGCCAGACAGTCACCACGCAGAACCTCCATAAAAACCCCATAAAAGAGGGCCATCCCACCGGGATGGCCCTAAATACCTGAACATTGGGGTAACAATCACACACATATCCTTCAGCAGGACATCAGGCTTTTGCAGCTGGCGTGCCAACTATGCCGGTTGCCTTGCAACTTCCCATCTTTGAGCCAAAAAAATGCCACCTGACGGTGGCAGTGAAAAATGACGGAACTTGAGCAAAGCGTTCGGCGAAAACCGGTCATCTTCGCCGCTACAGAGCAATACAGAAACCGTGCCAATTCGGCAAAGCCTCCTCATGACACCGCCATCGCCCGCTCCGTACGGGCAAACCACGACAGCACACGCCCATGATGATAGAATCGCGCGGTTTCACATTTATGAAGAGTCGACGCCATGCCCTGGATACAAATTCGAATCAACGCCACTGCCAAGACCGCAGACAAGGTGAGCAACATGCTGCTGGGGCGTGGTGCCCAGGCGGTGACCTTTATGGATGCCAAGGATGTGCCAGTCTATGAACCCATGCCAGGTGAAACCCCGCTCTGGGGCGAGACCGAGGTAATGGGTCTGTTCGATGCCGAAACCGATCCGGCCCCCACCATCGCCTTCTTCCAGCAGATCTTCGGCGAAAACGTCGGCTACAAGGTCGAGCAGCTGGAAGACAAGGATTGGGTGCGCGAATGGATGGATCACTTCCACCCCATGCAGTTTGGTGAACGCCTCTGGATCTGCCCGAGCTGGCGCGATGTGCCGAACCCCGATGCGGTCAACGTCATGCTGGATCCGGGTCTGGCCTTCGGTACCGGTACCCACCCCACCACCGCTCTCTGCCTGCAGTGGCTGGACGGGCTGGATCTGGCCGGTAAAACCGTGGTCGACTTTGGCTGCGGCTCCGGCATCCTCGGCATCGCCGCCCTGAAACTGGGTGCCGCCCGCGTCATCGGTATCGACATCGACCCGCAGGCGATTCAGGCCAGCCGCGACAACGCCGCACGCAACGGCGTCGCCGACCAGATTGAGCTCTATCTGCCAGCCGACCAGCCGCAAGATGTCGAAGCGGATGTGGTGGTCGCCAACATCCTGGCCGGCCCGCTGCGCGAACTGGCACCGCTGATCGCCGGCCACGGCAAAGCGGGCAGCCTGATGGCCCTCTCCGGCGTGCTGGAAAGTCAGGCTCCGGAGCTGGAAACCATCTACGGCCAGTGGTTCGAGATGAACCCGACCGCCGTCAAGGAGGAGTGGTGCCGCCTCTCCGGCCGCAAGCACGGTTAAGCGCGGTCAGCTTTGACGCCAACCCATACAATCAGGGCTCCCGTTCGGGGGCCCTGATTGTTTTGGCCTACCGAACCCACCGCCGTTGATACTCACTGTTGATACGAAGAGGTTTGAAGGCGATATGGCACTTCTCGAACACTCCCATTCGAAGGCACTACTCACCCAGTTTCCGTTAAGATGGATCCCCAACTACACGCTATCGAGAGGGATTTCTTATGCGGATTGCCATTCTGGATGACTATCAGGATCAGGTGCGTCACCTCCCCTGCTTTGCGCTGCTGGCAGCTCATGACGTCATCATTCTCAACCAGAGCGAACCCGATCCGGTGCGACTTGCAGCCAAGCTGGCTGATGTGGAGGCACTGGTGCTGATCCGCGAGCGCACCCGCATCGACGAACAACTTCTGATGCAGCTCTCCTCCCTTAAACTCATCAGCCAGACCGGCAAAGTCAGCCAACATATCGCTCCCGCTTTATGCCAACGCTATGGGGTAACCATTGCCGAAGGCATCGGCAGCCCGGTAGCACCTGCCGAGCTCTGCTGGGCACTCATCATGACTGCCTCGCGCCATATTCCCGCTTACAGTCACGCTCTGAGCCAAGGCCAATGGCAACAGTCCGGAGATCTGGGTCTGGGCCGTACCCTGCAAGGGTTAACCTTGGGTATTTGGGGCTATGGCAAGATAGGCCAGCGGATCGCCCGCTACGGCAAGGCATTTGACATGTCGGTATTGATATGGGGCAGTGAAGCTTCGCGCAAGCAGGCCGAACTGGATGGCTATGCCAGCGCCTCCAGCAAGGAGGCGTTTTTTAGTCAGGCCGATATCCTCTCACTGCATCTGCGCCTGAGCGAGGCTACCCGCGGCTGTGTTAACCGGGCCGATCTCGCCCTGATGAAAGCGGACTCCCTGCTGGTCAATACCAGCCGGGCCGAGCTTATCGAACCGGGCGCTCTTCATGCCGAACTCAGTAGCCATCCTGAGAAGCGGGCCGCACTCGATGTCTTTGACACCGAACCGGCCACACAGGAAAACGAGCCCTTGCTGCGCCTGCCAAATGTACTGGCGACGCCTCATCTGGGCTATGTGGAACAAAACAGCTACGAACTCTACTTTCGCGTGGCATTCGAGAATGTGCTGGCCTTTGCCGAAGGCAGACCCGCCAATCCGGTTCTGCCCATATCGGGCGGGTGATCACGTTACTTCTGCCGTATTGGCGCCAATATCCAACCTTTCGGCAGATAAAGGAAAGTAACCGCCATGAACGAATATCAGAAGATGATCAGCAGCCAGCCCTATAACTGCATAGACCCGGAATTGATGGCGATACGGCGCGAGGCGGCGGCACGCTACCGCCGTTTCAATCGGGCAGAGGAAGAGGATGCACAGCGGGCGCTGTTGCAGGAGCTGGTCGGCGAGCTGGCAGAGGGAGCCTTTATCTGTCCGCCCCTCTACTGCACCTATGGCCGCCACATCTACCTTGGCAAAAACAGCTACATCAACATGGGTGCCACCCTGCTGGACAACGCCCCCATCCGTATCGGGGCCGAGGTGATGATCGGGCCAAACGTGCAGATCTATACAGCAGCCCACTCACTCGAGGCCGATGAGCGGGTGCAAGGGGTCGAGACGGCGCTGCCCATCACCATAGAAGACCGGGTCTGGATCGGTGGTGGGGCCATCCTGCTGCCCGGGGTCACCATAGGACGGGAGGCAATTGTCGGGGCCGGAGCCGTGGTCACCAAGGATGTGCCGGCAGGCGCCAGAGTGGCGGGCAATCCAGCCAGGATCATGCCAGCCAAGAGAGTGGAACGAGCCAGCTGACGCATCACTGCAACCATGCGCTGCCCGTGCCAGCGAACACATAACCCCATAAAAAATAAAGCCCAATGTCACGAAGACGTTGGGCTGTTTAAAAAGGTGCTACGGAATTGCGACTCTCATCGCAGAAAAATTAGAAGGAGTGCCCTTCTAAACTGGCAAGAGGGGTATTAATAGATGCGAAAACGTTTTACATAGCGAAATACACCAGGATTGAGAGGCGTATCTCACTATTTAAATAATTACCTGCTACGCCCCGCCGACCCCCTTGGAGCCGTTTATTTTCTCCTGCCACTCTGGTTACTATTCACGGTTAAACAAAAAGCCCCTGCACTGAGGGGCTTTCTCTTTTGGACTATTTACCGAGCAACCTAGAAGTGGCGGACAAACTGCTCGATAGGCAGTTCACGCAGCTTGCGCGCTTCCAGCATGGGGGTGCCGAGGTAGAGGAAGCCCACCAGCTGATCTTCTGCCGCCAGTCCCAGCCCCTTGTTGATCTGCTCGTCGAAGATAAACCAGCCGGAGCGCCAGATGCCGTTGAAACCCTGCGCCTGCGCCGCCATCTGCATCGCCATCACGGCGCAACCGGCAGAGAGCTCCTGCTCCAGCTTCGGCACCTTGGGGTGCTCCTGATAACGGGTTGCCACCGCGATGACCAGCGGTGCCCGCAGCGGCGCCTCGCTGCACTTCTTGATGCTCTCTTCATCCTCGCCACGAGCACGGGCCGCCTCGGCCAACAGCTTGCCCAGCCGCTCGCGGCCTTCCCCTTCAAACAGAATGAACTGCCAGGGAGTCAGGGTGCCGTGATCCGGCGCGCGCAGCCCCGCCTTCAAAATATTGTCGAGCACCTCGCCAGCAGGAGCGGGATCGGCGAGACGGCCACAGGAGTGGCGGTTGAGCAGCAGGGTGAGGGCATCCATGGGCAATTCCTTCTTGGGCAATGATGGCGCTACCTTAGCACAGCGCCGAATGAAGAAAACCCCTGATGCTCAGGGGTTTATCTCCTTCATGATGGCGGGGAGAGATTAGATGACCGCCGCCAGTTCGGCGCCCTGTCTGATCGCCCGCTTGGCATCCAGTTCGGCAGCCACATCGGCACCGCCGATGATGTGTACCGGCTTGCCAGCGGCCTGCAGACCAGCATGCAGCTCCTTGAGCGGCTCCTGTCCGGCGCAGATGATCACCTGATCCACCGGCAGACACTGCTGCTTGTCACCCACCTGAATATGAAGCCCGTCGTCATCGATGCGCAGGTACTGCACACCGGAGAGCATCTGCACCTTGCGGTTCTTGAGCACGGTGCGGTGGATCCAGCCGGTGGTCTTGCCAAGACCGTCACCCACCTTGCTCTCCTTGCGCTGGAGCAGCCAGATCTGGCGCTCGGGCTCATCGATTTCAGGGGAGGTGAGGCCACCGCGCTCGCCGAGATGCTTGTCGATGCCCCACTCCTTGAGCCAGTGATCACGGTGCCCCTCGGCATCCATCTCCACCTTCTTCTCGACCAGATACTCAGCAACATCAAAGCCGATGCCGCCGGCGCCGATCACCGCCACCTTCTGGCCGACTGGCTTGTGATCCCGCAATACATCGAGGTAGTTCAATACCTTGGGATGCTCGATCCCCGGAATATTGGGAGTACGCGGGCGGATACCAGTGGCGAGGATCACCTCGTCAAAACCGCCGCCGAGCAGGCTTTCGGCACTCTGGCGCTGGCCCAGATATAGCTCGACGCCGCACTTCTCCAGCCGCTTGGCGAAATAGCGCAGGGTTTCGTGAAACTCCTCCTTGCCCGGGATCTGCTTGGCGAAGTTGAACTGGCCGCCAATCTCGCTCGCCTGATCGAACAGGCTCACCTGATGGCCGCGCTCGGCAGCGTAGCAGGCAAAGGCCAGCCCGGCGGGGCCCGCTCCCACCACCGCCAGCTTCTTGGGCTGGGGCACGCGGCCAAAGGTCAGTTCGGTCTCGAAACAGGCACGGGGATTGACCAGACAGGAGGCGCGCTTCTGCTTGAACACATGGTCGAGGCAAGCCTGATTGCAGGCGATGCAGGTGTTGATCTCGTCCGCCCGGTTCTCGGCCGCCTTGATGACAAATTCGGGATCCGCCAGGAAGGGGCGCGCCATGGAGACCATGTCCGCCTCGCCGCCTGCCAGAATGCGCTCGGCCACCTCGGGAGTGTTGATCCGGTTGGTGGTGATAAGCGGTACCTTGAGGTGCTTTTTCAGCTCGGCGGTCACCCAGCTGAAAGCGCCGCGCGGCACGCTGGTGGCGATGGTGGGAATGCGCGCCTCGTGCCAGCCGATGCCGGTATTGATGAGGGTCACCCCCACCGCTTCCAGCGCTTTGCCAAGGGCAATCACCTCTTCCAGAGTCGACCCCTGCTCCACCAGATCCAGCATGGAGAGGCGGAAGATAATGATGAAGTCAGTGCCAACCCGCTCGCGGATAGCGCGGACAATCTCCACCGGGAAGCGCATCCGCTTCTCGAAGCTGCCACCCCAGCCATCGCTGCGCTGGTTGGTGCGCTCGCAGATGAACTGGTTGATGAGATAGCCTTCCGAACCCATCACCTCGACGCCATCATAACCGGCCGCCTTGGCCAGTGCTGCGGTGGCAGCGAAGTCGCGGATGGTGCCGCGGATCTGCCGCTCGCTCATGGCGCGCGGCTTGAAGGGGGAGATGGGCGCCTTGAGGGAGCTTGGCGCCAGACTGAACGGATGGTAGGCGTAGCGGCCCGCATGAAGGATCTGCAGCGCTATCTTGCCCCCCTCCTTATGCACGGCACTGGTCACCTTCTTGTGCTTGCTTACCTGCCAGGGAAAGCTCAGCTGGGAGCCGTGAGGCACCAGCCGTCCACGCAGGTTGGGGGCGATGCCGCCGGTGACGATAAGGCCGACGCCGCCACGGGCACGCTCGGCATAGAAGGCGGCCAGCTTGTCAAAACCGCCCTTCTCCTCTTCAAGGCCGGTATGCATGGAACCCATCAAGACGCGGTTGCGCAGCTGGGTGAAGCCGAGATCGAGCGGGGTCAGCAGGGTTGGGTAACGACTCACGACGCCTCCAGTTAATTTTTTGTTATCAAACTGCAACTAGAGTAAAGAATCGAAAATGCTTTTTCAAACAATTGTTTGGATGATTTTTCAGCGAACAGCCGTGCCCTGAACGAAGTTAAGCGGTAACTCTTTGCAGGAAATGGCAATTGAAGGGCCAACTGGTTAATAATGAGCCCTCTTTAACCCATTAACAGGGCGATAACTCGACTATGTCTATCTTCAAAGGTCTGGGTTGGCTGTTCCGCACGCTGTGGCGCCTGCTCAATTTCACCCGGCTGATGCTGGTCAATCTGCTGTTTCTCGCACTGGTGCTGGTCATCGTCTACAGCGTTGGCCAGAAAGAGGCTCCGGAGACGCCCATCGAAGGCGCTCTGACCCTCAACCTCAACGGCGTGCTGGTGGAACAGCGCAGCACGACCGATCCCACCTCGCAGCTGCTGCGCCAGATGGACAACAGCGACGAGCAGCCGAGCGAGATCCTCCTCTCCGACCTGCTGTGGGCCATTCGCAGCGCCAAGGATGACGATCGCATCAAGGCGCTGGTGATCAAGCCCCAGGGGCTGCAGGGCACCAGCTTCTCCAAGCTGCAGGAGGTGACTGCCGCCATCGACGAGTTCAAGGAGAGCGGCAAACCGGTTATCGCCATGGCCGACTTCTACAGCCAGGGCCAATACCTGCTGGCCGCCCATGCCGATCACGTGCTGCTCAACCAGAGCGGCGCCGTGGTGATCGAGGGGCTCGGCGTCTACCAGACCTACTTCAAGTCGGCGCTGGAGAAGCTCAACATCACCCCGCATGTGTTCAAGGTCGGCACCTACAAATCCTTCGTCGAGCCCTATACCCGCGACGAGATGTCCCCCGAGAGCAAGGAGGCGAACCAGCGCTGGCTGGATCAGCTGTGGCAATCCTATGTGGCCGATGTAGCCGAGCAGCGCGAAATCGAACCGGACGCCGTGGCACCGGGCAAGGATCGCTTCCTCGAGCTGCTGCGCAAGGCCGGTGGCAACGCCGCCAACTACGCCCTCGACAACGGGCTGGTGGATCAGCTGGCGACCCGCGACGAGATGACCCAGGCGGTCATCAAGGAAGTGGGCGAGAGCGACGACCACGGTTGGAAAGGGGTTGGCCTGAAAGAGTATCTGGCCGCCATCCCGGATCAGTATCCCCAGAGCGGCAAGGATGAAGTGGGTCTGGTGGTCGCCAGCGGCGCCATCATGGATGGCGTCCAGCCTGCCGGCACCATCGGCGGCGATACCCTCTCCGACCTGCTGGCCGATGCTCGCCGCGATGACAAGGTGAAAGCCGTGGTACTGCGGGTCGACAGCCCGGGCGGCAGCGCCTTCGCCGCCGAGCAGATCCGCGCCGAGCTGCTGGCCCTGAAACAGGCGGGCAAGCCGGTAGTCGTCTCCATGGGCAGCTACGCCGCCTCCGGTGGCTACTGGATCTCTGCCGATGCGGACAAGATCTTTGCCTCCCCGACCACCCTCACCGGCTCCATCGGGGTATTCGGCATGTTCGCCACCATCGACAAGGCGCTCTCCCAGTACGGCGTGCACACCGACGGCGTCGGCACCACCGATTATGTCGGCGTCGGCCTGACCCGCGCCCTGCCAGAGCACGTCGGGCAGGCGATTCAACTGAGCGTTGAGGATACCTACCAGCGCTTCGTCGGTCTGGTGAGCAAGGGCCGCGGCCTGAGCCCGGAAGAGGCGGAGAAAGCGGCTGAAGGTCGGGTCTGGACTGGCGAGGATGCCAAGGAGCTCGGTCTGGTGGATGAGTTCGGCAACCTCAATGACGCCATCAAGGCCGCCGCAGATCTGGCCAACCTCAAGGAGTGGCAGGTGACCCCCATCGAGCAGGAGGAGTCCACCAAGGACAAGTTCCTGCGCCAGCTGTTTGACAGCAGCGCCCGCGTGCTCGCCCCGCAGCTGCAGAGCTGGCTGCCGGCCGGCTTTGGCAAGGCGCTGAGCGAGGTGAACCGCACTCTCGACCCGCTCACCCGCTTCAACGACCCGCAAGGCACCTACGCCTTCTGCCCGGTCTGCGTGCCATAAGATGCAGCAAACGAAGCAATAAAAAACGGCGACCATCTGGTCGCCGTTTTCTTTGCCTGCCTTGCCAGTGCGCTTGGCGCTGGCAGAGCGTTCAATCAGGGATTGAGACGGGTCGGCAGGCCGGTACGCTGCTCCAGCACCTGCTTGACCACGTTGGAGTCAGACTCGGCGTGGGCGATGAAGCGGGTGATGGCCGGGGTCATCGGGAGCGGCACGGAGGCGGTGGAGTTGAACTCCTCCTCGTTGCGCGACAGCGGCTCGTGCACTTCCATGTAGCGACCGCCATCCGGCTCGACCGAGGTCTTGACCGGCTGGTTGACGAACTGGACGCGGGTACCGACCGGCACATTGTCGAACAGATACTTGATGTCGTCGGCGCGCAGACGCACGCAACCGCTGCTCACCCGCAGACCGATGCCGAAGCTGGCGTTGGTGCCGTGGATGGCATAGAGGTTGCCGATGTATAGGGCGTGCAGACCCATGGGGTTATCCGGGCCAGCCGGCCATACCGCCGGCAGGGTCACGCCTTGGGCGGCATAACGGCGACGAATGTTCTCGGTCGGGGTCCAGGTCGGGTTGGCGCGCTTGCGCTCTACCTTGGTGATCCAGTTCTCCGGGGTGTTGACCCCCAGCTGGCCGATGCCGATGGGCAGCACTTCCACCACGTTCTTGCCTTTCGGGTAGTAGTAGAGGCGCATCTCGGCGACGTTGATGACGATCCCTTCGCGGGGGGCGTTGGGCAGGATCAGCTGATGGGGGATGATCAGGGTGCTACCCGCCTTCGGCAGATAGGGATCAACGCCCGGGTTGGCTTCCATGATGTTGGTGAGACCCAGCTGGAAGTCAGCGGCGATCTGCTCCAGCGGACGGTTGTCCGCGGGCACCACGTATTCCTGGTTCTCGCCGATCAGGCGGCTGTTGGCCGCAGGCAGAGTGTATTCAACGGCAGCGGCCTGCTGGCTGACCAGGGCAAGTGTGCAAAAAAGCGCCGAAGCGGCAGTGCGAAGGGGATTCATAAAATTCCTGTGTGGTTTCCTGTACCAAATGGGCCGGAGGCCGTCTCATCCTCGGTCTGCCGGTGGCGGGTAAACCTGCACCACGGCGCCAATAACCGAGCGCGCATTCTTTCCCGAGTCGGCCAAAATTTCAACTTCCATATGTTGCTTTTCTTGTTAAAAGTGGCCGTTTTCAGTGTGACACTTATCAACAGGGCAAAAGCTACACTAGCAAGTTGCAGCTGAGAGAGATGGATAGCACCGCCCCCCTGTCAGCAGACTACCCTCTCCCCCGTCAACCAAGATGCTGCGCCACCTTGTGTCACGGTTACAGCAGTGGCCAAAACGTTTTTCACATCCGGGGGAGATAGACCAATGTTGACGGAGGCTCTTTATTTGCATGAAAAGGGATAAAACAGCACTTGGACCACCAGCCAGTGCTGGCTACAGCCATAAAAAAACCGCTCCAAAGAGCGGTTAATGGCGCCACCAGGCAACCATAAAAGGGACTACAGGTAGTTGTCATTGGAATTACTGGACGGCCGCCTCCCCCACGCCACTCTGCTCCTTGAGGAAGCTGATCCAGGGGGATGCCCGCCCGCTGACGTTGCCATTCTGAGCCGCTTGGGTGAAGGCGTTGAGGGCCTCCTTGGGCTTTTGTTGCTCAAAATAGGCGACTCCGGTCAGGAACTTCAGATCCGCACGCTGTTCACCATTGGCATTGGCCGCAGGCTTTGCGGCCAGCTCTACCAGATCCTGATAGCGCTTGCTCTGGATCATCATTCGCGCCATTTTCAGCTGTAATTCGGCATTCGGGACCAGCTGATAGGATTTGGCCAGGGTGTCGATGGCCGGATCCAGCTCCTTGGCCTGATGCCAATAGTTGGCCAGGGTTTTGTAGTTGCTTGCGCTCTGCTCAATCACCCCATCCTTCATCCCTTTCTCCATCACCCGCGCTGCGCGATGGGGAATGCCGCTGAAGGCGAGATAGTTGGCCAGACGCTGCAATTCGGCCGGTTCGGTCAGCATGCCAAGGCTATAGGCTGCCTCCAGTACCGCCAGCGCCTTGCTATCGTTGCCTGCCTGCATATGCATGGCCGAGAGCTGGGTCCAGTACTTCTTCTGCTGCGGGTGCATGTCGACCAGGATGGTCAGCACCTCGGTCGCCTGTTTGTACTGTTTCAGTTCGTAGTGGGCCGCCATCTTCAGCAGATACCAGGACTCCGGCGCTTTGCCCGCCGAAAGCTTGATCGCCTGATCCACCGCCGGAATGGCCTCACGGTACTGCTTGAGCTGCACGTGGGCGTTGGCCAGGGTGATATAGGCGTGGGAGTTGGGCTTGTCATCTTTGCCCTGGTTGGCAAACCACTCCCTCATGGTCTTTATCGACCCCTGGAAGTTGCCCTCCGCCATATAAAGCTGGGCCAGGTTGTAGCGCACCTGCTGGGCCACCGGTGGCGGCAGACCGCCTGTCGCGATGGCATCGGCAAAGTACTTGGTCGCCTGGCCATATTTCTCCTGCTGGGCGGCCACGAAACCGAGAGTCTGCAATATGACCCCCTTGTCGTAGACCCTATCACCCACGCTGGATAGCGCCTCCTGCAATCGGGCATTAGCCAGACCGTATTGTTTGTCAGTGATCAGCTCCTGCGCCTTGTTGACCGCCCGATAAGCCCGATCCGACAGGGCCGGCTGCTCGGCGGCCCAGCTGGCGGTGCTAAGCAGCACCGCCATGGCGACCGGGGCGAGGATCATCTTGTGTAACTTGTTCATCGCCACCTTCCTTAGTTGACCGCGAACTCGATCTCTTGCTGCATGCGGCTCTCTTGCGGTTTGCCATCTGCCATAGCGGGCTTGAACGTCCACTTGGCGATGGTTTTGCGCGCCTCTTTGCCAAGGTCATAGCTGCGTGGCTCTTCCTTGACGATCCGTACGTTGCTGACGGTGCCGCGCTCGGTGACGGTAAACTCCACCAGCACCTTGCCGGAGGCCAGCCCCGCCAGAGCCGCCTTGCGGGGCATCATGGGCTCGAAGGTTGCCAGCGGAATGGCACCGTTGTTGCCACCGATCCCGCCACCGCCGCCACCGGTGCTGTAGGCACCGAGGGCGTTGCCGCCACCAATGTTGACCGGAATGTCGAGCTTGGGCATATCCATGGGAGAGCTCTCCATCTGCGGCCGATCCGTGCTGGCCACCTCCATCTCGGGAGGGGGCGGTGGACGGTTCGGCGGCGGCGGTTTCGGCAGCTCCCGTTGCTTCTCTTGCAGGGTCTCCTGGGGCTTGATGCGAATAAAATCGGTCATGGCGACGTCATCCTTCTCCACCAGCTCCCGGTGATCCGGTGTGATCAGCTTGTTCATTCCCAGAAACAGAAAGAACACCACCACACAGGAGACCGCCAACGATATCAGGTATCTCATAGGTCTCTCTCCAGCATCAGCTGCTCTTGCTGGCAGCGATGGAGATGTTCTGGACACCGGCCATACGGATCTGATCCATGACCTGCACCACCAGACCGGAACGGGATTCGGTATCGGCCTGGATCACCACAGCGCTCTCCGGGTTTTCGGCCCGCAGCCGCTCGATGTTGGCACGTACCGCCCCCACTTCGACGATGCGCTTGTCGACCCAGACCTGACCGTTTTCGCGTACCGCGACCATGATATTGCCCTTCTTCACCGTCTCGGCCGTGCTGGCACTGGGACGGTTGATCTCGACACCGGACTCCTTGACGAAGGAGGTGGTGACGATGAAGAAGATCAGCATGATGAACACTATGTCCAGCATGGGGGTCAAATCGATAGCCGCCTCGTCGGCACCGCTGTCGCTGTAACGTTTTCTCATAGCAGAAACTCCTTGCTTGTTCTGTGCCCCCGGCAGGCCATGCCTCACCGGGGGGATGCATCCTGCATCAGCCGTGTTTCAGGTTGTCTTCCAGCTTTTGCACCGCCAGTTTGGCCTTGTGATCGAGCTGGTTGACAAAAAACAGGCCGGAAAGGGCGGCAATCATGCCCGCCATGGTCGGTACCGTTGCCTTGGAGATCCCCGATGCCATCGCCCGCGGCGAACCGGTGCCGGTGATGGCCAAGGTGTCAAACACCTGCACCATCCCCACCACGGTGCCGAGCAGCCCCATCAATGGGCAGAGAGCGATCAGCACCTTGATGACCGGCATCCCCTTGTCTACCGCCATGGCGACCCGTGAGACCAGCTCGCGCCGGATCTGCTTGGCAGACCAAGAGAGATGATCGGTGCGGGCCAGCCAGGCGGCCTTGGTCTGCCTCACCTGTCTGGGGTAGACCGCCATGAAGTAGAACCAGCGCTCCAGCAACAGGGCCCACATCATCAGGGTCAGGAAGAACAGGGCGACCAGTACATCGCCCCCCAATCCCAAAAACCGGCGGACCGACTCGACTTCTTCAATCAACCAGAACCACATGGGTGACTCCTTACGCTGCGGCTTTGGAGGCGTGCAGACGTTCCTGATAGCGGGCGACGAAACCGGCGCTCTGCTCTTCCAGCACCTGGATCAGACGACGGCTCTGGGTCTGCACAATGGTGTAGAGGAACAGCATGGGTACCGCGACGACCAGACCCTGCATGGTGGTCACCAGCGCCTCAGAGATACCGCCAGCCATCAGCTTGGGATCGCCGGTACCGAACAGGGTGATGGCCTGGAAGGTGGCAATCATCCCCACCACGGTACCGAGCAGACCCAGCAGTGGTGCGACCGAGGCGATCAGCTTGATGATGCTGATGCCCTTCTCGAACTTGGGCACGTTGCGCAGGATGATCTCGTCGAGCTTGGACTCAAGATCCTCGATGTTGTCACCGCGATGGCTCTGGTAGGCCCCCAGCATGTCACCAATGGGGTTGCCCTTGATGATCTGATCGGATTTCAGCTGCTTGCGCATGGACGAGCCGATCAGCGACAGGCGGATACCGCAGAAGATGGCCAACAGGGTACCGAGCACGCCGAGCACCATGATGACGTAACCCACTTCACCACCCTGATCGATCCGCTCCTTGAGAGTCGGTGACTGCACCAGCAAAGAGAGGATCACGCCGCGAGACGGGTCGATGAAGATGGGTTTGACCCCGTCACCACCCTGTTCAAACTCGGCGATAGGTTCCAGCACCCCCTTGTCAGGTTGACGAGAGAGCTGCTCGAACTTGCCGGTCTCCGGCACGAAGGTGAGGTACTTGCCTTCGGAGACGGTGTTGAACTCACCGATCTGGGTGACGGTCTTCTCGGCCTGGTTGCCCTCGCCATAAACCACGGTCGCCGGGATCTGGCTCACCTTGCCACCATCAACCATGCGGCTGAGGGTGGTAGTCCAGAACGCTTCCAGATCGTCGCTGGAGGGGAGCTCTTTACTCTCGGCCAGACGGGTCAGCAAGGCAGATTGCTCCGGATGCTCGACCCGACGGGCGGAGGCGTTGAAGATCCCCTTGAACTCACCGGCAAACTGACGCAGCACCCCGAACATCTCACCCATGTTGCCGGAACGCTGGCGAAGGGTTTCAGTCAGCTCGGTCAGCTGCTTGTCATTGGCATCGAAGGTCGCCTTGAGCTGCTCGCCCTTGGCGGTTTCGGCAGCCAGCTCGGCCTTGGCCTTGGCCAGCAGCGCCCCTTGCTCGTTCTTGTCAGCCAGGAAGCGGGCTTCCCGCTCCTTGTTGAGTTGGGATTCGCTCAGGCTGGATGTCTTGACCTGGTTCAGCAGCGCATTGAGATCCACCGGTTTTTCGGCGGCAGTCACCGGCAGGGTGACCAGGGTTGCTCCCGCAATCAGGGAGGCAATAGCAAGTCTGATTCCTTTCATGATGCTTTCTCCGCTGTTTGAACCGGCAGCTTGATCAGCGCGGGAGGCGCCTGCTTCTTGGCGATGCGAAGGCCCTGTTCAACCGCACTGCGATACTCCTGGGGCAACTCTTCCCACTGGCGAGTCTTCTTGTTCCACATGCCGGTCTCATTGCCATCCGGGGACTGATAGAGCAGCGCAATGCGGCCAACGCGCAGGAACTCGTAGGTCTTCTCGCTGCCATCCTTGTCCAGGCTCGCCTTGTAGGACTCGATGGTGCGGCTGAAGCCCTCCTCGATCTGGTAAGCCTCCAGGATCTTGCGGTACTTCTCGGAGATGGTGACATCGGCCCGATTCATCAGGTCGGTCAGAGCCGCTACGCGGCTCCTCCCGCTCGACCTTCTGAAACGGCAGATCCAGTGACACAAACTGTTCGAGGGAGTCGATCATCTTGAGCATCAGCGGCACCACTTCGGTGCTGGTCTGATCAATCTGGGCGATCTGCTTTTGCATCGAGGCCAGCTCGGCGCTCTGGGATTCGACCATCTTGCCCACCTGCTCGTTGTAGGTGCGCAGACTGTCGACCTGACGCAGGGCGGCCTTGTACTGGGCCAGTGCAGACTCGGCAGATTCGGCATAACTGTCGATTTTCTGCTGGGAAACTTTGGCTGCATTATTGGTGGCGACTTGAGCGTCCACGGCCTGACCGGCAGTGGCGGCACTCAGATTGAAGCTGGTCAACAAGGCGGCCGAAACCAGGCTGCCAAGGAGCGCTTTCTTCATTGTAATGGTCCTTGTCTTCATAGGATTACCCTATCTCCGTAACTTCCTTGGACGTTGGGCACAGCCGGCCCGACCGGGCCGGCTGAGGTTGTGTATCAACGGGGTTGATTAGAACTTCTGGGTGTAGTCGATGTAGTAGACGCGACCGTCGATGCTGTAGAGGTCTTCTTCATAGGTGAAGCCATCGCTCGACAGGGAAGGTCCGCGGTTGAACATGTTCTTCACGCCGGTCTGGATTTTGGCATTCCAGCTGGTATCGACGGCTACGTTCAGGTTCCAGACGGTGTTGGAGGCGATATGACCCTCTTCCTTGCCATCTACATAGTCCTGGCTCTGTGAGTCGATATAGTTGGTGCTCAGGTAGGTATCCAGATTCCACAACTGCGGGAAGTTGGCACCGATCCCGGAGTTGAAGCGGAAGTCGGGTTTACCATTCCAGCCCTTCTTGTCGACCATTGGGCCGCCAGCAAACAGACCTTCCTCATATTTCAGAATGTAAGTGCTGCCAAAATCGTAACGCAGGGTGAAGGAGTTGAAGTCGTACTTGTAGTCTGCCTTGAAGTCGATACCACTGGTCTTGAGTTGCCCCAGGTTGACCATGCCCGCATAGACCATCTCGACATCACCATTGGCGTCACGGATGACGTTCGGGTTGCTGCCGGTGTTGAGCTCCTGATAGAACTGGGTCTGGGTGGTGGCCAGCTGGATCACGTCATCAATCTTGATGTAGTAGTAATCAAGCGACAGGTTCAGGTTGTCCAGAGGGTTGTAGGCAGTACCGATAGTGAAGGTATTGGCTGTCTCTTCCTTCAGGTTCTTGTTGGATTGACGGGTGGTCATATACTGCTCTTCAGAGCAGTTGGCCACACCATTTGCCTGGCAATAGACATAGTCCTTGGCAAAGTCAGCTGACTCGGCATCCGCCGCGTAAAGATCGTTCAGACCCGGCGCACGGAACGACTGGGACCAGGAGGTTCGGAACATCAGCTGGTCGAGCGGCTGATAACGCAGGCTCGCTTTGGGCGAGAAGGCGCTGCCAAAATCGCTGTACTTGTCGTAACGCCCCGCCAGGTTCAGCTCGATCTGTTCGGTGATGGGGATCAGACTCTCGATATAGGTGGCAAACACATCGCGCACACCACCACCGGAGTTACCGGATGAACCCAGTACGTTACCCGCTTCGGACTGGCTGTCATAGGTATCGGAGTAAACCCAGTCGTTATACTCGGCGCCCAAGTACCAGCTGACGGGGCCAGCAGGCAATGCGCCCATCTCCCAGCCCAGACCGCCATACCACTGGAAGAAGTCCATCTTGGAGTTGCGGCTGGTGGTATAGGAGAGATCCTTGGTGGCGTCAGCGGAGAAGCTGCCATTGACAAACTTGCCGCTGTTGACCTGGGTCTGGACAGCTGGTTCCAGAACATAACCATTACCAATGCTCTGGTTGTCGGTCTTGGAGTACATGTAACCGGCGTTCCACTCCACATCCCCTACAGTTTCGGTCGGAACGGTGCCCTCAAAACCGAGATTCAGGGTACCGGTCAAGTCGGTTACATCGTTGTCACGGGGCCCGACGTTGCTGAAACGGTAGTAAACGGTAGCGGCTTTGGCGGTGCTGAAGTTGTTGGCTGAGAGGACTGCGGCACTTTCCGGGGTGGAACCATCCACGGTGAAGGCACCGGCAGCAGGCGCGAAGCGACCAAAACTGGTGACGCGGGAACCAATCATCTGCGGCACAAAATCCACACTGTCATTGATATGGTAACGACCGTTCACATAGACGGTATCACGGGTGCGTGAAGCGGTTTTGGCTGCGACCTTGGCAAAGTCGAAACGGCAAGCCGTGCCCTTGGTGACGAAACCGGGACCGGTGCCTTCACAGTCAACCCCATTCAGAGTACGGGTGACCGTCTTGCCAGTTGTCGCGTCTACCCCCTTGATATTGCGACCATACAGGCTAGGGGACTCAGCCCCCTGCTTGGCCAGATAGTCACGATCCTTGTAGTAGATCTCGTCTTTGACATCGTGCTCGTAGACCATCATCAAGGCGCCCTTCTCACCCGAAACGCCACTGACGATGGAACCGCTCTTCTCATCCCCACCTTCTTCGCTTGGGGAACCGACACGCCCCTGGAATGACAAGCCTTCAAAACCCTCTTTGAGGATCACGTTGATAACGCCACCGATGGCATCAGAACCGTAGAGCGCGGAGCCGCCATCCAGGTTCACTTCCACTCGCTCAACCGCCGCCATTGGGATGGTGTTGAGGTTGATGGCAGTGCCTCCCATGGTAGGAGAGCCAGCAATTCGCTTGCCATTGAGCAGCACCAGGGTGCGATCTTCCCCAAGGCCACGCAAACCAACGGTGGCTTGTGACTGGGCAGAACTGCCGGATGAAGGGGAGAAACCGCCGAAGGAGTTGTAAGAGGCCTGTTTCAGATAATCCGCCACAGTCTGCTGACCAGACTGTTCGATCTGAACCTTGCTGACAGCAACAACAGGAGTTGCGCCCTCGACATCGACACGGGAGATACGGGAGCCAGTAACCTTGATTTTCTGCAGTTTTTCGACGTTCTGCCCTTCTTCGGCAGATACAGATGGGACTGCCGCAAGGCTCGCCAAGGCGAACGCAATCGCAGCAGAGATTCTGCTCTTCCTAAGCATCGCTTATATCCTTCCTGGTTGTTTATTGTTTGCTTCCTGATACCGCCCTCTTTGGAGCGATGCGTAAGGCTTATCAATCTTTGACTAGCGGCGTCAATGGAGCATGGGTGTGGTGAGGTCAGACGTTAGAATAAGCGGAGTGTATTAATTTCGACCGATATAATTAGTGAATAATTCTGCCAAATACGACCAAACCAATGTAAAGGCATTGTTAAATGCAGTGAATGGCGCTGAATTAAAAATTGATGAACTTATTAGTTAACGTGCTGTCTATTTATATCTTATTTCGACTTACCGGCCTTAATAAGAATAAAACACTAACTTCATGAGGCTTGAACCTGACCTGTTTCATAGGGATAACAGATATAACCATCGAGATGATATCGTTTTCACTCAATTTCACCAACCCCAACAAATGCAATTTAAATCAAATGCTTATATTTGCTAAAAGTTAAAATAAACAGCTATTTATATTTTTTAAAATAATGTTGAGTAGTAGCATTTTGTTTTTATTTTCGCTTTTCAGATAAAAAACATCATTTCTCGGTAATTTGGGTCTCAGCGGGTCATTTTTCCCAGTTTTCCATTTTCTTGTACTTGATTTTTGTTGCAGAGCTTTTACAGTGGCCAAGCGGATTGTCTGCTGTTTGGCAACCAATCCAGCGCGTAATTCCAGGAAGGACAGGCCCGTCACCGGATTTGACTGGTCACAAAAAGAACAACAAGGACGAGGTTCCATCATGCTGTCGTATTTCCTACGCCGGACGCTTTTGATCATCCCGACGTTTCTCGGTATTACCCTGCTCGTCTTCACCATCACCCGTTTCGTGCCGGGCGGTCCGGTCGAGCGCATGCTACTGCAAGCCCAGGTTTCCCAGAATGAATCTGGCCGCGCCAGTGGCAGCAAGGGGGCTCAGGCCCTCTCCGATGAACAGATCGAGGAGCTCAAGGCCTTCTATGGTCTCGACAAGCCAATGCTGATCGCCTACTGGGAATGGCTGCAAAAGCTGGCGGTACTCGATCTGGGCGAATCAACCCGTTATTACGAACCGGTATGGGATCTCATCAAGGATCGGCTCCCCGTCACCGCCTTCTTCGGACTGGCGACCTTTCTGCTAAGCTATGCGGTCTCCATCCCGCTCGGGGTGGCCAAGGCGCTCAGGCACAACAGCCGCTTCGACTCGTTAAGCTCCATGCTCATCTACATGGCCTATGCCCTGCCTGCCTACGTGGTGGGGATCTTTCTCATCACCGTCTTTGCGTTTCATCTGGAGTGGCTGCCGATGGGCGGTTTTCCGGGGGACGAGTACGACTCGATGACCAGCAGCTGGGATCAGATCCGCACTGTCTTTGCCCACGCGTTGCTGCCGCTTATCGCCTACGCCATCGGGGATTTCGCCATCCTCACCATGACCATGAAAAACAGCCTGATGGAGAACCTGTCGGCAGATTATGTGCGCACCGCCGTGGCCAAGGGGTTGCCGTTTCGCAAGGCGGTCACCGACCATGCCATGCGCAACAGCCTCATCCCCATCGCCAGTCACCTGGGGTCTGTGCTTACCGTTTTCTTTGGCGGATCTTTTCTCATCGAGACCATCTTCAACATCGACGGCATCGGCCTGCTCGGTTATGAATCGATCGTCGAGCGGGATTACCCCACCGTTATGGGCATTCTCGCCATCACCTCCATGCTGATGCTGATGGGCAATATCGTCTCCGATATCTGCGTTGCCCTTGTTGATCCGCGCGTGCGGTTTGGAGACTGATCATGAAGCTCAATCCGGTTACCTTGAAAAAACTCAAGCGCTTCAAGTCGATCAAGCGCGGTTACTACTCCTTCATCATCTTCACTGCGCTGGTACTACTCTCCCTGCTGGCAGAGCTGCTGGTCAACAGCCGGGCGCTGATGGTGAGCTATCAGGGCCAACTGCACTTCCCCACCTATGGCGATGTGATCCCCGGTCAGCAGTTCGGGCTCGATTATGAGTACGAAACCAACTACCGCCAGCTCAAGGCCAAGTTTTCAGCAGAGGGTCAGGGTGACTGGGTGCTGTTGCCACCGGTACCCTGGAACCCCTACGAGCAGGATTTCAAGGAGGATGCCTACCCGCCCTATGCTCCGAGCATGGCTGAGCGCCACTTCCTCGGCACCGACGCCAGCGGTCGCGACGTGCTGGCACGGCTGGTCTACGGCTTTCGCATCGCCATCGGCTTTGCCTTTATAGCGCTGGCGGCCAGTTACGCCATCGGGGTCACCATCGGCTGTCTGATGGGGTTTCTTGGCGGCCGCTTTGATCTCATCCTGCAACGCTTTATCGAGATCTGGTCCCAGGTGCCGTTTCTCTACGTCATCATGATTCTGGTGTCGCTAGCCAAACCCAACTTCGGCCTGTTTGTAGCCATCAACGTGTTGTTCGGATGGATGGGGATCACCTGGTATATGCGCACCCTCACCTACAAGGAGCGGGCGCGGGACTATGTGATGGCGGCGCGGGCGCAAGGGGCGACCACCGGGAGGATCATCTTCCACCACATCCTGCCCAACACCCTGATGATGATCGTCACACTGGCGCCGTTCGCCGTGGTGGGCAATATCTCCACCCTGACGGCACTCGACTATCTGGGCTTCGGGCTGGCACCACCAACCCCGAGCTGGGGAGAGCTGCTCTCGCAGGGGATCAACAATCTCGACGCCATCTGGATCGTCAGCTCGGTGGTGGCAGCGGTGAGTCTGGTGCTGATCATGGTCTCCTTCATCGGCGAGGCGATCCGCGAGGCATTCGATCCGCGCAAATTTACCCGTTACCAGTAAGCCAGCCGCTACCAACGCGCATCGGCAGGCGCCGGGTAACAAACAGTCATTAATGAAGGACGAACCACCCCCACCGGCGGTCCCGGGGCAAGGGATAATCCCGTTATCAATCAAGACCCCCAGTGCAGGGGCCAGACCTGGAAGTCAAACATGAAAAATAAAATCAAATGGATAGGTGCTCTCTTTGTGCTGGTAAACGGATCCTGGGTCTGGGCGGCCAGCCTGCCCGCGGATCTCAAATGGGAGACCAACGACACGGATCCTGTGTTCGCCTCCCCCAAGGCGCTGCCGGGCGGCAGCCTCAATATGTTTGTGGACAGCTTTCCGCTGACGTTTCGCACCGTGGGGCCTGACTCCAACGGTTCGTTCCGCTCCTTTATTCTCGATAACCAGCTGCGGCTCATCAGCTTCCACCCCAATACCGGCAACCCCATTCCCTCGCTGGCGACCCACTGGGCCATCGCGCCAGACAGCCAAACCGTCTACTTCAAGCTGGATCCACGCGCCAAATGGTCGGATGGCAAGCCGGTAAATGCCGATGACTACACCTTCGGCTACGAGATGATGCGTTCCAAACACATCAAGGGGCCATGGTTCAACAATTACTACACCACTGAAGTGGTAGCTGTAGAGAAGATCGATGACCACACCATTCTGGTCAAAGCAGGCAACCGCAAGGCCAAGATGGACCTGCTCAACACCACCGAGCTGTGGCCCCAGCCCAAGCACTACTACAAGCTGACCCCCAACTGGGTGAAGCAGTACAACTGGGCCGTTGTGCCCACCACAGGTCCCTACGTGATCAGCGACGTCAAGAAGGGCAAGTCGGTTACCTTCAGCAAGCAGAAGGATTGGTGGGCAAAGGATGATCGCTACAACCAGCACAGATTCAACATCGACACCATCAAGGTGCAGGTGATCCGCGACCATAACATCGCCTTCCGTCACTTCCTGAAAGGGGAGATCGATACCTTCGAGATGATCCTGCCCAACTGGTGGCATGAAAAAGCGGTCACCTCTGAGTACAAGAAGGGGTACGTGCAGAAGGTGATGGCCATGACCGACACCAAACAGGGCGGTCAGGGGGTGCACCTCAATGTGGCCAACCCCAAACTGGCGGACGTAAACGTGCGCCTCGGCATCCAGCACGCCTTCAACATCGACAAGATGATTAAAACCGTGCTGCGCGGCGACTACGACAGAGCCACCACCTTCGACTCGGGCTTTGGCGAGTTCACTGACATCACGCTGCCGGAGCGGGCTTATGACATCGGCAAGGCGCGGGAGTACTTTGCCAAGGGCGGCTACAACAAGCCGGGGCCTGACGGCATCCTGCAAAATGAGAAGGGGGAAAGGCTCACGCTGGCGCTCACCTACACCAGTCAGGAGCACTCCAAGCGGCTGACCGTGCTGAAAGAGGAGGCCAAGAAGGCGGGTCTGGACCTGGAGCTCAATCTGGTGGATGGCGCCACCGGCTTCAAGGTGATGCTGGAGAAGAAACACGAAGCGGCCTGGCTCGGCTGGGGCGGCGGCGGTCTCTATCCGCAATATTGGGAGTTTTTCCACTCCACCAATGCCAACAAACCGCAGACCAACAACCTGTTCAACGTGGCTGACAAGGAGCTCGACGCGCTGATCGACGCCTACAACGTCGAATTCGACATGGCCAAGCGGGCCAAGCTCTCCCAGCAGATCCAGCAGCGCATCTATGATCTCGCCATTTTCGTGCCCGGGGTGCAGCTCAACTATGTGCGGGCAAGCAGCTGGCGTTATGTGATGCTGCCGGAGGTACCTGCCACCAAGAACACACCGGATCTGCTCTACTGGCCGATGGATGGTTATCCTCACAGTAGCGGCGGTTTGCTCTGGCTCGATCCCAAGGTGAAGGAAGAGACCCGCAACGCCAAGGAGGCAGGGGAGGCGCTGGCGCCCATCAACCTGCTCGACAAGACCTATGCACGTCATTGATATTCAGGCCATTGCGAAGGGAGCAGCCGTTATGCCCAACACCCAGGCCCCCATTCTTGACGTACCGGATAACGGGGGGGAGTTCGCCGCTGATAACGGCCAGCACCCAGCCCCAATCCTCGAAGTACGCGATCTCGAGGTGGAGTTCGCCGTCGACGACGGCAAGATCAAGGTGCTCGACGGGGTCAGCTTCAAGGTGGCCCCGGGTCAAACGCTGGGGATCGTCGGCGAGTCCGGCTGCGGCAAGAGCGTCACCTCGCTCGCCATCATGGGGCTCTTGCCCAAGCCCCATGGTCAGGTGGTCGCCGGTTCCATCCGCTTTCAGGGGGAAGAGCTGCTGTCGCTTGCGCCGGATCAGATGTACAAGGTGCGCGGCAACCGCATTTCGATGATCTTTCAGGAGCCAATGACGGCCCTCAATCCGGTGCAGACGGTGGGGGAGCAGCTGATGGAGGTGTTTCGCCTCCATCGCCCCGAGTATGACAAGGCCCAGCGCAAAGCCGCGGCCATCGCCATGCTGCAGAAAGTGGGTATCCCGGAACCGGCCCAGCGCTTTGCGGTCTATCCCCACAACCTCTCCGGCGGCATGCGCCAGCGGGTGATGATCGCCATGGCGCTCTCATGCGAGCCAGACCTGCTTATCTGTGACGAGCCGACCACGGCGCTGGATGTCACCATTCAGGCCCAGATCCTCGAACTGATGAAAGAGCTGCAGGCCCAGACCGGCATGGCCATCATCTTTATCACCCACGATCTGGGGGTAGTGGCGGAGCTGTGCGACGAAGTGGTGGTGATGTATGCCGGGCGGGCGGTAGAGCAGGCCGACGTGTTCGAGCTGTTTGACCACCCCCGCCACCCCTATACCCACGGCCTGATGAGCTCGATCCCGCGCCTCGAGGATGAGCCCAAGAGCCTGCTCAAGACCATCAAGGGACAGGTGCCAGCCCTGCACGAGATGCCCGCTGGCTGCCGCTTCTCCAACCGCTGCCCCCACGCGACCGATCTCTGTATCAGTGCCATTCCGGCGGTGGAGCAACTCAATCCGCGCCACCATGTCACCTGTCACTACTGGAAGGAGTTGACCCCATGAGCACTCTGTTATCGGTCAGGGATCTGAAACAGCACTTCCGGCTGGGAGGCGGGTTCCTGCGCAAGCAATATACGGTTCACGCGGTGGATGGCATCAGCTTCGACTTGAAACAGGGAGAAACGCTGGGGCTGGTGGGTGAATCGGGCTGCGGCAAATCCACCCTCGGGCGAAGTCTGCTCAAGCTGTTCGAGCCGACCGCGGGCACCATCACCTTCGAGGGGCGCGACATCACCGCCCTCAGCCCGAAAGAGATGCGATCCCTGCGTCAGGAGATGCAGATGGTGTTTCAGGATCCTGCAGAATCTCTCAACAGCCGCCACACCGTGGGCCAGATCCTGGAGGAGCCCTTTATCATCCACGGTAAAGGCAACACTGAGCAGCGCCGCGGCTGGGTGCAGGAGTTGCTGGCAAAAGTGGGCTTGCCTGGCAGTGCGGTGGATCGCTACCCCCACGAGTTTTCCGGCGGTCAGCGCCAGCGGATCGGCATCGCCCGCGCCATCGCCCTCAAGCCCAAACTGCTGGTATGCGACGAGGCAGTCTCGGCCCTCGATGTCTCGGTGCAGTCGCAAATCGTCAACCTGCTGCTCAGCCTGCAGCGGGAGATGAACCTCTCCATCATCTTCATCGCCCACGATCTGTCGGTGGTGAAACATATCTCGGATCGGATTGCGGTGATGTATCTGGGACGGATCGTCGAGCTGGCGGATGCCCAGTCGCTCTATCTGGCGCCGCGCCACCCCTATACCCAGGCGTTGATCTCCGCCATTCCGGTACCGGACCCGCGCAGGCGCAGCCAGCGCATTCTGCTGACCGGCGATGTGCCCTCCCCCATCTCGCCACCAAGCGGCTGCCACTTCCATCAGCGCTGTCCCCATGCGACCGAGCTGTGCAAAAGCAAAGCGCCCAGGCTGGAGGCGTGTGATGAGGCCCATCATCAGGTGGCCTGTCACACCCCGCTCGCCGTCGGTAGTCACGCCATCAGCGGCAGTTCCATCAGTAGCAACGCTACGAACGGTGACAGCAGGCTGGAACAGGCGAGCTAGGCGCAGCGAACAGACGCCAGGGTAGAAACAGACGAGGCGGCCTTCTGGCCGCCTCGTGCTATCGGGTCAATCTGCCAACCGTCAGGCGATCTGGTAGCGCCCCGGCTTGTGGTTGAGTGTCAACACCAGATTACAGATAACCGCCGCCACGATGGAGAGGGCCAGAATCCAGGGCTGCACCACGAAGAACGAGGCGATGACGATGGCGCAATCGAGCCCCATTTGCAGCTTGCCCGCCCGGATGCCAAAGCGATCCTGAATAAAGAGCGCCAGAATATTGAAGCCCCCCAGACTCGACTTGTGGCGAAACATGATAAGCAGCCCCATACCGATCAGGGTGCCACCGATCAGCGCCGCATAGAGCGGCTCTATCTTGCCGATCTGCAACACGCCGTTGAGGTGATCGGTCATGTAGGAGACCGCCGCCACCGAGACGAAGGTGTTGAGGGTAAAGCGCGGCCCCATCCTGAGCCAAGCGAGCGCGTAGAAGGGCAGATTGATGCCGAAGAAGAGCAGGCCAAAGCTGATGCCCGTTACCTGTTGCAGCAGCAATGCCAGCCCGGCGGTGCCGCCGGTGAGCAGGCCCACCTGATGAAACAGGAAGATGCCGAGGGAGACGAAGCCTGCCGCGGTCAGCAGGGCCAGCACATCCTCATAGACGGGATGGGCAGTACGAGTCGAGGTGTTGTCCATAACCTGTATCCAAGCGAAGTAAAGAGAGAGTGTCTGTCGCCAGCCGTGCTCGGCGGGCTGCGAGCCCTGTCGGCAGGGCTTCGTTATGAGGCCCAGTCTATTTTTTGTGAAAATGATCACAACAAGAGGGCTGCACGCCCCATTCTGGTGCCTGTCATCCGGCATTGACACTCGCTGCACCAAGATGCAGCATGCCGCCCTCTGATACCCCGCATCCCATCCGCAGCAAGAGGCGTTTTCCATGAAGGTCACCATTTTTGGCACAGGCTATGTCGGGCTGGTTCAGGCCGCCGTTCTGGCCGAGGTGGGCCATCAGATCTGCTGCATCGATGTGGATGAGGGGCGGATCGCCGCGCTTCGGCAGGGCCAAATCCCCTTCTACGAACCGGGGCTGGCCCCGCTGGTCGAGAGCTATCTGGCCAGCGGTCGTCTGCACTTCTCTGCCGACCCCGCCGTTGGAGTCGAGCACGCCGACCTGCTGCTCATCGCAGTAGGCACACCCGCAGATGAGGATGGCTCTGCCGATCTGCAACATGTGCTGACGGTGGCCGACACCATAGGCCGGCTGATGAGCAGCCCCAAGCTGGTGGTGACCAAGAGCACTGTGCCGGTCGGCACGGCGCAGCAGGTGCGGCAACATATTCAGGCCCGGCTGGCGGAGCGTGGCGTAGCTCTCGACTGCGACGTGGCGGCTAACCCCGAGTTTCTCAAGGAGGGGGCGGCTGTCAGCGACTGCATGCGGCCGGATCGCATCATCATCGGCTGTGACAGCGAGGCGGCGCAGGAGCAGTTGCGCGCCCTCTACGCCCCCTTCAACCGCAACCACGACCGGATCGTGGTGATGGATCTGCGCAGTGCCGAACTCACCAAGTACGCCGCCAACGCCATGCTGGCCACCCGCATCTCCTTTATGAACGAGATGGCGGCACTCGCCGAGGAGCTGGGGGCCGATATCGAGGCGGTGCGCCAGGGGATGGGGGCCGATCCCCGCATCGGTTACCACTTCCTCTACCCGGGCTGCGGCTATGGCGGCTCCTGCTTCCCCAAGGATATCCAGTCCCTGCTCCACACAGCCCGCCGCGTCGACTGCGACACCCCGCTGCTCGCTGCGGTCGAGCAGGTCAACCAGCGCCAACAGCAGAAGATGGCTGAGCGGCTGCTGAGTCACTTCGGCCCGGATCTGCGCGGCCGCACGTTTGCCCTGTGGGGACTGGCGTTCAAGCCCGGCACCGACGACATGCGCGAAGCGCCGAGCCGCCCGCTGCTGGCCGCCATCTGGGCCGCTGGCGGCAGGGTGCAGGCGTTTGATCCCAAGGCGATGGCTCGCGCTCGCGAACTTTACGGCGAGCGACCGGATCTGCTGCTCTGCCCGACTCAGGAATCTGCACTGGAGGGGGCCGATGCCCTGCTCATCTGCACCGAGTGGCAATCCTTCCGCGTCCCCGACTTTGCCCGGATGAAGAGCCTGCTAGCCAGCCCCGTCATCATCGACGGGCGCAACCTCTACGATCCGGTTCGCCTGCACCAGCAGGGCTTTTGCTACTACGCCATAGGGCGCCCTCACCTTCCTCTCGCGCAGGTGCAACCATGAGCTGGCTGGTGACCGGGGCCGCCGGTTTTATCGGTTTTCACGTGGCCAGCCGGCTCTGCGCGGCAGGTCATCGGGTGGTGGGTATCGACAACCTCAACGACTACTACGAGGTGAGTCTGAAAGAGGCGCGACTGGCACAATTGGCCAGCTATCCCCATTTCCACTTCGAACGGGTCGATCTGGCGGATCGCGAAGCGATGGCGGCTCTCTTTGCCCGTCATGGCTTCGAGCGGGTGATCCATCTGGGGGCTCAGGCGGGGGTACGCTACTCGCTGGAAAACCCGTTTGCCTACGCCGACAGCAACCTCACCGGCATGCTGACAGTGCTGGAGGGGTGCCGCCACCACGGCATCCAGCATCTGCTCTACGCCTCCTCCAGCTCGGTTTATGGTCTGACCGACCAGATGCCCTTCACCACCGAGCAGCCGGTGGATCACCCGGTCTCCCTCTACGCTGCCACCAAGAAGAGTGGCGAGCTGATGGCTCACGCCTACTCGGCTCTCTATGGCCTGCCCACCACGGGGCTGCGCTTTTTCACCGTCTACGGCCCCTGGGGACGGCCCGACATGGCCATCATCAAGTTCACCCGCGCCATCCTCGCGGGCGAGCCTATCGACGTCTATAACCACGGCGATCTCAGCCGCGACTTCACCTTTATCGACGACATCGTCGAAGGGATCCTCGCCGTCGCCGACCGGCCGCCCCGTCCCAATCCCGATTGGCACGCCAGCGAGCAGACTCCTGCCGAGAGCGCCGCGCCCTACCGCATCCTCAACATCGGTCATGGTCAGCCGGTGCGGCTGCTCGACTTTATCGAGGCGCTGGAAGAGGCCCTCGGCAAACCTGCCATCAAGCGAATGCTGCCGATGCAGGCGGGCGACATGCACGCTACCTGGGCCGATAGCGAGCCCCTCCATACCCTCACCGGCCTGCGCCCCGCCACCTCGATCAAGGAGGGGGTCGCCGCGTTCGTCCGCTGGTATCTCGACTACTACCAACCCGGCGCGTCAAATTGTCGGGCTGCAGCCCTTGGTCGCCGATGAGTTAATCCGGTACCACTGGCTTGCCACGCGTTTTAGGATGGCTGAACGCACTGTCTGCGCACCATAGCGAGGATTTGAGATGCAACAGCAGGAACAGGGTCTGATCGATGGACTGTTCGACCGCCTCAAGCAAGCGCAAGCCAGGGATAGCAAGCGAGACCAACAAGCGGATCAGCTGATCCGCCAGCATCTGGCAGAGCAGCCCGATGCCCCCTACTACATGACCCAGGCGCTGCTGATCCAGCAGGCTGCCCTTACCCGCCTCAACGAGCGAGTCAAGGAGCTGGAGGCCAGCCAAAGCAGTTCGAGCGGCGGCAGTTTTCTCTCCGGCCTGTTTGGTGGCGAGAGCACTCCGCCCCCGCGCTTCACGCCGCCACCGGCAACTGCGCCTGCCCAACCCGCTTCCCGTACCAGCTCCTTTCTCGGTGGCGCCCTGCAAACCGCAGCCGGGGTTGCCGGTGGAGTCATGCTGGCCGACATGATCGGCGGACTGTTTCACAGCAACCGGCCCGAGGAGATCATCGACATCATAGAGCCAGCGCCCATCGCCAATCCGGTCGATGCGGAACCGGTACGCTGGGACGGCTGGGATTCACCTCCCGATGTTGGCAGCAGTTTTCTCGACGACGATAGCCAGAGTGGCGGCTGGACCGACAGTGACGATAACAACGGCGGTTTCTTCTAACCGTCAAACCATTACTGGCCCCGCATCTGGCGGGGCCCAACTCGATACGAAACCCATGACTATGGAAAGTGTGATGACACCACGGACCGGCAGCGGCATGACGCGATATAATAACTTCGCTTCGTGCCACCCGGGAGATACTCCCGACCCCAGGCGCTCTGTCCGTGGCCACGCAACACCCCCATGACGACAAGGAGCCACCTCATGATCCGAACCCTTCTCCTGATTGGCGCCGCCATCGCGGCCTATGCCCTGACCCAGAACCACACCCTGCTTCCCCTTATCAGCATGTTGATCCTGCTTTCGCTCTGGGTTGTCAGCGAAATTGGCAGCTTCTATCGCGCGCTTCCTCCCGCCGACCTGGATGAGCATGAGTATCACCACGACTTCTAACCCGATGAAAAATGGTATGAAACTCTCGCAATGCCGTTAGTTCCATACCATTTTGCTCTCTGAAATCCCCCCGCTATAACAACAGGATCCACTGCTTTCATGGCGATGGCAGCCATGTTCCTCTATATCTTCTCTACTCAAGCAGGAGATAAACGATGGGGAAGATCAGCGAAAACGGACTGTTTTTGCTGCTTTTTTTGTCGTCGCTACTGGCGGGCATTCCGCAGACGGCACAGGGCAGGGATTTCAGACAAGCCCCCAAGGCAATGACGGCGCTCAGGCAGGGGCAGGCAGCCCAGCACAGCGGCAATCTGCAAAAGGCGATTGCCCTCTACTGCGTAGCCGCCAGCACCGGCAATCCCGAAGGTTACTTCCGGATCGGGCGTCTGCTCGCCACCGGCCCCGCCTCGGTGCGCAGCGCGAAAATGGCCAACAGCTATCTCGCCATGGCGATGCGCCTTGGCAACCAGCAGGCCAGCCGCTACTACAACCCGCGGGTCGGCAATGCCCCCATGGGCGATCAGTGCGGTGTCGGCATGCGCGGCGGACAAGGGAGTTATTTCGCCCTGCCCAGCACACCGTTCAATGTCGAGGCCTATCTGGCGCGCCAGTCACCGGGCAAACAGAAGCTGGCCACCATGCTGCGCCACGCAGCCAAGCGCCATCAGGTCGATGTGCGGCTGGTGCTGGCCATCGCCATTGCCGAATCCAACCTCGAAAGCCGCGCCGTCTCCGCCAAGAATGCGCAGGGGGTGATGCAGCTGATCCCCGAAACCCAGCAGCGTTTTGGTGTCACTCAACCCTTTGATCCGGCACAGAACATCAAGGGTGGCGTCAGTTATCTCAAGTGGCTGGATCGCCGCTTCGATGGCGACTGGGTTCTGATCTCGGCAGCCTACAACGCAGGTGAAAAGGCGGTTGAGCGCTATGGCGGTATACCGCCATATGACGAGACCCGGGAGTATGTCAAACGGGTGCTCTACTTCGCTGGCCACAAGCAGCCCTGAACCTGTTCGACTAGCTGCACGCTATTGACAAAAAACGCATCATTATTTGCGCAATCGTTTTCCTTTCGATAGGATCCGGCGCTTTCTTGCCAGACCAACAGGTATCCCATGAATTTCATCAAACGTTGCTCGCGCCTGCTCACGCTGTTTGCACTCTTTTCCTCCTCCATCATGGCGGCCACTCCGGCGCCAGCCCCCATCCTGATCCAGGGGGCAATGGACGTCGAAGTCGAGACGCTGGTGGCTACCCTCAAGGACAAGCAGGAGCTGACCGTCGGCGCCTGGGCCTACTGGCAGGGCACCATCTCGGGTTATCCGGTAGTTATCTCTCGTACCGAAGTGGGGCTGGCCAATGCAGCTGCTGCCACCACTCTCGCCATGGAGCGCTTCCATCCGCGCCTCGTCATCAATCAGGGCACGGCTGGCGGCCATGATCCGGCGCTGCACCGGGGCGATATCGTTATCGGCACCAAAAGCTTCAATATGGGGGCCTATCGCAGTGACCTGACGTCGGCCGAGCAGGGTGTCGACCCGAGCAAATGGCACAACTTCGATGTCACCATGCGCCTGCGCGACAACGGCAAGCTGGTGGAGCACTCTTCCTTTGCCGGCGATCCCGAGCTGGTTGGCCGCGCCCTTGGCATGGCCGACCGTTACCGCCACGGTCGCGTAGTTGCCGGCATCATAGGCACTGCCGATGAGTGGAACCGGCAGGTGGCCCGCATCAACTGGCTGCATCAGACCTACAGCACGGCCGCAGAAGAGATGGAGACCTCCTCCGCCGCGCTGGTAGCCGAGGCCTACAAGGTGCCATTTGTCGGGATCCGGGTGCTCTCCAACACCGATCTGCATGGCGAGGAGTTCGATCCGCAGACCGCCATCCACTGCCAGCAGTTCGTCATTGATTACGCAAAAGCACTCATCAACAGCTTCAACAAAGCCTGATGAGCCAGAGAGGCCGCCACTATGGTGGCCTCTCTGCTTTGTAATCTCTATCAGACGGGACGTGCCCCACGCTCTCTTCCTCCGCCGATATCAACTCTCCGGACATGCCCTGCGCCCATAGTGGCGGTAGTAGCCCACCAGATTGCTAACCAGAAACAGTCCCTCCATCAGCGCGGCGACCGGAGAGCCCACCAGCAGGTTGTTGACCAGCCAGCAGAGGGTGCCGAGCAGCATCCAGCGCCGCAGTTGGCGATCATCCGGGCAAAACGCGGCCCGGGTTTGCAGCAGGCTCGCCAGTAGCCCGACCAATGAGAGTACGCCCTGATAGGTCGCCAGCGCAGCCGCACAGGCCAACCCCATGAAAAACCACATCAAGATGCGGCGAACCAGCCAGATACTCACCAGAAAGCGCATGCTGGCCAGCAGCAACAGGCAGGCGGCCGACCACTGCCCGAGCAAGGCAAAGTGACCGGCATTGAGGGCGCAGGAGAGTGCCAAGCAGGCCAGGATCCTGCGGCGATCCCGCAACTGAAACGACAACAGATCGAGCAACAAGGCCAGGCTCACCACCAGTTGCGACCACAGAAACAGCGACATCATCCACCCCTCGTCTGTCATTTGGATGGCGCAGCATGAGGGGATGGCCGGAGAGCGGCATTAACCCGTGTTAATGCGCCTGCGGATCCGCGACAGGGTGACCGGGCTGATGCCGATGTAGTTGGCGAGCTGCACTTGGGTCAGTCGTGCAGGCCAGTGGGGGAAGGTGTGGCAGAGCTCCCGATAGCGCTCTTCGGGGGAGTGGAGCAGCAAAAACGCCTCCTTGCGCTCCTTGTAACCGAGCTGCTGGCGCAGCAGGGCCATGCAGACCGGCTGCCAGATGGGCTCATCCAGCAGGGCGATTGGCACCCGCACCACCTGCAGTTCCGTCAGCGCCTCCAGCTGATAGCGGGCGGGCGACCCGGTGAGCCAGCTGTCGTAAAGCAGGCAGAGCTCCCCCTCGAAGTAGAACTCCTTGCAGCGCTCCTGCCCGTCCCGGGTGTAATGGCAGGCACGGGCGATGCCCGTTTCGATATAGAAGGCAGCCTCCTGTTCGGCCCCTTGCGCCAACAGCACCTGACCGGCGCGCAGCGTCTGCCGTGGCAAACGCTGACAGAGGGCTTCGCTCAGGGCGGCGTCCAATCCCATGGCACACAAAAAGGTGGCAAGCAGGGGGGCTTGAGGAGATGGGTTCATGAGGGCTCCGGGACAAAACGGCAGCCCACATCATGCCCAAATTGCACGACTGATGCAGCAAGGCGTGACCCTGTTGGCAAAGGGGGGACACAGCCGGGTGCCACCTTTGCCCCCCCTCGTCCGTTGGTTTACAATCGACGGGTTTTTTGGAACCCGGTTGACGGCGTGTCGACCTGGCCCCACCACGACATCAGTCTGTTAATGCCAAGACATTAACCTGCTGAAAAGGAAGAGAATTAGCCAATGGCTCAATTTATTTACACCATGAACCGGGTCGGCAAGGTAGTGCCGCCCAAGCGTCATATTCTCAAGAACATCTCCTTGAGCTTCTTCCCGGGCGCCAAGATCGGCGTACTGGGTCTGAACGGCGCCGGTAAATCGACCCTGCTGCGCATCATGGCAGGCATCGACACCGAGATCGAAGGGGAAGCCCGTCCGCAGCCCGGCATCAAGATTGGCTACCTGCCGCAGGAGCCGAAGCTGGATCCGGAGCAGACCGTACGCGAAGCGGTCGAAGAGGCCGTTGGCGAAGTGAAGCGCGCCATGGCCCGTCTGGACGAGGTCTATGCGGCCTACGCCGACCCGGATGCCGACTTTGACAAGCTGGCCCGCGAACAGGGCGAGCTGGAAGCCATCATCCAGGCTCAGGGTGGCCACAACATGGAAAACCAGCTGGAGCGTGCGGCCGATGCCCTGCGCCTGCCGGCCTGGGATGCCAAGATCAAGCACCTCTCCGGTGGTGAGCGCCGCCGTGTGGCACTGTGCCGTCTGCTGCTGGAAAAGCCGGACATGCTGCTGCTGGACGAACCGACCAACCACCTGGATGCGGAATCCGTGGCCTGGCTCGAGCGCTTCCTGCACGACTACGAAGGCACTGTCGTAGCCATCACCCACGACCGTTACTTCCTCGACAACGTAGCGGGCTGGATCCTGGAGCTGGACCGCGGTGAAGGTATCCCGTGGGAAGGCAACTACTCCTCCTGGCTGGAGCAGAAGGATGCCCGTCTGGCGCAGGAAGCAAGTTCCGAAGCGGCCCGTCGCAAGTCCATCGAGAAAGAGCTGGAGTGGGTTCGTCAAAACCCGAAAGGGCGTCAGGCCAAGTCCAAGGCCCGTATGGCTCGCTTCGAAGAGCTCAACACCAACGACTACCAGAAGCGCAACGAGACCAACGAGCTGTTCATTCCGCCCGGACCGCGCCTCGGCGACAAGGTGGTGGAAGTGGCCAACCTGCGCAAATCCTATGGTGATCGGGTGTTGATCGACGATCTGTCGTTTGCCATTCCGAAGGGTGCCATCGTCGGCATCATCGGCCCGAACGGTGCCGGTAAGTCGACCCTGTTCCGCATGATGTCGGGTCAGGAGCAGCCGGATTCCGGCGCCATCACTCTGGGTGACACCGTGGTGCTGGCTTCTGTCGATCAGTTCCGCGACAGCATGGATGACAAGAAGACGGTATTCGAGGAAGTCGCTGACGGTCAGGATATCCTGCGCATCGGCAACTACGAGTTCCCGAGCCGCGCCTATATCGGCCGCTTCAACTTCAAGGGTTCCGACCAGCAGAAGCGGGTTGGCGAGCTCTCTGGTGGTGAGCGCGGTCGTCTGCACCTGGCCAAGCTGCTGCAGACCGGCGGCAACGTGCTGCTGCTGGATGAACCGACCAACGATCTGGACATCGAAACCCTGCGCGCCCTCGAGAACGCCCTGCTGGAGTTCCCGGGTTGTGCCATGGTCATCTCCCACGACCGCTGGTTCCTCGACCGTATCGCCACTCACATCCTCGACTATCAGGATGAGGGCAAGATCGAGTTCTTCGAGGGTAACTTTACCGAATACGAAGAGTGGAAAAAGAAGACCTACGGCGCCGAGGCCATCCAGCCGCACCGCGCCAAGTACAAGCGTATCGCCAAGTAAGCGGTCGGTCGGCGCAAGCCGTACCATCGCAGCTGCGACCAGCGTCACAAGGGGAGCCCGGCTCCCCTTTCTGTTGCCTTTTGGCTTACAATCCAAGACGGATAACATTGCATGGATGTACTGAAATGACCAAAAAACTGACCATCCAGATCCGGGTTGAACCCGGCTGTCTCGGGCCGGATGGCAAGGAACACATCGAAACCTTCTGCGTTGCCGCCGCCAGGATCTTCGAAGCGGTCGAGCCGGAGCTGGTGAGCTGGGTGCTGATCCCCCGTTACGACAAGAAGCTGCCGGAGCAGGAGTTCTTTCTCAACGATCTCAAGCTGAGCGAGGAGCAGGCCAGCCTCTTTCTGCGCCGCTTCGGCCGCGAGCTGGGGGAAGTACAGGATCAGCTCGATTCGGTGCTGGCCCAGCTGGTGGAGCGCTACTTCAAAACTCTCTGATCTCTGCCCTCTCTGCGCCAAAAAGGTTCTCCGACGAGAACCTTTTTTGTTGGCGAAAAAGCAAACGTTTGATCTTTTACTCCATTCATTGATCCGCTTCGCAGATCCGGGGTTTGTAAACGGCGTCGCCTGTGTAAAAATGTGCGCGCTGTCACGGTATCAGGACGAGTCTGGTTACTTCTCCACCAGAAACAGGGCCATCACTCCCGCACGGATGGGAGCCCGCTCGCCTGCTGCTTATTTCACGTCACCTATTGGAATCCAACATGAATCAACCACAACAGGCCCCCACACAGGCTGCCGGGCAAGGATTGCTTGAGCGTCTGTTTGCCCTGAAGGGCCATGGCACCAACGCCCGCACCGAACTGATTGCCGGCATCACCACCTTCCTGACCATGGTCTATATCGTGTTCGTCAACCCGCAGATCCTCTCTGCGGCAGGCATGGACACCCAAGCCGTCTTTGTCACCACCTGTCTCATCGCCGGTATCGGCAGCATCCTGATGGGCCTCTTGGCCAACCTGCCCATCGCGCTGGCTCCCGCCATGGGCCTTAACGCCTTCTTCGCCTTCGTGGTCGTGGCCGGTATGGGCTACTCCTGGCAAGTGGGTATGGGCACCATCTTCTGGGGCGCCATGGGTCTGTTGATCCTCACCCTGCTGCGGGTGCGCTACTGGCTGATCGGCAACATTCCGCTCACCCTGCGGGTCGGTATCACCGCCGGTATCGGTCTGCTGATCGCCCTGCTCGGTCTGCACAATGCCGGGATCGTCGTGGCCAGCCCCGCGACTATGGTGACCGTGGGCAACCTCACCTCCCTGCCCTGCCTGCTGGGTCTGCTCGGTTTCTTCCTGATCTGCATCTTCTCCGCCCGCGGCGTTCATTCCGCCGTGCTGATCGCCATCGTGGTCACCACGGCGCTGGGCTGGCTGTTTGGCGATGTCACCTTCAAGGGTTTTGTCTCCATGCCCCCCAGCATCGAGCCGGTGTTCGGCCAGCTGGATCTGATGGGCTCGCTCGATATCAGCCTCGCCGGGATCATCTTCTCCTTTATGCTGGTCAACCTGTTCGACTCCTCCGGCACCCTGATCGGCGTCACCAACCGCGCCAAGCTGGCTGATGACAAGGGGCACTTCCCGCGCATGAAGCAGGCACTGCTGGTCGATAGCGTGAGCTCGGTCGGCGGCGCCTTTATGGGCACCTCCTCGGTCACCGCCTTTATCGAGAGCAGCTCCGGCGTTGCCGTCGGCGGCCGTACCGGTCTGACCGCCATCGTGGTCGGCATCCTGTTCCTGCTGGCAATCTTCTTCTCTCCGGTCGCCGCCATGGTGCCGGCCTATGCCGCCGCTGGCGCTCTCATCTATGTGGGCGTGCTGATGTGCTCCGAGCTGACCCGAGTGAAGTGGGAAGATCTGACCGAAGCGGTACCGGCCTTCATGACTGCGGTGATGATGCCGTTCAGCTTCTCCATCACCGAGGGGATCGCCGTGGGCTTCATCTCCTACTGCGTGATGAAGGCGGGCACCGGTCGCTGGCGAGAAATCAACCCCTGCGTACTGGTAGTAGCCCTGCTGTTCGTCCTCAAGTTCTTCTGGGTAGACGGCCACTAAGTCAGGCTTCTGCCCACAAAAATGCCAGTCAGCTGACTGGCATTTTTTTATCCCCGATTTGCTATCGGCCTGTGCGATGGCCATAAAAAAATCCGAAACCGGTGGTTTCGGATTTTTTCTATTCAGCATGTGGCAGAGCAGGGTTATCCCCTCGCCTGCCACATCGGCAGCAGTTACTCGGCAGCCATGCGGGCTTCGATGTAAGCCAGCGCGCGGTCGATACGGGCCAGTACGCGCTCTTTGCCCACCAGCGCCATCACGGCGTCGATGGCCGGGGATTGACCCAGACCGGTGACGGCCACACGCAGCGGCATACCAACCTTGCCCATGCCCTGACCCAGCTCGGCGGCGGTCGCTTCAATCAGCTCGTGCAGCGCTTCGGTAGTCCAGCTATCCAGTGCAGCCAGCTTGGTTTTGGCCAGAGCCAGCGGCTCGGCAGCTACACCGCGCAGATGCTTCTTGGCAGCGGCTTCGTCGATCGCCTCAAAATCTTCGAACAGGTAGCGGCTCTGGGCAGCCATCTCGACCAGGGTGTTGCAGCGCTCGGCCAGCAGGGTGACCACGTCGGCCAGCGCCGGGCCATTGCTGGTGTCGATCTTCTGGTTTTCCATGTGCCATGCCAGATGCTTGGCAACATAAGTCGGATCCAGGCTGCGCATGTAGTGGTTGTTCAGCCACAGCAGCTTGTCGGTGTTAAACGCTGAGGCAGACTTGGAGATGGCATCCAGGCTGAACAGCTTGATCATCTCTTCCAGGCTGAAGATCTCCTGATCGCCGTGGGACCAGCCCAGACGCACCAGATAGTTCAGCAGCGCTTCCGGCAGGTAGCCGTCGTCGCGGTACTGCATCACGGAGACTGCACCGTGACGCTTGGAGAGCTTGGCACCATCGTCACCCAGGATCATGGAGACGTGGGCAAATTCCGGTACCGGCGCGTTCAGCGCCTTGTAGATGTTGATCTGGCGCGGGGTGTTGTTGATGTGGTCTTCGCCACGCACCACGTGGGTGATCTCCATATCCCAGTCATCGACTACAACACAGAAGTTGTAGGTCGGCGCGCCATCGGTACGGCGGATGATCAGATCGTCCAGCTCGGTGTTGGCGAACTCGATGCGGCCACGGACGTGGTCATCGAACACCACGGAACCTTCGGTCGGGTTGCGGAAGCGGATCACGTGCGGCGCATCGGCCGGGTGATCGTGGGCGTGGTCGCGGCACTTGCCGTCATAACGGGGCTTCTCGCCGTTGGCCATCTGGCCTTCACGCAGCGCTTCCAGACGCTCTTTGGAGCAGTAGCACTTGTAGGCGCGGCCGTCAGCCAGCATCTCGTCGATCAGCGCGTTGTAGCGATCGAAGCGCTTGGTCTGGTAGTAGGGGCCCTCATCCCAGTTCAGCTCCAGCCATTCCATGCCCTCAATGATGGCGTCGATGGCCTCCTGAGTGGAACGTTCCAGATCGGTATCCTCGATACGCAGCACAAACTCACCGCCCTGGTTCTTTGCAAACAACCAGGAATAGAGTGCGGTACGGGCACCGCCGACATGCAAAAAGCCGGTCGGGCTGGGAGCAAAACGGGTTTTGACTTTCATCTTTAAGCCTTGTGTAGAGGGCCTTGGGCCAATTCGTTAAAAAAACCGTCGCATTTTAGCACCGACAATCACGGATGGGAAAACCATGAAGCCGCAAAGGGCAAAGTAGCAGGTTTAATTTGCGCAACGCCCCCCTGCCCCCCTGATCTTTGAAGGGGATCGCAGAACAAAATCCCCATTTCCGATTTGCTATGCATAGCGCTGGAGAGCTGCCTCCTCCTGCCGATATCCAGACAACTCTCAACGCCCCACGCAACAAGAACAAGGAAGAGACGATGCAGTTCCGTTCAATCCAGACCCGAATACTGGTCATGGCCGGGATCGCCATGACGACAGCCCTGGTCATCCTGATCCTGCTCAACCAGTACTCCGGTCAACAGACCCAGAAGCTGACTATCAGCTCCAGCCGCGCCGCCTTGCAGCAGGAGGCATGGCAGAAGGTCAGCGCCAACGCCCGCGCCGAAGCCGCCACCATCACCCAGCTGTTGCAAAAGGGGCTCTCCTACACCCAGCAGATGGCCAGCGTCTTCGCCCAGCAACAGCAGGGCAAGCTGCCGCTCGATCGTCAGCAGGCCACCGACCTGCTCAAGGCCCAGCTCGCCCTTGAGCCCCAGCTCTACGGCGCCTTCGCCGGCTTCGAGCCCAACGGCTTCGACAGTCAGGATGCCAGCTTTGCCGGCCAGACCGCGCTCGGCAGTGACAGCAAGGGGCGTTTTGTCCCCTACTTCTATCGCGACAAGGACAAGGTCGGCACCGACCTGCTGCTCTCCATCGAGAAGAGCGAGACCGACAGCTTCGGCAACCCGGCCAACGACTACTACGCCTGCCCGAAGCGGGAGGGGCGCTCCTGCCTCATCGATCCCTTCAAGGTGGATATCAACGGCCAGCAGGTGCTGGTGAGCACCATCACCACTCCCATCATGGTGGATGGCCAGTTCAGGGGGATCGCCGCGCTCGATCTGGCGGTGGACTCCATCAGCCGTCAGGCCCAGTCCCTCAACAGCAACATCTATGACGGCAAGGGGGAAACCCTGATCGTCAGCGCCGCCGGCGTCATCACCGGCACCAGCGGCGATGCCAGCCTGCTTGGCAGCAGCGCCGAGAAGGTACTGGGCAGCCAGTGGCAGCAGTATCTGAAGCCGGAACTGCAGCGTCAGGAGCTGAACAACTCGTTTCGCATCTCGGTCCCCATCATGGTGCCGGGCATGAGCCGCAACTGGGCCATCATCGTCACCCTGCCCTATCAGGTGGTGCTGGCGGGGGCCGATCAGCTGGAGAACCAGCTGGGCGAGATGAACCGCACCGCCGTGACCCAACAGCTGGTCGGCGCCTTTATCGTGCTGGTGCTGGCGCTGGTCACCATGCTGATGATCGCCCGCAGCATCACAGGCCCCATCCGCCAGATGGTCAGCCTGGTAGATGATATTGCCGATGGCGAGGGGGATCTCACCAAGCGCCTCAACACCCGCTCGGTGGACGAGCTGGGGGATCTGGCCAAGGGGATCAACCGCTTCATCGACAAGCTGCAGGGGCTGCTCGGGGATGTGCTGAAAACGGCCAGCGAAGTGAATCGCCATGCCGGCGATACCGACCGCATCGCCGGCCAGACCGACACCAACCTGCAGCATCATCAGGCCGAGATGGAACAGATGCTGACCGCGGTGCAGGAGATGTCCTACGTCAGTCAGGAGGTCGCCACCCACGCCAACAACACCGCCGACTCGGCCAAACAGGCGCAAAGCGCCGCCGATCAGGGCAAGGAGCGCTTCCAGCAGGTGATCCAGTCGATGCACAAGGTCGCGGCAGAAGCCGGTAAAGGGGCCGAAGTGGTCGAAGGGCTGGCCCACGACAGCGAGCAGATCACCAGCATCCTCACCGTCATTCAGGGGATTGCCGATCAGACCAACCTGCTGGCGCTCAACGCCGCCATCGAGGCAGCGCGGGCCGGTGAACAGGGACGCGGTTTCGCGGTAGTCGCCGACGAGGTGCGCAAACTGGCGGGCAACACCCAGCAGGCAGTGCAGAACACTCAGGAGCTGATCGAGAAGATCCGCCACAGCTCGACCAACGCGGTCAACGCCATCAACCAGAGCCAGCAGCTGACCCATCAGGCAGTGGGGGAAGCGGACCTGGCGGAGGAGGCGCTTGGCAGCATCTATCAGGCCATCTCCACCATCAACGACATGACCTACCAGATAGCCTCAGCCGCCGAAGAGCAGAGCTCGGTCTCCGAGACGGTCTCCGGCAACCTGTCAAAAACCAACGCACTGGCCAACGACATCGCTCAGGATGCGACCGAAACGGCCAAAGCCAGCCAGGCCCTGCGCCAGGCAGCCGACAAATTGCAGCAATTATTGGGACAATTTCGTCTCAGCTGATAATTTTCCACCTCAGGACTCTCCCCCTCGGGGGCGAGTCCGTTTACCATAGGCGGCGAAATTTGCCTGATGGCAGGCAATGCAGTGAGAGGTAAATGCCGTGCCCACCCCGGACCGTCGCCCACGTGGCCATAACAGACGAGCCCAGCAGCGTCGCAAAGACGAATCACAAGTATCCCTGCTCCATCGTATCAATGCAGCAACAGAGTCCTTGCGCCAACGATTTGGCAAGAAAGAGCAGCAGCCCGCCCCGCGCAGCCAGAGTGCCAGCACCGGCAAATTCAAGCTGAGCAGCCCGCTGCCGCGCAAGAACACCATAGGTCTGCTGATCCTGATCCCGCTCTGGCTGCTGGTGCTGGCCTGGGAACCCGCCCCGAGCGTGCCCAAAGCGCCGCCGTCCGGTTCGCTGGAAGTGCCGCTGGCGGTACCGGCGCAAGCCATGACAGTGGGCAATGGCACCACGGGCAGTGCGCCTGCCGCCGCCAAACCGGTCGAAGAGAAGGTCAATGGCACCTGGCTGCAACACGATGTGCAGGCCGGTGAGACCCTCTTCTCCATCTTCCGCAAGTTCGAGCTGCCGGGCGCCGAGCTCAGTCGCCTGATCGCCATCGAGGGGCCGGATCGGCCGCTGACCCGCCTGCAATCGGGCCGCTCCGTCTTCATTCTGGTGGATGACAGCCGCCGCATTCAGCGGGTCGAGATCCGCTCCTACGGTCAGGCCATCTATCGCTATGACCGGCAGGGCGAAGGGTTCGTCCTCAAGGAGTAAAACAGAACGGGAGGCTGCGGCCTCCCGTTTTACATCCCGATCCCTGCCAAATAAGCTACTGACTTCACAATATTTTTAGCTTGTTCAAAAAACGACAGGGGTCAAATTGACAAGGATCGGCGCTAACGTACAATCGATTGTGCTTTAGACAGGGATTGTTCTGCGTGCTACTGGGACAAAGAGACGTGGTCAGTCATGAGCCAACCCCTGCTGCAAGGCAAATGCAGCCCCACAGGGCTTAGTTTCATTTTGTTATTGATAGGATTTTGCACATGTCTGACATTCGCACCGGCCAAGTAAAATGGTTCAACGAAACCAAGGGTTTTGGCTTCATCGAGCAATCCCAGGGTCCGGACGTATTCGTTCACTTCTCCTCCATCCAGAGCGCAGGTTTCAAAACCCTGGCTGAAGGTCAGAAAGTCCAGTTCACTGTGACCCAGGGCAAGAAAGGCCCGCAGGCCGAGAACGTCACCGTTATCTAAGGCCACGCCAGTGAACATGCAGGAGGTGCCATCGGCCCTCCTATTTTTTTGCCCGCTTTTTTTGCCCGCAATGTCCCCTCCCCGATCGGCAGAGCTCTTGCCGGGCTTGCCATCCCCGCCTGCAAGCCGTTTATGGCCTCCACCGGCCGCTATAAATCAAATTTATGGGTTTTGGTTAAATGGCCCGGTTTTAACTTATACCGAGCCCATGCCTGTCATTCAGCCCCTGCCAAGCCTGTTAGCCGACCGCACAGGGGTATGCCCGATCTTCGGGATGGATTGTGGGCGGAGCACGCCGCTTGCTCTTATGACTTGGGATGTACAGGAAGAAAGAGAGAAGCCGGGCAAACGCCGGATACGGCAAATCATCGCAGCGCGATGTGATGGGCAATTCAAAGGGATTATGAGGACTTCGAAGAGAGATTGGAGCGGGAAACGAGACTCGAACTCGCGACCCCAGCCTTGGCAAGCACGGATCATGCTCTACCAACTGGATGTGGTAATGAGTGTACTGAGATATTGGATTAATGAACTTCAAGGAGAGATATTGGAGCGGGAAACGAGACTCGAACTCGCGACCCCGACCTTGGCAAGGTCGTGCTCTACCAACTGAGCTATTCCCGCAACAGAATGTCATTTACAAGTGATTGGAGCGGGAAACGAGACTCGAACTCGCGACCCCGACCTTGGCAAGGTCGTGCTCTACCAACTGAGCTATTCCCGCAACGGAATGTCACTTACAAATGTTTGGAGCGGGAAACGAGACTCGAACTCGCGACCCCGACCTTGGCAAGGTCGTGCTCTACCAACTGAGCTATTCCCGCAACAGAATGTCATCTGCAAGTGATTGGAGCGGGAAACGAGACTCGAACTCGCGACCCCGACCTTGGCAAGGTCGTGCTCTACCAACTGAGCTATTCCCGCATCGGAATATCACTTACAAATTTTTTGGAGCGGGAAACGAGACTCGAACTCGCGACCCCGACCTTGGCAAGGTCGTGCTCTACCAACTGAGCTATTCCCGCAACAATTTGGTTGTCTTGAGGCTGGCTGATGATTGGAGCGGGAAACGAGACTCGAACTCGCGACCCCGACCTTGGCAAGGTCGTGCTCTACCAACTGAGCTATTCCCGCATCGGGCTGGTTTGCACCAGTGTCATCATCAGATTTTTGGAGCGGGAAACGAGACTCGAACTCGCGACCCCGACCTTGGCAAGGTCGTGCTCTACCAACTGAGCTATTCCCGCAACTACCTTAAAACAGTCCGTACAGCATTTGGTTGCTTGCGCTACTGTACGGGAGCCGAATTATAAGAGCAGTCCTTCCAATTGCAAGGGCTTTTTTGTCTGGTTACGCGCGTTCGCTCAAAAGCTGGCCGAACTGTCGATTTTAGCAGCCAGCGCATGACAAACCCTTGCCGGGGAATCAGATCTTGAATACGTGGCTGCGATAGAACTGCAGCTCGGCGATGGATTCGCGGATGTCGTCCAGCGCCTGATGGGTGCCGCTCTTCTTGAACTGATCCAGCAGTTCCGGCTGCCAGCGGCGTACCAGCTCCTTGATGGTGCTGACGTCGACGTTGCGATAGTGGAAGAAGGCTTCCAGATCGCTCATGTGCTTGACCATGAAGCGGCGATCCTGACCGATGCTGTTGCCGCACAGCGGGCTGGTGCGCTCCGGCACCCACTGGCGAATGAACGCGAGGGTCTCGGCAACGGCTTTCGCCTCGTCATGCTGGCTCGCCTTCACCCGGTTCACCAGACCGCTCTTGGTGTGGGTGTTGACGTTCCACTCGTCCATCTTGGCCAGCTCTTCATCGCTCTGGTGGATGGCGATCACCGGCCCTTCGGCCAGCACGTTCAGGTCCTTGTCGGTGACGATGGTGGCAATCTCCAGTACCACGTTCTCTTCGGGGTCGAGACCCGTCATCTCCATGTCGATCCATACCAGGTTCTGCGCGCTGACTGTCATGATTACTCTCTCTGTTGGGAGGAATGGCGGAATTTTGCCAATTTGCATGTATCATACTGGCTTTGGATCTGTTCATAAACTGGCGAATCGAGTGGCAAAGAAAGCAAAACTCAATCTGGGTCAACAAAGACGCGTCCAGGCCAACCGCGAGCGTCGGCTGCAAAAAGAGCACACCACAGAGGTGGATGACACCCTGTTTGGCCCGGCCATCGAAGGGGTGGTGATCAGCCGTTTCGGTCAGCACGCGGACGTGGAAGCGAGCGATGGCACCATCCACCGCAGCAACCTGCGGCGCAGCAGCATCAGCAGTCTGGTGTGCGGCGACAAGGTGGTGTGGCGTCCCGGCCTCAATGCCGCCATCGCCGGCGTCATCGAGGCGGTGCATCCGCGCCACTCGGTTCTGACCCGGCCGGACTTTTACGACGGGGTCAAACCCATCGCCGCCAACATCGACCAGATCATCATCGTCTCGGCGGTGATGCCCGAGTTCTCCACCAACATCGTCGACCGCTATCTGGTGGCCGCCGAGGATGTGGAGATCCGCCCCCTCATCGTGCTGAACAAGGTCGATATGCTGGATGATGTGGCCCGCGCGCGCATCGAGAGCCAGCTCGAAACCTACCGCAAGCTCAATTACGAGGTGCTGCTGGTGAGCTGCGAGAGCGGTGAAGGGCTCGATGAGCTGAAAGCCAAGCTCACCGACAAGATCAGCATCTTCGTCGGCCAGTCCGGGGTGGGCAAATCCTCGCTCACCAACGCCCTGATGCCGGGGCTGGATGTGCTCACAGGCGAGATCTCCGAAAACTCGGGGCTCGGCCAGCACACTACCACCACGGCGCGGCTCTACCACTTCCCGAGCGGTGGCGATCTCATCGACTCCCCCGGGATCCGCGAGTTCGCCCTCTGGCATCTGGAAGCCGACCGCATCACCTGGTGCTTCGTCGAATTTCGCGACTATCTGGGTGGCTGCAAGTTCCGCGACTGTACCCACAAGGACGATCCCGGCTGTGCCCTGCGCGCCGCGGTCGACGCGGGCGCTATCAGCGCCGATCGCTTCCACAACTATCACCGCATCCTGGAAACCATGCAGGAAGCCCGTCACGGTCGCCAACAGGCGCGCCTGTGACCCTGTTTAACCTACGTTGATGATGAACATGAGCATTACTGACAACCTGAAAATTGCCGGTCAATACTGTCTGCCCAAGCACGCCCTCTCCCGTCTGATCGGCAAGTTTGCCGCCGCCGAAGCGGGCAACATCACCACCAGGGTGATCGAGGCTTTTATCAAGCAGTACAAGGTCGACATGAGCGAGGCGCTGCACGAGAGCCCGGCCCACTACAAGAGCTTCAACGAGTTCTTCACCCGCGAGCTCAAGCCCGGCATCCGCCCCGTGGTAGAAGATGCCATGACTCTGGCACTGCCGGTCGATGGCACCGTCAGCCAGCTCGGCCCGATCCAGCAGGGTCGCATCATTCAGGCCAAGGGCCACGACTACAGCGCTCGCGAGCTGCTGGGCGGCTATGAGGATCTGGTTGCGCCGTTCAAAGATGGCGACTTCGCCACCATCTATCTGGCGCCCAAGGATTACCACCGCATCCACATGCCGCTGGATGGCGTACTGGAGAGCATGGTGTTCGTGCCGGGGGATCTCTTCTCCGTCAACCCGCTCACCGCCGAGAATGTGCCGAACCTGTTTGCCCGCAACGAGCGGGTGGTGGCCACCTTCCGCACCCCGCACGGCCCCATGGCGCTGGTGCTGGTCGGTGCCACTATCGTGGCCAGCATCGAGACCATCTGGGCCGGCAACATTGCGCCGACCAAAGAGAAGAAGGTGGTGCGCTGGGACTACACCGGCGACGAGGCCATTACCCTGCAGAAAGGCGCCGAGATGGGTCTGTTCAAACTGGGCAGTACTGTCGTCTGCCTGTTTGGCCCGGGCATGCTGGCCGGTTTTGAACCCCATCTGGCCAACGGGGTTACCACCCGCATGGGTCAGCCCTTTGCCAGGCTGGCGGAGCAGGCATGAGCGAGCAACCGAACGCCTCGCAGAAGAACAACCCGCTGCACGGGCTGACGCTGGAAGCCATCGTCACCGCGCTGGTCGAACACTACGGCTGGGAAGAGCTGGGGCAGCAGATCAATATCCGCTGCTTCACCCATGAGCCCAGCATCAAATCCAGCCTGAAGTTCTTGCGCAAGACCCCATGGGCCCGGGAGAAGGTAGAGAGCCTCTACCTCTACGTGCAGCGCAAGCAAGCCAAATCAAAGGAATAACGCCATGGCGTTCAAGATTACCTACACCTACAAGAAGCAGGCCAAAACGATCGGCTATGCCAACGACAAGTTCAACAGCATCTATGATGCGGTTGCCGCTGCCGAAGGGATCGATCTCGCCAGCTTCCACGCCATGGAGGCTCAGCTGGCTCAGGTGTGCCGGCGCGACAAGAAGAGCGTGAAGGATTACCGGGAGAACTACTTCAAAGAGCTGGGGTTCTCCAATATCGTCATTGAACGGGACAACCTCGAAGAGGATCAGGAGTAACCATGCGAACCTTGACTCTGATGGCCGCCTCTCTGCTGCTGGCGGCATGCAGTACACCGGAACAACATCTGGTTGGCAGCGATCGCGACAGCCACGGCTGTATCGGCAGTGCGGGCTATCAGTGGTCAGCGCTGACCGGCAAATGCGTGCGCCTGTTCGAGCAGGGCATCCGGCTCAATCCGACCGATGCCAGCCAGACCAGCAGCGCGTTCGTGCTGTTCAACACAGATCAGAGCAAGGCCGAGCTGACCCTGCCCACCGGCGAGCAGCACCAGCTTGCCCGTCAGGGCATGGAAGGCAACTGGTCGTGGCAGGGCAGCGGTTACACCCTCTTCCCCTGGAAGGGCTATGTGCTCAAATCCGGTGACAAGGTGCTTTATCAGGGGGAGTAACCAGAGCGCCGGATATCTTCCCGATATCCGCCAAATAAAATGCCGACCCAAGTGGTCGGCATTTTTGTATGTGAAACAGACTGTTATCAGGCGCGACTAAGGTAATCAGCCTGCCCCACCCACTTATAGCTGGTGAGCTCGGTCAGCCCCATGGGGCCACGGGCGTGCAGCATCTGGGTCGACACCGCCACCTCGGCCCCCAGCCCAAACTGGCCGCCATCGGTGAAGCGGGTCGAGGCGTTGACGTAGACAGCCGCCGAACCGGCCCCGTTGACGAAACGCTCGGCGTTGGCCAGATCGTTGGTCAGAATGGCATCGGAGTGGCCGGCGTTGTGCTCGCGCATATGGGTCAGCGCCTCGTTCACATCCGCCACCAGCTTGACCCCCAGAGTCAATCCCAGCCACTCGGTATCGAAATCCTCCGGCCCCGCCTCGCACAGGTTGTCGGCGCCCGCCAGCAGCGTCATGGCGTTGGCCGCGCCGACCAGCGTCACCTTGCGCTCGTTCATCAGAGCGACCAGCTGCGGCAGGAAAGTCGAAGCGACTTTCTCGTGTACCAGCAGGGTATCGAGGGCGTTGCAGGCGGAGGGGCGCTGCACCTTGGCGTTGTCGATAACCGCCAGAGAGCGCACCAGATCGGCACTCTCGTCGACGAAGATGTGGCTGATGCCGAAACCTCCGATGATGACCGGAATGGAGCTGTTCTCCTTGCACATCTTGTGCAAGCCGGCACCACCGCGGGGAATGATCATGTCCACATAGCGGTCGAGGCGCAGCAGCTCGGCCACCAGCGCCCGATCCGGGTTGTCGATGTACTGCACTGCCGCCTCGGGCAGGCCGGAGGCCGCCAGCGCATGCTGGATCACCCGCACCAGCTCCAGATTGGAGTGAAAGGTCTCGCGCCCGCCGCGCAGTATGCTGGCGTTGCCGGTCTTGAGGCAGAGGCTGGCGATGTCGATGGTGACGTTGGGACGCGCCTCGTAGATGACGCCGATAACCCCGATGGGTACCCGACGACGGGAGAGGCGCAGGCCATTCTCCAGCACCCGGCTATCCATTTCGGCGCCGACCGGATCGTCCAGCGTGATTACCTTGCGCACATCGGCCACGATACCGGCCAGCCGGGCCGGATTGAGCAGCAGGCGATCCAGCATCGCCTCTGACAGGCCCGCCTCACGGCCGGCGGCGATATCCTTGTCGTTGGCAGCGAGGATCTGCTCACTGCGCGCCTCCAGCTCGTCGGCGATGGCGGCCAGCGCCCGGTTCTTCTGCGCCGTGCTGACAGTAGCCAGCTGATAGGCGGCTTCACGGGCCGCCTGCCCCATTTTCTCCAGACTCATCTCATTTCCCTTTGTTCATGCCGTGCCGCCCTGATTAGAGCAGCACCATGTCGTCTCGATGGATAGCCACAGAGCCGTAGCCATAGCCCAATACCTGCTCAATCTGGTCCGAGTGGACGCCGCGCAGCTTATCCAGCTCCAGATGGTCGTAACGGCAGATGCCGCGGGCCAGCTCGGCGCCCTTGGGATCAAGAATGCGCACCACATCGCCCCGAATAAAGTCGCCCTTGACCGCGACGATCCCCTTGGGCAGCAGGCTGGAGCCTTTCTCCTTCATGGCGGCGACAGCCCCCTGATCCACATGGACTTCACCGTGAGGGGGCGGGCCTGCCAGGATCCAGCTCTTGCGCCCTTCCAGCGGGGAGGCCAGTGCCGGAAACAGGGTACCGATACGCTCGCCCTTGGCGAGACGGCCGATCACCTCCGGCATCTGGCCGGTCGCGATCACCACGTTGACGCCGGCGCGACGTGCCACATCGGCCGCCTGCAGCTTGGTGGCCATACCGCCGGTACCGAGGCCGCTGACACTGTCACCTGCCAGCGATCGCAGGGTATCGTCGATGGTCTGCACCTCTTCGATGAGCTGGGCATCCGGATTGGTGCGCGGATCGGCAGTAAACAGCCCCTTCTGGTCGGTGAGCAGGATCAGCAGGTCGGCATCCGCCAGGATGGCGGCGCGGGCGGAGAGGTTGTCGTTGTCACCTACCTTGATCTCGGCGGTCGCCACAGCGTCGTTTTCGTTGATGACCGGAATGATGCGGTGATCGAGCAGGGTGCGCATGGTGTCGCGGGCATTGAGATAGCGCTCCCGATCTTCCAGATCGGCGCGAGTCAGCAGCATCTGGCCGATATGCAAGCCATAGAGGTTGAACAGATCCTGCCACACCCGAATGAGTTGGGTCTGACCGACCGCCGCCAGCATCTGCTTGTTGGGCAAGGTTGGCGCCAGTGGCGGGTGCCCCAGATGCTCACGCCCGGCGGCGATAGCCCCCGAGGTGACCACCACGACCCGATGGCCGTGACGGTGCAAGGCCGCACACTGTCTGACCAGCTCGACCATATGGGCACGATTGAGCTGGGAAGACCCCCCTGTGAGCACGCTGGTGCCCAACTTGACGACTATGGTTCTGTTTTCCATGGGAGCATAAAGGCTAAAAAAGTAAGGAATATCTTTATACCCACGGCCATGGAGCCCTGCAAGGCAATTCATGGTGCGGTGGAAGAGGAGAAAAAACGGGAGGAGAAAGAACTGAAGCCCTGCGAGTGACAGATGCAACTCGCAGGGCTTCAGGGGATCAGGCAGCCGTTACGGTCAACTCGTTGGTGACCTGCTCGGCAGGAGACAGGTGACACTCAAGTGCGGCCAACTTGTCGCTGATGAGCTTGTAGAAGCGGTTGAGGGTGCGTTCCACCTCCACCTGATGCTTCTTGGGGATCGGCTTGTCGAGCCATTCGCCATCGGCATTGTAAAAACCGAACTGATAGTGATAACGGAACTGGTGATCATCCTGCTCCAGCACCAGCCACCAGCCCCAGAACTCCCGCTTGTCCGGCGCCGGTTTGGCGCTGACGCAGACAGACAAACAGTCGAAGCGGTAACGCCCCTCTTCACAGAGATCTTCGCGCAGATAGGGGCCAATGGCAGCAAACTGCCGCAGCAGCCGCTTGTAGGTCACTCTTTCAGACATGTTAACCTCCCTGTTAAACAAGCCGCGCCACCTGATGATGGCGTCAGATTTTTAGCGCAATATCAGGCACACAGGTGCCGTTTCAACCACTCGACAATCTCATCCAGCGCCTGGTCATAGACCTCCAGCAAGGGTTGCTTGTCAAACACGATGGCCTTGCCATTGCGGCTGGCCGACGCCAACGCCCGGACATCCTGCTCGGGACAGATGAAATCTCTCTTGTGTCCGATACTTAATATCGGCACCGATGTGCGAGTCCCGAGCAATCCTTGCGTTTTCAGTGAAAATACCTGGCACTTGGTGCGCATGGTATCCCACTGGGCCGCATCGGCCCCCAACCGGTTGGCCAGACTGTCCCGCATCATGCGCGGGCATCGGGCAAACAACTCCTGATTGGTAAACACCTGATTGACCCCAGCCCCGACACAGACCACGGTTTTGAGCTTGAACGGCTCGATAAAGGCCAGCCGCGCCGCCACATTGCCCGCCAGTCGAAAACCGACCATGGCGATACGCTGGTGATCGACCCAGGCCACCTCGGAGAGGTAGTGCAGCACCGCTTGGTGGAGACGGCTGGTATCCTGCACCAGTGGCCAGTGCTCGGCATAGCCGATACCCGGCATATCCAGCGACAACATGCCGATGCCGTTGGGTTCGAGCCGTTTGAGGTAGAAGTTGAGAAAATCGAGCTGCAGGGAGTCGATCCCCCCGCTGATGATCACCAGCGGCACCGGCTTGTCGGTAGCCGGCAGGTGGAGATAGCCCTGGATATTCTTGCCGCGAAATGGCACCTGGATCTCTTTGAGCGGCACCTTGAACAGCCGGCCCGCTTCGCGATAGGCCATGTTGCCGAGCAGTTGGGCCTGATCCGCCAGTTCGTCATCTTTCAGATGGGGGTAGCTGGCGATGGAGTAGTAGCGCACAGCCTTGAGCAGTTGCTTGAGCGCCCCTTCCTTATCGCCCTGCTCGCACAGTTCGCGGCCCTGCTTGAAATAGGTGCCAGCCACCTGACTCCACTCGTAGATCCAGTTGCCGGGCACATAGCCCTTGATGGTATCGAGATAGCAGTCGTGGGTGCGCTCGCCGGTCGCCATGGCGATGCGGGCCAGAGTCTGCTCCACCTCGACCGGATCTGCCCCCTGCCAGGCCCAGGATGGGCGGCGCAGCAGGCGATACCAGCTCTTTGACATGGAGCCGTCAATAAACATCTCGTCTGACTCGGCCTCGGCCAGTTCGGCCGGGCTGGAGTTGGAGATCTCGGAAGTTTCCAATACCTTCTTGACCCGGGTGAACAGTTTTTCGGTCAGATTAAGGTCGTCGTTCAAGTCCAAGATAATGTCTCTTTCAATCAGGCAATGGTTCATCTTAACCACTTTTACTGCCCGTCAGCCACCCCGCAACAGATTGATACACAAAAAAACAGGGCTCCTTCAAGGAGCCCTGTGAAACCATTACTCTTCGTCGCAGATTGGCGTGACAAACTCCAGCGCCATATCCCACGGTTGCTCGATCCAGGTGTCCTGCGGGATGGCAACTTCGAAATCATCCAGCAGCGGCTCGCCCATCGGCTTGGCAAAAATGGCGATGAACTTGGCTTTCGGGTAGAGATCGCGGATGGCCTTGGCGGTTGTGCCAGTGTCCACCAGATCTTCCACTACCAGCCAGCCTTCGCCGTCACCGGCAGTGGTCGCACCCTTGACAACCACCAGCTCGCGCTGGTTGTCATGGTCATAGCTGGAGATGCAGAGGGTCTCTACGTTGCGGATGCCGAGTTCACGGGCCATCAGGGCTGCGGGTACCAGACCGCCGCGGCTGACCGCGATGATCCCTTTCCACTGGTTGGCAGGCAGTTGACGACGAGCCAGACGGCGAGCTTCACGTTGCAGGTTGTCCCACGACACATAAAATTTCTTAGGCATAGTAATGAACTCAACGACTTATAGTTAAAACAAAGGGTTGTAGCGCAGTGGTGCGCCGTGTTATGCAATGCTTACGTAATTCTGCCGCCACTTTGCCGCCATTTTTTGCCTATGAGTGAGGGCTGGCCAGAGGGTTTAATCTGACCGCGTCATCAAGGTGATCGGGGGCAAAGTGTGCGTATCTCATGGTCATCGTGATGGTGCTGTGACCGAGGATGCGCTGTAGGACAAGGATATTACCACCGTTCATCATGAAATGGCTCGCAAACGTATGCCGTAACACGTGAGAAAGTTGCCCTTCGGGCAATTTTACCCCTGAATTGTCGGCGGCGTATTCGAATGCGTCATAGCATGGGGGGAACAATCGGCCCTCATAGAGGCCGCGCTTGGGGATCAGGTCGTAGAGTTCGGGTGAAATCGGGACGGAGCGATTGCGCTTGCTCTTGGTCTGGGTGAAGGTCAGCCGGTATTTGCTCACCTGGGCGCGGGTCAGCCCTTGTACCTCAGACCAGCGGGCGCCGGTAGCCAGGCAGAGCTTGACCACTGTCGTCAGTGCCGGAACGCGAGACTTGGCACAGCTGGCCAGCAGCAGCTCGATCTCGGACGCCGTCAGGAACGACATTTCATTCTCTTGAGTCTTCACCTTCCGCAGCCCGGTCAACGGGTGGGGATTAGTCCACTCCCCCAACCGGATCAGCTCACCGAACACCGCATTGAGCAGGCGCTGCTCATCATTGACGGTCTTGGCCCCAGCCGCCCTGTCTCGGCATCGCCCGGGAAAGATGATGGAACCGGTGAGACGCCCCTCGCGGTAGGCCGCGAAATGAACCTTGTTGAAGTCGACAGCGTAGGGGTCACCCATCGCGCCGGCCATCAGCCCAAGCTTGCGCCTGACCTGATCACCGGCGACCAGCGTCTGGCCGTGCAGGCGGTACCACAGTTCGATGATGTCGGAGAGGCGGCGCTTATCCTCGGCCACCTTATTGGCGACGAGCCAGGGGTTGCTGTTGCTCTCTTCGAGCAGCCACTTCTCCCAGACCAGCGCCTCGCCCTTGGTAGCGAAGCGCTTGCGCTTGCGGGGGCCGTCACGGCCTTGGGGGTAGACTTCGGCAAGCCATGGGCGCGGCTTGCCGTCATCGAGTTTGCGGACAGTCATTACTTATCGATGGTTACAAGTAGACTGTTTTCAACAACAGAAACGTTGACGGGCAATCCATTTATCACTGTTTTGCCGGGGTTCATGTCACCAGATAAAGCGCGCTCAATGAACTTACCATCAGTGCCAGTTATCACGGCAGCCAGCTTGGTTACCATGTCTTGTGCAATCTCGTTTTTCTCTTTGAACTCGGCCTCAGAAAATGTTCTAAGCGACAGGTTGATACGGTCAGGGGAGGTTCTGAACTCTATAGATGCAACAGGGCTTTCTTGCATGTAAAAGCCATGCCCATCATCAAGGCTGTATTTTTTGACCGGTTTTAATCCTGAGCCACTCAGGATAAGCGCCTCATCAAGTACCGGGGCAGTAACGGTTTCAGAAGCCGCCGCCGTTTCAGTGGGTTGACTTGAATTATCACAACCAGTTAACAGGATGCAGCTGATAACGGTAGCCAGTAGCAAGCGCATTAAAAAATCCCTCTTTGAGTTATTAAAACTTTTTCCCAGCCCACGCCACGCGGCCAACGATATGCACATCGGCCCGCTGGTCTTTGGTGACCACTTGGGTTTCATAGCCGGGGTTGTCTGAGATGACCTTGATGCCGCCGAGCACATCAAATTGCAGCCGCTTCACCAGAAGGCTGTCACCAATGCGCAGCACATAGAGGCCATCGCGCAACGCATCGCCGTTGCACAAGCACACAAGGATGATGTCGTTATTGCTGATGGTGGGCTCCATGCTGTCGCCCTTGGCGCGGATCACCGCCAGCCGGTCGGGGGATAGACCCTCTTTTTTGAGCCATTCAGTGCGGAACGCCATCGGCTCGGTTTTCAGCTCTTCGGAAACCGTCGCCCCGAAACCGGCAGAAGCAAACACCTGATAGCAATCGACAAGGGTGTAGTCCTGCATTTTGCCGCGGTAGGAGGAAGAGTCTTCAGCCACAGCGGTTTCATCAGCAGGAGGTACCAAATAAGACGTGGATGCGGCGGCTTCAGAGACCTGCTCTGGCTGCTCACCAATGCCGAGACATAGCCACAAGAACAGACTTGGGTCATGACCACAGATCTGAGAGACAAGGCCAACGGACGGCATTGTTTCGCCGGTGACATACTTGCGGGTTACCGCATCGCTCACGCCGACCCTGCGCGAAAATGACCTGATGTTTTCCCTACCGATCAACATAAGTAACCTATTGGAAAAACCTTTAAGGTCAAAAGCTGTTCCGTTCAAAATCTCCATAGAAATTTTACCCCAAGGTGAAATTTATTTGACCTCTAGTTGCGCAGCACTGCGCAAGCGTATATATTCACCTCAAGATCAAGTTAGTGACCTATCGCCTACCAAGCTGGTCACCAACGAGTGGATGGGTGAAAAAAATACGCATAGGGGCGCAGTATGACGCAACAAGGCATTAAAAAACAGCCCAATGGGGCTGCCGTAAAACCGATGGGTGAAACATCTAACCCGTCCGGCGAACCGCTGGAAGTCGTACTGCGCGAGCTGGCGGCTATCAAACAGAGCCTTGCGCTCTCCCAACTGCCAGCGATTCCGCTGGAAGCATTCCTCAACATGCTGCGCGATGACTTCAATATCGATCTGCCGGTGCGTACCGCACAGGCGATGATTGCTGATGGCCGTATCCCGCAGATGCCGAAGCTGCGACCAACCGACAAGCCGTGGGTCAATCTGGTGCGCTGGCGTGAGATGGCTAAAGAGCCGTCCAACTATCTGCATATGGCACATGAGAACTCCCGTCACCGCATAGCCAAACCTGCAACCACCAAGTCAAAGCAGCGCGCTGCTGCTTAACCTAACGGTAGCGATTGAGCACAGGGGGTTAAAGTGTCTACTCATAAGACTAGCGTACACCACGGATTTGAGAGCGCTTGTGATCGATTCAAGGCATCTCACAACCTTGAGGACATCGCCGCCGCTATCGGGATGCGTCCTGACGTGCTGCGCAACAAATTCAATCCTGCCCAGACCAAACACAAATTGCATGCGGTGAACCTTCTCAACATCTACCGCGTCACCGGCGACGACACCCTGTTTGATGGCCTGCTGTTTGATTGCGGCCTCACTGCCGTTCGCCTCCCCTCTTCCGATGCGGTGATCAAGCCAGAGGCCCGCGCCCAGCAGGCGCTCAACGCTGGCGCCAACATCCTCGGCGTCACGGCTCAGGCCACCCAGGTACTCAGCAGTGACCGTGTCACCAAGGGCCATCGCAATGCGCTGGTCGGTGGGCTGATGGCGGGCATCGAGCACCTTTTCATACAAGTGATTGAAGTAGAACAAAAATTTAACTCGGTACCAACCCTCGCCTGTGCCGCTGACATCGCGCGCGCCAGCCTGGGCGCATAGGAGAGAAACGATGATTTTGAAATGCCCCCACTGCCATAGCCGCATGACCAGCCGCACCTCCCGCCAAATGAGCCCGCTGTCGGTCGAGTCATATCAGCACTGCACCAATTTCGAGTGCGGTTTTCGCTGCAAGGTGCTGGCCGAGATCGTGGAAGAGCTGAAACCGGCAGAACTGCGCAACCCTGCTGTGGTGCTGCCTGTCGTTCACATCAAGGAAAAGGAGCTTGAGCCTGCGCCTGCATTTCAGCAGGTGGCGATTCTCCGCAATAAGGCACAGGAGATTGCCCAATGAGACTGCGCGCCGAACAGCCTGGGCTGATCCCCCTGCCGTTCCTGCTGATGACCCGCGCCACCGTCGTGAGCGAAAGCGATGAGCCGGTGATGCGCAACACAACCCGCTTTGATGGCAGCTATCTGGAAGACCACAAGGGCCGCCGTGGCGCCCTGCGCTTTCAGCCATGCCGCCAGCCTCGCCCGCACTGGCTGACCAAGCTGCTGCAGGCATAACCGGAGGGCCACCCCATGAACACAGCAAAGGTCATTGCACTCGTTCAACAGCAAAGCGCCGCCGAAGTGGCGCTGGCAGAAATGCGCGCCCGCATCGGCCGCAATGGGGCGGCCAGCCGCTGGAGCCGCTTGACCACTAAAGCCCGCGCCATCGTCTGTTATGCAGCCGGGATCTCGCCACAGCTCGCCCAACAGGAGCTGGAGCAGTTCGACTTTGAACAGCAGGAGGCGCTGCGCCGTGCGCTGGCCGACATGATGGCCATGCTGCGCGAGTTTGATGGTGGGGTGCTGCACCGCCGCGAGTGGCACAAGCCTGTGCGCCGCGTCGAGGGGCCGACCCGCAGCGAGTTGGAACAGGCGGAATTTGAGAACAAACGCCGGTCTGAGCTGAACGCACAGGCCAGCGAATTGGAAAACCGCTTGGCGGTTGCAAGAAAAGTGGCCGGAAACGGCCAATAAAAAACCCCGCATTGAACGGTGCGCCAACACCAGCGGGGTTTCAATTCAGTTTTATTCAATACATGAGAGGTATTGCATGAACAATAGTACAGCAGAACAGGCGATCCGCAAAGTCGCCAATTCCCTGATAAATACCCACCGCCCCCAGCTGGGAGCCTGCCATTCACTCGCCATAGAGGCGAGCCTGGAGGCTCTGGCCGAACTGGCCGACGAACTGAGCCTGATCGACATCTACGCCGAACTGACCAAGCGCCTCGAGATCCTGCAGGGTGGCTGCCGTCCGCACATCATCGGCGTGGATCTGGCGGTGCCAGTGCATGACGTCACCGTGATATTCCAGCCGCCCTTCGCTCATGAGCTGCAAGGGGGTGCCAAGTGATCGCTATCACCACCAAGCATACCGCCCAATCACCGGCCGCTGCCGCCGCCTATCTGGTGCGCCACGGCAACATCAACGTGAAAAACAGCTGGCTGCGTGGCCAGCGTCACGCCGCCCGCATCGAGCTGCTGCCGTCTGGCCGCGCTAGGGTTCTGGAAGGAGTAGCAGCATGAGCAGCACAACCGGCAATGTCATCGAGCGCGAGCTCTACCCTACCCCGCCAAGCGCCGTTGCTGCGCTGCTGAACTGCATCAGCTTTCGCGCTGGCGATCACTTTATGGAGCCGTGCCGAGCAGAAGGGAACATCTTTGACCCTGTGCCGCTCCCTGCCAAACAGAAAGAGTGGGCCGAGATCCGCCATGGCCGTGACTACTTGGCGTGGGATTTTGGTCGCAAGTTCGACGTCATCATCACCAACCCGCCGTTTTCGCTGACCGAGGAGTTTTTGAGAAAGAGCCTGTCTGAACTCGCGCCTGATGGAACCCTGATTTATTTGCAGCGGGTGAACTTTCTGGGCAGCAAGAAGCGGGTGCAGTTCTGGGCAGAGGTCGGCTTTCCGAACAAAACCCCGATCCTGGTACCGCGCCCGCGCTTTGTGAATGGCGGGTCTGACTCCTGCGAATACAGCTGGTTTGTCTGGGATAACGGCGGCCGTGTGAACCTGCCGAACGGACTGAGCCATTTGATTGCGGAGGATGCAGCATGAGCCATCAAATGATCGATATGGGCAAGTTGGAACAAGAAGGCAGCACCAGTGAAATGGCGTTAATCGCATCCATGGATGCAAGTAAGGCAATCATCCAGGTAAGGCAAGGAGCTATTCACCAGCTTCAAAAACAACTGGTCTCCCTGCGACAGTCGCGAAAGCCGACCACCAATAGCTTTGCCATATCAGCCTTGTTGTTTGCCTGCCGCAATGAACGGCAATGGATTGATTTTGCGATCAATCAAATCGAACAAGACGAGAAACTCATTGAGGAAATATATCGGATTAGAGCTGGCAGCCCAGCCCGCACGCTGGAGGAGATCATCAAATGAGCCATCAACAACTGATCGACGTGTGGGTAAACAAAATGCTGAACGCCAGCAACGAGCTGCGCGACCTGCAGCGTGACCTGCTCGACCTGCGCAAAGACGGCCCACACGGCCAGCGCACTCCGGCAAAAACCCATCTGACCCTATGCCGTCTGGCCCGCCGTTCGGTTAAGGCGGCATCCAGCAAAGTCCGCTCACTCCACACCGGAGGAGCCATCTAATGACTCACCAAAAAACAGCCGGGCATGCCCCGGCTTTGGGCGTCGTGCGCCCTGCACACAGCCAAGCCTCATCGCAACAGGCCTACGACTTGGCAAATCTGGATAAGCAGAGCCTTGAGGAACTGGAATGGATGGCCGACGAGTGGGTAAACAGGCTGCAGGACGTCAAGGTGCGCCCTGCATTCCGCATAAACCCCACAAGCAAGGTCACGCTGGAGCCCTGCACCAAGTGCAAACAGACCGCTGTTTGCCTGCCGGTGGCTGGCCGTCATGGTCGCCGCGCTTATCCCTACTGTGTAGAAACCTGTTGGCCACTGGCTCGCGCTGCCAGTGAAACCGTGGTGAAGGTTGAACCAGCAAGCCGCCCGCTGATGCGCTGCAGTTGCTGCGGCGAGTTCGGCCATGTGCGGCCGGTGATCCTGTCTGGCGATCGCCTGACCAGTCTCGTTTTTTGCGAGCGCGCCTGTTGGTCTGACCGTCTGGCCACGCTGGAGCAAGTTCCAACCTGCGGCCAGTGCGGCCGCTACCTGCAACCGAACGAATACACCAACGGCAAGTGCGGGGTGTGCAAGTGAAAGAATCCCTCACCAACCTGTGCGGCATCCAACTGCCGCCAAATTACTGCACCGGCTTTGATGCCATCCAGATGGGCAAGGCTGCCAACCAGCTGACCCGCGTCGAGTGGCACGTTGCCAAGCCGCTGGCAAAGACCTACCTGCGCCGATACCCAGCCAACCACAAGACGGCAAACATCTGGCTGCGCCGGATGGTAGATGCCTGCGCCGCCGCGCAATCACGCTTCCCGATCCCGGTGCATCACCTGCGCAACGACATCCGCCGCGAGCTGGTCGCTGCCGAGTGGGCCCGCCGATGCCAGCAGATGCTGGCCTTGGGTGCGAACGAGCGAACAGCTGCCGAGTTGCTGGCCGATCTGGGCGCGCAGGCACAGGCGTGGCACTTCTGCCCGCCCCTGCCGGCCGACCCACGCCACAAGGCGGAAAACCTGCTGGGCCGCAAGCTGAATGAAGAAGAGAAGGCCGAGATGGCCCCTGCGGTGGAGAAGTTCGAAGGGGCGGCCGCCAGCCTGCTGGTGCGCCTGCTCGATGAGTCGTGGTGGCTGCGCAAGATTAACCGTGCATGGGCAGTCTATTGCGAGCTGATCGCTATCCTCACCGGACAGGTGCGCAAGGGGGTTAGCCCCTACGCCAGCGCCCACGCGGTGCGTGAGTTCACCCAGCGCAAAGCGGCCCAGCGGGCATGGATGGAGAGCATGAGTGCCGTCAATGAGGAGCTGGGGCAGGAGATCGATCTGGCCGACGCCATCATGGGGTCAGTGGCCAACCCGGAGATCCGCCGCCATGAGCTGATGGTGCGGATGCGCGGGTTTGAGGATTTGGCGCAGGAGCAGGGCAAACTGGGGCTGTTCCTGACCCTGACCGCACCATCCAGCTATCACGCATGGCGCCAGGGCAAGCAAGACAAGAGCAAGACCTATCAGAACGAGGGATTCAACGGCAGCAACCCGACCAAGACCAATCGCCTGCTGTGCAAGCAGTGGGCCCGCTTTCGGGCTGCGCTGGCCCGCGACGGGATCATGGCCTTCGGCTTTCGGGTGGTGGAGCCGCACCACGACGGTACCCCGCACTGGCATTGCCTGCTGTTTATCAACCCAGAGCACAAAGACACCTTTTTGACCCTGCTGGCCTACCACTTCACCGATGCCGAGCGGGCAGAGCTCAAGATGCCGAACGGCGACCAGCTCGACGCACTGGCCAAGATGAAAATCCGCAACAAGCTGCCGCGCATCAAGTGGCTGCTGGATGTGAACGACCAAGCCGTGGTGAAGGCCATCAATCCGCGCGTTAACTGGAAGGAGATCGACCCAGCCAAGGGCAGCGCGACCGGGTATATCGCCAAATACATCGCCAAGAACATCGACGGCCATAAGGTCGGGATGGACTACGAAGCCGAAGCACCGGTTGACCACACCACTATCGCGGTCGCCGCCTGGGCAAGCTGCTGGCGCATCCGTCAGTTTCAGCAGATCGGCGGGCCGTCTGTATCGGTCTGGCGCGAGCTGCGCCGCCTTGGCGACGAGGTGATCGAATGGGATTGCGTGCTGGAGGCGGCCCGCTATGCCGCTGATAACAAGATGTGGGGCCGTTTTGTCGAGGCCATGGGTGGTATCGAGACACCGCGTAAAGACCATCTGATCAAGCTCTCCAAGCGTCTGGACGAAGCCGCCAACAAATACGGCGAGGATGTGTTGCGCCTGCTGGGGGTGATCTCCGACGTGGGCCAGACCACCGCCGTCACCCGCACAGAAGGCTGGCAGATAGTGCGCAAGGGGGTCGCTGTGTCGGGTTTGGGCGAGCAACGCGAGCATGCAGTTGGCGAGCGCAGCGAGTTGCACTCAAGCGGCGGCAGCCGCGCCCCTCGGAGTTCTGTCAATAACTGTACGGAAGGATCCAAAACAGGGGTTAAAGGATCCGCTCTGGCTAAAGAGCTGATTCGTATGGGTCTAGATGAGAGTAATGCCAGCCTGCTGCAGCACGGCTGCATCATCAACGCCGATGGCCAATATGTGCGACTGGTCGGCGAACGGCTGATTGTGACCCGCCACTGGCCAGGGGCAGGCGATGCCGTGGCCGACCAGCTGACCGCAGAAGTAGAGGCCGAACTGGCCAGCAACAGCACCGCCAGCAGCGCCGCGCTGAAACAGCAGGCCCGCGAGCTGATGCACTCCGGCGGCAGCATCACCGACTGGCTGGCAGATATGCCGCTGGCGCAGGCCGAAGAGGCGATCTCCATCTTCACTCGCCTGCTGGATGACGAAGAAGACCGGGGCAATTACCAGCCCACAGAACAGGAGCAGGCCCGCGTCGCGAGCATGCAAGCCGACAACCAGCGCCACGGCGCAGAGATTGCCAAGGCGCGGGCGCGCCTGGGCGTTGAGTAAGGAGCAGAAGGCATGATGTCTGGATTTACAAAAGAACAGCTCCAAGAGCTGCGCTGGCTGGCAGAGCAAGCCACAGAAGGGGAATGGGAAGCTGTAAATGATGGGAACCGCTTTGGCGTGGTTCGCATAAAGGGCAGCCATCGCCAGATAGCTGGCTGCACAATGCCGGATGATGAAGAACGCCATTTCTCACCGTTAGAGATAAATAGTCGGTATATAGCGGCTGCAGGGCCGGAGGTTGTGCTGGCCCTGCTGGATCGACTTGACGAGTTAACCCCTCTGGTTGATGCCTGCAAGTTCCTTGGCAAGGCGAACCGTGCGGAGAATGGCGGGGTTACCGGAGCATTCCGAGACGGCATCAACATGGTGATTGAAGAGGAACAAAAACTCTCCGATAAGGAGGCCACATGCACCACGAACTGAAAATCCTGACGGTCTATTACCCTCGGGTACTGGACGGCAGCAAGCCATTCGAGATCCGCTTCAACGACCGCAACTTTCAAGAGGGTGACACTGTCACCATCAACGAGTGGGACGGCGAGCGATACACAGGCCGCAGCGTAACCCGCCTGATCACCTTCGTCACAGACTACGCCCAACAGCCGGGCTATGTGGTGTTCGGGATGAAGGAGGTGCCGGAGCATGGCGGGGATGACGAGCCTGACGAGCATGTCGTTGAGACACCATGCACAGCCTATTTTATGGCGGGATGGGTACAGACTCATGGAGGGCAGGTGTTCGGCTGGATGACAAGATGTTATCCAGACCAAATGAACCCCGGCGAAATCATGGTTGATATGCGGGGCCGCCTTATTGAAGGTACACCGGCGCAAAAGGTGGTTGTGACAGCATTCAATCCGGTGCGGAACTATCCGGCAACACCAGAGGAGGCCAGCTGATGAAAGCGCCAAAGGATGCAAAAGCCCGCAAAGAGGCCCAGCGCAAGCGCGACAAGGGGCTCGGCATCAAGCGGGTGGAGGTTCGGCTCTCCATTCGCGAGCGTGAGCAACTGGATGCCCTGCGCGCGGCCAGGGCTGGCGCTGATGACCCCTACTCTGCCGACGAGTACCTCAGCACCCTGATCCGCCGCGACTGGGAGAAGTGGCAAGCGCAGGAGGCCGAGCTTAAACAACAGACCTGTCAGCACTGTGGCTGCTCGCTGCCAAAGGGATGCGGCGGCGCATTCAAGGGACAGCGAGAGTGCTGGCACACCCAGGGCGACAAGGCGCTGGCGCTGTGACGTGAGGAAAAGCTCAATGTGTCCGGTCACGAAAACGTGACCGGCCACATTTCATTAATTACCATGTCAGCACAACAAAGGGGGAGACGATGAGTTTTAACCTGTGCAACCTGCCACCGGCAGATAAAGCGCTGATAGAGGTAGACAAGGCCGCAGCCTATGCGGTGTGGAAGGAACGCAACGGCCATCTGGCCACCGCCGAACTGGACAGCAGCGCATTCAAAGGCCATGAGCTGGAGGTGTTCACCAAGGCGCTGGCCAAGTACCGTGCAAGATAGTTGACCACGTCGAGCCAACCAGAAAGCCCCTATGTAGGGGCTTTTTATATTAATTGCATATATTTTTCACATGCATTTTATATATAAGGTAGCGAAGCAAGAATTTAAATATCCATCCTACTCTTGAATAACTGCACCACTATTAAAGCAACTGCACCACAATCAAAATATTCATGGTGTGGTGTTGATAACTTTCAAGGCTTTAAATCTTTAAAGGGTGTTTAAAGGTGGTTTAAATGCCGTTTAAAGATTTGGTGGGCAGAAGATTGGCAAAGCCAGCTATCACAGGGATTTTGCTCAATCGTCTAGCGTCTAGTGATCAATTCACCAGCATGGTTGCACGGGTTTTGTTGGCATCATTGACTTATTAGCTGGTGCTGGATGACTGTCTTTCATTTGCGTATAACAGCAAAAATAACAGATAAGTGTTATTTATGATGTTGTGTGGACGGGATATTTGACTTGCAATAAATAACCTGTCTATCATGCGGCAAAACTTAGTTGCCTAAAACAAAATCCAGCCATGCTGGAGGGGATTATTTTGCCTGAAAATAAATATAACTCAGCGATAAACCTTGATCGCGCCAGACCAGACAGACAGCAACCAATCGATCTCGGCATCGCTCATCGTCAGGAACACTGCGCGCTGATCATGGGTGGCCTGGCTGGCCAGCGCCCAACCAGCAGCCGGGATCATCTGCTGCACACTGATGCCAAGGTGCATGCAAAGCAGAACGGCATCCTCCAGGTCGATGAAGCCGGGCGCGTCGTCATCCAGCCAGCGGCTGATGGTGCTGGGGTTAACACTAATCAGCCGGGCAGCATCCTTGTATGACAAGCCTGCGCCTTTCAGCACAGAGCGTAGTTGCGCCTTGGCGTCGAGCAGGTACTGCCGAGCGGCCACAGGCAAGGTTCTATTCCGTTTCATGGGGCGGCTCCTGTAACTTCGGGTCGCCCGTGCTCAAATTGTTATTGTTAACCGCACTGTCAATTGCATGATCTGACAGGTAAAAACGCACATTTTTGCAAAAAGTGGCTGGATAACGCTGAGATATGCAATCCAACCATCAGTAAAATTTACTGGCCAAACCAGTGGACAGATAAGCCACACGAACAACTACGGGAGCAAAAATCGAATGCCTTTTCCAGATGTAGAAACAGTCTTTGACGATATCGACTACGTTGCCAGACTCATCACAGAAAAAAGCCAGCCGGAAGACCATGGACGAGTCGAAAGCATCATTCGCTCCCTTGTCATCGTGGGCCGACTGTCAGTATCGAACCCGCCGACTAGACAGCTTGCGCACATAGTTACCAACTGATTCTGTGCATAACTCAACCAACAGGGGGCCTCGGCCCCCTGTTCAATTATACGAGCAGGATAGTGAAAGGATCTGACGGAAAGTGAAGGATCGCAAAAAGGATCTGGAAGGCTGCGCGCGGCCAGTGCTGGCGCGGGGAGCAGATAACCGGCACCAGTCTTTCACCTGCATGGAAATCAACACATAAAGCGGGCAGGCGAGGCGGGGGTTCGATTGCGCGCGCTGGGTGCTGGCAGGGGTCGGCAGGCTGCGCCAGCAGCTCAGGGTGTGCGTGAAAGGATCCGCGAAGGTGAAGGGATGCCAAGCGCCGCCGCCTCAACAGCGGGCCGCGCATGCGCTCTGGTGGCGTGGTCGCCAGGCAAAAGAAAACCCCGCCAGCTGGCGGGGTTTCTTGCTATGGGGTGGCAGTCAGATAAGCCGGTCGCTATGGCTGGCCGTCTCACCGACAGCCAGCTTGTACGGGTTAAACCGGATCACCTCCTCCCCTGCCCAGTCGTTGATCTGCAGCAGGCTGGCCTTGAGGCTGTCCACCTCGTTCACATCGAACACTTGGGCGGCCTTGGTCACATCACCGAAACCGCCGGTGTTGTTCGGCATAACCCCCATCAGCTGGGGCGGCACCCGATGGGTCGCCAGCTGGTCGTCGCGGCTCACGTTCTTGATGCTCAAGAAGTCATCCTTGGCCGCCACCTCGGCCACAGGGATCAGCTTCACCCCGTCTTTGTTGCCGCCGGGGGTGTAGAGCAACAGGTTGCGGAAGTTGCCGGGGCCCTTACTCTGGCGCAGCGCCTCTTTCAGCTTCTTGATGTCGTCCTCGTTCTGCACAGCGTCGGTGATGTGCATGATGAACCCGGCATGGCTGCCGTTCTCGTAATACTTGCGGCGGAACAGCGTGGCCGACTCATTCAGCAGCGTCGAATTCAGACCGCCGACATAATCGGGGATGCCATAAATCTCCTGGTTGATGTCGCTCTCCATAACATGGCCGACTGAACCGATCGGCATCTGCTGCTCCTTCCCGGGCTGCGCAATCCACCAATAGGCATCGAGATCCAGCCCGCGGCGCACATACTTGGCCCGCAGATGGTCATAGCGCAGCACACCGCCCAGCCGGTTCAGCACAGCGTGGGGGTAGCAATTGCCGAAGATCAGATAGTCATTCACCAGACCGGTGAACGCCGTCAGGCTCAGTTTGGGATGGGGCACAAAGCAAGAGCGCAGAATGTTGCGCTTCACCTGAATGGCCGAGGCATGATGCACCCCGGCACGATAAACCCGCGCCAGCCCCTGCAAACTCAGGGGCGGCTCATACCAGCGGCCGTTGTGCATCGCCTCCAGGTAATCGAACACCTCCCGCTGACTCAGCACCGGCACCGGCTCGCCAAAGGAAAACGCCTCGATCGCATCAGCGGCGGGCGCTTGGGTCGCCGTAACCGGCGGGGTCTTGCGCGGATTGCGGCGCTTTGTCATGAAAAAATCTCCATCATGCTGGTATTGGTACCGTTGGCACCTGCCAACGGCTCATGTAACAGGGCTTGCATGGTTGCCCATGCGATGTCGGCGTGGCTGACCTCTTCGGAACGGCTCGCCTCAAAGGTCGGCAACTTTCCGCCTGCGGTAACCGCCCGGCGAATGCTCATAAACGCCTGCGCCAGGTCAGTCATCCCACAGTCAAACTCCAGCCGCCCCTTGTTCATCACATCCTGCGCCTTCATCACCATCTGAATCTTCACGCTCGGGTTGTACTGGATGGAGTGAGCCGCCGGATAGAACTGCTTCACCAGCTGATAAACCCCCTCCCCGATCCCCGTCGTGTCGATGCCGATATAGGTCACGTTGTAGCGATCGCACATGGCGCGAATGGCCCGAGCCTGCGCATCAAAGTCCATCCCCTGCCAGCGGTGGCGCTCCAGCACCCTGAACTTGCCGCCAGGCACAGAGGGCGGCGCCAGCACGGCACAGCCTGCGCTATCACCCTGCCCGCCCTTCGCCGGGTCATAACCGATCCACACCGCACGATTGCCGAGCGGCCGCAGCGCGTGGGGCTTGTAGTCATCCCACACCTCCCAGCTGTCAACCATGCACCGTTGCAGCGTTGCGAGCGGGAACACGCTGGCCGTGTCATCCATAAACTCGCACATCAGCAGATTGCGGTACTCCTCCTCGGAATACTCGCCGCGCAGCTGGTCAAGGTCGAACAGGTCACAACCACCGCGAACCGCATCCTCAACCGTGACGATCTGCCGCCACTGGCCATCGGCGCACAGCTTGCCGCTGGCCAGATTGGCGTGGCTCAGGTCAATCTCGACCCGATCGGCCTTCGCCTTGCCTCGGTTGAAGTTGGCACCAGACCAGAACGAATAAGCGGGATGTGACAGGCTGGAAGGGGTAGAAATGTAGGTCTGGCGCCACTTCTTGTGCATCGCCATACCGGAGGCAACCTTGCGGAACTCCAGAAAACCATGGATCCAAAAATACTCATCCATGTAGATGTTGCCGTGGTAACTCTGCGCCGTGCGGGCGTTGGTGCCGAGAAAGTAAAGGTGCGCACCGTTCGGCAACACTATCGGGTCGCCTTTCAGCTCGACCCCCTCCTCCTTGGCAAACTGGATGATGTACTGCTTGAACACATGGGCCTGCGCCTTACTGGCTGACAAGAAAATCTGATTGCGGCCAGTAACCAGCGCATCGATGAACGCCTCGAAGGCAAAGAAGTAAGTCGCCCCGATCTGGCGCGACTTGAGCAAGTCACGGATCCGGTACTCAAGGCCAGCCTGATACCAGACCCGTTGATAACCAAACATCGTCGAATCAAACCGCTCGATAAGCCGCTCTTGCTGCTCGGGCTCCACCACATTCCGCTCGGGCGCCTTCTTCGGCCCCTTGTTGCGGTTCGCCACCTTCGGGTTGAGGTCGGCTTCATTGCCGCCGTTGCTATACCTGTTGACCCGGGCGACCCGCTCCAGCTGGCGGCCAAGCAGGTCAATCTCCTTGAAATCGCCACCGGTTTTCATCTCCTTGGCGATCAGCTGGCACAACCGCGCCTCCAGCGCGAAATCGACCCGGTCAATCGGTTTGATGTCATCCCAGCCGTCGCGCTTCTTCCAGGTCGAAACTGTCCCCTCCGGCGTCTGCAGCAATTCAGCAATGGCGCGGAGCGGGTAGCCCTGAAAGAACAGGTGCATGGCCTGCCGTCTGGGTTCGATATGGGGGAAAAGTAAGGGTGCTGTAGTCATGGCGCCAGTCTACCCAGCCACGCAAGCACAACGAGCGCGCCGCCGTTGTAAACGGCGGTTTTACAACAGCCACAGATTGAAGGATCTGGGGCACAAGCCAGACCATGAGCCCGACCAGAAACCCAATTACCAAAGGGATCCCAGCTCATGCCTAAGTCCAAATTTTTCCGCGTCGCCGTCGAAGGGGGCACGACCGACGGGCGCACCATCACCCGTGAATGGATTGAACAGATGGCCAAGCGCTACAACCAGTCCACCTATGGCGCGCGGGTAAACATGGAACACATCCGTGGCTATGACCCGAGCGGTCAGTTCAAGATGTACGGCGACATCACCGCAGCCAAGACCGAAGAAGTCGATATGGAAGGTGAAAAGCGTCTGGCCCTGCTTGTGCAAATCGACCCGACCCCCGAACTGGTCGAGCTGAACAAGAAGCGCCAGAAGGTTTACACCTCCGTCGAAATCCACCCCAACCTGAACGAAAAAGGCGCCTACCTCATGGGGCTGGCCGTCACCGACAGTCCGGCCAGCCTCGGCACCGAAATGCTCCAGTTCTGCAGCAAAGCGAAGGTCAACCCGCTGGCCGAACGCAAGCAGCACAAGGAGTGCCTGTTCACCGAAGCGCTGGAAACCGTCATCGAATTCGAAGACGACAGCGACAAGGGAACCAGCCTTGCAGAACGCATCGGAGCCTTGTTCAGCAGCCACAAAAAGCAATCGACAGCCGATTTCAGCGACGTCCATCAGGCCGTCGAAGCCGTGGCCAAAGAAGTCACCACCATCAGCACCGACCTGCAAAAGCAGTTCAAAGAGCAGGCCGCCACCATCACCGAACTGACCAGCAAGCTGGAAGGCACAGAGAAAGCGCTGGCCGACCTGAAAACCTCGCTGGAACGCCAGGAAGATTTCAGCCACAAGCGCGATCCCGCCACCGGTGGCGATGGCACCACCACCGTATCCACCGATTGCTAAGGAGCATCATCAATGCGTAACGAAACCCGCGTGAAGTTCAACGAATACACCGGTCAGCTGGCCAAGCTCAACGCCATCACCAGCGCCATGGTGCAATTCAACGTGCAACCGAGCGTCCAGCAAACGCTGGAAACCAAAATGCAGGAGTCGGTGAAATTCTTGGAAATGATCCAGGTAATCCCGGTTCAGGAAATGAAGGGGGAGAAAGTAGGTATCGGTATCGGCAGCACCATCGCTGGTCGCACCGATACCAGCACCGAAGCTCGAGAGCCCAATGATCCGAGCGCCCTCTACCCATCTGGCTACGAGTGTGCCAAGACCAACTACGACACCAGTTTGGGTTACAACAAACTGGATATCTGGGCCAAGTTCCCCGACTTCCAGACCCGTATCCGCGACGCCATTCTCACCCGCCAAGGGCTGGATCGCATCATGATCGGCTGGCACGGCACCAGCGTGGCGCCAAAAACCAACCGCGTCGCCAACCCCATGCTGCAAGACGTCAATATCGGCTGGCTGCAGCACATTCGTGTGGATGCTCCGGCCAAAGTGATGGATGAAGGGGTTGAAGGCTCAGGCAAGATCTACGTGGATGACACCAAAGGCGACTACAAGAACCTCGACGCCGTGGTGTTCGATGCCGTCAACGAGCTGATCGCCCCCTGGTATCAGGAAGACACCGATCTGGTGGTAGTACTTGGCCGTAAACTGCTGGCAGACAAGTATTTCCCCATCATCAACGACGCCAGCGACAACCAGAACAAACTGGCTGGGCAGGTACTGGTGAGCCAGAAGCAGATCGGCGGTCTCAAGGCCGTGCGCGTCCCCTTCTTCCCCGACAACGCCATGCTGGTCACCAAGCTGGAAAACCTCTCCATCTACTGGCAGGAAGGCGCCCGCCGTCGTCATGTCAAAGACGAGCCAGAGCGTGACCGCGTCGTCAACTACGAAAGCTCCAACGATGCCTACGTAGTCGAAGACTACGACTGTGTCGCCCTGATCGAAAACATCGTCATGGGGCCGAAACCGGCATCTGGCAGTTAAGGGGGAAACATGACACCTGCTCGCCGTAACCGCGAACGCAAACTGGCCGCCCTGCAAGGGGCGGCCAATCCTCAGTTCGATCAGGTCACAGCCAACGCCTACGAACTCCAGCTGATGCAGTTGGCCGAACACCGCCGCACCCTCAAGGGCATCCAGAGCATCGAGCGCAAGATCGACGCCAAGCGCACCATGCTGGCCACCTACAAACCGTGGATTGACGGCCTGCTGGCTGCCGATCGCGGCGGTCAGGATGACGTGCTTGTCACCGTCACCCTCTGGCACCTCGACACCGGCGATCTGGCTGGCGCTCTGCCGATGGCTAACTACGTGATCCGCCACAAGCTGAACACCCCGGATCAGTACGAACGCACCGCCCCCACCCTCATTGCCGAAGAAGTGGCCGACACCGCCATCAAACTGCAAGAGGCGGGCACCGGCCCCGATCTCTTCCTGCTCATCAGCTATCTGAAGCTGCTCCACGACTGCGACATCTTCGATCAGGTGCGCGCCAAGCTGCACAAGGCAGTCGGCCGCGCCTATCTGGCCGAAGGGTCCGAAAGAGCCGGCAGCAGAGCACTACCGCCGCGCCCTCGAACTGCACGACAAAGTGGGCATCAAGAAAGAGCTGGAAGTGCTGGAGCGCGAAATCAAGAAGGAAAAAGAAGCCGAACAGGCAGCCAAGGCAGAGGCAGAACGGGCAGCAGCAGAACAAACCGCCAAAGACGCCGAGCAAAAGGCAGCCGAAAACGGCACCACCGAACAGCAAGGCCCCGCCAACGACGAGGCCAGCTAACCGAGCGTACCCCGCACCCTGGGCGGCTCGGGCCTGACGAATGCCAGCGGCATACCAGACGGCCCGACCACCGCCCAACAAACGGGGGAAGGAGCATCCATGACATCAGGATTCATCCCCACCAATCCGGCCAACAAAGACGAAGGCGAAATCGCCAGCGCCACATTCTGGCCGGTCATCAAACTGGCAGACGTGCGCGCCATCATGCGCACCGATGGCACCGTCACCACCGAACGGCTGCGCCATGCCGTGATTGACGCCATCGCAGCAGTCAACAGCGATCTGAGCGGCTGGGCAATCAACCGCCAGGGGGAAGGTCATGCCGAGCTGGCCGACGTGCCATCACAGACTATCGCCGGTGAATCCGTGCTGGTTCACTGGTATCGCCGCGCCGTCTACAGCATGGCCCGCGCCAACCTCTACGAGCGCTATCTGGACAGCTCGGCCACCGCCGAAGCGGTCAAAGATGCCGAACCGCGCAACCTCACCGCCGACGACCTCTACCGCGATGCCCGCTTTGCCATCCGCGACATCCTCGGCGAAACCCACACCACGGTCGAACTCATCTGATGCAGCTACGCGCCCAACAGGGGGAAACCCTCGACCTCATCATCAACCGGCACTACGGCTACACCGCGGGCATCACCGAACAGGTGCTGACCATAAATCCGGGGCTGGCAGAACTGGGGCCCATCCTGCCGATGGGCACTCTTATCACCCTGCCGGATACCCCGACCCAAGCCGCCGCGCCACTGATCCAGCTATGGGACTAACCATGAGCCGCCTCGACGACGAACTTGAACGACTGGCAGACATCAGCGAGCAGCAGCTTGCGGCCCGCATCCACGCCGCCCGCATCAGCGGCACCGGCCCCCACTACTGCATCGACTGCGACGACCCGATCCCGCAAGAGCGCAGAGAAGCGATCCGGGGCTGCGAACGCTGCGCCGACTGCCAGACCATCCACGAATTCCAAACCGCACGCCAATTTGGCGGCAAACGATAACAACAGCACCAGGAGAGCACGATGCCAGAACCAATCTCATCCAGTGCAGCAACCAGCGCCCTCACCGGGCTGGCCCTGCTGTCGCTATTCCCCGGCGTAGATCCCGGCGTGCTCCTTGGCGCATTCGCCGGGGCGCTGGTCTTCATCGCCACCACCGCCGAACTCGGCAACCTGCGCAAGGCGGGACTGTTCATCGCCGCCTTTGTCGCCGGTGCGCTGGCTGCCCCGCTGGTTGCCGCCGTGCTGGCCAGCTTCCTGCCGCAGAGCGTCGAAGTGCCCAAGGCCGTCGGCGCCCTGCTCGCCTCGGCGCTGGCCGTCCACCTGCTGCAGTGGGTCTTGCGCAAAGCGCCGGATGACCTGCTCAAACTCCGCAAAGGGGGCTGACATGCACATGCTGACCATCCTCTACGCGCTGATATGTGCCGCCATCGCCATCCGGCTGGCAACCTTCAACCGCAACGGGGGCGACTATCGCCCCATCCCTGCCCTGCTGGCGTGGCTGCTCACCGTAGCGGCGGGCTCGGTGCCGCTGCGCGTCCTGCTCGGAGCCATGCCTGCACCGGATCCGGCTGCCGTGCTGCTGGCTGCCGTGGTGCTCACCGCCCTGATCGGATCGCGCGGCTCGGTCATGCGCCTGCTGCCGCGCCGCCACACGCGCCCAAGCCATGCCACTGACATCTACCGGAGGTTTCAACCATGACCCTCAAAAAAGGCGCCATCGGCGCACCAGTGGCCGAACTGCAACAACTGCTTACCCGGGCAGGCTACAAGGTGGACGCCGATGGCTGGTTTGGTGACGCCACCGAGCAAGCCGTGCTCGCCTTCCAGCGTGATCACCTCATCGTCGCCATCGGGCAGGCAGGGCCGCGCACCATGGCAGCCCTGCGCGGGGCAGCCATAGGCAACCAGCTCACCATCACCGATCTGCAGCAAGCCGCCGATCGCCTCGGTGTCGAACTGGCCAAGCTCGCCGCCTTCGCCCAGGTCGAAGCCGCTGGCGAAGGGTTCGACGACTGCCAGCGCCCGCGCCTGCTGTTCGAGCGCCATGTCTTCTTCAAGCAACTGGCCACCCATCAAGGAGAAGCCGAAGCAAACCGCATTGCGGGCCTCTATCCGGCCCTCTGCAACACCAAGCGCGGCGGCTATCAGGGCGGCCCTGCCGAATGGGCCCGCCTGCAAACCGCAATGACCCTGCACCGCGCCGCCGCCATTGAGTCGGCCAGCTGGGGCATGTTCCAGGTGATGGGCTACCACTGGCAGGCGCTGGGCTACGCCTCGGCAGACGACTGGATGACCGCCATGCAGCGTAGCGAAACCGAGCACCTGCGCGCCGTGGTCGGCTTTATCGAGCAGGATCCGCAGCTGCACAAGGCGCTCAAGGCGGGCAAGTGGGCCGACGTGGCCCGCCGCTACAACGGCCCCGCCTACAAAGAAAACAGCTACGACACCAAGCTGGCCGAGGCATACGACCACTTTGCCAAGGTCTATCCGGTGCAGGAGGTGGCAGATGCACATTGAAATCACAGGCCGGATGACGGGCAAAACAACCCGTCTGATAGCAGTCGCGAACAATAAGCGGAAGGAAGGCAAAAAGGTTGTCATTGTGCTGTCGTCGCCGCTGGATAAAGAGCACCTGTGGATGTTTCTGGACATTGCCAGCAAGGTCAAAGGGGCATACGTCACCAGCTGCGACCTGCTCAACATCAACCGAAGAAACGAGCTTCCCCAAGCCGAGCGGGAAATTCTGGAAGCGCTCATCAAAGACAGCGACGCCTGTTGGTTTTTTGACGAGTTTGACTGGTATGAGAACCAGCTTGATATCCCCATCATGCCGACCGGCTACTACACGACCACCCCGCGCCCGGGTTTCGACCTGATGAAAGCCTCGGGCGACAGAGTGCTCAACAAGCTGCTCGCCAAGGCAGAAACCTTTGTTGATACGGTGGTGGTAATGCCGTGCAACAGCGTCCTGCGCGCTGAGGGAATGGATTTCTGGGGGATCGATTATGTGGCGTAATCTCCTGCGCTCCCCAATTACCTGGCTGCTACTGGCCTTGGCCGTCACCATGGGCGGCTGGGGCTGGTCAGCCCGCTCCGCCGCCAAGGCAGAGGGGCAGGTCACCACCCTGCAAAGCGACCTCAAGGCCGCCGACGACAAGGCCAAAGAGGCAGCGCTGCGGGAGCGGGCCAAAGACAGCGCAATCGGCACCCTCACAGAACAACTGACGGTGCAGGCCACCGCCGCCCAGCAGTTGCAGGGCCAGCTTGACCAGCTGGCCACCACCGCCGCCACCCGCGCACAAACCATCGCGAGGCTCAAACGTGAAAATGCTGAACTTAAGTCTTGGGCTGATAGCTATCTGCCTGCTGCTGTTGTCGGCCTGCTCCAGCGTCCCGCCATCACCGGCGCCGCAGATTATCAGGCTCACCTGTCCAGCTCCGGCCCCCTGCCAGCTGCCGCCGGCGGATCCGCTCAATAACGGCGATCTGCTCGACATGCTGACCGCCACCGAGGCCGCATGGGCAACCTGCGCCGCCAAGGTCGATGCCGTAATCCAGTGCAACCGGAGGAACCATGCTCAAACCGGCAGCCATCCGTGAAGTGATCGCCAGCTGCGTCCAGCAACTGGCGCAAAATCCAGAGCGCCTGATCCTCACCGTGGGCGATGGGCGCATCGTCGCCACTGGCGCGCACTCCCTATCGTTCGAGTGGCAATACCCGCTATCCATTGGCGTCATCGACTTTGCGGGCCACCCGGATCAACTGGTCGTGCCGCTGCTGGCATGGCTACGCCAAAACCAGCCGGAGCTGTTCACCAACCCGGACAAGCGGGAGAACGCCATCAAGGTCGAGTCTGAACTGCTGGCCGGTGACCTCTATGACCTGCTGATCACCATCCAGCTCACCGAACGGGTCATCGTCACCAAAACAGAAGAGGGGATCGGCTGGCAGCACGTACCTGAACCGCCAGAAGACCCCTATGACGGCATCACCTGGGAAATCTTTATCAACGGGGAGCACCAACCATGGCCGCCGACGCCCTCCAGCAACTAGGAGACCAAGCCGCTGCCCTGCTCCAGCAACTCAGCGCACCAGAGCGCCGCAAGCTGGCCGCAGACCTTGCCCGCACGATGCGGGCCACTCAGGCTGAACGAATCCGCGCCAACAAACAGCCGGATGGCACCGCAATGTCACCGCGCAAGCCACGCGCCAAACGTGGCGCCATTCGCCGCAAGATGTTCGCCAAGCTGGTCAAACCGGCATGGTTAAAAGCCACTGCCACCGCCAACGAGGCAACAGTCGAATTCACCGGCAGCGCCAACCGGCTCGCCACCATCCATCACTTCGGCCTGCGCGACAAAATCAATGGCAAAGAGGTGCAATACCCTGAGCGCAACCTGATCGGCATCACCGACGCCGACATAGACCGGATTGAAGACAGCCTGCTTAAAAGCCTCACCGCCTCGTTGTAAAACCGCCGTTTACAACGGCAGCAGGTAGCAAAGGGGGGCTGTGGCAAAACACACTCCCCCTCATGAACATCATCGAACTACTCCGCAAAATCGACGACCTGATCCGCATCGGCACCGTGACCGAGGTGCGATCTGGTGAATGCCGAGTCGAAACCAAGGGCAACCACACCAACTGGCGGCCCTATCTGGTGCTGCGCGCTGGTAGAACCCGCCGCCGCATGCGCCCGAGCGTCGGTGAGCAGGTGATCCTGTTCAGCCTTGGCGGTGACCTGAGCAACGCCTTTGTCTTGGCTGGCATCTACCAGGACAAGCACCAAGAACCGCTGGCCGCCGATGACAACGGCGATCTAGACCGCATCGAATACCCCGACGGCGCGGTCATCGAATACAACCCGAGCACCGGTGAACTCACCGCAGCAGGCATCAAGAAAGCCATCATCAGCGCCGCAGAATCAGTGAAGGCAAACACTCCTGTGGTCGAGTGCTCAAACCTGCTCAAAGCCAAGCGCGCAATCTTCGAAACAGCCAATGTCGGCGGCATAGAAGTCACCACCCACGGCCACAAAGACGTGCAGCGCGGCAGCGATAAATCAGGGGGCCCCGTATGAACTGGCTGGGCATGAATGCAGCCAATGGCCGCACCATCAGCGAGACCGCCCACATCCTGCAATCGGTGCGGGATATTCTCACCACCCCCATAGGCACCCGCGTCATGCGCCGCGACTACGGAAGCGAGATATTCAGCCTCATCGACCAACCCCAGCACGGCGCCACCCGCCTGCGCCTAATGGCCGCCACCGTTCACGCGCTCACCCTCTGGGAACCGCGCATCCGCATCACCAAAGTCGAGATCGGAGCCCCTGAACTGGGCGGCGGCTGCGCCGTCACCATCACATGGCGCCGCGCCGACAACGGACTGCTCGAATCCGGCACCGTCCAGTTACCGACCGGAGCAACATCATGAACATCATCGACCTCTCCAAACTGCCGGCACCGGATGCCGTCGAACTGCTCGACTACGAGGCAATCCTTGCCGAGCGCAAGACAGCCCTGATCGCTCTCTATCCGGCAGACCAGCAGGCCGCTATCACCGCCACGCTGGCGCTAGAATCGGAACCCATCACCAAGCACCTGCAAGAGAACGCCTACCGCGAGCTGATCCTGCGCGCCCGCATCAACAGCGCGTCAGTGTCCAATATGCTGGCATGGGCAGAAGGGGCAGACCTCGATAATCTGGTGGCAAACTGGAATGTCGAGCGGCTGGTCGTGCAGAAGGGGGACGACACCTCCACCCCGCCGATCCCAACAATCATGGAAAGCGACGAAGCCCTGCGCGAACGCGCACTGATGGCGTGGGATGCCATGAGCACAGCGGGCCCAAGAGGATCATACGAATACTTTGCGCGTTCGGCAGATGGCCGCATCATCGACGCCAAAGCCATAAGCCCAAGCGGTGCTGTGGCCGTGGTATCCATCATCAGCAGCGAGGGAGACGGCACCGCCAGCGCTGAACTGATCGCCAAAGCCGATGCGGAATGCCGAGACGAAGACCGCATACCGGTTGCCGACCGCCTCACCACCCAGAGCGCGGGGATCCTGCACTACACCATCACCGCCAAACTGCACATGGAACTCACCGGCGCAGAAAAAGAGATGGCATTGAAAGCCGCACGCGATGCCTTGGCCGCATGGGTAAACCCGCGCAAACGGATCGGCGTGCGAATCGCTGACTCCGCCATCAAGGCCGTGCTGCATGTGCCGGGCGTGACATGGGTCGAGCTGGTCGGCTGGACTGACATCATCCCGACCGATACCCAAGCTGCCTACTGCACCAAGTACACCGTAGAGGCCGCAACATGACCGATCAACCGCATCGCGATCTGCTGCCACCCAATGCCACCCCAACCGAGCGCAGGCTGGCCACCGTCAACGCCAAAGCCTGCGAACTGCCGGTTGATGTGCTGCGCACCCTCTGGAACCCACACACCTGCCCGGTCTGGCGCCTGCCCAGCCTGGCCGCAGAGCGGTCAGTCGATCGCTGGGATGAAAACTGGACAGAGGCAACCAAGCGCAAAGTCATCGCCAACGCGCCGTTCGTGCATCGCCACAAGGGCACCGTCGGCGCCATCCGTCGCGCCGTCGCCCCGCTCGGCTACCTGATCCGGGTGCTGCACTGGTATCAGCAAACCCCGAACGCAGCACCGGGCACCTTCAAGCTCGATGTTGGCGTGCTCGACACCGGCATCACCGCCGAGATGTACGCCGAGCTGGAGCGGCTCATTGACGACGCTAAACCGCTGACTCGCCACATGACAGGGCTCGCCATCAGTCTGGAAAGTAGAGGCAAAGCCTATCTTGGCGCCGCCTGCTATCTGGGGGAGGAACTGACCGTTTACCCATACCAGCCGGGTCCCATCGTGGTCTCTGGCCATAGCTGGCACGGCGGCATCACCCACACCATAGACACCATCACCATCAACCCACTTACCAACAACACGAGGACAGCATGAGCAACTTTGGAGCCATCCTGACCACTGCCGGAGCGGCCAAACTCGCCAACGCCATTGCGCTGGGGGTACCGCTCAAGCTCACCCAGATGGCGGTGGGCGATGGCAACGGCCAACCGGTAGCACCCGATCCGGCAATGACAGCCATCCCGGGCGAAAAACGCCGCGCCGCCATCAACACCCTGTTCGCCGACCCGCTCGCCGCATCCCAACTGGTTGCAGAGCAGATCATCCCGGAAGACGTGGGCGGATGGTGGATACGCTGCGTCGGCCTGTACGATGACAGCAATACCCTGATCGCCATCGCCAATGTGCCGGATACCTACAAGCCGCTGCTCACCAGTGGCGCGGGCCGCACCCAAATCATCCGCATGGTGCTGATCGTCAGTGACACCAGCGCCGTCGAACTAAAGATTGACCCGTCAGTGGTGCTGGCAACCCGCAAATATGTCGATGATGTGATGAAGGCTCATAAGGAAAGCAGAGACCACCCGGACGCCAGCGAAACAGCAAAAGGCTTCACCCGCTACGCGACCCAGGCAGAAGTGAATGAAAACACTGCTGCCAATCAGAAAGCGGATGCGGTAGTCACGGTCAAAACCTTGTGGGGATGGGTCAAGCAAGCAACTGAGACTGTGATCGGGATGTTGAGAGTGGCGACGCAGTTGCAGACTGATGAAGGTAACGATGACACTGTCGCGGTAACGCCAAAAAAACTGAGATATGGGTTTTCATTCAATATCGGCCAGAATGGTTATCTTGCTCTTCCATCGTGGCTGGGCGGTTTTATTTTTCAGTGGTGCGATGTATCAGCTACTCAGGGATGGATTCAAAGTACGGCCACAGGAGCTTCGACACCTGTATGGCAAGGCCAAGTGTCCGCGACACTACCTATTTCGTTTATCGAAAAAAACATTATTACCATTCCGATAACGACAACGTCAGGTCAGACGCTGACATGGGGAGCGGCGAATGCGTTCGTTCACACTCTGACAAAAACTGGGTTTTCCATGTCAGTCATGTCAATGTTCAACCCATCAGGCTCAATATCATTCAGAATGTTTAGCATAGGTAAATAAAAATGATCTTTTATTGCAAAAAAAGTAACGGATTTTATTTATCTAAGTTGCATCGTGATGCGATACCTGATGGAGCTGTTGAGATAACGGAAAAAGAATATGAAGACCTGAAGAAAGGGCAGGCATCTGGTCAGCTAATAACGTCAAACGATGCAGGGTGGCCAATATTGACCGACCAACCACCGCTGAGCAAAGAGCTGGTAGAGAGTAGCGCTCGTGCCGCTCGTGATGAAGCCATCGCCTCGTCAATGTGGATCGCTGAACGCCATCGCAGTGAAGTGTCTATCGGTGCTGACTCTACGATAACAGAGCAACAATATATCCAGCTGCTGACTTATCACCAATCTCTCAGAGACTGGCCAGCCCAGCCAGGATGGCCTGACATAGATATGCCGCCAGAACCTGACTGGCTGGCAGAACTGAAAAAGTAACCAACACCCCGCCATGTGCGGGGCGTTTTCTTTCTGCCTGCCGTCACTCTGCCGCTGTTGTAAAGCGGCCATTTACAACGGCACCAGCTCGCCCGCCGTGCGCCGCCACTGCATCCTGACCGTGCTCATATTGACCACCTCCGTCCGGACACAGGAGAACAGCCACCATGGCACTCGACAGTTACCACCACGGCGTGCGCGTCGTCGAAGTAAACGAAGGCACCCGCACCATCCGCACCATTGCCACCGCCGTGATCGGCCTGCTGGGCCATGCGGAAGATGCCGACGCCACCGTATTCCCGCTCAACAAGCCGGTAATCATTACCGACGTGCAAAAAGCCGTTGGCAAAGCCGGCACCCAGGGCACCCTGGCCAAAGCACTGCAAGCGATCGCCGACACCGTTAACACCATCACCATCGTCGTGCGCGTTGCCAAAGGCGCCACCGACGAAGAGACCACCTCCAACGTCATCGGAAAGACGCTGCCGGATGGCAGCTTCACCGGCCTCAAGGCACTGCAACGGGCCAGCTCTGCCGTCGGCATCACCCCGCGCATCATCGGCGCGCCGGGGCTCGACACCCTGCCGGTCGCCACTGAACTGGCCGCCGTGGCGGTCAAGCTGCGCGCCTTCACCTACGTCTCAACCCACGGCTGCAACACCCCAACCGAGGCGCTGGCCTATCGCCAGAACTTCGGCCAGCGTGAGGTCATGCTGGTGCATGGCGACTTCACCAAATGGGACACAGCTGCCAACGCAGAGGCGCCGGTATGGGCCACCGCCAAAGCCTTGGCCATGCGCGCCAAGATTGACAAAGAGGTTGGCTGGCACAAAACCATCTCTAACATCGCCGTCACGGGTGTGCAGGGGCTGACCAAGCAAGTGTTCTGGAGCCTGCAAGACCCAGACACCGACGCGGGCCTGCTCAATGCCAACGATGTCACCTGCCTGATCCAGTCCAATGGGTTCCTATTCTGGGGCTCCCGCACCTGCTCGGATGATCCCCTGTTCCAGTTCGAGAACTACACCCGCACCGCCCAGATCCTCGCCGACACCATCGCCGAGGCCCACATGTGGGCGGTTGACAAGCCGATGACCCCCACCCTGGTAAAAGACATCATCGAAGGCATCAAGGCCAAGGGCCGCGAGCTGGTCAGCCTCGGTTACCTCATCGGTTTCAACTGCTGGTACAACGAGGAGGTCAACGACAAAGACACCCTCAAGGCGGGCAAGCTCTACATCGACTACGACTACACCCCCGTGCCGCCGCTTGAAAACCTCATGTTCCAGCAGCGCATCACCGACCGCTATCTGGTCGACTTCGCCGCCCGCGTGGCCGCAGCATAAGGAGCATCAACAATGGCACTACCTCGCAAACTCAAACACCTCAACCAGTTTCTCGACGGCGAAAACTGGATCGGTGTCGCCGAAGAGTACACCCCGGCCAAACTGGCTATGAAGCTCGAAGCCTACCGCGGCGGTGGTATGCCGGGGGCGGCCCATATCAACATGGGCCTCGATGATGGCGCCCTCGATACCGAGTTCACCTTCGGCGGATACGAAGCAGCCCTGTTCAAAAAGCAGCATCAGGCCAAGATTGACGGCGTCATGCTCCGCTTTGCGGGCTCCTTCCAGCGTGACGACACCGCCAAGGTCTCTTCGGTCGAAATCGTCCAGCGTGGCCGCATCAAAGAGCTGGATGGCGGCACCCTCAAAACCGGCGACAACACCCAGCAAAAGGCCAGCATGGCCAACACCTACTACAAGGTGACCGTCGACGGTGAAGAACTGGTCGAGATCGACCTCATCAACATGATCTGGAAAGTCGGCGGCGTCGACATGATGGAAGAGCACCGCAAGGCCATCGGCCTATAACCAACTCAACAACCACCGGGCGGCATGGCCGCCCGTTACTACATAGCGAACAGGAAAGACACCATGAAAAAGCCCCCCGTAACCCTCGACTCCCCCATCCAGCGCGGCGAAACCACCATCACCGAGATCAACGTGCGCAAACCGCAATCCGGCGAACTGCGCGGCCTCAACCTGACCGACATCCTGCAGATGGATGTCAACGCCCTCACCAAGCTGCTGCCGCGCATTACCACCCCGGCACTGACAGAAGCAGAAGCCAGCACCCTCGATCCGGCTGACCTGATGCAGCTGGGACAGGAGGTGGCCGCTTTTTTGGTACCCAAGAAAATGGCCTACCTCACTGCGTAGACGACTTGATGGCCGACTTGGCCATCATCGCCCACTGGCCGCCGTCTGAAATGGCGGCCATGGAGCTCGACGAGCTGATGGGCTGGCACCAACGCCTTGTTGAGCGATACAACCACATCAACGGGGCAGAAGAATCATGAGCACCCTAAAACTACAAATCCTCCTAGAGGCGGTGCAACGGGTCACCGCCCCCCTCAAGGCAGTCAGCGGCCAAAGCCGCATTACCGCAAAAGACCTCGCCGACACCAAAGCCAAAATGCGTGATCTAGAAAAGCAGAGCGGCCAGATTGACGGCTATCGCACCCTCGGCAAACAGATCGGAGCCACCAGGGCAGAACTGGCCAGCGCCCAGCAAACCGCCCAGCGCATGGCCCGCGAACTCAGCGCCACCGCCAACCCGACCAAAGCCATGACCCGGGATCTGGAACGGGCAAAGGCCGCAGTCCGCGACCTGACCAGCAAAGAGCAGGAAATGGTCAGCCGTCATGGCGCCATGAAAACAGCCATGCTGCAGGCGGGCATCAACACCAAGCAACTGAGCCAGCACCAGCGCCAGCTTAAAACCGATCTGGCCGCCACCACCGCCCAACTGGAACAACAGCGCAGCAAGCTGACCCAGGTTGCCAACCAGCAAAAGCGCCTCGCCCAGGTCAAAGCCAACTACCGCCAGACCCAAGAGCTACGCGGCCAAATCGCAGGCCATGGCGCCGCTGCATTGGCCACAGGTACGGCAATGGGCATGACAACCCTCAAGCCGGTGATTGAGTTCGCCAAGGCTGAAACATCCGTTGTTGACCTCAAGGTGTCGATGATGGGCAAAGGGGGGCAACTCAGAAAAGAGTTTCAAGCCATCAGCACCCTTGCCACCCAGCTCGGCAACAAACTGCCGGGCACCACGGCAGACTTTCAGAACATGATGAGCACCCTGATCCAGCAAGGGATGAGTGCCAAAGCCATCTTGGGCGGTCTGGGGCAGGCAACCGCCTATCTCGGGGTACAGCTCAAAATGCCATATGACCAAGCAGCACTGTTCGCCGCCAAGCTGCAAGACGCCACCGGCACCGCAGAAAAGGACATGATGGGACTGATGGACGTGATCCAGCGCTCCTACTATCTGGGCGTCGATAGCGGAAACATGCTCGGGGCATTCAGCAAGCTGACGCCTGCGCTCGGTGTTCTGAAAAAAAGCGGGCTTGATGCAGCAGCAACGCTGGCCCCACTCATCGTCATGGCTGATCAGGCTGCAATGAGTGGCGAAGCAGCAGGTAACGCCTATCGCAAAGTGTTTCAGCTAAGCATGAACACCAAGAAGATCAGCAAAGCGACCAAGGGAACAGGGCTTAATCTCAACTTCACAGACGGGAAAGGAGAGTTTGCCGGGCTTGAGAACATGTACGCCCAGCTGGCCAAGCTGAAAACACTGAATACAGAGCGACGACTACAGGTACTTAAAGACATTTTTGGTGATGATGCAGAAACCCTGCAGGCACTTGAGCTCATGATAAATAAGGGACTCGATGGTTACAGAGAAACCCAGAAAAAGATGGCAGCTCAAGCCGCCCTGCAAGAGCGGGTAAATGCCCAGCTGGGAACGCTTGGTAACCTGTGGGATGCGGCAACCGGTACCTTCACCAACGCCATGGTCAACTTCGGGGAGGCCATCAGCCCGGAGCTTAAATCCATCACCGAATGGATAGCTGACATATCAGAACGCCTCGGTGACTGGTCAAAGCGCAATCCTGAACTGTCAAATACCTTGATGCGGGTTGCCGGTTTAACATCCGTAGCCGCTATAGCCTTCGGTGGTCTGTCGCTGGCCGTTGCCGCAATTTTAGGGCCGATGGCCATCATGAAACTGACCTTCGGGGTGCTGGGGATCCAGGGAACCCTGCTGGGCAAGGTGATTACCGGATTGCTTGCACCGCTCAAGTGGCTCGCCATGGGATTTTTAAGGCTGGGGCTAGCCATCCTCACCACCCCCATCGGCTGGATTATCGCGGGCATTGCCGCCATCGCTGCCGGAGCTTACCTCATCTACAAGAATTGGGATCAGCTCGGGCCGTGGTTCAAATCCACCTGGGAGCAGTGCAAAGCGGCTACCGGTGAATTTTGGGACTACCTGACCACCCTGCCATCCCGGGCGCTCAACACAGGCAAGGCCATCATCGACGGCCTGATCGGCGGCATATCGGCCAAATGGGAAGAACTCAAGGCCAAGGTGAAATCCATCACCGACATCCTGCCGGACTGGATGAAAGGGGATTCATCAACAAAAGTAGCCGTACAGCACTCATCAACAGCACCTACTGTACAGGCTAGAAAAGAGGGTGGGTTTGCCGGTTTTTATGACAAAGGCGGCCTGATCCAGGCTGGTAAATGGGGCATCGCAGGGGAACATGGGCCAGAAGTGGTGAAAGGCCCAGCCAGCATCATCAGCCGTCGTCAAACCGCAGCCATGGCATCAGTGGCCATGCTGGCCAGCATGCCACTGGCAGCCATGCAACCGCATCAGGATACAACCCGCACCATCCGCGAACAGGTCATGCCAGCCGAGCTACGCCAGCCAGCTGACACAATCCGCACCATCCGCGAACAGGTTATGCCAGCCGAGCTACGCCAGCCAGCTGACATAACCCGCGCCATCCGCGAGCAAGTCATGCCTGCCGAGCTACGCCAATCGTCGGGGATAGCAAGGTCTGGGCCTAGCATCGTAGAAACACCAAAGCTGGCACCGGCAAGAGGGGGCGGAATTATTCATATCAACGCCCCGATCCACATTGCGCAACAACCAGGGCAATCCGCCATTGATGTGGCGCAAGAGGTAAGCCGCGAACTGGATCGCCGCCAACGTCAGGCATCAGCGCGCACCCGCGCCAGCCTGCGCGACACCAACTAAGGAGACCAAGCCATGATGATGACTTTGGGCTGGTTCGTGTTCCAGCGCTCCACCTTCGCCCCCCAGTCACAACAGGATGATCGCGCATGGCGCCACCCGGGAAACCCTCGGGTCGGCGCCCGTCCGGCCTACCAGTTCACAGGGCCGGATGATGAAACCACCGTGCTATCTGGCACCCTATACCCTGAACTGACTGGCGGGCCGGTCACCCTTGACCTGCTCCACGAAATGGCCGCCACCGGCCAAGCCTTCCCCCTGATCCAGGGGGACGGCGTGATGCGGGGCTATTTCGTCATCGAGCGCACCAGCGTCACCAGCAGCGAGTTTTTCCAAGATGGCGCCGCCCGCAAGATTGAATTCACCATGAACCTCAAGCGCGTGGACGACGACGAAACCACCTTTGGCAGCAAGCTGCAGGGCCGTGCCATCGGTGGCATCGCCAGCCGACTGGGCATCAGCAACATCGTCGGCACCATCGGCAACAAGATCGGGGGCCTGCTGTGAGCCTGTACGAAAACGTCAAAGAGGAGGTAAGCACTAACCTGACCAGCCAGCTGGGGCAATTCAGCATTGAGGGGGCCGATCACAAGGCCCCGGCTTATCAGCTGCTGATCGACGGCAAGGACGTATCAGACAAGATGCGGCCCCGCCTGATGAGCATCAACATCAACGACAATCGCGGGTTTGAAGCCGACACAATCGACATCGAGCTGGACGACAGCGACGGCAAGCTGGCAATGCCGCGCCGTGGTGCCAGAATGCGTGCCAGCATCGGCTGGCAGGGGCAGCCGCTGGTTGATAAGGGGGAATTCACAATCGACGAGGTAGAGCACACTGGCACCCCGGACAAGCTCACCATCCGGGGCAAATCTGCCGATCTGCGCGGCAACCTAAACAAGCTGCGCCAGACCAGCTATCACCAGCAGACCGTCGGCAGCATTGTCGATGCCATTGCCCAGCGCCATGGCCTCACCCCTGCATGTGCCGAACGCTTCAAGGGCATGCAGATTGACCACATCGACCAGCAGAACGAAAGCGATCCCGCCTTCCTCACCCGCTTGGCCGGTCAATGTGGTGCCATTACCACCATCAAATCGGGTCGGCTGCTCTTTATCGGCCAGGGCAAGGGGCTCACCGCCAGCGGCAAACCGCTACCATCCGTCACCATCACCCGCCAGGACGGCGATCAGCACCGCTTCTCCGTCGCAGACCGCGACGCTTACACAGGCGTCGTGGCCAACTGGCACGACCCGAAGAAGGCCACCACCGAAGGCTCGACCGTCAAGCGCAAACGCAAGAAGAAGCCAAAGCCGGAACAGGAGCTACCGAGTGACACCACCGTCGACAAAGAGGGCCGCGAGCTGCTGATCGGCGACAGCGAGAACGTCAAGGTGCTGCGCCACATCTACGCCAACCAGACCAACGCCATGCGCGCCGCCCGCGCAGAATGGGATCGGCTGCAACGTGGCGTTGCAGAGTTCGAGATCACCTTAGCTACTGGTAGGCCAGAGCTATACCCGGAACAACCGACCACCGTCAGGGGATTCAAACCGCAGATCGACGAGGCCAGCTGGGTACTGACCAAGGTCAGCCACAGCCTGACCAACAGCGGCTACACCAACACCATCAACCTCGAAGTGGCCATCGACGACCTGCCGGATGTAGAGTAGTAACAACAGAAATGCTGAATGAAGGGAAAAGATATGGGGGGATTTGAGCGGATCGTCGGAACTACGTACAGGGTTGGAAATCAAAACGGATTCAATGCAGCCCTCTACGATGCTATCGGGTGCGTGGAGAACGGCACTGACAACAGTTACACCAAGCAGGAGCTGCGGGAGGCAGTTCAAGACTTCCCCAAGAGATACCCTGCCACAGTTCAGTTCGATGACAAGATGCTGGAATGCTACCGAGTCTATGTAGCGATCTCTTACCCTGAGTAGACACTGAAACGAATGGACATCAACGAGAAAACAAAAAGGCGGCAGAGCCAACGCTCTGCCGCCTTTCTCGATCATCAAATCTCTCTGCCGCCATTTTGCCGCCACCACCGCATCACATGAAAATAACGACAATCACAAAATGCTGATAAATAACGACTTTTTAGCCAATAAAAATCAAATACTAAAGAGCATAAAACTTTTTCGGCATATTATCGATCTCGAATAGTTGTACAAAAACAATCACTTAAAATAATGGCATCCGAAAGTATCCCCTCGAATGCCAATAAATGGCGGCTCTTGTCCGGCTGAATTCAGATTGCACTTGTTCTGCCTGAGGGATGACCTCGGCAGCAAATCTGATAGCAGTGGAAGCAAGATGGACATATCCGGCGCTTGGGTCGATAAGAGTGCCAAAACCGCGGACAGGCTGTTGGGCCGATATGATAGCACCCTTTGCAGAGAAAATGCCTGGCAAACGTATGCCAAATTCAGGAAAAATTGGCCTCTTCACCTTCAAATGACCCAGCCAGAGAGTCGAATGGCCAATCTTGTTCCCCTTTCGTCAGCGACAATTGGCGCTCTTCGGCAAACGACAGATAAAAAAATAGCAGGGGGAGGATTTACCTCGCGCACCTGCTGCTTTGTCGTCTGCACCCAATCGGGTGACTTGCCCCTCAGGACAAGCTCGTCTTAGCGACGGCTGACGAAGGGGTTAGGGTAGCTGAAACCCTGGGTATAGAGAGATGGGGCGAACCAATAGGTAGAGTTGCTGCCTGGCATCTTGAATCTCCTGATTGCTTAACAAGTTACGTACCTTTATGCGGGCTCAAATCCTTGAACGAACACTCGGTTCCATGGAGGCGCACTTGCTTTGCTTCGGTTCCCTGGAGGCTTTCATCGTCATCCTGACGGGTGGCGAACCACGGGAGCTAATTTACCAGCCGGCACCGTAAATTCAATCTTTTTTGTGAGGCTCGTCACATAAATTTCATTTCTGCCAAACAGTGTCACCCGAGCCTGACAATTACACTGCCCCGGTGGCCACCGACAGCACAACCGCCCTGCGATTTGCGCTAACCGCTCACATTTTTCTGCGATTGACTGTATTATCGTTATCCACTTTCCAGGCCCACTGACGGGGCCTCTTTCATTCCGTGCTGGTAAGGAGTCCTGACGTGGCACAACTAAGTTCCTTGTCCCCCCAACTGATTTGGCATTTCTTCGAACAGATCTGCTCCATCCCCCACCCTTCCAAGCATGAAGCCAAGCTGAGCGCCTGGATCGTCCAATGGGCGCAAGGGGAAGGTCTGGCGGTCAAACAGGATAACGTCGGCAACATCATCATCAAAAAACCGGCTACCCCGGGGATGGAAAACCGCAAGGGCGTGGTGCTGCAGGCCCACATCGACATGGTGCCGCAGGCCAACGCCGACACTAAACACGACTTCGCGACCGATCCCATCGATGCCTATGTCGATGGCGAATGGGTCACTGCCCGTGGCACCACCCTGGGTGCCGACAACGGCATCGGTATGGCCGGTTGCCTGGCCGTGCTGGCGGACAAGACCATCAAGCACGGCCCGCTGGAAGTGCTGCTGACCACTGACGAAGAGACCGGCATGACCGGCGCCTTTGGTCTGGAAGCGGGCTGGCTGGAAGGCGAGATCCTGCTCAACACCGACTCCGAAGAGGATGGCGAGGTCTATATGGGCTGCGCCGGTGGGGTGGATGCCAATATCCGTTTCCCGCTTGAGCTGGTTGATGCTGCGGAAGGCGAAGCCCTCGAGCTGGCCGTCAAAGGGCTGCGTGGCGGTCACTCCGGTTGCGACATCCATCGCGGTCGTGGCAACGCCAACAAGCTGCTGGTGCGCCTGCTCAAAGCAGCCGAGCCGCTCGGTATCCGTCTGGCCGAGATCCACGGCGGCACCCTGCGCAACGCCATCCCGCGCGAAGCCCGTGCCACCCTGCTGGTACCCGCTGCCAGCGTAAACGAGTTCAAGGCGCTGGTTGACCGCTATACCGGTATCTACCAGACCGAGCTGGCCGCCACCGAGCCGAACCTGACTCTGCTGGTCAACAGCGCCGCCAAACCGGCCAAGCTGATGAGCGTCTCCCTGCAGCAGCGTCTGCTGGATGCCCTGATGGCCTGCCCGAACGGCGTGATGCGCATGAGCGATGCCATGCCCGGCGTAACCGAAACCTCTACCAACCTGGGGGTCATCAAGACTCAGGATGGCGAAGTGTACGTCCAGTGCCTGATCCGCTCCCTGATCGACTCCGGTCGCGAGAGCATCGAGCAGATGACCCGCTCCCTGTTCACCCTGGCGGGTGCCAGCTGCGAATTCACCGGAGCCTATCCGGGTTGGGCGCCGAACGTGGACTCCCCCGTCATGGCGCTGGTGCGCAACAGCTACCAGACCCTGTTCGGCACCATGCCCAACGTGATGGTGATCCACGCCGGTCTCGAGTGCGGCCTGTTCAAGAGCGCCTATCCGGAGTGGGACATGGTCTCCTTCGGCCCGACCATCCGCGGTGCCCACTCCCCTGACGAGAAGGTACACATCCCGGCAGTCGAGCGTTTCTGGCAGCTGCTGGTGCACGTACTGGAAGCCATTCCGGCCAAGTAAGACAGCCCAACGGCAAAACAAAAGCCCCGCACTGCTGCGGGGCTTTTTATTGTCTGTTCCAGCCTGACTTTGGAGCTTAACGGATACCGCGGGCCTCGCGGATCCACTCCCAGGCTTGCTGGATCTCCTGGGTTTTCTCCTTGGCCATCTCCATCATCTCCGGCGGCAACCCCTTGGCGGCCAGCTTGTCCGGGTGATGCTTGCTCATCTCCTTGCGGTAGGCGCGCTTGATATCCTGATCGCTGTCGCTCTCGCTTACCCCCAGCAGCTGGTAGGCATTCTTGAGGCGATCCGCCGAGGGAGGCGCCTGCCGATACTGCTGGCCACCCGCACCGCCCCCCTGATACTGGCCATGGGCCTGATTGAAGAAGTTCATCTGCGCCTCGGCCATCGCCAGAATACGGGCCAGCTCGATGCGGCTGAAGCCCAGCTCGTCAGCAATGGTGTGCAGGATGGCGCGTTCACCATCCTCTAACCGACCATCGGCAAAGGCGGCCTGCAGCTGCACTTCCAGAAAGAAGCGCAGGATATCGCGCTGGCCCTGGCTGGCCCGACGAAACTCGGCCAGGGTCTCGCGCAGCGGGAAACCGGCCTCCTTGCCCTGCCGGAACGAATCCTGCGCGCGGCTGCGCAGCTCGCCGGAGAGACGCATCCGATCCATCAGATTGGAGGCGACCCGGATCTCCTGCTCGGTCACCTGGCCGCTCGATTTGGCGATATGGCCCATCACCGAGAAGGTGGCATGGAAGAAGACAGCCTGTTGCTCCTGAGTCGGGGTACGGCGAAACGCCCCCTGCAGCCCCATGCCGCGATCGAAACGGTGGCCAATCCAGAGGCCAATCAGGGCACCGATGATGTTGCCGAGCAGAAAACCGAAGAAGGCGCCCAGCACCTTACCCCAAATACGCATGGTTCAAGACCTCTTGAAGTTAATGAGCGCGGCGCTGAAGCTGTTCGTCCAGCTCGCGCAGACGGTCGACAGTGCCGATATCGCGCCACTCGCCAACCAGCAGGCTGCCACCTACCAGACCTTGCGCCATCCACTCCCGCAGCAGGGGAGCCAGCTTGCGGGCTCCGGCAGGCAGACCGGCAAAGGCTGTGGGCTGATAGAGGCCGACGCCGCTGAACGTGAAGGCGGGGGTGTCTACGACCTTGCCAGCTTGCAAGGCAAAGTCCCCGGCCGGATGCTGGGGAGGATTGGGCGCCAGCCAGAGGTGGGCCAGATTCTCACCCAGGGGCAGCTCAACCAGAGAGCGATAGTCGAGATCGAGCCAGGTATCGCCGTTGATCACCAGAAATGGCTCATCCCCCAGCAGTGGCAGCGCCTGAATGATGCCGCCGGCCGTCTCCAACGCACTCTCCTCGGCTGACCAGTGGATGGTCACGCCAAGCGCACTGCCATCACCCAGGCTCTCGACCAGCTTGTGGCCGAGCCAGGCGTGGTTGATGACCAGCTCGGTGACTCCGGCTGCTTTGAGCTTTTCGATATGGTGGACAATGAGCGGCTTGCCCCCGGCAGCCAACAACGGCTTGGGCAGCAGGTCAGTCAGCGGGCGCATCCGCTCGCCACGGCCAGCGGCCAGGATCATCGCCTTCATGGTTTCACCCCGGCGTTGGCGATCCCCGGCAACACCACCTGCTCGAGCCACTGGCCAAAACGGCCCAGCACCGGATAAGCGCTACCGTGGCTGCGACAGACATCCACCACGTAGCCGAGAGTACGGGGAATGTCCTTGAGATAGCCGGACTTGCCGTCGCGATGATAGAGGCGGGTGAAAATCCCTGCCGCTTTCAGATGGCGCTGCATGCCGGTCAGGTCGGCATCGCGGCGGAAACTGGCGTAGTCGCGCTCGCCAAGCAGACCCGCCTGCTGCAGAGTGGCAAAGCCATGCTGCATCCCCTGCTCGATCACCGCGTCCGGCCAGCGCACATAGCAATCTTTCAGCAGGGAAACCAGGTCATAGGTGAGCGGCCCGATGACCATATCCTGAAAATCGATGATGGCGAGTTCGCTGGTATCAGGAGTGTCTCCGCCGCACACCATCAGGTTGCGACTGTGAAAGTCACGGTGCATCACCCCTTGCGGCTGAGCCAGATTGCAAGCGGTGAGGCAGGCAAAGGTCTCATCGAGCAATTGCTGCTCTTCGTCGCTCAGAGTCAGTTGCAGATGATGGCCAAGCAGCCACTCGGGGAAAATGCTGTTCTCCCGCGCCATAAAGGCGGCATCGAAGGGCTCAAGCGCCAGATCCACCGACCCCAGAGTTGGCAACAGCTCGATCGCCTTGGTATACCAGGCCAGCACATTTTGCTCGCTCAGGCAGCTGATCAGCTGGGTATCGCCCAGGTCGCTGACCGCCAGCAAACCTTGTTCATAATCAACAACCTTGACCTCTGGCGCCAGGAGCTGACGTGCACGCAAGGCAGCTGCATTACGAACAAACTCATGATTTTTTTCGGTTTTCGGATTGGCATCTACCCATACCAGCCCGGCACCACGGTAGTAGCGGCGGAAACTGGCATCACCGGAAATGAGGGTCAACTGAAGGGTGGCATCGCCTGAAATCTGGCGTGCCCACTGCAATAGCAGGGAATCGCGATCGTGCATAAGTCGGGGACCAAGGTGGAAAGCAGCACTTGGCTGTTAGCCCTGGCCGCAATAATGCTTTATCATTGCCGGCTAACATAAAGCAATGACATGCAATGTCAACTCGATGAAACCTGTCGTAAAATGCATGCCTTGGATCAACCGTATCTATCACGGATTGCACGAGTCTTTCACATGACAAAATGGACACTGGGATACCGTTATCCCATCGCCCTGACTATCAGCCTGGCACCGGCCCTGACATCCATGATGGTTCAGGCTGCCCCTTTTGAGACGCCGCCAGCCACAGGGATCCTCGACAGCCTCTGTTACGACTATGTCCCCAAGGTCGAAAAGCCAGCCTCTGCCGAGGAGGCCAATGCGCTGCCGGTGGAGGTGGATGCTGACCGCCTCGAAGCCAAGCAGGGTGGCACCGCCGTCTATGAAGGGGATGTCAAGGTTCGTCAGGGGGTTCGCAAGTTCGACTCCGACTATGCCCAGCTCGACCAGAAGAGCCGGGATGTCATCGCCATCGGCAACATCTATTACAACGACGGTCAGGTGACCGTCACCAGCGACAAGACCCTCAAATCCAACCTGGATACCAAGAACTCGGAGCTGGAAGAGGGCAAATATCAGGTTCATGGCTCACCGGTGCGCGGCTTTGCCAAGCGGGTCACCATGACCAACAACAACCAGAACATCACCATGGAGGGGGCCCAGTACACCACCTGCCCCCCCGGTCAGGAGGTGTGGACCCTCAAAGCGGGCAGCATCGACATCGACCAGAAAGAGGTGTTCGGCGAGGCGTGGAACGCCAGCCTCTGGCTCTACGACTATCCGGTGTTCTACTTTCCCTATATCAACTTCCCCATCAAGGATGAGCGGAAGACGGGCTTGCTCTACCCCGGCTATACCCAGAGCTCCAGCAACGGCATGGATATCACCCAGCCCTTCTACTGGAACATTGCCCCCAACTACGATGCCACCATCACCTCCCGTTTTATGGACAAACGCGGCCTGATGGAGCAGGTGGAGTTCCGCTATATGCCGGATCCCGCCCACACTGGCACCCTCTACTTTGAAAACCTGGCGGACGACAAGCAGTATGATGCCGGCAACCCCAGCTTCATCAACCCGTCGACCGGCACCCCTTACCTGTCCGATGGCCACCGCTATCTGATGAACGTGCGTCACGGCTCAAGCCTGATGGATGGCTCCCTGCGCTTTGGTGTCGATTACACCCAGGTGCGCGACAAGGATTACAACTACTTCAACGACTTCAGTCCGACGGTGGGCACCCAGGTCGATAGTCAGTTGCAACAATCCTTTACTGCCGGTTACTACCAGCAGAACTGGAACCTCACCTCAGAGGTGCGCCGCTATCAGATCCTGAGCCCTTACGCACAGCTGCCCCACGAGATGCTGCCGCGTATCGACTACAACTACTACCAGCAAGGCAAGTGGTTTGATCTGGCCTGGAACAGCGAACTGACCAAGTTTGGTTATGACAGCGGCAGTGCAAGCGTTCAGCAAGCCGGTGAACGTTACACCACCACCCGTTTGCACCTGGCTCCGACCCTGACCGTGCCTCTCATCGATGCCCCAGGCTACTACCTCACCAGCCAGTACAAGCTGATGTTTACCTCTTATAACCAAGAGGTCCCCAAGAAACTGACCCAAGCGGATATCAATAACTTTGATCCGACAAGGAAACAGGGGGAAAACGGTAGCCAAAAAAATGTAGTGCTCAAAGATGGCACAATTACCCGAACCCTCCCCTCCTTCCGCCTCAAGGGGGGACTCAACTTCGATCGCCCGGTTGACTGGTATGATGGCAAGGGTACCCAGACGCTGGAACCGGAGTTCCAGTATCTCTATGTCCCCTATCGGGATCAGGACGATATCGGGATCTACGACTCCACCACCACCCGTCAGGATTACTACAGCCTGTTCAGCGATCGTCGGTATGCCGGTCTCGACCGCATCAGCGACGCCAACCGGGTCACTGCCGGTCTCACCAGCCGGATCTACGACAACGTAGGTGACGAGCGGCTGCGTTTGGCAGTAGCCCAGGCGTTCGAGATTACGCCACCCAAGGTTCGCCTCTATCCTTCGGATCCCGAGAGCACCAACTCTCGCTCCCTGCTCTCCTTTGAGGGGGATGCCCGGGTCACGGAGCAGTGGTTTGCTCACGCTGGCACTCAATACGATACAGAGAAAAGTCAGTTCAGTGCGGCAAATGGCGCGGTGGAATACCGCAACGAGAAGTTCATCAGCCAGGTCAACTACCGCTTTATCAAGGATGGCAATAAGAGCTACTACAACAGTGCGGTGGCCGAAGACTTGAGCCAGGCAGGTTTGGTGATGATGGCGCCGATCGCCGATCAGTGGCAGATGTATGGTGGCTACTACCGTGACATCCAGCAAAACGTCAATATTGACCGCAAAATAGGCGTCAAATATGACTCCTGCTGCTGGAGCATCAACCTGAGTCTGGAGTGGCACAACCAGCCAGACAACATCACTCTGAAGCCCACCTCCGAGAAATCGATCGGTCTTCAATTCGAGATGAAGGGACTTGGCAGTGTCGGTACCGGTGGCCGCAGCGTCACGCTGGATACCGAGCTGTTGCCCTATGTTCGCCCGTTTAATCTGAAAGACCAGCAATGATGCTGGTCCAGCCTTGAGAGATGGATATGAAAAAGACCCTGATTGCCCTGCTGACCGCGGGTATGTTTGGCGCCATGAGTCAGGCCGCACTGGCGGCCCCCGAGCTGATGGACAAGGTGCTGGCCGTGGTCAACAAGGACGTGGTGCTTGCCAGTCAACAGGATGCACTGGTCAACAAGGTAAAGCTCTCCGCCCAGGAGAGCGGCCAGTCCCTGCCCGATGACGCCACCCTGCGCAAGCAGGCACTGGATCGCCTGATCCAGGAGAGTCTGCAGCTGCAACTGGCTGATCGCCAGGGCCTCAAGATCAGCGATACCCAGCTGGAGCAAGCTATCCAGGGGATCGCCGCCGACAACAAGATGACCATGGATCAGCTGCGTGCCCAGCTCGCCCGTGAAGGGATGAGTTATGCCCAGTATCGGGAAGAGGTGCGCCGCGAGATCCTGATGAACGAGGTACGCCGCAATCAGGTACGCCGTCGCATCAACATCTCCGATCAGGAGGTGAAGCAGGTGGTCGAGATCCTGAAGAAACAGGGTCAGCAACAGAACGAATACCACGTCGGCCATATCCAGATCTCCCTGCCGGATAACCCCACCGCTGCCCAGCTGGATGCCGCCAAGAGCAAGATCGAGCGCATCCTGGCTGCCCTCAAGCAGGGTGCCGACTTCCGCAAACTGGCCATTGCCGAGAGTAACGGCCCCAAGGCGCTGGAAGGTGGTGACTGGGGCTGGATGAGCCCGCAAGAGATGCCGACCCTGATGGCGGAAGCGGTACAGGGCGCCAAGAAGGGCGACATCGTCGGCCCGCTGCGCTCTGGTGCCGGTCTGCACATCATCAAGGTGTTCGACACCAAGGGCCAGCAGCAGGTGATGCTGACCGAGGTGAAGGCTCGCCACATTCTGATCAAACCCTCCATCATCCTGAGCGATGAGAAGGCCAAGGGGATGCTGGATGGCATTCTGCACGACATCAAGAGCGGCAAGGCAAGCTTCGCCAGCATGGCAGAGAAGTACTCCGAAGATCCGGGCTCTGCAGTACAGGGCGGCGAACTGGGCTGGTCTGATCCCAACGTCTATGTGCCCGAGTTCCGCGATATGGTCAACCGCCTGCAGCTGGGCCAAATCAGTGCCCCGTTCCGTACCAGCCATGGCTGGCACATCGTGCAGGTGGAAGATCGCCGTAGCCAGGACGCCACCGACAAAGCACAGGAGCAACGCGCCTACCAGCTCATTTACAACCGTCGCTTCGTGGAAGAGTCCCAGGCGTGGCTGGACGAGCTGCGTGACGAGGCCTACATCCGCATCGAAGGCGCCGGTAGCTGATGAACTGCCGTCGTCTTGCCGTCACCCCGGGCGAACCGGCCGGGATTGGGCCTGATCTGGTGCTGCAGATTGCCCAGCAGGATTGGCCGCACCAGTTGGTGGTCATTGCCGATCCGGTATTGCTGCACGAGCGGGCGGCCCTGCTGGGGCTGCCCATCGAGCTTGAGCCCTATGATGCCAGTCAACCTGCTCAACCGCAGCGAGCCGGCACCCTGACGGTATGTTCTGTCTCTCTTGGTACCTCTGTGGTACCGGGCGAGCTGAACGAAGGCAACGGCGCCTATGTGCTGGCGACCCTGCAGCGCGCCTGCGATGGCAACATGAGCGGCGAATTTGCCGCCGTGGTGACCGGGCCGGTACACAAGGGGATCATCAATCAGGCCGGAGTCTCGTTTAGCGGTCATACCGAGTTCTTCGCCCAGCAGTCAGGCACCGCCGACGTGGTGATGATGCTGGCAACCGAGGGACTGCGGGTTGCGCTGGCGACCACCCATATCCCCCTTGCCTATGTGGCGATGGCTATCACGGAAGATCGCCTCGGCAAGGTGATCCGCATCCTCAATGCGGATCTCGCCTCCAAGTTTGGTATCGCCAAACCCCGAATTTACGTCTGCGGCCTCAATCCCCACGCCGGGGAAGGCGGCCACCTCGGGCGTGAAGAGATTGACGTGATCGAACCCGCTCTGGCCACGCTGCGCCAGCAGGGGATCGATCTGGTCGGCCCGTTGCCGGCCGACACCCTGTTCCAGGAGAAATACCTCAAGGATGCGGATGCGGTACTCGCCATGTACCACGACCAGGGGCTGCCCGTGCTCAAATACAAGGGCTTTGGCAGTTCGGTCAATATCACTCTGGGGCTTCCCTTCATCCGCACTTCGGTGGATCACGGCACCGCGCTGGATCTGGCAGGCAAGGGCCTGGCAGATTCGGGTAGCCTTGTCACCGCGATTAACCACGCCATCAAGATGGTAGAGAAAAAAAGATATGAGCAGTAAGGTGCACATGGGCCACACGGCCCGTAAGCGTTTCGGTCAGAACTTCTTGCACGATCGCTACGTGATCGACCAGATCGTGGCCGCCATCAATCCGCAGCCGGGCCAAAACCTGGTGGAGATCGGCCCGGGTCTGGCCGCGCTGACCGAGCCGGTTGCCGCCCAGATGGACAAGATGACCGTGGTCGAGCTGGACCGGGATCTGGCGGCGCGCCTGCGCGAGCACCCGACCCTGAAGGAGAAGCTCACCGTCATCGAAGCCGATGCCATGCGCTTCGACTTCAGCACCCTGATGGGTGAAGGCAAGGGGCCGCTGCGTATCTTCGGCAACCTGCCCTACAACATCTCCACCCCGCTCATCTTCCACCTGTGCGAGTTCGCCGATCGGGTCGAAGACATGCACTTCATGCTGCAAAAGGAAGTGGCCCTGCGTCTGGCCGCCGGCCCTGGCAGCAAAGCCTATGGCCGTCTGAGCGTGATGACCCAGTACTACTGCCAGGTGATCCCGGTACTGGAAGTAGGCCCGGGCGCCTTCAAGCCGGCGCCGAAGGTGGACTCTGCCGTGGTTCGTCTGGTGCCGCACAAGAACCCGACCATAGTCGCTAAAGACATTCGCTGCCTGAATCGCGTCTGCACCGAGGGCTTCGGCCAGCGTCGCAAGACCATTCGCAACAGCTTCTCCAACTTCATCACCGACGCCCAGCTGACCGAGCTTGGTATCGATGGCAATCTGCGTCCGGAGAATCTCTCTCTCGAGCAGTTTGTCATGATCGCCAACTGGCTGGCGGATCAGCCAAAGGCCTGATCCGGTGGCGCACCCGCACATCGTTGTCCGCCCATACCCCTCGTATGTGGCGGATAGCAAAGACCCCTACCAGTTTCACTATCTGATCGAGATTGAGAATCTGGGGCCCGGCCCGGCGCAACTGCTGCACCGGCGCTGGCTCATCACCGATGCCAATGGCAAGATGCAGGAAGTCTCGGGCCCCGGCGTGGTCGGGGAGCAACCCCTTATTGCCGAGGGAGAGACCTACCGCTACCAGAGCGGCGTGCCGCTGGCGACACCGCTCGGAGTGATGGAGGGGAGTTACACCCTGCAAGATGGCTCTGGCCAGCAGTTTGAGGCGCCCGTCGCCCCCTTCACGCTGGCCATCCCCAACATTATCAACTGAGGTTTCATGGCGAACTGTTTTGTCGGTGACATCCAGGGCTGTTACGACGACTTGCGCCGTCTGCTGGATCTTGCCAAGTTCGATCCCGAAAATGACGTGCTCTGGCTCTGCGGCGATCTGGTCGCCCGCGGCCCGGACTCGCTCAACACTTTGCGATTCGTCAAGGATCTGGGCAACCGTGCCGTTACCGTGCTCGGTAACCACGACCTGCACCTGTTGGCGGTGGCCAACGGCGTTGCACCGCTCAAGAAGAAAGACAAGCTGCAGAGCCTGATGGATGCGCCGGATCGGGACGAACTGCTGGAGTGGCTGCGCCACCGCCCGCTGCTGGCCGAACACCCCGACCTGCCCATCATGATGGTGCATGCCGGTATCTCCCCGGCGTGGGATGCCCGCACCGCCCGCAACTGCGCCCGCGAGGTAGAGAGCCTGCTGCGTGGCGATCAGTACCTGTGGTTGCTGCACAACATGTATGGCGATCAGCCGGATGGCTGGAAAGATGATCTGGTCGGCATCGACCGCTACCGCTACATCATCAACACCTTCACCCGAATGCGCTTCTGCTACTTCGATGGCCGGCTCGACTTCAAATGCAAGAAGGGCCCCAAGGAGTCGACCCCGGGCCTGCGTCCCTGGTTCGAGCAGCGCGAGCATCACGTGGATGACCCCATTCTGGTGTTCGGCCACTGGGCGGCCCTGATGGGCAACACCGGCAAGAGCGATATCAAGGCGCTCGATACCGGCTGTGTCTGGGGCAACAGCCTCACTCTGTGGCGCTATGAGGATGATGCCCTCTTTGCCACCCCCTGCCCCACTCACGCCAGCTAGGGCTGTGGTTGCAAAGACCTGAACCAATAAGAGAGCCCGGCAACTTGCCGGGCTCTCTTTTTCCACAACCGCTCTGGTTACAACTTGCGCCCCAACCGTTTCTCGATCTGGCGTCGCTCCCACTCCGGGCCAAACAGTTTGAAAGGCTCGAATATCCGAATGGCATGGGACGCCAACCCCAATCCCCACCCCAGCGCCGGCCACCAGGCCCAGATATAACCCGGGTTGCTCAGGTAGTTGATAACAAACAACCCGCCAATGACCAGCAGATAGCTGGCGACATGGTGATAGAAGCCCTTGAGCCCCTCCACATACTTCATTGCAGCTCGCTCTTCAGCCGATACCTGCAATCCATCCTGCTCCATCGTGTCACTCCCTCTCATCTCATGCTCCTGTTGCCGTGTGCCGTCGAGTTGCGCCACATCGAGCTCAAAGACGGCGGCCAGGGCCTTGAGGGATTCCAGTCCGGGTTGCTGACCCTGCTCGATCCGCTGAATGGTGCGAACGCTCAGGCCGGTAAAGGCGGCCAACTGCTCCTGTGACCAGCCCCGCTGCAATCTCAACTTCCTGACGATCATCTCGAACTCCTTGTGGTTGCTTGACGGAGCCAGCATAGGGGCCGGAGGGTGGCACGCGACACGACAGCAGCCTGACACCAACCTGACTTTCCTTTTAATTCAGTGCATTAGATAAAGGCTTGATATCCGGGATCGAGTTTCCCAACCGCCCCGTTGCGAGAACCTGACAGCAGGGCGACACCAGACTCTCTCTGCAAGATAGCGTCTTTATATGCGGGGAGGCGAGCTTATAGATCCCGCATCAACCCGGCTGCGATCTCGAAAGAGCGCAAGCGAGCCTGATGATCGACGATGGGGCCGTTGAACATCAGCTCATCGGCCCGGGTTTCCGCCAGCAGCGCCTTGAGGCCATGGCGGATCTGCTCCGGATCGCCCACCAGAGAGCGGGCAAGGGTCTGCTCCATCGCCATCAGCTCGCGTGGCGACCATTGCTCGCCCAACTCGGCAACCGGTGCTGGCAGCTTGCCCGCATCACCACGATGGAGGCGCAGGAACTGCTGCTGCAATGTAGTGAACTGGAAGCGCGCCTCCCGCTCGCTGTCGGCAGCGATCATGTTGATGCAGACCACCGCATGGGGCTTGGGCCAGCGAGCAGAGGGACGGTACTGGCTACGGTAGATCTCCAGCGCCTGCAGCAACATGGCTGGCGCGAAATGGGAGGCAAAACCGAACGGCAAGCCCATCGCCGCAGCCAGTTGGGCACTGTAGAGGCTGGAGCCCAGCAGCCAGACTGGCAGATGCAGCCCCTGCCCGGGCACCGCCTGCACCGCGCCAATCTCGTCGCCAAAGTAGCTCATCAGCTCGCGGACATCGGCCGGGAACTCATCCACCTCACCACTGCGTTGGCGTCTGAGGGCCCGCATGGTGCGCTGATCGGTACCGGGGGCGCGACCAAGGCCGAGATCGATGCGGTCGGGATAGAGAGAAGCCAGGGTGCCAAACTGCTCGGCAATGGCCAACGGCGAGTGATTCGGCAGCATGATGCCACCCGCCCCGATCCGCAGGGTGCTGGTTGCCCCGGCAAGATGGCCGATCAACACAGATGTCGCGGCACTGGCAATACCCGGCATGTTGTGGTGTTCAGCCAGCCAGTAGCGGCGGTAGCCCCAACGCTCGGCATGTTGCGCTAGATCGCGCGAATGGCGGAATGATTCGGCAGGATGGGAACCCTCGGCAACCGGCACCAGATCGAGCAGGGAATAGGGGATGGCAGACATAAAAACACTCCGTTGCATCACAATTTGCTAACAGAGGGGCACTCTACCATGAGATGTTCGAACGGAACACTTTCTGCCGTGGCAAACGCCAGATAGCAAAAAGCCACTCCATAGGGAGTGGCCTTAAGCCTATGGCAGTCTGTATCAGAACAGCAGATGGGCCATACCGGCAATTACCGGCAGCGTCACCAGGGTACGCATCAGGAAGATAATAAAGAGCTCCCACAACTTGACCGGGATCTTGCTGCCCAGCAGCAGCGCGCCCACTTCAGACATATAGATAAGCTGGGTCACCGACATGGCCGCGATGACGAAGCGGGTCATCTCACTCTCGATGCCAGACGCCAGCACAGCCGGGATAAACATGTCGGCAAACCCGACCATGATGGTCTTGGCAGCCGCTTCTGCCTCCGGCAGTTGCAGCAGTTCGAGCAAGGGGACGAATGGCGCCCCCAGCCAGTTGAAGACGGGAGTATGTTCAGCCAGCATCAGGGCACAAGTACCGATCGCCATCACCACCGGCAGCACGCCAAACACCATGTCCAGCGCGTTCTTCACCCCTTCCCGCACCACTGCGCCGAGATCGGTCATCTTCTCCGCCTTGGTCAGGGCACGCTCGAGACCATAGCTCAGCACGCTGTGCTGATGCGGTACCGACTCCTGCTTGCGGCACAAGGGGGTGCCATCGATATAGACATCCTTCTTCCAGCAGAGCGGTGGCAAACGTGGCACCACGATAGCCGCAACCACACCGGCCAAACAGACGGTCAGGTAGAAGGGAACAAACATGTGCTCCAGCTTCACCTGAGAGATCACCACCAGACAAAAGGTGATGGAGACGGCAGAGAAGGTGGTACCAATGACGGCAGCTTCCCGCTGGGTATAAAACTTCCCTTCGTACTGCTTGCTGGTGAGCAGAATGCCGACGCTACCATCCCCCAGCCAGGAGGCAAAACAGTCCACGGCGGAGCGACCCGGCAACCGGAACACCGGGCGCATGATGCGGGTCATCATGGTGCCGACAAACTCCAGCAGCCCGAAATCGAGCAACAACGGCAGCAGCAGGCCGGCAAAAATGAAGACCGAGAAAAGCACTGGTAGCAGATCGTTGAGCACCAGCCCTCCGGTTGCGCCGGAGTACAGTACTTCAGGCCCGGTCTGGAAGAAGGTCAGCAGTACGAAGATCCCGCCCAGCACCCGCACACAGGCCCAGAAGGGGGAGACGTTGAACAGGCTGTTGAGGAATGGACGGCGTACCAGGATCGCCGGTTTGAACAACCAGGCGACGACGGTCATCAGCATGGTAGTGGTAATCACAGCGCTGACCATGGCGACCAGATAGTCGGCAAACACCCGCTGAACCAGCTTGGCCAGCACGGCTACCGGAATGGTGACATTCCCGTCATAGAGTACCGGAGTCATGAACAACAGGATCCCGATCAGCGAGGGGATCAAGAACATCAACAGATTGCGGCGGGTATTGACCGCAGGTGCTTCCAGACTCTTTTCCAACATAATCTACTGCCCTGACATAGCTAAAACTTATGCCGGGTAATGCGCATATTCATGCACACCCAGCCAAACGGGGCGCAAGAATATCCCAATAGAATGGATTAAAAAAGCAATTTTAGATTAATTAACGAATAAATACCCAAATAAAACCGGCGTGAACGGGTAAACAGGCATTTAGCGGAATATTAATTCACTAAACACTCTGCCCGCCCCAAGCTAATCAGGTACAGAGACCAGGCGCCAGCCATAAAAAAACCGGAGCCTCTGCAGGCTCCGGTTTTTGGCAAAGAACAACGAAATCAATCGCGGACGTAGATCACTTCCACGCCATCATCATCTTCGTCATCCCAGTCATCATCATCGAGGCTCTCGTCGAAAGCCATGGAGGCGGCCAGCGCTTCCGCTTCGGCCTTGGCCAGCTGGTTCTTGTGGTAGTCATCCCACTTGAACTCCACTTTCTCGATCGCCTCTTTGGCATCCTGCTCCAGTTGACGGGGCATGGTATCCAGCAGATCCAGAATGTCGTAACAGACCTTCTTGGTACCTTCCTTGCTGATGGCAGTGATGGCGTAGACCGGCCCTTCGTGGTTGAGGGCGGCTTTCACGCGATCCATCACTTCCTGAGCCTCTTCTTCCAGGATCAGGTCCATCTTGTTGAACACCAGCCAGCGCGGCTTGCCAGCCAGCTCGGGGCTGTACTTCTCCAGCTCGCGCACGATGGTCACGGCATTTTCGGCCGGATCGGAACCATCAACCGGGCAGATATCCACCAGATGGATCAATACGCGGCAGCGCTCGAGGTGTTTCAGGAAGCGGATCCCGAGGCCCGCACCTTCGGCGGCACCCTCGATCAGACCCGGGATATCGGCGATCACGAAGGAGCGTGAGTTCTCGCCACGTACTACGCCCAGATTCGGCACCAGGGTAGTAAAGGGATAGTCAGCCACTTTCGGACGAGCGGCTGATACGGCGCGGATGAAGGTGGACTTGCCGGCATTCGGCAGACCCAGCATACCGACATCGGCCAGCAGCAGCAGCTCCAGCTTCAGGGTACGCACTTCACCCGGAGTACCGTTGCTCTTCTGGCGCGGCGCCCGGTTGACCGAGCTCTTGAAGCGGGTGTTGCCAAGACCGTGGAAGCCGCCCTTGGCGACCAGCAGCTTCTGCTCGTGGTGAGTCAGGTCACCCAGCAGCTCGCCGGTATCTTCGTCGGTCGCACGGGTACCGACCGGCACGCGCAGGATTTTGTCCTTGCCACGGCGACCGGTACAGTTGGCGCTCTGGCCATTCTCGCCACGTTCGGCGGCATGGAAGCGCTCAAAACGGTAGTCGATCAGGGTGTTGAGGTTCTCGTCAGCAACCAGATACACGTCACCACCGTCACCACCGTCACCACCATCCGGACCACCGTTGGGAATATATTTTTCACGGCGAAAGCTTACACAACCGTTACCACCGTCACCGGCATCGACTCGAATCTGGACTTCATCAACAAACTTCATAGGTAACCGTCACCTTAATTCGAAAAACCGATACGCAATTATAGTGGTACAGACCCCTGCGGGCGATACGCATCTTGCCTCACCGAGCCATCTCTGCGCCCGGGTCATCTGCGTTCCGTTTTTTCGTCATCATTTCGGAAAAACAAAAGCCCCGCCTGTTGGCGGGGCTTCGGATCCTTGCGGTCCGTAATTACTCAGCAACGATGCTAACGTACTTACGGTTCAGCGAACCTTTAACTTCGAACTGCACCTTACCGTTCGCGGTAGCGAACAGGGTGTGGTCCTTGCCCAGACCAACGTTCTCACCAGCGTGGAACTTGGTGCCGCGCTGACGAACGATGATGCTGCCAGCCAGAACTGTTTCGCCGCCGAAGCGCTTCACGCCCAGGCGTTTGGCTTCAGAATCGCGACCGTTGCGGGATGAACCGCCAGCTTTTTTGTGTGCCATCTATCGGACTCCTCTAATTAAGCGCTGATGCCAGTGATTTTGACTTCAGTGAACCACTGACGGTGGCCCGCTTGCTTACGGTGGTGCTTACGACGACGGAACTTGACGATAGTCACTTTCTCGCCACGGCCGTGAGCCACAACTTCAGCTACAACCTTGCCACCTTCAACGAAAGGAGCACCTACTTTAAAAGTGTCGCCTGCAGCAACCATCAGAACTTCGTTGAAGTCGATGGTAGCGCCAGTCTCAACGTTCAGCTTTTCCAGACGAACGATTTGACCTTCGGCCACACGGTGTTGTTTTCCGCCGCTTTGGAATACCGCGTACATTTGATTAACTCCGTAAAGGCATGTCTTTTGCTCAAGGCAGACATGCACAAAAACCTATAACAATGGGCGGGCATTCTACGCAAATCGATCTGCTCAGGCAAGGCCATTTTCGCAAAAAGTTTATTTTGTGCGCATATCTGCCGCCGTGGATAAACGCTTAACTGTAACCCATTGTGAAATCGTGTAGAATCCCCAGCATTACTAAAAATCGCAGTTATTGCTGCTGTCACGTTACGAGACTTATGGACCAACAGACTATCCGTGCGCTCTGTGCCGCCGACATGACGGCGGTCAATGAACTGATCCTGGCCCGACTCCAGTCCGACGTTAGTCTGATCAATCAGCTGGGTTTCTATATTGTCAGTGCTGGCGGCAAGCGGATGCGCCCCATGCTGACTGTGATGGCCGCTCGCGCCTTGGGCTACGAAGGTGAGGATCACCTGAAACTGGCCGCCATTATTGAATTTATCCACACCTCTACCCTGCTGCATGACGACGTGGTCGATGAATCCGACCTGCGCCGTGGCCGCGAAACGGCCAACGCCCTGTTCGGCAATGCCGCCAGCGTTCTGGTGGGTGACTACCTCTACAGCCGCTCCTTCCAGATGATGGCCGAGCTCTCCAACCTGCGGGTGATGGAGATCCTCTCCGATGCCACCAACACCATCGCCGAAGGGGAAGTGCTGCAGCTGATGAACTGCAACGACCCGGATACCACCGAACAGAGCTACATGACGGTTATCTACTGCAAGACCGCCAAGCTGTTTGAAGCCGCGACTCGCCTCGCAGCGGTGCTGACTCATCAGCCCGAGCCCGTCGAGCAGGCGATGACCGATTACGGCAAGTATCTGGGCACCGCCTTCCAGATCATCGACGACGTGATGGACTACTGTTCCCAAAGCGAAGAGATGGGCAAGAACGTCGGCGACGATCTGGCCGAAGGCAAACCGACCCTGCCGCTGCTGCGTGCCATGGAAGTGGGTTCGCCCGAGGAGCGTCAGCTGGTGCGCGATGCCATTGAGCACCGCAACGGCATGGAACACCTCGACCAGATCCTGGCCATTCTCGATCGTACCGGTGCGCTGGAATACTCCCGCATGCGTGCTCGGGAAGAGGCTGACAAGGCCATTGCCGCCCTCGCCATTCTGCCTGACTCCCAGCACAAGCAGGCTCTGGAAACACTGGCTCACATGGCCGTGCAGCGCAGCGCCTGATCCCGTCACTGTTTTCATAAACAACAAGAGGCCCCATGGGCCTCTTGTTGTTTATGACGTTTGCTACCAGCGGCTCACCATCCAGAGGATCACTCCGCCCGCCACCACCAGCGAACCGCCGATACGGCGCAGCTGCTCCGCCGGCTGATCGCTCAACAACCGCAACATCTGCTGCCACCCTCTTGGCATCAGCAATGGCCCGAGCCCTTCAAACAGCAATAACAGGCCAATCCCTGTCAGTATGGATGTCATCATTGTGCCCTTCTCCCGTCAAAAACCACCTTCTCCGGTGGTTTGGCAGACAAATAAAAGGGCCTGACAATGCAGGCCCTTGGCAAGATAACTCCGGCGATTACTGCTTGGTGCCGTGAGGAGACTTGAGATAGCGGAAGAACTCGCTGTCCGGCTTGAGCACCATCAGCTCGTTGCCGCCGGTGAAGCTCTTGCGATAGGCCTCCATGCTGCGCACGAAGCTGAAAAACTCGGGGTCTTTCTTGTAGCTTTCGGCGTAGATCTTGGCCGCTTCTGCATCACCTTCACCGCGCAACTGACGGGCGTTACTCTCGGCATCCGCCAGCATGACGGTTACCTTGCGGTCGATATCGGCACGCAGGATCTCGGCCTTCTCGCGACCCTGTGAACGATGCTCACGGGCCACCGCAGTACGCTCGGCACGCATCCGCTGATAGATGGAGTTGGAGACTTCCACCGGCAGGTTGATCTGCTTGATCCGCACATCCACCACCTTGATGCCGAGCTCGGAGGAGCGCGCCATCTTCTTCAGGGCATCTTCCATCACGGTACTGCGCTCACCAGAGACGATGTCCTTGATGGTGCGGTTACCGATCTCGGAGCGCAGACCGTTGTTGATCTTGCGCTTGAGCAGATCTTCTGCCTGCAGTTTGTTGCCACCACCGGTTGCCAGGTAGTACTTGGAGAAGTCCTCGATCTTCCACTTCACGTAGGAGTCGATGATCAGGTCTTTCTTCTCGGAGGTGACGAAACGGTCGGCCTGGCTGTCGATGGTCTGGATACGGGCATCCATCTTGCGAACCTGATCGATGAGCGGCACCTTGAAGTGCAGACCCGGCTCATAGAGACGGGGCTCACCGGAATCAACCCGCTTCACCTTGCCAAACTGCACCACGATCCCCTTCTGACCTTCATCAACGATAAAGACAGAGGAGAAGCAGACCATGGCAGCCACAGCGATTGCACCAATAGCTAGCTTTTTCATCTATCAGTTTCTCCCTGAGCTGAAGCGGTCACCGCTACGCAGCGGCATCGGAGTGGAGTTGGCACCCTCGTTGGAAACAGGCGCAGGCTCTGCTACCGGCACAGTCGCAGGACGAGTCTGCTGAGCAGCTGCCGGCTTGCCAGTCAGCTTGTCGAGCGGCAGATAGATCATGCTGTTGTTGCCAGCCGGCATATCAACAATGACCTTGTTGGCCTGCTGATAGAGCTCTTCCATGGTTTCCAGGTAGATACGGTTGCGAGTCAGCTCGGGCGCAGCCTGATACTGTGGCAGCAACTCGTTGAAACGGGCCACTTCACCCTGTGCTTTCAGCACGATCTGGGACTTGTACGCTTCGGCTTCCTGCTCCAGACGCTTCACCTGACCACGGGCCTTGGGCTCGACTTCACGGGCATAGGCTTCCGCTTCGCGGATGAAACGCTGCTCATCTTCCTGAGCTGAGATGGCGTCATCGAACGCATCCTTCACCTCTTCCGGCGGACGCGCCGGCAGGAAGTTGACGTCGACAATCTGCAGACCCATCTGGTAAGGCTCGATGATGCCATCGATCACCTGCCAGGTCTCCTGACGCACTTTTTCACGACCGGTGGTCAGCACATCATCCATCTTGGTGTGGCCAACCACGTAACGCAGGGCGCTATCAGTGGCCTGACTCAGACTCTCGTCGGCATTGGTCACGCTGAACAGGTACTGCTCCGGATTGACGACACGATACTGCACGTCCATCTCAACCCGTACCACGTTCTCGTCCTGAGTCAGCATAAAGCCGGACGCAGGCAGGGAGCGCACGGACTCAACGTCCACCGGGATCACCTGATCGATGAAAGTCGGCTTCCAGCGCAGGCCCGGCTCGACGATATGGGAAAACTTGCCAAAGCGCAGCACTGCACCACGCTCGGCTTCACGAATGGTATAGAAGCCGCTAACGACCCATACCACCACGGCGACAACCAGCGCGATGGAGATACCAAAGCGGCCTACATCGCCGCCAGATTTGCCACTGCCAAACAGGCCGCCAAAGCGACGACTCATCTTGCGCAGCATCTCGTCCAGATCAGGGGGCCCCTGATTCTTGCCGTTATTCCCCCAGGGGTCACGGTCTTTGCCGTTGTTACCAGGCTCATTCCAAGCCATCAGCGTCTCCATTAATACATGCAGATGGATATCATCTCTATCGGGTCAATGCTCGTTGACGAAGCCGCTAAACGGTTATCCTCATCAACGGTTCAATGCCTGATAAAGCGTTGTAAATTCTCACCTTCCTGTTTCACGAGGCGGTTCCAGTCAGCCAGTTGCAGGCGGACTTCCAGCACAAAATCCCCCTCCTCGCTAAAGCCTTCCTGCTCGATCCCTTTCAACTGATAGAGCGCACTGCGCAATCTCGCAGCAGAAGGCGGCAGTTGCAGGGTGTGGTGCACCATGGAGCCAGCCAGCAATTCGGTCAGCGCCGCAAACAGATACTCACACCCCTCGCCAGTCTGGGCAGACAGCCAGACCCGCAGCGGACGACCTTCATCATCCCGCTCCAGACCCGCCGGGCGATCGGCCAGCTTGTCGATCTTGTTGCAGATCATCAGCTGGGGCCTGTCATCCGCCTCGATTTCAGCCAGCACCTGTTGCACGGAGTCGATATTCTCCTGCATCTGCTCATCGGCACAGTCCACCACATGGAGCAGCAGGTCCGCTTCGCGGGTCTCCTGCAGGGTCGCTTTGAACGCAGCGACCAGATCATGGGGCAAGTGTCGAATAAATCCAACCGTGTCGGCCAAAATCACATCACCCACATCCCTGATCACCAGTTTGCGCAGCGTCGGATCAAGGGTTGCGAACAACTGGTCGGCAGCATACACGCTGGCAGCTGTAAGTTGGTTGAACAAAGTGGACTTTCCGGCGTTTGTGTAACCAACCAAAGAAACTGTCGGTACTTCATTGCGGTTGCGGGCTCGTCGCCCCTGCTCCCGCTGTTTTGCCACCTTGTCGAGCCTGCGCAAAATCGCCTTGATGCGCTCGCGCAACAGGCGTCGGTCGGTTTCAAGCTGGGTTTCACCCGGGCCACGCAAGCCGATCCCGCCTTTTTGACGTTCAAGGTGGGTCCAGCCTCGTACCAGACGGGTAGAAAGATGACGCAACTGGGCCAGTTCGACCTGCAGTTTACCTTCATGGGTACGGGCGCGCTGGGCGAAGATATCGAGGATCAGACCGGTGCGATCCACTACCCGGCACTGGAACAGACGCTCCAGGTTACGCTCCTGGGCAGGGGTCAGGGCATGGTTGAAGATGACGACGTCGGCATCCAGCATCTGGACCTGATACGCAATCTCTTCAGCCTTGCCACTGCCGACAAAATACTTGGCGCTGGGCGCACTGCGGCTGGTCGTGATGACTCCCAGTGCATTGACGCCAGCCGAGCTCACCAGCATCTTGAGCTCTTCCAGATCCTCCCGCTCACCCTCATCACTGAAGTTGACGTGCACCAGAACGGCCTGTTCGCCAGCTTCATAACGGTCAAACAAGCGCTTGCTCCTTAACAGGTTTCATGATGAATCTGAGTTGGCGAGTTGACTCGCCCCGGGATATCACGCCTCGGCATCACCCTGTTCATCACCGGCGCCACCGGCAGCCTGCTGATGATGGTTGACGGCTCGGGCCGGAACCACGGTAGAGATGGCGTGCTTGTAGACCATCTGGCTCACGGTGTTCTTCAGCAGAATGACAAACTGGTCGAAGGATTCGATTTGACCTTGCAGTTTGATGCCGTTCACCAAATAGATAGAAACAGGAATCCGCTCACGGCGCAGCGCATTCAAAAACGGGTCTTGGAGAGATTGCCCCTTAGCCATTTTTCTTTTCCTTATAGTTTGTTGTTTTTAAACACCGGATATTCAATATAACAACCTGATTATACAGGGAGTGTCAAGCCGCACCAGCGCGAGCAAGCACGCGGGCGAGGTTGTCAGACTCACCGGATTCCAGCCAGGTCACATCGGCCCAACCGCGCAACCAGGTCATCTGCCGTTTTGCCAACTGGCGAGTGGCAACAATGCCACGATAACGCATCTCATCATACTCTATCTCGCCGTTCAGGTAGTCCCACATTTGGCGATAACCTACACAGCGAATGGAGGGGAGATCCGGAGTCAGATCGCCACGAGCCATCAAAGCCCGCACCTCCTGCTCGAAATCCGCCTGCAGCATCTTGTCGAAACGCTGTTCGATCCGCTGATGCAGCACGGCGCGATCGCTCGGGGCGATGGCAAACTGCTGCACCCGATAGGGCAACCCCTCCCCCTGCACCTGGGTCAGCTCGGTGAGCGTCTTGCCGCTGATGCGGTAAACCTCGAGCGCCCGGCTGAGCCGCTGCGGGTCATTGGGATGAATACGCGCCCCGGCGACCGGATCGATACGCACCAGCTCATCGTGCAGCGCCTGCCAGCCAAGACGGGCAGCCTCCTCTTCTATTCCGGCCCGAATGACGGGGTCGGCAGAAGGGAGCGGAGAGAGTCCTTCCCGCAACGCTTTGAAGTAGAGCATGGTACCGCCCACCAGCAGCGGAATGCGGCCGCGGTCGGCGATCTCCTTCATCTCCCGCAGGGCATCCTTGCAAAAATCGGCTGCCGAATAGCTCATCGCGGGATCGAGAATATCGATCAGCCGGTGCGGGGCTCGTGCCAGTTCATCGGCGGTCGGCTTGGCCGTGCCGATATCCATGCCGCGATAGATCAGCGCCGAATCGACGCTGATGATGTCGCAGGGCAACACCTGACACAGTTCAATGGCGAGATCCGTCTTGCCGGAGGCCGTCGGCCCCATCAAAAAAATTGCGGTCGGCAAGTCACTCGCCATGTTCAAACTCCTCAAGCACAGCCGCCAGCGAGAGCGGGCGGGCCATGCGAATATCTGCCAGTTGGTCACTGAAATCGGCCACAAGTTCCGTCAGCAGACGACTGGCAGTTGAAAAATCGTATATTTTTTCGCGGCTTATCCCCTGCTCAACCAGCCATTGGCATAATACTTCAGCCTGCTGGCCAGCATCACTGTCAGATCCGCCCTCGATAATTTGCAGCAATTCGGGTAACAGACGCACCAGATCGGTCTGACGCAGTAGCGCAGGCACCCGCGTCAGGATCATGGTGTCGCGCCCCCCACTTTTCAACTCCAGCCCCATCCGTTTCAGCAGCCGCTCCTGCTCTTCTACCAGCGAACTCAGGTTCTTCGGCAGCTTGAAGGAGACTGGCATGAGCAGCGGCTGGGCTGCCAGTCCCTGGCCCCAGGTCTCCAGCAGCCAGTGGCGCAGCAGCAGACGCTCGGCGCGTACCAGCGAGAGCAGCGTCAGTTGGCCATCCCGCTCGAACAGCAGATAAGCCTGCTCCACCAGAGTCAGTGCCCGGCACCCGCCCTGTTTTGAAACCGTCTGAGTGGCAACACCCGGCTCGGGAGCTGAAGCGGTTGTGGCAACGGGCAGCGTGGTAAGCAAGGCCCCCATGCCACGCATCGCCTCCCGGCTCGGCGGCTCGGGTGGTTGATAGTTGCTGGCCCGGCCTGCACCACCGCTCCCTTCCCGCACCTGCGCCGGCGCCCGATAGCTGTGTTCGGCGCCATACCACTCGGTACGTGGTGTCTGACCGGGATATTCGATCTGCGGGCTGACCGGCAGCTCGACCAGCGTCTCGGCCAGCGGCTGCTCTTGCTCGTTAACGACGCGGCCTTCGCGGCGCAAGGCGGTAAAGAGTGCCTGAAAGATAAAGTCGTGGATCAGCCGCGCCTGATGAAAGCGCACCTCGTGCTTGGCAGGGTGAACGTTGACATCCACCTGACGGGGATCCAGCTCGATATAGAGCACATAGGCTGCAAAGCGGTCGGCGGGCAGCAGCTCGTCATAGGCCTGACGAATGGCATGATTGATGAGCTTGTCGCGCATCATCCGGCCATTGACATAGGTGTATTGCAGATCGTTCTGCGGTCTGGCGCCCTCGGGGGTCGCCAACCAGCCCCACAACCGTACGTCGCTGTGTTCGCTCTCGACAGCCAGCGCATGGTGCATGAAGGGGGTACCGCAGACGGCAGCAAGACGCCGCTCCTGCTCCGGCACCGTATTGGCAGCCTTGTACTGGCGCACCACCTTACCGTTGTGGCGCAGGATCAGGGTGACATCGAAGCGGGAGAGCGCGATGCGGCGCACCAGCTCGTCGATATGGGCAAACTCGGTCTTTTCGCTGCGCATGAACTTGCGCCGCGCCGGGGTATTGAAGAAGAGATCGACCACCTCCACCGTGGTACCCACCGGATGGGCCGCCGGCTTGACGGTGACGCTCATCTCGCGCCCTTCGGCCTGGGCCTGCCAGGCTTCAGCCTGCTCGGCGGTGCGGGAGGTGAAAGTGAGGCGGGAGACCGAGCTGATGGAGGCGAGCGCCTCGCCACGAAAGCCCAGGCTGTTGATCCCCTCCAGATCATCGAGGGTCGCCACCTTGGAGGTAGCGTGGCGCGACAACGCCAGCACCAGCTCATCTTTGGCAACGCCGCAGCCGTTGTCACGGATGCGGATCAGCTTGGCGCCCCCCTTGTCGATATCGATTTCGACCCGGTCGGCGCCCGCATCCAGACTGTTTTCCACCAACTCCTTGACCACGGAGGAGGGCCGCTCCACCACCTCTCCGGCGGCAATCTGGTTGGCCAGAATAGGTGGCAAAATACGGATCGGCATCGCTAGCTCCCGCTCAGTTATTGCTTGGGAATATAGAGCACCTGCCCTATCTGGATTTCCCGTGACTTGAGTTTGTTGATCTCCGCCAGTCTCGCCTGACTCACGCCGTACTTCTCGGCCAGGCGCGAGAGGCTCTGACCGCGCGTGACCACGTGGCGGATCATCTGCGACTTCTCGTTTTCCTGCACGCTGGTGACCGGGGCGCCAGTCTCTTTGGCCGCCTCGGAATAAGGCTTGATCACCCCGGCACCGGAGGAGCTGCCAGAAGTGCTTGTGCTATCGCGCACCGTCGCCGGCATCCGGTTGGTCACTACCGGCTGGGACTGAACTGCTGCCGGCTTGCTCGCAACCTGCCTGGCTGGCGCAGGTTTGCTGACAGCAACCTGTTTATGGGGCGCGGCTGGGGCGCTGGCGACCCCCTTGCCGGTGAGCATGGCCCCCTTGGTCGGGTGAGCACGGTAGTAGTTGCGGATACCTTCGAAAATGGCGTGAGCCAGCTGATCCTGATAGCTGGCGGTAGCCAGCAGCTGCTCTTCCGCATGGTTGGAGATAAAGCCGGTCTCAACCAGCACAGAGGGAATGTCAGGGGCCTTCAGCACCGCCAGACTGGCGTGCTCCGGCGCTCTCTTGTGCAGCCGTGCCACCTTGCCCAGCGAGCGTAGGATCTGGCGACTGACGTCATAACCCTCGGCACGGGACTTGTCCATCGAGAGGTCGAGGAAGGTCTGCGCCAGATAGGGGTTGGGATCGGATTCGGCCAACACCTTGCCGACACCACCCAGCAGCTCACCCTGCTTCTCCTGCTTCTCCAGCCAGCTGCCCATCTCGCGGTTGGCGCGGTTGGTCGAGAGTACCCAGACCGAGGCGCCACGCGGGGTGGAGTTGTGGAAGCTGTCCGCGTGCACCGATACCAGCAGGTCGGCCTTGGCCTTGCGCGCAATCTCGGAACGCTTGTTGAGATCGACGAAGTAGTCGCTGCGGCGGGTCAGCACGGCGCGCATGCCCGGCTCGCGGTCGATCAGTGCCGCCAGTTTCTGGGAGACCGCCAGGGTCACCCGCTTCTCATAGGTGCGGCGCGGGCCGATGGAGCCCGGGTCTTCACCGCCGTGGCCCGGGTCGATGGCAATCACCACCCCCTTGCCCTTGCCACCAACCGGCGTGGACTGCACAGCGGCGGCCGAGCGCTTCTCTTCATAGGGAAGGTCGATCACCAGACGGTGACCATAGGGGCCGGCAGGCGCCAGCGGAAAGACCACCGGCTTGATGGCGGAGCTGAGGTCGAGCACCAGACGCAGCCCTCCCTTCTCCAGCGGCGAACTTTCACGAATTTTACGTACCAGTTCGCTGCTGTTCTCGACCCGCGCCAGATTGGTGGCGTTGCTCGCCCCTTTCATGTCGATCACCAGCCGATCGGGGCCAGTCAGGGTGAAATAGTTGAAATCGGGGGCGCTGCTCATGTCGAGCACCACCCGGGTGTTATCAGGTGATGGCCAAATCCGCACGCTCTTGAGCTGATTAGCCCAGGAGGGTAACGCCATCAGGGAGAGAGCAATAACAAGGATCAAACGCACGTGGATGACAACCGTTCCAGAATAGCTTCGCCAGTAGCAGAACGAGCTTCAATCAGAGCTTCGCGCTGCTCGCCTACATAAGTGAGGGTGATCTCGAGATCAGGCGCCGGTAACCAGCCTTCCCCCTTCTCCGACCACTCCACCAGACAGAGGGTATTGGCGGCAAAATAGTCGCGAATTCCCATGAATTCCAGCTCTTCCGGATCGGCCAGACGATAGAGATCGAAGTGGTAAACCTGCCACCCCTCCAGCTCGTAGGGTTCAACCAGGGTATAAGTCGGACTTTTCACCTTGCCCTGATGGCCAAGTCCCTGCACCCAGCCACGGGTCAGGGTTGTTTTGCCAGCCCCGAGCGTCCCGTGCAAAAACACGGTCGTCGCCTGCTGGCAAGCCTTTGCCAGACGGCCTCCCAGAGCCACTGTTGCTGCCTCGTCCGGCAGTGTCATCATCAACTGTTTTGCCATGTTCTTCTTTTTTAACTTGTTATGGTGTCGGGATTAACCAGCTTGTGGATAAAGGGCAGCAGATCTGATGCCAGCATGCCACGCTCTCCGTCAGCAGCAGCCAGATCGGCTGCCTCGCCGTGGATCACGGCCCCCAGCCAGGTTGCCAAGGTGGCAGACCAACCCTGAGCCAAAAGGGCGGCGATTATACCAGATAACAGATCGCCCATGCCGCCACTTGCCATGCCGGGATTGCCTTCATTGCACAAGGCAAGCCGCTCGCCATCATGGATGAGAGTCCCCGCCCCCTTGAGCAGCACCACTCCGCCGTAACGCTGTTGCAGCGCCCGCACGGCAGCAAACCGGTCTGCTTCAATCTCGGCAATGGAACACCCCAGCAGCCGCGCCGCTTCGCCAGGGTGCGGAGTGAGCACCCAATTATCCTGATGGCGGGGAGATTGCGCCAGCCAATTCAACCCGTCGGCGTCCAAAACCAGCGGCAATTGTTCGGTAAGATGGCGGGCAAACTGCTGTCTGCCCCACTCCCCCTGACCCAGCCCGGGGCCAATGACCCGAACCGAGGCCCAACCGTCATCATCGTCTTCCTGCAGGCTCATCAATTCAGGCTGATAGAGGCTGACCGGCGGCAACGCCGGGTGCTGGCTGACTCGCACCAGACCGGCGCCTGCCCGCAGACAGGCCCGGCCGGCGAGCACAATGGCCCCCTGCATGCCGCACTCCCCGCCCACCAACAACACCTTGCCGTGGGAACCCTTGTGCGAGGAGCGCTGACGCGGGGTCAGCAAGGATTGCAGCACCGGATAATCGAGCCGCCATGCTGCGGGGTGAATCTCCTCATCAGGCATGACACCAAGCGGGTCACAATCGAGCTGACCGGTCACATCGACTCCGTCTGCGGTGAGCAGCCCCTGCTTGATACCGATAAAAGTAAGAGTTCGGGTCGCCCGCACGGCGGCCCCCATGATCCGGCCGGTATCGCCATTGAGGCCAGAAGGAAGATCGACCGCCAGCACAGGTGCAGCCAACTCATTGATTGTTGCGACGATCTTTGTCAGTAACGGTGCAAGGGGTGTACTGACACCGGTGCCAAGCAGGGCATCGACCACCAGATCGGGAGGAGGAAATAGTGCCTGATCGAACTGCTCTGCCAGCCAGACCTCACCACCTGCCGCCAGCCAGCTATCGGCGGCAATCCTGGCATCCCCTTTCAGCAGGTCGGGAGAGCGAGCGGCGATCACCACCGGCTCAAGGCCACGTTCACGGGCAAGGCGGGCCAGCACATAGCCATCGCCGCCATTGTTGCCGGGGCCGACAAAAATCCACCAGCAGTTGCTCGCGGGCCAGTGGCTGCAGGCATAGGTACACAGCGCCAGCCCTGCCCGCTCCATCAGCGCATAGAGGGGTTGCCCCTCACGCTCGGCCCAGCGCCGCTCTCGCGAGCGGATCTGTTCAGTCGACCACAGCCCCTGTGATAGACTGCTTCCCACTTTTTTGCACCAAGCGTCCCCGATGACCTCTACCATGATGGCTCCCGATCTGCTCTCTTTCGCTCCAAGTGCTCAAGTGCCGGGATGCCATGCAGCATGACAACACCTGATTTCAACCAGCTGGCTCAAGATATCAAGCTCTGGGCGAGCGAGCTAGGATTTGACCAGGTTGGCATCACCGACACGGACCTGCGGGCCGAAGAGCCGAAATTGCAGGCCTGGCTGGACGCCGGTTATCACGGCAGCATGGATTACATGGCGCGCCACGGCATGATGCGCGCCCGCCCCCATGAGCTGCTGCCGGGCACCTTGCGGGTCATCTCGGTACGGATGAACTACCTCCCCTTCGAGGCGGGCTTTGCCGCCACCCTGCGCGACCCGACTCTCGGCTATATCAGCCGCTATGCCCTCGGCCGCGACTACCATAAGGTGCTGCGCAATCGCCTCAAACAGCTGGGTGACCGAATCGAAGCGCGATGCGCCGAGTTGTTTCAAGGCACGTCTGACACCCTTGGTGAGTGGCGCCCCTTTGTCGACTCCGCTCCCGTGCTGGAGCGGCCGTTGGCCGCCAAAGCGGGCCTCGGCTGGGTTGGCAAACACTCACTGCTGCTCAATGAGTCAGCCGGTTCCTTCTTCTTTTTGGGGGAGCTGCTGATAAGCCTGCCACTCCCCATCGATGCGCCGGTGGAAAAAGAGCAGTGCGGCAAGTGTGTCGCCTGCATCAACATCTGCCCCACCGGCGCTATTGTCGCTCCCTATGTGGTGGATGGTCGCCGCTGCATCTCCTATCTCACCATCGAGAACGACGGCCCTATTCCGGAAGAGTTCAGACCCCTGATGGGCAACCGCATCTACGGCTGCGACGACTGCCAGCTCATCTGCCCGTGGAACCGCTACGCAGATGCCAGCCCGGAGCCCGATTTCAGCCCGCGCCCCAGCCTGCATCGCCCGCCCCTACTGGCGCTGTGGCGCTGGAGCGAGGCCGAGTTCCTCAAACATACCGAGGGGAGCCCGATCCGCCGCATCGGCTATCAACGCTGGCGCCGCAATCTGGCGGTAGCCCTTGGCAACGGCCCGGCCAACCAGGAAGTGATGGCAGCCCTGCAGCAAGCACTGCCGGAAGCAGAGCCCATGGTAGCCGAACATATTGAATGGGCGCTGGTAACGCTGGCCAGACGCCAGGATGAAACGAACAAGAAAACCCGCCTGCTGATCCGTTGCATCGAAAAAGGTCTGCCGGATCACGCCTGAGTGATCTGCCCCTTGCCGGATTGCAGCAGTTTTTTCATGCTCTGCCGACCCACAAAGATCAGCACGCCATGGTTGAGCAACAATGGTCGGCACACAAAAAGGACATCACAGATGCAAATGTTGGGAGTGGATATTGGAGGCTCGGGGATCAAGGGCTGTCTGGTCGATACCGAAACCGGTGAGCTGATTGGCGAGCGCCATCGCATTGCCACACCACAGCCGGCCACCCCGGCCGCCATTGCCCATACCCTCAAGGCGCTGGTGGAACACTTCGACTGGAAAGGGCCGGTGGGTTGCGGCTTCCCGGCCACCATCCACAACGGCATTGCCAAGAGCGCGGCCAACATCGACAAGAGCTGGATTGAGACCGATGCCGAGCACCTGTTTGCAGATGTCACCGGCAAGCCCTGCTATGTGCTCAACGATGCCGACGCCGCCGGTCTGGCTGAGATGCGCTTTGGTGCCGGCAAGGATCGCAAGGGGGTTATCATCCTCATCACGGTCGGCACCGGCATCGGCACCGCAGTCTTCGTCAACGGTCACCTGCTGCCCAACACCGAGCTGGGCCATTTGATGCTGGAAGGGATGATCGCCGAGCACTACTGCTCCGATGCAGTGCGCAAACGTGAGGATCTCTCCTGGGGGCGCTGGGGCAAGCGCTTCAACAAATATCTGGCTCGCCTTGAGTTTCTCTTCTCCCCCGACCTCTTCATTCTGGGCGGCGGCAGCGCAGCCAAACTGGATAAATTCGTCGATCGCATCGAGACCCGGGCACCACTCATTCCCGCAGCCAGCCTCAACCAGGCCGGTATTATCGGCGCAGCGCTCTACGCCGCCGAACGACATCAGGGCTGATTGCACATCGGTGCCATGAACTTCCGATACGAAGAGGGCCCGACAGCAATGCCGGGCCCTCTCTCTATCTGGTGATCGACCTTCTGTCCTTGCTACAAGTCATCGAGCTGGTGGGCACCGTGCACCAATCGGGTCAGGCGGGTCTGCTCCAGTCGGGCCAAATTATCCAGCAATTCAGCCGTGCTCCGAGTCGGGCACTCCTGGGCCAGATGACCCAGTTCACCAATCAACTGCTCCTCCCAGCGGCAAACCAGGGCTACGATATCTTCGGTTCTGGCTGAAGCCGGCAGCTCGCAGCGCATAATCGCTGGCAACATGTCCTCGCTAAAGCTCTGATCCAGCCAGGTCTCCCGCACCGGGCCGCCCAGCTGGCTGGCATACTCCTGCAGATGGACACTGGCGGCATCCTCCCGCCCTTGCAGATAGACCAGCAACATCCGGCAGCGTTCGCTATCCACCTGATTGGCCAGACGCCGGTAACAGAGACCGAGCTGGTGATGCACCTGCTCGAGGTAGTGCAGCAACTCTTTGATCTGTTGGAATCTCATCGCTCTGCCCTCCATGGGAAATCCGCAACCTCAGTATAAAAAACGGCCAGCCAGGCCCCAATCACGATCCGGCATCTTCTTGCGCTGCATCAAAATTGGCCGAGGTATATATAAGTGGGCAGACAGGGGGTTCAACTTTATGCAATTCTGGGGCTTGAGAGAGGTAGGCTCCACAGCCGGATAGTAGCGACAGGGATACCTAATAGAACAGAGCATCACACGCCATTAGACAACTTTAATTCGGCGCTTTGGCTTAAAAGCGAAATTCAATATGGAATAACGCCAAACCCTGCTATTCCTTATCTGCCAACTGAAAATCCTTATCACTTTTTTAGACGTCTAGACGTAAAAACATGCGTTGACACAGCCATCCGGACATCTTAGCATCATCCCCCATGATGGCAGTGCAACCTAGTGAAACCTCTGCCCAATTTTCTCGCCTGTAGCGCCCTGTGCTGTAAGGCTGTTAGCACGGAAGAATCCATGATTAAGTTGATCGGTCTCAACAAAGTCTACGGTACAGGCAGTGACGCCGTGCACGCCCTGCGTGACGTGAGTCTGCATGTACCCCAAGGCAAAATCTTCGGGGTGATCGGTGCCTCCGGTGCCGGCAAGAGTACCCTTATCCGCTGTGTCAACCTGCTGGAGCGCCCGACAGAGGGCCAGGTGATTGTCGACGGCCAGGATCTGGTCGCCCTGAGCGAACGGGATCTGACCCAGGCCCGTCGCCAGATCGGGATGATCTTCCAGCACTTCAACCTGCTCGCCTCCCGTACCGTGTTTGCCAACATCGCCTTTCCGCTGGAGCTGGCGGGCTGGAACAAGGATCAGATCAAGAGCCGGGTCGAAGAGCTGCTGGCACTGGTCGGGCTGGAAGCCCGTGCCCACGCCTATCCATCCGAACTCTCCGGCGGCCAGAAACAGCGGGTCGCCATCGCCCGGGCGCTGGCCCCGGCCCCCAAAGTGCTGCTGTGTGACGAGGCCACTTCGGCACTCGATCCGCAGACCACCCGCTCGATCCTGACCCTGCTCAAGGAGATCAACGTCAAGCTGGGGCTCACCATCCTGCTCATCACCCACGAAATGGATGTGGTGAAGGGGATCTGTGACGAAGTGGCCATCATCAGCGACGGCAGCCTGATCGAACAGGGCGAAGTGGCGTGGTTCTTCAGCAATGCCAAGACCCAGCTGGCCCGCGATTTCATTCGCTCCACCATCCATCTCGAGGTACCGCAGGAGTATCAGGATCGGATGAGCAACGAGCGAGTGCCCGGCAGCTACCCGCTGCTGAAGCTTGGCTTTACCGGCAGCACGGTCGATACGCCGCTCATCTCCGAGGCGAGCCGCCGTTTCAATATCGATATCAGCATTCTGAGCGCCGACATCGAGTACGCCGGTGGCGTCAAATTCGGTTTCCTGCTGGCCGAGCTGTTTGGGGATGAAGCCCAGTGCGAGGCGACCCAGCAGTTCTTCATCGACAATCACATTCAGCTGGAGGTAATGGGTTATGTCCGAAGCCATGATTAATCTGCTCATCACGGCCCTGGGCGACACCCTTATCATGGTGTTTGCCTCCGCCCTGTTTGGCTGCCTGCTCGGCCTGCCGCTCGGCGTGGCGCTGCATGTGACCAAAGCCGGCCAAATCCTGGCCAACCCGCTGCTCAACCGTACCCTGGGCATGGTGGTCAACGTGGGTCGTTCGGTGCCCTTTATCATCCTGCTGGTCGCGATTATTCCGCTGACCCGGCTGATTGTCGGCACCAGTATCGGCACCATCGCCGCCATCGTGCCGCTGACCGTCGGTTGCATCCCTTTCATCGCCCGTCTGGTGGAAGGTGCCCTGATGGAAGTCCCCGACGGCCTGCTGGAAGCGGCCAAGGCGATGGGCGCCAAGCCATTGCAAATCATCACCAAGGTGCTGCTGCCCGAGGCCCTGCCCGGCATCCTCAACAGCGTCACCATTACCCTCGTCACGCTGGTGAACTACTCCGCCATGGCTGGTGCCATCGGTGGTGGTGGTCTCGGTGATGTGGGCATCCGTTACGGCTATCAGCGCTTCGATCCGACCGTCATGCTGGTCACCGTCGTGATACTGGTCGTGCTGGTTCAACTTATCCAGAGCGCGGGTGAGCGCCTGGTCCACAAATGTGATCATCGTTAATCGTCGATTTCTGACAGGAGGTTTTATGAAATTTGGCATCAAATCCGTTGCGGCAGCTCTGCTGGCTGGTCTGGTACTGGCCGGTTGCGGTCAAAAGGAAGAGAACAAGACCCTGAAAGTAGGCGCCATTGCCGGCCCTGAGACCGAGCTGGTCGAAGTAGCCGCCAAGGTGGCAAAAGAGAAATATGGTCTGAACGTCGAGATCGTCAACTTCTCCGACTATGTCACCCCGAACGTGGCGCTGAACGATGGCAGCATCGACATCAACGCCTTCCAGCACAAACCCTATCTGGATGCACAGGTACGTGATCGTGGCTTCAAACTGGTACCGGTCGGCAACACCTTCGTCTACCCGATCGCCGGTTACTCCAAGAAGCTGAAGTCGCTGAGCGAGCTGAAAGATGGCGCCCAGATCGCGGTACCGAACGATCCGACCAACCTGGGCCGCTCGCTGATCCTGCTGGCCAAGCAGGGCCTGATCACCCTGAAAGATGGTGCTGGTCTGGAGGCAACCGTACTCGATATCGCCAGCAACCCGCGCAACTTCAAGATCGTTGAACTGGAAGCAGCTCAGCTGCCCCGCTCACTGGAAGACGTGGATCTCGCCATCATCAACAACACCTTTGCCGGCCAGATTGGTCTGACCCCGACCGAAAATGGCCTGTTTGTTGAAGACAAAGAGTCCCCCTACGTCAACCTGATCGTCGCCCGCGACAACAACAAGGATGACGAGAAGGTCAAACAGTTCGTACAGGCTTTCCAGACCGATGATGTCTACAAGAAAGGGCTGGAGCTGTTCAAAGGCGGCCTGGTAAAAGGTTGGTAATTGCTCACTCGACAAAAAAGGCCACGCAATGCGTGGCCTTTTTTATTGCCGCCGCTATCATATCGGCGAGCACGGCAACACGAATATAACATCACATGAAAAAATGGTATCTGGCCTACTGCAAGCCAAAGGAAGAGGCCCGCGCCCGCGCCCACCTCGATGCCCAGGGCATTGAGTCCTACTACCCCATGGTGGAAATCGAGAAACTGCGTCGGGGCAAGCGAGTCCCGGTAAAGGAACCCATGTTTCCCAACTACCTCTTCATCTACGTCGATCTGGAAGAGGTCACTCCGGTCACCCTGAAATCGACCCGTGGCATCAGCCGGATCATCCACTTCGGCAGTGAATGGACGCCCATCAGCAACAAGCTGGTCTATCAGCTGATGAGCCGCGATGACAGCGACGAGGCACGAGCCAGCTACGCCAAGCTGCCAAATGCGGGCGATAAGGTATTGATTGAAGAGGGGCCATTGGCAGGGTTTGAAGCCATCTATATGGAGCCGGATGGGGAGAAACGGGCCATTCTGCTGGTCAGTCTGCTCAATAAAGAGACCACCAGCAGCTTCGAAAACCACGCCTTCAGACGAATCGACTAAGAGGTGGGCAGGATATCCTGCCTACCCCCGTCACTCCAGCTCGAAACGGGCAATCACCGCCGTCAGCTTGCCGGTATCACCCGCCAGACGGGCGACGATGCCCTCACCCTGCTGGCTCTGCTGACAGGATTGACGGCTCAGAGCGGCAATATCCTCTACCGTTCCAGCCACTTCGGCGGCGACCTTGGATTGTTGCTCGGTCGCCGTTGCGATGGCCTCCAGCTGGCCAGATAGCGCCTGCACCAGCTGGTTCATCGCATTCAACGTCTCGGTTACCAACCCGACTGCATCACGCCCCTGCTCGACCAGCTGGGTGCCACCACTCACCGTGGTGACGGTCTGGCGGGTTTGCTGGGAAATGGCGCTAATGGTCTGGCTGATTTCGGCGGTTGACTGGTGGGTGCGGGTTGCCAGCTGACGTACCTCATCGGCGACCACGGCAAAACCGCGCCCCTGATCACCGGCCCGCGCCGCTTCTATTGCCGCATTAAGGGCAAGCAAGTTGGTCTGTTCGGCTATGGTGGCGATCACTTCGGTGATCTGCCCGACCTGTTCGCTCTGCTTCTCAAGCAATCCCATCGCGTGATTGGCTTGCCCAATCATGGCGGCGATCTGCTGCATCGCATCTGTCATCCGTGCCAATGCATTCTGTCCCTGCCGGGTTTGTTGCTGCACCTGATGGGCACTATCGGCTGCATTGGCAATATTGCCCGCAACCTCTTTCGTACTGACCGACATCTGCTCGATAGCGCTGGCGACCGCTTTTACCCGGATATCCTGCGCGGTCAAATCGGTCACTATCGCCTGAGTTGTGCTGCCAACATCCTGACAGGCGGCGTCTACCTGTCCCACCGCCCCCTGCAGCTCGCTCACCAGATTGCGTAGCTGGGCCGACATCCGGTTGATGGAGCCGGTCAAACCGCCCAGTTCATCCTGACTCAGGACGGGCAAGGGGTTGGCAGCAAGCTTGCCGTCGGCAACCTCACCTGCCCGCACAACCAGACTGGCGATATCACGAGTCAAACGACGACTGAAGAGCCACGCCACCAACATGCCAAGCACGATGGAACTCCCCGTTGCCAGCAACAGAGTACGAGTGATGGAGTGGCCAGCCTGGGTCATCTCTCCTGAGATTGCAGTCACTTTGCTGCGGGTTTCCCCTACCTGTTTGGCCAGCCGCTCGTAGAGGATCTCCTGCATCGGCTCAATCTCTTTTGCCATCAGATAGTTGGCCTGATCCCAATCCGGTGCTTGCCGCTTGCTGATGACCTGGCCCACCAGCTCCGAAAAGGGGGTTCCCATCTCCTCAAACAACTGCCAGAGGCTGCGCTCGGTTTCGGAAAAGAGACTGGACTGCAGCTTGAGTTCTGCCACCCGTTGCTGATGGAACTTGTAATAGTCCTCATACTTGCTGCGATATTCCGGGTCGCCGGAAATAAGAAAATCTCGCAGGGCGGAGAGCGCATTTGACAAGCTGTTGTAGGCATCTCCCACCTGCTTGAGCAACATACGGCGATCTCCCGATAGCTGATCCTGAGGAGTCGCCACCTCTTCATTGGCGAAAGATTGCAGCTGATCGAGCGCAGCTTCGGCAAGCGGCCCGGCCTCCTGCAGCATCAGGGTATGTGCTGGCAGATTCTCCTCTGTATGGGCAATCGCCCATACCTTTTCCTGGCTGCTCTTGAAACTCTTGAGTGACTGTACCAACGCCACATCAAACTGCTGGCTGGTAATAACCTGCCAGGCCCCCTCCCACTCCTGCTTCAATCTGGCTGCTTGGGCGGGATCCTTGCCGAGGATGAGATAACCACGCAATGCCGAGACAGTCGCGACCAGCGCTTTCTGGCTGGCCTCATCCCGCTGCAGAGCCGGCAGCGCCTGCGCCAGCAGCATCTGCTGGGATTGATTGATCTGGTTTAGCCGGTAGTAGACCAGCGCAGAGGAGAGGGCGATCAGAAGATTGATAAATCCAAAGCTGATCAGAAGCTTGTGTGAGATTTTCATGAACATCCTTGTTCAGATGAGGCCCGCAGGCCAAAAGAATCAGATCGATATAAGTGTAGGCAATCTCTCCTGCCAGGAGCGGTGCCACTCCTGCAATTCACTGCGCGGCATCGGTCTGGCAGAGAAAAAGCCCTGACACACGTCACATCCAAGTTTTGCCAACTGTTGCCAGGTCAACTCATCCTCGACCCCTTCCGCCACCGATTTAAGCCCCAGCTTGCGGGCAAGCTCGATACTGGACTCGATAATGGCCAGACGGGATGGATCTGCATAGCAGCGATCGACGAAGGATCGATCCAGCTTCAACTCGGTAAAAGGCAACAGGGCCAACTGCTGCATCGACGAGTAGCCGGTGCCGAAATCATCGATAGAGAGACCGAATCCATGCATCCGCAGTCGGGTCAGCACTTCCAGCGACTTGCCCACATCCTGCACGAAGGAGCTCTCGGTCACCTCCAGTGTGATGAGTTCTGGATTGATGCTCCAGCGCTGACATTGCGCAATCAGGGAGTTACAGAGATCCCCCTCAATCAGCGAGGTGGTGGAAAGGTTCATCGACAGATTGAGGGAGAGACCGGTCTCCTCCCAGAGATGACCATCGCGCAGCGACTTGTTGATGATGATCTCGGTCAGTTGATCGATGAGCCCGTTGTTTTCCGCCAGCGGAATGAAGCGACCCGGCGAAACCAGGCCATATTCCGGGTGCTGCCAGCGCGCCAGAGCCTCCATCCCGACCCATTCACCAGTGGCAAAGCTGACTTTCGGTTGATACCAGGGGACGATTTGGTCGTCATCCAGTGCGCGTCGCAGCTCATCCAGCCCAAGCCGATGCCCATCCTCTTTTTGGGCCTGCTCCTGACGGGGAGACCACGACTCGATCAACACCTTTAACTGTTGCTTGGTCGATGGTTTTTCGATTCGTCCCAGCACCTGCAAACCATAGGCGGCACTCATCCGCAGCACAGCTTCAACGACGTCATCCTCCAATGCGCTGGAGAGAATGATGCCTCCGCTGAATCCCCCCAGGGAGAGGCGGCGCAACAGAGCCATTCCATCCATGCCGGGCATGCGCAGGTCACAAAACAGGATATCAACCGAGTGACGCTGGCACAGCTCAAGTGCCTCCTGCCCATCACGAGCCTCCAGCAACTGTTGATAACCCAGGTCACGGATCTGGTGCATCAGGGCCTTGCGTTGAAACGCATGCGTCCTCGACAACCATGATGACCAATTCATCGTGTACGTTTTGTACGTTATTCATCGAGCCATAATCCAATTTCGTGGGAGATTGCGTTCATCAATACCTGTACCCCGCAAACCAACTCTTCCAGCTCCTCCGTCTGCTTCAATCGTGCGGCCGATTCGAGTCTGGCGGCCTGTGCTGCCAGCTCTTGCAGCCCCACCATGCGTGCGGCCCCCTTGATACGGTGGGCAGTTTCTACCAGCGCCTGAGTATCGTGGCAAGTCAGTGCCACCATCATATCCTTGCCATCCTGACGGTTGGAATCGAGATATTCTTTTGCCATCGCCCGGGCAGCCTCCTCATCACCAAAGAGCCCTTGCCAGCGTTCCGCCTGCTCGGCGATTTGCTGCTGTTCTGCGGGTTCTTCTGTTGAGACTGTAGCCACATCAGTCAGCCAATGTGCCAATAGTTGACGCAGGGTCTCGAGGGGATAAGGCTTGAACAGCATGTCGCTCATGCCAGCCTCAGTCATGCGGGCACTCGCCTCTTCCGAAGTATCAGCCGTTACCCCGATTATGGGCGCAGTCACTCCTTGGGCTCGCAACGCTCTGGCCAGACTATAGCCATCCATCACCGGCATATGACAATCAGTCAGCAGCAGAGAGAAATCCTGCCCCTGCCATGCCCGCAACGCCTTCTCGCCATCCTCAACCACCTGTGCCTCTATCCCGAGAATGGCCAGCTGTCTGGCCAGCAGAGCCCGGTTGACCGGATGATCGTCGGCCACCAGCACCCTCCCTCCCAGCTTCTCCCCGAGTGCAGTGAGCATGGGGGTAACCTGCTCATTGAGCAATTCGTTGCAACTCTCCAGCAGCAGATCCGGATAGAGAGGTGAGAGCCCCAGTCGCCACCAGTGAGCAGCACCGAGACGCCCGCGGAGCGCCTCGCGGGGAGACACAATGATCCCTTTGAGAGCCCTTTGTTGAAGCCAGCTTTGCCACTCGGGCCCCAGCGTCTGCTCCAGCCAAAGTTCGTCTGCCAGCAGCAATCCCTGCAAATCATCGCTGAAATTCGACGCTTCAATGGGGTTGAGCTTGGCGCCAAGACGTCTCATGGCCATCTCCAGCACCGGATCGTTGCTGAAATACCACCACTCGCTCCCAGCCAAAGCTGGCAGGTCCCATTGTGGTTTCTGCAACGGTACGGTGAAGGTACAACTCGACCCCTCACCCGGCTTGCTGACCAGATGCAGGTTGCCCCCCATTTTGCGCACCAGCTGATCGCAGATGGCCAGTCCCAGCCCTGTACCACCGAAGCGGCGATTGATGTCTGACTCCACCTGCTCAAAAGGAGTGAAGAGCAGCGCCTGCTTCTCTTCGGCAATCCCGATACCGGTATCGGCGACCATAATGCTCAACAACCCGTCGAGGTAGTTAACAGCAAGAGTGATTCTCCCCTGCTCGGTGAACTTGACTGCATTGTTGAGCAGATTGGAGATAACCTGCCCTACCCTGACACCATCCATCTCGGCCTGATCGGGCACGGATTGACCCCACTCCAGCACCACCTGCAACCCTTTGCTATGCGCGAGCGTCGCATGGCCACGGATCGCATCACAAATAACGGATTGCACGCGACAGACCTGATAGTGCAATCGCAACTGGCCGGCCTCTATCTTGGAAAAGTCGAGGATGTCATTCACCAGATAGAGCAGGTTGTTGGTTGAAGTGACGACATTGCGCACCATGTAGCGCTGATCGTCATTCAGCTCACTCATCTGCAACAGCTCCAGCATGCCGTGCATACCGGAGATGGGGGTCCTCAACTCGTGGCTCATGGTGGCGAGAAAGCGGCTACGCGCCTGCATGGCCTGCTCGGCATAGGCTTGCGCCTCGCGCAACTGGTGTTCCTGCAGCTTGAGCGCCGTAATGTCCTGGATCACCCCGTTGAGGATCAGCTCATGCTGCTCCTGGCGCACGAAACTGCCGCGTACCTGCAGATAGCGATCCCCCTCCGGCCGCTCGACCTTGACCTCCAGATCAAGCGGGGCCAGGGTCTCGGCATGATTGGCCACCTTGCTGACAAAGTCCTGCAACGCCTCTTCAGTAAACCCGAAGATCTCTCCTCCCGACTCGGCAGCAAAAAGCTCCTGATGACTGACCCCGAGGATCTCGCGAGCCCCCTGGGAGGCATAGAGAAAACGTCCCTTGCCCGGCCCCTGCCACAGATACTGGTAGACAATGCCCGGCATACTGTCGGTAATCTGGGTCAGGCGGGTTTCCGCCTTGCGCGCCCGTTCCTCCGCATCCTTGATCTGGCTGACATCGGTGAGCACGGTCAATACCCCAAGCATCTTGCCTGCCGGGTCGCGATAGGGGAGTTTGGCGTACATCACATGAAACGGTGAACCATCGGCCCGCACACTGTTGCCCGCCCCCTCCAGCTGGCGACCACTCTGCCAGACGGCTCGCTCCTCCTGCACCATCTGGCGACGAACCGGCTCGGGCATATGCGCGAGATCGTCTCGCTGCTGCCCATCATGCTCAATGAAAAAGGTCTCTCGATAGGCTTGATTGCAAAGGGTAATACGCTGTTCGTTGTCACGCAGCGCCACCATGGTCGGCAAGGAGTTGAGCAGTGTCTGCACAAAAGAGAGCTGCTCATTCAACTTGCTTTCCGCAACCTTGCGCTGGGCAATCTGACGACGCAGGCTGCGCGCCCACAGCAACACCAGCAGACCCGCGGTACCAAGAGCCGCTATGGCAAAGGCCAGCCATTTGTATAGAGGGCTATTGTCCACCGCCATATTGACCGAGATGTTGAGCCAGCGGCGATCGAACAGCTGCCACTCTTCATCGGTAATGGTCTGCAGCAACTTGTCCATAATTCTGGTCAGCTCGGGCTGTGCAATATCGACCGCCATACTGATCGGCACCGAAAATTCAGGGCTCCCCAGCACAACCTGGTACTTCTCGTTGAATCCTTTCATCGCCTGCTGGCCAAGGTTGGTCATGGTCAGCAGTACGTAATCAACCTTGCCCGAGTCGAGCAACTTCAGAAGATCTGCATCGCGGCCAACCTCAACAATCTTCCCGCCAAAGTTGCGAATCAACGATGCCTCGTAGGAACCGGTCACCCCCCCGATCTGACGCCCCTTTAAATCAGCCAGAGATTTCAAGCTGCGAGCACCGATCCTGGCAACGATGTAGCTGTCAAACTTGAGGTAAGAGGAGGTAAAGGAGGCGAACTCCCGCCGATCCTTCAGGGGAGTCATCAGAGGGATCAAATCAATCTTGTGCGCTTGCAGTAGTTCGATGGACTCTTGCCAGGTGCGGGTCGGAACCAGCTCAAACCGGACACCGGAACGCAGGCTGATAAGCTTCATCAGGTCAGCGGCATACCCGTGCAATCTCCCCTCTTCATCGATCTCGCTGATACCGGAAAAAGAGGGAGCTACGGCAAACCGGATCACTTTTTTCTGTTTTAACCATGCCATCTCGGCAGGCTCCAGCAGCAGATCGACCTTGAAGCGGCTATCCCCCTCCGCCAGGCGCAGGCGGGAATCGGTCACCGGGATCCTCTGATATGCCTGCCAGATCCGCTTTGTCAGCTCACTATTATTTGCGCTGGTCGCAATCGTCAGGGCGCTGCTGCTCAACCAGCGAGGCGTCGCAATCCCCATGGTGTCCGGGAGGCGCTGCAGCTCCCGCACCAGAATAGCACCCAGCGCCAGATAACCATCGGCCAGACCCAGCTTGACCATATAGGTTGCCTCATCACGGCTCTCGACCTGGGTCACGTTGGGCATTCCCAGCGATGCCAGCTCACGGCAGCTGCCAAACCCGCGGATACAAACCCAGCGCATTTTTTTTGCCTGCTCGATCGTTAACCGCTGGTTGGGATGTTGCATCAGGATAGCGCGGCCATAAGAGCCGAGGTGACCGATATGGTTCACCCCCTCCACCGGCAAGGCATCAAGCTCCACCCCTACCAGAGCATCAACCTTCCCCTTCTTCAGCGCTTCCTGAGCTTCGATATAAGAGTTAAAGGATACGCAACGCAGCGTTAATCCCATCTCGGCAGCAATCCGCAGGGCCAGCTCCTTGAGCGAACCGGCGTACTGTTTCGATGGCACCTCGTAGATAAAGGGGGGATAGCCCCCACGGGGGACGCCCACCACCAGCTCCTGAGAGAAGCCCTGCTCATCAACCGCTCTTTGTTCCTCTTCGGGCGATGACTCTGCAGCAACGTGCCAACTCAGCAGAAGCAGTGAGCAAAAAATCAGTAGGAGATGACAAGCGCGAGACATGAGCTATTTGTCCTGATGAGTGAGGCCAATACGATTCATCCTCAACCCTCTAGATAATGGCTCTAGCCGGTGAGAAAACAAACAGTTCCGCTATAAACGGGGCCGAGAGAATAGAGGGATATTGGCTGAATGTGAATAAACAATCCTTTTTAAAGCAAAAAACGTGACAGATTTTGGTCTGTCACGTCATTTTTTCGCAACGTTAAAGAGATTGGGGGGGACAACGCCCCCACCACATCAGGTTATTCGATTCCCAAGCCGGAAGCCTGTTTGATACTCGCGCTCACGGATATGGGAGATCTGCCCCTCATACCCTTCCAGACCGATATCTTTCAGCAGGGCAGGCGAGAGATTGATCACGGCGAGACGACGCTCGACCTTGGCGATCCGCTTTTGTACCAAAGACTCGACGCTACGCAGTAAAACCAGTTCGATAGACATGACATTCTCCAGTTGAACATGCGGTTCTCCCGGAGAAAGTGGATATCACCCTGCGGGACGAACCGCGGGTGATAAAAAGACAGGGGTTACCTGTTTACGCCACGCGGTAAAAGAGCACGAGATTTCACGCCGCACGCAGTGCCGCGAGAGAATGCAAGATTTAGCATCTGATGGTGCATTTTCGTCTCCTTACCGGATAAAAGTTGAACAGGTTGCAGCAGTCTAAAAAAACTCCGAATTTAACACAAGCCTCTTGCGGCTCCTTTTTAAACGTTTTTACGGCATTTTATGCTGCCCGAAAGGGAGTCCGAGTCATCAGATCCCCGAGAGCAGGCGGTACTCTTCCAGCACATAGGTATCCGTCATGCCGCTGACATAGTCGAGCAGCAGGCGTACCCGGTAGTACCACTCCTGCTCCTGCTCGCAGACAAAACGCTCGTCCCGCACGGCCACTGCCAATCGATAGGCCTTGATATGGCGCGCCGAGAGCCGGTGATAGAGGCGGCGAGCAAAGAAGAGTTCACTCCCCCCCTCACCCGCCAGCAGACGGGAAAATTGCCCGGACGGCATGGCCAGCAGGCAGGAGTAGGTGGCGAGCACACCACGCAGGGCGGCGTAGCCTTCCAGTTCGAGCGCCTCTACCTCGGGGCGCATGAAAACCTGCGCCCGCGCAACCTGTTTGAGGATATCGAGCACCCGCGCCGCGGGAGCCTGACCGTGGAGCAGGGCCTGTGGATAGCTCCCCTGCAGGATCGCCTCATGCTCGCTGATATAGGTGCTGGCCGCCAGCGCCACCAGATCTCTGGTCAACCGGTGACGAAAATGGGGGAAGAAACCCCAGCTGGAGCGCTGTGCATCACCAAGCAGGGTCGTCATGTACTCGCTGCCATCAGCGCTGCAGAGGGCAGCCAGCAGCTCATTCAGGGTGAGAATGCGCCTGTCTACCGCATCCTCCAGATCAGCGATGCAGTAGGAGATGTCATCCGCCGCCTCCATGATGTAGGCAAGCGGATGGCGGCAGCCTGGGGCCAGCCCCAGACTCTGGCCGAGGGCGCGATAGAGGGGCTGTTCACTGAAGAAGATGCCGCGCTTGCTGCTCCAGCCATGATGCTGGCCGTAACTCACACCGGGTTGCGGCTGCTGCGGGTATTTGCACAGCGCCCCCAGCTGGCCGAGGGTCAGGTTGAGCTCGTGCAGGCTGTGTACCAACCGCAAGCTCTGGGCATTGCCGTCAAACAACAGCAGATCCTGACGCAGCTCCGCCCACTGGACCGAGGGGGGCTGTGCCAGTGCCTGCTGATAGAGGGGATCGAGCATTTCACCGAGCCACTGGCTCATCACCTGCTCGCCGAAGTGGCCGAACGGCGGGTTGCCCACGTCGTGCAAAAGACAGGACATCTCCACCAGATTGATAAAGGCCCCCTCGCACACCACACCGGCCGGCAATTCCGCCAGAATGCGGCGACTGATCTGACGGCCGGTCTCCTGCACCTCCAGCGAATGGGTGAGACGGCTGCGCACCGAGGCTTTCACATCGAGCGGAAAAACCTGGGTCTTCTGCTGCAACCGGCGCACCGGCGCCGCCTGCACTATGCGGGCGCGATCCAGCTCGGTCGCCTCCAACAGATCCTCATTTCCCCAGGGGTGAACACGCTCGGGGGTGATCAAACGGCTATACATCCTGTGGCTCCTTGCCCGCGGCTCCCATTAGATTCAAGACAACAACCAGCGGCGCAGACGGGCGATATCGCCCGGATATTCACGGCGCAGCGTCTCAATCCAGTCTTCCACATTCTCCCACCAGGCGGGATGATCCGGGCTCTGGATCAGTTGCGCCGTCTGCTGCAGGCGACGCAGGCCGATGGAACCTGCCGCCCCCTTGATCTTGTGCGCCTCCTCCACCACGCCAGCCTGATCCCGCGCGATCATGTTGGAGTCGAGCACCGCCATATAGTCCGGCATCATCTTCTCGAACAGCTCGACGCTGGAGAGCAGTACCGGCTTGCCCACGGTATCGGCATAGTCGGTGAGAAAAGGCAGATCCAGCAACGCATCCTGAGCTACCGCATCAGCCTGCTCGTCCGCCTCGTCGTCGGCCAGATCGGCAAACAGGTGACCAATCACCTCACGCACCGCCTTCGAGCCGAGCGGCTTGTTGATTACATCCCGCATGCCGCGATCCAGATAGTACTGGCGATCGCCGGTTACATTGGCCGTCAGGGCAACCATGGGCGGCAAACTTTCGCCGTAGCGCTCGAGCAGGGTTGCCGCCACATCGAACCCGGTCATGTCAGGCAGCTGGATATCGAGCAGGATAAGGTCGAAATCATCCGGGTTGGCCATCGCCAGCGCCTGGGCGCCATCGCGTGCCACCTTGACCTGATGGCCGAGCTTATTCAGCAGGGCGCAGGCAACCGTCACATTGAGCTCGACATCCTCCACCAGCAGGATGTCGAGGGAAGGCATCTCCTCTTCCAGTTCAGGCAACACCTGTTCGACACAGGCGACCTCCAGCTCGGCGGTAAAGCAGGAGCCTTCACCCGGCTCGCTATCCACGTAGAGCTGGCCGCCCATGGCCTGTACCAGCTGACGGGAGACCGCGAGGCCGATACCGGTACCGGTGGCGTGTTTCTTGCCCTGCACCTGATAGTACATGGCGAAGATCTTCTCCTGCTGGGCGCGGGGAATGCCGACGCCGGTATCTTCCACCTCGAAGTGGAGCGCCAGCTTGCCCGGCTCGTCGGCAGGATGGGAGAGGCAGCGCACGGTGACGCCGCCCTCATCGGTAAACTTGACTGCATTGCCCACCAGATTCCACAACACCTGACGCAGTCGGGTACCATCCGCCATCACGAACTGCGGCATGTCGCCATCGCGATCAAAGTGCAGATAGAGCCCCTTCTGCTCCGCCTGAATGCGCGACAGCGTCTCCAGCTCGTCGAGGAAGGCAGGCAGGTCGATCCGGGTTGGCGCGATCTCAAGCCGGCGCCGATCGAGTTTGTCGAGATCGATGATGTCGTTGAAGATGTTACCGAGTGTAACCGCACTCAGATGGATGGTCTTGAGCTGCTGGCGCTGGCTCGGGTCGAGTGGGGTATCCATCAGCATCCGGCTCAACCCCACAATGCCGTTGAGCGGGGTACGCAGCTCGTGGCTGATGGTGGAGATGAAGGTGGTCTTGTCGCGGCTCGCCTTCTCCAGCTTGTCCTGATACTGCTTGCGTTCGGTGATGTCACGGCCAAAGCCGAGCAGGCCGAGTCGCTTGCCGAAGCGGTCGAAGAAGGGCACCTTGCGCAGCTCGAAGTAGGCCTTGCGACCATCGGGATACTCCAGCCACTGCTCATAGGTGAGCGGCTCGTTGCTGGCAAAGACCTGGCGGTCGGTCTCCACCACCTTGTTGGCGATCTCCTGCTTGTAGACATCGAACGGGGTAAGGCCAATCAGCTCGCTCTCAGCCTTGCCGGTCAGCTCCTCCATGGCGCGGTTGCAGCCGGAGAACTGCTCATCTTCATTGCGGTAGTAAACCAGATCCGGGGAGCAGTCGATAAAGGAGCGCAGCAGAGCGGTGCGCTCTCCCAGATGAAGCTGGGCCTTTTCCCGCTGGAACACCTCGTTCTCCAGATCCTCGATGGCCTGCAGACGCAGACTCTCGGCCCGGTTGGTCTCGGCGATCTGGCTGTTGAGGCGGCTGATGTTCTCCTGCAGCTGATTGTTGAGCTCGAGATCCCGCTCGCGCATATCCTGCAGCTTGCGCACCATCCGGCTCAGCCGCTGGCGGGAATCCTCCAGCTGATCCACCACGATGGAGAGAAAATAGACCGCCCAGGGGGTGACCAGCAGACCAAAAAACACCGAGCGCACGAAATCGATGACATCGATGCTGCCCCGCAAAAACAGGGTGACCCCCATCTGGATGGCGACCGCCAGCACTATGATGCCGGTGGCCAGAAACATGCTGAAACGCACCAGCCCCAGCTTGGTCATCAGATCGACGTAGTATTGCGCCCAGGATTTAATCTGCTTCATCTTGTTGTTTTCTCCCCGATATTCGCCGGACAGAATACCAGCACAACGCGCTTAACTCTTGTGTGATAAGCCAATAATTGGATATTCCTGTATCATATGTGACCATTGCACTCGCCCGGGCAATATCAAGGTGACATCAGCAGCACGAACATCCCGGGCTTTACACCTCAACAGTTTGATATATCAGGAGTCTTTTGATGCGCAATCTCACCTTGCTGGGCCTCGGCCTGCTTGCGAGCCACGCTGCATATGCCGATCTGGGCGAAATTCCGCGCCAGTCCGGATGGTCCGGCTTCCTGCTGGGCGGCGTCAGCGCCACCAGCTACAAGTCCAACTTCTATGCTGGCGACGACAACCACAGTCGCATCAACGATCTGGGCTCACCGGATAGCGAGAACAAGCTGACTCCGCTGATCAACGCCGATATCCGCTACACCTTTGCCGATACCCGCACCCAGATCTTCCTCGGTAACCTCATTCAGGATGCCATCCGCTTCGACTTCACCCAGCAGTTCGGTCTGCGTCAGGAGATGGGCGACAAGGGGATCGTCGCTACCTCGCTGGTATTCAACGCCATGCCGGTAGAGCTGTGGAGCGATCCTTTTGCCACCGGCGTGGATCGCAGCTCCTCCGACCTGAAATCCAAAGGGGCGCGTTTCGCCTGGGACAAGATCTGGGGCAGCAACTTCAACGGCAGCATCACCGCCCGCAGCATCGATATGGATGATGAGCAGAGCGGCCAGCAGTATGACCGGGTTCATGGCACTCACTACGCATCCATGCTGGTTCGCAATGGCAAGATGTATGACATGCAGCTCTCCTACAAGTGGACCTTCGCCGACGGTCAGGCTCTGGAACCTGCGCTGATCTACAAGCAAGCCAACCTCGATGGCAGCGCCGAGAGCTTCGAAAACACCGGCCTGCAACTGACCTATGCCAAGCGCGGTCCCCAGCTGGTTCATCGTCAGCAACGTCTATGCAGGTAAGCGCAAGTATGACGAAGCCAACCCCATCTTCGGCCAGCGCGCCGATGCGGACGAGTTCGCCATCAACGGCACCTTCTTCTGGCACAGTCTGTTCGGGGTGAAACCGCTCAGCGCGACCTTTACCCTCTCCTATGCCAACGCCAGCTCCGATATCGGCTTCTACGATACCGAAGCGAGTCGCGTCAGCACCGGTCTGCTCTACAACTTCTAACCTCAGCAAAGCAGCGATAAAAAAGGCCACCCCATGGGTGGCCTTATCATTGCTGCCGTAAACCGGCTTCAGATACCGAGCGAGTCGAGCAGATCATCGTGGTCGTTGCTGGCGGCTGGCGCTGCTGCAGGCGCCGGTTTGGCTGCGTCTTGCTTGGCCTGAGCTATCAGGGCATCGGGATCCAGCTCCTCGTGCTCCATCCCCTCATTGTGGATGCGAATGAACTCGGTTTTGTCCATCGCCAGCTCCAGATAGAAGATGTTGTTGCGAGCGGTGAAGAAGGTGACGCGGCGGGACTCCGGGCTGTCGAGATTGGTATCGACGCTCAGCATCACCTGCTTGTTGAGGGCCAGCATCTTCGGCTGGTTCTGGGTGATGTGAGTCTGCAGATCGCGGCCCACCTTCACGGTGAAGCTGCCGACGATCTGGTTCATCAGCTCGCCCATCACGTTGCTCACCTCGTCCGAGGTGTGGGAGATGGCGAGATCCTCCTTGGAGAGCCCCATGCTCAGCATGTAGCTCTCATAGAGCTCCATGGCGGCAGCGGCGGAGAAGTTGATCACCACCAGACCGGAGAAGCCGCCATCGAACAGCACGAAGCAGCCGATATCGGGCTTGAGGCAGGTCTTGCTGATCCGCTGCACCATACCGGAAAAACGTACCTGACTCATGGTCGCGGCACTCAATACGTCGGTTACCGAGTTGCACAGACTGAGCAGTACATCCTCAGTCGTCAACACGACGTCATCATCGGATCTTGTAACTATCATGTGTCCTTCCTGAACATCGAGAATGGGCTTATCTATACCATAACTCTAACAGATGGCGCGGCCAGAAGACTGAAATAGCGACACGCCTCTCAGTTGACTCCGTTATCAGCAACCACAGGGGTGAAACCGCTCAGCTTGGCGAGCCGGGCACGCCATGTATCGGCCTGCTGCGCCAAAACTTGTGGCTCATAAGGAACGACCGGATGAGCTCCCCAGATGGGGCCAGGCCAGGCGGCATCGGTGGCGAAACGGGCGACATGATGAATGTGCAGTTGCGGCACCAGATTGCCGAGCGCGCCGATGTTGATCTTGTCCGGACTGAGGGCCTGCTCCATCAGCGCCGCGACGGCGCAAGACTCCTGCATCAGCTGTTGCTGCTGTTCCGGTGCCAGATGGTGGATCTCGCGCAGGTTGGCCACTCGCGGCACCAGAATCAGCCAGGGGTATTGACTGTCTTTGGCCAGCAGGACGCGGCAGAGCGGCAGATCGCCAAGCCAGCAGGTATCGGCCTGCAGGCGGGAATGCAATTCAAACATGAACACCTCGTTGAGTACGATGAAGAGGGCATCCGACAGGGATGCCCACGTTACTGCAACGGGCGGCAAACTTAAAGCTGCGGCACGGCCCAACTGATAAAGCGCTTGCGAAGGGCCGGGTCTGCCTTGAGGAACAGCTGCTGCAATTGCCCTTCCAGCTCGCCGGCTGCCACAACAGGTTGAGAGCCGCCAGAAACTGCATTGATTGACGGAGCCGCAACCACTCCCGCCGTCAGGGCCGCCTTGCCACCACTGCGGTTGTATTCAGCCAGTTTCCCGTTCCAATCCACCCCAAGCAGCATGCCGCTGGTCACCAGTGCATCCTGCTGGATGGCAAGTCCCCGGCCACTCTCCTGCAACGCCACTGCGGGCGATTTGGCATAGGCCTGCATCCCCTGCTCATCGGCCGGTACGCTCGCCACCAGTTGCAACCGCTGGTTGCTCGCCTGATAGCGCACCACCTGCGGCTCGGAGCGAACCTGCCGATCATTCTCGCTGCTGCTGCGGCTGGGGATGACCCCCTCGAAACGCACCAGCAGTTGCTGCTCCCCATCGCTCAGGGTGGCGTGCTGCTCATCCTGCAGCGTGCCACTACTCACCGCGAGGATGCGGAAATTCTCCGGCACGCTCACCTCGACCGCCGCCTGCACGCTGGCGATGCCGCACAGCAGCGCCAATCCCGCCCATCTCCAATGCTTGTTCATCGCTTCTCGCTTCCTGATGCCGACAATGGGCGCAGGGTAGCAGCCGAAGATGACAGAAAAATAACGAAGCCGGGCCCCATCAGCGCAGCCGGAGCGATACCTCCTCTTACAGCAGATAACGGGGATGATCGGCAAACCACTGGGCCAGCACCTGCTTGAACAAGCGGATCTTGCGTGGCACCCGCCGCTGCTGGGCATGCAACACATGAAGCTGGTGCAGACCGCTCTGCCAGTCATCGAGCACGGTCACCAGCTCTCCCGCCGCCAGCAGGGCATCCACCGCCACCAGCGGGCATTTGGCATAGCCCATGCCTGCCCGGGCCAGCTCAATGACGGTGCTGTATTGATTGGCCCGCACCCTGCCCTGCACCAGAATGTGGGTCTCTTCGCCCTTGCGGCTGAAGTGCCACTGCTCCCAGGCCGGATTGCTCCCCATGGGCAGGCAGGATAGCCCCCCCAACTCATAGGGCGTTGCCGGTTTCCCCTCCCTTGCTACCAGAGCAGGACTGGCCACCACCACATCCTTAAGCCGGCCAAGGGGGAGTGCGACCAGATTGTCCGGCACCTCATTGATGGCGCGCAGGGCGATGTCATTCTCGCCCTGGCTCATGTCGACCACCTGATTGGTGAAGTTGAGCTCGACCGCCACCCCGGGACAGAGCGCGGCAAAGCGAGCGATCAGTTCGCTCACCATGCGATCGCCGGTGCTGATCGGGCAGGTGAAACGCAGTCGTCCGCTATCCTCTTCGGTCAGCGCCTGAATATCCTGCTCCGCCTGCCGCGCCAGCGCGAAGATCTCGCCCGCCTGCAGATAGAGAGTCGACCCCGCTTCGGTCAGACTGAGCCGGCGGGTGGTACGTTGCAGCAGCTGGGCGTTGAGGGAGGACTCCAGCGCGCTGACGTGGCGACTCAGCATCCCCTTGCTGACCCCCAGTGCATCGGCGGCGGCAGAGAAGCTGCCCCGCAAAACCACCTCATAAAAGCTGGCCAGATGGGCGATATCCATTATTAACTCCAATATGGAAACAATGGGTTTATTTTACGCGCTTTTTCTCTTTTTTTGTTGCACTAGAATCAACACATCCCAACCAGGAGTGACAGAGATGAAGATTGTGATTGTGGGTGCGTCCGGCACCATAGGTTCTGCCGTCAGCGAATTGCTTGCCAGGGATCATCAGGTGATCCGGGTCGGCCACAGCCAGGGGGATGCCACGGTCGACATGCGCGATCCCGCCTCAATCAAGGCGCTGTTCGCCGGGCTGGGCCAGTTTGATGCGCTGGTAGTGGCCAGCGGCAACGTGGCCTTCAACGCCCTGACCGAGATGACCGATGAAGAGTGGCAGGTCGGGCTGCAAAGCAAGCTGATGGGCCAGATCAACCTGACCCGTGCCGCTATCCCCCACCTGAGCGACAAGGGCTCCATCACCCTGATCAGCGGTATTCTGAGCGAGGAACCCATCAACTGGGGCACCAGTGTCACCACTATCAATGGCGCGATCGAGCACTTCGTCAAAGCGGCCGCCTGCGAGCTGCCCCGCGGCCTGCGCATCAACGTAGTGAGCCCGACCGTGCTGGCGGAGTCGATGGACAAATACGCCGACTTCTTCCCGGGCTTCGTGCCGGTGCCCGCCGCCAAAGTGGCGCAGGCCTACAAGAAGTCGGTGCTGGGTATCCAGACCGGCCAGGTGTTCAAAGTCATTGGCTGATCGCCACACCCGGACAGAAAATAAAACGGGCCCCGCAATGGGGCCCGTCTGTTTCTCTGGGTCTCTTCTTCATCATCGGCAAACGTTTGTTTCCTGATGGCAAAAAAGAGCGCAACCCTTAGTCGATCAGACCGTACTGCGCACGCAGGATATCAATGATCTCCTGCTTCGGGTTGGCCGACAGCTCCAGCTTGTGGCCGATGATCTTCTCGGCGATCCCGACGTAGGTGCTGGAGATATCCATCATCACTTCGGTCGGCAGCTTGTTGTCGCGGGCCAGGGCGAAGCGTTCCGGCATGCGGTTCTTGTTGAGCAGGATGTCCGGATCCGGGAAGTGGTTGAGCAGCCACTGACGGAAACCCTCTTTCGACTTCTCGACGATCTGGCCGTCGCGCAGGGCGGCGCCATCCCAGATGCGGGAGCTGTCGGGGGTACCCACTTCATCCATGTAGATGAGCTTTTCGTTGCCGGCGGCATCGTGGACGTAGCCAAACTCGAACTTGGTATCGACGAACACCTGATCCAGCTCGGCCAGCGCGTCGCTGATGACGTTGAAGCCCTCTTTGAGCAGCACTTCGTAGCGGTCGATATCGGCCGGCTTGCTGAAGTTGAAGCCCTTGTAGTGGCGTTCGATATCGGCACGGGAGACGTTGACGTCATCGGCTTCCGGCACGCCATCCAGTCCTTTCAGCACGCCCTTGGTGGAGGGGGTGATGAGGATCTCCGGCAGCTTCTGATCCTTCTTGAGCCCTTCCGGCAGGGTGATGCCGCAGAACTCGCGTTCGCCATCCTTGTAGGCACGCCACATGGAACCTGTGATGTACTGGCGGGCGATCGCCTCGATCATCACCGGACGGGCTTTTTGCACGATCCAGACGAAGGGGTGCGGGATGTCGAGAATGTGGCTGTCGGCCAGCCCCTTCTCCTTGAACAGCTTGAACCAGTGGCTGGAGATGGCGTTGAGCGCCGCCCCTTTGCCCGGTACGCCGTTCAGCCCGTTCACACCTTGCCAGATGCAGTCGAAGGCAGAGATCCTGTCGCTGATCACCATGATGGCAAGCGGCGCATCCGCTGGCACGTCATAACCCTTCTCGCGAATGAGACGGGCGCTGTCTGCGGCGGTCAACCAGTAGACGCTACGCACTTTACCGGAATGGACAGGCTTATCGGTACGGATCGGCAAATCGTCATTCACCGCCAATACTTGGTCTGCAAGACTCATGGCTAATAACACTTCCTGTTTGTGGGGGGTAATAAGAGAGAAGCCGCAAGCTCCGCTCTCGTTGGGGGTAATCAATCCATGCCCTGCACGCCGGTATCCACATTGAGTGGCTCGCCAGCTGTGCAGAGATAAAAAAACAGGGGCACAAGGCCCCTGTATTTATTCTGATTTTGCTGCCTGTGCAGCCAGTCCTTTGGCAAACGCCTCGGACATGCTGATGTACATCTGGGAGATAACCCCGGACGACACCGGCTTCTTGTCCTTGTCGAACAGGGTGATGGAGGTCTTGCCTCCGGCCATTTCACCCAGCTGGAAGCGATACTTCTCCTCTTCCAGTTTGAACGGCTCGCTCCCTTTCGCCTTCCAGAACTCGGCGGACGGGGCTTCATACTCGACGTCGATCCAGCCCAGCGACTGCTGGGTATCCTTAATGACGAAGCCGTAGCCCGGCAGCACCTGGTTGAGACGGCGCCATACCTGCTCGAAGGAGCCATCGGCAATCCAGGCGCTCAGCTCGTTGTTGTCCAGACCCAGTTCCAGCCCCATGCCCTCGTTGGACTTGTGCTGTTCGCGGGACTTGAGCTGGCTGTCGTAATAGAGAGAGAACTGGTTGAGCACCCGCACGGCATAACGCTGCGCTTCAGCCGGGCTCAGCTGGGTAGTGGTCTCGCCATCGAAGCTCTCTTCGTGATCCAGTACCCGTACCGACATGTTGACGGCATGGCGCGCCTCGTCGTTGCGAACGGTGAACTGGTAACGCTGACGGATTTTGAAATCATCGTCATCTTCACCCCAGCCATCGAGGGCGACCGTGTTGTCAAACCAGCCGGTCTGCAGCACGCCGGCCTGCTGGTCCAGCTTCTCGGTGGTGACCTTGTACTTGGCCAGGAAGTTCATCAGGAACGACCAGGTGTCGCGCTCCACGCTCTGGCTGGTACTCAGGGCATAGTAGGCGATGGTCGGTTCACTGGCATTCTGTACAACCTGGCTACCCGGCACCACAGTCAGCAGCTGGGCGGGAGGACGCACGTCGATCTTGGCGCCGAGGGCACCGTCACGGCTGCTCTCGGGCAACGGCGGAATATCGAACTGGCTGTTGAAGGCGGGGGCGCTCAATCCTGACGGGATCAGGAATGCACGGCCCTCGAGGCGGGCATCTTCATAACCGAAGTCGCGGTTGGCCATTTTGCGATCCTGGGGCGTGCTGCACGCGGCCAGCACGGCGGCGGTCGCAACAGTCAGCACCAGACGGGCACTATTTCCCTTTCCATTTGATTTAAACACTCGCCATCAACTCCGCAGTGGTCAGTGCTCGCGCCATCTGCTGTTCACCCTCGGGAGAGAGTTCAACCAGCGGCAGACGCAAGGTTGCTGTTGCAATCAATCCCAGCTGGGCACAGGCCCATTTCACCGGGGTGGGGCTCGGTTCGCAGAACAGAGTCTTGTGCAACGGCATCAAGAGATTGTTGATATCGTGGGCCAGACCGGCATCACCGGCCAGCGCAGCACGACACATGTCGGCCATCTGGGCCGCTGCAATATTGGTGGTGACCGAAATGACACCATCACCGCCTTGCAGCATAAAATCACAGCCAGTGGCATCGTCGCCACTGTAGAGCGCAAAATCCGGCCCGCACAGCTCGCGCAGCAGCGGGGTGCGACTCAAATCGCCGGTTGCCTCTTTCAGGCCGATAATACCGGGCACCTTGGCCAGACGGGCCACGGTCTCCGGTTTGAGGTCACAGCAGGTGCGACCGGGCACATTATAAAGAATTTGGGGCAGACCACTAGCCTCGGCGATCGCACAATAGTGGCGATAGAGACCTTCCTGAGTGGGTTTGTTGTAGTAAGGGGTCACCGAGAGACCAGCAACCACGCCGGTTTTGGCCAGGCGTTTGCTCAGTTCGATGGCGTGGGCAGTATTGTTGGAGCCACTGCCTGCAATGACAGGAATGCGACCGGCAGCATATTCAACGGTCTTTTCAACGACGGCAATGTGCTCTTGCTCGCTCAGGGTCACCGACTCCCCTGTGGTACCAACCGCGACAATGGCGCTGGTTCCGGCGCTGACATGATACTCGACCAGCTTGGCCAGACTGGCCCAATCGACTTCACCTGAAGCCAGCATAGGGGTAACGAGGGCAACAATACTACCGCGCAACATGGATATTTCTCCCGATTTTCAGGGCCGTAATGGTAAAGCTGCCCCCTTTGAAAAACAAGGGAGAGAGGGGACAAGCCGTGATACCATCGGCCACAAAAAGCAATAAATGAGAGTCGGGGGAGCACCTCGCGGCGGGCCATCAACAGCCCGAAAATCGGCAATCCTGTGCGGCTTTCAAGATACATAACGGACGAGAGAAGATTTATGACTCACTATCTGGTCGTAACGGCCATCGGCACGGACAGGCCTGGCATCGTCAATGAAGTGACCCGTCACGTCAGTAGCTGTGGTTGCAACATTGTGGACAGCCGTCTTGGCATCTTCGGCAATGAATTCACATTTATCATGCTGCTCTCGGGCGACTGGAACAGCATGATGCAACTCGAGATCAGCCTCCCCCTGCGCAGCCAGGAGTGGGACCTCATCACCATGATGAAGCGCACCGAGCGCCACCAGTCGCTCCAGTATGACGTGAGCGCCAGCGTCGGGATCCTGATCCGTGACGAGCCGGGCATCGTAAGCCAGTGCACCCAGTTCTTCAGCGAACATGGCTGGAACATTCAGGCGATGCAATCCATGACCCTGGAACAGCAGCCGTTCAACCTGCTCAAGATGAGCTTCCAGCTCAATCTGGCCAAAGAGGGAGAGGTTGAACGGTCGCAGACCGCCTTCGCCGGATTCTGTCGTGAACTGGGCGCAGAATCGTTCGAGTTTATCGTCAATCGCAAACACGCCTGAGCACTCACTCAAGGAGACCCCATGCAACCATTACAAGCTGGCAGCCCCGCCCCCGACTTCACTTTGCCCGACCAGAACGGCAATCCGCTGCAACTCTCCTCCCTGCGCGGCAAAAAAGTGCTGGTCTACTTCTATCCCAAGGCGATGACCCCCGGCTGCACCACCCAGGCCTGCAGCTTGCGCGATGTCAACGCCGAGCTGGCTGCCCTCAATGTGGTGGTGCTTGGTATCAGCCCGGATCCGGCCAAGCGCCTGAAAAAGTTCGAAGAGCGCGATCAGCTCAACTTCACCCTGCTGGCCGATGAGGATCACGCCGTCGCCGATGCCTTTGGCGTCTGGGGTCCGAAGAAGTTCATGGGCAAGGAGTATGACGGTATTCACCGCCAGAGCTTCCTGATCGACGAAGAGGGCAAGATTGCCCACCACTTCGACAAGTTCAAGACCAGCGATCACCATCAGGTGGTACTGGATTTCCTCAAGGGATAATCCCCGCCTGTCTTATTGAAAGGCCTGCCACGCAGGCTTTTTTGTTCTGGTAAGCCACCTTTTGCCTGAAGATTTTTCTCACCAACTCCCCCGCCCAGATCAAAAAATTCATTTTATATATGGGTTAACGTGACCTCAGAATCATCTTCCAGCGAGATATCCCATGAACATGAGCAACACAGAGCGTTTGATCCTGAGCAACCAGTACGAAATTCTGGCAAAACTCAATCCGGAGAAAGCGGACTTCTACCAGCGTGCCAGCACCATCATCGAGCGCGGCTATTGCCTGCAAATCCTCGAGCTGGAGAAGAGCTTCGGCCATCTGGATCTGGCGACCTGCCAGGAGGTGATCGATACCCTGGAGCTGCACCACGCGCTGGCCATCTCATGGGGTAATCTGGATGCAGCCGATCAGGGCGAGATCAACGCCAGCCGGCTGGAGTTCAACGGCTACAGCCGCAGTCAGGAGCGGGAGCTGGCCGACTATGTCTGCTTCCTGCTGGAAGTGGACAAGCGCTTCCCCGAGCTCAAGTGCCCGTGCGACGAGCTCTCCAGCGACATCGCCATGCGCGACAAGTACCAGCGGATGCTGACTGTATGGCGCCAATGTCCACGTCAGTACAAGCTCTCCATCCAGGAGATCCGCAAAGTGCTGGCTGCCTGATTGCTGGCCACCAGACAACAAAAAAGGCGCCACTGGCGCCTTTTTTACGTTTGAATCGGGTTATTCGTAGAGAAAGGATTTATCGAGCTGCTGAAACGCAGCCTTGAGGGTATCGGCAAGCTCTTCATAGCGGGGCTGGGAAACCAGCTGACGGCGCACCCCCTGCTCGTTCATCTTGCCGTTGATCTCCCGATACCAGCTCGCCAGCGACGGGGGCAAACGGGTGTCGGCCCGCTGACCAAGCCAGTAGTAACCCTGCAGCGGCAGGCTGAGCAGAAACAGCACGGAAGTGATGACTGAAGGCCAGTAGTGCTGCTCGCCAAACTGGAACTGCAGCATCACGCTCAGCACCGCCAACGCCGGGATCACCTTGAGAGCGAATTCGGTCGCCTTGATCACCCGATTTTCAGGAAACATCGAATTGAGCTCGGGACGGCGCGGCCAAAGCGTCATATAATGGCGGCCTTGCTGTAACTTAGTTCCAAAAATGTTCATGCTCATACTACCTCCGAGCGCTTTTTGAACGTACTAACGGCAAAACCTCGACAAAATTTGATGCAAAGTAACAAAGGTTGAGGATGACTTTGTTATTTTTCAACAATCGGGTTATCCTTTGTACGCCCATTTTTGCGTCAAAAGCTTCTTGCTATTGACCTGTCAGGGACGTCTGGATTTCGGGTCTTGTATCACTATACAAGGGGCAAGCAACAGATTGCCAACCCTCATAAGGATAAGTTGAAAGTTTTTGGACGTCCGGCGTCCAACGCATCCGCCTACACAACCCAATCTGCGATAGGATTTATTCATGAGTAAGCTGGTTCTTGTTCTTAACTGTGGCAGCTCTTCCCTGAAGTTTGCTGTCATTGACGCAACCACCGGTGATGACCTGCTGTCCGGCCTGGCCGAGTGCTTCAACCTCGACGACGCCCGCATCAAGTGGAAACTGAATGGCGAGAAAGGCAGTGCCGATCTGGGCGCTGGTGCCGCTCACCAGGAAGCGCTGGACTTCATCGTCAACAAGATCCTGCCGCTCAACCCGGAACTGTCCAAGAACCTGATCGCCATCGGTCACCGTGTTGTTCACGGCGGCGAGCGCTTCACCTCTTCCGTTGTCATCTGTGACGACGTGATCGCCGGCATCGAAGCCGCCGTTCCGTACGCACCGCTGCACAACCCGGCTCACCTGATCGGTATCCGTGAAGCTCGCCGCGTATTCCCGGCGCTGGCTGACAAGAACGTGGCCGTTTTCGATACCGCGTTCCACCAGACCATGCCGGAAGAAGCCTTCCTGTACGCCCTGCCGTACAAGCTCTACAAAGAGAACGGCATCCGTCGCTACGGCGCTCACGGCACCAGCCACTACTACATCAGCTTGGAAGCTGCCAAGCAGCTGAACAAGCCGGTTGAAGAGCTGAACATCATCAACTGCCACCTGGGCAACGGCGGTTCCGTCTGCGCCATCAAGAACGGCAAATCCGTTGATACCTCTATGGGCCTGACTCCGCTGGAAGGTCTGGTGATGGGTACCCGCTCCGGTGATCTGGACCCGGCCATCATCTTCTTCCTGCACGACAAGCTGGGCATGAGCGTGGCCGATATCAACACCATGCTGACCAAAGAGTCCGGCCTGCAGGGTCTGACCGAAGTCACCTCCGACTGCCGTTTTGTTGAAGACAACTACGACAGCAAAGAAGAAGCCAAGCGTGCTATGGACGTTTACTGCTATCGCCTGGCCAAGTACATCGGCGCCTACGCTGCCGCCATGGACGGTCGTCTGGACGCCGTTGTTTTCACCGGTGGTATCGGTGAAAACTCCGCCCCGATCCGTGAAATCACCCTGAACAAGCTGGGTCTGCTGGGCTTTGACGTCGATCACGACGCCAACCTGAAGGCTCGTTTCGGCAAGGGTGGCGAGATCACCAAGGCTGGTTCTACCAAGGCCCTGGTAATCCCGACCAACGAAGAGTGGGTTATCGCCCACGACGCGCTGGAACTGGTCGGCGCTTAATTGACGCAGTAACTCGAGGCCGCCCACCAGGGCGGCCTTTTCCTGATCCCAAAAAATGAACAAGGGGTATAAAGTGGCACGCACTATTATGCTTATCCCGGTCGGCACTGGTGTCGGCGTAACTTCCGTAAGCCTTGGCGTTGTTCGCGCCATGGAGCGTCACGGTGTCAATGTCAGCTTCTTCAAACCGGTTGCCCAGCCGCGTCCGGGTGAAACCGGTGCCGAGCGCTCAACCGCCGTTATCCGCGCAGCTGCCAACATCAATCCGCCCGAGCCCTTCACCCTCTCCTACGCCGAGAACATGATCAGCTCCAGCAATACCGACATCCTGCTGGAAGAGATCGTTGCCCGTTTCGAAGAGCACGTAAAAGCCAGCGGTGCCGAAGTGCTGGTTGTCGAAGGTATGGTGCCGACCGACAAGCAGCCCTTTGCCAACAAGCTGAACTACGACGTTGCCAAGGCGCTGGATGCCGACATGGTATTCGTGACCCACCCGGGCCATGACTCCAGCCAGAAGCTGAAAGAGCGCATCGAACTGGCCTGCTCCAACTTCGGTGGTGTCAACAACCCCCGCATCGTTGGTTGCGTTATCAACAAGGTTGGCGCACCGGTTGACGAGCATGGCGTAACCCGCCCTGACCTGACCGAGATGTTCGAAGCCCATCACCACGCTTCCGACGCTGCCCACAACCTGGAAGTGCTGCAAGTGTTTGGCAAGAGCCCGCTGCGCATCCTGGGTTGCATCCCCTGGAACACCCAGCTGATCGCCCCGCGCGCCAAGGATCTCGCCAAGCATCTGGCCGCCAAGATCCTGCACAAGGGTGAGCTGGACAGCCGTCGCCTGCAGACCGTGACCTTCTGTGCCCGCTCCATCCACAACATGGTCGAGCACTTCCGTCCGGGCAGCCTGCTGGTCACCTCTGGCGATCGCTCTGACGTCATCGTCTCTGCCTGCCTCTCCGCCATGAACGGCGTCAAGCTGGGCGCCCTGCTGCTGACCGGTAACTATCATCCGGAGCCGCAGGTAATGGCGCTGTGCCAACAGGCCATGGCCACCGGCCTGCCGATCATGATGACCGGTACCAACACCTGGCAGACCGCCGTCAGCCTGCAGAACTTCAACGTCGATATTCCGGAAGATGACCGCGAGCGTATCGAACTGGTACAGGACTACGTCGCTGGCCACATCGACAAACACTGGATCGAGTCGCTGACCATCAGCTCTACCCGTTCCCGTCGTCTGAGCCCGCCGGCATTCCGTTATCAGCTGACCGAGCTGGCCCGTCAGGCCAACAAACGTGTCGTGCTGCCGGAAGGCGACGAGCCGCGCACCATCAAGGCTGCCGCCATCTGTGCCGAGCGTGGCATTGCCCGTCCGGTTAGTGCTGGGCAACCCGGAAGAGATCCGTCGTGTTGCCGAACAGCAGGGTGTTGTTCTGACCGATCGCGTCGAGATCATCGATCCGGCCGTTGTGCGCGAGCGCTATGTGCCGCGTCTGGTCGAGCTGCGCAAGAACAAGGGCATGACCGAAGTGGTTGCCCGCGAGCAGCTGGAAGACAACGTGGTACTGGGCACCATGATGCTGGAGCGCAATGAAGTTGACGGCCTGGTATCCGGCGCGGTGCACACCACTGCCAACACCATCCGTCCGCCGATGCAGATCATCAAGACCGCTCCGGGCTCTTCCCTGATCTCCTCCATCTTCTTCATGCTGCTGCCTGACCAGGTGCTGGTCTACGGTGACTGCGCGATCAACCCGGATCCGACTGCCGAACAGCTGGCCGAGATCGCCATCCAGTCCGCCGACTCCGCAGCCGCGTTCGGCATCGAGCCGCGCGTCGCCATGATCTCCTATTCTACCGGTACCTCTGGCGCCGGTGCCGATGTAGAGAAAGTGCGTGAAGCGACCGAGCTGGCCAAGGCCAAGCGCCCCGACCTCATCATCGACGGCCCGCTGCAGTACGACGCGGCCATCATGGAGAACGTGGCCAAGTCCAAAGCACCGAACTCACCGGTTGCCGGTAAAGCTACCGTGTTCGTCTTCCCTGACCTGAACACCGGTAACACCACCTACAAGGCGGTACAGCGTTCCGCGGACCTGGTCTCCATCGGCCCGATGCTGCAAGGCATGCGCAAGCCGGTCAACGACCTCTCCCGCGGCGCCCTGGTTGACGACATCGTCTACACCATCGCCCTGACCGGTATCCAGGCTGCTCAGGCTGACGAACAAGCCTAATCAGCATCCACCTGAAAAAACCGATCACAAAGGCTGCTCACCCAAGGTGAGCAGCCTTTTTTGTTGGGAATTTGTCTGAAGGCAGCATAAGCAACCGAAGATTCAGGAGCAGACAGATAAAAGTGTGAGAACACGATGAGCGCTACGCTCCCTGTCACACAATACTTTCCATTTTGTATGTACCAATAAAAGTCTTTATATATCTTATCGTTAGTCGAAAACTGCCATCTCTTATAGCAAAGCAACCCACTAGCAATACCTGTAAAAAATGACAGCCGTCACACCTTCCAAATCTGGTTAATCATCCATACGAATCCCCCACCACAAGGAAGTGTGAAATGCGTAAAAACAGCTTGTCCATCATCATGTTGTTGTCCGCCCTCCCGTTGTTCACCCTGCCCTCACTGGCCGCAGACAAGGTCGCACCGAAGCAGGCCACCACGGTTGCCGCCAAGCAGGAGATCGGCAAAGTGGATATCAATACGGCAACCCTTGCCGAGCTCACCAACCTCAAGGGGATTGGCGACAAAAAGGCACAAGCCATCGTCGACTATCGCGAAAAACAGGGAAAATTTACCTCGGTTGATCAACTGGTTGATGTAAACGGCATCGGCCCGGCCACGCTGGAAGCCAACCGTGACATGATCATCGTCAAATAACGTCCGAGCACTGCATGTGCAAATGGGGCAGCCTGTGGCTGCCCCATTTTTCTTCGGGTATCATGGGCCCACTTTGTATCTCTGGATCTATCTCCATGAAAAAGACACCTCTCGTTGTTCGCAAGGCCGTGCTCCCGGTAGCCGGTCTGGGTACCCGCATGCTTCCCGCCACCAAGGCCATTCCGAAAGAGATGCTGCCAGTGGTCGACAAACCCCTGATCCAGTACGTAGTGCGCGAAGCCATCGCCGCCGGTATCAAAGAGATCATTCTGGTCACCCACTCCAGTAAGAACTCCATCGAAAACCACTTCGACAAAAGCTTCGAACTGGAAGCGACCCTCGAGAAGCGGGTCAAGCGTCAGCTGCTGGAAGAGGTGCAACAGATCTGCCCGAAAGACGTCACCATCATGCACGTCCGTCAGGGTGAGGCCAAAGGTCTGGGCCACGCAGTGCTCTGCGCCCGCCCGCTGATCGGTGACAACCCGTTTGCCGTGCTGCTGCCGGATGTACTAATCGATGAAGTGGCCAGCGACCCGAAAAAAGACAACCTGGCCGAAATGGTGCACATGTTTGAAGAAGACCAGATCAGCCAGATCATGGTGGAAGCTGTGCCCGAGAGTGAAGTGGACAAATATGGCATCGCCGACATCAAGGGTGAAGCGCTGACCGAAGGGATGTCCCTGCCGATGCAGGCGATCGTCGAAAAACCACCACGCGATGAAGCCCCCTCCAATCTGGCGGTAGTGGGCCGTTATGTGCTCTCTTCCAATATCTGGCCGCTACTGGAAAAAACCCCGGCCGGTGCCGGGGACGAGATCCAGCTGACCGATGCCATCGCCATGCTGATGGAGCAGGAGCAGGTCAACGCCTACTTCATGAAGGGCAAGAGCCACGACTGCGGCAGCAAGATCGGTTATATGAAAGCGAATGTGGAGTATGCCGTGCGTCACCGCGAGCTGAACGGCGAATTCATCGGCTGGCTGAAGCAGTTCGTCAAGCAGTTGTAATAGCTGAAAATTCCGTTTTTCATAGTGGTATTCAAGGAGCATCAAATGATGCTCCTTTTTCATTTGCGCAACAAAAAATCAATCAATAATAAATAAATCCTCAGCAAATCATAATGTTGTAATTTATTCACACATGCTCTATAAGGATTGAGGCGTGTTTCTCGCCCTTGCATAAAAAACTCAAAAAAATATAAGACACAGGTGGAAGTTCCAATGAATAACCCGTCAAAAGGGACCTTTTTAGGTCACCCTAAAGGGCTTTTTTTGCTCTTTAGTACCGAACTCTGGGAGAGATTCTCCTATTACGGCATGCGTGCCGTACTGGTGCTCTATCTGACCGACCTGACTGCCAATGGCGGTCTGGGCTGGAGTCAGGCAGACGCCCTCAAACTCTACGGTATCTATACCGGTCTGGTTTACATCACTCCGCTGATCGGCGGCTGGCTGGCTGACACCTTCCTGGGTCAACGCCGTGCCATCCTGATCGGCGCCGTGCTGATGGCCGCGGGCCAATTCACTCTGGCTCTGCCCCACGCCATGTTCCCGGATATGGTCAACAGCGTCTTCTATACCGGGCTGGCTCTGCTGATCGTGGGTAACGGTCTGTTCAAGCCAAACATCTCCACCATGGTTGGCGACCTCTATGCAGAGGGTGACCACCGTCGTGACGGTGCCTTCACCATCTTCTACATGGGTATCAACCTGGGCTCCCTGCTGGCAGGTGTGATCTGTGGTGCTGCCGCGACCGCCTACGGCTGGCAAGCTGCCTTCGTCGGTGCCGGTATCGGTATGCTGCTCTCTCTGGTGATCCAGGCGACTCTGGCCCAGCGTTTCCTCGGCGACATCGGCCGTGTGACTGCCGCTCAGCGTGCAGCCGCTCTGCGCACTACCGAGCAGAAAGCGCCGCTGACCAAGCAGGAAGTGGATCGCATCAAGGTCATTCTGGTGCTGGGTCTGTTCACCATCATCTTCTGGGCTGGTTTCGAACAGGCCGGTGGTCTGATGAACCTCTATACTCAGGAGTACACCGACCGCATGATCGGCTCTTTTGAAGTGCCGACAGCCTGGTTCCAGTCCCTGAACCCCTTCTTCATCATCACTCTGGCGCCGGTCGTTGCGGCCATCTGGATCAAGCTCGGCAAAAAAGAGCCAAACTCTCCGGTGAAATTCGCCATGGGTCTGCTGTTCCTGGCCGTTGGTTTCCTGTTCATGGTCGGTGCCGTGCTGCAGCAGGGTGGTGACAACACCGTCAAGACCTCCATGTTCTGGCTGGTTGGCGCGTACCTGTTCCACACCCTGGGCGAACTCTGCCTCTCCCCGATCGGTCTCTCCATGGTGACCAAGCTGGCTCCGCTGCGCCTGGCCTCCCTGATGATGGGTGCTTGGTTCGGCTTCGTGGCTCTGGCCAACTACGCTGCGGGCTTTATCGGCTCCTTCGTGGGTGAAGCCGGCCCCATCGCCATCTTCGGCGGTATCGCTCTGGCTGCCGTGATCAGTGCCGTGATCCTGCTGACCATGGCCAACCGTCTGGTCTACTGGATGCATGGTGCCGAAGGCCCAGCCAAATCCACTGACCATCAGGATGAAAAACTGCAGTCCGCTACCGCATAAGCGAGTTGGACAAGCAGACATAAGAGAGGGCGCCCATGGGCGCCCTCTCTTTTTATCTGACTGATATTCAACTGTGGCACCATGGCCGTCAGTGGTAACGCACCTGAACATGAAGGGCGCTGCCGCTATCGCTGCAAAACTGCAGGTCAAAGGGCTCGTGCCAGCTGCGTTTATGCAGGGCATAGTGGCTGCTGCGCATCAAGCCCAGGGGCAAGCCACCCGAGCGCATCAGCCAGTGGGGAGAAGTGAGCCCCGCATTGGCAAACACCAGCCCATCCTCCTGATCAAACAGCAGTGCCGCCATGGCAAAAGAGCTGCGCAGCCCCGACTCCATCAACTGATGATTGAGGTAGTCGAGCAACCGGTGTGGCTGACTTAACAGCTGACTCTCTTTGCGCTGGAACTGGCGATAAGGAACATTCATCAGCGAGCGCACCAGCGCCCCGCAGAAGGCGGCATCCGTCCCCATGATGGGCAACTCCATCACCAATACCAGTAACTTGTCCCCCACCTTGAAGGTGTCGGGAATAAAGAGCTGGCCCAACCCCTTGAACGTAATCTGCCAGGGGCCCCACTCCTGCAATCCCGGCGGTTTCAGTCCGGCCAGCAAACGGCTGGCGGCCCGATCGTGGGCACTGAAGTACTCCATATGATCCATCAGCTCCAGCTGCTGACTACGTGTCCCCTGGCTCTTGAGGCACTGCTCTATGCTGCGCTCGACCAGCGCGTAATCTTCCAGCGGCTTGAGCAGGTAATCGCGCGCACCGGCGCGCAGGGCACCAGCCACTGCCTCCATGGTGCTCTGGGCCGAGATGACGATAACCGGGATATCGGGGTAGCGAGCAGAGAGGCAGGCGATCACTTCGTGACCATCCATATTGGGCATGTTGAGATCGCAGAGCACCACATCGGGATGGTAGAGAGCTGCGGCCGACAGACCCTCAATCCCGTCTTCGGCCTGAAAAACCGTTGCCCCGTCCCGTGCGAGGTAACTCACTAGCGAGTGGCGAAAAACGGCTTCGTCCTCCACCACCAGGATCCGTAGCCCGGCTCTTAACATCTTGATAAAGCTCTTATTAGTCAATTGGTTATTTAGGTATTAAGACTAGTTCAAAAGTGAGGTATCCGCGGAAACGATGTGTCAAAAATAGACCTTGGTCAGGTTCTGAACGACAGATTGCTCTATTAACAACCACATAGCAGCACAACCTCTCCCCACAATGTCGCTACCTCCATGCGAATTGTGCAAGCTCCTGCCATAGGGGATAATGGCCGCCACACAAGCGCATAAAGAAGACCATGACTCCAGCCGAATACAGTGCCCTCGCCCACCCCAGATTGTCCCATCCGGCCCGCAGTCTCTATACACTGCAGCTGCGCCGACTGGTGCTGGAAAATCAGCTGGCCCGGCTCAACTATCCCGAGCTGGGTCGCGCACTGGCGGTGGTTGACCCGGGCGATCCCTGTGGCTTCTCGTTTCAGGTCAACGCCCGCCAGCTCACCGAACTGTTCGATGAACTGATGGAGGCGGGCTTGCTGCAGGTCGAGGCTCAGCCCGAGAGTGAGCACTACCATCAGTGCACGTTCCAGTTGCCGCTACTGACCCAGAAATTGCGCAGCCCGCTGCCAGAACGCCCTTTCCAGATGCATCTGCAATGGCGCCCGGACGAAGAGCTGCCCGCCCTCGCCCGTCTGTGCGGGGTGATCGATGCCAGCTATAGCGAAGAGGATCTGGGAGAATTTATCGCCTACTGGCTGGGGCGCCCCGAGGTATTCGACTCCCAGCATCAATGGATGCTCAAGTTTATTCGCACCCTCAAGACCCGCCGCTATACCCGTCGCAAGCCGATGGAGGTGCAGGGCTATCAGCAGGTGACGCCGGCCCCGGCAGAGTCGGGCCCGAGCAAACGGGCCCAACAGATGATTGAAGAGGCAAAGCGGCTGGCAGAGAGTCAGCAGATGCCTGCCCAGACACCGGATAATGATTGATACCATCTGCCTGCTGCAGGCAGAATCAGACCCCTGTCCCATCCCTGATCAAGCAGAAGGAGCATTCCATGACTGACCCGCAAGATCCCCTGCGCCAGGAGCTGGAAGAGATCGAAGCCAAGCGCCAGAAGATCGCCAAGGCCAAGCAGGACCACCGTGTTCACGACCCGGAATTGAGCCGCCATGTAGGTGGCCTGCTGGAGCGCATTCGTCGCCTGCAGCAAGAGACCGGCGGCGGCCAGTATGACTACGAGACCCTGCGCAAGGAGTACGACGCCAAGGCCAACGCCGAGGTGCGCGAGCTGCAGAAGGCGGCCCGTCAGGAGCGGATCCAGAAGCTAATCGCCCAGGCCGACCTCAACCCCGACTGGGTGTTCGACAAGATGGATGCCACAGATCCGGCGCTGCAATATCCCATCGAGACCGCCCGTTACTTTATCAGCGGTTTCGAGCACTGGGAGAAGAGCGGTGGCGGCTGCATGCTCATCTACGGCGATTACGGCACCGGCAAGTCAACGCTGGCGGGGGCGGTGGCACACGAGCTGATCGAGCGTCACCAGAAATCGGTGATCTTCCAGCAGTGGGCCTCCATCGTCGATCGCCTCTTCTTCAACGTCATCCCCGATCAGGACGAGCGCAACCAGTACCGCCGCGCATTGGAAGAGGTGGATCTGCTGATCATCGACGAGGTATCGGCCAACCGAGCCAAGATGGCGGAGAGCCAGTCCAGCTTCCTAGGCCACCTGCTGCGCCGTCGCCGCAACCTGTCAAAAAGCGTCATCATCATTACCAACCACACGCCCCAGACCCTGCATCAGGCGATCGGTGATTTCAGCTATGAGGCGATCAAGGCGTTCAATCCGGTGGATATCCACCTGAGCGGCCCCAGCCGTCGCCCCAGCATCGGCAACTACAACGGCTGATCCCCTCTCAGCGGGTGCGAGCCGCCAGCGGCTCGCACCCTCGCCTCTCTGCTGGCCCACAAATAGAAACAACTCTCATTTACAGCAAGCGAACAAGCCACTAGGCTAACCCCTTTTGCCAAGGGAGCTCAGCTATGCCAACCACACTGATTTTCGGAGCCAGCCGCGGGCTGGGCCGCGCCTTTACTCACCACGCTCTCGCTGAGGGTCATCGGGTGGTTGCGCTGGTGCGCAGCCCCGAGATGGCCACGGAGCTGGGTGCGCTGGGAGTAGACGTCATCGAAGGGGATGCACTGGATCCGGCTGCGGTGCAGCAGGCGTGTGCCCGGGCGGGGCAAGATGCCCAGGTTGTCTCCACCCTCGGCAGCTTCCGTCAGGCAGCTCCAGTGGACTATCAGGGCAACCGTCATGTGATCGATGCAATGGAGCAGGCAGGTCTGAAACGGCTACTGCTGGTCACCTCTCTCGGCTGCGGCGACAGCTGGCAATATTTGCCGCAGCGGGCCCGCGCCGCCTTCGGCCACGAGGTGCGCCTCAAGAGTCTGGCGGAGAGCTGGCTACAGACCAGCTCCCTCGCGTGAACCATTCTGCGCCCGGCGGGCCTGCAGGATGGCGACGCTACCGGCCGTGCCGAACTGAGTCAGGGCAAGGAGGTTCATGGACTGGTACGCCGCACCGATGTGACCACCCAAGGGCTGCGCCTGCTGGCGGATGAGACGGCGGTGGGGCAGATCTACGCCATCAGCGATCCCGAACTCCAGCGCGGCTAAAGCCGCAGTAAAACTGCTCATATCCATCACATAACAAAACGGTCAGCCCTTGGGCTGACCGTTTTCGCTTTACCGCACACGCTATCTCACGGGCGCTTGCCCTATCCCGCTTAACCGGCGGTCGTCTCACTCTGTACGACCGGCTGACTGGCCACCGGCAGTGACTGCTGCCGCCAACGCAGCAGCAGGCAGGCCAGCACGCCGTAGAGCAGCGCCAGTCCCCACAACTGCCACCAGTAACGGGCAACCTGGGCGAAGTCAGCCCCCATCTGGTTAAGGCGCAGAAAACCCTCGATAGCGGGGATAGTGGGCACCCACTGAGCCAGCCAGTTGAGTGGGGCCGGGATCAGCTCGAGCGGCCAGATAAAGCCCGCCAGAAAGACCAGCGGCAGGGAGGAGATCAGCACCACCTGGGTTGGCAGATCCCGCCGGGTAAATATCGCGCCGAGCACCACGCCAAACCAGCAGGTCGCCAGCAGGAACGGCAGGGCAAACAGCCAAAGCTGCACCGGATCTGCATGACGAGCGATATTGTAGTGATCGAAGCAGAAGCCGAGGAAGTAGCTCACCGGCAGCAGGAACAACACCGCCAGCACCAGAGTTCTGGCCAGCAACAGCGGCAACACCGGCGCGCTTTGCCAGTAACCCTGCTCGCCGCGACAGCTGCGCTGGTTCTGGGTCGCCCCCAGGATCCCCGCCCCCATCAGCAACACCTGATGGAGGATCAGCACGAACACCGCCGGCACCACGTAGTTGACGTAACCCATGGTGGGGTTAAACACCGGCACCACGTTGAGGGCCACCGCATTCCAGCCCATCGCCGCTTGTGGCAGCGCCTCGCCGTGGCTCAACAGCCGCGCCACCTTCACCTGCGCGGCGAGGGTGCCACCGGCCTGCGCCAGCCCCTCGGCAATGGTACCGTAGACCAGAAAGTAGGAGGCATCACCGGCATAGCTCAGGGTGACGCTCTTGCCCAGCATCAGATCCCGATAGAAGTGGTTGGGGATATGCAGGATCCCGCTCGCCTTCCCGGCCATCATCAGCTGCCGCGCTTCATCCAGCGAATTGGCCCGCGCTACCAGCTTCACCTGTGGCGTAGCATCGGCCATAAATTCCAGCTGGCGCGAGAGTTGACTGCCATCTTCGTTGACCACCACTACCGCCTCTTCCCGCGGCAGTTGATGCAGATAGGGTTGGGGGTAGAGGAAGGAGTAGAAGAACACCCCGCCAAACAGGGTGAGCATGATGGCGCGATCCGCCAGCAGGGTGCGCAACTCGAGGCGCAAAAGATCGACAAATCCCAGCATCACTCAGGCTCCTTTTCGGCGACTGCCACTGCGGCTGATTGACGGGCCAGCTCGGCCTGCTGCTTGTAACGGCGTACCACCAGCAGCAAGGGGAGCAGAAACAGCAGCAGCGCCCCCAGTTGCGGCAGGGCGGATGCGAGCGGCAGACCGTAGTTGCTCTGGCCAATCTGCAGCTCGACATAGTGAGAGACCGGCAACAGGCTGCGCCAGAAGCGGGCAAAATCCCCCATGGCACTCACCGGAAAGGTGACCCCCATAAAGGCGAAACCGGGCGCAGTGTAAGCCCCCGCCAGCGACAGGGCGCGCGCCGGATCCCGGATGATGCCGTAGAAAAAAGCCCCCATGGTGACGCAGGCGGCCGAGGCAAGCCCCAGCCCCACCAGCAATACCAGCCAGCTACCGTGCATGGGGTAGGAGAAGCCCTTGAACAGCAGCAGCGTCCAGACAATCCCCCAGCCCCAGCCAATCAGCACGTGAGGCAGCAGGGTGCGCCAGAGGCCAAACCAGACACCGCGAGTGGTCCAGTCCAGCCCCAGTCGATCGGTACGGGCCAGCGCATTGAGGCCGAACAGCACCACCAGGATCTGCCATACCGCGGGCAGAATGGCGCTCAGCAGAAACTGGGCGTAGCTGGAGTTGAGGTTATAGAGCGCAGTGACCTGACTGCTGATGGGCACCGACTGCCCGAGTGCGCCGGGTAGCGCCTTGCCGCCAGCCATCGCCTCCAGCACGCCCACCTGACCATTGAGAGTGCCGACCACCTGCGCCAGCGCAGAGTTGACCAGCTTGGCGATGAGGATGAACTGGCCGTTGTTGAACACCGTCACCTGCGGCTGGGTGCCCTGACGGGCATCCCGCTCCAGATGGTTGGGGATCACCACCAGCGCATAGATGTCGCCACCGCGCAGGGCGTGCGCCCCGGCGTCGATGGAGTCAAACTGTTGCGCGACCTTGAGCCCGGCCGAGCCATCCAGCGAGAAGGCGAGCTGGCGCGAGAGCATGCTGTGGTCGAGATCCACCAGCCCCACCTTGAGGTCGCGGGCCAGCCCTGCCGAGAAGATCCAGCAGAGGATCCCCATCAGCAGCAGCGGCACCCAGCTCATCAGGGCACGACTGAATGGATCCTGCCACAGCAGCCGAAATTCACGTCCCATCAGAGTTCAACCAGCACACTCATGCCAACCCGCAGCCCCTCAACCGGTTGCAGCGGGCGAGCCTCCACCTGGAAGCTCTTCATGTCGAAGCCCTGACGGGTATCGGTGGCACGCCAGGTAGCAAAATCCCCCATCACGGCCACATGGGTCACCTTGAAGCGCACCATCTGATCGCCAAGGCCCGGGATGCGGGCATCGAACTCGGTACCAACCGGGAAGCGGGGCAGCAGATCTTCGCGAACGTGGAACTGGGCCCAGGCATCGCTCATGTCGAGCAGGGTCACCACCGGGAAGCCCTGCGGCGCCAGCTCGCCGCTGTGCAGCAGCACCTGACTAACCTCACCGGTGTGGGGGCTGACGATACGGGTATCGGCCAGATAGGCCTCAACCTCGGCCACCGAACCGGCCGCCATCTTGGCCTTCTCGCGAGCAGCGATCTTGGTCTCTTCCCGCGCCCCCTCAAGAGCCATCTGGTACTGCTGCCATGCCATCCCTTCGCTGTAGCGGGCGGCTTGCCAGGCGGTCCAGGCCTCATCGCGTTTTTGCAGCGGCATCACGCCGTCGCGGTGCAGGCTGGCAACCCGCTCATAGGTCTTGCCGCGCAGGGCTGCGGCGGCCTTGGCTTTTTGCCACTGATCCTTGGCCGCAGCGATCTGCTGGGCACGGGCTCCTTTCTCCGCCTCTTGCGCCAGCGCGCCCGCAGCCGCTTCGCCAGCCTTGGCCTGGCTCAGCTTGGCTTCAATCTCGGGGCTCGCCAGAGTAAAGACCAGCTGATCCTTGGTCAGCTGATCGCCCTTTTTCACCAGCACTTCGTCGATGCGCCCCGGCACCTTGGAGGAGACCGAATACTGCTGTGCTTCAATCTGCCCTTGCAGATGCACCGGCTCCGGCTGATAGGCGAGCCAGAAGCGCCAGCCGAGCCAGACCACCAGGATCACCAGCACCAGCGGCAACAACAGCGGTTTACCCTGGCTCATCTTCTTTTTGATGGGGGGATGGCTCATCACTTCACCTCGACAAACGGGCGACCCTTGGCGGTCGAAACAGAGATAGAAAAAGGCACGGACTGAAGTGCGATCATGAGTTCACCTCGATCACCTGACCGTGCTGATATTGATTGAAACTGTTCATCTGGCCGGAGAGGGCCAGCAGACGGGCCAGCGACACCACATATTGATAAGCCGCCGCCGCGCGCTGGGTCTTGACCCCTGCCAGCTGGTTCTGGGCATCCACTACATCGAGTGACGTAGAGAGCCCCTGTCCGAAGGCTTTGTCACGCAGCAGCACGTTCTCCTCGGCCAGCGCCTGGGTGGAAGAGAGGGATTGATACTCCTCCAGCCCCTGCGCCGCTTCACGCCAGGTCTTTTCCACCAGCAGCTTCAGATCCTCGCGGGTTTTGGCCTGCAGCAGATTGACCTGCAGCTCGGCACTCTTGGCAGCCTGCACCGTCTCGGAGCGGCCATCGCGGCTCACCAGCGGCATGCTGACGCCCACCCCCACCAGCCAGTCCGGCGCTGTCTTGGAAGCTATCGAATCATCTTCATAGAGGTTGTAGTTACCGAACAGGAACACCTCGGGGGCATATTTGCCCTGCTCGACCCGGATCATCCCCTTGGCCTGCTCCTTCTTGGCGCTGAGCAACTTGAGGCCGGGGTGAACTTCCAGGGTCTGTTGCACCAGCCCATCGAGGCGCGGCAGCTCACTGTTGACGAACAGGCCGCTGCCCGGCTGGGCATCTGGCAACTTCAGCATGCGGCCAAGGGCCAGTTCGGCGATCTCGAGACTGCGACGCGCCTTCTGGGTATCGATGCGGGCGCGGTCATAGGCAGACTGGGCAGAGAGACGCTCCACCTTGGCTATCTGCCCCTGCGCTTCAAGCTTCCTGGCGTGATCCAGATGACGGGCCAGCCCCTCCTCAATATCCTGCTTGGTCTGTACCACCTGACCTGCCAGCACCACACCGAAATAGGCCTGGGAGAGGCTCTCGAAAGTGGACTGCTCCTTGAGCACCAGCAGTTGCTGCGCCTCGCTCACCTGCGCCTGGCGGATATCCTGCGCCGCATCGATGCGACCGCCGGTAAAGAGCGGCCAGAGCATCTTGACCGAGCTGGTCACGACATTCTGCTTGGTGAGAGGTGTAACGAAGTCGTCGGGCGAGAGCTGAGGAAGAGGTACTGTCGATTGGCTCAATATGCCCTGCAGCGCCTTGATCATCTCCGGATGGCTGGCGATGGGGTTGAGATCCATCATGTCGAGTTCCATCGGCTGATCGAGGTGGGTATAGCTGGCCCCCACATCTACCTTGGGCAGATACATGGATTTGGCAGCCTCGCGCAACTGCTTGGCGCGATCCACCCCTGCCTGTTCGGCAGCCAGCCCCTCATCCTGCTGGATGACCCGGGTCCAGGCCTCGCTGAAACTGATGGTCTGTGCCTGCGCCGACCCCAGCACGGCACCCAGCAGACACGGCCAGAGTGATGTAATGAACCTTGACGTCATAGATCCCCAATCCGCATTGTTGCAAAAATGTTTGGAGCTTTTGCTCGCATAAGCCCGCCATCATAACGCAAACGAGGCCGACAAGTGGACAGACAATTATGCAAGGGGCTGGCCCGAATGGTACAGCACTCCCTGACGGTCAATCTGGCCGTTTTTCAATAACTCCAGAATTTGCAAGCCTTGGCGCGACGTTTTTTTCAGAAAAAAATGGCTGACGCTCAAATACTAACCTTTTCTCCTGCCTAAAAAATGCGTAATATACGCCGCCCTAAGCCGATGGTAACCGTGGAATGCAGATAGGTCCCCACACGCTTGAAACTCCCTTGATCGTGGCTCCCATGGCCGGTGTAACTGACCGACCATTCCGTGAACTTTGTTTGCGACTGGGGGCCGGCATGGCCGTTTCCGAGATGCTGCTGGCCAACCCGGATGTCTGGGATACCCAGAAAACCCGGATGAGAATGGATCACTCTGCAGAAGGCGGTTTGCGATCGGTCCAGATTGCCGGAGCCGACCCCGAGATGATGGCGTTTGCTGCCCGCTACAACGTGGAGCAGGGCGCACAGATCGTCGACATCAACATGGGATGTCCGGCAAAAAAAGTGAATAAGAAGCTGGCAGGTTCAGCCCTGCTGCGATACCCCGATCAGGTCAAAGCAATTTGCCGGGCCGTGGTGGATGCAGTGGAGGTGCCTGTCACCTTGAAGATCCGCACAGGATGGGATCCGGATAACCGCAATGGCGTGGAGATCGCCCGAATCGCCGAAGATTGCGGTATCGCGGCCCTCGCCGTGCATGGTCGTACCCGTGCCTGCCTCTACAAGGGCGAAGCGGAATACGACACTATCAGGGCGATTAAGCAGGCCGTATCGATTCCTGTTGTCGCCAATGGCGACATCAACAGCCCGGAAAAGGCCCGGTATGTCCTCGACTATACCGGCGTCGACGCCGTGATGATCGGCCGCGCTGCGCAAGGACGACCCTGGATTTTCCGGGAAATCCGTCATTTTCTTGAGACGGGCACCAAGCTGCCGCCTCCCGAAAGGGAAGAGGTTCGCACCCTGATGAACGAGCATGTAACCAACCTGCACCAGTTTTATGGTGCATATCTGGGAGCGCGCATAGCCCGTAAACACGTGGGCTGGTATCTGGATGAAGAAGAGACGGGCCGAGAATTCCGTAAGCACTTCAATGCCCTGGATTGTGCAGACGCACAACTTGAGGCACTCGAAGCGTATTTCGATGGATTAGGTTAACGCATAACTAAAGAGCCGACCGAATATGTTCGAACAAACCCTGACTTCTGATGCATTGGTAACAACTACTCACAATCACGCTGCCGAGCCGACCCAGCGCCCCCTGCGTGACTCTGTGCAACAGGCCCTGCGTAACTACCTGGCCCAGTTGAACGGTCAGGAAGTGATTGATCTGTACGATATGGTTCTTTCCGAAGTCGAAGCGCCGATGCTGGACGTGATCATGCAGTACACCCGCGGTAACCAGACTCGCGCCGCCGTGATGATGGGCATCAACCGTGGTACCCTGCGCAAGAAGCTCAAGCGTTACGGCATGAACTGATTGCTGGCCTGATGCCGCGCAAGCGGAACAGGGCAAAGATGAAAGGCGCCGGGTAGCAATACCCGGCGCCTTTCTTTATGCTCCCCTTCCCACTTCCCCACTACAAGCGCTATGAACCGCACGCCCCTGCTGCTGATGGTACTGGTCACCCTGCTGGCCGCCGCCGGCTGGCTCTTCTCGAAAGAGGCGATCCGCGAACTGCCGCCCGCCGCCTTTATCGGTAGCCGCTTCCTGCTGGCCGCCCTGCTTTTGCTCCCCCTGGCCTGGCTGCGTGAACCACCGCCGACCCGACCCCAGATAGTGCGCGCTGCCGGTTGTGGCACCCTGCTCGGTGCCAGCCTGCTGCTGTGGGTCACCGCCATCAGCCAGAGCGATGCGCTCGGCAGCGGCGCCTTTATCATGAGCGTTGCGACCCTGATGGCCCCGCTGGCCGCCTGGGCAGCCTTTCGGGCCAAACCCGGCCGCCACTACTGGCTCACCCTGCCCATCGCTATCGCCGGTTTGCTGCTGCTCTCCAGCAGCACCCACTGGGGCGTGTCGCTCTCGCTGTTCTGGTTTCTGGCGGCTGCCACCACTCTCGGCATCCAGCTTGCCGTCCATCGCCACTTCGCCCAATCCATCGCCCCCACCTGGCTCACCTGCATTCAGCTGGCGATGACCGGCCTGCTCGGCACCCTGCTCTCCCTGCTGACCGAACAGTGGCCCGAGGCCGGTGTCAGCCACGGCATCTGGGGCTGGTTTGCTGCGAGCGTCTTGATCGCCACCACATTGCGCTACTGGCTGCTCACTCATGCGTTGAGCAAGATGACTACCGCTCACGCCGCCCTGATGATGCTGCTGGAACCGGTCTGGACCCTGATCCTGAGCACCCTCTTCTATAGCGAACCCCTCGGCGGCGCCAAACTGGCCGGAGCCGGACTGGTGCTCGGCGCCCTGGTGCTCTACCAACTACCCCTGCTGCTGCGCAGTGCCCGCCTCAAAACGCCCGTCTGATACGCGTCACCGCCCTGCAGGGCGGTGTCACCATCTCCCTCCTGTTTGCGTATCTTGTCCTGCCAATGCTGACGTTCTGTTAACGGCATTTAACCCTTGGTATCCATAGGGTTAAAGGGCATACCCCATGAAAAAATGCCATATGGCCAGCTTGATGAAGGTCACATTCCTCCCCCGCGACCCTCCCTATCATGCCCCCATCATCGGTCTGGACAATCCTGACGATGGCCACACATGGGAATAACAAGAGAAAAAACTATGCAGCAAACCAGCCCCCTCAAGACGGTCACGGTCAGCATATTGGCAACCGCCATGCTGATCTTTGTGGCCCAGTACCTGATAGGCAAACAGGAGATCAAGATCGGCATCGCCATCATCCCGATCCTGCCAATGCTCTTTGCCGTGATCATCGGCATGATTGTCTCCGCCAAACCGGTCAAGGATCGCATCCCCGGCTGGAAGCAGCTCTTCACCGAAAAAGAAGAGGGCTTCTGCGGCAAGATGGTGGGTTTCAGCCTGCTGATCCTGGGCACCCAGTATGCGGGGATGATCATCCCCAACCTGAAGATGATCCTGAGCGTCGGCGTGCCGCTGTTCCTGCAGGAGATTGGCAACCTGCTGCCGATCCTGATCGCCATCCCGCTGGCGGTGAAGTTCGGCTTTGGCCGTCGCGCCATCGGGGCCTGCTCCTCCATCAGCCGTGAGCCGTCCGTTGCGGTAATTCAGGGCAAGTTCGGCACCGGCTCCCAGGAGTACATCGGCGTGCTGGCCATCTACCTGTGCGGCTCCGTCATCGGCACCCTCTGGTTCAGCGTGCTGGGCAGCATCGCCCCGCTCACCGGTCTGCACCCGCTGGCGCTGGCTGCCGGCTCCGGTGTGGGCTCAGGCTCCATGCTGAGTGCCGCTTCCGGCGCCCTGATCAACGGTCTCGACGAAGCACTGGCTCAGCAGGTGCTGAGTATCGCGGCAGCCTCGAACCTGCTCTCGTCTGCCCTCGGCGCCCTCTCCCTCACCTATCTGGGTCTGCCGCTCGCTGAAAAAATCTATGCCCTGACTGCCAAAGGAGAGAAAGCATGAAAAGCATCGTAATGGATATGCGGTTCGTCTTTCTGGCGATCCTGCTGGCCATGTTTACCCAGACCCTGACCACCGGCACCCCGCTCTGGCAGATGGGTGACAGCTTCATTGCCATGTCGCTGGTGGTGTTCGCTTCGCTGATTGCCAAGCGCTATCTGCCCTCCTCCCTGCCGGCGTTTGCCTATGCCACCATCATCGGCATTCTCATCTGCCTGCCGGAGACCCCGGTGCGCGGCCTCTTTATCGACGCCGTCGCCAAGATCTCCTTCCTCTCCTGCTGCGTACCGCTGCTGGCCTTTGCCGGTCTCTCGGTGGGCGGTCAGCTGGAAGAGCTGAAGAAGATGTCCTGGAAAGTGATCCTGATCTTCATGATCGTCTCCACCTGCTGCTTCTTCGGCGCCTCGCTGGTGGCCCAACTCGGCTTCTCCATTCAAGGGATCATCTGATGAACAACATCCATATTGAACCGGCCCTGCTGGCCCTGCGCGACTTCAGCCACGAAGTGCGCCACCATCTGCACACCATTCCGGAAGCCTCCGGCGTCGAGTTCAAGACCTCGGCCTACTGCCGCGAGCTGATGGCAAGCTTCGGCTACCGTCTAACCGACTACCCGGGCTTCACCGGTTTCCACGGCGATCTGGTGGTTGACCCGGTACTGCCGACTATCGCCTTCCGTGCCGACATGGATGGCCTCGAGATGCACGACATGAGCGACGTTGCGTTCAAGTCGACCCACGAGGGGATGGCTCACAACTGCGGTCACGACTCCCATATGGCGATCGCCCTGACCGCAGCCAAATTCCTCTCAGAACAGCGCTCCCGCTTGCAGTACAACGTCCGCTTTATCTTCCAGATGGCGGAAGAGGATATGCGGGTGCCGGGCGCCGAGAAGATGGTCGAACTGGGCTGCATGAAGGGGGTGGACGAGGTCTATGCCCTCCATAACGACGGTGCCATGGAGACCGGCACCATCAAGTTCAACCACGGTGTCATGTCCTCCTGGGGCTCCGCCTGGACGCTGGATGTGCACGGTATCTCCGCCCACGGCTCCACCCCTCACAAGGGGCTGGATGCCATCCGTGAAGCGGTGCGGATCATCGAGGACATGGACTACATCGTCGCCAAGCGCACCAGTCCGTTCAGCCCGGCGGTGTTTGGCTGCGGCATGATCAGCGGCGGCACCATCCCCAACGCCATCGCCGACCATGTGCAGGCGCGCGGTACCATCCGTGCCATGGATGCCGAGACCGACCAGATCCTGAAGAACAGCTTCAAGGAGATCGTGGCCCAGAGCGAACTGCGCGGCTTCAAGACCAAGATGGTCTATGCCGGGTATCCGGCGGTCGAGAACCACGCCGATGCCTGCGCCCGTCTGCTGCAAGCGGCCGCCGACGTATTGCCCTCCGAGGGGATCAACGCTCAGGGTCAGCCGATGACCGGCAGCGAAGATTTCAGCTATATGGTCAACGCCTGCCGTGGCCGCAAGGGGGCCATGTTCTTCCTCGGCAGCGGCTGTCAGGCCAAAGGGATCTGCAACTACCTGCATGCCAACCCCTACTACCTCGATGACGACTGCCTGCTGGTCGGAGCCCAGATTTTTATCAATCTGGCGACCCGCAGCGCTTAATCCCGCATACCGATAAAATCAGAAGAGAGGCCAAGGCCTCTCTTTTTTTGTCTCTGTATTTTTGCTCTGTGTACGACAAACAACCCGCGGCTAGAGCCACGGCAACTCCGCCATATTGGCAGTCGGCGGCTGATTGATCAGATGAAGTTGCACCGTCTCCCGGCTGATATGGGGGGCGTAGAGGTGGATAAAGTCGTACATGTAGTCGCGCAGATGGGCATGCTTGCGCAGGCAGATATGGGTGGCGCTCGAGGCGATCAGGTGGTCGATGTTGAGACTCACAAGATCCTCCCTGTCCCCCTCGTCGAAGGCCACGCTGGCAATCACCCCGACCCCCATCCCGAGCCGGACGTAGTGCTTGATCACGTCGGTGTCGGTGGCGGTCAGCACGGTTTTCGGCGACAGGCCGTGGCGGCTGAAGGCCTTGTCCATCTTGGAGCGGCCGGTAAAGCCAAATACATAGGTGATGAGGGGATAGCGAGCCAGATCGGCCATCGACAGCGGCTGGCAGTCGATCAGCGGATGACCGTGGGGTACCACCACGCTGCGTCCCCAGCGATAACAGGGCACCGCAGCTAGCTCGTCGAACAGATACATGGACTCGGTGGCGATCGCCATATCCACATCGCCGCTTTGCACCATCTGGGCCAGCTGGGCAGGCGCCCCCTGATGGAGCTGGATCGCCACATCGGGATAACGACGGCTGAACTCGGTAATCACCGCGGGCAGCTTGTAGCGCGCCTGGGTATGGGTGGTGGCGATACGCAGCACCCCGCTGGTGGCCAGCTGCTCACCCAGCGAGAGCTGGTTGATCTGCTCCACCTGCGCCACTACCCCCTTGGCCAGCTCCATCACCTGCTCGCCTGCGCTGGTCAAGCCGACCAGATTTTTCCCCTTGCGGGTAAAGAGGGCGAGCCCGAGCTCATCTTCCAGCATCTTCATCTGCTTGCTGAGGGTTGGCTGGGAGGTGTAAAGCTTCTCCGCCGTCGCCGAGATGTTGAAGTTGTTCTTCACGATCTCGGTAAAGTTCTTGAGCCGGGCGATGTTCATCTGGGCAAGGGATCTCGCTGCTACGGCCAGTGGGGCTGGCCTGAAAAAGAGAGAGCGGGGCTGGCCCCGCAGCTGACAGCCGACCATAGCACAGCGCCGCGCGCGATAACCTGCCCCAGGTCAGAAAGCGGCGAGCTAGTCGCAGGCGAGCTTGATCCCGAGCCCGACAAACAGGGTGCCGATGCCCCGGTTGAGCCAGCGGCCGAGACGCTGTGACAACCGTACCCTGTGGCTGGCATAGACGGTGGTAAAGACCAGCAGGTGACACCAGATGATACCGCCCAGATTGAAGATGCAGCCGAGCAGGATAAAGGCGAGCGCCTTGTCGGGGGCATCCGGTGCGATGAACTGGGGCACGAAGGCGAGAAAAAATAGCGCCACCTTGGGGTTGAGCACATTGGTCAGCACTCCCTGCCGGTAAATCTGGCCATAGGAGAGGGCAGGCAGGGTGGCCCCTCTCTCCATGGCACCCGTAGCCTGCTGGCGCAGCAGGGAGAACCCCAGATAGATGAGGTAGATAGCGCCAGCCAGCTTGATAAGGGCAAACAGTTCGGCCGACGCGCTGAGCAGGGCCGACAGACCGAGGGCCGCCGCCAGCACATGCACCATGACACCGGTGCCGATGCCCAACGTCGCAACCGAACCGGCACGCCACCCTTGCGAGCCACTGCGCAGCATGACCAGCAGGGAGTCGGGCCCCGGCATGATATTGAGCAGCAACCCCGAGACCATAAACAGTGCAAGATCATGAATACCGAACATCCCCCCTCCCCTCGTAAAGAAAAACCAAACAAAAAGGGCTCCGCAGAGCCCTCTTTTCTTTCACTCTGCGGCAGCTGACGCATCATCAGCTGTCCCGCCAGCCATCAGGGCCGCAGCGCCTTGTCCGCCCGCGAGATGCCGCAGACGCCGGAGCGCACCACTTCGATGATCTCGTTGGTCTGGGCAGCAGTCTTGATAAAGGCATCCAGCTTCTCGCTGGTGCCCACCAGCTGTACCGTGTACTGCTCCGGGGTGACGTCGACAATCTGGCCGCGGAAGATATCCGCCAACCGTTTCAGCTCATCACGAGCGCCACCGGCGGCGCGTGCCTTGACCAGCGCGATCTCCCGCTCGATATGCTCCCCTTCGCTCAGGTCGCACACCTTGAGCACATCCACCAGCTTGTGCAGTTGCTTCTGGATCTGCTCCAGCACCCGCTCGTCACCCATGGTGACTATGGTCATGCGTGACAGGGTGGGATCCTCGGTCGGCGCTACCGTCAGGGTCTCGATGTTGTAGCCGCGCTGGGAGAAGAGACCCACCACGCGGCTCAGGGCGCCGGATTCGTTCTCCAGCAGAACGGAAATTATATGTCTCATCAGGTTCTCTCCGTCTTGCTCAGCCACATCTCATCCATGGCACCAAACTTGATCTGCATCGGATAGACATGCTCGTCCGGGTCGACCGAGATATCCATGAACACCAGCCGATCCTTCATGGCGAAGGCTTTCTCCATGGCGCTCTCCAGCTCGGCCGGATCGCTCACCGCGATGCCGACGTGGCCGTAGGCTTCCGCCAGTTTGACGAAGTCCGGCAGGGACTCCATGTAGGAGTGGCTGTGACGACCGCCGTAGAACATCTTCTGCCACTGCTTGACCATGCCCAGCGCACGGTTGTTGATGGAGATGATCTTGATGGGCACCCCGTACTGCATGCAGGTCGAGAGCTCCTGAATGTTCATCTGCACCGAGCCGTCGCCGGTGACGCAGCAGACCACCGCATCCGGGTTGGCAAACTGGGCCCCCATGGCGGCCGGAATACCGAAGCCCATGGTGCCGAGGCCACCGGAGTTGATCCACTGGCGCGGTTTGGCAAACGGGTAGTAGAGGGCGGCAAACATCTGGTGCTGGCCGACGTCGGAGGCGACGAACGCCTCACCCTGAGTCACCTTGTAGAGGGTCTCGATCACCTGTTGCGGCTTGATCTGGCTGGCCGACTTTTCGTAGGCCAGACAGTGACGGGAGCGCCACTGGTTGATCTGGCTCCACCAGTCCGCCAGCGCCTCCTTGTCGTTATCGAAGCCACACTCGCGGATCACCTCCAGCATCTGCTCCAGCACGGTTTCCACCGAGCCGACGATGGGCACATGGGCCTGCACCGTCTTGGAGATGGAGGTGGGGTCGATGTCGATATGGACCACGGTGGCATTGGGGCAGAACTTGGCCACGTTGTTGGTGACGCGGTCATCGAAGCGGGCACCCACGGCGAAGATGAGATCCGAGTTGTGCATGGTCTTGTTGGCTTCGAAGGTACCGTGCATCCCCAGCATGCCGATGGATTGCGGATGGGTGCCCGGGAAGGCGCCCAACCCCATCAGGGTGGTGGTCACCGGCAGGTTCAGCAGCTCCGCCAGCTTGATCACCAGATGATCCGCGTTGGCGTTGATGGCGCCGCCACCCACGTACATGACCGGGCGCTGGGCATCCACCAGCAGTTTGGCGGCCCGCTTGATCTGGCCCTTGTGGCCCGACTTGGTCGGGTTGTAGGAGCGCAGGGAGACCGTCTCGGGGTATTCGTAGGGGAATTTCTCTTTCGGATTCTGCACATCTTTGGGCAGATCCACCACCACCGGCCCCGGGCGGCCGCTGGCGGCAATGTAATAGGCCTTCTTGATGGCGGCCGGAATGTCGCTGGCTTTCTTGCACAGGAAGCTGTGCTTCACCACCGGACGGGAGATACCGATCATGTCGGTCTCCTGGAATGCATCCTCACCGATCATGCTGGTCGGCACTTGGCCGGAGAGGATCACCAGCGGAATGGAATCCATATAGGCGGTGGCAATACCGGTAATGCAGTTGGTTGCTCCCGGGCCGGAAGTAACCAGCACGGTTCCCACCTTGCCGGTGGAACGGGCGTAACCGTCAGCCATGTGCACCGCGGCCTGCTCGTGCCGCACCAAGACATGCTCCATCTTGCCGTTTTCGAAGAGAGCGTCATAGATGTCGAGCACCGAGCCACCAGGGTAGCCAAAGACGTGCTCAACTCCCTGATCCTCCAGCGCTCTAACCACCATCTGGGCGCCTGATAACATCTCCATGATAAAGCCCTCCAGGCTTTGCTCCGTTTAGCGAATCCCGCCGACGATGCCGTGCTTCCCGGCACGGCCCGATCCGTTTCTTGTTGTTATCTGAAGGCAGATCGGCCCAATTCAGCCCCGTCGGCAGCAGAAAAAAAGGATTTTTCCATCATTGACCCGAAAATCGGGTGAAAAACCAACTTAACCCGCCAATGAACGCTTGTCCACGGCTTTGTCGGCGGGTTCCAGTCAGACATTTCAGACAGTGCCCAGCCATAAGAGCGGCGGTAACAGAAAGGGGAAGCTGTCACGCTGATAGGCAGAGAATTGTGCTGGCCGGTGAAAAAACGGCAATAAAAAAGCCCGCCGACAGGGGCGGGCTTTGTGGCAGCAGTGCGACCTAGTGGTCATCTTCCGGCTCGGCCAACCAGATCTGCTGATCCGGATCGGTCTCTTCACTGACCGAGATGCTGACACCCATATCGAGCAACTCGTGCAGGGTGAGATTGTCAGCCAGGTTCATGACTTCGCCGTTTTCATTGGTAAAGCGCATTTGCTCCATCCTCTCCTTGGTGGGATCGCCTTTCAGTCTAGTCAACCGCGCTCACTTGCGATAACCAGCAGCCAGACAAACCTTCACCACCCTCCAGCTCGCTCAGGCGATCGCTCACCTCTTCGGGAAAAAGCGTCCTCCCCCAGAGCCGACGTGACAGAGAGGAGACGCTCTCCTCGGCCCCTGCAGCCAGCCAGCTGGCCAGCTCCCGCGCCACATCGGGGTAGCAGACCATCCCCGGCGAGGCGCTGTCGAGCCAGCTGCGCACCAGATTGGCATCGAGGTAATCCATCAGGGTCGCCAGTCCCATCATCTCCAGAGTCTTGCCGTTGGTCAGCTGTTCGAACTGGCCGCCAAGGGGCTTGACCAACAGCTTCTTGCCGAGGCTGAGCGCCTCGGAGGCGAGCTCGAAACCGGCGTTGGAGATGACGCCGCGACATCCTGCCAGCACCGTCAGAAAAGCGGGGCGCGAGGGGGGCTCAAAGCGCAGGTTGCGCCACTGGCTCGGGCTGCGAATGGCGGGGTGAAAGCAGACAAAGCGCTGCTGGCCAAAGCGGGACAACAGGGCCGCGATCGCCTCGGTCTGCTCGAACGGCAGATAAACCAGGATCTCGCCGTTATCCGGCATCACCCGAACAGGATCGATCACCGGTGGCAAAATCGGTTGACCGAAGTGAAACCAGTGCAGCCCGAGCGGCTGATTGACCGGCGCAAAGTGGCGCATCAGCTGGCGACTCAAGCCATCTTCACCCCAGCGGGGGATCGGCCAGTTGAAGCTGGCCTGATGGCTGACGGTAAGGCTCGGGATACCGCAGCGGCGGGCGGCATGGGCAGTCAGCGGCTCAAAATCGCTCACCACCAAATCGTATCCGTGACAGTCGAGCCTTTGCAGATCCCGCCAGAAGGTGAGCGGTGACGCCGCCTGCAGGGTACGCCACGGCGAGACTCGCCCCTCATGGCTGACGAAAGTGAGCCCAGCAAAAGTGCGGTACTCCCCGAACTCCTCCATATCGAAGTAACGGTCGGCGGGTCGCCCGCTGAAGAGATAATCCACCTCGACCCCGGCCGCTCGCAGCGCCCGGGCCAAGGTGCGGCTGCGGCTGATATGGCCGTTGCCGGTGCCTTGCACGCCAAAGAGTATCTTCATCCCTGACTCCAGCAGAGGGCCATCAGGGCGCAGCCGCCACCCAGCAGGGCGCCGGCCACCAGATCGCTCAGGTAGTGAACCCCGAGCAGCAGCCGGGATGCCCCGACCAGCGCTGCCCAGCCAAATAGCAGCGGCGCCCAGAGCGGAAAACCGGTCGCCAGTATGGTGGCCATCAAGAAGGCGGCGGCAGTGTGGCCAGAGGGAAGGCTGTAACGATCGGAGGGGGTGATAAAGACCGGCAAACCGACTGGCCGTTGCCGTTTCAGGCTGTTTTTCAGTAGCAGATAGAGCGGCAACTCGATGGCAAAGGCGAGCAACGCCAGCTTCACCAGCTCGCGTTCACTCTCCCCCTGCCACCAGAGCAGAGCGGCCAGCACAGCGTAAAGCGGGCCGTCACCGGTACGGGAGACAAGGCGACTCACCCTCGCTTGCTGCCGGTTATAGGTGTGCAGCAGACAGACCCGGCATACCTGCAGGTCCCATTGCTGGATCTTGTTCATAACCCCTCCTTCCCCGAGATCTCGTTGCAGAGTAGGGAGGCGGGATGACAGGGTGTTGAACGGGGGATAACAGATTTATGAAAAAAGGGCCAAACGGCCCTTTTTAATCGATGGGGTGTGCGGTTATCAGTGATTGCCGCGCAAACCGGTCTCCATCAGGCGGCAGTTGTGATCCGCCAGACGAGCCATGAACTGTTCGTCCACTTTCAGGCCAAATACCTGTTCGTAGAGATCTTTCATCACGAACGGCTGCCACATCATGCTGAGGAAGGAGATCTTCAGCATCTCGGGATCCAGATTGTCACCCAGCTCGCCGTTGGTTTTCATGGTTTCCAGCAGGGCGTCGAACTGCGGCAGTTGACGCTCCAGCAGGCGGCTCAGCACAAAATCCCGCCCCGGGCTCTTCTCGGTCGACAATGCGCTGGAGATAGCGGAGGTCAGCTCGCTGTTTGGCGCCATCACCTGATAGTAGGTGTTGAGCAGCTCGTTGAGGCTGTGGTTGCTGTGCTCATCTTGCCAGGCATGGTCAAGCGGCTCGGCGACATCACCCAGCACCGCCTTGTAAAGACCCTCTTTACTGCCGAAGTAGTAGTGGATCATCGCCAAGTTGGAGCCAGCCAGCTCCGCGATTTCGCGTGTAGTTACCTTGCTATAGGGAGTATTGAGAAAACGCTCACGGGCGGCAGCAAGCAACTTGTCACGAATGTCAGAACGTCCGACCGGACGACCTGGTCTACGTTTTTCCATTTAACACCTCAGAAAATTCAGCCAATGCTGATAAGTCGATCTGGTTGTGCAGAGATAGAGAGCACAGCAGGAATGACCAGATAATCCGTCATGGGCCGAATATGGGACAAGGAAATTTGCAATCCTTTACAATCCGATTAAATATCCCAGCAGATTTCCCCTGACTGCGCGTGTTGACACAGCATAAAAATCTCGATATTGGTAAAGGCGTTATCGACTGCAAGGACAACAACGTCATGCGTATTGCCACCCCGCTACTACTAATCTCCCTAATCGCGTTAACTCGCGCGGGATCCTTGTAGCCGGGCTAAGGCATAGCCGGAATTTACAAAAACCCGTGCACCCTGCACGGGTTTTTTTATGCCGCCGCAGGATGCACGTCACCGAACTTAGGAAGAGGGAAGTCACATGTCAGATCGGGTCATCATATTCGATACTACCTTGCGTGATGGTGAGCAGGCCCTGGCGGCCAGTTTGACAGTCAAGGAGAAGCTGCAGATTGCCCAGGCGCTGGAGCGGCTCGGTGTCGACGTCATGGAGGTAGGCTTCCCGGTCTCCTCTCCCGGCGATTTTCACTCGGTGCAGACCATCGCCCGCCATATCAAGAACAGCCGGGTCTGTGCCCTGGCCCGCGCCCTGCCCAAGGATATCGATGCCGCCGGTGAAGCCTTGCGGGTCGCCGACGCCTTTCGTATCCACACCTTCATCTCCACCTCCTCCATCCATGTGGAGAGCAAGCTGAAAAAGAGCTTCGAGGATGTGCTGGAGATGGGCATCAGCGCCATCAAGCATGCGCTGCGCTACACCGATGATGTGGAGTTCTCCTGCGAGGATGCGGGCCGCACCCCCATCGATAACCTCTGCCGCATGGTGGAGGCCGCCATCAAGGCGGGCGCCCGCACCATCAATATCCCGGATACCGTCGGCTACACGGTGCCGACCGAGTTCTCCGGCATCATCCATACCCTGTTCAACCGGGTGCCCAACATCGACAAGGCCATCATCTCGGTTCACTGCCACGATGATCTGGGGCTCTCGGTGGCCAACTCCATCGGCGCAGTGCAGATGGGAGCTCGCCAGATTGAGTGCACCATCAACGGTATCGGCGAGCGGGCCGGCAACTGCTCGCTGGAAGAGGTGGCGATGATCCTCAAAACCCGCGCCGATCTGCTCGGGGTGCACACCAACATCCGTCACAACGAAATTCATCGCACCAGCACCCTGGTCAGCCAGCTCTGCAACATGCCGGTGCAGCCCAACAAGGCGATCGTCGGGGCCAATGCCTTCTCCCACAGCTCCGGCATCCATCAGGATGGGGTACTCAAGGCGAAAAACACCTATGAAATCATCACCCCCGAGAGCATTGGCCTGACCCAGAACAACCTCAACATGACCTCCCGCTCCGGCCGCCACGTCATCAAGCACCGGATGGAGTCCATGGGCTACGCCGAGAGCAGCTACGACCTCGACCATCTCTACGCCAAGTTCCTGACGCTGGCCGACAAGAAGGGGCAGGTGTTCGACTACGACCTCGAAGCGCTGGCCTTCTTCAGCCAGATCCACGAGGAGCCGGAGCACTTCAAGCTGGAGTACCTCGGGGTGCAGAGCGGCAGCTCGGTGCTGGCGACAGCCTCGGTCAAGCTCAAGGTGGGTGGCGAGGTAGTGAGTGAAGCCGCCACCGGCAACGGTCCGGTGGATGCGGTCTACCAGTGCATCAACCGCATCACCGGCTACGAGATCCGCATCGACAAATATGCCCTCAAGAGCAAGGGCGAAGGGGAAGATGCTCTCGGTCAGGTCGATATCGTCGCCGAGTACAAAGGGCGCAAATTCCACGGCATGGGGCTGGCCACCGACATCATCGAATCCTCAGCCCATGCCCTGCTGCATGTGATCAACAGCATCTGGCGCGCCGATCAGGTGGCCGAACAGATGGAACGCAATAACACAATCAAGACGGAGACAGTATGAGCAGTTATCGGATCGCAGTATTGCCGGGTGACGGCATTGGCCCGGAAGTGATGGCCGAGGCCGTCAAGGTACTGGCAAAAGTACAGGCAAAATTCGGCTTCTCCCTCGACTATCAGCACTTTGATGTGGGCGGCATTGCAATCGACAACCATGGCACCCCGCTGCCGCAGAGCACCATCGCGGGTTGCGAAGCAGCCGATGCCGTGCTGTTCGGCTCGGTGGGCGGCCCGAAATGGGAACATCTGCCCCCCAACGATCAGCCTGAGCGTGGCGCCCTGCTGCCCCTGCGTGCTCACTTCAAGCTGTTCTGCAACCTGCGTCCGGCCCGCATCTACACCGGTCTGGAGCAGTTCTCTCCGCTGCGTGCCGATATCTCCGACCGCGGTTTTGACATCGCCTGCGTGCGCGAGCTGACCGGCGGCATCTACTTCGGGCAGCCCAAAGGGCGTGAGGGAGAAGGGGCGAACGAGAAGGCGTTCGACACCGAGGTGTACCACCGCTTCGAAATCGAGCGCATCGCCAAGATAGCGTTCGAATCGGCTCGCGTACGCCGTGGCAAGGTCACCTCCATCGACAAGGCCAACGTGCTCGCCTCCTCCATTCTGTGGCGCGAGGTGGTAACGCAAGTGGCCAAGGATTATCCCGATGTCGAACTGAATCATATGTATATCGACAACGCCACCATGCAGCTCATCAAGGATCCCTCCCAGTTCGACGTGCTGCTCTGCTCCAACCTGTTTGGCGACATTCTCTCTGACGAGTGCGCCATGATCACCGGCTCCATGGGGCTGCTCCCCTCCGCCAGCCTCAACGAATCGGGTTTCGGCCTGTTCGAACCGGCCGGCGGCTCGGCCCCGGATATCGCCGGCAAGGGTATTGCCAACCCCATCGCCCAGATCCTCTCCGCCGCCCTGATGCTGCGCTACAGCCTGGGTCAGGAAGCTGCCGCCCAGGCCATCGAGCAGGCCGTGGCCCAGACCCTGGCCGAAGGTTACTTCACCGCCGATCTGCATCAGGCCAGCGCCCGCCATCCGGTACAGAGCACAGCCACCATGGGCGACCAGATCGCCGCCCGGATCTGAGCTGAAGAACAGATAACAAGGAAGAGAGAAGCAATGGCCAAGACCCTCTATCAGAAAGTATTCGACGCCCACGTGGTCCGGGAAGTGGAAGGGGAAACGCCCCTCATCTACATCGACCGCCATCTGGTGCATGAAGTGACCAGTCCGCAGGCATTTGACGGCCTGCGCGCCATGAATCGCCAGCTGCGCCGCCCGGATCTGACCTGGGCCACCATGGATCACAACGTCTCCACCACCACCAAGGACATCGCCGCCTCCGGCGAGATGGCCCGCATCCAGATGGAGACGCTGGCCGCCAACTGCAAGGAGTTCGGGGTTCGCCTCTACGATCTCAACCACAAATATCAGGGGATCGTCCATGTGATGGGCCCCGAGCTCGGCATCACCCTGCCCGGCACCACCATCGTCTGCGGCGACTCTCACACCGCCACTCACGGCGCCTTCGGTTCGCTGGCGTTCGGTATCGGCACCTCAGAAGTGGAACATGTGATGGCCACCCAGACCCTGAAACAGGGCCGCGCCAAGACCATGCGCATTTCGGTCAACGGCAAACTGGCCGAGGGGATCAGCGCCAAGGATGTGGTGCTGGCCATCATCGGCAAGGTCGGCCACGCCGGTGGTACTGGCTACGTGGTGGAGTTCGCTGGCGAAGCCATCGAAGGGCTCACCATGGAAGGGCGGATGACAGTGTGCAACATGGCCATCGAGCTCGGCGCCAAGGCGGGGATGATTGCCCCCGACCAGACCACCATCGACTACATCCGTGGCAAGGAGTTTGCTCCCAAGGGCGAGGCGCTGGAGCAGGCTATCGCCTACTGGCAGAGCCTCAAGAGCGATGAAGGTGCCCGTTTCGATGCCGAGGTAGTGCTGGACGCAGCCGATATCGCCCCGCAGGTCACTTGGGGAACCAACCCGGGGCAGGTGATTGCTGTCAATGAACCGATTCCGGCACCGGAATCCTTCAGCGATCTGATGGAGCAGCAGTCCGCCCGCAAGGCGCTCGCCTACATGGACTTGCAGCCGGGCCAGAAGCTCTCCGACGTTGCCATCGACAAGGTGTTTATCGGCTCGTGTACCAATAGCCGCATCGAGGATCTGCGCGCTGCCGCCGCCATCGCCCGCGGTCGCAAAGTCGCGGCCGGGGTGCAGGCGCTGGTGGTGCCGGGCTCCGAACAGGTGAAGGCACAGGCCGAAGCTGAGGGCTTGGACAAGATCTTCATCGAGGCTGGCTTTGAGTGGCGCCTGCCCGGCTGCTCCATGTGTCTGGCCATGAACAACGACCGGCTGCAACCGGGAGAGCGCTGCGCCTCCACCAGCAACCGCAACTTCGAAGGGCGTCAGGGCCGCGCCGGCCGCACTCATCTGGTGAGCCCGGCCATGGCCGCTGCTGCCGCCGTCACCGGCCGCTTCGCCGACATTCGCGCACTGTAAGAGGAAAGAGTGATGACAGGATTCAAACAGCATAAAGGGATCGTCGTCCCCCTCGACAGCGCCAACGTCGACACCGACGCCATCATTCCCAAGCAGTTTTTGCAGAAGGTCAACCGCATCGGTTTTGGCAAGCACCTGTTCCACGACTGGCGCTTCCTCGATGATGCCGGCCAGCAGCCCAACCCCGAGTTCGTACTCAACCAGCCGCAGTTTGCTGGCGCCAGCATCCTGCTGGCCCGCGAGAACTTCGGCTGTGGCTCGAGCCGCGAGCACGCCCCCTGGGCGCTGGCCGACTACGGCTTCAAGACCATCATAGCCCCGAGCTTTGCCGACATTTTCTACGGCAATGCCATCAACAATGGCATGGTACCGGTGCGCCTGAAGGAGGAGGAGGTCGACGCCCTGTTCCAGCTGGTGGCCGCCAAACCGGGCATCGAGATCGAAGTGGATCTGGAGGCCAATCAGGTGCGCGCCGGTGAGCTCAGCTTCGGTTTCGAGATCGATGAGTTCCGCCGTTACTGCCTGCTCAACGGCTTGGATGCCATCGGTCTGACCCTGCAGCACGAGGCAGCCATCAGCGCTTTTGAAGCGAAGCAGCCGAGCTGGATTTAACGCGCCAGTTGCAAAAAAACGAGTAGAATCAACAGGGAGCTTCGGCTCCCTCTTTTATTTCCGCCAATGCACTTCACCCAGCAGGCCAGGGATGCGGCCTCAAGACAGGATAAGGACGATGAAGAGAACGACGGCGATGCTTTTGCTCTGCACTTTGCTGGCGCTGCCGGTTGCAGCTGCCCAGACCTACTTCACCAACAGCCTCGGCCAGATCAATGTCGGCTGGCAAGATAGCACTGGCAAACCCCGCCAGCTCACCTATCGGCTGGAGCCGGGCAAACTGCCGCCCCTTATCGCCTATCGTCCGGCACGAATGGAAGAAGAGGTACTGCAAACCCTGCTGCGCGGGGTACGCGAGAACTACCCCGAGGTGCAGTTTACCCTCTCCCGCCCCTCCCTCGAGCTGCATCTGAAAAGTCACAATCAGGATAAAGCCAAAGAGGCCATGGCCTGGCTGGAAACGCAACGGGGCAAAGAGGAGCAGGCGTGGCTGACCAAGCACTACTTTCAGTACTTCACGCCACCGGATGGCCAGCTGGCGGTGAAGCAGGACCATGTTCGTATTGCGTTGGAGAGCCGCAGCGCGGTGGCGCCGCTGGCTGAGCAGTTGAAACAGCAGGGGAGCAGCGAGCCGGAAGCGCGCCAGAAAACCGTGGCCGAGATGCTCGCTTTTATCCAGAGCATCCCCTACAAACAGCTGGACAGTCTGAACGGACGGCAGGGCAAGGGGTTTCTCACCCCCCGTCAGGTACTGGAACAGAACCGCGGCGATTGCGACAGCAAGGTGACCCTGATGGCCGCCATGCTGGCCCAGCTCTTTCCCGAATTGAAGCAGGCCATGGTCTTTATCCCGGGCCACGCGATGCTGGCGGTCGACCTGCCAGCCAAACCGGGTGATGCCACCATCAGCTGGCAGGGACAATCCTATCTGCTGCTCGAACCTACCGGTCCTGCCGCATTACCGGCTGGCCAAATAGCATCGACCAGCAAAACGCTGGTCGATGGCAAGCAGTTGAGTGTGCAACCGGTTCAGCCCAAAGGCTGAAACTCCACCGCCAGCAGCAATCCTGTCTCCTCCTCCAGCACCCGAATGATCCGGGCATGGGCTTCGAAAGGGGGAAGCAGGTTGTTGTTGGTTGCGAGGCTAATCCGGATCGGCTGGGTTGTATCAAGCTGGTGTTCCGCTACCGAGATCCCCATGCCGTTGGCACTGAGATCCCGACAGATGCCCTCCAGTACCTGATGCTGCTGATAAACGGTAACCGGAGCATTGATGACCATACGTGCAAAGGCACGTCTTTCCTTGGTACTGGTAAGCACGCGAAGATCCTCTGTTGAGTGGGAATCATCTCATGGGCAGCGCACAATTGTGCTGGTCTACCCAAAAGAACGTTAATACAATGCGGTGCGTTTCTCAAACGGGGTGCGGTTTACCGCTGAGATTATACCCGTGAACCTGATCCAGATAATGCTGGCGGAGGAATTTGAGGCACGGCGCTCATTTTTTGCGCCCTCACCCGCTGGCACCTCATAATGGAGTGCCCTTGATGAAAACCCTGCTGCTGGTCGCCACCAGCCTGCTCTCGGCTCAGGCTTTCGCCGCCGACACCCTCACCGTCTACACCTACAGCTCCTTCACTGCCGACTGGGGCCCAGCACAAGATCAAGCAAGCCTTCGAGAAGGAGTGCGGCTGTACCCTCAATCTGGTTCCCCTCGAAGATGGCGTCGCCATCCTCAACCGGCTGCGACTGGAGGGCAACCACAGCAAGGCCGACCTGGTGCTGGGGCTGGATGATGCACTCATCAGTGAAGCCAAGCAGAGCGGCCTGTTCGCCCCCCATCCCGCCAAGCTGGATGGCATCAAAGTGCCGGGTGGCTGGCAGGATGACACCTTTATCCCCTACGACTACGGCTACTTCGCCTTCGTCTACGACAAGAGCAAGCTCAAGACTCCGCCCAAGAGCCTGAAAGAGCTGGTGGAGCGCCCCGATCTCAAGGTTATCTATCAGGATCCCCGTACCTCGACCCCGGGGCAGGGGCTGATGCTGTGGATGAAGTCTGTCTATGGTGACAAGGCACCTGCCGCCTGGGCCACGCTTGCCAAGAAAACGGTCACCGTCACCAAGGGGTGGTCCGAGGCCTATGGCATGTTCCTCGATGGCGAAGCGGACATGGTGCTCTCCTACACTACCTCCCCTGCTTACCACCTTATTGCCGAGAACAAGCCCCAGTATCAGGCTGCCGCCTTTGAGGAGGGGCACTACCGTCAAGTAGAAGTGGCCGCCAAGCTGAAGAGCGCCAAACAGGAGAAGCTGGCTGACCAGTTCCTGCAGTTTATGGTGAGCCCCGCCTTCCAGAACGAGATCCCGACCGGCAACTGGATGTATCCGGTTATCGACACGCCGCTACCCAAGGGCTTCGAGCAGATGATCACTGTATCCAAGCCGCTCGCCTTCAGCAGCGATGAGGTGGCCGCCAATCGCAAAGGGTGGATCCGCGAGTGGCTGCAAGCCGTCGCCCAGTGAGTCAGCTCGCGCTGAAGCAACAGGATCGCCCCCTCTGGTGGCTGCCGGGCAGTGCAGCCACCCTGCTGATCCTGCTGTTGTCCCTCGGGCCGCTGGCGGCCCTGCTGTGGCAGGCCGGTTCACTGGCGCCGCGCACTTTGCTGGCAGACCCCTATCTGCGCCATGTGCTGGGCTTCAGCCTCTGGCAGGCGCTGCTCTCCACCCTGCTGAGCCTGGGACTGGCCATTCCGGTGGCCCGCGCGCTGGCACGGCGCCGCTTCATTGGCCGAACCCTGCTGATCAAGCTGTTCGGTCTCTCGCTGGTACTGCCGGTCATCATCGCCATCTTCGGCATCGTGGCGGTACATGGCAAACAGGGGTGGCTGCCGCAACTGCTGCGCAGCTTGGGACTGGATCCCGGCAACTATCTCTACGGCCTGTTCGGCATTCTGCTGGCCCATGTCTTCTTCAACATGCCGCTGGCGGCGCGTCTCATCCTGCAGAGCATCGAGAGCATTCCCGAATCGAGCTGGCGCCTCGCCAGCCAGCTCGGCATGCGCTCATCCCATATATTCCGGCTGCTGGAGTGGCCGCTCATTCGCGGCATATTGCCCGGGCTGGCCAGCCTCATCTTTATGCTCTGCTTCACCAGCTTCACTACCGTGCTGGCGCTGGGCGGCGGCCCCAAATCGACCACCCTGGAGGTGGCCGTCTATCAGGCGCTGCGCTTTGACTTCGATCTCGCCACCGCTGGCGGCTTGGCGCTGGTGCAGCTCATCCTGACCGCCACCCTGCTGCTCCTGCAGCACAAACTGCAGACTACGCCAGCCAGTCGGGTGACTCCCCGTCGTCCCTGTCTGCGGCCGGATCGCCATCAGCCGGGCACGGCTGTGGTGGATCTCTTCTCGCTCTGCATCGGTCTCGCCATCTTTCTGCCGCCGCTGCTGGCCATCGTCGTCGCCGGCCTCCACCCCGGCCTGCTGACTGCGCTCACTTCCGCCAAGCTGTGGCAGGCGAGCGGTCAGTCGCTGTTGATTGCATTGGCAGCCGGTGCCTTGGCCACCCTGCTCGGCGGCGCGCTGCTGCTCACCAGCCGTCATCTGCGGGTACGGGCTCGCAAGCGACGGGCTGCCGCCTTGTGGGAGGCCAGCGGTTCGGTGATCCTGATGATCCCGGCCGTGGTGCTCTCTACCGGCCTGTTCATCCTGTTTATGCCCTTTGCCGACGTGTTCGCCCTCGGCCCCTGGCTGGTAGTGCTGGTCAACGCCCTGATGGCGCTACCCTATGTGCTGCGCACCCTCTCCGCCCCCATGCAGCTGGTGGTGCGCCAGTATGACCGGCTGGCGGACAGCCTGGGGGTACGCGGCCTGCATCGTCTGCGGCTGGTGGAGTGGCCGCTGCTGCGCCGTCCGCTGGCACTGGCGATGGCACTGTCGATGATCCTCTCGCTAGGGGATCTTGGCGCCATCGCCATGTTTGGCAGCCAGGAGCTCACCACCCTGCCCTGGCTGCTCTACCAGCAGCTCGGCAGTTACCGGCTGACCGAGGCGGCCGCCACCGCCCTGCTGCTGCTGACACTCTGTTTCTCCCTGTTCTGGCTGGTGGAACGGGGGCTTGGAGGAAAACATGCTGAACATTGATACGCTGGTGACCAGCTACCCCGACTGGCGCGTCAGCTTCAGCGCGAAGCTGCCCAAGGGGGAGATCACTGCACTGATTGGCCCAAGCGGCGCAGGCAAGTCGACCCTGCTCGGGATGATCGCCGGTTTCGTGCCGGTGGAGTCAGGCAGCCTCAGCTTCGAGGGCGAAGATCTGTTGCCGCTTCGGTCCGGCCGAGCGACCAGTTACCACCCTGTTTCAGGATCACAACCTGTTCCTGCACCTGTCGGTGTTCGACAATATCGCTATCGGCTTGCACCCGGGTCTGCGCCTGAGTGCCGCCCAGCGGGCACAGGTGATCGATGCAGCCACGCGGGTTGGTCTCGGTGAGATGCTAAGCCGCCTGCCGGAGCAGCTCTCCGGCGGCCAGCAGCAGCGGGTCGGGCTGGCCCGCGCACTGGTGCGGGGCAAACCACTGCTGCTGCTGGATGAACCCTTCTCGGCCCTCGATCCGGCCCTGCGTCGGGAGATGCTGGCCGAAGTGGCACGCCTCGCCTGCGAGCAGGGCATTACCGTACTGATGGTCTCCCACAATCCGGAGGATGCCCAGCTTATCGCCGATAAGGTACTGTTTGTCGACGAGGGGTGCATCGCCCTGCAAGGCAAGCCGGATATTCTGCAAAATAGCAACCACCCGGGGCTGCTGCGCTATCTGGGTCAATAGCCTCGGCACAAGACTGCGCCGGGATCAAAAAGGGGAAGCCAATCGGCCTCCCCTTTTAATGCAAACATATCGGGTGAAATCAGAGGTTCTCCTCGGCAAAGGAGGCCAACCGGCTGCGCACCACCCCGTTGAGGAAGATGTTGGCACTGCCGTCGAAATCCTTGAAACGCTCGACTATGTAGGTCAGACCCGAAGTCACCGGGCTCAGGTAGTTGGAGTCGATCTGGGCCAGGTTACCGGAACAGACGATCTTGGTGCCCTCCCCGCAACGGGTAATGATGGTCTTGATCTGGGAAGCCGTCAGGTTCTGGCACTCATCCAGCAATACGAAGGTGTTCTGGATGCTGCGCCCGCGCATGAAGTTGACCGATTTGAACTGGATATTGGCCTTCTCCATGATGTAGCTGAGCGAGCCACTCATGTTCTCATCCTGCTTGTGCAGCACCTCCAGAGTGTCGGTTACCGCCGCCAGCCAGGGCATCATCTTCTCCTCCTCGGTACCGGGCAGGAAGCCGATGCTTTCGGCAATTTCCGGGGTATTTCGAGTGACGATCACCTTCTCGTAGATCCCCTTCTCGATCACCAGCTCCAGCGCAGCAGCCATGGCCAGCAAGGTTTTGCCGCAACCGGCCGGGCCGGTCAGGATCACCAGGTCGATGTGCGGATCCAGCAGAGCATCCAGCGCCATCCCCTGATAGACGTTCTTGGGATGTACACCCCACGCCTTGCGGGACATCAGTCGCTCACGGCCCAGATCCTTGATGCGGATCTTCTGGCCATCGTGGCTGAGCACCCGGGCAGCAAAGAAATTCTCTTCATCCACCAGATACTGGTTTACGTGAACCCCCTCCAGCAGGTTGGCATCGATCACATGGATTGTGTCGCGGCCATGGGTCTCGCTCTCGCACTCGCCGACGCGCTCCCAGAAGCTGCCGGGCACCACCTGAAAGCCCTTGGCCAGCAGGCGGATATCGTCGATCAGCTGGTCGCTGCGATAATCCTCGACGTGGGCAAGTCCGGCCCCCTTGGCCTTGAGGCGCATGTTGATGTCTTTGGTGACCAGCACCACCTGACGCTTCAACTCATGCTTTTGCAGATAGAGGGCCGCGTTGATGATGCGGTTGTCGGCCTCCTTGTCGGTGAACACCTCGGCATCCTGCGGCAGATGGTGATCGCTGAAGATGCAGATATGGCCGCTCGCCTCGCCGGCCAGCGGTACTCCTTGCGCAATCTGCTCCGGAGTCGCATCGCGGAACACATCTTCCAGCGCACGGATGGCTACCCGCGCATCGCGGCTGACATCCTTGTGGCGATCCTTGATGTTATCGAGCTCTTCCAGCACCGTCATGGGGATGAGCACGTCGTGCTCTTTGAAGGAGTAGATAGCGAGGGGTTCGTGAAGCAGAACGTTGGTATCCAGGATAAACAGCTTTCGGTCCGTATTGTCCATAAGCATCCTCCTTGGCACTGAAGGGCCACGTGTGTGAATCTCGGATGTCATTGAAACCACACGGCCGTGACAGTTTTATTACCTTCAACGCTACGCCCGATTTTACCATCACGCAACAAATGACTTGCAGCACCAGAATCGTTCGAACAGAAAAGCAGCAATAAAAAGACCGGCCATCGGGCCGGTCTTTTTATTTATCTAGCGGATTAACCACATTTGGAGTCGCCACAATTGAGGCAAGTCATGCAGCCATCCTTAAGCACCAGCGCCTTGGTATGGCACTTGTAGCAGAGCGCGGCATTGGCCGGGAAACCACTGCCAGCCTGCTGCTCTTCGGCCTCCTGAGCGGCTTTCAACTCGGCTTGCTTCTCGGCCAGAAACGCCTGCTGATGCTCGTCCAGCCCCGGCGCCTTGAGCATGCCGATCTCGGTGAGATGGCTCTCGATCACGTTGCCAATTTCGGCGATCAGCGATGGAACGTACTTGCCCTTGTTCCAGTAGCCGCCCTTGGGATCAAACACCGAGCGCAGTTCCTCCACCAGAAAGGTGACATCCCCACCCTTGCGGAATACGGCGGAGATAATGCGGGTCAGCGCCACGATCCACTGGTAGTGTTCCAGGCTCTTTGAGTTAATGAAGATCTCGAACGGGCGGCGGGTTTCGTGAACAGTACCCTCGTTGAGAATGATGTCGTTGATGGTGATGAACAGCGAGTGTTCGGAGACATGCTCCGGCGTCTTCAGCTTGTAGGTGGTTCCCATCAATCGCTCCGGGCGCAGCACGGTTTCGTGCATGTGCACCACGTCATCCTGCGGGGCCAGCTCTTCTTGCGGCTCATCCTTGGTACGCACCTTGTAGGCGACGATTTTCTTGTCGATCTTTTTGGCCATAATGTCGTTCTCAGAATTTACCGTAATAGCCTTCTTTCAAGGCGTCGTAGAGGTTGGCGGCAGTGTGCAGCTCACCATCGTATTCAATCTCTTCGTTCCCCTTGACTGAGATGACGGAGCCATCCTCCAGGGTGAAATCGTACAGGGTGTTCTCCAGATCCTTCTCCTTCACCAGCACGCCCTGGAAGGCCTCCGGATTGAAGCGGAAGGTGGTGCAGCCCTTGAGGCCGGAGTCCGAGGCATACATGTAGATGTCCTTGAACTGCTCGAACGGGAAATCAGTCGGCACGTTGGCAGTCTTGGAGATGGAGGAGTCGATCCAGCGCTGGGCCGCCGCCTGAATGTCCACATGCTGCGCCGGGGTGATGTCATCAGCAGTAATGAAGTAGTCCGGCAGACGGCTCGCCTCATCATCGGCATAGGGCATGGCGGACGGGTTCACCAGCTCGCGATAGGCCAGCAGCTCGAAGGAGTAGACATCCACGCTCTCCTTGCTCTTCTTGCCCGGCTTGATGACGTTGCGGCTGTAGTGGTGAGCAAAGCTCGGCTCAATGCCGTTGCTGGCGTTGTTGGCCAGTGACAGCGAGATGGTGCCGGTGGGCGCAATACTGCTGTGGTGAGTGAAACGCCCACCCACTTCGGCCAGCTCGGCGACCAGCGCAGGATCCACTTCGGCAACCTGCTGCATATAGCGGCTATAACGCGCATGCAGCACCTTGCCCTTCACCTTGTCACCCACCTTGATGCCATCAGCCGCCATTTCCGGGCGCAGACGCAGCATCTTGCCAGTCACTTCGAATTCCTGCTCCATGATGGGGGCAGAGCCTTTCTCCTTGGCCAGACGCAGGGACTCCTGCCAGCCGGTCATCGCCAGCTCCTGGGATACCTGCTCGGTAAAGGCGACGGACGCGGCAGAACCGTACTTGATCTGTAGCATGGTCAGGGTAGAGCCAAGCCCCAGGAAGCCCATGCCGTGGCGGCGCTTGTTGATGATCTCCTCGCGCTGCTTGGCCAGCGGCAGCTGATTGATCTCCACCACGTTGTCGAGCATGCGGGTAAAGATGGCCACCACCTTGCGAAACGCCTGCCAGTCGAACGCCGCGTTTTCGGTAAAAGGGTCGCGTACAAACTTGGTCAGATTGACCGAGCCAAGCAGGCAGGCGCCATAAGGCGGCAAAGGCTGCTCACCACAGGGGTTGGTCGCACGGATCTCCTCACAGAACCAGTTGTTGTTCATCTGGTTGACCTTGTCGATCAGGATGAAACCGGGTTCTGCATAGTCGTAGGTGGAGGTCATGATGACATTCCAGAGCTTACGGGCTGGCAGGGTCTTGTAGACCTTGCAGGCGACCTGCCCCAGTTCGTTAAAGACAACCCCCTCTTTGTTGGGCCAGTCTGCCCAGAGCACCTGAGCAGGATCGTCCAGCGCAATACCGTCCTGCTCCACCTCTTTGGCGGTGTAGGGGAAGATCAGCGACCAGGGCGCATCCTCTTTCACTGCCTTGACGAAATCCTCGGTGATCAGCAGGGAGAGGTTGAACTGGCGCAGGCGACCATCTTCACGCTTGGCCTGAATAAACTCGATCACATCAGGATGACGGATATCCATGGTGCCCATCTGGGCGCCACGACGGCCACCGGCTGACGAGACGGTGAAACACATCTTGTCGTAGATATCCATGAACGAGAGCGGGCCTGAGGTATAAGCACCGGCACCGGAGACAAAAGCACCGCGTGGGCGCAAGGTCGAAAAATCATAACCGATGCCACAGCCAGCCTTCAGGGTCAGCCCCGCCTCGTGCACCTTGCCGAGAATATCATCCATCGAATCTTCGATGGTGCCGGAGACGGTACAGTTGATGGTCGAAGTGGCAGGCTTGTGCTCAAAAGCCCCGGCGTTGGAGGTGATCCGGCCCGCCGGAATGGCGCCATTGCGCAGTGCCCACAGGAAAGGCTCATACCAAGCCTCCGGTTCCCGCTCCTGCTCCGCCAGAGCCCGAGCAACGCGCTGGTAGGTCTCATCGATAGTGCCATCGACAGGATGCCCATCCTTGCTCTTGAGGCGATATTTACTATCCCAGATCTCGAGGGAGGTTTCCTGGAGGGGGATGAGGCGGGAGCCAGTTTCGCTCTCCAGCACCGGGTTGGATTTAGCCATTTTCAATCAACCTTATGTGAATGCATCAACATCATGACAACAGCAGAAAACACAACTAATGGTGTCATCCAAAATTAATGACACAACATATAGTACACCTAATGCCATGAGGGCGCCGATTCTAACCTAAAAAAATGCCCCGGCCAGCAGGTTTCTGCGCCAGGGCACTTAACTGATTAATTTACTGAGAGATTTAACACTCAGACATGGATCAGGGCTTCTTGACGTAAACGGTCGGCGTATCACCCGCCATATTCAGATAGAACTCATAAACCCCGTCAGCATCTGGTGAGAACTTCATATCCTCATATTTGGAACAGGGATTGACCGGCACCGCCTCGCCACCGAGTACGGCAACGCCATCGCTCGGGCTCTTGTAGCCAAAGTTGGTGCCACAGCTCCAACCGGAGTCAGCAAACTTGAACTTGTAGGGGGCCCACTCTTTCTTGAGGGTGCCTTTCGCCATGTAGAGCTTGTCGGCCACCTTGACCACCTTGCTCGCATCGGTCGCCATCCAGTCGTTCATCTCACCGCGCAGATAGATGGACTTGCCGCCAAAATCGCTATTGTCAGTAGCCTGCTCCGCTCCACCGTGGGATGCACAACCACCTAATACCAGGGTTCCCGCCGCCAGTATCATCGTTACTGTTCTTTTGAACATGTCTCTATTCCTTAATTTATTGTGATTCCTTGGTCCATCCATGTGGACGAAGGCATTAAAGCAGAGCGGGAATCACAAGAAAGGTAGAATCATCACATTCTGTACTTTTTATGCCCAAACCCGGATGAGCGAGTCAAAAGGCGAGAGCAAGATCACTCCGGTTTTGGTGCAACAGAATTGAATAGAAAAGGATTAAAAAGCGAAGTGATTGAATGGATTAGTGGAAATAGAGGCTTTTCGGGAAGGTGGCGTAATTTTCAGGCAATAAAAAACCCCGCTCGATGAGCGGGGTTTCTTGTATTGGGTGCCTGGCAGTGTCCTACTCTCGCATGGCGAATGCCACACTACCATCGGCGCTACCGCGTTTCACTTCTGAGTTCGGCATGGGATCAGGTGGTTCCACGGCGCTATTGCCGCCAGGCAAAATCTTCAATCTGAGAAAGCTGATGTAAGTAGTTCGCTTCGTATTTGCTACAAGCCTTAGAACACTTCTTGGGTGTTGTATGGTTAAGCCTCACGGGTAATTAGTATGGGTTAGCTCAACACGTCGCCGCGCTTACACACCCCACCTATCAACGTTGTGGTCTCCAACGGCCCTTTAGGACCCTCAAGGGGTCAGGGATGACTCATCTCAGGGCTCGCTTCCCGCTTAGATGCTTTCAGCGGTTATCGATTCCGAACTTAGCTACCGGGCAGTGCCACTGGCGTGACAACCCGAACACCAGAGGTTCGTTCACTCCGGTCCTCTCGTACTAGGAGCAACTCCCTTCAATCATCCAACGCCCACGGCAGATAGGGACCGAACTGTCTCACGACGTTCTGAACCCAGCTCGCGTACCACTTTAAATGGCGAACAGCCATACCCTTGGGACCGACTTCAGCCCCAGGATGTGATGAGCCGACATCGAGGTGCCAAACACCGCCGTCGATATGAACTCTTGGGCGGTATCAGCCTGTTATCCCCGGAGTACCTTTTATCCGTTGAGCGATGGCCCTTCCATTCAGAACCACCGGATCACTATGACCTACTTTCGTACCTGCTCGACCTGTCCGTCTCGCAGTTAAGCTGGCTTATGCCATTGCACTAACCTCCTGATGTCCGACCAGGATTAGCCAACCTTCGTGCTCCTCCGTTACTCTTTGGGAGGAGACCGCCCCAGTCAAACTACCCACCAGGCACTGTCCGCGAGCCCGATTCAGGGTCCTGCGTTAGAACATCAAACATACAAGGGTGGTATTTCAAGGACGGCTCCAGCGCAACTGGCGTCACGCCTTCAAAGCCTCCCACCTATCCTACACATGTAGGTTCAATGTTCAGTGCCAAGCTGTAGTAAAGGTTCACGGGGTCTTTCCGTCTAGCCGCGGGTACACCGCATCTTCACGGCGAATTCGATTTCACTGAGTCTCGGGTGGAGACAGCATGGCCATGGTTACACCATTCGTGCAGGTCGGAACTTACCCGACAAGGAATTTCGCTACCTTAGGACCGTTATAGTTACGGCCGCCGTTTACCGGGGCTTCGATCAAGAGCTTCGCTTGCGCTAACCCCATCAATTAACCTTCCGGCACCGGGCAGGTGTCACACCCTATACGTCCACTTTCGTGTTTGCAGAGTGCTGTGTTTTTGATAAACAGTCCCAGCCATCTGGTCACTGCGACTCCCGTCAGCTCCATCCGCAAGGGACTTCACCAACAAGAGCGTACCTTCTCCCGAAGTTACGGTACTATTTTGCCTAGTTCCTTCACCCGAGTTCTCTCAAGCGCCTTGGTATTCTCTACCCGACCACCTGTGTCGGTTTGGGGTACGATGACTTGTAATCTGAAGCTTAGAGGCTTTTCCTGGAAGCAGGGCATCAATGGCTTCCACACCGTAGTGTGTTCGTCTCGTGTCTCAGCGTTGCACCTCCGGATTTACCTAAAGGTACCGCCTACGCACTTTCACCAGGACAACCGTCGCCTGGCCCACCTAGCCTTCTCCGTCCCCCCATCGCAATTACAAGTCGTGCAGGAATATTAACCTGCTTCCCATCGATTACGCCTTTCGGCCTCACCTTAGGGGTCGACTCACCCTGCCCCGATTAACGTTGGACAGGAACCCTTGGTCTTCCGGCGAGGAGGCTTTTCACCCCCTTTATCGTTACTTACGTCAGCATTCGCACTTCTGATATCTCCAGCATACCTCTCGATACACCTTCGCAGACTTACAGAACGCTCCCCTACCACTTGCACTAAGTGCAAATCCGCGGCTTCGGTGCCTGGTTTGAGCCCCGTTACATCTTCCGCGCAGGCCGACTCGACTAGTGAGCTATTACGCTTTCTTTAAATGATGGCTGCTTCTAAGCCAACATCCTAGCTGTCTGAGCCTTCCCACATCGTTTCCCACTTAACCAGAACTTTGGGACCTTAGCCGGCGGTCTGGGTTGTTTCCCTCTTCACGACGGACGTTAGCACCCGCCGTGTGTCTCCCGGATAGTACTTACTGGTATTCGGAGTTTGCATGGGGTTGGTAAGTCGGGATGACCCCCTAGCCCAAACAGTGCTCTACCCCCAGTAGTATTCGTCCGAGGCGCTACCTAAATAGCTTTCGGGGAGAACCAGCTATCTCCGAGTTTGATTGGCCTTTCACCCCCAGCCACAGGTCATCCCCTAACTTTGCAACGTTAGTGGGTTCGGTCCTCCAGTTGATGTTACTCAACCTTCAACCTGCCCATGGCTAGATCACCCGGTTTCGGGTCTACACCTTGCAACTAGACGCCCAGTTAAGACTCGGTTTCCCTACGGCTCCCCTATACGGTTAACCTCGCTACAAAATGTAAGTCGCTGACCCATTATACAAAAGGTACGCAGTCACCCCGAAGGGCTCCCACTGCTTGTACGTACACGGTTTCAGGTTCTATTTCACTCCCCTCACAGGGGTTCTTTTCGCCTTTCCCTCACGGTACTGGTTCACTAT